>JAYQTM010000001.1:0-1255000 GCA_038147395.1 Candidatus Eutrophovita brisbanensis | reverse complement strand
CGGTGGGTGTAGACCCGAAAGCGGATGATCTACCCATGGCCAGGTTGAAGCGAGGGTAACACCTCGTGGAGGACCGAACCAACTAACGTTGAAAAGTTAGTGGATGAGCTGTGGGTAGGGGTGAAAGGCTAAACAAATCCGCAAATAGCTGGTTCTCTCCGAAAACTATTTAGGTAGTGCCTCGTGTTACACCTTCGGGGTAGAGCACTGTTTTGGCTAGGGGGTCGTTATAGATCTACCAAACCAAGGCAAACTCCGAATACCGAAGAGTGCATTCACGGGAGACAGTGCACCGGGTGCTAACGTCCGGACACAAGAGGGAAACAACCCAGACCGCCAGCTAAGGTCCCGAATTATGACTAAGTGGTCAACGAAGTGAGAAGGCCCAGACAGCCAGGAGGTTGGCTTAGAAGCAGCCACCCTTTAAAGAAAGCGTAATAGCTCACTGGTCGAGTCGTCTTGCGCGGAAGATGTACCGGGGCTCAAGTCATAAACCGAAGCTGCGGATTCGAACATCTTTGATGTTCGAGTGGTAGGAGAGCGTTCCGTACGCCTGTGAAGGTGGATCGTAAGGTCTGCTGGAGGTATCGGAAGTGCGAATGCTGACATGAGTAGCGATAAAGGGGGTGAAAAGCCCCCTCGCCGAAAGCCCAAGGTTTCCTGCGCAACGTTCATCGGCGCAGGGTGAGTCGGCCCCTAAGGTGAGGGCGAAAGCCGTAACTGATGGGAATCTGGTTAATATTCCAGAACCGCCATGTAATGCGATGGGGTGACGGAGAAGGTTAGGCAGACCGGGTGTTGGATGTCCCGGTGAAGTGTGTAGGCGGATCTCTTAGGCAAATCCGGGAGGTCAACGCTGAGGCACGGGACCAGCGAAGCTTGTCTTCGCGAAGCTGCTGATACCCTGCTTCCAAGAAAAGCCTCTAAGCTTCAGTTACATGGGACCGTACCGTAAACGGACACACGTGGGCGGGATGAGAATTCTAAGGCGCTTGAGAGAACTCAGGAGAAGGAACTCGGCAAATTGACACCGTAACTTCGGAAGAAGGTGTGCCCTGTTAGGGTGAAGGGACTTGCTCCCGGAGCTCGAGAGGGTTGCAGAGAATCGGTGGCTGCGACTGTTTATTAAAAACATAGCACTGTGCTAACACGAAGAGTGGACGTATACGGTGTGACGCCTGCCCGGTGCCGGAAGGTTAAGTGATGGGGTGCAAGCTCTTGATCGAAGCCCCGGTAAACGGCGGCCGTAACTATAACGGTCCTAAGGTAGCGAAATTCCTTGTCGGGTAAGTTCCGACCTGCACGAATGGCGTAACGATGGCCACACTGTCTCCTCCTGAGACTCAGCGAAGTTGACATGGTTGTGATGATGCAATCTACCCGCGGCTAGACGGAAAGACCCCGTGCACCTTTACTGTAGCTTTGCATTGGACTGTGATGGAATTTGTGTAGGATAGCTGGGAGGCTATGAAGAGCAGGCGCTAGTTTGCTTGGAGCCGACGTTGAAATACCAGCCTGATTGTATTGCGGTTCTAACCCAGGTCCCTTATCGGGATCGGGGACCGTGCATGGTAGGCAGTTTGACTGGGGCGGTCTCCTCCTAAAGAGTAACGGAGGAGTTCGAAGGTTCGCTAGGTACGGTCGGACATCGTACTGATAGTGCATTGGCATAAGCGAGCTTGACTGCGAGACTGACGGGTCGAGCAGGTGCGAAAGCAGGACAAAGTGATCCGGTGGTTCTGAATGGAAGGGCCATCGCTCAACGGATAAAAGGTACGCCGGGGATAACAGGCTGATCTCCCCCAAGAGTTCATATCGACGGGGAGGTTTGGCACCTCGATGTCGGCTCATCACATCCTGGGGCTGTAGCCGGTCCCAAGGGTATGGCTGTTCGCCATTTAAAGTGGTACGCGAGCTGGGTTTAGAACGTCGTGAGACAGTTTGGTCCCTATCTACCGTGGGCGCTGGAAGTTTGAGAGGGCCTGCTCCTAGTACGAGAGGACCGGAGTGGACGTAGCTCTGGTGTACCGGTTGTGACGCCAGTCGCATTGCCGGGTAGCTAACTACGGAAGAGATAAGCGCTGAAAGCATCTAAGCGCGAAACTCGCCTCAAGATGAGACTTCCCGGAGGTTTAACCTCCCTAAAGGGTCGTTGCAGACTACAACGTTGATAGGTCGGGTGTGCAAGCGTAGTAATGCGTTGAGCTAACCGATACTAATTGCCCGTGCGGCTTGATCCTATAGCCTTGTGTATTCACAGGGTGTTAGGTTGCTTGTGCGAAAGAAAACTTAATCAGGTGGCAATCTGATAATCCAATACTTCTTCCATGTGTTAAAGGCAAACGATTTAAGCTTTGCCTGGTAGCAATAGCGAGGTGGTCCCACTCCTTCCCATTCCGAACAGGACCGTGAAACGCCTCAGCGCCGATGATAGTGCGAGGTATACCGTGCGAAAGTAGGACACTGCCAGGCTCCCCATAGAGCCCTCCGCTGAACCAGCGGGGGGCTTTTTATTTGAAATGAGGGGAAAACGCGGATTAATCAATTGGAAAACAATAAGTAAATTGTTATAATGCCGAAAAATTCGCAACATACGGTGGGCCTTGGGCCCATTTTTTGTTTCTGGACACTATGAACGTCGAACATATTTTAGAAAAAACATTGTCCGGACTTGGGTACGAATTGGTTGATGTTGAACTGATCGGACGGTCTGGCTTGATGAGGGTGCTGATCGACAAGGAGGCAGGAATCGGTTTGGATGACTGCACCCTAGTCAGTAACCAGTTGACGCGAGTTTTTGAAGTTGAAGGAATTGAGTATGATCGTTTGGAGGTTTCATCCCCTGGGCTAGATAGGCCACTTAAAAAGATATCGGATTTTGAAAAGTTTTGCGGTGATCTGGTTCAGATTCAATCGAAATACTCATTGAATGGGCAACGAAATTTTAAAGGGCACTTGGTTGCAGTCGAGAATGACAAGATAGAACTGGCCTCCGACGATGGGCGATCCATCGTCTTCGATCACAGCGAGATTAAGAAAGCAAATTTGATTCCAGTTGTTTAGTTTTTTTAAAAATTTGGATATAGGGTATACACCATGCGTCGAGAGATGTTGTTATTAGTAGATGCGCTAGCGCGTGAGAAGAACGTATCGAAAGAGATTGTATTTGGTGCGTTGGAGATGGCATTGGCTTCTGCAACGAAAAGAAAGCATAAAGGCGATCTTGACGTCCGTGTTTCTATCGATCGAGAGACGGGAGATTATGAGAGTTTTCGTAGATGGGAGATCGTTGAAACTGAGGAACTTGAATCTGAGGACTATCAGATCTTGTTAGTTGATGCTCATTATCAAGATGAATCTTTGAAAATCGGGGACTTTATCGAAGAGCCTCTCGAGCCAATCGAGTTTGGTCGAATTGGCGCGCAAGCCGCGAAGCAAGTGATCATGCAGAAAATCAGAGATGCGGAGAGGGAGCAAATACTCAACGACTTTCTGGCTCGTGATGAAACGATTTTCTCCGGAACGGTAAAACGAATTGAACGTGGTAATGCAGTGGTTGAGTCAGGCCGTGTTGAGGCACTTATCCCAAGGGAGCATTTGATCCCAAGAGAGAATGTGCGTGTCGGTGACCGAGTGAGGGCATTTTTACATCGCGTTGATAGGGAGGCGAGGGGGCATCAACTGATTCTATCGAGGACTGTTCCTGAGTTTGTGTCGAGCCTGTTCGAGATGGAAGTGCCTGAGATTGAGGAGGGTTTGCTTGAGATTGTTGGGGCTGCGCGTGACCCTGGTTCACGGGCGAAAATTGCGGTCAAATCGAATGATCGCCGGATTGATCCTGTAGGAACGTGTGTTGGGATGCGTGGTTCGAGGGTTCAGGCGGTTACGAACGAATTATCGGGTGAGCGCATTGACATCGTCTTATGGTCTGATGATCCAGCGCAATTTATTGTGAATGCATTGTCTCCAGCTGAAGTGAGCCGCATTACCGTCGACGAGGAAAGACATGCGATGGATATCGTGGTCGAAGAAGACAACCTAGCTCAGGCAATCGGTCGAGGTGGACAGAATGTTCGCCTGGCTTCCGAGTTGACTGGTTGGACGCTTAACATTCTGACTGAAGAGCAGTCACAACAAAAAGTTGAAGAGGAGACAGTGACAGTACGTCAACAATTTGTTGAGCATCTAGATGTTGATGAGGATTTAGCGGAGATACTCGTACTTGAGGGGTTCTCGACACTCGAGGAGGTCGCTTATGTTCCAGAATCTGAATTACTTGAAATTGAGGGTTTTGAAGCAGAAATGGTTGAGGAGCTCAGAGCTCGAGCCAGGAACGCACTTCTTGTGAAGGAAATTGCAACGGAAGAGCAAGCAAATAAAGCAACTGGTGACCTGATGAACGTTGACGGCATGACAGAAGAGTTTGCGCGAAAACTTATCGATAACCAGGTGATGTCTCAGGAGGACTTGGCAGAGCTTGCGACCGATGAGGTGGTGCAATTTTTAGAGGTTGACGAAGAGGCTGCTGGATCCCTAATCATGGCCGCGAGGGCGCCTTGGTTTGAAGAGGCGTAATAAAAGATAAACGAAGGTAGAAGTTAATGGCTAAGGTTACTGTTGAAGAATTTGCAACTGATTTGAAGCTTGGGGTTGACAAGCTGATTGAGCAATTATCCGCTGCTGGTGTCACAAAAGCGTTAAAGCCCGAAACCGCGTTGACAGAAGCGGATAAAAGAAAGTTGCTCGACTACTTGAAGCAGTCAAGCGGCGGTGATAAGCCTCGTACAAAAATCACGCTGACCCGACGGCAGACCTCAGAGATAAAAAAATCAGACGGCACGGGTAAGGCCAGAACGATTCAGGTTGAAGTCAGAAAAAAACGCGTTCTTGTTAAAAAGCCGGCAGAGGATAGTGTTTCTGCTGCTCCTTCAGAGTCCGAGAAAATAAGTTCGACGTCAGCAGGCTCCGACAACGACTCACGTGATATTGCCGAACAACAGAAGCGCGCGGATGAGGCAAAGCGACAGGCTGAATTGATTGCGATACAAACGGCTGAGCTTGCTAAAAAAGAGGAAGATAAGAAGCGTCGTCAAGAGAAAAAAGAAGCAAAGGAACGCGAGGAGCTGGAAGCTCAAAAGAAAGCAGCTGAAAGTGTTTCTAAAGCCTCGGCGGATGGGACGCTCCACAGCCCCATCTCAAAGGATGAAGCCAAGAAGGCCAATAAGAAGAAAGCGAAGCAGGAGCGTTTTGAGGAGGAGCACAAGAAACGTGCTATCAAAACAAGAGGAGATTTTAGCGCCACAGGCGGTCGGGATGGATGGCGAAGTGGTGGTAAGTCCAGAGGTAGAAAACCGCAAGCGAATCAACACGAAAAGGTGGAGTCGGCGCCAGCGGAGGTCATCGTTAGAGAGGTGTTAGTACCCGAAACGATCTCTGTGAGTGAATTGGCGCACAAAATGTCTGTCAAGGCCGCCGAGGTGATTAAGGTCTTCATGAACCTCGGGCAAATGGTGACTATTAACCAGGTCATTGACCAAGATACCGCGATGATTGTGATTGATGAGATGGGGCACAAGGGCAAGCTTGCCAAAACTGAAGACCCAGAGTCATTTTTGGTTGAGGCAGTTGGTGAGAACGTCTCGCTGGAAACTCGTGCGCCAGTTGTCACGGTGATGGGGCACGTTGATCATGGAAAAACATCGCTTCTTGATTACATCAGAACAACGCGAGTGGCGAGTGGAGAAGCGGGCGGAATTACGCAACATATTGGTGCCTATCACGTCAACACGAAAAAAGGCATGGTGACGTTTTTGGATACACCGGGTCATGAGGCATTTACTGCGATGAGGGCGCGAGGGGCGAAGGCAACGGACATCGTTGTTTTGGTCGTCGCTGCTGATGACGGTGTCATGCCGCAGACTATTGAGGCAGTTCATCATGCGAAAGCGGGAGAGACTCCTGTGATCGTTGCCGTCAATAAGATCGATAAGAATGAATCAAACCCAGAGCGAGTGAAACAGGAATTGTCGCAACATGAAGTGGTTCCCGAGGATTGGGGAGGAGACACCATGTTCGTTCACGTGTCTGCTAAAACGGGAGAAGGTATTGATTCACTGCTGGACTCGATCCTGCTTCAAGCAGAAATGCTAGATCTTAAAGCTCCGGTTGAAACCACCGCCAAAGGTGTTGTGGTTGAATCTCGATTGGATAAGGGGCGAGGGCCAGTTGCAACCATACTTGTTCAATCAGGTACGCTAAAACGCGGTGATGTGCTGCTAGCCGGTGCTGTCTTTGGTCGCGTGAGAGCCATGTTGGATGAGAACGGAGGCCCGATACAATCTGCGGGTCCATCGATTCCGGTCGAAATCCAAGGTTTGTCTGACGTGCCAGCTGCCGGTGAAGAAGTGATTGTGCTCCAAGATGAAAAGAAAGCTCGAGAGATCGCGCTCTTCCGTCAAGGAAAATTTAGAGAGGTGAAGCTAGCGAAGCAGCAAGCTGCCAAGCTGGAAGACATGTTTGGCCAGTTAAAATCTGGTGATGTTAAATCATTAAATCTTGTTGTAAAAGCTGATGTTCAGGGATCCAGTGAAGCACTTGGACACTCGTTAACACGTCTCTCGACTGAGGAGGTTCAGGTCAATATTGTCCACTCGGGAGTAGGCGGTATCAACGAGTCAGACATCAACCTCGCGCTCGCTTCTAACGCTGTGATTATTGGATTTAACACACGAGCCGATGCCACTGCGAGAAAGCTCATCCAAAGTCAGGGTGTTGATGTTCGCTATTACAACGTGATCTATGATGCCGTTGATGAGGTGAAGGCAGCGTTGAGTGGATTATTGTCTCCTGATCGAAAGGAAGAAGCACTCGGGCTCGTTGAGATCAGACAAGTCTTTAGAATATCCAAGGTGGGTGCGGTAGCCGGTTGCTATGTTCTAGAGGGACTTGTGAAGCGTGGCTCATCAGTTCGTCTTTTGCGTGACAATGTGGTCATCCATGAGGGTGAGCTCGACACCCTAAAGCGTTTTAAGGATGAAGTTCGAGAGGTAAAATCTGGTTTTGAGTGTGGTTTATCGCTCAAGAACTATTCCGACATCAAAGAAGGCGATCAGTTGGAGGTCTTTGAGGTGGTTGAGGTTGCTCGAACTCTTTAAAGCGGTTTCCTCAGTTGAATAAAAAGTCTCAACGTTCGGGGCGATTAAGAGATTTCTTGTTACGAGAAATCTCGGAGCTCGTTCGGGAGAAATTACGTGATCCCAGAGTTGGAAATATCACGATCACCGATGTTGATGTATCTCCAGACGGTTCATTCGCGAGGGTCTTTTTCACCCGATTGGGGGAGGATGAGGGTCAATCGGAGATCGAGGACGTACTCAATAAGGCTCAAGGCTTTGTCAGGAGTCACATTGCTCAGTCGCTCAATATGAGAGTTGCGCCGAATATTGTCTTTCAATACGACAGTTCTTTCGAAGAAAGCGACCGGATCACTCGACTTCTGTCAGAGGCGTTGAATAAATCATAGTTGCTGGGTTATTGGATGGAAACGAAACCGTGTGGCGTGCTGCTACTCGATAAGCCAGAGGGGGTCTCGTCAAATCGAGCGCTACAAATGGTCCGAGGGCTCCTGGGCCGCGCGAAGGGTGGTTATGCAGGAACACTGGATCCACTCGCAACTGGGCTTTTGCCAATATGCTTAGGTGAGTCAACGAAGTATCTGAGTTTTTTTAGTGAAGCGACCAAAACGTACGAGGCGATTGTTCAATTGGGAGCGCGCAGTTCTACGGGGGATCTAGAAGGAACACTAGCTAGCGCGCCAATCTCACCGCTGACGACATTCGACACGGAACGATTGGCACGTCAATTTACAGGACTGTTAACGCAGGTGCCTCCGATGTACAGCGCGGTTAAAGTCGATGGTAAGCGGTTATATCAACTGGCGAGAGCTGGAGAGGAGATCAGCCGAGAACCGCGCGCAATTGAAATATTTCACCTTGATATTGCTATCTTAGGGCCAGATAGACTGAAGTTAGACGTTGTTTGTTCGAAAGGAACGTACATTAGAGTCCTTGCGGAAGATATTTGTGAGGCATCTGGTAATCAGGGGCATCTCGTTGCGCTAAGAAGAACCGCAATGGGTGATGTATCGGTTGAATCAGCGGTTATGTTCGATGAACTCAGTGATATGAATGATCAGGATCGTTATCGGGTTTTAGGGAATGTCGATCAATATATCGATTTCCCTAAAGTCTCGCTGAACGAGGAAGCTGAGCGCCAATTCATTCACGGGATTACTGTTTTTATCGCGGAATTGCCGGAGATGGGTGAATTATTGAGAATCTACACCCACGATCAAATCTTCTTGGGCTTGGGGAGGGCTCTGGGTGATGGTTCACTGAAACCGAAACGCTTAATGTCTCAAGAATATCTCTCGAACCAGAGGCGTCTAAACAGTTACAAAGACTAAGTTTTTACTGTATAATTCGCGCTTTTCCGATTCTTAGGAACGATAAATTAATGTCAATCACTGCTGCAGATAGAGCCAAGACAATAGGGGAGTATCAAAAAGCTCCTGGAGATACAGGGTCCCCAGAGGTGCAAATCGCGCTTCTTACGCAAAGGATCAACCACTTGACTGAACACTTCAAAGTGAATGCGAAAGACAACCATTCGAGACGAGGTCTACTTAAGATGGTAAGCCGTCGGCGCAAAATGCTTGATTACGTCAAGCGTAACGACGTCGAGCGATACCGTAAAGTTATCGAGAGCCTCGGGTTGAGAAAGTAATAAAAACGTAGTGAATAAATCCAGTACGAACATCAAAAACACCGTACTGATTTTTCTTGTAGTTTAATGTGAATGGCGCGGCGTGTCCGCGCCTATTTTTTTGAGGTTATGATTTTGAAAGCGATAAAAAAGACAATTCAGTATGGCCAGCACCAACTAAGTATTGAGACCGGTGAGATTGCGCGGCAGTCTTCTGGTGCTGTTTTAGTGTCTCTTGATGAGACCGTTGTGTTAGTCACTGTTGTTGGCAAGAAGGAACCGAAACCCGGGCAAGATTTTTTCCCATTGACTGTTGATTACCAGGAAAAAACATATGCTGCGGGCAAGATACCCGGTGGGTTTTTTAAACGTGAGGGTCGTCCTTCCGAAAAGGAAACGTTGACGAGTCGCCTCATCGATCGTCCGATTCGACCATTATTTCCCGAGGGTTTTGTCAACGAAGTGCAAGTCATCGCGACTGTGTTATCTTCCGATCCAGAGATCGATGCTGATATTCCGGCGCTAATCGGCGCCTCTGCCGCCCTATCACTGTCGGGTATCCCATTTGACGGCCCTATAGGTGCCGCGAGAGTTGGATACATCGATGGAAGTTACGTGTTAAACCCGACAGCTTCTCAGTTAAAAGAGACTCAATTGGACTTGGTTGTCGCGGGCACCAAGCAAGCAGTCTTGATGGTTGAGTCTGAGGCGAAGCAATTGCCTGAAGATGTGATGCTCGGATCTGTCGTTTTTGGCCACGAACAAATGCAAGCAGTGATTGATCTGATTAATGATTTAGCAGATGAGGCGGGTAAACCCCTGTGGGACTGGCAGGCGCCAGAAAAAGACGATGCGCTTGAGGCGCGCGTCAGGGAACTTGGCGAAGCTGGTTTAAGAGAAGCTTATTCAATCAAAATTAAACAGGAACGCTCACAGAAAATTGATGAAGTGTTCGATTCGGTGATCGCCGAAATCTGTAACGAAGACTCCGATTCGAATGAAAAGGGCGCAGTCTACGACCAGCTCGGAAAGCTCGAGAAGGAAATTGTTCGTGGTCAGATCTTAGCGGGTGAGCCGAGAATTGATGGTCGGGACACGCGAACTGTTCGGCCAATTTCGATACGAACGGGTGTGCTGCCAAGGACTCATGGATCGGCGCTTTTTACTCGCGGCGAGACACAAGCGCTCGTGGTATCGACGCTTGGCACCGCGCGAGATGAGCAAATTATCGACGCACTCCAGGGAGAGTATCGCGATCATTTCATGCTTCACTATAATATGCCGCCATACGCAACAGGGGAGGCTGGTCGTTTCGGAACGCCCAAGCGTCGTGAGATCGGCCATGGCCGCCTCGCAAAACGTGCTTTAGTGGCTGTTTTGCCATCCCAGGAAGAATTCGCTTACTCACTTCGTGTTGTGTCGGAGATCACTGAGTCGAACGGTTCAAGCTCTATGGCATCAGTCTGTGGTGGGTGTTTGTCTTTAATGGACGCAGGCGTCCCTTTAAAAGCACACGTTGCTGGAATCGCAATGGGATTGATTAAGGATGGCAATCGATTTGCTGTGCTAACTGACATTCTCGGTGATGAAGATCACCTGGGAGACATGGATTTCAAAGTGGCAGGCTCCGAGTCTGGAATCACGGCGCTTCAAATGGATATCAAAATTCAAGGGATCACAAAAGAAATCATGCATATCGCGCTGGAGCAGGCGAAAGAAGCTCGTATGCACATTCTTGGAAAAATGAAAGAGGCAATGGATGGCTCTCGTGAAGAGTTATCAAACTATGCGCCTCGTATGATCCAAATGAAAATTAAGCCAGAGAAAATTCGTGATGTGATTGGTAAGGGTGGCGCAGTTATTCGAGCAATTACTGAGGAGACTGGCACGACGATTGATATTACCGACGAGGGTGCGGTTACCATTGCCTGTGTGTCTGCCGCCGGTGGCGAGGCCGCAAGAAAACGTATTGAAGAGCTCACAGCCGACGTTGAGGTTGGTCAGATCTACGATGGTGAGGTGTTAAAGCTACTCGACTTTGGTGCGATTGTGAGCGTGTTACCAGGAAAGGATGGTTTGTTACATATTTCACAAATCGCAGAGGAGCGAGTTAACGCAGTTTCTGATTACCTCAAGGAAGGCCAGCACGTTCGCGTTAAAGTCCTTGAGGCAGACGACAAAGGACGACTGCGATTAAGTATGAAGGCGGCGGCGGCTGATGATAAAGCGGCGGAAGGCTCGTCTGACGACGCTTCGTCTGATTAGTCTTTTTCATCTTCTAAAAACCCGCCGATGGCGGGTTTTTTTTTGCTAGAGTGAGGGAAAAGATTAGGAAAAAAAGATGAGTGGTAAAAGAAGCGGGGGTGAGGTTCTTGTTGATCAGCTTGTTGCGCAAGGAGTAACCGATGCGTTTTGCGTGCCAGGTGAGAGTTATTTAGATGTTTTAAATGCACTTTATTTGAAGAGAGACAACATCAACCTATATGTGGCCCGCCAAGATGGTGGCGCGGCTTATATGGCTGAAGCCTATGGAAAGATATCGGGAAAACCTGGAGTTTGTTTTGTGACGCGTGGCCCTGGGGCAACCAATGCGAGTATTGCGGTTCACACGGCTTATCAGGACTCGACTCCAATGATATTGTTTGTAGGGCAAGTCGGTAGCGACATGATTGACCGTGAAGCATTTCAAGAAATTGACTACCGCCGTATGTTTGGGCAGATGACTAAATGGGTCGCGCAAATTGATCGGGCGGACCGAATTCCGGAGTACGTCTCTCGAGCTTTTCAAACGGCAACGTCCGGCCGACCTGGTCCTGTTGTTTTAGCGCTTCCTGAGGACATGTTGGTTCAACAAGTTGATGTTCAAGACGTGTCTCAAGTTTCCCCGATAAGGTTCTCTCCAACGCAACTGCAATGTGATTCCGTGAGGGCCCTTCTGGATGCTTCTTCGAAACCCCTCGTGATTCTGGGTGGGGGTGGTTGGTCTGAAGGCGCATACCAGGATATCAAGCGATTTATTGAGGAGCAAAACCTTCCTGTTGCTTGTTCTTTTAGGCGACAGGATTTATTTGATAATTACCACCCAAATTATGTTGGAGACGTTGGGATCGGCATTAATCCGGCACTTGCCGAATATGTGAAAGATTCAGATCTATTGATTGTCCTCGGTGCAAGGCTGGGAGAGATGACAACGAGTGGTTACACGCTAATCGAGTCTCCAAAGCCGAGGCAAAAACTCATTCACGTTCACCCAGGTATTGAAGAGTTGGGCCGGGTGTTCCAGGGTGCGTTGTTAATTCACGCTCATATCGCTGACGCGGCGAAATCATTCTCGGAGCTGGAGGCCTCTCCGGCGCGGAAGGAGTGGGAAAGTTGGCTCGAGGTGGGACGAGCCCGTTATTTGGAAAACATTGAGCCTCAAGCGACCCCAGGAGCTGTGGACTTAGGCGAATTCATGAGAACATTTAAGGAGCTTTTACCACGAGATACCATCATCACTAATGGTGCCGGCAATTTTAGTGGGTGGATTCATAGGCACTGGCAATATTCTGGTCTTCGAACTCAAGCGGCACCGACCAATGGTGCAATGGGTTACGGTGTGCCCTCAGGCGTTGCCGCGAAAGTCGCGTCGCCTAATCGCACGGTCGTGAGTGTCTCGGGAGATGGCTGTTTTTTGATGAATGGGCAAGAAATCGCTACCGCGATTCAATATGACCTTAAAGTCATATTTATCGTTTTTGATAATGGCATGTACGGCACCATTCGGATGCATCAGGAGCGTGAATACCCAGAGAACGTACATGGTACTGCGCTGAGGAATCCCGATTTTGCGGCATTGGCTCGTGCGTACGGTCTCCATGCCGAAACGATTCTTTCGACTGAAGAAATACGTGGTGCACTTAGTCGTTGTATCGATGCCCCACAGGCTTCATTGATTCACATCAAGGTCGATCCGGAAGCAATCACTACACGAACGACATTGTCTAAAATCCGAGCAGCTGCGATTAAGCGACTCAGGAATTAATTATTTGGCTAGGTTGCGACTGCTTGGCCGTCTCGGCGCGGCTCAGATCCTGCCGTGTAACCATCATCAGCCAGTCGAGCAATGATTTGCGCGGCGCCAAATTCATAGGCTCCGTAGGGAGCCGAAACCACGTTGTGTCCGAGTGATGCGAGCTCTGATGCAGTTTTGATGCCAAATGTTGATTCTAAGAGTAAGGACCCATCCTTTTGCAGTTTCCATCTGGGTGAATTTATCGCCTCTTGTGGCGAATTTTTGTCTCTAACTAGCGCACGCAGGATTTGTAAGTGACCTTGCGCTTGCATGTCACCGCCCATGACACCGAAACTTGCGAACGCGTTCTTATCCCGAGTGATGAACCCTGGAATGATTGTATGAAATGGATATTTTCCACCATCGACACAATTAGGGTGATCTGGATTTGTCGTAAAGCCCGCCGCTCGATTTTGTAAGCTGATACCTGTGCCAGGCACCACGACACCGGAGCCAAAGCCCATATAGTTGGATTGAATGAAGGACACCATCATCCCGGACTCATCCGCAGTTGTCAGATAAACCGTCTCAGATTGTTGTGGTGGCCTACTATTCGGAGGAAGAGTCTCGGTACTTTTGATCGAATTGGACGCTTTTTTTATGAAGGTAGGGTCCAGTAAGTCGTCAGCGCTTTTTCTCATGTGCTTTGGATCTGCAACTTCGGCATAGACTTCGTTGAGCGCCAATTTCATGGCCTCGATCTCAAAGTGAGTTTTTAGATGGTTCGGTGCGGACTGAATTTCGTCCTCTTTTAAGTCCAGTATCAGTGACGCAATCAAGGTCGCGATTCCTTGGCCACTTGGTGGGATTTCGTGTAGTTGCACATCTCGGTAGTTTGCGCTTATGGGGAGTGTCCATCGATTAGTGTGTTCTGCAAGGTCTGAATGAGATAACTTGCCGCCATGGTGATTTGAGTCTGTGACCATTAGGTCTGCTAATTTTCCTCGATAAAACGATTCGCCTTTGGTGAGCGCAATGTCCTCGAGAGAGTCCGCATGATTTGCAAGATAGAATCGCTGTCCGACGCTTGGAGCCTTTCCGTTCACACTGAAGATTTTGTTGAATTCACCAAACAAGTGATAACGTTCAATTTGTGTGGCCCATTGATCAGCAATAATTGGTGAGACGAAAAAGCCATGACGAGCATATTGAATCGCTGGTTCAAACAGCATTTCAAACGGTAGTTTTCCGAATTTTTTCGATAGGTCAACCCAGGCCGAGACGGCACCCGGCACTGTCACTGATTCCCATCCTTGTTGAGGCATTTGCGCCACATGCTGAAACTGCTTGGTTTTCCACGCTTTCGGGTAACGTCCGGATGCGCTCAGTCCATGTAATGTCGATCCATCCCATACAATGCAAAAGGCATCTGAGCCAATGCCATTCATCGTTGGTTCGACCACGGTTAGAGTGATTGCTGTTGCAATCGCTGCATCAATCGCATTCCCCCCTTTTGTATACATCAAAAGTCCTGCTTGAGAGGCCAGCGGTTGTGTGGTCGCGACGACGTTACGACCCAATACATCACTACGATGAGAGTTTGGCGTTAAAGGCATTACGTCTATAAGATTAGATGATGAAATCAACTATAATCGGTAGCGCGAGCCTCTGAGTCAAGTTCGCTTTTTACTTTGGGGTTTCGATTGGATATTAGCTACTGGATTCAACTGTTAAGTCTTTACGCCATTCCGTTCGTTTTGGCGATTACCCTGCATGAGGCGGCTCACGGCTACATTGCAAAACGACTTGGTGATTTCACCGCGTATCAGGAGGGACGCATCACGCTGAATCCTGTGAAGCACATTGATCCTATTGGGACGCTTGTCGTTCCTGCGGTGTTGTTATTTGCAAGCGGTGGAAAATTGGCGTTTGGGTGGGCGAAACCTGTGCCGGTGAATTTTGCGAATTTGAAGAATCCAAAGCGAGATATGTTGTGGGTGGCTGCTGCTGGCCCTGGAGCCAACTTGGTCATGGGCGTCATGTGGGCGCTGATTTTTAAAATTACGCTGACGATTCCAATTCATTATTTCTCAGATGCAATGTTAGAGATGGCTAAAGGCGGGATTCTAATTAACCTGGTTCTAATGATCCTTAACTTAATTCCGATTCCCCCGTTGGATGGTGGGCGTATCGCGATCAGTGCACTTCCGCACAAGTTAGCTTATAGCCTTGCTCGACTTGAGCCGTATGGGTTGCTCATCATTATGCTATTAATGGTTTCTGGAGCCTTAGGGTCGATTATTTATCCGGTGCTTGGGACAGTAGTGAGTATTATTTCTTTTATTTTTGGTATTTAGAGGTGAAACATGTTTGATGACCGAGTCCTATCTGGAATGCGCCCAACTGGTGCGCTTCATTTAGGGCATTACAACGGGGTGTTGGAGAATTGGTTGAAGTTACAGCATGAATATCAGTGCTTATTTTTTGTGGCCGATTGGCATGCGTTAACCACTCACTATGACTCTCCCGAGGTTATTGAGCAAAATGTCTGGGAGATGTTGATTGATTGGCTTGCAGCAGGGATTGATCCGTCTCAGGCGACTTTATTCATCCAATCAAAAGTTCCGGAGCACGCAGAGTTACATCTTCTGATGTCAATGATGACCCCCCTGGGTTGGCTGGAACGCGTGCCGACATACAAGGACCAACAGGAAAAACTCTCGGAGAAAGATCTTTCCACGTATGGCTTTTTGGGGTATCCGTTATTGCAGAGCGCGGACATTCTGATCTACCGTGCAAATCTGGTGCCAGTTGGGGAGGACCAAGTTCCTCATATTGAATTTACGCGAGAGATTGCACGTCGCTTTAACCATATTTATGGCAAAGAGCCCGGGTTCGAGGAAAAAGCGGAGGAAGCAATCAAAAAATTAGGTGGTAAGAAAAGTAAGTTGTATCGCGAATTATTAAATAAATATCAGGAGCAGGGCGAGGACGACGCGCTTGAAGCGGGACGCGCGCTGCTTGAGGAGGCGGCAAGTCTCTCTTTTGGCGATCGAGAGCGATTGTTTGGTTATCTTGAAGGTGGTGGCAAGATGATTCTCTCAGAGCCTCAGTCACTGTTAACTGCAGCGTCTAAGATGCCGGGGTTAGACGGTCAAAAAATGTCCAAATCCTATAACAATACGATTTCGTTGCGTGAAGATGAGGCATCAATCGATAAAAAGATAAGAACCATGCCAACTGATCCCGCCAGAGTTCGAAGGACAGATCCCGGGGATCCGGAGAAATGTCCGGTGTGGCAGTTGCATGTGATTTATTCGAACGAGACGACAAACGCATGGGTGAAAGAGGGCTGTAAGAGTGCTGGCATTGGATGTATTGAATGCAAGCAGCCGTTGATTAAGTCAATCGGCGAAACCTTGAATCCCATTCGAGAGCGAGCACAGCAATATATTGATGACCCAGCGCTTGTGAGAAACATTATTGCCGATGGCAACGACAAAGCACGAAAGCTGGCATCTGAAACGATGCGTGATGTCCGAGAAGCAATGGGGCTAGATTACACCTAGATTTTTTGACGAAGCAGTCGTTGTTGTTCTCTCTGCCAATCTTTTTCTTTGATCGTTTGGCGTTTATCGTGTTGCTTCTTACCCTTAGCTAGCCCCAGTGACAGCTTAATCCTCCCTCGAGAGTAATGCAGGTCGAGGGGAACGAGTGCGTAGCCCGATCGTTCAACTTTTCCGATCAGTTTTGAAATTTCCTCTGCGTGCATCAGCAGTTTTCTTGTGCGAGTTGCGTCTGGTTTTATGTGGGTTGAGGCCGATGTGAGCGCGCTGATATGAGAGCCAATTAAGAAGAGTTCCCCGCTTCTAATGATGACATAAGATTCCTTGAGTTGACTTTTCCCCTCACGAATGGATTTTACCTCCCAGCCTTGTAATGCAAGGCCAGCCTCGAATTTTTCTTCGATAAAGTAATCGTGATACGCTTTTTTATTCTGAATAATGCTCATGAGAAAAGTCATCAATAAGTTAGATGACATGTTAGTCGATTTTTTTGATGGATAACTAGTGGGAAGAATGTATTTGTGATGAAGGTGCAAAAATCTGCACTGGTACTGTATTCGGCTGACTTAATGTATGAATTGGTTAATCGGGTTGATGCGTATCCTGAATTTTTGCCTTGGTGTGGTGGTGCTCAAGTTTTCGAGGAGTCCGAGGATTCTATGGTTGCCGAGATTGTTATTGACTTTAAGGGGGTACGGCAGTCATTTAAGACCGCAAACGAGCTCATTCGACCGATCGATTCGACTCCGGGTATCATCAAGCTCCATCTGGTTGATGGACCGTTTAAGTCGTTGAGTGGGGAGTGGCGTTTTTATGGATTAGGAGACCTTGGTAGTCGGGTTGAATTTGATCTCCACTATGAATTTTCTAGCGTCGTGCTATCTAAGCTTTTATCGCCCGTATTTGATCGAATTGCCGAAACCTTCGTTGATTCATTTGTGGCTCGGGCCGAGGCAGTTCATGAGTGATGAGTCTGCGTTGCTGAGCGTTGATGTCATTTTTGTGACAGAAACCGAGGAGCACTCTGAGAAGTTGTTGATTCAGCCTGAGTCTACGGTTGGCGATGTGATTGGGGCGTCCAAGGTTGCGACTAAGGCAGTTTTTCTTATGGAGCAAGAAAGCTTGTCCTTCTCGATTTGGGGTAGAAAAGCTAGATTGACCGATCTGGTTTCAAATTGCGACCGAATTGAAATTCTTCGTCCGTTGGTTGCTGATCCCAAAGAATTGCGACGTAGCGGTCGTTTAGTCAGTCGAAAGAGGGCGTCTGAAAGCTGATCGATAATCATCAGTCAATCGCACGTCAAACGACGGTTGACGCAGTCATTAACTTTTTGGTCGGGATCGGTTCGCGTTGCACACGCAGTCGGGAAGTCTGATGACGAGTGTAAGGTGTCGTATAATAACGACTTTGGGCGACTCAAACCTATGCGTATTTTGCAAAAAGCTTTGACGTTCGACGACGTTCTACTCGTCCCGGCACACTCCACCGTCCTGCCAAGAGATGTCGGTCTTTCGACTAGACTGACTAAAAATATAAAACTCAATATCCCGCTCGTTTCGGCGGCTATGGATACAGTAACAGAGTCCAGACTTGCCATCGCAATTGCGCTTGAGGGCGGCGTCGGCATTGTTCACAAGAATATGTCCGTGACTGATCAGGCTCGTGAGGTCTCTCGCGTCAAGCGTTTTGAAAATGGGGTGGTGAAAGACCCAGTGACCATCTCTCCAACAATGTCGGTAGGCGAGGTTCTCGAATTAACGCGACAACATAAGATTTCTGGATTGCCGGTCATCGAGAATGGCAAAGTGGTTGGGCTTGTAACCAATAGGGACTTACGTTTTGAGAGCAACTTATCCCAGCCGGTAAGAGATATCATGACTGCGCAAGATCGACTCGTTACAGTTAGTGAAGACGCAGCCAATGAAGATGCGATGGCATTGATGCATAAGCATCGTATTGAGAGAGTACTTGTCGTAAATGACGCTTATGAGTTAAAGGGGCTCATTACCGTAAAAGACATCATGATGTCGAGCGAATACCCGATGGCTGCTAAGGATTCTCAGGGTAGTTTGTTTGTTGGAGCTGCGGTTGGCGTTGGAGCTGATACCGAGGAGCGCGTGGAGGCGCTTGTCGCTGCTGGAGTTGATGTTATTGTCGTAGATACGGCGCACGGACACTCACAAGGCGTGATAGACGGTGTTTCTTACGTCAAGCGAAAATATCCTCAGGTAGAAGTCGTGGGCGGTAATATTGCGACAGGGGACGCAGCGAAAGCGCTAGTGGATGCCGGCGCTGATGGTGTGAAGGTTGGAATCGGTCCTGGATCCATCTGTACGACTAGGGTTGTCGCTGGCGTTGGCGTTCCCCAAATTACAGCAATTGATAATGTGGCTACGGCGTTAGATCGTGCAGGGGTACCGCTGATCGCAGATGGTGGTATCCGTTATTCTGGCGATATTTCCAAAGCCATTGCGGCTGGAGCGTCGACAGTCATGTTAGGCGGGCTCCTCGCGGGTACTGAAGAGGCGCCTGGTGAGATTGAGTTGTACCAGGGGCGGTCATACAAATCGTATCGAGGTATGGGTTCTTTGTCTGCCATGCAGAAGGGGTCGAGTGACCGATATTTTCAAGATAACAAATCGACCCCAGTAGAAAAATTGGTTCCCGAAGGGGTTGAGGGACGAGTTCCCTACAAAGGGTCAGTCGTTGCTGTCATTCATCAACTTATTGGTGGCTTGCGTTCATCAATGGGCTATTTAGGTTGCGCCTCTGTCGAGGATATTCATGAGCGCGCCTCTTTTGTACAAATCTCTGCATCTGGCATGAAGGAGTCGCATGTTCACGATGTGCAGATCGTCAAGGAAGCACCTAATTATCGGGTTGAGTAGAAGGGGTTACTCGGCGCTCCTAGTCAACGTCTATCAGAGTTTCTCTTTAAGACGAACTTTATTAGTCGTTTTTTTGCTCACGAAAACTGAAAGTTAAATGAAAAACAATATTCATGCCCACCGGATCCTGATCATCGACTTTGGATCTCAATATACTCAGTTGATTGCTCGTCGTGTGCGTGAAATAGGTGTCTATTGCGAGATATGGCCTTATGACAATTGTGAAGAGCAGATTAAGAAGCAAAAGCCTCTAGGGCTTATATTAAGTGGCGGCCCTGAGACCGTGACTGGTGATGACACACCTCGGGCCCCTAGTGTTGTATTTGAACTGGGCGTGCCTATCCTCGGTATTTGTTATGGGATGCAAACGATGGCTCAACAACTCGGAGGTCGTGTCGAGAGCTCGGATAAACACGAATACGGCTATGCCAAAGTTCGTGCTCATAACCATTCTCGGTTGTTGAAGGATATCGAAGACCATACGACCCCTGAGGGCTATGGCATGTTGGATGTATGGATGAGCCATGGCGATCGTGTAACTGAGTTACCAGAAAATTTCGTCAAGATCTGCAGCACAGAGAACGCCCCATTAGCTGGTATGGCTGATGAGGAGCGACAATATTACGGGATTCAATTCCATCCAGAAGTCACCCATACAACGCAAGGAGTTAAAGTGCTCGCGCGTTTTGTTCGCGAGATATGTGGATGCGACGCCCTTTGGAACCCTAGCAATATTATCGAGGACAGTATCAATCAAATGAAGGATCAGATTGGCGACGGAAAAGTCGTTTTGGGTCTGTCTGGCGGGGTTGATTCATCTGTTGTCGCGGCGTTATTACACAAAGCGATTGGGGATCGACTGACGTGTATCTTCGTTGATAACGGATTATTGCGCCTCAATGAAGGTGATGAAGTGATGAGCACCTTCGCTGAACATATGGGTGTCAAAGTCATACGCGTTGATGCGGAGTCTCGCTTTCTAGCAGCACTCTCTGGTGTGGCTGATCCGGAAAAAAAACGAAAAATCATCGGAAATTTGTTCATTGAGATCTTCGAAGAGGAGGCTGGCAAGCTTCGAGATGTCGATTTCTTAGCGCAGGGAACAATTTATCCAGACGTGATTGAATCTGCTGGCGCAGCGTCAGGAAAGGCGCATGTCATTAAGTCGCATCATAATGTTGGCGGATTGCCAGAGCATATGAGGCTCAAACTGGTAGAGCCCTTGAGAGAACTCTTTAAAGATGAAGTTCGTCGAGTCGGTGATGAGCTCGGTTTGCCAAAAAAAATGGTCTACCGCCACCCATTTCCGGGGCCTGGACTTGGTGTGCGGATTCTAGGTGAGGTCAAGAAAGAATACGCAGATATTCTTCGACTGGCTGATGCGATTTATATTGATGAATTACGTCAAGCAAGCCTCTATGATTCGGTCAGCCAAGCTTTTGCGGTGTTTCTGCCAGTTAAGTCTGTTGGAGTCGTTGGAGATGCGAGACGATACGAATATGTGGTGACCCTGCGAGCAGTGAAAACGATCGACTTCATGACCGCGAGTTTTGCGCATTTGCCATTTGATTTCCTTGAGAATGTTTCGCGGCGAATTATCAATGAGGTGCCAGGGGTTTCAAGAGTGGCTTACGATATTTCTAGTAAGCCGCCAGCCACAATCGAGTGGGAGTAGAGGTCGGAACGATTTACGGTCGTAATAAGCTCGAATGTCGGGGACTGGGGACGCCGACACGTTATTTAATTTGGATTTTGAGTTGATCACAAAAAACACGTCGCTGTGTGCTAAGTGCGGTTACTGAATAGACTGAAGTCGAACGCACTCGGATCCCTTCCATCACTGATGCCACTAGTCGTTTCAGCGTAGGGATACATGAAATACGGAATGGCCTCACTCGCTGTTGGGGCTAAATCAAAGTCTCGGGCTCGATTAAACCCAACCCAGTTCATCTCCCAGTTTCCAAAAAGATAATCACGCAACTCGATGATTCTCGGGTCATCTAGTCTCATGTTTTCCTGGAGCACCACTTTGCGAACGTCGGCTGGATCCACGGCGGTCCAACCGTATCGAGGTGAAAAGTATTCAGCGCGACAATGATGGGCCTTCGAGATATCACCGCTTGATCCCAATGATTTAAACTTGCCAGACTCCGCCACGCGTACACCATAGGACTCCCTTGCAGGCAACCCTGCTGCTCGAACGAGACCTACGAACAATGAATTGATGTCGGCACATTTACCGCCAAAATCACCCGTTTCCAGCATGAATTTAATATCACCCATTCCGCAGCCTCGAGTCGTTGGCTCACGAAACGTGTTGTCCACAACCCAGTTGTAGATGGCGCGAGCTTTGTCATCCGGCGTCATGAAACTATCGACGATTGAGTGTGCCGTTTCAGCAACAATTCCATCAATGGGCATGTGCTGGGTAGGACGAAGGTATAGATCCTCTTGATTTAGGCCATGTTGCTTCACCGCCGGAAAATTACGGCCTCGATCACGAAGCGCGACGTCGAACGTCACATTCAGTTTGGGAGTCTGTTCAGTCCAACTTAGTGAAAATATGTTCGCGCTGTAGGTTTGTTCTCGGTATAACGTGGCCCCCGATGTATTGCCCTCCCAATTAATCGATAAAAATCGCTGGTAATCTCCCATGTCCTGAGGGATGGGTAACCATAGTGTTCCGTTACCCGAAGTTTTGGGAATCTCGACTTCATATCTTAGTCTGTATTTCTTCCAGTCGGTAGTCGGCTTTGCTTCACCGTCAGCGAATGCATTGAGATGTGTTCCTCCCGCTGTCACTGCGGCGATCGTTGAGGTGCGTAGAAAGTGTCTTCGGTTCATGCAGTCATATCGTGAGATTTAAGATTGACGTCAGAAACACTAGAGGGTATCACGTGTCTCGATAAGCGCCCATGGTTATGCGTTAGGATTGAAGACACGTGTGTGACATTCTTGCAATACGTCGATATTAATTGAAGTGGTTCTTGTGGGTTTTTCGAGATACTTAGTGAACTTGATCAAGACGCATCAGATAACGTTGATTGCCAGACACACACAATATCCGATCTTGATTGTGAATCGTGATTGACACACCGAGTATTCCTGTTGTGTTCTGTTGTGTGAGTTCGTTGATGGTAAATGTGGGATACAGTGTATCTCCGCAATAGACGGGTTGTCTAAATTGACTCGATTGCTCGATAAATCCGATCAGTGATTCGCCCATCTCATGCGCAAGCGGCGATGCACCAATCGCTGCCTGGATGAGTGACATGTACCCATGCGCCATCAAGTTTGAGTGGCCGAGCGACTTCAAATATTCTCGATCATAGTGAATTGGATGGTTATCTCCAGAGGCTGATTGAAACGCGGCAAATATCCCCTCCGTCATGGTCCTTGATGGTGCGCGAAATACCTCACCAAGTTTAAAGTCACTGAAGCGTCTGGTTGTGTGCGTTGTGTGCAGTTTTGGATCGAATTCCATGATGGTTTCTCATACGATTGAATTAAATATTAATTAAGTCCCATGATCGTGTCATACAGCGGCTTGTTGATTTGCCTCGTGCCCTCATCCCGTCTCTTTGCGTATCGTCGCTCACCTGGTAAATAGGCGCCGTCTAGGCTTTGGTAGCGGCGAATGAACGACTCGGCGTGTTCTGGCCATCCTTCTCCAGCGATCATGCTGGGTGAATACGCCACAACAAATTCTCCCCCTAAAGCAGGGCCTCCGTCATCGTGATTTTGAGCTTCAGATTCGAAGCCAAAAAAGTCCCCCGTAAGTCCTGCCGACAGTAATTCGACCATTAAACTGAGTGCTGACCCCTTATAGCCACCGAACGGAAGCAGCATCCCTTGAATAATTTCTGCTGGGTCGCGAGTGTGTTCTCCCAATTTATTTAGGCCAATGCCCTCGTCGACCAGTTTGCCTTCTCTGGCAGCGATTTGCACGTTTCCCAGCGCTGTGCTCGAGGTGGCCATATCAAAACAAACTGGATGGTTATCTTTTCTCGGCCAAGCAAAGGAAATCGGATTTGTTCCGAACAGAGCAGATTTAGTCCCATGCGGTGCGACCTTTGGTAAGTATGAGGTGCATGCCATGCCAACCAGGTCGTTTCTTGCTAAAAACTCCGTCTCTGGCCAAAGTGCTGCGAAATGAAGGATGCGTCGAAGGGATAAGACGGCCACGCCAAACGTTTTTGCCGCAGAGACAAGTCTTGGCAGCCCGACTTCATGAGCGATCGGCGCAAACCCTTTTTGACCATCGACTTCAATAATTACGGGAGATTTAGTCGTTAATTTCGGCTCAGCTCTGCCGTTTGCTTTTCCTGATTTCAATGAGGCGACATAGCCGGGTAAACGAAATAGACCATGCGACTCGCACCCATCTCGTTCTGCGTCAGTGATTATGTGTGAAATGCTCGATGCATTTTTTGTGTCACACCCATGCGTGATCAGTATGTCGAAAGTCAGTTTGCGAATATCGCTTAAACTCAGTTCAATGGTTTCCATGTATGTCGATTCCACGAGGTGTTTCATAGCGATGGTAGATTAAACCAAATACAATGCTCAATACACCAACGTATTTACTGAAAGTAGGAATGATCGTGTATTCCGACGTCACGCTGCCAACAGATCGAAAATTCGGAGTCTTTTTTGGCGTCCTTTTTTTTCTGGCTTCGTTTGTTTGTCTCATCGCGAGTCAGATTGCTCTGGCAGCACTTCTTGGTGTTGCGTCGCTTGTTTTGTTCACACTCTCAGCCTGCAAACCTTCGTTACTTCACCCGATGAATCGGGCCTGGATGATCTTCGGCTTAACCTTAGGGCGTATCGTGAACCCGATTGTGATGGGGCTGATCTTCTATGTGATTTTTGTCCCGACAGCATTATTACTCAAAATTTTTGGGCGCGATGAACTTAGACTGAAAGTCAAGAGCCGAGAAACCTACTGGAAGTTACGACCCGCAGACCATGAACGTCAAGATCCATTTCGACAGCAATTCTAAGGAGAGGAGCTTTGGAAATACTTAAAGAGCTTTGGCAATTTTTGCGTGTTCGAAAAAAACTATGGCTTACTCCCATCGTGTTGATCATGCTCGTGATCGGTGGCTTGTTGGTTGTCGCGCAGGGCTCCTTAATTGCTCCGTTCATTTATACGCTGTTCTAAATCGAACTCGATGTTTGTTCTAGGTATCTCAGCGTTCTATCACGATAGTGCAGCGTGTTTGCTAAAAGATGGTGAATTGGTTGCTGCGGCGCAGGAGGAGCGGTTCACACGAAAGAAGCACGACAGTGGATTTCCCAAAGCATCGATCAGCTACTGCTTAGCTGAAGGGGGTATTAGTGGCGATGACGTTGATCACGTGGTGTTCTATGAAAAGCCATTTTTAAAATTTGAACGCTTACTGGAAACCTATCTTGCATTCGCTCCAAAGGGGTTTCTAAGCTTTAGCAAGGCGATGCCTTTATGGATCAAAGATAAATTATTTCAAAAGAAAATCCTCGTTAAGGAACTTGAGCATCTATTACCTGGACATCGTCCTTGGCATGATCGGCTTTTATTCTCAGAGCACCATCTGTCGCATGCAGCCAGTGCGTTTTTTCCCTCACCCTTTGTCGAGGCGGCGATCCTCACACTCGATGGGGTTGGAGAGTGGACCACGTCCTCAGTCGCTGTTGGTTCCAACAACCATGTGGATATCGTGAAAGAAATTCACTTTCCGCATTCTCTGGGTCTTTTATATTCGGCGTTCACGTACTACATCGGGTTTAAGGTGAACTCAGGTGAATATAAAGTCATGGGTTTGGCCCCATACGGTGCTCCGAAGTATGCAGATTTAATCAAAGAGCGCCTCATTCGAATTGCTGAAGATGGCAGTTTCCAACTGGACATGTCGTTCTTTGATTTTGCAACCGGACTCACCATGACAAACCAAAAGTTTCATGACCTTTTTGGTGGAGGTCCTCGAGAAAGAGAGGCTGCGATCACTCAACGTGATATGGATTTAGCGGCTTCGATTCAAAAAGTCACTGAGGAAGTGGTGCTCAAAATAGCGAGACATATCGCTTTGGAGACAGGTCAGCGTCATCTGTGCCTTGCAGGGGGCGTTGCCCTCAATTGTGTCGCTAATGGTGCGCTTCACCGATCAAAGATTTTTGAGCAAATCTGGGTGCAACCTGCGGCGGGAGATTCAGGCGGGGCAGTTGGTGCAGCATTGGCGGCGTGGCACTTACACCTCAAGCAGCCGCGGCGCGTAAGAGAGTCTCAGGACGCGATGTCTGGTTCCTATCTTGGCCCGAGTTTCGATTCGGAGGAGGTTCGGAGGAGGTTGGTCTCTTGTGGTGCTGTGTGTCATGAGCTCGCTGAGGATGAGATGATTGACAAGGTGGCTTCCTCGATCACAGACGGAAAAGCGGTCGGTTGGATGCAAGGCCGTATGGAGTTCGGTCCACGGGCATTGGGTGCTCGGAGCATTTTGGGCGATCCACGCTCGGCAAACACACAGAAGCAATTAAATTTGAAAGTGAAGTTTCGAGAAAGTTTTCGACCGTTCGCACCCAGTGTCTTAGCTGACGAAGTTGGTAACTGGTTTGAATTCGACGGTGATAGTCCGTACATGTTGATGGTCGCAGGTGTGAAGGCGGAGCATCATGTGGCGCTGCAGGAAGAGCAAGCGGGTGTCTCAGGGCTGGAGCAACTCAATATTCCTCGTTCAACGGTACCGGCCATCACTCACGTAGATTATTCAGCGAGGTTACAGACAGTTCGCTATGAGGATCACCGTCGTTATCACAAATTAATCAAGAAATTTCACGCTCTCACGGGCGTGCCGATGCTTGTCAATACATCATTTAATGTTCGAGGGGAGCCGATCGTATGCACTCCAGAGGATGCGTTTCGCTGTTTTATGGCAACAGATCTTGACGTGTTGGCGATCGAGAATTTTGTGTTGTACAAAACGGAACAAACCGCAGATGATCAGCGAGGTTACATCGACGGTTTCGAGCTAGATTGAGAGAATGTTGTAAGAGGCCTGGGTGACGACCCAAGCCTCTTTGAGCATTACTCGATTATGCGAACTGTTCCTCCTCTGTTGAACCAGCGATCGCGGTGACCGAGGACTGCCCCCCTTGGATGACTTGAACGACTTCGTCGAAGTAACCCGTGCCGACTTCCCGTTGATGTTTCGTGGCGGTATAGCCTTTTTGTTCTGCAGCGAATTCGGCTTGTTGTAACGCAACGTATGCTGACATATTGTCCGTTGCGTATCCTCGCGCCAAATCGAACATGGAGTAGTTCAGTGCATGGAATCCAGCCAACGTAATGAATTGGAATTTGTATCCCATAGCACCCAACTCTCGCTGGAACTTCGCGATGGTAGAGTCGTCTAGATTTTTCTTCCAATTGAATGAAGGCGAGCAGTTATACGCCAACAACTGGTTTGGATATTCTTTGTGTATCGCTTCTGCGAACTGTCTGGCAAAGTCTAAATCTGGTGTACCAGTTTCACACCAAATTAGGTCGGCGTAGGGGGCGTATGCAAGTCCACGAGAGATTGCTTGTTGGATTCCATTCATCACCCTGTAAAAACCCTCAGAGGTGCGCTCGCCTGTCAGGAAGGGTTTATCATAATCATCTATGTCAGAGGTGATTAAATTTGCCGCTTCAGAATCGGTTCGTGCGAGCAAAACAGTCGGCACACCCATGACGTCAGAGGCGAATCTAGCGGCTGTGAGTTTTTGTACGGCCTCCTGTGTTGGTACGAGGACTTTCCCGCCCATGTGCCCACATTTCTTGGCGGATGCTAATTGGTCCTCAAAGTGCACTCCCGCCGCACCCGCTTCGATCATTGCCTTCATTAATTCGAACGCGTTGAGAACGCCACCAAATCCAGCTTCAGCATCAGCAACTATTGGGGCCAGCCAGTCAATGTTCCCGCTTTGCTCAGCGGTTTGTATTTGATCTGCTCGCAAAAGCGCACCATTGATTTTCTTGACAATCGATGGAACGCTGTTAACGGGGTAGAGTGATTGATCCGGATACATCTCGCCCGATAAGTTAGCGTCAGCTGCGACTTGCCATCCTGATAAGTAAATCGCTTTTAATCCGGCACGCACCTGTTGCATGGCTTGATTTCCTGTCATTGCGCCCAGGGAGTTGACGAATGGCTCCTCATTCACTCTTTTCCAGAGTTTTTCAGCGCCCATTGTCGCCAGGGTATGCTCAATCTTTACTGAACCTCTTAAGCGCACCACATCCTCTGCCGAGTATGGACGCTTAACGTTTGCCCAACGAGGATTGTTTGCCCAGTCGTGTTCTAGTTCTTCAATCTGCTTCTGTTTGTCCATCATTTTTTCCTCTTTAGTGTTTTTGTTTGTTGACCTGTTGGAGGTCAATCGGTCTATCCTTAAAATTCATTGAAAACTATCGAGGATCCCTCTTTAGTGTTTTCGCGTGTTGGCCGTGGTGGCGGTCGATCGCTCTGTCCTCAGAGGGATAAGTAAATGACTGAGAAGCTCTATTTTGCATCTTCGTTTGTCGACCATGGTTAAGGGGACTCCCTCTGTTTTGAACAGAACTACAAATTAAATATGAAAAAGACGCATTGCAACTAATATTTTTTCATATAATAAATATAATTATAAACAATAGGTTGAGGCGATAAATGTTCGTTAATTTCATAATATGTAAATAGATTTCATAAAATTATGATGTGATGCAGCATGAGATTGATTTTTGCATTACAAAAAATAACAAAGTGATGTTTAGCGTAGAGAAATCCTCTAATTCGAGTCAGCCTTCGATGAGTTATCATTAATGGTTAACCAAAAGCGATAACCAGCAAGATCGCGCAAAAAAGTCATTTAAGGGGACACGAGAAAAATGAATTCGAAGACACCAGAGATTATTTACACGATTGTCGATGAAGCGCCGCAGTTAGCGAGCGGTTCGTTATTACCGATAATCCGGGCATTTTCTCGTCATGCGAATATCAATGTAGGCACCAAAGATATTTCACTCGCCGGTCGCATTATTTCCATGTTTCCCGAGCATCTTTCTGACGCCCAACAGATACCAAACGATTTGGAAGCGCTTGATTTAATCGTCAAACAGCCAGGTGCAAATGTCATTAAATTACCGAATATTTCAGCGTCAGTGCCCCAATTAAAGGCCGCGATTTCGGAGTTGCAAAATCAAGGTTACCCGGTACCTGATTACCCAGAAGAGGCGAAGAGCGATGAGGAAAAGGAGATACGTCGCCGTTACGATGCGATCAAGGGTTCAGCGGTTAACCCCGTATTACGCGAGGGCAACTCAGATCGTCGCGCTGCGAGGGCAGTGAAAGAGTACGCTAAGTCAAACCCACACAAGATGGGAACCTGGGAGGCAACATCTAAAACGCATGTCTCCTCTATGCCAGGCGATGATTTTTATGCGAACGAGAAATCCGTGACGATCGCCTCAACGCAGATTGGCGCAGCGAGAATTGAATTTTCGTCGACAAACGGAAGTACGTTCGACCTTAAGAAAAACATCACTTTGACTGAGGGAGCTGTTCTCGATGCGTCCTCACTACGGGTGAGTACATTAAGGAAATTTTTGCGAGAAGAAATTGAGGATGCGAAGAAGCAAGGGATATTATTCTCAATCCATCTTAAAGCCACGATGATGAAGGTGTCTGACCCCATCCTTTTTGGTCACGCAGTCTCGGTTTTTCTGGAACCTGTATTTGATAAATACAAAGAACGATTGAGTGCTCTTGGTGTGAATCCAAACGCGGGGTTAGGCGAGATGCTTGCCTGCGTGAAGGATGAACAAGAAATTTTGGACGATATCAGTGCTTGCCTGATTGATGGTCCGAAACTTTATATGGTCGACAGCGCTAAGGGGATTACGAATTTACATGTGCCATCTGATGTGATTATTGACGCATCGATGCCTGCGGTGATTAAGGCTGGTGGTAAGGGCTGGGGGCCTGATGGTGATGAACGTGATGTTAAATGTGTCATACCAGACAATTGCTACGCTTCGGTATATGACGAGACGATCAGCTACTTTAAAGAAACGGGTGCGCTAGACCCAGCAACTTCTGGAGCGGTTGCCAATGTTGGCCTGATGGCACAAAAAGCAGAGGAGTATGGCTCGCACCCAACAACGTTTGAAATGGTCTCAGACGGAGTCGTAAGAATGATTGCCGAAAATGGTGATGTGCTGCTTGAGCATCAGGTGTCACAAGGTGATATCTGGCGATCATCGATCACGCAAAAAGCAGCGATTGTTGATTGGGTTGGGCTTGCGATCACGCGACAACGTTTGACAGGATCGCATGCAGTCTTTTGGCTGGACAAAAATAGAGCCCACGATGCCCAGATTTTGAAGTATGTCAATCCGATATTGCAAGAGGCAGGATGTGCTGGGAGCTTTGAAATCTTAGCGCCACGTGAGGCAACTCGACGTACATTAGAAGTGATCAGACGCGGAGAGGATTCCATTGCAATTACGGGTAATGTGTTAAGAGATTATTTAACCGATTTATTTCCGATTTTAGAGCTTGGGACGTCGGCCAAGATGCTATCAATTGTGAAGTTGATGAATGGTGGTGGATTGTTTGAAACTGGAGCGGGCGGATCTGCGCCCAAACACGTGCAACAGCTGATTGAAGAGAATCATTTGCGTTGGGATTCATTGGGGGAATTTTGTGCGCTAGGTGAGAGTTTTAAATTTCTCGCAGAGACGAATGGAGCGACAAAGAGTCAGGTCATGGGGGATGCGGTTGAAGCGGCAACCCAGAAGATTTTGAATGAGAATCGGTCTCCCTCCAGAAAAGTCGGGGAAGCTGACAACAGGGAAAGCCATTTTTATTTTGCGATGTATTGGGCCGAGGCGCTCTCGAGCCAAGATGTTGACGCGGACCTCAAGTCTATTTTTTCGCCGATTGCGACGAAATTGCGCGAAGCGGAGACGACGATTGTGAATGAGTTGCGTGGTGCGCAAGGACCTTCGGTCGATATTGGCGGTTATTATCACCCAGATGTTGACAAGGTCGCGTCTGTGATGCGGCCGAGCAAAACATTCAACGACATCATTGCAAGCGCATAAATGGTTATCGAAGCGTAGCCAATGAGTTAAGTAGGGATAAATCTATGTTTAAACGCATTGTCTTGGCTAATCGACCAACAGGCGACGCGACTGAAGAGAATTTCTCCGTTGAAACGTTTGAGTCGCCCGAACTCAATGATGGGCAGGTGAGTGTTCGCGTGAGTCATTTTTCGTTGGATCCCTACATGAGGGGAAGAATGGATGACGTGCGCTCTTACGCCCCACCTGTCCAACTCGGACACACGATGGAGGCGGGAGCGATCGGAGTGATCGAGGAGAGTCGATTTCCGGGTTTAGTCAAAGGTCAATTGGTTTACGGAAGACTTGGATGGACCGAACTCTCCGTCATTGATGGACAGCAGGTTCAAGTGGTTCCGGAATCGATACAGCCAAACTCTTTGGCGCTTGGTGTGCTGGGTATGCCTGGATTCACCGGTTGGTGGGGGTTCTTACAATACGGGCTACCTCGTGAAGGCGAGACGATTGTGATCGGTGCGGTGACTGGTCCAGTGGGATCGATGGTTGCTCAACTCGCTAAGTTGCGCGGACTCAGAGTAATCGGTATTGCAGGCTCGGATCAGAAGTGTGATCTCGCTTTGAATCAATTTGGAGTAGATCATTGCCTCAATCATCGCTCATATTCAGACTCACGTGAGTTAGAAAATGCAATCAAGGAATATGCGCCGGATGGTATCGATATTTATTTTGAAAATGTCGGCGGAAAATTACTCGAGGCAGTTGTGCCTTGTATGCGAGAGCACGGACGAATTGTCGTGTGTGGAATGATCAGTTGGTACAATTCTGGTGGTCTTGGCGCTGGGGCTCAGACTGATTCGCTGAATGTTCCGAAATTGTGGCGATCGATACTGGTACACAAATTGTCAGTCAAAGGTTTTATTATTTCCGACCATTGGTCTCATTACGAAGAGTTTGTTGCTGATGTTGCCCCACTAGTCGCGACGAACGCAATCAAGTATCTCGAGGATGTGGTCGAGGGAATTGATCGCGCGCCAAATGCGTTTATCGGATTGTTGCGAGGGGATAATCTGGGTAAATTGCTTGTCAAGGTATGATTTTGACTCACGATTGCGATGCTCAGTCGCTTGACGTGAGGTTTATGTCTCATGCGCTCGAGATGGCTAAAGCGGCGATGGCAAATGATGAGGTTCCCGTTGGGGCCGTGCTTGTTAAAGACGGGGAAATTGTTGCTCAATCGGGAAACGCGCCATTGAGTGGTCTGGATCCCACAGCTCATGCGGAGATTAATGTACTTAGATTGGCGGCGAAAACACTCGGTAACTATCGATTAGTCGATACAACTTTGTATGTGACGCTTGAGCCTTGTGCAATGTGTGCGGGAGCAATTATTCATGCGAGAGTGTCACGCGTTGTTTTTGGCGCATCAGACAGAAAATCTGGCGCGTGTGGTTCTGTGATTGATGTGTTTCAAAGCCCTCTAAATCATCACGCTGTTGTGACAGGTGGCGTGATGAAAAATGAGTCAATCGAGTTGCTTCAAGAATTTTTTAGAGCGCGCCGATAATGTTCTTAGATATTGATCTTGGCTCTCAAACACTGACGCTAAGCGAGGCGCGCGATTCAAACACAATTAAGGCGTATCCCGTGTCCACATCAAGGTATGGCGCCGGCGAAATTCGTGATAGCTATAAAACGCCTCGAGGCTTGCACATGATCAGAGCAAAGGTCGGTGCAGGGCGTCCCGCGAATACGGTTTTCCAAGCAAGGCGACCAACTGGAGAGATCTTTGATGAGGAGATGAAAGTGCGATATCCGAATCGAGATTGGATACTGACCCGGATTCTATGGTTGTCAGGCTTAGAGAAAGGAAAGAATCGACTGGGTGACGTTGATACGATGCGCCGTTTTATCTACATACATGGATGTCCTGACAGTACGACGCTTGGTGTGCCCGGGTCAATCGGTTGTATTCGCATGAATAATCAAGATTTAATCGAGTTGTTTGATCGTGTATCGGTGGGCGACATCGTCAATTTGAGCGAATGAAGGAGTAAGGCAGTATGAGACTAGAGGGCAAGGTGTCAATTATCACAGGCGGAGCTCAGGGCATTGGCCTCGCTACCGCTGAAAAATTCGCTGCTGAGGGTGCTCGAGTCGTGATCTGCGATGTGAATCAAGATGTGATTTCTGGTGTGGTGAATGAATTCAAACAATCGGGAATTGATGTCGATGGGTTTAATGCGGACGTCACCAATCAGGCCGATATTTCAAATATGGTCGATCTGGTGATTTCGAAATATGGTCAGATTGACTGTCTGGTCAACAATGCGGGAATTGTGCGCGACGCTCGAATGGTGAATATGACTGAGGAGCAGTTTGATTCAGTGATTGATGTGAATTTGAAGGGCACCTATAACTGCGCTAAGTCCGTATTCCCTCACATGATGGAACGACAATCTGGTGTTGTTCTAAACGCGTCGTCAATTGTTGGGATTTACGGTAATTTTGGCCAGACCAACTATGCTGCGAGTAAATTCGGTGTCATTGGGATGGCAAAAACGTGGGCGCGTGAGTTCGGTCGTTTTGGGATTAGAGTTAATGCGGTATGTCCAGGGATGATCAAAACGGATATCTTGAGCGATATTCCCGATAAGGTTCTCGAGAACATCGTCTCAAAAGTCCCCATGGGAAGGCTGGGCGCGCCAAGTGAAATTGCAAACACGTATGCGTTTCTAGCCTCTGATGAGGCCAGTTACATCAATGGCGCTGTCATTGAGGTGGGGGGCGGTGCAACGCTTTAGTGGGCAAGGCTAATAGACTGATTCGGTGCTCTCTAAATTAGGTAATTGAACCATCGCTTCAAGTTTAAAGCCGCGTTTTTTATGTTCGGCGACAACCGTAGTAAAAATTCCCCCGCGTACATACCACCGAGCGGTCAGCCTCATGTACCTTGGTTTTGTGAGCGCGGTGAGATCATCCAGTATTTTGTTGGTCACCGCCTCGTGAAACGCACCTTGGTCTCGATATGACCAGGCGTAGAGCTTGAGGCTTTTAAGTTCAACGCATGTTTTGTCGGCAATGTAGTCGAGATAAAGTGTTGCAAAATCTGGCTGTCCGGTTTTTGGGCAAAGGCAGGTAAATTCTGGGATTTTCATTCGAATCCAGAAATCTCTTTTAGGTGCGGGATTAGGAAAAGTCTCTAGGGTGTTTGCTCTGGCTTTTGGCATTCTTAAATCGTCACTAATAGGCTAAAATGTCTGAAAGAATTTGTCGCAGTGACATTCGCCACTTTGCGACACGAGATTATAACCACATCGACGGGAATAACGTTGCGCCTCACTCATATCAAACTTGCAGGTTTTAAATCTTTTGTTGAACCCACCCATATTCCTGTGCCTGGTCAACTGGTCGGCGTCGTTGGACCTAATGGATGTGGCAAGTCGAATGTGATCGATGCAGTGCGCTGGGTTCTTGGTGAAACGTCAGCCAAACAACTTCGTGGTGAGAACATGCAGGATGTGATTTTCGCGGGGTCTAGCGAGCGAAAACCAATGTCTCGGGCGAGTGTGGAATTAATTTTCGATAATAGTCTTGGTAGAGCGGCTGGCGCATGGTCACAGTACGCGGAAATATCCGTGAAGCGTGTACTGGAAAGAGATGGGGCATCGTCGTATTATCTCAACAACCAACATGTTCGCAGACGAGACGTGGCCGATATCTTTCTAGGTACCGGTCTCGGTGGCCGAGGTTATGCAATCATCGAGCAAGGCATGATTTCTCGGATTATTGAGGCGCGGCCGGACGACATGCGAGCGTTCCTCGAAGAGGCAGCTGGTGTATCCAAATACAAAGAACGTCGTCGAGAGACTGAACTTCGCCTTGAGGATACCCGAGAAAATTTAGCTCGTGTCGAAGACATTCGATCTGAATTGGATAAACAACTTAGAAAGCTTGAGCAACAATCCAAGCAAGCTGAGCGATTTCGACAACTCGAGGGAGAGCTGAAACACACGCAGCACAACGTGTGGTTTTTCAGTAAAACAAGCGCTGAGAAAAAACGCTTAGAGATCGAAGAATCTGCGAGGGAGAATCGCCTTGAGATTGATCGAACGGTCGCGCAACTCACTGAGGCGGAGTCAATGCTTCAAACGCTCAAGGTCTCTCGGGATGAGAGCGCATCGAACGTGAATGATGTTCAGGGGCATTTATATCAAGCGAGCTCAGAAATTGCTCGAATTGAACAAACTATTGAGCATTTGAGGGATACACGTGAGCGCATTAACCAACAAATGCGAACGGTTAAAACATCTCGCGCACAACACAGAGAGAACCTGACGCAGCTTGAGCGCGCCTTTTGGCTTAGTCGCGAGGCTGCGCTCGACAGTAAACTGAATGTGTCCCTCTGTGTGAATGAAATCGAAACGCTAAGAGAACACACTCCATCGATTGAGGCGTCGTTTCAGGAGGCCAAGTTAAAGGTTGACGCGGCAACGGAACAGCTCTCGCAATCCAAGAGCCAACTTGCTATCCACAATACTCATCTAGACCACGGTCGGAGTGCTTTGGAGCAGCTTAATAGGAGAAAAGAGCGCTTGTCACAGGAACGTGACGAACTCGTTCCAGAAGATCAACGAGTGATCGAATCAATGAATACGTCGATTCAGTCAATTGAGCAAGAGGTCGCAAATCGAGAGGGTGTGCTGACTCAAGAGGAATCCAGGCTCCATGAATTGGAGGTAGAGCGTGATACGGTATCACTGGAGCTTGATGAAGCAAAGAAACGCCAAGCAGAATTGGCGGCGCAACATCAAGCGCTCGTGGATTTGCAGCAACGCGTATCTCGCTCTCAAGACCTCGATGAATGGCTTCTGCCGTTTACACAGAGTGGGAGTAAGCGATTATGGGAGGTCTTGAAGGTTAAGTCAGGATTTGAGGACGCTGTTGAAGCGGTGTTGCGTGAACGCTTGATGTCTGTGCCGACTGATTCGTTTGAGGCAATTACCCTTGATAGTTATGGGGTTCCGCCATCAAAAGTCTCGTTCTATCAAAAAGGGTTTAAGGCGCTAATGAAATCTGATTCACCATCCGGGTTCACGTCGCTTGCGTCTGTCATCGAGACTGAGGACGAGACTGTCAAAGAACTCATTGATCAATGGCTCTCTCATGTGTTCATCCTTCCTGAATCCAGTGCAGTATCCGAAGCAGTGTCGAGATTAAAGGCCGGTGAATTAATCGTGAGTAAGCGAGGTGACCTCTACTATCCGGGTGGGGTCGTGATCTTTGCTCCAGATCAAGAGGTTCATGGCGTATTGGCTCGCCAGCAAGAGATTGAGGACCTGGATAAACAGATCTCTGAATCGAAACTGAGCTTGGATCAATTGGTCGCGCAGGTGACGCAACTCAACGACACGATTTCTGAGTTGAGACGGTCGATGGCGGCTCATCGGCAAGATCAAAATAGCCAAAAAGAGCAATTACATCGCGAGCGTGTCGAGTTTTTAAGGCTCAGTGACCTCACTCAGCGGACTGTGGAGCGACTTGCTCAAATTGATGAAGAGCTTCTTGATATCGATTCACACGAGGTCCACGAGCAAAAGCGCGTTGCAAAAGCGAGTGATGATATCAATAAACTTAATGAGGCCATTCTCGCGTTGACTGATGCTTTTCGTGAGAGTGACGAGCTGCTTTTGGCTGCGACGACTAAACGTGATTTGCACCACTCGGAAATTGACTCGCTAGAGAAGCAGAAGCAAGAATATATCTTCTCTGAGCGATCAAATTTGCAAAAAATCAATGATTTAAGAGATAGTATTAAAGCAATATATGATGCATTCATTCGCTTGGATGACGAGCATGATTCCCTACACTCACAACTCGATGGTTTGGTTGAGGCTGATAGTTCGGCTGAATTACAAGCGGCTCTAAGTCAGCGTCGCCAAGTGGAGCAAGAGTTGACTGAGGCTCGACAAGTACTCGCGGACTGGGAGCAAAAAATTAGAGAGAAGGATGAGGCTCGACTCACGCTTGATCGTGCGCTGCAACCGCTGCGTGAGGCGCTGAATCAACACAACCTGAGTGAGCAGGAGCAAAGAATCGCGAGAGATACATTCACGCAGCATCTGACGGATGCGAATGCAGATCTAGAACACCTTGCTAAAAATTATGATGAATCCTTGGACTTAGAAAATAGTCAGAGGCAGATAGAGACGCTTCAGCGACAAATCAACAATCTGGGGGCTGTGAATCTTGCCGCATTTGATGAGTTGGGCGAGGCGGCCGAGCGAAAATCGTACCTCGATTCACAAGCTGAGGATCTCACAACGGCGGTCGAGACGTTAGAAAACGCGATAAAGAGTATTGATAAAGAAACCAGGGAGCGACTTAACGACACGTTTGATAAAGTCAATGAACAATTTGGCACCATGTTCCCAGCGCTGTTCGGTGGCGGTGAGGCTAAACTCGTGTTGAGTGGTGAGGAAATCCTTGATGCTGGTGTTGAGGTGATTGCGAGACCACCTGGAAAACGCAACGCATCAATCCACTTGTTATCTGGAGGAGAAAAGGCATTAACTGCGTTATCGTTGGTCTTCTCACTTTTTCAGCTAAATCCTGCGCCGTTTTGTCTCCTAGATGAGGTTGATGCGCCACTTGATGACAGTAATACGACTCGTTATTGCGAGCTCGTTAAAAAGATGTCGGGTAGTACACAGTTTCTATTTATCACGCACAATAAGATCACGATGGAGCTGGCCGAGCAGTTGGTCGGTGTTACGATGCAGGAGCAAGGCGTATCTCGGGTTGTAGCCGTTGATGTCGATGAGGCATTGAAGATGAATGAACAGGCTGCCTGAGTTGTCAATAATCGGAGTCGAGGATCACGGATGAGCGATTTGCAGATTTATCTTCTTGGTTTGGGTGTCACCATCATATTAGCTGTACTTATTTTTAATCGATTTCAAGAGAGAAAATATAAAAACACGCTCAACAAGACGGCTGAGGCGGACCGAACTGATCCTTTGCTGGATCAGCTGATCGAGGACGCGTCATCGAGTGAATTGACGCATACGGATCGGGACGTTGCTTCAGGAGAAGAGGCAGCGCAGGAGGCGGGGTACGCCCAATTAACGATCGACGACTCTAATGAGCTGATCGACTTCGTCGAGGACAAGCCACTTGAATTGGATTTTATTGATCCGTCAATATCTTTTTACATCGAGATCACGGCAAATGAAGGTCTGTGCATTAGCTCTACAGGTCGTTTGCAGGAGGTGTTGAGTGCGATACCGAAGCGTTATCAAGTGCTCGGATCTAACCGCAAGCAAAAAGACGCAGTTATCATCTCGAATCCAGATTCAGTATTCGATAAATTAAAGATCGTGATACAACTTTCCGATCGTAATGGTGCGTTAACTAAAGAGCAGATTGATCAAATCGTGGCTGATATTTACGCTGAGAGTGTGCCAACGGGTGCGATTGCAACGCAGGTGGATATCTCGCTCGAGGCTGAGCGCGCAGAAAGACTTAAAGCATTTGGCGATGAGGTTGATCTTTTGTTTGGTCTCACTGTCGAGCGTTCCCGATCCGTCACAATGCCAGGAGCAGAAGTAAAAAATCTCGCGAATTCCCTTGGTTTACGCCTTACTCGCGCCGGCTCCTTCATCATGAAAAATAAGAATGGTGATGTGTTGTTTACGATGGAGAATCGAGATTCAACGCCGTTTATCGAAGCTGATCTAGATGAGGCGAGTATCGCCGGCATCACTTTTTTGTTGGATGTTCCCATGGTTGAGGATGGGATCAAAACATTCAACAAAATGGCTGGTGTGGCAAAGCAGTTTGCCGATGCAATGAATGCTTCGATCTGCGACGATAATAGCCAAATTGTGAATGACTCTGGTTTGGATGTCATTCGACAACAGCTCTTAAAGCTCTACGAACGCATGCAGGAGGAGGGAATACCACCAGGGGCGTTAGCCGCTCGGCAGTTATTCACCTAATGACTCAGGTTCCACCGGAGAAAAAAAAGCGTATCGCCAGTATAAGACGTCAATTGGCTCAGGCCAACGTTGATTACTACGCGCAAGATAATCCCAGGCTTTTAGACTCTGAATATGATCGCTTGTTTCGAGAGTTAGAGGCCCTCGAGGGCCAATATCCGCAGCTTAAGACTAACGATTCGCCGACGCAACGCGTTGGCGAGGAGCCGATCGATGCATTTGAATCTATAGAACACTCAGTTCCAATGTTATCGCTGAGTAATGCTGCGAACGAAGTGGAAGTAGCTCAGTTTGATCGGCGCATGCAAGAGGCACTGGGTCGCGAGGGTGTTGCTGTGGAATATTTTGCTGAGCCCAAGTATGACGGCCTTGCAATTAGTTTGATCTATAAGGATAGAGCGCTTTCACACGCTATCACCCGTGGTGACGGCATGCGGGGGGAGAACGTCACGCATAACGTTCGAACAATTGGCGATATTCCTTTAACACTACCCAAGAGTGCGCCGAGTGTGATGGAGGTGAGAGGCGAGATCATCATGCTAGTTAAGGACTTTGACGCGTTGAATGAGCGACAAATCCGCTCAGAGCAAAAACCATTTGCCAATCCGCGAAATGCGGCAGCTGGTTCATTGCGTCAGCTAGACCCTAAGGTCACGGCCAGCCGAAAACTCTCTTTTTTCGCTTATGGGCTGGAGCAGTTGGATTTGACAGCACATAAAATTCAGACTCAAAGTCAGGTAAAAGCATTTTTAGATCACAGTGGTTTCCCCGTATCGGAACATAGCTCCGTTGTTTCGGGAGCGAGTGGCATACAAGCTTTTTTTGATTCTATGCAGAAAAAAAGAAGCTCGCTGGGGTTCGAAATAGACGGGGTTGTCTACAAACTAAATCGCCTTTCGGATCAAAAAGCTCTGGGGTTTGTTTCGAGAGCACCTCGTTGGGCGGTCGCTTATAAGTTTCCTCCTCAAGAGGAAGTGACGCGCTTAATCGATATTGAGGTCCAAGTCGGTCGCACAGGTGCGATCACACCTGTTGCTCGTTTAGAGCCCGTTAAGGTTGGTGGTGTCATGGTTACAAACGCGACGTTACATAATGTCGAGGAGATACAGCGTAAACAGTTACAAATCGGCGACATTGTGGTTGTTAGACGAGCCGGGGATGTCATTCCCGAGGTGCTTCGACCATTGTTGGATCGTAGATCGGATACGACTCCCTTTGTCATGCCAGCGGTGTGTCCAGTCTGTGAGGGCCCTGTGTCAAGGGATGAGGACGAGTCGGCGTATCGGTGTACGTCAGGCGTTCGTTGTCGCGCCCAGCGACTACAATCGATTTGGCATTTTGCTTCGAGAAAAGCCATGAATATTGATGGATTGGGAGAGAGGTTGATTGATCAATTGATTGAAGCCGACTTGGTGACTACCTTTTCGGATTTGTATCGTTTGACACTCGAGGATGTGGCAAAACTAGATCGTATGGGGGATAAATCAGCGACAAATCTCATCGATGCGATCGACGCATCAAAAGAGACAGCATTTCATCGCTTGGTTTACGGATTAGGAATCAGGAATGTGGGGGAGACGACAGCCAAAGATCTGACAAAAAAGTTCGTCACGATCGAGGCGTTGATGGATGCAAGCATAGACGCGTTAATCTCGGTCCGGGATGTTGGGCCCACAGTCGCACGCAGTGTGCGAGATTACTTTGATGACATCACAAATCGTCAAACTGTGAGTGACTTAATTCAACTTGGTGTCAAATGGCCTGACGCTCTTTCCCCGCCTGAATCGAAAAAAACCCTTGAAGGCAAAACGTTTGTTGTGACGGGCACACTTTCGAAATTTACGCGCGATGAGATTAAAGAGACGATCGAGCGATATGGTGGCAAGGTGGTTGGTTCGGTATCGTCTCGTGTGAGTTATCTGGTTTGCGGAGATAATGCTGGGTCTAAATTGCAAAAAGCGAATGAACTTGGCGTCTCTGTTCTGTCAGAAGAATTGTTTTTAGATTTAATTTCTGAGAGTTGATATGTCTACAAACATTAGTACAGCAGTTTTCCCTGTTGCTGGTCTCGGCAGCCGATTTCTCCCAGCGACTAAAGCGACTCCTAAAGAGATGTTGCCCGTTGTTGATAAGCCTCTCATTCAATATGCGGTTGAGGAGGCGGTAGAGGCGGGCATTACAAAGATGATCTTCGTCACAGGAAGAAACAAGAGGGCGATAGAGGACCATTTTGATGTCGCGTACGAGTTAGAAACTGAGTTGGCGCAAAAACAGAAAACAGATTTGCTGGACGTGGCTCGGTCGGTCGCGCCAGATGGTGTTCACTTTGTGTTCGTTCGCCAGTCCGAGGCGCTAGGCTTGGGTCATGCCATTTTATGCGCGAAACCACTCATATCTGATAGCGCATTCGCTGTCTTGCTCGCAGATGATCTGATCAAAGGTGAGGTCGGAGTGACAAAACAGTTGATTGATGCTCGAGCAGACGCAAACTATCCAGTCGTGGGGCTTCAAAAAATTGATATTTCGCAAAGCCGGTCATATGGAATCATTGAGCCGGGACGTGCTGTGGGGGGGCATGTCATGACGAGTCGACTCGTTGAGAAACCAGCTCCTGAGAGTGCGCCATCAAATCTCGCTGTGGTTGGGCGGTATATTCTTCCTTTTGAGATCTTTGAATTTATCGAACAGTTGGATCCAGGTGCTGGGAGTGAGATTCAGCTCACTGATGCGCTCAATAATATGGCGATGCGTGACGGCGTTCTCGGAGTCGCGTTTGAGGGAACGCGATTTGATTGTGGCTCGAAGTCTGGATACCTTGAGGCAAGCATCACCTATGGATTAGAGCACCCAGAAACCGGTGAACGCCTCCGTACGTACCTCAAGGGCCTAAAGCTATGATGACTGCGCTAAGGTCGGGGTACGAGACCAGTATTCCTGACGGATCAAGGAAAATCATAACGCATCATGAAATTGAAGAGCACGTCACCCGTGTTGCTAACGATATTGAGTTGCGTCTCGGGAACACCCTGCCAGTTGTGCTTGGAATCATGAACGGAGCTACATGTTTTTCTGGGACATTGTTGCCAAAACTCGATTTCCCTTTGGAATACGATACTTTTTCAATATCCCGATATGGAAAAAATACCGTTGGAGGCGCCGTTAAAAGCTTAGCTTATCCCACGACTTCTATACGCTCGAGAACTGTATTGATTCTCGATGACATTCTAGATCAGGGGGTAACACTTCGCTCCGCTCGACGTTGGGCAATTGAGCAGGGGGCGGAACAAGTAATGACAGCGGTGTTGATCACAAAAAAGAGTCAAGGTGTAACGCGAGCGCTAACCGCTGATTTTTCATGTTTTACCATCGGGGATGAGTTTGTGTTTGGATTTGGAATGGATATCAATGGTTTGTGGCGAAATTTAAAAGATATTTACGCCATAAAAAATCCAGCCATGATTGATTATTCGTCGGAGTGATGGGTATATGGCGATATGTAGTGTATTAAAAATGGGGAATCCCGCGTTGTATGAGCGGTCAGAGGAGATCGATGCCTTTGATACACCAGAACTTCACGGGTTGATTCAGGATATGAAAGACACAATGGCCCACCTTAATGGCGCTGGACTCGCAGCACCGCAAATTGGTGTACTCAAAAGGGTTGTCATTTTTGGTTTTGAGACGAATCAACGATATCCGCAGGCCGGTTCTGTCCCTTTCACTGTGCTTATTAATCCGACGATCACTCATTTAGATGAATCGATGGAAGAGGGCATTGAGGGTTGTCTCTCGGTGCCTGGTCTGAGCGGATCGGTACCAAGATACGTGAATATTCGTTACACCGGCTACGATGAATACGGCGAGGCGATAGACCGCACGGTTTCCGATTTTCATGCGCGCGTGGTTCAACACGAGTGCGATCACTTAGACGGTGTTTTATATCCGTCTCGAATCAAGGATTTCACTTCATTTGGTTTCGTTGACCGTCCGGTTGACTAGCTTGTAACCACAAGCGCTTTGGTTAGGTCTTTTTGAAGTTGAAGCGACTGTTTGGGGCTATTGAGATGCTCTCCCGAGATCAGTAAGGTGTCTTCAACTCGGTCCCCTAGGGTATTAATTCTCGCACTGTGAATATTAATCGCCCGGTCCCCAAGGATTCTAGAAATCGTGAATAGAAGCCCGGGGCGATCAGCGCAGGTGATATTTAAATAATGAAATTTATTGTGTTCATCGATCCGAATGTCAACGATTGGCTTAATGGGGAAATATTTGATTCGTCGACTGATTCGGCCGGATACGGCGTCAGGCAGGGTCTGCGTGCGCAGTGTTTCAGGTAATTCGTATTCAAGTTGTCGCACCATATCGCGATAATGGATGTCCGTTCTCTCGTTTGTGAGAATTTGAAAGGTGTTGAGGTAGTAGTGATGTGTCGTTGTAAATACCTTTGCCTCGACGACGGTGAATTGGGATCTGTCAAAATAACTGCATAGCTTCGCGATGACCATGGGCTCATCTGGCCCGTAAGTCATTATTTGAAGGCCATCACCAATAGGAGACAGACGTGCTTTCACGATTGGGGCTTTATCGTTGAAGCGGTAATTCAAAACTCGGGCATGCCATACGATTTCATTTTCATCATGCCTGATGAAGTAGCTGTCATCCAGCATCTTCCAAAATTTTTGATGGGCATCCTCGGGAATGGCATATGAGAGAAGTCGAATCTCAGATTCTCTTTTTTTATTCTCAATGATGTCTCGAGTATTGACGCGATCGTTTCCGAGCTGTTTGCAGCTCAGTAAGTAAAGGTCTTCGAGGAGTTTTGCTTTGAATGCGTTCCATACTTTAGGGCTAGTCCCTCGAATGTCGGCGACTGTCAGTAAGTACAGTGCATCCAGTCGTCTCTGAGTCTTCACGTTTTTGAGAAAGCGTTGGACGACCGCTGGGTCAGAAATATCCTGTTTTTGCGCAACAGTAGACATGAATAAATGTTGCTCAACGAGCCATACAACGAGATCGGTGTCTGTTTTGTTCAGCCCATGTTTGCCACAAAAAAGTGCGGCGTCCGTCATTCCAAGTTTCGAGTGATCTCCCCCACGTCCTTTTGCAATGTCGTGATAAAGACCCGCGATATAAAGTAATTCTGGTTTTTTGAATGATGTAATGAGTTTGCTACAAAGGGGATACTCGTGCGCCATTTCGGGTACTGCAAAACGCCGTAAATTTCGCACCACCATCAGGATGTGCTCATCTACCGTGTACACATGAAAAAGATCGTGTTGAAGTTGACCACAAATTTGACCAAATTCGGGCAGATAACGACCGATGACTTCGTATTGATTCATCAATCGTAGCGTGTGTGTGAGTCCGACTTGTTTTTGGAAGAAACCCAAAAATCTTTCTTTGTTTACAGAATTATTTCGGAATGAATCATCAATCAAATTTTTTCCATGCCACAGGTCTCTCAGAGTGCGGGCGCTGATTTCTTTGACTTCTTTTGTATTTTGGACAACAGAAAAAAATTGAAAAATAGTCTCTGGTTTTTTTCTAAATAGATTTACAGTGCGAGTTTCTAGGATGCCATCCCGTATTTGAAAGTCGTCATCAATAATATGAGGAGTGGCTTCAGATCTTTGATGAATTAATTCTTTGAGGTGCTGCAGAACAATACCTGTGAGCAGATTTACAGACTTGGCCGCTTTGAAGACAATTTGCATGAGTTGCTCGGTAGCGACCTTAGCTTTTGTAGACCGGAACCCCAGTTCGTCGGCTAGTGATTTTTGAAAATCAAAAAGCAAACGATCTTCTTTTCGATTGCTAACGAGATGCAGTAATGTACGAATTTGGGTGAGCGCACGCTCATGTTTTTCAAGCTGTTTTTGCTCTGAAGCTGTGATAATTTTTTGCTCTCTTAACTCCAACCAAGACGACCCCAGTTGTGCGGCTTTTGCAATCCAAATAATCGTTTGTAGGTCTCGTAATCCACCTGGTGATTCTTTAAGATTCGGCTCAAGGTTTTGAAACGAATCGTTGTAGCGACTGTGTCTATGTCGTCGTTCGCCAAGCTTTGCGTCACAAAACTCTGACGCATTCAAGGCTGAGGTCATTTCTTGGGTAAATCTAATGTAGTGTTCAGTCGGTCCCGCGAGCAGTCGCGTTTCCATCAGTGTGGTTTGTATGGTTACATCCTCTTTCGCCTCCTTCTGACACTCAGAAAGAGTTCTCACACTGTGGCCGACATCAAGCCCGATATCCCAGAGTAATCCGACAAAGGTCTCAATTGAGGACTTCTCATCGTCTGTTAATTGATCTGGAACAAGAATCAGTAAATCTACGTCAGAGGCCGGAAACAGCAACCCACGACCATACCCACCCACCGCAAGTAGGGCTGATGTACTGTCGCCGAAAAGGCGATCCCATATTTGGGTGAGTTCTTCATCGATGAGGTTGGAGTGCTCCTCGAGCAGCTTTAAATAATCGCTACGGCGAGTCAGACCCGAAAATATGTCGTCTTTTCTTTCTTTGATACGAGATCTTATTGCTTTGATATCGATTAATGATGCCGTACCGGTCGCCTTATCACTTGGCATGATTTAGACTCGCTTTGGTTCCATGCCAGAAAATTACGCAGGTGGCGGGGTGCCGTCAGAGACGGTTAGCACTTCATATCCCGTATCGGTCACTAAAATCGTGTGTTCCCATTGCGCTGAGAGTTGATGGTCCTTCGTAACAACCGTCCACCCATCGGCTAAAAGCCGGATGTCTGGTTTTCCTGCGTTAATCATTGGCTCAATGGTGAAAATCATTCCAGATTGCAGTTCTAGTCCGGTTCCAGGTTTGCCGTAGTGCAGAACCTGCGGATCTTCATGAAAGGCTGCTCCAATCCCATGACCACAAAACTCTCTTACAACGCTGTAACCAGCGCTCTCGGCTTTTCTTTGAATACAAGCGCCAATGTCTCCCAGTCGAGCACCTGGTTTGACTTGACGAATACCATCCCACATGCATTCGTAGGTGAGGGCTGCTAAACGTTTTGCCTGAATCGTAGGTTCTCCTGCGAAAAACATACGGCTGGTGTCGCCATGGTAGCCATCTTTAATGACCGTGATATCAATATTAATCGCATCTCCAGACTTTAATTTTTTAGGGCCTGGTATCCCGTGACAGATGACGTGATTGACTGATGTGCAAGTCGATTTTGGGTAGGGAGCGTGGCCCGGTGGTGCGTAGTTGAGTGGGGCAGGGATGGTGCCCTGAACATTGACCATGAAGTCGTGGCAAAGATCATCCAGCTCTTCTGTCGTGATGCCAGGTTTAACATGAGGCTGAATGAAATCGAGAACTTCTGATGCGAGCTTTCCTGCTGCTCTCATTTTTTTGATTTCTTCTGGGGTTTTGATTGTTACGGGCATCATTTGCTCAAGCTTTTAAACATCGAAATGATAACATTTTGGGCGTCATAAACGATGATGTGTATTTACATCACTCCCCGAAAATGTGAGGGCCTGGTTTGTCAATCTCAGCACTTACCCTATCTTTGATCGCTGCCAAAGACGGGATGTCGTGAAGTACCCACTGAATTGTTTTTTTAAGCGCTTCGTAGTCTGGAATTGGGCGCCATCTGAGCACCTTGGTGCCCGCGTGACACATTGAATAACATCGACTTCCGAGTTTTTCCCAACGCCATCCTTCCGCGTAAACGACTGCGAAGATCATCTTAGCTAGATGCTCGTGCATTCCTTCTGTAATGAGGGCGGGAAAAAGAATCTCGATTGTTTCCGTCCACTCGTTTTCTGCAACGATACTTTGACTAAGATAAACACTCGCCGTCTTGATGTAATCAAAATCACTGGGTAGTGGAACCATGTACCTGACTTCATCGGAGATCAGGTGTTTTGGTAGATATTGGTCAGCGCGCGCAGTCCACCGTTTCTGGTTTTTATCGACAAAATACAAGGGGGATATGAGCTTTATTTGTTGTGAATGCTCAAAGTCGTCATTAGTAACAAAGTTGGCTTGACCAACAAATTGATCAGCCAAGGCATATCGCAGATTTACCTGTGCTGCCACTAGTAACGTCAATATAAGTAATTGCTCTATGGCAAATGCACGTCTATCGAATAGTTGCATGGCGATTACTTGTTCGCTAGTGTGTGGTTAACCCGCTTTGTGTGATGTGTTCACTCGTAACAACCCTCCACCACAGATCTCACGTTCTTTAAATTGACCTTACACTGATTTAGTTCTTTTTTTAGTGCACGTGTTTTTGGCTTTAATTCACTGACGTCGTATTTTAGTTCTGCATTTTCTATCTCTAACGCCTCTATGCGTGCGTTTAACTCAGCGATTTGTTGATTCTTGCATTCCAATGTTTCATCAACACAAGCTGCTCTGAGCGTTGATGGAATCATTGCCAGCATAAAAAGTAAACCGAGTATTGAAATAAAGGAGTTTTTTCTTGTCATCGTATTACTCGCAAAAATAGTCGATCATAAATTTGACGTATTCATTCCAATCGGCGTGTGCCCAGCGCTGTCGGTTTGCCTCAATTACCACTGTTTCGATCAGCGTTTTGGCCTCGGAGTCCGAAAAATAGGTGTACGAGAGCTCCTTGATTCGAGTTCGTTCACAGTCTAATTCAAAACGAGTCACATACGATTTTATCTCACCCCGAGTCTCACGAAGTTCACGCAGCTCATCGACATAGACTGTACTCTTTATCTCGTTTGAGCTTGGAAGCCGCCAGAATACCTGATCTCCATTCGACAGCGTCATCGCCGGAGACCAATTGTTTGCGAGTACTCGGTGTGTGGGTAAAAAGCTCAAGCTCCAAAGGATCACGAGTAACAAGGCATAGAAAGATGATCTTGTGCCTCCACTGACCGTTCTAATGGATCTATGTCGATGCACGGTGAGGCAACAGAGAGTTTTTGATGAGCTGCTCAAGCGTATTGCCGATCACAATCATACGCACGACTTGGAGAGGGCTTGTCACATATTTTTTGACGAGGGTCAGCGCAGACTCTGGAATGAAATTGGTATCACATGCTACATGCGGTCGAATCGCATCGCCGATCAATTTAGAGGCTTCAAGAATTTCTAAATTTTTCTTCATCAGAAGATCTGTTTGTTGGCGTGTGCCGAAGTGTGCGGACACAACTTCAAGAAATTTTGGCCATCTCGCAAGATGGCGCCATAGTGTCGCCACCGCTGGCTTTTTTTCATTGGTACCTAACCGATTTACTTCTTCCACCAAGCGCCAAACGTCTTTGGGTATGTCTTTTTTTTCTTTTAGAGGTGTGAGTTTCGGGACATCTTGAACGTCTCTGGGTTTGGTTTGTATCGCTGAGGTGTATGGCTTCGATGAAATTAAAGCGGACAGGGCGATCAGATTTAGTGTGTTCGAGCGATTGTACGATTCGATGACGGCCTGAATCTGATGGATGTCTTGGTGTGCCGTCAACGTAAAGTCAAATCGATTTTGTATGTCTTCACCACCACACACTGATCGTTCTTTAAGTTCTCCTAAATAGCTATCAGGTAGATTACTCTCAAAGATGATCTTCGTCTGACGCCAGGTTGAGGTCAATGTGTCAGGATCAACAGCTAGTGCGCGCCAAATCGATGTCACAATCGGTATGTTCATGGTGCGACGGATATCCCCAAACAGACCGCCAACCACGCCACTGGCCGTTGCTTCGTTCACAACATTCACCGGATCGTAGTCAAAGTCTGATGTATCTGGATTATCTTGAGCCATACTGTTATTTGTATATCGATCAGTTTCAACTGCTAAACTAGTTAAGTCTAGCTCGATAATTTTCTCATTTCATTGGAATGACGACCTGTCGTAATTAAGATTAAACCATGACGCAAGCGATGCCTGTTCTTTGGTCTTTCCGTCGTTGTCCGTACGCGATGCGTGCAAGACTTGCAATCAAAAGTAGTGGGATGCCAGTTCGCTTGAGAGAGATCCTTCTTCGTGACAAGCCAGAAGAATTTCTCGTGGATAGCGAGAAAGGGACTGTGCCGGTGCTGAAGTTTCAGGACGGGAATATTATTGATGAGAGTCTAGATGTTATTAATTGGGCATTGACGAATAATGATCCCGAAGATTGGTTGAAAGTTTGTCGAGAGTCTCCAGGATTCTGTCATGAGTTCGTTCAGAAGTTAGACGGACCATTCAAACACTCGCTTGATCGTTATAAATATGCAACAAGATACGATAATGGTCTCGAAGATGAGGCAATTCATCGTGATCTTGGTGCGGCGTTTATTCGAGATATCGATTCTCGGCTTCAGAATCAAGCCTATTTATCAGGGAGCAATTTCGGATTCCTTGATGCAGTCAGTTTGCCGTTTATTAGACAATTTCGTATTGCCAATCCGAATTGGTTTGATCTGCAAGATTGGGAGCGCGTCCACGAGTGGTTAAATGAGTTTTTAAGCTCTGATCGCTTTGGTGCGATCATGGCAAAGTTTCAACCTTGGAAAGATGAGGGTGAAGAGTTTCTTTTTTAAAGAATTCACCGTCTGAGTGATCTTACGAGACGAATGATCACCGGAATGATCCTCATGATGAGATTCGGCATGATTTGACGCAGTAAAAATCGAATAATCCACATGAGTAATTGCCTTAGCTCTTATGACGGCTGACAGGTGCCCGAGGCGTGACGAACGCTAGGTGGTAGGGTTTGGCTATCCAGCCAAGTTGCGTGATATACGCCTGTTGTCGTGTCAATAAAAAATACTTGATCTTTCGTGCCGCGATTTTTTATTTTGACCTGTGATCTGGCGAGAATCTGACCCTTATTGTCCTCCACGATCTGAAATTTTGCTGACTCAAATGAAAGTGTCCAATCATCACGGTCTATTAACATCGGTGACGTTAGGTTCTCTATCGTGCACAGCCAACGTTCTCCAGAATCCGCTGTGGCCACGCTGCTTATTGACACAACTACGATAACGCCGAGTATCGTCGTTAGTGATCGTGTAGGTGCCGGATTATCTCGTGGCACATTCATTTTAAAGCGAGTTTACTCGGTAATGTCCACGCACTGGACTTCGCGTTTAATGAGTGGTTCGTCGCTATTCGGTAGCATGACTCGCGTGTGCAGTGTCTTCGTGTTTAAGTCAAATCGAAGTATCCGATTCATTCGGCCGTATTCCTCGGCTTCACCTGGAATGTCAGAAATCACCTCGAGATCTGTGAATGATGTGATGGGGATTAGCTTCTGCTCCCGTGTGTCCTGTGCGTTTGTTGAAATAATCACCATATTTTTTGTATCGATTTCGATCAAGGCCCCCGATTCTGGTGAGGTTTTACAAAATAACGTTGGCGCCGCTGACGCGAGCTGAAGCGTTGATAAAGACAACAGGGCGGCCAACACCCACGAGATGAACAACTTCATATGGCACTCCGGAGATAAGGTTTTTCGTAAGTCATCAATTCTATACCGAAGGTCGAGGGAATAAATATCGCCTCTAATTGTGGAGGATTCAGGTTCTCTACAGAGTGGCGTATTTCATCTTTTTTCTGATTCAAATATTCTTCAAAGAGAGGCCTCGCACCTCGATTTTCATCTCGGCCAGCAACTGGTCTAGATCTTTCTTGCAGGTGTCAGAGTCAGAAATTGACGCTTCAATCATTGCCGCATATTCGTGCCCGCCAATGCGCCATATGCGAATGTTTCGATGAGATGCACCAAACCTGTCGAGCACGCTCTCGATGGCTTCTCTTTTTTGTTTGATTTGAACCCCATCCATCTCACGGTCCAGTAAGACTTTCCCCGTATCTCTAATAAGGGACCTGGACCAAAGGGAGACCAATATGGCGCCAACAATGCCCATTGCGGCATCCATCCACTGCCAGCCAAGCCATAGTCCGCACAGGAGTGCGACGATCGCGAGAATAGAGGTGAGCGCATCAGTTAAAACATGGATGTATGCAGCTCGAAGGTTCAGGTCATGGTGATGCGCACTGTGGGAGTTGCCAACGTGGTGATGGTGGTGGTTATGGTGCGTATGTCCGTCTTTATGACTCAGCAGTAGCGCGCAAATTGCGTTCACGATAAGACCGATGAATGCGATCGCGATCGCGTATTCATATTCGATGTTCTTCGGGTGGAGCAATCTATCAATTGACTCAATGGCCATTGCGACCGCGATTACGAGTAACAAGATCGCGCTGGTGTACCCACCGAGAATTTCCACTTTCCAACTGCCAAGAGCAAACGCTTGATCAGTTGCATGCTTTTTAGCGTAGTAATAGGCAAAAACGGTAATTCCAATCGCAAATACGGTGGAGTTGAAAATATAGCCGCCTATCGATGACCAGGTAGCAGTGAGATGAGAACCAACTGCAATTAACGTTCTTGACTCCCGCTGGCGATGCCAGCCATCATCGCATGATGAAGACTCAATGCCATTGAATTGAAAAACTTGCCAAATCAGGTCGACCAATCAAGACTCACCTCCTGAGTATTTTTGAACGACCAGGACTGACTAAAAAGGCGAATGGCTGGTCTTGAAGTGTTCCCTTGTTTGGTTCCTGGCTCCCTCGACAACACCCATGACAAACGCGGCGCACGGTTCGGCCCGCAAAGTTGACTGTGATGACTTTTGCTTAGCATTAGGTTTTGATCACGACGTTTTTCACGGTTTTTCGATTGACTCGTACCACGCAGCGAGGTCGAGTATTTGCTCTCTCGTGAGCGTTGCCGCAATTAAGCTCATTCGGCGATCTTGTCGATTGCCTTTTTGGTAGTCCTCGATAGATTTTTTAAAATACAGTGAACTCATCCCGGCGAGGTGAGGGGCTTCCGGATTTTTCGAGATTCCGTTTTTTCCATGACAAACGGAACATTGTGATGAGAGTTTTCTGCCATTATCGGGGTCAGCAGGACTTCCTAAATTGCTCCACGAAAGTGTTATGGCAACAACTAATATTTTGATCTTCATAATTTAAAAACGGGGCTTCTTTCGTTGAGTGTCATCAGACCGACGTAGTGATCTTGCGCGCCAGCGTAGTCGCAAAGTAATCCTTCATCATCGTCAGAACTCATTATTTTCGCCAACCTTCGAAATGTTTCCATTTTTGCCTGCCATCCTCGTGGTGACCATCATCACGGCGTCGTACGATTCCAGCTGTTGGAAGATCGCATTTTTGTACTTGCCGGGAAACTGATCGCCGGTGTAAAACGCCATACCCAAATCTGCACAGTGCGCTGTTGTTTCAACAACAGGATGGACAATGTCACCCGGTGGTGTGTCCGACGCATAGTCGTTCTTACCGTACCGCCGCCAAACCATGGATGCCCGAAGTGTTGTCCAGCCGCCGTCTGACGATTCAATTCTCCAGGAGGAATATCGTCACCCATACCGTCAACCTGGTTGTCAGTCCACCACAAATCTCCCGTCACTGGATGGAAATCCTGACCGACTGAGTTTCTCACACCATAGGTGTAAACCTCACGATTTGAGCCGTCCCTGTCCATTCGGATGATGCCACCGATTCCAGTTTCCTTATACAAGTCGAGTTTTTCCTTTGGGGCAACGTTGTATGGTTGACCCAGTGAGATGTAGAGCTTGTTGTCAGGACCAATATCCACGACGCGCGCGGTGTGGTTATAACTTTCCTCGCCCTCCGGAATCAACTCGCCCCTGGGGACAATGTCAACCGCAACGACGTCAGGACCTTCAAAAAAGAATTCCGCTGCAGGGAACATGCGAACGTGATTGCGTTCCGCAACGTATAAAAATCCGTCCTTGGAGAATTGCACGCCATTTGGAACATCAAATTGCAATGAGGGCGCGAAATCTTTGACTTCGTCAGCAACGCCGTTCCTGTCTCGGTCGGATACGACCCATACCTTGTCTTTTCTGGTTCCGACAAACAACACAGTGCCCTGAGGAGCCATCGCCATGTCGCGCGCGTCGGGGACAACGGCGTAGAGGTCGATCTTAAATCCCTCGGGTAGTTTCACGTTTTGAAGAACCTTGCGGATGTTTGCCGCTTTTTTCTTGTGCAATGAACGTGTGGTCCCCCATCGTCTTACCGGAGGTGCCAAAAATACCTACATTGTTCTCTTTTGCGCTAACCGTCGTCGCTAGTACCGCGCTCGCTAAAACGGCAGCCGTTTTTTTGAATCTCATTAAACTAAACTCCTCAAAAAACATAATTTGTGCGGAACATCCGCAGACACTATGTGTTGATGTGAGCGGTAAAGTTCCCTTGAGGGTTATAACGCAGAGCGCGACATCAAAGCGAGGGGCTGGGAGTTGCGGGCTCTCTGCGCATTGGGGGAGGGAACTAAAGCGTGAGGCCCGCTAATCCATTCGCGAAACATATCGACCCCTAGATAGAAATATAGTTCTGTTATGCGTGCTTTTTTTAACGGAGCGTTCACTCAGCGTGCACCGTCGTGTTATCCGTACCAGCCAACACGGCTAGAAAAGCTGCGGATGAAAATATAGAAAATTGCAGATAAAAAGTACGTAACCACCAGTGATGGACCAGCGGGCACATCAAATACGGTGGATCCCAGGATGCCGATCAAGATTGAGCATGCGCTGAAAACGTAAGGCGTATGAGAACCCACTTTGTACCTAGAAAAGACGAGCGCAGGAATAATTAAAGAAGCGAAGACGACGTAAACCCCGACGACTTGAACTGATAACGTTATTGTCAACGCAAATAGGGCGTAGAAATACAGACCGGTCATCGCCCGGGTTACCTTTATCGCCATGGTGAACAAAATTAAATATATCGGAAGATAAGTCAGAAAGTCGGAATAGCTCGTGAACAAGATCTGTCCTGACAAGATATGGCTGAGTTCTTCAGCACCGTGCGGTTGGCTGCTCAAAATTAGAATGGACAGGGATGCCGATACAACGAAAAATACTCCGATCCAGGCCTCTTGTTTATCGGGTTGTCGATTCTCTATGGCTTTAAAAATCATCCCGCCAAGAATCGCCGCAGTAAATGCACCAAGTCCACTAAAGAAGGGGGCGGACTCTTTAAACACGATTTCAGAACACAGGTATCCGAGGGCGGCGATTTGTGCAATTGCGAGGTCAATGAAAATAATGCCCCGCTTTAGAACCTCGACCCCAAAGGGGACGTGAACGACTGCGATCAACAAGCCAACGAGTAACGCAGGAGCTGCGATGTCGATCAATTCGATCATCGATTCTCGAGAACAGAGTTCAGTTGGTTCAATGTCTCATCCATGAGTTCGAATAAATTCGTCGCCTTAGGTGTGCCTCCAACTGTAAAAGGCAGCGTGAGAGTTGATAAGCCAGTCTTCTCAGACAGCCACTCGCTTGGCGCTGTGGGGTCGTAAGGAGTCCTAATGACTGCAAGCACATCTTGTTTTTCGGCTGTCTCGACCAACTTCGCCAGGTGTTTTGACGAGGGCGAAATGCCCGGCTTCTCTTCGATGAATCCGATCGAATTGATTTTTAAAAATGACATCAAATAGCTGAACGACTTGTGGTGAGAAATCACTGATTTCCCCCTAAGTTGATTACCGAGATCTTGCCATTTTGTTGTGCTGAGCTGCCATTTTTTAAGAAAAGACTCGAGATTTCTTCGGTAATAATCGATGTGCTCAGGATCGATTTCTGAAAGACGTTCGGTAACGAGGTGCGCTGCCACCTCGATATTGTTCGGGTCAAGATGAATATGCGGGTTTCCATCGGGATGAACATCCCCCATGCTTCGATCAATGCGATCAGGTTTATCGAGAAGTGCGACGTGTTCGGCAATGAGCAAGTGCCCCGATTTTCCAGGCTGAACGTTCGCGCTGGCTTTTTGTAGCAGTAACGGCAGCCAACCGGACTCAAGTCCTGCACCCGAGCAAACCAGTAGGTCTGCCTTTCGAATTCGACTCATGAGGCTAGGTCGAGCTCGAATGTAGTGCGGGTCCTGAATCCCCGTGGTTGCTGAATAAGACGTGATGAGGTCTTGCCCGATCTCATTCGCGAGGGAGGCCCACTCGGGCTCACACGCAAAGACGAACGGTTTTGCGTGTGCGCTTGAGTAGCTAAGCGTAACTATCGCGAATATAAGTGATAGTGCAATTTTCATCATGACGTCCTGCTTCAGTATTTATGTGCTCCGTGAGCACCAAAACTCATAATGTACTGGAGTAACACCTGATCGTCGCTTTGGTTCGCGGCGAGGTCCTCTTTATTGACCTGGAAGCGAATACGACTAAATTCACTGTTTGTCCAATCTGCCATCACACTAATTGCATTCGGATTAAAGCCACCGGAGTCAATTGCGCTTCCGGCTAGACCCGCAGGTACCGGATTGCTTTTGAGCTCGCTGTAGCGAATGCCGATGCGACCTTTCGGACTGAATTTGTAGACGCCCGCGGCATACCAACCTGTTTGCTCGCCTGTGAAATTAACGGTTCCAGTTCCAGCCGCTGTGTCCTCGTAAGTCCCATCCTCATCACGACTGAAATGCTCTGCTGTAAACGTGATTTCTTTATCACGTGGGTTCCCAGTTGGTGCGTAGGTGTAACGTAAATCAAAAACGGTCATATCAACATCGCCGGTGAAGGTGACGGTATCCTCATTGCTCGTTCGTCCGCCGGGCGCTTCTCCGTTGAGTTGGTACATCCCAAGTCGCCAGGTTTTATTAGTACCGAGATCCCCGCCAATACGATAAAACGCAGACATCGCTCCGGATCCCTCTCCATCGGGGCCTCCAAATGGAAAATCGTTACCTCTGAAAAGTCCGACGCCCACCTCACTGTAGATATCGGTTGGTAAAAGTTTTGTGATCTCAATTCCATCGTCATTGTATGAATGATTCACAAATGCTCGATAGGGAAGTGGTCGATCGACAAAGTCGTCTGTGTGCGCATGTTGCTCATTAAGGTAACCTAAAGTCCAAAACGCGCGTCCAAATTTAAACGTGATGCCATCAGGTGTGCCCGCTCCGGGCAAGGTCATGATGTAAGCTTCCTCAAGTTCAACTTCAGTTGCCCCCTCGTGTTCTGCAATCGCGAAGGTCGTACTCCCCGTGAACTTATCATCCACGTTGGCAGAGAAATTGAATTCAGAGTGATTTAACCCAAATCCACCATCTGGCCTCTCTCCCTCCTCGCCGATGGCAAATCCAGCAATTTCACTTTCAGTGGTCGCATGTTCACGATATGTACCACTTAGAATGACGCCAACTGAGGGGTTAAACGCGTTATCCCGGATCACACGCCCACCGGACGCTGAGGCGCTCTGATCGACAGTCTGTACTTTTGAGTCCAGTGCTTGAATCGCAGATTCGAGCTTCGACTCAAGATCAGAAATTCTAGATTCGTAACTTTGTTTCAGTTGATTGATTTCTTCACGAATGAGATCAATGTCGCTCTGCGCAAGAATCGTTTTGGTGTTTAGGCTGATGAGCATGGCCGCAGACAAAGCTGCCGTAAGAGGTTTTTTAAGCATTGTGTAACTCCACTAAAGCAAGATAAACGAGCGAGGGCACACGCAAGGCGTGCCTTATCGCAAAATATTTATTTTTGGTGCTTCGGAGTTAGGCGGGTGGATCTCTCGGGAGTGAGCGACGATACTTTTCAGTTATGTGCGCCGTGACGTCAGCAGTGACCCAAAGGCTGACCGAATCATGAGAGACAGTCAGTAGCTGGTTGCTACCAGAAACACTATGGTCGATTCCGGAGAATGCGTGACACAGTTCGCAAGAATCGATTTGGTCGCGTTCGTCATGTCCAATGTCATGCGCTAGAGCAAGGCTCTGAGAGAGCAAAAATGCAACAATGAAGATAAGACGACGAGTAATCATAGTTCAAAGTGTCTTATGCTTTGATTCGGTTTGTCAACATGAAAATCTGGGTCGGGAATTTTTCCGTGCGTTGGGATCATCCTCAAGGGTTATTTTTCTTTAGATTGTTTTCCTCGAGAAATTCAGTAGCATCAAAGCAGGCAAAACTGAACGTTGCCCTCAGGGCATCACCTTGGGCATAGCAGTAATATAAATCTTTACTGAGTTCATACAGCCCGTATAGTGCAGCATCTTTTTCAGAGTAGCCTTGCATGACTGGCGTTCCGTTAGTGATGATGAATTTACTCGACTCGACGTTGTAACCCTGAGCGATGACGTAACTGGGTAGCAATAACAAACTGAGGTAAATCAAACGACGTAATATATTCATGATGTTAGTGGGTTTGTTCAAAGACCCAGACATCATACTTTAACGAGATACGCTTCTCCAAGGCAGGTTGTTATCATGTTCGACTCACTCATACGTAAGATCCTCTCATCCAAAGTCTATGACGTTGCCCTTGAGACATCCGTCGACCAGGCACATTTTCTTAGTCAGAAGTTGAATAAGACAATCTTATTCAAAAGAGAAGACCAACAACCGATTCACTCATTCAAATGCCGGGGCGCGTACAACAAAATCATTAATCTGCCTGAGTTCGAGCGCCAAAAGGGCATAATCGCGGCTTCGGCTGGCAATCATGCTCAAGGGGTCGCTCTTGCTGCACAACGGCTCAACGTGTCCGCGGTGATTGTGATGCCAACTACCACGCCAGACATTAAAGTTCGCTCTGTAAGATCCCGCGGAGTCGAGGTACTTCTGTTCGGAGACAGTTTTGATGACGCGTACGAGGAGAGCTTGAGGCTTTCATCAGAGCGTCAATTAACCTTCATTCATCCTTTTGATGACATTGATGTGATCGCTGGTCAGGGTACTGTTGCGCTAGAACTAATGAGGCAAGTTACTCAACCGATCGACGCCGTATTTATTCCTGTTGGTGGCGGCGGTTTGGCTGCTGGTATGGCTGCTTACATTAAATATCTTCGCCCTGAAATTAAAGTCATCGGTGTCGAGCCGGAGGATGCGGCATCATTGTCTGCTGCGTTAAAAGCGGATGAGCGTGTGCTGCTTGAAAGTGTTGGTCTTTTCGCTGACGGGGTGGCAGTAAAACAGATCGGCGAGGAAAACTTCCGTATTCTCAGAAAGACTTGTGATGACGTCATCACTGTGACGACCGATGAGATTTGTGCCGCGGTTAAAGATGTGTTTAACGATGTGCGATCTGTTTCTGAACCGGCAGGAGCCGTGGCTGTGGCTGGGCTAAAGAAATACGCAACAACGAGCGATACGCAGGATGCCTTAGTAGCTGTTTTAACTGGCAGTAATGTTAATTTCGATCGAGTCGGTCATATCGTCGAGCGGGCCGAGTTGGGGGAAAAACAGGAAGTCATTCTGGCTGCTACGATTCCCGAGCGGATCGGAGCATTCAAGAATTTTTGCGAAACGCTTGGAAATAGAAACATTACAGAATTCAACTATCGTTATTCAGATCATGATGAGGCGAGGGTGTTCGCAGGAATCAAAGTTGATCATTCGCCTGACGCGCGTTTGGCGTTGTTTGCAGATCTAGAAAACCAAGGAGTGCCGGTGGTCGATCTGACTGACAATGAATTCGCGAAAATGCATCTTCGTCATATGGTTGGGGGTCCGCGAGTTGTTAAGAACGAGCAAGCCTTCCGATTTGAATTTCCAGAAAGGCCAGGCGCACTTCTGAAATTTCTTGAGACAATCGGCTCACGATGGAGGTTAACTGCATTTCACTATCGAAACCATGGGGCTGCGTATGGGAGGGTGTTTGTCTCCTTCGAGGCTGGCGAGGACGAGGTGGTGACGTTGACGGATTACTTTAATGATATTGGTTACGCGTATTATGAGGAAAACGCTAATCCGGCGGTCTCGCTGTTTCTCGCCAAGGTCTGAATGACATTGGTATCGAGTGTGATAGCTTAGACTTAAATCCATAACGAAAAAAACGCCGATCGAAATCGGCGTTTTTTAATTCTGGCTCCTCGACCTGGGCTCGAACCAGGGACCCACTGATTAACAGTCAGTTGCTCTACCGACTGAGCTATCGAGGAATTAAGAAGGTCGTAATGATAGTGATTAAGCGTGTTAAGGTCAACCAAAGAATATCAGGCAATTACCTTCGCAATCGCCTCTGAAACAGGGCCAATATTACGGGAATTGAGTGCCGCGACACAGATTCGTCCGCTCTCGATCGCATAGATTGAGTTTTCTTCTCGTATCCTGACAACTTGGTCCTTGGTTAGTCCCGAATACGAGAACATACCTCGTTGCTCTGTAATGAACGAAAAGTCCTTACCTGAACAGAGTTCTCCGACATTCTTGGCTAGTTCCGCGCGCATTAATTTAATTCGATCACGCATCCCACCTAATTCTTTCTCCCAGGTCGCGCGTAGCGTTGAATCAGCAAGAACCGTTTCAACGATCGCGCCGCTGTATATAGGTGGGTTAGAGTAATTTGTTCGAATAAGGCGCTTTAATTGACTTTGAACGCGCTTAGCCTCGTCCGATGATTCGGACACGATGGATAAGCCTCCGATGCGCTCTCCATACAACGAAAATGATTTAGAGAAAGAATTGGAAACGATCACATTTGCGCAGCGTTCGACAAAGAGACGCACCGCGAAACCGTCCTCCTCGACCGAATCGCCAAAGCCCTGATATGCAATGTCGAGAAACGGAATTAATCCGTTTTTCGTGACGATATCGGCGACAGCATTCCACTGCTCTTGACTGAGATCTACGCCTGTTGGGTTATGACAGCACGCATGGAGCAACACAACCGAATTGGCAGGCAATTGCTCTAGTTTTGTCACCATCTCATCGAAGGCAATGCCTTGAGTTGCGCCATCATAATAGGGATATGTATTAACCTGAAATCCCGCGTTCTCAAAAATACCTCGATGATTTTCCCAACTTGGATTTGAGATCCACACATCGGTACATCCAACGACCGACTTGAGAAAATCTGCGCCGATCTTTAGTGCTCCTGTCCCGCCGAGCGTTTGCGCAGAAATCACCCGTTTCTCGTTAATGACTGGTGCATTGGTCCCAAACAGAAGCTCTTGAACGAGAGCACAATAAGTAGCGTTCCCGTCGATGGGCTGATAGGCTCGAGCAGCTTGTTTCGCAACAACTCGCTCTTCAGCGAGCTTCACGCATTCAAGAAGAGGAACAGCACCGGAGTCGTCGTAGTAGACGCCAACGCCGAGGTTCACTTTCTGGGGATTTTGGTCGGCTTTAAATAGTTCAGTCAGTCCCAAGATCGGGTCGCGTGGGGCCATCTCAACTGCATGAAATGCGGAAGTCGTCATATACTGGTCTATTGATTGGTTATGGGCTAAATTCGAACGGGCGATATTGTACCGCACGTTGTCGATAAAAGCCTGCGTGTAGGTAGAGGTTTTAGCGTTTTGTCGACAGATAATTTCATTCGATTCCCCGGCAGTCCTTTTTTGTTGAACCGGCTATTCGATCCAGCAGGCGATCAACCGCAAGCGATAGAGAGCCTGTTAAAGGGGCTTGATGAGCGAATGAGTCACCAAACTCTTCTGGGTGTGACAGGGTCAGGCAAGACCTTCACGATGGCCAATGTCATCGCGAGAGCAGGGCGACCCGCGATTGTGATCGCACCGAATAAAACGCTAGCGGCTCAGTTGTATGCTGAGTTTCGAGAATTCTTCCCGAAAAATGCAGTTGAATATTTTGTCTCGTACTATGATTACTACCAACCCGAGGCATACGTGCCATCTAGAGATCTTTTCATCGAAAAGGACTCGAGTATTAACGAGCATGTAGAGCAGATGCGGCTATCAGCAACGAAGTCGTTACTCGAGCGAGACGATTCGATCATTGTCGCCACAGTATCGTGTATCTACGGCATTGGTGACCCTGTGGATTACCACGGGATGATTCTTCACCTGAGAGAGGGGGAGGAGATCGGGCAGAGAAACATCATCAAGCGCCTTGCAGAAATGCAATATGAGAGAAACGAGGTCGATTTTCATCGGGGTGTTTTCCGTGTTCGTGGTGATGTGATTGATATTTTCCCGGCGGAGAACTCGGAACATGCTATTCGTGTTTCTCTATTTGATGACGAGATTGAAACCCTTTCGGTCTTTGATCCGCTCACAGGACAGATACTCAATAAAACCAAACGCTATACCGTTTATCCATCAAGCCATTATGTGACGCCAAGAGCGACCGTATTACGAGCGATTGAGGCCATTAAAATTGAACTCCACGAGCGCGTAAAACAGTTTCAAAAAGATCAACAACTGGTTGAAGCACAACGAATTGAACAACGAACGCGGTTTGATTTGGAGATGCTTAGCGAAATGGGATTTTGTAAAGGCATCGAGAATTACTCTCGCCATTTGTCGGGTCGAAATGAGGGCGATCCTCCCCCTACATTGATTGACTACCTGCCAGACAATGCCATCATGTTCATTGACGAATCGCATGTGACAGCCCCCCAAGTTGGTGGTATGTACAAGGGGGATAGGGCGCGTAAAGAAAACTTAGTGAACTATGGTTTTCGATTGCCCTCAGCACTCGATAATCGCCCACTTCGTTTTGATGAATTCGAAAAGCTCATGCCGCAAACGGTGTTTGTATCGGCGACGCCGTCTGATTATGAGGCGCAAAAACAACAGCAAGTCGTCGAGCAGGTCGTCCGGCCCACTGGTTTGATTGATCCCGAAATCGAGGTGCGCCCCGCAAGCACACAAGTGGATGATTTACTTTCAGAGATTCATATTCGTGCAAAAAAACACGAGCGCATCTTAGTGACAACCCTCACAAAGCGCATGGCCGAGGATTTGACGGATTTCCTATCAGAGAATGGCGTATCGGTCCGATATTTACACTCTGATATTGACACCGTCGAGCGTGTTGAAATCATTCGTGATTTAAGACTCGGTGAATTCGATGTGCTGGTTGGGATTAATTTGCTAAGAGAGGGCTTAGATATTCCGGAGGTGTCACTTGTCGCGATACTTGATGCAGACAAGGAAGGTTTTTTGCGCTCAGAACGCTCACTTATTCAAACCGTCGGAAGGGCCGCACGGCATATCAATGGACAAGCGATCATGTACGCTGATCGCATCACGCGGTCAATGAAAAAAGCCATCGATGAGACCAATCGTCGCCGGGAAAAACAACTGGCGTTTAATGAAGCGCATGGAATTGTTCCGACCGGCATTGATAAGCAAGTGAAAGACTTAATTGACGGAGTTTTCTCCGATAGTGAATCGAAGCGTCGCTCAAAAGATGTGCAGAATACAGTCCCAGAGATTCAATCTGAATCGCAGTTACTCGTTGAGATGAAGCGAGTTGAAAAACAGATGCGAGATGCTGCCAAAAATTTAGAGTTTGAGAAGGCGGCCCAATACCGAGATACGCTGAATATCCTCAAAAACCGACTCTTGACTGGAGAGGCTCGCTAGCTATGAGTGTCACTAGATGAACGTCTTGGTTGTATGCACCGGTAATATTTGTCGTTCTCCGACGGCGGAGGCAGTGCTGAGAAAAAAACTGTCAGATGCAGGGCTTGGTGACGAGGTGCGTATTGATTCCGCGGGAACCCATGGATACCACGTGGGGCAGATGCCAGATCAACGCAGTGCTGCTGTAGCGATATCCCGAGGATACGATCTATCAAAAATTCGGTCGCGACAATTTAAGGATGACGACTATGAGAATTTTGACGTCATTCTCGCCATGGATGGCGGTCATTTACAGGCGCTGACATCCGGCAAGCCAGATACTGCACGCACCGACGTGATGCTTTACATGGAGTTCAGTCAAAACTACCCAGGCGAATCAGTGCCCGACCCATATTATGGTGGCGATCAAGGTTTTGAGCAGGTGCTGGATATGATTGAAGAGGGTGCGGATACCTTAATCAATCATTGGTATCCGCAATCTCTGTAAGACTTAAGTAAGCGACTTAAATCTGCGCGTTTCCTTGAGTTTCAACCTGTTTGATGGGCTGATTGTCATTTGCCGCTGCCGCTTCTTTAGCCTCTCGTCGACGGCGTCTTTCTTCACGCGCCTTCGCTGCAGCCGCATCATCAACCGCATTCTCAATCGGCTGGCTCGGTGCAGCACTCGTGGTTTCCACCATTTTCATGTCCGAAGGCAGTTCGAACTTCATTGGAGCCGGTTCGGGTTTTTTTTCTGCCGGTGGCGCTTTGGTTGCTGGAGTTTCTTGGCTCACAACCTTTTCGGCTTCAACTGACTCTTTCACTGGTGCCTTCTCAACCTCGGCCCGCGGTTGCTCTTCCTTGACAGTGACTTGGTTGTCCATCGAAGGAGCTTCAACTGTGACACTCGTTTCCTCGGCGTTAGATTTTTGTCGGTCAGCTCGATGAGTGCGTTCATTACGCGAACGAGTGTTTGAGCGATCGTTGTGTTCGTTGTTTTGTTCTCGAGATCTGTTATCGGCTTGTTTCTCAATTGAATCATTTGAGCTATCGCCGGATTGCGTTGTATCGCTCGAATCTTGGTCGTTTCGACTGCGGCGGCCACGTCGATCATTGTTACGTCGTCGTCGTCCACCATTCTCGTCACGCGAGGCATCATTACCGTCTCGGTTGTTCCGTCGACGATTTCGCCTTCCATCATTGCGTTCAGTATTGTTAGATGCGTCGGCCTCTTGAGCTCTATCGTTTTGCGAATTCACATTTGTGTTTTCATTCGCTTCTGCGGCATCATCTCGATCACCACGGCGGCGATTGCGTCGTCGGCTCTGGCCGTCGTTTCGACTGCGGCGACGATCATTTCTTTCATCGTCGTTTCGTCTGGGTCTACGCCGATCGCCACGATTGTTGCGACGTTTGTCATTAGATGAAGATTTTTTCTTATCATCTGAAGAACCAAACAGTGCGTTAATTAATTTCGCAAAGAGTCCAGGTTCTTTTTTCTTAATTTCCGCGGGAGCTGGTTGCGAAGGCGTGATGCCTTGCACCGCTGCGGCAGGCTTCTGGATCTCTTGTTTTTTCTCTTTTGAGTAGCCTTGGCTCTCGGGCTCTTCGGCCATTGAATAACTTGCAACTGTCGTGTCAGACTGATTGACCTCATCATGACGCAAACGCTTCACAGTGTAATGGGGCGTCTCTAGATGGGTATTTGGGATCAGAATACAAGTGACTTTGACCCGGTTCTCGATTGCATAGAGTTCATGACGCTTCTCATTAAGCAGATAACTTGCCACATCGACTGGAACCTGGGCGTGGACTTCAGCCGTATTTTCTTTCATCGCCTCTTCTTGAACGATTCGCAACACATGCAGCGCCGTCGATTCGATTGAGCGAATGTTTCCGGTTCCGCTACAGCGAGGACAGGTGAGGTGGCTCGCCTCACCAAGCGATGTTTGCAATCTCTGTCTTGACAACTCTAGGAGGCCAAAACGAGAAATTTGTCCAACCTGAACCCTTGCTCGATCGTAACGTAAGGCATCTCTGAGTCGATTTTCTACTTCCCTTTGGCTACGTGACTCTTCCATATCGATAAAGTCAATGACAACCAATCCGCCTAAATCACGCAGTCGCAGTTGTCTCGCCACTTCCTCTGCTGCCTCTATATTCGTTCGTCGTGCTGTTTCTTCGATGTCACTGCCTCGTGTGGCACGAGCTGAGTTGACATCGATAGCAACCATGGCCTCAGTGTGGTCAATGACAATTGAACCTCCAGATGGAAGCGCGACTTGCCGAGAATAGGCTGATTCAATCTGATGTTCGATCTGGAATCGCGTAAATAAAGGCGTGTCTTCTTGATACCACTTCACACGACTCGCGTTATGGGGCATGACATGCCCCATGAATTGCTGTGCCTGTTCGAAGATTGATTCGGTATCAATTAAAATCTCACCGATGTCTTGCCTGAAGTAATCGCGAATCGCTCTAATTACGAGACTCGCGTCTTGGTAGATCAAAAAAGGAGCGTTTCTGGCTGGTTGCAGCCCCATCAATCGCTTTCCATAGTTGAGTCAGGTAATTTAAGTCCCACTCCAACTCGTCAACACTTCGCCCGATGCCTGCCGTTCTTGCGATGATGCTCATGCCGCGAGGCACATCGAGCTCTCTCAATGCATCCTTGAGCTGCATGCGATCTTCGCCCTCAATGCGTCTTGATACACCACCACCTCTTGGGTTGTTTGGCATCAAAACGAGATAACGACCCGCTAGACTGATGAATGTTGTAAGGGCAGCCCCTTTGTTGCCGCGCTCGTCTTTTTCAACCTGGACGATGACCTCAACACCTTCCTCGAGTACGTCTTGGATGCGTACTTTGGTTGGGTTGACCTCTGGATTTTTGAAATAGGAACGGCTGATTTCTTTGAAAGGCAGGAAGCCGTGCCGCTCTGAGCCGTAATCAACAAAAGCCGCCTCTAAACTTGGCTCGACTCTGGTGATGACCCCTTTGTAGATGTTGCTTTTTTTCTTTTCTTTTCCTGCTGTTTCAATATCTAGGTCGAGGAGTGTTTGTCCGTCGACGATTGCAACCCTGAGTTCTTCTTCTTGGGTCGCGTTAAATAGCATGCGTTTCATGTTTTTTCCCTTACGCCATAACCGCGTCGGGAGATTAAACCGGTGCTAGCCTTCGCTAAGCTGCTTCTTTAATTCAGTTATGTAACTTAATCCTCTTTCGAAGTGATCAATCCGTTAAATACAAATGGTTGCGTTTCCGGTTTTACTTTGGCCCCGACGTGTAGCGCGTGGCCAATTTGAAATCTCCTGCACTGTTTCAAGCGCGTAAATCTATTACCATATCGCTACTTTATTATTATGTGTTGGGTGAGCGAAATTAACCTTGTTTCAGGCGAGCTTTTCTTTGATTTTCAAGAATTTATCGACTTGTGTTCGGGCTAAACAATGGCCCGTTCAGTCTGGCGGCAACGAATTTGGCCGCTGGTTTCTTGTCGCTGTAAACTCGACACCGCAATTATAGTTCAAAATGAACGAGTTAGGTAAAGATCGCGTTAATACTGTTTTACTCAACGACAATGCTGATGGTCAACGAATTGATAATTACCTATTAAAGATTCTGAAGGGTGTCCCCAAAAGCCATATTTATCGAATTTTAAGAAGCGGTGAGGTAAGGCTTAACGGAGGCAGAGTCGGGCCAAGTGCCAGATTATCTCCAGGTGACAAACTGCGGATACCACCGATACGAACCGCAACTCGGGATCCTGTCTCTCGAGCAGATTCTTCGGTTAAGCTCACGATTCTTTACGAGGATGACGATTTAATTGCAATTGATAAGCCTTCTGGTTTGGCTGTTCATGGAGGCAGTGGTGTTTCCTCTGGGGTGATTGAACTCATCCGAGGGCAACGGCCCAAAGCGCCATTTTTAGAGCTTGTTCATCGAATTGACAAAGAGACATCTGGCATTTTGCTTATCGCAAAGAAGCGTTCGGCGTTAAAGAGCCTCCATGAGCAAATACGGGAGGGGACGACCCGTAAAGTTTACTGGGCCCTCGTGGCTGGAGAATTTGAACGAAAATCAGCGAAATTAAATCATCCCCTCAGAAAATTTGTCACTAAAACTGGGGAGAGGCGCGTGGTGGTCGATCGCGCTGATGGGAAGGCGTCCTTAACGATCATTACACCGATCGAAGCGCTCGGAGAGTTCACTTTGCTTGAGGCCGACATAAAAACCGGTCGAACGCATCAGATACGGGTACATCTATCACACGAACTCCACCCCATTCTTGGCGATGAAAAATATGGGGATTTCGCACAAAATAAACGGATTCATAAATCAGGGCTCAAACGAATGTTTCTGCACGCGAAGGAATTTTCTTTTAAACACCCAACTTCGGGAGAGTCGTTGACAGTCGTTTCTGATCTGCCAAACGAGTTATCAGAATTCTTAAAAACGGCAAGACGTGGAATTTCTCAGGCTCATTGAGGTCTCTGAACCTATATGAAAAATTTTGATTTGATCGTTTTTGATTGGGACGGCACCCTTGTCGACTCCACGGCGCACATTGCCGCGAGTATTCAAAATGCATTTGCCGACAACGATCTTCCCGTTCCCGATGACGATGCCGCGCGACATGTTATTGGCCTTGGCTTGGCAGATACATTTAATTATTTATCTCCGAATCTGACGAAGGCGCAGCACGATGGCATTGTCGATCGATACAAATATCATTTTCTGATTGCTGACGAGACGATAAGAGCGTTTGAGCACGTTTCCTCCGGACTAAGACAATTGGTGTCTGATGAATACCTGATCGCTGTTGCCACGGGAAAGAGTCGCGTTGGTCTTGATCGAGCGTTAACAAAAGTCGATTTTGGAGAACTTTTTATGGCCACTCGCTGTGGGGACGAGGGATTTCCGAAGCCGCATCCAGAAATGCTGCATATTTTAATGAACGATCTTGGCGTGACTGCAGAGCGGACCCTTATGGTGGGAGACACCACACATGACCTTCAACTCGCAAAGAACGCAGGAGCCCAAAGTATTGGGGTGACTTATGGCGCACACACAAAAGACAAACTAGAGCGATTATCCCCTTTGGTGTGTGTTGAGAATTTTAGTGAGCTACTTCAATGGCTGTCTCAAAACGGTTAATTGCCAATTCTCAGGACCTTTCCGATGGCGGAACAGGTGTGCGGTTTTTGGCGATTGACGATCAGGGAGTCGAATCTCCCGCGTTTGTGATCCGACATCGTGGGAAGGTTCATGGTTTTATTAATCGTTGCGCACACATCCAAGTTGAGCTCGATTGGCAGGAAGGCCAATTTTTTGACGATGAACAACAGTACCTGATTTGTGCAACTCACGGCGCAATGTACCAACCAGATACTGGCGAGTGTATCGCGGGCCCATGCAAGAATGGTAAGTTAGAAAAACTTGCCATCACAGAGGATGGCGACGGTGTGTTCATATTGGAGTGATGTGGTTTCGGCTCTGTCAACGTAACAGCAAAGTAGGTAAGTAAATTGAGGAGATTACGATGTTGAAAAAGTCCGTTCGAGTAATGACCATGACGTTCATCGTTGCGATGTTGGTCGGCTGCAAAGCGGATTCGCTGGAATTTAAGCTCACATCCAAGCAAATTCAATCGGTCGTTGACGGTGAGTCAGTTGCTGTCCAGTTTGATGCGGAGTTCAGTTTGCTCGGAGAGCTTGATGAGGACGGCCGAGCAGATCTTGATCGTCTTATCGCGATCGCCGAGGAAGTCATTGAAATTGAGGACGTGGAGCTAGAGACCACCGCTTTGGGGGTGAAGGTGCTCATCGATGGGTCCATTCCCATGACTACCGACACGGAGGAGAAAAGTCCTTGGTTTCTCAAAGTTTCTAATTGGGATGAAAGTACGAAACGAGTTGAGTTGGCGACCGGTACCAACTTTAAATTTCTAGTGGGCGCTATGGAGTCAGTGAATTTCATGCTTTCAGCGGACCCTTACCATCCGGTCAAATTCAAATTAAAAGCGAAAGGGGCGGAGGTCGTAGCTCCCGCAGTTGAAATCGACGGCGTCACCCATCTTCTCTACCGAGGGGCAGTTGACGGGCGGCTCACGATGAATTTCTCCGGCGGTGCCTTTGATGACGTTGGTGCTGGATTTTTGATTAAGCTCCCGTGATCTTTGAGCCGTTTTTATCCCTGTTACGTATGTGAATCGTTCAAATGGCAGACATTGATACATCCGACGACATGCTTCATTCGTTACTTCAAGAAACAATAGTTGAAAAGAGGCGTGCTCGAAGGTGGAAGATATTTTTTAGGCTAGCTTATCTCTTGCTCGCGCTCGTTGCGGGGTTTGTTTTTTTATTCGACAGTGATGCGAGGATTGATACACCACACACGGCGATAGTCGATTTGGAGGGAATTATTGCATCTGGCGCTCCGGCGAATGCATACGACGTGATATCGGGTTTGGAGGACGCGTTTGAAGCGCCTGCTGCAAAAGGAATTATCCTTCGCGTCAACAGTCCAGGAGGGAGTCCGGTTCAGTCAGACTTGATTAACCGCGAAATCAATCGTCTACGAGCCCTACATCCACAAAAACGAATATTCTCCGTAGTCGAGGACTTATGCGCCTCCGGAGGTTATTACGTTGCTGTAGCAACTGAGAAAATATTTGTCTCTCCTTCAAGTGTTGTGGGCTCCATTGGTGTACGAATGGACGGTTTTGAATTTACGGATGCGATCAAGAAACTGGGAATTGAGCGTCGACTCCTCACAGCTGGTGAAAATAAGGGTTTTCTTGATCCGTTCTCGCCGCTAAAAACCGAACAAAAAGAACATGTGCAAGCGATCTTGGACGATATACACAGCCAGTTTATTGATGCCGTACGAGCCGGTCGCGGCGATCGACTTCAGGAGAGGGAAGATACATTCTCTGGCTTGATATGGACGGGCACTCAAGGAATTGAGTTGGGGCTGGTTGACGAAGTCGGCAGCGTTCTGAGTGTGTCTCGTGACGTCATCGGGGAGGAAGTGCTGGTGAATTACTCGGTGAAAGAGAGTTTTGGAGAACGTCTCGTCAGGAGATTCGGTGCGGAGATCGCAAACAAAGTAATGACCTATCAGTTTTTTAGATAGGTGTGCTCAAGGTAACGAAATGCCGACGTCGCGTAACATCCTCGTTAATGTGATGAGCGGCAGTCCAATTAATGCGGTTGGGTCAGGGCCATGAATCGAGTCTAATAACGCAATCCCCAATCCTTCGGACTTGGCGCTACCGGCGCATCCCAGGACGTCCTCTCGATCCACATAACGTTTGATTTCCTCTACTGTAAGTGAGCGAAATTTGACTTCGGTCGTGACGGTGGCGCAGTCATGACTGTCGGTTGTCTGATCGAACACGCACACGCCTGTGTGAAATTTCGCAAGTTTGCCACTTGAAAACATCAGTTGCGCAATCGCTTTTTCCTTTGTGCCCGGCTTATGCAGAATTTGATTGTCACATTCGGCAACTTGGTCAGAGCCTATGAAGATGTCACCTGAGGTCGATAAAGCACCAGCACGTGCTTTTTCAGCAGACAAGCGCATGGCACACTCTGCGGGTGTTTCGGTCGATATTGGCGCTTCATCGACGTTGGGAGCAACAACGGTGAAGTCTTTACAAATTCGCTCTAGTAACTCTCGTCGATATATCGACGTAGAAGCGAGAACAATGGTTTTTTTGTGCATTCAATTTAGCCTAAGATAAGTAATAATTTTTTGACAAAGATATGTTAAATCAATATCATGCGCGCGCTATGTCCAAGAGCTTTGTCATCGATTCACTCGAGTTTGCAAGGGAGTCAAAAGCCCATGCATTCAGTCTTGAGGCCGCCGATCTGCCAAAAATAGCGGAAATGGCTGTACAGACTGTTCAAGCCATTGTCGGTCAAGATTGAAAGTGGTGTTCGTCGAGATGGTAAACCGTTTATTGACCTGGAGATTGTAGGGAGTTTATTGCTCGAATGCCAGCGCTGTCTTGAGGGGTTGGAATCAGAGATAAATTCACGAAGTCGGTTTATAATAGCGCCCACCGAAGATGCGTTAGCCGATTTGTCTGACGAGTCGGATGATGTCAACAGCATTTTGGCAGAACACGAGTTTGATTTGATCGGATTTGTAGAGGACGAATTGCTTTTGTCGTTGCCGATGATTCCGAAGCATGATGAAGGGGTGTGCACACGGCCCGAGTCAATTATTGATTCTGAAGATGTGACAAATCCATTTCGGATTTTAAAACGTTAGTTTTTACAACATTAATTGGAGCACGAATTATGGCTGTTCAACAAAGTAAAAAATCACCGTCTCGACGCAACATGCGGCGTGCGCACGATTCTTTAACGAGCCCATCTTTGGCTGTTGAGCCCAGCACGGGTGAAACCCACCGCCGCCATCACATTAGCCCAAATGGCTACTACCGCGGCAAAAAAGTCATTCAGAAAAACGACGATTAAATAGGGTGGGTTCTCTGCTGCGAGGACCTACTATTGAGCGTTCTGATTATCGGACGCCAAAATTTATACTTCGACGCACATGACGATTAATATCGCGCTCGATTGTATGGGCGGAGATAGTGGGATCAAGGCGACCGTACCAGCAGCCGTGCGGTTTTGTAAAACGCACCCAGATGCCAAGGTGTTTCTTGTAGGTGATGCCGCGCAAATCGAGCGCAGGCTGGCCCGACTAAAATTCGACACAGCACAAATTGAGGTCATTAACGCGACCGAGGTCGTTGGTATGGATGAGGCCCCGGCTCAGGCACTCCGTGGTAAAAAAGACTCTTCAATGCGAGTCGCCATTAATCTAATCAAAGACGAGCAAGCCCACGCCTGCGTGAGCGCCGGGAATACTGGTGCGTTAATGGCGATTTCCCGATTTGTTCTTAAAATGCTTTCAGGAATTGATCGTCCAGCGATTGCGTCATTTCTTCCTACCGTTAAGGGGACGGTCTGTATGTTGGATCTCGGTGCCAATGTTGACTGCTCGGCAGAGCACCTTTTTCAATTTGCGGTCATGGGCTCTTGTCTGGTGCGGGCGAGCAATGGAACTGAATTCCCATCAATTGGCCTGTTGAACGTCGGAGAGGAAGAAATCAAAGGTAACGAGGTTGTTAAAGAGGCTGCTGAATTAATTAGAGGCAGTGACCTTAACTTCAAAGGCAATGTTGAGGGAACTGACATCTACAAGGGGACAACGGACGTCATTGTATGCGATGGATTTGTTGGAAATGTCGCACTAAAAACTTCAGAGGGCCTGGCTCAAATGTTGGGGCGTTATCTTCGAGAGGAATTTCGTAGAAACATGTTGACAAAAATGATGGGGTTAATTGCGATGCCCGTCATCTCTCGCTTTAGAAATCGCGTCGACCACAGGCGTTATAACGGTGCGAGCTTACTCGGGCTGAGAGGAGTGGTTGTAAAAAGCCACGGTTCAGCTGATTCGTATGCTTTGGGGTTCGCACTACAGCGCGCTTACGAAGAAGTGAAACACGGTATGCTCGAGAACATTACAAAGCATATCCAAGTTCCCGAGCAAAGAGAGTTTTGATGTACTCCAAAATTATCGCGACCGGCAGTTATTTGCCAGAGAAAATACTCACGAATAAAGACTTAGAGAAAACTGTTGATACAAGTCATGAGTGGATTGTTGAGCGCTCAGGAATCAATCAAAGACATATTGCCGCACAGGATGAGTTGGCGAGCGACCTTGCGACAAGAGCTGCTCAGCGAGCAATTGAGACAGCAGGACTCTCACCATCTGAAATTGATTTGCTGATTGTCGCGACGACAACGCCAGACATGGTGTTTCCAAGCACCGCCTGTATTGTTCAGTCAAAGCTTGGCATCTCGGGTTCCCCAGCATTCGATGTTCAAGCCGTGTGCTGTGGTTTTGTCTATGCGCTAAACATCGCAGATTTATTTATTAAAAGTGGTCAGGCATCTAACGCATTGATTATTGGCGCGGAGGTCTATTCAAGAATTCTAGATTGGAATGACCGCACAACGTGTGTCTTGTTCGGTGATGGGGCTGGAGCCGTGGTCCTATCATCATCTGAGGAGCCTGGAATATTAAAAACAAAGCTACACGCGGACGGCTCTTTTCGTGACAAGCTATGTGTCCCCGGCTGGGTGAACGCTGGTGAGATTAGCGGCTCCCCGATGGTGACAATGGATGGTGGGGCCGTATTTAAATTCGCTGTGAAAGTGTTTGAGCAAACGGCACGAGAACTTCTTGACGAGGCAAACCTATCTATCGACGATGTTGACTGGTTCATTCCTCATCAAGCGAATATTCGCATCATGGAATCGACAGCCAAGAAGTTAAAATTACCAAGAGAAAAATTGATCGCTACTGTTGATCATCATGGGAATACCTCTGCCGCGTCAATACCCCTGGCGTTAGATGAGGCGGTCCAGGCCGGCAAAGTGGCTCGAGGGGATCTATTACTACTCGAGGGAGTGGGTGGTGGTTTTACCTGGGGTGGTGCTTTAGTTAAGTATTAATATTTCAAGAGGATAGATCTTTGTCTTTCGCGTTTTTATTTCCAGGTCAGGGCTCACAGTCTGTTGGCATGCTGGACTCATTTTTAAACGAATCTGTTGTCAACGAGACTTTTTCTGAAGCTTCCGAACTTCTTGGGCAGGATATGTGGGCATTGGCTCACGAGGGTCCTGAGGATGAGTTAGCACAAACGGTGAATACCCAACCGTTAATGTTGATTTCGGATATCGCGATTTATCGTGCTTGGGTTGAGCGAGGTGGTCCAAAGCCAAGCAGTACTGGCTGGCCATAGTTTGGGTGAATATGCAGCGCTAGTGGTCGCTGGCTCGCTACAGTTCGCTGATGCTGTTCCATTGGTCAGATTGCGGGCGAGATTGATGCAAGATGCGGTCCCAATTGGTACAGGGGCGATGGCGGCGGTATTAGGTCTTGGTGATGAAGACATACAAGTTGCGTGCAACAATGCGATGGCTGCTGGTGGTGTCGCTGAAGCGGCAAACTTTAACGCGCCAGGTCAGGTGGTCATAGCTGGCGACAAGGTGACTGTGGAACGCGCTGTTGAGGAGGCAAAGGGATTAGGCGCTAAGCGAGCCATGTTGCTCGCGATGAGTGCGCCGTCTCATTGCAGTTTGATTAAAAATGCTGCTGTTGAGTACGCGGAATTATTGTCCGACACAATAATTCAAGCACCCGACATCACCGTGATACACAACGAGGATGTGTCTGAAGCCACCACCCCTGATGAAATTAAACTGCGACTCACACGGCAGTTGTACCGACCAGTGCGCTGGGTTGAAACGATGGAAGCGATTGTCAATCTTGGTGTGATGCGCGGCGCCGAGTGCGGTCCCGGTAAGGTGCTCTCAGGACTTAGCAAGCGAATTGATAAGTCATTCGATATCTCATCGCTCGCTTCCGTCGAGTCGATGGATGCATGCATTACTGAATATCAAGGAGCACAGTCATGATGATCGACCTCAGCGGTGTTGCATTGGTTACGGGAGCAAGTCGTGGTATCGGTGCTGGCATTTCGAATACGTTGGGTAAAGCAGGGGCAACGGTACTCGGCACAGCGACGACGGAAGCAGGTGCCGCCAAAATTACTGAAAAATTCAAAGAGGCAGGGGTCCAAGGCCAAGGTTATTGTCTTGACGTTTCAGATCCAGACGCATGTGCGAGTCTCGTGAAAGAAATAGAAAAAACGTTCGGAACGATCTCTATTCTTGTCAACAATGCAGGCATCACGAGAGATAACCTATTGATGCGTATGAAAGATGATGAGTGGGACGACATCATGAACACTAACCTCAAATCCATATTCACGCTCTCAAAGCTCGTTTGTCGCGGCATGATGAAGGCGAGACACGGGAAAATCATCAATCTCACGTCTGTCGTTGGGTTTATGGGTAACGCGGGTCAAACGAACTATGCCGCAGCGAAAGCGGGGATCGTGGGTTTTAGTAAATCTCTGGCTCGAGAGCTTGGAGGACGAAATATCAATGTCAATTGCGTTGCGCCCGGTTTTATTGATACTGAAATGACCCAAAATTTACCTGATGAGCAAAAAAATATGCTGATAAATCAAGTGCCTCTAGCTAGATTAGGTGCTGTTGATGACATTGCAGGTGCGGTCCTGTTCTTAGCGTCTGATTTATCGAACTATGTCACTGGATCCACAATACATGTTAACGGCGGGATGGTGATGGAATAGAACCCTTTGATAACTTTATTTGGTAAAATACCGCGCTTTGGCGGATTGAGATTCGCGAAAAACTTTTTTTTTGAAACTGAGAGGTTGTATACATGGAATCGATTGAGCAACGCGTTAAGAAAATTGTTGCTGAACAGCTAGGTGTGAATGAGGCAGAAATTAAAAACGAGTCTACATTTGTTGATGACCTCGGAGCAGACTCACTGGACACTGTTGAATTGGTAATGGCACTCGAAGAAGAATTTGAGTGTGAGATTCCTGATGAAGAGGCTGAAAAAATCACATCGGTCCAGCAGGCGATCGATTACGTAAACGCAAACCTGGACTCCTAACTTTAGGCAGTCCCATTCAGCCAAGGAGTGGCTCGTGTCAAGACGTCGGGTTGTTGTTACCGGTCTCGGTATTGTTTGTCCAGTCGGCAATCGTGTTGATGAGGCGTGGAGCAATATCCTTGATGGCAAATCGGGTATCACACAGATAACCCGATTCGATGCGACTCCTTTTGCTTCTCATATCGCGGGCGAGGTAAAAAACTTCGATGTGACATCCATTTTGTCTCCAAAAGAGGCAAGAAGGATGGATACCTTTATCCATTACGGATTGTCCGCTGGAATTGAGGCCCTTGAAGACGCGGGTTTTACAAAAAACCCAGATAACGCAGAGCGTATTGGGGTCAACATCGGTTCTGGAATTGGAGGCTTACCCCTCATTGAGGAAACTGACAAGCTGTTACATGAAAGCGGCCCAAGGAAAATATCACCTTTTTTCATCCCTGGTGCGATCATCAATATGGTCTCGGGCAACCTTTCTATCATGTATGGCCTTAAAGGACCCAGTCTCGCGCTCGTGACGGCATGTACGACGGCGACACACTGCATCGGCGACTCGGCCCGATTGATCGAATATGGTGATGTCGACGTGATGGTCGCGGGCGGCGCAGAATCGACCGTATCCCCCCTTGGGATTGGTGGCTTCGCCGCTGCGAGAGCACTGAGTACGAGAAACGATGACCCAGAGACCGCAAGCCGTCCGTGGGATAAGGGACGAGATGGCTTTGTTTTAGGTGAGGGCGCCGGTGTACTTGTACTCGAGGAGTATGAGCATGCGAAAAAACGTGGTGCAAAAATATATTGCGAGATCACGGGATATGGCATGAGTGCCGACGCAAATCACATCACAGCGCCTTGTGAGGACGGTGAGGGTGCCGCGAGGTGTATGGCAAACGCATTGAGAAACGCTCAACTGGATCCAACCCAGGTCGACTATATTAATGCGCATGGCACATCGACTCCGCTCGGTGATATTGCCGAGACCGTTGCGATTAAAAGAATGTTTGGTGAACACGCCAGCAATATCGCTGTGAGTTCGACCAAGTCGAGCGTCGGTCACTCTACTTGGTGCGGCTGGTGGTGTTGAGGCGGTCTTCACGACCTTAGCGATACGGGATCAAATCGCACCGCCAACGATCAACCTTCACGATCAGGATCCCGAATGTGACCTTGATTACGTGCCTAATGTCGCAAGGCCAATGAAAATACGATCTGCAGTCTCAAATTCCTTTGGATTTGGCGGAACAAACGGTACCCTTGTATTTTCCTCAGTTTAGCGGTGCCTTTATAGATACTCACCGTGTTTGGTGCTTCGCGAGTGATTGATCTTAAAAAATTCTTACTTAAATCCTCCATAGTTGTTCTCTTGACGATCGGAATGATCGTCTGTTGGGGGCTTTATATTGGCTTTAACGATGCTGACCTAGAGCAGCCAGTCAATATCACCATCAAGCGCGGAGAGTCGTTATACGCCACTTCCCTTGCGCTGGAGCGTGCTGGGGTCATCAGTCACTCACAATCATTTCGATTGTTCGCTCGGTTTTTCGGCACCGGATCAGGCATCAAAGCTGGAAAGTATCGATTTGAACCCGGGGAAACTGGATTTCAGGTTCTGCAAAAAATTTACCGGGGCTATTTTTCAAAAAATCGAATTCGTGTCCAAGAGGGTTGGACCTTCAGGGATCTACGCAATGCGCTTGATGGGCATGAGGCCATTTCTCATGAAACGACAAACTGGAGTGAGCAGGAGATCATCAATCGATTGGAAATCCAAGAAAAGTATTTAGAGGGTTTATTTTTTCCAGATACCTACGTTTTTTCCGGCGGCGAGTCAGATCTTGAGCTACTGCGAATCGCATACGAGGAGTTAAACGACATCATTGCTGAGGAGTGGATGAGTCGATCGCCCGAAGCCGCAGTAAAAACACCTTATGAAGCCCTTATTTTGGCATCCATTATTGAGAAGGAGACTTCGCTGGATGAGGAAAAACCAATTGTGTCGGGTGTGTTTTCTAATCGGCTGAAGAAAGGGATGAGATTGCAGGCTGATCCCACTGTCATTTACGGGGTTCGAGATGAATATAAGGGAGATATTCGATACAAACATCTTCGCGATGACAATCCGTACAACACGTATACACGATCTGGACTGCCGCCCTCGCCAATTGCTCTGGTCAGTTTGAGTTCAATTCAAGCAGCATTAAATCCTGCTAAGACGAGCGCTTTATACTTTGTCGCGAAAGGCGATGGGACGCACCATTTCTCTGATACCCTGAGGGAACATAATCGCGCAGTAAGAAAGTATCAACGCTGAGAATACTTATGGCTCTAGGTCGGTTCATTACGTTTGAAGGAGTTGATGGTGCGGGGAAGAGTACGCAGTTGGAGTATGCCGTTAAATATTTAGAGGATCGGGGAGTAGATGTTGTCAAAACTCGTGAGCCTGGCGGAACCGAGATTGGTGAGACGATCAGGGAATTGATTTTGCAAGCAAGCTCACCACTTGACGCGTCAACCGAGCTGCTCATGATATTTGCCGCTCGAAATGAGCACATCGAACGAGTCATCAAACCCGCGATAGCTCGTGGCTCGACAGTTGTCTGCGACCGATTCACAGACGCGACATTTGCATATCAAGGTGGTGGTTCGCAAATGGAATCAGCGAGAATCGAGACGATTGAAGCTTGGGTACATGGTACGCTTCAGCCGAACCTCACATTCTTCTTCGATTTGCCAATACGCGACGCACAAAGACGCATGGGAGATAGAAGTCGGGATCGGTTTGAATCGGAGGAGATCGCTTTTCATGAGCGGGTTCGCCGAACGTATTTGGAGCGTGCAGAGAAATTTCCTGATCGTATTAAAGTCATCGACTCAACTCGATCAAAGGGACAAGTGAGAGTAAGCGTCGAGCAACAGTTGGCAGCGTTATGCGGCTTGTAGATTTTCCATGGCTTGAGGACTCAGTGAAGTCAATCGGAGAGCGATTGCCATCATCACTGCTGCTTATTGGTGTCAGTGGCTTAGGTAAAGGCGCTCTAGCTCGCGCGCTTGCTAAATCCATGCTTTGTAGCGCACCGATTCATTTAGGTGCAGCTTGTCATGAATGCAAAGAGTGCCTGCTGTTTGAGTCAGAGAATCATCCGGACTTTCGAGTGATCACCAATGACGAGGTCGAAACAAAAGTTGGAGACGTCACCGCTACTGATGAAAAAAAGATCAAGCAATTAATCAGCGTGAAGTCGGTTCGTGGACTTGCCGAATTCTCTGGCACGAAGCCACATCGCGGATATGCCAAGGTAGTCGTAATTAATCCTGCTGAAAATCTCAACCAAAGTGCCTCAAATGCGCTTCTCAAAATATTAGAGGAGCCCCCAGAGTTTCTTCATTTTATCCTTGTGGCAAAAAACGCCCAATCAGTCATCCCCACGATTCGCAGTCGATGTCTGAAACATCACGTGTTGCCCCCATCAGATGAAGTGGCAATCAATTGGTTGAAAAATGAAGCTGAGGAGCGATTGTCGAGTGATGGACTTACAACGCTGGCATCACGGTTGTCGTCGAATGCGCCGCTGGCCACACGAGAGCTCTTGATTGATGAGCAATTTTTCGAAGCAAGGAGACGCATTGTCAGCGCATTAGGTCAACGTCGAATCGATGTCTTCGCGTTGGCAGCCTTTTGTGAAAAATTGGATCCTGAGTACCTAAGAAAAATACTTTACCCATTGATACATGACCTGTTGCTTTTGGACGCTGAAGGCGAGTTGTATTTTTACACTGACATGAGTGAACAATTGATGAATATCAAACGACATGTCACCGGTGTGTTGTTGATTCGTTGGATGGATGAGTTGATTGATTATTTGAAATCGATTCATCATCCGCTCAATCGAAGGCTTGCTCTTGAGGCGCTATTTTTGAAGTGGGCTAAAAATTAGAAACGGCTATGAATATTATTGACTCGCATTGCCATATTAATTTTCCAGAACTTATCGAGGATATCGATGGGGTGCTGGAGAGAATGGCGGAAAATCAGGTCTCGAAGGCGCTTTGTGTGTCCGTCAATCTAGAAAAATTCCCTGAGGTGCTATCTCTTGCGAAGGCGCATGAGCACATTTACGCCTCGGTTGGGGTCCATCCAGATCATGAATCCGGCGAGGAGCCAACGGTCGAGCGCTTGGTTTCTTTATCTGAGGATCCAAAGGTGGTCGCCATCGGTGAGACTGGTCTTGATTATTTTCGGACCGAAGGGGACGTCGCGTGGCAGCGTGACCGTTTCAGGGTGCATATCCAAGCAGCACGCCAGACGGATAAACCATTGATTATTCACACTCGAGAGGCCGGAGACGACACGCTCAGCATTTTGAAGGAGGAGGGGGAAGGGCTTGTTCGTGGCGTGATGCACTGTTTCACCGAAACGCTTGAATTTGCTCGTGCATCAATCGATCTAGGGTTTTTTATTTCATTTTCTGGGATTATCACCTTCAAAAATGCGCAAGCAATTCGCGATGTGGCGAAGGTGATTCCGCTTGAGTCTATTTTGATTGAGACCGATTCGCCTTATTTAGCTCCTGTCCCAAATCGCGGCAAAACAAATGAGCCATCATATGTTCGATATGTATTAGAGGAGGTGGCGCGCGTCAAAGAGCTACCGGTTGATACCGTGGCCCAAGCGACAACGAAAAACTTTCATCGTTTGTTTCTAGATCACTAGCCTTTATCTAGGCGGCCACGCAGACGTTCTAATTCACCAGATATCTTCTGAATCCCGGCCATTAATTCTTGTTTGTGTTTTTCCTCATCATCCTCAGATTGGGTTAAGGACCGACTTTCCTTGTTAACCACGTCCACGACGATCCCAATGAGCATATTCAAGAAAGCGAAAGCAGAAAAGAAAATAAAGGTCAGGAAATAAATCCAACCTAAGCGGATAAATAGCCATTACCTCGTACATCACATCAGTCCAATCTTCAAATGTCATGACTCTAAAAAGCGTCAACATCGCACGAAGAATATCTCCCCACAAAAATGGATTGATTTCGGAAAATAATGTCGCTCCCACGGCACCATAGATATAAAAAAAGATAAACATCAGGAGTACGAGATAACCGAGTCTCGGAAGGGACGCGAAGAGTGCATTTAGCAGCACCCTTAGCTCGGGCACGAAAGAGACCAACCGCAATATCCGAAAAATTCTTAGTAATCTCCCCACAAAGACCAGGCTTGAACTCTCAAGTGGGACCAAGCTTCCAATGACAATCACGGTATCAAATACGTTCCAAGGATCTTTGACAAAGCGCTTGATGCTGCCTTCCGCAATTAATCGAATGATAATTTCAGCCGAAAAAATGATGGTGATCCCCACATCAAGATATGCGAGTACATGTTGATAAGAGGTTAGCCCCCGATAAGTGTGCGCTCCGACATTGAGTGCTGAAATGATGATGACAAATATCATCGTGAGCTCAAACACTTTACTGTGTCGAACCTCGATTACTCTCTCGATGAGACTCATTGATTTCGTGAAGTTAATTAAAAAGGCCATTTTAAATATCCGCGTCGATAGATTCAATTTGTTGGCATAATCAAAGTCGGTCAAGTCTTCCAAGTATTTTCTCGGGTGTTAAGCATATGGGTGTTTTTGATCAATCGGAATTTTTCAGTGATCTAACTGATTCCATAAAAACGACGATAGAGCAAAGGGCGGTTATTAATTCCTACGGACCCGGGGAATCTGTATTTCGTCAAGGCGAGGTATCTGATGGGATTTATGTCATTAAATCCGGAACAGTAGAAATTACTGTTGATGTTCAAGGCGCCAAACCATTGCCGATTAAGCGATTGACAGAAGGTGCGGTGTTTGGCGAGCAAAGCCTGTTGTTCTCAACGGAGCGACCTCGTAATGCGAACGCTCTCGCTCTGACTTCGGTTGAGTTGTATTTCATCGAGAAACGGTTATTCAAAGAACACCTGTTACCGAAAAAAGAAAAACAATTAATTAAAAAGAATGCATCCGATTCAATCGAGCGAGTCGAACGGAAGAATGCCCTTAAGGACTATTTATCTCTTGAGAAAATTGTCCAACTCGTGGTATCACAACAGCGATTTGAAAAAGGCCAAACGATTTTCAAAAAAGGCGATCGAGCGGACACTCTATATATCGTTGAGCAAGGTGAAGTAGAGGTTTATGACGAGAGTCTGGATGGCGAATTAATTTCGCTATCTCGAGTTGGTGCTGGCGGATTTTTTGGCGAACGTGGTGTGCTCCAAGATATTCCGAGAACGGCGACTGTCGTTGCAAACACCAATACAACGCTGATCCGTCTTGATGGAGCGCGGTTCAAAGAAGAAGTCCTTTTATCACCAAAGCTCGCCGACTTGATGAAAGCCTTTGAGGGGCTCTACAGTTTGCCGAAACGAGGCGTTGTGGTTTTATCGTCTGGTCAAATAAATGGTTTACCTGCAGCGAGTGCGGTTTACCGATTGCACGACGATCGACGAATACTGGTATCTCGAATTATCGAGACGAATCAGGTTTTATTTTCGCAAAACGAGGTCGATGAGACACAGATTCAGTGGCTGACCTCAAACAAAGCGCCTGATGTTGAATTAGGTCTTATCGATCATCGGTTAGTCAGAATCAATGCGGGGCCTGAATGGGATGGCCTGTCGACGGCTGCGAAAATTTTATTTGACAATGAAGTGGTGACGCCGTGGCTACAAAGAGTATTTTCGATCACTGGATATGTGAGCTTGGAGACACAAAATCATCGCGGGCTTGATGACGAAATTCTTTGTGGTTGCACCGCTAAAACACTGGCGGACATTCGTCCTTATCTAGAAAAAACCATCACGCTTGATGCGATGTGTGAGGTGAGTGGAGCAGGCCAGGTATGTGGCAGCTGTAAGCCTCGATTAGCTGAACTGTGCGGGGCAAGTTTTGGTAATCCTGTGACGGTCGAGGCCGTTGAAGAGATCGCCACTGACATTTATAAAGTCGTTCTAAAAGGGCTCCTCGAACCACTATCCAAAGCTCAATGCGGTCAACACATCACCTTAGAGGGTTTTATTGACGGCGCGTGGGTTTCTCGAAGTTACACCCTTACCGGTGTTCAAGGCGGTAACACGGGGTGGGAGTTGGGTGTCAAACGAGAAGATGGTGGTATTTTTTCAAACTGGTTGATTCACTCAGCTCGGAAAGGTTTGTTGCGCGCATCTGAGCCCCAGGGCGAGGCTGTTAGTCAGAAATGGATGGATGTTGTTTGCCTTGTGGGAGGGATCGGTGTCACGCCCGCGGTATCAATTGCGCGGGACGCTCAGTCCAGACGAGTGAGTGTCATTCATTCGGTGCGTCGTAGCGAGGAGGCTGCATATCAGGCGGAATTAAACTCGTCTTGCGAGAGAAGAAAAGGGCAGTACGTGCTCCAAACGACGAGCAAACAGGGCTATGTCACTGCTGAGCAAGTTTCAGCACTCATCTCAGATGTTGATTCGACATGTTTTATTGTGTGTGGTCCTAGGTCGTTTGAAGATGGAGTTTGTGAGATGTTGCGCGGAATGGGGGTCGATGACTCAAGAGTTAAAGTTGAAAGCTTTGGCGTGACGAAAGTACAACCACTCGGCACTAACGTTCATCAAAAGCCTTCATTGCCTCCAGTATGCCCCGTCGATCACAGACACGTTGAACCGGTCCCAGTTGGGGCTGACATCCCGCCGCTTGAACAAGCAAAACGACTGTTGACGCAATTTCATATCGAATACGAGATAGAGGATGCGTTGGAGGCACGCTTAAATGATTTATCAGATGTTGATTCATTCGAGCCCACAATCGAGGAGTTGACTTTTGCATCACGTGTGGCATGGCGCAATTCAACGCGATGTGTCGGACGAATTTACTGGAATGGATTACACGTACGGGACAGTCGTTACCTAATCGAGCCCAGGGCTGTCCTTGAGGACATGGCAAAACATGCCAAAATAGCAACAAACGATGGTCGACTAAGAAGCGTGTTGACGATTCTCTCACCAGAAGCGGTCACTGGAAATAAAATCCTGAGCCCACAATTGGCACGCTACGCGGGCTACGAATTAGATGATGGATCCGTCTTGGGAGATCCAGCTCACATCGAGTTAACTCGATTGGCTGAAAAATCCGGATGGGTCGGTCCACGAACATCTTTTGATCTTTTGCCGCTTATGATTATGGACAGCGATGGCGAGATTCATCGTCGAGATTACTTAGACGGTGAAATACTTGAAGTTTCCATGACGCATCCCGATTACTCATGGTTCGCAACGCTAGACCTAAAGTGGCATGCACTACCAGCGATTTCAGAAAGTTATTTAGATGCTTATGGTGTGCGTTACCCCGTCATATTTAACGGTTGGTATGTAGGGACTGAGATCGGTGGTCGAAACTTCTCTGATCCTTACCGATATAACTTGTTGCCAGTTATCGCTAAAAAGATGGGTGCAGATATGAGCGGCGACGCGAAGCTATGGCGTGACAAGGCAATGATAGAACTCAATGTCGCCGTACTGCATTCGTTCAAACAATGTGGCATCACAATTTTGGATCACCATACTGCCTCGTCTGAATTTTTGGATTTCATCGCCACAGAACATCAATGTGGCCGAGTCGCTGAAACCGACTGGAGCTGGGTCGTTCCTCCAATCTCGGGCTCAACGACACCGCAATTCCACATGGACTTCACGAATCGACAATTGAAGCCAGCGTTTGTGCTCGAGAGTTAAATGAAATAAAAAAGGAGATCGTTGATCTCCTTTTTTAAGTTGGATGTAATTTTGTTTAGTGTTTCATATCGCAGTCAAAGGCGACAGAGACAAAAACACCGCCATTCATCATGTAAGTCGGGATATAGGTACACGTTCCAACCAAGTTGGCAAATTTACCTGACACGCCCTTTAATAGTGAGTTTCCGGGGCCGGGGACTCCAATCGCTCCTTCTCGTGAATTCTCCATCATGATTTCGTCGCCATCTTTATCTTTGACGGTACAAAGCGCGTACAACGTGGATTTTCCATCCTTTTCTAAACTGCTGCCGGTGCAGCTAAAGCTTAATACGGTTCCGTCAGGAAGTGTTGCGTATGATGAATTGCTTACATTGCTGAGCCCCTTCAATTCTCCTGTGGTGAACTTAATGCCTCCTACATTGGTTGTGTCCAAAAGGAATTCACCGTTAGAGGTCAGTGATAACTTTCCAGCTGAATGACCATGATGATCAGCGATAGCATTGGTGCTGAACACAAAAATACTCAGTATCGAAACGAGCGCTAACTTCATACTTCCTCTCCTATGATTGCCATGAATGAAATGATGTGACGAGACCAAATTAACAGATAAGTATGAATAATCAAACCTTAACTGGTTATATCAAAATGATTTCTTTGAATAACCGAGATCGTCCCATTAGCTGTGAATCGGTTAGAGTAATGTGTTGGTTAATTTGATTTTTTGGGAAAACGATGAAATTTGAGCAACTTACCTTCGACAAAATTACAGTCAGAGCATCATTGGTGCCATTACGACGACCCCTTGTGGCTAAAGTCGGTCAATTCAATGAATGGCCGTTTATATTGATTGATGTCCATACAAAGGAGGGCATTGTTGGGCGAAGTTACCTTGAGCCGTATTTGAAGGATTCCGTGAAGTATATTGCTCCTGCACTCCACGACATGGCAGAAAAATTCAAGGGACGCCAATTAGCTCCACTCGATATGTATCGTGACGTCATTGGGTCGCTCCATTTGATTGGACGACAAGGTGTGAGCGTGATTGTTGCCGCGGGACTCGATATGGCAATCTGGGATGCCTTATCGAAGGCGGCAAATTTACCTCTCGCATCAATGCTTGGCGGTTCAACGGGAGAAATCCGTACCTACAACACTAACGGGCTATGGTTGATTCCCATCGAAAAGCTCGCCCAACAAGCAAGAGAGTTGGTCGATGAAGGCAACTTCAACGCAATCAAAATACGGTTGGGTCGACAGAAGTTAGATGATGACTTAAAGGCATTGGAGCTTGTGAGAGCGGAAATCGGAAATGACATTCACTTAATGTGTGATTTCAACCAAGGGCAGACGATTCAAGAGGCGATATGGCGCCTTCATGAGCTGGATAACCAGGGTCTATATTGGTTTGAGGAGCCCGTGGTATTTGATAATTACGCACAAAATGCTCAGTTAACGGCTGAGATGAAAACCCCGATATCGATTGGCGAGAACATCTATGGGCCGCGCTCGTTCTTGGAAGCAGTTCAAGCGAAGGCAGCTGATCTGTATATGCCAGATCTCATGCGTATTGGTGGTGTCACAGGATGGATGAGGGCAGCAGCAATCGCTGGGGCAGCAGGGCATCCGCTATCTAGTCACTTGTACCCAGAGGTCTCAGCTCATTTGCTTAGAGCATCCGAGAGCGCAGATTGGTTGGAATATCGCGACTGGGGAAATCCATTGATACAAGAACCATTCGAAGTGGTGAATGGTATGGCGATTGTTCCAGACAGAGCTGGAAATGGCATTGAGTGGAATGAAGATGCTGTTAAAAAGTATCAGTATTTTTAAATAAAACAATACTTTGAGTCATTAATATCACGCTGGATATAACTTGTGAGAGTTGAACGGATGTCTGATGTCGTGGGCGCTATAGTCCATGACATCGATCTTCGTCAGATTGAGGATTCGAGCGCAATTGCGGATATCTATAATTTATGGCTCGAATATCAAGTTCTGGTATTTCGCGATCAGGAGTTGAGCCCAGCAGAACAGCTGAAATTTGCTTGTTTGATGGGAGAGCCTGATCAATATCCCTTTCTTCAGGGGATGAAGGACTACCCAGAAATTACGGTAGTTCTCAAAAAAAAGGATGAGCGCGTTAATTTCGGTGGTGTATGGCACACCGATACCCTGTACCAACAGCGTCCGCCGAAAGCCAGCATGTTGTACGCCGTGACCATACCTCCAGAAGGGGGCGACACGTTGTTCGCAAATCAGTACGAGGCCTACGCAACTTTACCCGATGACATCAAGAGACAGATTCAAGGAAAAAAAGCTGTCTCACGATCCGACCCCGTGACAGTTTCAGAGACCAGAAAAGATAGGATTGCGGAGCAACAAAGCGCCTCAGAAACGCCGAGTCTTCACGGAGTGCATCCAATCGTACGTCGACATCCAGAGACTGGAAAAGACAGTTTATTTGTCAGTCCAGCTCATACGACTGAGATAGAAGGCATGTCGCTGGAAGAGGGGCAAACGCTGCTGGCAAAGCTCTTTCAGCATCAAACCCAGGACTCCATCATCGCACGCCAAAAATGGCGAAAGAACGACCTCGTTATTTGGGACAATCGGTGCCTCCTTCATTTTCCGTTAAATGACTACCACGGGCATGAGAGGAGGCTACACCGGATTACGCTTAAGGGGGACGTTCCTTCCTAAGCGGAATCTACGCGAGCATTCGAGTCAGCTCTTGATTTTCATCGAGATCGATAATCACAGGGGGCTGGATCCCATTAAAGCTGCAAGCTGTTGCTACGCTATATGCTCCGATTTCATTGATCACAACAACATCACCGATTGACAGTAAAGGTACGTCTGTCTTGAGTGCCTAAATAATCAATGCTGTCGCAGGTCGGTCCTGCAAATACAGCAGGTCCCGTTTCGGTTATATCCGTAAAAATATGCATCGGATAATCAATATGGTCATAGATCCGGCCAGACTGAGCACCATATACGCCATCATCGAGGTAATACCACATCACGTTGTCTTGGCGTTTTGACCGACCGATCACGCGGGAGACCAAACTCATACTCGGTGCGGAGATCGAGCGCCCTGGTTCGGCCATCAGTTGTATGTGGGCGGGGCATGATTTGATGGCCTCGTTAATCGGGGCACAAAATTCATGAAAATTAATTGGTTGATTTGTGTAGTTCGCCGGGAAACCACCCCCCATATCGATTCGGATGATGTCAGCAATAGATCGCTCTTTTGCCTCTTTTGCGATATCAAAGCAGCGACGAAGGGCGAGGGCATGGGTTGTCGCACTTGCAGCTTGCGAACCCACATGAAAACATAGACCGTCGACTTCAAGTCCCATGTGTTTTGCCACTGACAGGAGCTCCATGGCATCTTCTGGTTGTGCACCAAATTTACGTGATAAGTCTATGGGTGCATCGGGTGCGACAAACGCAAGACGCAACATGATCCTCACGTCACGCCTGAAAGGAACAAGTTTCCAAAGTTCGTCAGCATTGTCAACGACAAATGTCCTAACGCCTAGATCATAAGATAGTTGCAAGTCATTTGTGGTTTTAATCGGGTGTGTGTGTATGACTCGATCGACCGAAACACCTAATTTAAGCAAGGCTTCGATTTCAGGGGCGCTCGCACAATCGAACTGAGCCCCTTCGGCATTGAGTGCGCTCAGTATCGATTCGTAAGGATTTGACTTGACGGCGTAGTAGAGCGTCACACCAGGAAGTGCGGACTGGAGTTGTTTCCAGGCATTCGTGATTGCCTTGGGATTGAATATCAGTGCTGGGGTTATGCCTTTTGTTAGCTCAAGGTATTGCTCAGCAGCAGCGCGTGAGTGAATGAGGGTATCCACGGAACGTCTCCTATCGATGTTTTGTTTTCGTCGCTCAGACGCGTCAAAACATTCAGACGCCGGGTCACTAACGTTTTTTGTTGTAAAAAATCCTTAGTTGCTCAGTTATTGAACGGAGCGCATTTTATACAAAATTTCGTTTGGTGCAACTGTTTTGTTTGCCTCTGTAGTTAACAGGCTATTTCGTGATGCAAAGCACTAATGAAGTCGAACCTTCATGAGCTAGCCAACAGTCCCTTTCTTTTTTCACCTCTTCAAAACAGGCGGTTGCCTTCATGTTTCCACCTTCATTCCAACAAAGCATCCATCCGCCCATTTCTTGCGTGACTTTTCCGAATGTGCCACCACGAATGACTTCACGCTCATCCTCGGAACATTCTGACTCGCCACTTCGGCAAGCCGTCTGCAGCTTATGGTCAGAGAATTTTCCAGTGACTCGGTCATACGTACAATCTCCGGACATTTGCAGCCCGCTATTGACGGTAAGTTTGCACTGAGCGTTGATTTCCGCTGCATGCGCGCCAAAAGATGTTGCCAGGGCGAGCAATAACGGTATTAGGGTTCTTAAATATGGCATTGGCTTACTCTCCAGATCGATTAGTTCGCAGTTTAACGGATGTAGGATCGGTTTTGGGGGCTTCTCCTGGCATACTCACATTTCAATCACATTTCGTATAATCTATATTATGTCAAATTATGTATTTATCCCCAGAAGTGAATTATCAGACGAGACGTGTGAATCAGCACACCCCCCTAACGTTTTCGAATGTTAGGGACAAATAACTAATAACACTGACAAAGGATCGAACCAAACATCGCTCGAGGCCCCTAACTACTCGTTGATAAGCGTTGTCTCAGTTACAGGTTAAGGTTTAAGCGATGGATCTCAGTAACACAATTGTTTTTGGTGCTAACGGCGGCATTGGAAACGCCCTAGTCCGCAAACTATCTGAAAGATATCCAACAGATAACGTGTACGCGGTTTCTCGAAATATGGACGGTCTTGCTGCCTTTTCAGAGAACGTGGACTCAATAACTTCAGATTTCAGCGTTTCCAATAACTTAGAGCAGCTTAGTCGAAGGTTCAGCGAATCCAAGTATCCGATAAATGGAATCATCGTGGCATCCGGTGTGTTAACAGCTGTTGCATCAACTCCAGAAAAGTCTGCCAATGCGCTAAATGAAGCGGAAATGCTTGAAAATTATCGAATTAATTCAATTATTCCAGCGCTAATATTCAAGTATTTTCATAAGATGCTTTCAGGGTCTCAGTCCCCGTTTTTTGCTGTACTTTCTGCACGAATCGGTAGTATTTCAGACAATCGATTAGGGGGATGGTACTCGTACCGGATGGCTAAGTCGGCTCTAAATATGTTCGTTAAGACGGCGTCGATTGAATTCTCGCGAATAAATCGCGCTGGAGTCGTTCTGGGTCTTCATCCAGGCACTGTGAACACTGCGTTCACTGAACGCTATGTCAAAAACAGATCCACATTTTCTCCAGAAACGGCAGCTGAGAATCTGGTGTCGGTTTTATCTGCAGCAGGCCCTTCGCATACCGGTCAATGTTTGGCGTATGACGGCAGCGTCATACAGCCTTGAGTGTTTTCGATGCACTCATTTTATGTGCAAGGGCCTTAGTCTAGCGTTGCAGATTTAAACGGGATTCCTTCTGAATCTTTTGCCGCAAGACTGATGGGCTTATCAATCGAGGGCCATTTGATAGCGAGGTCATGATCATCCCAGGCGATACTTACTTCATGCGCGGGAGAGTAATAATTCGTGGTTTTATACAAAAACTCTGCTTCGTCAGAAATCGTCAAAAACGCATGCCCAAACCCCTCAGGAATCCATAACTGACGCTTATTGGTCTCGGAGAGCATCACGGCAACATGTCGCCCATACGTTTTTGAGTCTGGCCTCAAATCAACGGCTACGTCAAACACTTCGCCTCGGACAACTCTCACGAGTTTACCCTGAGCAAACGGTCGCTTTTGGTAGTGAATGCCCCTGAGAACCCCCCTTTGTGAGCTAGAGTGATTGTCTTGAACGAAATCAACGCTTGCTAAGCCGGTTGCTTCTCTAAACTGCTTGAGGTTAAAGCTCTCAAAAAAGAAGCCTCGCTCGTCCTCGAAAACACGTGGCTCGATTATTTTGATGTCAGAAATCTCTGTATCAAGAATTTTCAAGGAGATGCTCCTGCACCATCTTTTTTAGGTAAGCACCGTAAGCGCTATTGGATATTGGTGCTGCTTGGTCAAGCACGTATTCTGGCTTGACCCAACCATTTTTGAGTGCGATCTCCTCAGGGCAATGAATTTTTATCCCTTGTCGATGCTCTATCGCCTGCACATACTGTGCGGCCTCAGACAAACTTTCTGGCGTTCCTGTATCAAACCAGACGTGCCCACTATCGAGTCGTTCCACAAACGCAGTGGAATGCTCTCGATAGTATTCATTGAGCGCTGTAATTTCTAATTCGCCACGCGCCGAGGGTGTGAGCTCTTTAGCATAACGAGGTGCATTTTCATCGTAAAAATAAAGGCCCGTCACCGCATAGTTCGATTTCGGCACGTCAGGCTTTTCCTCGATTCCCAAAAGGTGACCCGATTTATCAATCTCTGCGACACCATAGCGTCGCGGGTCATCTACGTGGTAGGCGAATAGCGTCAAACTTGCATCTTGGGCGTTCAGATGCCCTTCTTAATTTTTCCGAAAAACCAGCACCATGAAAGATGTTATCTCCCAATATGAGTGTCGATTTTGCACCAGCCAGAAATTCCTCTCCGATAATCAAGGCCTGTGCAATTCCATCGGGCGAGGGTTGGACCGCATAGTGCAAGTCAATGCCCCACTGCTCCCCTGTGCCCAACAGCGATTGAAACCTTGGCAAATCCTCAGGAGTTGAAATCACCAAAATCTCTCGGACTCCCTGCCAGCATCAGCGTTGAAAGCGGATAGTAGATCATTGGTTTATCAAATACGGGCAACAACTGTTTGGAGACCACATTGGTCATGGGATAGAGGCGCGTCCCCGCGCCACCGGCCAATACAATTCCTTTTCGCTCACTCACTAAAAAATCCTTCACGACTTAGGCGCTCGACTGTATCGTCAACGCACTCTTGCCAAGTTGGGAATGTTTCGTTTAAGACAGACTGTAGTTTACTCGTATCCAACCTGGAGTTTCCTGGCCTTTGAGCTTTCGTCGGATAATCGGCTGAGGAAATGGGCATGATGTGTTCTGGATTTAACCTGAGGGCGTGACCCGAGCCAATGGCTTTTTTGACACAGTAGGTGGCGACATCAAACCAGCTTCCTGAACCGCTTGCCGTTAGGTGAAAGCAGTCGCCTCCTTTAATTTGAGATTGTTGCGTTAAATAACGAATCGTTGTTCGAGCGATTAAATCAGCTGACGTGGCCGCACCGACTTGATCTGACACCACGTTCAACGTGTCTTTTGTTTTTGCTAATCTCAAGATGGTTTTTACAAAGTTTTTTCCTACACTAGAAATCACCCAACTGGTCCGAAAGACGACATGACGACACCCAGATTTATTGAGTGCGTACTCCCCTGCCGATTTGCTCCGACCATAGACCCCTAAAGGATTAGTTGCATCGGATTCAACGTAAGGTCTCACCGACGTACCATCAAATACATAATCAGTTGAGTAATGAATGATCGAGGCGTCAAATGTTTTCGCGGCATTGGCCATCTCTTGAACCGCGTTTTCGTTAATCAAAAACGCTTGTTCGGAATTCTCCTCGGCGTCGTCAACCGCCGTAAACGCCGCCGCGTTAATGATGTGCGTTGGTCGATAGGTCTCAATGCAACTGGTGACGGTCCCGGTTTGAGTTAAATCAGCGTCACGTCTTGTCACAAATGTCGTGTCAAACTGATCTGTTATTTGGCCTTTTAACGCAGAACCAACCTGGCCATTGGAGCCAAAGACTAAGATTTTCATCCGTATTGTTTTTCAACCCAGGACAGATATTCGCCACTTTTAATGTGTTCAATCCAAGTCTGATGATCCAAATACCATCGAACCGTCTTTTCAATGCCGGTTTCAAATGACTCAGCGGGAGTCCAACCTAACTCGCTCTTGATCTTTGAAATGTCAACAGCGTACCGTCGATCGTGCCCCGGTCGATCAGTGACATAGGTGACGAGATCAAAATATTTTCCTTTGTCTCGAGGCCTTAATCGATCCAAAATCTCACAAACGATAGAGACAACATCTAAGTTAGTCATCTCCGACTCCCCTCCAACGTTGTACGTCTCTCCTACTCTTCCATTGGCCAATACGGATCGAATGGCGTCACAGTGATCTTCAACGTAGAGCCAATCTCGAATTTGTTGTCCGTCACCATAAATTGGGAGCGGTTTTTCATCGAGGGCATTATGAATAATCAGCGGGATCAGTTTTTCTGGGAATTGAAATGGCCCATAGTTGTTCGAGCAATTGGTTGTCAGTGTAGGGAGTCCATAGGTGTGCTGGTAGGAACGCACTAAATGGTCAGATGATGCTTTACTCGCACTGTAAGGACTGTTCGGCTCATATTTATTTGTTTCACTGAAAGCGGCGTCATTCGGTGAGAGCGAGCCATAAACCTCATCAGTCGAGACTTGTAAATATCTAAATGTCGCTTGTTTCTCTGCATCCATCTCGGTCCAGTAGCGACGGCTTGCCTCGAGTAACCGAAAAGTGCCAACGATATTCGTTTCAATGAACGCTTCTGGACCCAGAATTGATCGGTCGACATGAGATTCGGCCGCGAAATTGACGATCGCTCGAGGCTTATATTTGCTCAGCAGTGAATCTATTAATGCGACGTCAGTAATGTCCCCTTTCTCGAAAATATGCCGATCGTTTTGAGATACTGACTGGAGGCTTTCCAAATTACCCGCATAAGTCAGCTTATCTAAATTGACGATGGTTTCATCGGAGACGTCTAGTGACGTGCGCACAAAGTTCGCACCAATGAATCCTGCCCCACCTGTCACTAATATTGTCATTTTCTAGGATCTTTTCCTTTAGAACGTAGTCTCAGCACGAGGCAAAGCTCCATGTGTGTCTACAGCTACGTAAGTGATGGCAACATTATAGTGGACCCGACAGATTTGTAATCAACGGATACAGAATGGTTTTTATGGATCGCACACTTCATTGGTTTCGTAACGATCTCAGGCTTTCAGATAATCCTGCACTGCATGCGGCTGTATCCGCTGGTGCAGTACTTCCGGTCTACGTCCTAGATAATGAGAATTCTGGGGTTTATCAATTCGGCGGTGCGAGTCGAGTCTGGTTGCATCACTCACTCACCTCACTCAACGACGATCTGGATGGCAACTTGGTCGTTGTCAGTGGAGACGCAGCGACGCTTATCCCAGAGCTGGTCGCAGCTCACAGTATCACGAAGGTATCCTGGAACAGGATGTACGAGCCCTGGGCGATCAAGCGTGACACGAAAATTAAAGAACACTTGAAAGGTCAGGGGAGTTGACGTCCAGTCATTCAATGGCGCGCTTCTCTGGGAGCCTTGGGATGTCCAAAAACAAGACGGAACGCCCTACCGTGTCTTCACTCCCTTTTACAGAAAAGGATGCCTCAATCTTCAAGAGCCGAGAAAACCTTTATCAAAACCGAAGAAAATCGACTTTATCGATGCCCAACCTCGCGGCTCGATTGACGACCTGAATCTCTTGCCGAAGGTTAATTGGCATCAGTCCGTTGCAAAACACTGGAAGATTGGCGAGCAGCATGCACACAAACGCCTGAAGTCATTCTTGTCCTCTGGAATCAAGCAGTATAAGGATGGACGAAATATTCCTTCCAAGCCCTATGTGTCGGCACTCTCACCCTATCTTCGTTTTGGCGAGATCTCTCCCAATCAAGTCTGGCACGCTGCGCGTGATTTAGCTCACGATCGAAATGTAGATCACTTTTGTAGTGAATTGGGATGGCGGGAGTTTTCCTATAACTTGCTCTATCACAACCCTGAACTTCCAACTAAAAATCTTCAATCAAAATTCGACAAATTTCCTTGGGATCAAAATGAAGATGCGCTCAAGGCCTGGCAAAAAGGTCGCACAGGAATCCCATTCGTCGATGCGGGGATGAGAGAGTTGTGGCAAACAGGCACCATGCACAACCGTGTTCGAATGGTGGTTGGATCGTTCCTAGTTAAAAATCTTCTATTGGATTGGCGACACGGAGAGCGTTGGTTCTGGGATACGTTATTCGATGCAGATCTTGCGAATAACAGTGCGAGTTGGCAGTGGGTCGCAGGGTGTGGGGCTGATGCAGCACCCTACTTCAGAATCTTTAACCCGGTTGGCCAGGGTCAAAAATTTGATCCCGAAGGCGATTATGTTCGTCAATATATCCCTGAGCTGGCTGCACTTCCGAATAAATACCTGTTTAACCCTTGGGAAGCTCCTGAGGAGATCCTCGCCGATGCGAAAGTCGTTCTCGGGAAAACGTATCCAGAACCGATCATTAATATCAGCCAGACGCGCACCTCCGCGCTTGAAGCATTCGCCTCTCTAAAAACCAACTAAGTGGACACAGACATATGATCAAACGACTGTTTCTCTCATTCATTTTTCTTAGTTTTTTGCCTGCTGCAATGGCAGCGGAGACACTTTCTATTGAAGTTTGGAAAAGTCCGACTTGTGGTTGCTGCAAAAAGTGGATTGAACACCTTGAAGACAACGGTTTTTCCGTGACAGCGTACGACGAGGGGAACAATCGAGCGCGAGCACAGCTTGGCATGCCTCGAGCGCATGGCTCGTGCCATACCGCATTGATTGATGGATATGTCATCGAAGGTCATGTTCCCGCAAAAGACATTATGCGATTGCTAAAAGAAAAGCCGAAAGCCATTGGACTCTCAGTTCCTGGTATGCCCATCGGGTCGCCTGGAATGGATGGACCAGAATACAAGGGACACAAGGACCCGTTTGAGGTGTTACTCGTGGAGAGCGAAGAAGAATCTTCGACGTTCAGTCGTTATTAAAAATAACGATCGCTCACTGTTCACCTTGCTCCTCTAGTTTTATCGCTTCTCTAATTTGCAATTCAGTCAGTTGTGTGGTCAGAAGCTCTAGCATCGCACGGGCCTCTGGCTCACCCGCGTTCGCGGCTCTTAGAAACCAAATATAGGCACGAACATCACGGTCTCTGATCACACTACTCAGATACCATAATCCCATGGCGTACATCCCCTCAGGATTACCGGAGTTGCCCGCCCGCTGGCACCAATAGCGAGCCTCTAATGAACTGACCTTCGCTCCAATTCCATCTTTGTACATCAGGCAAAGCCAGTACTGGGACGCATAGTGCCCCTTCTCTCCCGCTTTTTCGTACCACTCAATTGCTTTTGTGGGATCTCGCTCCACCCCTTTGCCGTCATGAAGTGCCACACCGAGACAGTATTGCGCTTCAATGTCGCCACCACTTGCTATTGTTGTGAGCTCATCGATTTCGATGACACCCGATACACCGTACTGAGCCTGACAACGCTCATAGTCATCTTGCGCCGTTGCATCTAGAGTTGAACAACACAACAACAACGAAGAAATAACAGCCAGAACGGGATGTCGGGCGGAAATTGCGTTACTCCTGTCGGTTATCGTCACGTCTTGTCACTGATCAATTAATTCGGCAGATGAGATTAACGAGTAACGCTATGGCATACCGCGTTCAGCGATTCTCTTTGCCTCCAAGATTTGTAGGTCAGTCATTTGACCCTCGAGAAAGTCAATCATGTCAGAGGCGCTGTCTTCACCTGCAGCGGCCGCCCGAGAAAACCACACGTACGCATTGAGATAGTCAGTGAACTTGTCTCGTCCGTGACCACTGTAGTAAATGTTACCCAGCGTATACAGAGCTTGCGGATGATTTTTTTTCGCAGCACGTTTACACCAATAAATTGCCTCTAGAGCATTCTGAGGCACGCCGATACCATCTTGATTCATGAGGCAGAGCCAATACTGCGCATCGACTTGCCCTTTTTGAGCGGCTTTGCCGTACCAAAAGAATGCTTTTTCTAAGTCACGTTCAACACCACTGCCGTCATGGTAGGCAGCCCCAAGGCAATATTCGGCGTCTTTATCTCCATTCGACACATCGGCTTGAATCGCTTCTATGTTCGCGTTGCCTCTTAATCGGTACTGCTCAGACTGGCAGGGATCGGGATCCTGAGCGTGGATTACGGAGCTCATGAACGATAGGGTTAAAACAACCAATAATTTCGACGGATGATGATTCATGAGCCTTCGACGAGGTAGCTCTTTTCTTGCATGTGCCTGATTGTAACATTCGAGCCATATTCAAAATCTAGCTCGACGATTAACGAACCGGAAAAATCCGTTAATTTTCTACGACAGTGGGTTGCCCCAGTTCGACGTCGATGCGTGTCTCGGGGACTGGGTTCAGATTGGAATCGGTCCCAGTGTGAGCCACTGAACCCACAGCTGTATAGCCTCCCGTCGCAGTGTTTTCCATGATTTGCGTGCTTACTTGCATGGTCACTTGATCAGAGAAGTCAGTATTGCCGTTATACAAATCTCTAATAATTACAGTGTCGTTCGCATCAGGAGCGATGCCCTCGTAAATCCCATTATTACTCGTTGTAAAGATGAACTTGCCTGGCTCAAATCCTGCGTCGACAAATTCTTGAACCGCGTGGTCGGTATATTGCAGATCAAAGTACACGAGTCCTCCACAACTGGTGCCGCCACAAGAGCCGTAAAAGTCTCCCTCGGTCGTCACATCGACCACTTGATTTTTTGCGTCGTATACGAGTTTTAGATTGTATAGAAGTATATCTTGCCAAATGCCTTCAGCTGTTTGAGGTCCACCTACAAGATGGTAATTATTGTTCTCAAATGTGTAGATCCCACTTTGAGCAAGATAGTTGAACTGACTCCACGTTTCCAGCGCGACCAATGCGGCTTTCGTGCTGCTATCTAAAATTTCCGTACTGCTTGAGAATTGCTCCGGCGCAAGGACACCTTCGCCCACATCATTGACCGTAATGGAGAGAATTTCCTCGACAATGCCAGCACGTTCGTCCGTTGCCGCGACGATGACGTTGTAGGTGCCGTCTTCATTTTGACTCAATGGATTTTCATAGTCAGGTGGAACAATAAAGGCTAGCTCTCCCGTTGCGCTGTCAAGTGTGAACAGATCGTTAGAATTGGGCACATTGCTGTCTTCAACAAAACTATAAACCGCATTAATGTACCCAGAAGTCAGGGTCGTCACCGCCGTCGTGTTTTCATCTATCGATATGGTGGATGGGTTGGTGAAATCAAACGCTGGCTGTCCTGAGACAAGTGTCACATCTCCCCCAAGATTTTCATCTTCTTCGATCGTGGGGCGACCCAATGTGAAGCCAACCTCTGTCGCTTGCAACCTCAAACCGTTGGAGTCCGTTCCACTCTGCCCCACTGTGGCATGCGTAGAAATCAACCCCGTTGTCGCGTCGGTTGCATAATTCACATCAATAAACATCGCAACAAGCGCACTCTTATCGACACCATCAGCATCAGTGATCGATACGATGTCGTCAGAATCTGGAAGCAATGCGGGTCCAAAATCGTCAGTTGTGGCGAAAGTGACATTACCCGGTGTAAATCCAGCCGCCTTGATTTCGTCAATGCTTCGATCTGTAAATGACAATGAAAAGTCAACTAAGAATTGATTACCTGATGCATTCGTGATGCGCTCACCGTTTGACGAGACCACCATATTTCCAACAGCGGATACATCAATGAGTTGTGTGCGCGCGTTATAAATGATTTTCAGACCATCAACAAGAATGTCCTGATCGACACCGTTGACTTTTAAACCCTGCCCGACAAATGTGAGCGTCTCTGGTTTTTGGAAGGTATACCATCCATCCACGCCACCGGATCCAGTAAAAGTCTCCCACACATCAAACGCCACCGTCTGTTGTGAAAAGAGTTCCTCAGAGATTTCTTCCACGGTGGAGCTGAATAAACTTTCAGACAGCACTGGCAGATTAGTAACAGCAATACTCAATGTGCGATTTTTTGAGTATCCCTCACGAGTGTCTGTCGTAATCACTTCAATGTCATATACATTATTGCCACCTGAATCGAGTGGGTTTTCAAAGTCAGCTGGTGAATCCTTGAATGTGAGAACACCCGTCTGAGAATCGATCTCGAATAAATGGGTGTCCGCTCCCGATGAACCCAATGAAAACACTGTGGTATCGGACCGGGTAGTCTCAACGGTTCCTACCTCTAGAACGTTTTCCGTGACGGTGAAGTTTCCGTGCGTTAAATGGTAATTGTCATCAGGAGCAAGAGAATCCGGGTCAGAACCACCACCGAGCGTCTCGTCCTCTTCAATTAATGGGGTTCCCATCGTCGTGTAGGCGCTCGTGAACCCTACCCGACTACCATTTGAATCGGTTCCAGCCTGACCCACGCCAGCGTACACCACCTCTGTGCCACTGGCTTTAAAGCCAATACCCACATCGACAAACATCGCAATCCGATCGCTGAAGTCCACCCCGTCTCCGTCCTCGATGACCACAATGTCATCCCCGTCCGGCGTCAGACCCCCAAAGCCATCCATCGTGGCAAATAACCACTGACCAGGAGAGAAACCCGCTGCTATCGCCTCATCCACACTCCTGTCGGTGAAGGCTAATGAATAATCAACGACGAAACGATCCGTCGTTGAAACGCGAGCACCGTCGACAACGGCGACCATATTTCCCGTGACCGCGACATCAATCTCTTGCGTGCGCACGTTATAGACAATTTCTAAACCACGGATCAAGATATCTTGGTCAACAGAGTTAATTGTGAGCCCCGTCGCGGAGAAGGTTAAATCACCGGGTGTTGCAAACGTGTACCAACCGTCATATTCCGCGGCGCCAGTGAGCTCACTCCAATCGGAAAACCGAGTTAACGTTTTTTCGTAACTGGCGATGTCTTGAATCTGCTCCACCGTTGAATCAAATAAACTCGTGGGCAGCACCGGAAGATCATTGGTTGTAATTGACATTGTTTGCGTGAGACTCGTCCCGACTCGAGAATCTGTCGCGATGATCTCGACGACATACGTTCCATCTTCATTGCCATCAAACGGGTTCTCGTGATCGGGCGCGTTAATGAAAGATAGCGCTCCGCTCGTCGCGTCAATCGTGAATAGCGAGTTATCGTTGCTGCCACTACCAGCAGCAAGTGTGAATTTCGTGCTCTCGGGTCGAGTCGAACTGAGTGTCACCACCGATTTCGTGTTTTCATTAATAGCGACGGTAGACTCATTCGTGAATGCGAATGTGCTCGCAGTAATCGTCGATGGGCCACCTAAGTTTTCGTCTTCTTCGATGAGTGGGGCTCCGAGACTAATCGATGCAACTGTTTCATCAATTCTGTCGCCAACCGAGTCTGTTCCACTTTGCCCGACCGATGCAAGCGTTGTGAATAGTCCTGTGCTGGAATTCTCCTGCATCGAGACCTCGAGGCTCATCGCCACCTCAGAGCTTCGATCAACACCGTCTGCGTCGACAATGGTGATGATGTCATCTGAATCTGGCAATAACCCAGTCACGCCTGATTGCGTTGCAAACACCCAATGCCCTGGCTGAAATCCAGCAGCCAACAACTCTGCTGCTGAGCGATTCGAAAAAGTCAGGCTGTAATCGACAATACCGATCGTTCCGGCACTGTTCGTAATTTGAGCGCCCGATGAGGACGTCACCATGCTTCCAACTGCGGTGATGTCAATCGTGTCTTTACGCAGGTTATAAACGAGTTTGATCCCATCGATCAATATATCTTGATTGACACCGCTGACTGTCAACCCTGTCGAGGTAAAGGTGAGGTCGTTGGGTGTTGTAAAGGTATGCCAACCATCACCAATATCAGTAATGTCTGACCAATCTGAAAAATCTTTTAATTGGGTCTGAGTGGACGAACTTAAGAAGCCCTGTGTCGAGTCATACAAAGACGTCGGCAATACCGGCGTATTCGTCACTTGAACTGAGAAAATGTCGCTGATCGTCACGAGACTATCCGTCGCGAACACCTCAACTTGATAGATGTTGTCGGTGTTTGAGTCCAGTGGACGCTCAAAATCTGGTGGGTCTAAAAATGTCAGTTCACCTGAACTCGAATTAATCGAGAACAAACTGTTATCGAAGCTTGATGCGTTACCCAACTTATAGGTGGATGGATTATTCGTCCCAAAATCAACCGCAAGTGCTACGTTCTCACTAGATTTTGTCGTTGTCGGATTACTGAAGCTCAAAATATTTTCGAGGACAGATTCCTGAGAAGTTTCCTCGATGATTGATGAATCAATCACGATGTCGAACACCACAGGTTCAATGACTTGAAACTCAGGCGTGCCGACGTTCGAGTCGATCGCCGAAAAATCACCACCGATGGAAGAGTCAAAACTCTCAAAACCCGAGTCGAACGAATCAAATCCAGCATCGACACTGGTCACATTAGAGTCAAATGAATCGAATGAATCAAAGCCTGCGTCGATACTCGTGACGTTCGACTCAAACGAGTCAAAACCCGTATCAATATTACTCACGCCAGAATCGAAGGAATCGAAACCAGAGTCAAAGCTGTTCGCACCAGAATCAAACGATTCAAATCCAGTATCAATCGTCGGTGACGCCGATTCAAAACCATCCGATTGACTGTCAAACGAATCAAATCCCGAGTCAACGTCAGTTGTTATTGCAGCGCCCGAATCGGACTTGATGTCATCACCACCTGAGAACGATCCGCCATCGTCAGTTGTCGCAGATGAGTTAAATGGTGAATCCATAGACGACCCAAAATTTGAGTCAATGGCCGCGAAGTCTTGAGAGTCCCCTCCTTCATCAAAACTTGCGTTGAAATCAAACCCAGAAAAGTCATCAAAACCACCGTCTGATACCTCAAATGTGTCGGCGGCAAACAAGTCTCCCGCAGGAGCCCCAACATCTGCGCTCGGCTTAGCAACATCTCCTACGTTCGAATCATTACCTGAGAAGGAATCACTCGAATCACCAAATGAATCAAACGACGCATCACCAGAAAATCCTGAATCACTCTCCCCACCGAATCCATCTCCGAAACCATCAAAGTCTGCATCAGCAGTTTCAAACGAATCACCACCTGAGGGGAATCCTCCGCCAAAATCTTGCTCTCCCCCGAAATCTGAGTCCGATGCATTTCCGCCTCCGAAGGACTCGTTAAAAGACAGGTCGGCCTCTCCTGCACCCGCATCGCCAGATGGTGAGAAACCACCATTAATCTCACCGGAGGATGAGGATGCTCCGTCTGAGGTCCCATCATTCCCGGAAAATCCAACTGCTCCGTTGTCACTATTGACTGGTTCAGTTTCCCCGCCACCCGCTCCACTAACAGGAGCGCTCGATTCTCCACCATCACTTGGCTTGGGTTGATCATCGACCTTCGCTTCACTGGCGTTACCCCCAGCATTCGAATCGCCGTCAGAACCACTGCTTGGCTCGGCCTCGCTTAAACCAGATCCGTTATCGGAGTTACCCGAGTCGCCACCGCTGTCATTCTCTGAAGCCGATGATCCCTGGCTCGAATCACTTGCTTGGTCTTCAGAACCACCACCTGAACTCTCCCCAGCGTTACTCGAATCGTCAGATCCATCTGCCCCCCCGCTATCAGATGTCTCATCTGTTGCACCGCCGCCCTCATCAGACTCATTGGTTGCACTCTCATTCGACCCACCATCATCCGATGCTTCGTCTGATCCACCATCGGAGTCTTGATTTGCCTCGTCATTACTACTGTCAGCACTCTCGTCAGAATTTTCTGAAGTGCCGTCAGAATTGTCACTAGATTCCTCATCACTTGATCCATCGGCGTCATCGCTTGACTCCTCCGTGCCTTGATCGTCAGAGGTTTCCTCGCCACCGTCCGATTCTTCGCTCGAGTCCTCTGATTCGTCGCTGGATTGATCATCCGAGCTCTCCTCAGATTCCTCACTAGATTCTTCCTCAGCGCCCTCTTCAGATTCTTCGCTAGATTCTTCCTCAGACTCTTCAGATTCTTCCTCAGCGCCCTCTTCAGATTCTTCGCTAGATTCTTCGCAGATTCTTCCTCAGATTCTTCTTCAGATTCTTCCTCAGATTCTTCCTCAGATTCTTCCTCAGATTCTTCCTCAGATTCTTCTTCAGATTCTTCTTCAGATTCTTCTTCAGACTCTTCTTCAGATTCTTCTTCAGATTCTTCTTCAGATTCTTCTTCAGATTCTTCTTCAGATTCTTCTTCAGATTCTCAGATTCTTCTTCAGATTCTTCTTCAGATTCTTCTTCAGATTCTTCCTCAGATTCCTCTTCAGATTCTTCCTCAGACTCCTCTTCAGATTCCCCTTCAGACTCTTCTTGATCCAAGACTTCTTTACGGGTAGAGACCGCGTTGAGCAGCGCGTCTAACTTATCTGCTGGCAGTCGAATTGGAGGACTGATTGCGCCAGTAGGGTCGATGGTCACACCGTACCCTGCTTTTTCGACAAGTTGTGAAGCTCCGTCGTTCGCGACTTGAATCTTTCCGTTTAGTAGGGCGACGACTGATTCCGTTTCATTGATACCGCCTAAAAATTCGGTACCACGAACACCAATCACAGCTACTGGGGTCTCAACGCTCACTTTTTCAGGTGACTTCGACGCAACCTTCCCAGAAATAAACCGGAAGGTTCCCTTCGTCACTTTGACCGCGACCCGCTCATCGGCACCGCCATATACAAATTCGTCAATAATCAGTTCAGCTTTTTGACTGATATTGACTGCTGTTTGATCTAGCAGGAGAACCTGAGCTCGACTTTTCCGCCGGTAATGATCTTGTCATCTTGATGGACGGCATCGCCCTGCTTCGCTTCCAACGTATCAGCGCCGCGAACGATCTCGACTTTACCAATGACTGTGGCGAGCACACCGATCTTGTCAGCCGCATGCACCACACCTGCTGACACAAACAACAACATGACGACCAGCAGCCACAAAATTTGGGCGCCAAGATGGTGAGGCGATTTAGTGCTTCGTCTATATAGACTGAGTCCAAGGCGCATACAGCATTAGACCACGTTATTCCCCTGATTTCTTGTTAAAACTTTGTTTTTGGTAGAAAAATAGTGATGCTGCCGACGCGGCATTGAGTGACTCAACCCCGCCTACTAGGGGAATACTCACGAGCTGATCGGCTGATTCTTTAACAACATCACTTAACCCTGCCCCCTCGGAGCCAATTAAGAAAATGACATCGCCGGCTAAATTAACCTCATTGAGAGGTTCACCACCTTTAACAATCGCCGCAATTGAGCGGCCTTTGAACTCCTGAATTACCGTGCTTAAGTCAGCGTTTTCAATGATTTCTAACCGAAATTGAGCCCCCATACCCCCGCGCAGTGATTTGGGCGAGAACGGATCAACACAATCACGTGTGAGATAAACTCTTTTGATACCAAATGCCGAGGCTGATCGGAGTATCGCGCCCAAATTACCAGGGTCTTGAAGTCCTTCAAGCCCGACTGCACTACCTGCCGCTTGCTGATTAACCAGAGCTTTTGGCCGAGGCGCGATGGCAATGATTCCCTGCGGCGTTTTAGTGACTTTAATTTTTTGAAATAGTTGAGCGGATAGCTCAGTGATTGAGCAGGAGGCATCCAGCTTTTGAATCAGAGCAGCGATTTCGTCTCGCTGATTCGTTTCATCTATAAAAATCTGGATGTCACTCTGCGGATAGGCCGTAACGTAGTCTTGGACGAGATGCACCCCATCAAGAACAATCAAATTGGCCTGATTCCTCGCAGCTTTCGATGTGATCAGCTTATGCAACCCTTTATATCGAGCGTTTTGCGAGGATTCTATTCTATCCATATGTATTTAAATAAAAAAATCCCAGCTGGCACGAGGTGCTCAGCTGGGAATAAAACTGAATCAACCTAAGAAGTTTATTGATTCATGTTATTAACTTAACGGCCGGGCAAACCACTCCCGTCCCTTAAGCATAACATTCCAGTAGACCCAAGGCAGAACTTTGGCTTTGAGCAGCCACCCGATCCTGGTCGCGCTCAGTGCATTGTTCCATGAAAACGTTGGCATCAGCTTTCCGCCATAACCAAACTCTGCGAAGACAACTTTGCCATGTTCAACCGTGAGTGGGCATGCTCCATACCCGTCGTACTTCGTCGTGCCCTCTAGCCCAGCCCGGTGAGCCAATAAATTTTCAGCAACACACACGATCTGTTTTCTTGCGGCAGCTGCTGTTTTTGAGTTTGGCGTCGAACACGCATCCCCAAGTCCAAATACATTTTTGTGTGTCACATGCTGCATGGTATGTTGATCCACATCAACCCATCCCCCTTCGTTGACAAAAGGGCTCGACTTCATAAACGGATGCGCACACTGCGGTGGAGAGACATGCAACATATCAAATGTTTTTTCGATTTGTGTTGCGTTGCCATCGGCATCTTTTACTTCGAATGTGGCTGTTTTATTGTCCCCATCGACTCGAATTAAATTACTCGAAAATGCCAAATTGATTCCGTAATCCTCCACGTACTTCATGAGTGCGGGAACAAACTCTTTGACACCAAACAGTGCACCGCCGGCATTGTTTAACTCAACGTTGATATTCGATAACACGCCACGTTTTTTCCATTGACTGCACGTCAAATAAGCCGCCTTTTGAGGCGCGCCTGGACATTTAAAAGGTAACGGTGGCTGCGTGAATATCGCAGTCCCCTTACTCATTGTTTTCGCCAACTCCCACGTATAAGGAGCATGTTCATAGCTGTAATTCGAGGTGACACCATTTCGGCCAAGTGACTCTTTTAATCCAGGGATTGCCTCCCAATCAATCATTAACCCGGGAGCAAGCACAAGATACTCATAGCCAATCGGTTCCCGGCCTGCAACAGTGACTGTATTCGCTGCTTGATCGAAACTCTCTGCAGCTCCCTTGATCCAGTCGACGCCGGATGGCATGACTGAAGCCATTGGCCGACGACTCGCAACCTGATCGAACACGCCACCGCCCACGAGCGTCCATGATGGCTGGTAATAGTGGTAATCCGAGGGTTCAATGATCGCAACCGACAAGCTTTGATCTCTAGACTTTAAGCTAGCTGCCAAGCCAATTCCCGCCGCACCCCCGCCGACGATCAGTACATCGTACGCTGTAGACATCCTCTCCCCCATTTTTATACCGCGAGGCTTTTTATGAGCCTCGTCATCTTTTTGGAATAAGGATAATCGAGTTGGGGCAGACAATCCAGCGGCGCGTATCGTGCGCCGCACAAAAGGCCTTCAGCGTTGGTGCCCAGGGCCGGAATCGAACCGGCACGCCTTTAAGGGGCCCGGGATTTTAAGTCCCGTGCGTCTACCAATTTCGCCACCCGGGCGCACCACACAGCCTTAGAAGCGTTTGGAGGCGGGAGTCGGAATCGAACCGGCGTCCACGGCTTTGCAGGCCGCTGCATAACCACTCTGCCATCCCGCCAAAATACTGCGACGCTTCACTTTTAAGAGATGACCTAGATGAGGTCACCCCCTAAAAACAAAAAAGGAAAACGGAAGCTTGGCATTGAGAGGCCAGTCAATTCCATTTTCCTAGTGGAATCTGGAGCGGGAAACGAGGTTCGAACTCGCGACCTCAACCTTGGCAAGGTTGCGCTCTACCAGCTGAGCTATTCCCGCATCGAGGTCGAGATTCTAGCACAGGTCTCGACCAATGCGCGAGCGCTAATTATGTGACGAGTCGTGCTTGGATATCACTGTCATCGCCCGCTTCAAATAGTACAACATGGACCAAACAGTCAACACGGTCGCGATGTAAATCAACACCGTACCTAACTCTTGGACAGGGACCCCGAATATGGGGTCGAAATACAGAAGAAGCACAATTGCAATCATCTGAGCTGCTGTTTTTAGCTTTCCGATAAACGAGACGGCAACGCCTTTTGTCTCACCAAGAATCGCCATCCACTCTCTTAGCGCGGATATGGCCAGCTCACGACCAATGATGATCGATGCGACAAAGATGCCCACACGATCCAACCACACAAGAATCACGAGCGCTGTGGTCACCATCAGCTTATCAGCAACAGGATCTAAAAACGCACCAAATTTTGACGTTTGATTGAACTTCCTCGCGACATACCCATCGAGCCAATCTGTGATGGACGCTAATAAAAAAATGAATGCGGCCAACCCATTTTTTTCATGTAACGTCAGCTCCGTATTGGATACGTAAAAGACACCGATCAAAACAGGTATGAGGAGAATTCTTCCCCAAGTTAATATATTTGGTACCGACAAAAACATAATGGTTAATGTAACTGTCGATAGATGTGCTCTGCAAGAGCAACACTGATGCCATCGACCTTAGCAAGCTCCTCGATACTCGCCGCAGCCACCTCCCGAACTCCACCGAATTGTGACAAAAGCCTCTGTCGGCGTTTTGCTCCGACTCCCTCAATATCCTCGAGCCGAGATCGTTTTCGTGCCTTATCACGGCGTTTTCTATGGCCTTGGATCGCGAATCGATGTGATTCATCTCTGATTTGCTGGATGAGATGTAATCCCGGATCATTGGGAGCCAGTTGAATCACCTCCCCGGTTCTCGCTACCAACAATTCTTCTTCACCCGCCTTACGCTCTGGCCCTTTCGCGACACCAACCACGGGTATATCGTCCAAACCCAGCTCATCTAGCGCAGCCAGAGCAGAACTCAGCTGCCCTTTACCGCCATCAATCAAGATCAGATCGGGAAGTTTCCCGGCCCCAGAAACAATCCGCTCATAACGTCGTGAGACCACCTGATTCATAGCGGCATAATCATCACCTGGAGTGATCGATTCAATGTTAAATCGCCGATATTCACTTGACTGCATCGCGCCACGATCATAAACGACACATGATGCAACGGTCGCCTCTCCCATAGAGTGACTGATATCAAAACACTCGACTCGGTTCACAGACACATCAAGCCCAAGGCCTTCTCGTAACGCTGAGAGACGCGCAGTTTGCGTCTCTTTCTCTTGCAAGCGTTGCTGAATCGACATCTCGATATTTTTCTGGGACATTTTTAACCAAATACGACGTTCGCCGATTGGGTTATCTGTGATCTGCACCGACTTTCCGAATTGTGTTTTGAAGTGTTCCAAGAACACCGACTTATTGATGTGTTGATTAATCAATAACTCTTGCGGCACCAATCCACTCTCGTAGTACTGCATTAAAAAGGCTTCAAGCGCATCCACCTCGTCATCTGTTGACGCGTTTTTTGGAAAGAATGTTTTGTCGCCACGGTGCGAACCAGAGCGAATCACCGTCAAGTTAATGCCGATAATGCCCTCTCTTGCAGCAACCGTGATCACGTCCACATCCTTATTGGCTCCACCTGTGACGTATTGCGTCTCGCGCACTCGAGAAAGTGAACGTATCCGGTCCCGATATACTGCAGCTTCCTCATAATTCAGTTGGTCCGAGTGACTTGCCATCTCCTTCTCGAGTAACTGAATCACCTCATTTTCTTTTCCATCTAAAAATAAAGAGGCATTTTTTACGTCAGCAAGATATTGTTCCGTCGTAATTTTGTTCACACAAGGAGCCGAACATCGCTGAATTTGATGCAGTAGGCACGGCCTTGATCGATTGTGAAATACGCTGTCTTTACAGGTGCGCAATTGAAAAACTTTTTGCAATAAATGAATGCTGTCTCTTACCGCGTAGGTATTCGTAAATGGGCCGAAATAGGTACTCTTTTGATCCACGATCCCACGATAAGACGATAGCCTTGGAAACTCATGCCGAGAGAAAACGATATAGGGATAGGACTTATCGTCACGAAAGAGAATGTTGTACTTTGGTTTCAGTGATTTGATTAGTGAGTTTTCGAGCACTAGGGCTTCGGACTCCGATCGGGTGACTGTTGTCTCAATATCCACCACTTGTTTGACCATCAACTGAATTCGAGGTGAAAGATTCGCTCCGGATCTAAAGTAAGACGAAACTCGCTTCTTTAGGTTAACTGCTTTCCCGACGTAAAGAACGACTTGTTCTTCGCCTAACATTCTGTAAACACCGGGGAGATCCGGCAGCGTTTTTGCGCGTTCAATCGGATCAAATGTTTGTGTTGGAGTTGACTGATTTGTCATCACGACTCGAGCAGAATTTTGGCTTCTTGGAAGACATCGAGAAACATGTCAGGTGTCAAACGCTTAGTTTGGGTGTTATACCGAGAGCAGTGATAACTATCGATTAACGTTAATTCATCCGTCAAACGATGCGTTAGGCCATGACCAAACTTATAGTTCGATTTTTTTAATTTCAGCGCAGAAACGATGGCATTGTGGGCAATCGCGCCCAAGGCGATCACAACGCCTCCCTTGGGCACCGAAACCAATTCCTCATATAAATAATTGTTACAGTGATTCACCTCGGCGCCAATCGGTTTGTTTTGTGGCGGCAAACAACGAACTGCGTTCGTAATGCGGCAATTAATGAGTGTTAATGCATCATCTGCAGCTAGGGACTCAGGGTGATTAGAAAACCCCGTGTCAAACAAAGTCTTGTAGAGCAAAATACCCGCATGATCCCCCGTAAATGGCCGACCGGTACGATTCGCACCATGCATCCCCGGAGCCAGCCCGACAACCAATAAGCGAGCTTCAGGGTCTCCGAATGACGGTACTGGTTTTGCAAAATAATCGGGGAACTCTTCCTTGACAGTTTTTAAAAATGCCGCGAGGCGAGCGCACTTTTTACACCCTGTGGTGAAGGAATAATGTCTTGATCGAGTCATGGTGATTTAGTCGACTGAGGTCTCATTTATTACGGTAAAATTCGACCTTTAATGATCATTATCGCTGGGGTTAAACGTGGCAAAAGTATTGGCAACTGAGATTCGTGTTGGAAATTTAATTGAGCTCGACAAACGCGTATGGCGAGTCTTGAAATCGTACCATGTTCACGTTGGTGGTCGAGGTGGCGCGTTCATGCAGGTGGAAATGAAAGATGTGGAAGGCGGGTCGAAGCGAAATGAACGGATTCGTACTGACGAAAAAATCGAACGAGCGTTTGTTGAGACACGCGAAATGCAATACTTGTACCAAGATGGCGATAACTATGTATTCATGGATCAAGAAAGTTATGAGCAACTTAACTTGCCTGCGGATTTTCTTGAGGGCCAAGCGGGATATCTTCTGCCTAACGGGGACGTCAAAGTCAATATGCACAACGAACGCCCAATCGGTATTGAATTACCCGCATCAGTTGTCCTGTCAATTGCCGACACGGAGCCAGGCATCAAAGGTGCGACAGCAACTGGGTCTTACAAGCCTGCCACAATGGAAACAGGCATTACTGTGATGGTCCCTCAGTTTGTTGAGAGTGGCGAAAAAATTCGCGTGAACACCGATAGCGGCGAATATATGGAGCGCTCAAACTAAGGCACACCTAGTTAATCAGACGATCGGCTCTTAACACTTTAAGAGCTTCATCGTACTCTTCATCGCGCACTGTCACCCGAGGTGTCGGCTGGTTGAATCTCGGGAATTTCATCTCTAGCTTTCATTGATTGGGTAATCAGCGATTCCTCCGAAAGCAGCAAATCAAGCTCTTCAGGTGAATTACACACCAAAGCATAATCGCAGCCTGCGTCCAAAGCTGCGCTCACTCGATCAACGACGTTGGGAATGGCACGTGCGGCGTTCATGGATAAATCATCACTAAATACATAGCCCTTGAAGCCAATCGACTTCCTCAGCACGTCTTTGAGCCAATATTCAGAGAAACAGGCAGAACGAGAGTCGAGCGAGGAATAAATGACGTGCGAGGGCATCACACCAAAGAGCTCACCCGACAGGTCAGCGAATGGCATTAAATCAATCTGAGATATTTCCTCGAAGCTTCTTAAATCTATCGCGTTGTTGTGATGCGTGTCTTCGCTTACTCCTCCGTGTCCTGGGAAATGTTTACCCACGCCAAGCATTCCCGCATCACAAAGTCCATTCATAAACGCTCGAGCAAGCTCGATGACAACTTCGCTTCTCGAGTGGAATGCCCTATCACCAATAACGGATTGGTTGACCTGATTGAGATCTAGGACTGGAGCGAACGTCAAATCAACGTCAACTGACTTAAGCTCAGCCCCAAGAACGACCCCAATCTTATTTGCCACCTCAATCGCTTGGTCACGATTACGATCCCAGATATCTCCAACTCGGGCTATTGCTGGCAGCGTTGTGAACTGGTGCTTGAAACGCTGAACCCGACCGCCCTCTTGATCGACGCAAATAAGTAGCTCGTCAGTTTTTACGCTGCGTATTTCCTTGATGAGACGAATCAGTTGATCTCGGTCTCGATAGTTTCTCGAAAATAAAATCACCCCACCACATAGAACACTGCGTATTCGCCTCTTGTCATCTTGGGTCAGCTCTGTCCCCGCGACGTCAACAATTAGAGGAGAGATCATGATTCTGCGATGGCGTGGGAGAGCAGCATGTGATTTTCATGGCTAAAGCTGAGATGAATCCGTTGAATCCCACGATCTTCCATTAATAATGACAAATCGTCGGAATACACGAGATAAGGCTTGCCGACATTGTCATTTAATATGCTCACAGCGTGTAGCGTCATTGGCGCCCTGAGCCCGGTGCCAAGCGCTTTGGAAATCGCTTCTTTGCCAGAAAAACGAGTTGCCAGATAATGAACTTTTCTGGCAGTCGATTCAAACTCAACCCGTTCACGGTCGGTGAGAAGATGAGTCACGAAACGCGTGTCATATCGGTCATAAAGTGTGCTCACCCGATTGATATCCAGTAGATCCACACCGACGCCAGCAATCATTTACTCTTTCGCTCCTTTGATTTGCGCCAGATACTTTTGCACGGTGTCCGTCATTCCATACTCCAACGCATCAGCGGTTAACGCGTGCCCAATGGATACTTCTTTCACGTTGGGTACTTCAGCTAAAAAATACGATAGATTTTCTAAATTCAAATCATGCCCCGCGTTAACGCCCAAACCAGAGGCCACTGCAGCTTCGGCGGCATCTCGATATCGCGCTACAACTGACTCTAGATCCTCTGAGTGAAACGCCCTTGCATAACCTTCTGTATACAACTCGATTCGATCTGCGCCAATATCTTTTGCACGATAAATATTTTCCGTGTGTGGGTCCATAAATAAACTGACCCGAACCCCAAGGTCGTGAAGTTCTTCAATGATCGTCTTGAGTCGCTCCCCGTCGCGCGCCAAATCCCATCCATGGTCTGATGTTCTTGCATCGACCTCATCGGGAACGAGTGTTGCCTGCGTTGGTTTGACAGCGCGAACACACTCCATCAGTTGATGGAATGGATTTCCTTCAATATTAAATTCAACGCCAGGCCGTTGCCTGATTAAATCTGAAATTGCCAGTACGTCACGAGTCACAATGTGTCGTTCATCTGGTCTCGGGTGAACAGTGATCCCAGATGCACCGGCGTCTAATGCCAATCGAGAGAAATAAACCACATTGGGACGCTCTAGGTCACGGGTGTTTCGAAGTAATGCAATTTTATTTACATTTACGCTAAGTTTTGTCATGTATGAGCTGCTCGTCTTGTAGATCCGTAAACAGGCGTCGCGTATGCAGGGTTTTTCGTCCAAGGTGATGAGAAATCACGAGGCGCATTAAGGCTTTATATTGTGCCAATGTTCGGGGATCGTCCAATGCATCATTTTCAATATCCACTAATGCTTTTCCAGTGATTTTAAATTCCACATCATCACCTTGATTAATGCGCACCGCACCTCTTCCAATGACATAAGTATACAAAGCGTTCGGAACGACTGATTCATTGTTACGAACATCTTGGGTTAATGTCATACCGTAGCCCAATTCAGTTAATAATTGGCGCTCGAATCGACGAAGAATTTTTTCAATGGAAGGAGCGTTTGCCCCAAGAGCCTTAATCGCTCCTTCATAAACCGAAAATAAGTTCTCGTGCGGGTCTTCTCGGATAAGCAGCTTGAGTAGCAACTCGTTCATGTAAAACGCACTCATTAACGCGTTACCCGTTGGCGGTAATGTTCCAGCTCTCCATTCAGCATCGAACAATGTTTTAAGCTCTGATCTTCCTCCCCATGACACATGCAGTGGCCGAAACGCTTGGAGTGAAGTTTTCATATTGGAGCTAGAGCGCTTTGCTCCTTTAGCAACCGCGGAGACTCGTCCAAACTGACGCGTGAATAACTCCACGATTAGACTCGTTTCTCGATACGGATATGTGTGGAGCACAAATGCTTCCTCTCCGGTGATGCGAGATTGTTGAGCCACTATTCGTATCCAAAGTGTTTTATTGACTGACTGTCGTCAACCCACCCCTTCTTCACCTTGACCCAGAGTCGCAGGAATACTTTGCCGTCAAAAAATTGTTCCATTTCAATTCGGGATTTTGTGCCAATCGTTTTCAATTTACTGCCACCACTTCCGATAATCATGCCTTTATGAGCCGATTTTGATACGACGATCGTTGCCCCAATTCTTCTTAAACCGTTTTCCTCAGAGAACTCCTCAATCTCTACTGTCGCCCCATAGGGGATCTCCTCACCCATGAGATGGAATAACTTTTCGCGAATAATCTCGGCTGCAAAGAAACGCTCCGGTCTATCAGTGAAGGCATCTTCGTCGTAAGTCGGGAAGCCTGCTGGGAGATGTGTCCGAATTAATGTAAGGAGCTCTTTTAATCCTGACTTTTTTCTCGCACTCGTTGGAATGATGTCGGAAAACTCGAACAACTTCTTTAATTCATCGATAAACGGCAATACATCATTTGGCGAATCGAGCTTATCCATTTTGCTGATCACACAAACGACGGGCACGTCACTGGAGAACATCCGAATCAGCTTTCGATCGTCGTCCTGAATATCCCCAGGTTCAATGACAAACAATACGAGATCAACTTCCGTGAGACTACTGGACACTGAGCGATTCATCGTGCTGTTGAGCATCGATTTATGCCTGAGTTGGAAACCTGGCGTATCCAACAGGGTAATTTGACACGCATCATCAGTGTATATGCCAAGAATCTTGTGTCGCGTCGTTTGCGCTTTTCTGGAAACAATGCTGAGTTTCGCACCAAGCAGCACATTAATTAAGCTCGATTTCCCAGCATTTGGAACCCCCACCACAGCGACCGATCCGGCCTTGAATGCGTTGTCCTCTGATTCTTTTGTCATTACTGGTATCGGTGGTAGTTTAAACGGAGACGACGCATTTAAGGTACCAAATCTAGGGCGTTCAGTGCGGCGTTTTGTTCAGCAACTCGCCTACTGCGCCCTCGCCCTTCGACAGTTATATTGAGCGAGTGAATCGCACAAGAGACAATAAATTCCTGGTTATGATCCTCCCCGAGGATATCCAAGACAGCGTACTCCGGAAGATCGAGTTTTTTCCCCTGCAAATACTCTTGAAGTCGTGTTTTGGCATCTTTGTAAGCCGCATCGGGGTTAACAGCGTCCAAGTACGGTTGATATGCCTCATTGATGACGCGCTCTACGACATCAAAACCAGCGTCTAAATAAATTGCCCCAAAAATCGCCTCAACCGCATCAGACAGAATCGATGGTCTCGTGCTGCCTCCTGTCTTCATCTCACCGGTACCGAGCTTCAAGAAATCGCCGATAGAGAGGTCTGCTGCCACAGCAGCGAGTCCCTCTTGGTTTACGAGCGATGATCGAATCCGGGTGAGATCTCCCTCGGCTAGATTGGGATACTGAACGAATAGTGATCTCGCAATCACTAAATTTAAAACCGAGTCTCCTAGAAACTCTAACCTTTCGTTGTTAGGAGACCCGTACGATCGATGTGTGAGCGCCTCCGAGCATAGCGCTTTATTTGCGAACACGTACTTCAGGTTTTTCTCGAGGATCTCCACATGTCTTCCTGTACGTCGGGAGGTAAGATTACTTCAACCAGGTCCCAGATCTTCCCCACTCTCCCATATTCAGAACCACCATAAACGCTCGCCCTATCACGAGTTCGTCAGATACAAAGCCCCAGTAGCGACTGTCTGAACTGGAGTCTCTGTTATCACCCATCATGAAATAGTGCCCATCTGGGACCGTACAAATGAACCCAGTATCGCTGTAGACACAGTTTTCTCTACCCTTAAATTGTCGCACACCCATCAGCCTTAGCGTCGGCTCCTGCGGTTCTACCAGTATTAAATGCCCCTCATCGCTGATCTTCTCCTCAAATTGATGAGACGTCACAAAACTATTTTTATCCGAATATTGGTAGTCCTCGAGTCGAGTCATCTCGACCGCCTCACCATTAATTGTCAGTCGTTTATTACGATATTCAACTCGGTCTCCTGGAAGCGCAACAACACGCTTAATGTAGTCAAGGCTCGTATCCCTTGGATATCGAAAAACCACGATATCACCTCGCTCGACGTCCCCCGTGGGAATGATCTTGGTATTTAAAACCGGCAACCGAATACCGTAACTCGACTTACTCACGAGAATGTAATCTCCCACAAGAAGCGTTGGAATCATCGAGCCTGATGGAATTTTAAATGGCTCAACGATGAATGAACGCAGTACAAACACTGCCAAGATCACGGGGAAAAAACTTTTCGAGTATTCAAGCCACCAAGGCTCCTTAACGCTCTCGTCCCGGTGCGTACGAAGAAACAATCGATCCACCAGAATAATTGCTCCAGTGAGGATCAGTATGGATAGCATCAATAGTGCGAACTTCATGTGATTTACCTTTTCGTCTTATTAGCTACCATCAACCTGCAAGATGGCTAGAAACGCCTCTTGCGGAATCTCCACTGATCCAACTTGCTTCATGCGTCGCTTACCTGCTTTTTGCTTCTCTAAAAGCTTTTTCTTCCTCGTGATGTCTCCACCGTAACATTTTGCAAGCACGTTTTTTCTGAGCGCTTTTACGTTTTCTCTCGCGATAATTTGGGCGCCAATCGCAGCTTGCACAGCAACATCGAACATCTGCCTTGGGATCAGCGCCCGCATTCGACTGGCTAACTCACGTCCTCTGGAAACAGAGTTGGATCGATGAACAATCAGCGACAATGCATCAACCTTGTCTCCGTTAATCAAGATATCCAACTTACATAAATCATCTGCTCGATACTCTTTGAAGTCATAATCAAGGGACGCATATCCTCGAGATACTGACTTTAGCTTGTCAAAAAAATCAAGGACCACTTCATTAAGAGGCAGCTCGTAGGTCAACATCACTTGTCTACCCATGTACTGCATATTTTTTTGAATGCCTCGCTTGTTATTACACAGCGTCATCACCGGTCCAACGTAATCTTGAGGCAAAAGGATATTGGCAGTAATGATCGGCTCTCGAATCTCATCCACTTTACCAAGGTCAGGCAATCGTGATGGGTTCTCAATATCAATCACCGACCCATCTTTAAGCAACACTTGGTACACAACAGTCGGCGCTGTCGTGATCAAATTCATCCCATACTCGCGTTCAAGCCGTTCTTGAACGATATCCAGATGGAGTAAGCCTAAAAATCCACAACGAAACCCAAATCCCAAGGCCTGCGAAGTCTCCGCCTCAAAATGCAAACTGGCATCGTTGAGTTGTAACTTCTCTAGCGCCTCTCGCAATGCGTCGTATTCGTTTGACTCGACTGGATAAAGACCCGCAAAAACTTGTGCCTTAACCTCTTTGAACCCAGGTAATGCCTTTTGTGCCGGCGTTTTCGCCAAAGTAATGGTGTCTCCGACCTTCGCAACTTTAAGCTCTTTGATACCGGAGATAATGAACCCGACTTCCCCCGCTGAAAGCTCATCCTTGGCGACGGAACGAGGTGTGAAAATACCGACCTGCTCAGCTTGATGGCTCGTCCCGTTGGACATCAGTCGTATCTGGTCCTTCTTTTTTAAGACCCCATCTACAACCCTAACCAGCATGACAACACCCACATAGTTATCAAACCAAGAGTCAATGATCAATGCCTTAAGTGGAGCGTTGGGATCACCAGTCGGTGCTGGGACTTTTTTTACCAATTCATCGAGGACTTCGCGAACTCCCTGGCCGGTCTTTGCACTCGTTGTTAGCGCACCTATCGCATCAATCCCGACAACATCCTCAATTTCCTCAATGACTCTGTCTGGCTCAGCCGATGGCAAGTCGATTTTATTGAGAACGGGGATGACTTCAACGCCAAGCTCAATCGCCGTGTAGCAGTTGGCAACGGTTTGCGCCTCCACACCCTGAGACGCATCGACAACAAGCAAAGCCCCCTCGCATGCGGAAAGTGAGCGAGACACCTCATATGAAAAGTCAACGTGCCCTGGGGTATCAATCAGGTTCAGGTGATAAATCTCTCCATCCGAGGCTTTAAATTCGAGCGTCGCCGTTTGGGCCTTAATCGTGATGCCACGTTCGCGCTCAAGATCCATCGAATCGAGTACTTGGGACTCCATTTCCCTGTCACTGAGACCCCCGCACACTTGAATGAATCGGTCCGCCAGAGTCGATTTGCCGTGATCGATATGCGCGATAATGGAGAAATTTCTGATGCGCTTCATAGAAGCCTATAAACGAGACGGGTCTGTCAAAACTAAAACGGGGATTCTACCGGAATCCCCGTCTACCAGCTCGCTTGTTATTTCGATTTCAGGCGAATTGGCACGTAAAGCGAGCCACCGCCGCGATGAATTAACAGCGCAATACTGCGCGCTTCTGAGTACTGTTCCATTAATTTCACAAACTGCTCAACCGATTCAACATCGTCGTTATTCAGCGCGAGTATCACATCCCCCGATCTAAGACCGGCTTTTTGACCAACACCGCTCACCTTGTCGATTCGAATACCACCTTGAAGCTCTTGTTGTTTCAGTTGTTGAGAGGTTAAATCTGAAACCACTAGGCCGAGCTCAGGCACCTCGTTCTTCGCTCGCTCCTTTTGCGGATTGGATTTGGCACTTACGTTTTCATCCGCTGGAATTTCGCCTACTTTAATTGTCAGCGTCTTGAGTTTGCCGTCTCGCCATACTTCCGCTTCAACAATGGATCCAGGCTTTGTTTGGCCCACAATACGCGGTAAGTCATTTGATGATTCAACGTCTTCAGAAGCAAATTTGAGAATGACATCAGACACTTCGATTCCAGCCTTCTGTGCAGGCCCACCCTTTTCGACCCGATTAACAAGAGCGCCGCGTGGCGCATCAAGTCCGAAGGATTCTGCCAGTTCAGCGGTGACCTCTTGTATCACAACACCAATTCGACCACGCTTTACCCGACCATCGGTTTTGAGTTGATCGGCGATATCGATGGCCACATTAATTGGAATCGCGAATGACAATCCCATGAAGCCGCCCGTTCGGCTGTAAATTTGGGAGTTAATCCCAACAACCTCACCATCAAGATTAAACAATGGCCCCCCGGAATTTCCTGGATTGATGGCGACATCTGTTTGAATGAATGGCACATAATTCTCTTGAGGCAGCGAGCGACCCTTCGCGCTCACGATGCCAGAAGTAACGGTACTTTCAAACCCAAATGGTGATCCAATCGCAAGGACCCAATCACCCACGCGAAGTTTATCCGGGTCCCCGATGCTAACTGCAGGAAGATTGTCCGCGTCAATTTTGATCACCGCAACATCAGTTCTCGGATCAACACCGATAACCTCAGCTGTAAACTCTCGTTTGTCATTTAATTTCACAGTGATATCGTCAGCGGCAGCGACAACGTGTGAGTTCGTTAGGATGTAACCGTCCGAACTAATGATGAATCCAGATCCAAGCGAGCGTGACTCCCGCTCTCCACCTCCACCCGGTGGGGCAAATCGACGAAAAAAATCATAAAAAGGATCATTTTCAGGGACTGGAATATTGTTCGGTTGATCGATGGTCGTCGTCGTGCTGATGTTCACCACTTTACCGCCTTGCGCTTCCACTAAGTCCGCGAAACTCGGCAACTCGACACCGGATGAATGGCCAGCGAACGACAACACACAAAATACGACAAGGTTTCTAAGTACGTACCTCACAAATATACCTCTCAACTATGTTAGGAATGAGACAAACTTACTTCTTGACTAAGGAATCACCAATCAATTGGATTGTGTCAGCGGGAACATCACCGATTACGGTTACAAACTGGTCTTCGATTACACGTCGGTAGACATTCAAAGGGCCTTCCTTTTTGAGACCTGATTCGAATCCTCTTTTTTTTCTGGATTCAATAAATACGGACACTGCGGAAAGACCATCGGAATACACCAGGTGAACTCGATGGCCTTTTTTACCACGCCCCTTACTGACCTCCATCACTTTTTTAAATCCTGGCGGAGTCGCGGCGGCTTCCCAATGCGACGAGGCAGAAGAGCCTAACCGCTGGCGGGCTCCTTTGTCCATTCTCCATGCGAGTGCCTCTTCAGCATAAGCTGACTCGACCATTGAGCGGGTAATCGGCTCATTGAACGATAACTCAGTAAACATCACCTGCTCGACCAACTGTCCACGCTCGTCAAACATTTGGGCTTTTAGCTGCAACGCGGTCCTCTGGTCTATCCACACCTCGTGCCGATGGCGATGATTGTCCTTTGGCAAGAGCGTGAGGTGCGTGGCAAAGCGCCCCGCAATCCTTTCCTTTCCACCTACATGGACCTCATACAGTTCGCCAATCGTTGCAATTTGCTCGCCCGTCATGGCTGGAAAACTACGCTCAATAACGCCCGTTCGGCTCTTGACGAATCGTTCCTTCGGAACGTACACGAGTACATCACTTTCCACGCGAACGATCTCAAGGGGCTCCCCATCAAGCCGCTCGACTTTCTCGCGTTCAACAGGCCCCGATCCGAGGTGCGTGATTCGACACGTCTCGACGTTCTCCCCGCGCTGAATGACGAACACCCCTTGGTAATCGAGATTACGTCCAGAATGGGCTACTTGTTCCAACGCAGCTAAAGCCTGCGCTCGGCTGAGGGGCGCAGCAGACGCGGCACCCTGGTTAACGACTAAAACAGCTAAAAATAATAGTACAAGTCTAAACAAGCAGAAAACCTCAAACGAGTGGTCTGTGTGAAATTATTCTTCTATGTCTGGTAACGCTCCGCCGCCGAGGCTTCGTGGGCTGACCTGCTGGTGAACGGCAAGATACTCGGCGATGGCCTCGTCATACGCAGCCTCAAGAGCGACCTGTTGATCCTGCGCAGAGAAATCCTTGACTGCGACGTGGACATCAAGTGGGCTTTGGTCGGAAATACCCAACCAGCCGACAACCGCAAAAATAGCGAACGAAGCAGCTATTTTGCTGAATTTATCGAGCGTGTTTCGAGTGCTCTTTGGACTCCTTGCTCTCGCACTGATCACAGTAGGCTCAGCATGTAGCGCCTCGCGGAACTTATCCATCGACAGTCCAGGCTGACCCTCGCCCCGGATTAAATCACCTATTAAGTGATATTCACGCCACGTATCAGCGCTTTCGTCCGAGGAACGGATCGAGCGGTACAACGATTCTTCGCGTACATCGCTGACCTCTCCATCTACAAACTCAGATAGATCTTCTTTGTTCACCATCTTTTTCCTTCTCCTACATCAAGCATTGGTTTAATTTTTTGAGATATCGCCTCTCGAGCGCGAAAAATTCTGGATCGCACCGTACCTATCGGACAGCTCATTGCCTCCGCTATGTCCTCATAGCTCAACCCTTCCATTTCTCGCAACATAATGGCTTCACGCAAATCGCTGGGTAACTCGGACATCGTTTTGTTGACCGTTTCAGCAATCTCCTTGGTAATGAGTTCAGACTCCGGCGTTGCAACGTCGCTAATGAATACGTCCTCGTCCAACCCATCATCGTCGTCCTTCTCGAATTGGCTCAGGGAAATTGGCCGCTTTGACGCAGAAACGAGGTAGTTTTTTGCCGTGTTAACAGCAATTCGGTACAACCATGTGTAAAACGCGCTATCACCACGAAAGGAACCGATGGCTCTGTATGCCTTGATGAAGGCTTCTTGAACCACATCCTCAACCTCGTGGTCAGACCGAACAAATCTTGACACCAGACGGCTTACCCGCCGCTGGTATTTCGAGAAGAGCAGCTCAAACGCGACCTTGTCTCCGGACTGGACTCGCTGGACGAGCTTGATATCTTTCTCTTTTTCCGTCATAGCAGGAAGCTTAACAGAATGCTTATCTATCAGTTCTCCGGCTGCCGTTATGCCAAGATTTTCACGCAAGGTTGCGTCCATAGTCTTCTCCCCCTCGTTATCCATGGTCTTATGAACCGTAGACAAAGCCAATGGTTCCCTTAAACTACGCATCTAGGCACCTTTTTCCACGAATTTTGTCCGAAAGAACGTTCGGACCACGCGAGAGACGAAAATAGACGTGTTCAGCTTTGATGTAACGATAATTGGAAGCGGGCTAGCTGGCCTATCAACAGCCCTGAAGCTTGCGAAAAACAAAAGAGTTGCGATCATCACAAAACGAACCATGCCCGATGGCGCCACGAATTGGGCGCAAGGTGGTATCGCGGCGGTACTTGATCGTTTTGACAGTCACAACTCACATTTTGAGGACACCTTGCGAGCTGGCGCCGGCTTATGCGACCCAACTGTCGTCAAAATGGTTGTTGAGAATGGCGAGGCGCAGATAAAGTGGCTCATTGACCAAGGAGTTCAGTTCACCGAAGATGCCGAATCAGAAACGGGCTTTCACCTCGCCATGGAAGGTGGACATAGCTTTAGGAGGATCATCCATTCAGCTGATGCAACCGGAAAAGCGGTTCAGCAGACACTAGAAACGCGGGTCCGAGCACACCCTAACATTACAGTGCTTGAGAATCATTGCGCTATTGATCTCATTCAGGCACAGAACGCAACAAAAAATGTCGTTGGGCTTTACGCGTTCAACAACGAGTCAGATGCTGTGGTCACGATTGAATCTCCAGTCGTTGTACTCGCGACTGGCGGCACTGGTAAAAGTTACTTATTCACGACGAACCCGGATACGGCTACTGGAGACGGTGTGGCTATTGGGTGGCGCGCAGGATGTTCCGTGACCAATATGGAATTCATACAATTTCATCCCACTTGCCTCTATCATCCAGATGCGAAATCTTTTTTGATATCCGAGGCCGTAAGGGGTGAAGGTGGCATACTGAAGAGACCATGCGGAACGCCTTTTATGCTCGAATACGATCCTCGAGCAGAGCTGGCGCCACGAGATATCGTCGCGAGAAGCATTGATTCTGAAATGAAGCGTTACGGCCTTGACTTTGTCCACCTGGACATATCACACAAAGGGCACGAGTTCATCACGTCCCACTTCCCCAACATTTTCAAAAGATGTATGGAGCTGGGAATAAATCCTGCACTCGAACCCATTCCTGTTGTTCCTGCGGCACACTATACTTGCGGTGGCATAGAGACCACTCGTGATGCCGCAACGAACGTTCCCGGCCTATACGCGGTGGGAGAGACAGCGCACACGGGACTCCATGGTGCGAACCGACTGGCCAGCAATTCGCTACTCGAATGTCTCGTCTTTTCCGACCGAGCCGCGAAACACATTTTGAGTTACGAGGCGAAAAAATCTCCCCCGCTAGCCGACTGGGACGACAGTCGCGTCACTGATTCAGATGAGGAGGTCATTATTTCGCACAATTGGGACGAATTACGTCGATTTATGTGGAATTACGTGGGCATCGTTCGAACCACGAAGCGTCTTGAACGTGCGCTTCACCGTATTGAGCTGCTGAAGTCGGAAATTAGAGACTATTACTCGAACTTTAGAGTCTCTTTCGATTTGCTCGAGCTTAGAAATTTAGTCACAGTATCTGAGCTAATTGTCAGAAGCGCCTTAAAACGTCACGAAAGTCGAGGCCTTCATTACAGCCTCGATTTCCCAACTACCCTTGAAAAAAAGACAAATACTGTGCTCAACATTGATAACGTTTCATGACTGCTGACATCCAAAATAATCCTCGCGAGGTATGGGAGCGACTCAGAAAAAAACTGGAGCCAATTGTGGAGAATAAACTTGAGATTTCCAACTCAAACGCACTCATCCCCCTCGAAAGCTACAGAGCGGTTTTGTTCGAAGGGCCTGATGCCGCATCGTTTCTTCAAAATCAAGTGACGAGTGATGTCGGTGATCTCAAACACGGCTTCGCCTATCGATCCGGTTATTGCAATCCAAAGGGACGATTGATTGCGACTCTGTGGTTGATCAAATCGGAAGAAAATATCGTCGCGTTGTTGCCCCATACGGTGTTGATGGATTTTGTTCAACGGATCAAACGATTCATCATGCGATCACAAGTCACCATCAGCGAGTTGCCCGATGCCTTTGTAATGGGATTGATCAAGCAAGGAGAAGATTCTCCTCCTGTAGGCAGGTGCGAGGCTGTGATAAACGATTCAATGTCGTTTGTTTTGGTCGATACGAAAGATCCATCAGATGAAGTCCAAGTATTAATCAGATCAACCCGATTAGATGACGAGAATCGATGGTTCTGTGAGACCATTAAAGCTGGCTTCATTGATATCGAAGGCGAAACGCAGGAACAGTTCCTGCCACAGTGGATCAACTTACAGGCCAATGGTGGCGTCAGCTTCTCGAAGGGTTGCTATCCAGGGCAAGAGATCGTTGCGCGGACCAAATATTTGGGTGAAGTGAAACGAAGACTGTTTCGACTCAATTTGAGCGCTCAGGTCGACTCGCCAAAACCAATAGTTAACAAGAATGATCAAACCGCAGGGACTTTGTTGAGCTGTGCTCAGATGGCGTCTGGCGAATTTATCGGTCTGGGGGTGATAAAAACCGATCACATTAATGCTGGCGAGAACCTGTTTTTAGATGACGTTTCGATTTCTAAAGTTGAATCAGTCGGTTAAATGTGTCTCATATTTGTCGCTCGCGATGTACACCCTCGTTATTCGCTGATCATTGCGTCAAATCGTGATGAATATCATGCGCGCCCTACGGCTTCGGCACATAAGTGGAGCGATTTTCCAAGCGTTTTTGGTGGTAAGGATTTATTCAAAGGTGGGACCTGGATGGGCATTGACTCCACCGGACGATGGGCTGCGGTCACGAACTACAGAGAAGCGCACAGACCGATCAATAAAGGCCCATTGAGCCGAGGCTACTTAACCAAAGATTTCCTCAGCAGCGAACTCAACGCGAAAGAATATTCTAATCAACTAACTAGGAAGAATTTACCTTACGACGGTTTTAATTTACTGGTCGGTGACAGTGAAGATATCTTCTATGTGTCCAATCGCTCTGCTCACAAAAAAACCTTGTGTACACCTTTACCCAAGGTTGGCTTATTCGGGCTCAGTAACCACCTGCTAGATACCGATTGGCCAAAAGTAAAGATTGGCAAGGAACGTTTATCAAGCATTTTCCAACATGACCAAATAGACCCAGACCAAATTTTTGAGCTGCTTCAAGATCGAACTTCAGCGAAAAATAGTGAGCTTCCTGACACGGGAATCCCTAAGAATTGGGAAAAGACTCTGTCTTCAACATTCATTGTCTCACCGGAATATGGAACGAGATCCAGTGCGATTGTATTAATACATAAACGGTCGGAAAAAATAGAATTTCATGAGATCAGCTACTCACCATCTGGCGAGGTCGATGGGCGAGCAACCCTGACTATTTGAAGCCAAACGGGTCTACAAGTCACAAATCATTCGTATGTGCATGATCTCGGCATCAAAGAACTCATCACCAACTGGGTAAAAATCCTGCTTTTTGTAAAAACCAACCGCCGAAATCTGCGCGTTCAGCGATACGCTAGTTAATGTCAATTGACCCCTCGCATGTTTGATCAGAGCCATCAAAATCGAACGACCTACCCCCTGATCTCGACATCTACGATCAACTGCCATCCTCCCAATGTGTCCGCTCGAACTTATTCGACCCGTTCCGATACAACGACCCCGCTCTAGCGCGATAACATGTTTACACTCTTGGTCGGAACCGTCCCACTCCAACTCAGGTGGCACGGATTGCTCAACCACAAAAACCGAGTGTCGAATATCTTTGATGAGTTCCCAATCCTCATCCCAACACGCAAATCGAACCACTCGATCCTGTTTCATATGTGTTGGTACAACTCACTTTTTCAATAGATAATTGAGCGGATTGATGGGCTTTCCTTTGACTCTAATTTCAAAGTGCAACACACGAGAGTCGGCGGTAGAGCCGATAATGGCTACTTGCTGTCCTTGCGCAATATACTGGCCTTCGCTGGCGAGTAATCTGCTCGTGAACGCGTACACGCTCAAATAATCCTCCCCATGTTTGATGATGAGTAAGTTACCGTATCCTCGCAGTCCGTTTCCGCTGTACACAACTTTCCCCGGAGCCGACGCGAACACAGCTTGTTCCTGACTCACGCGAAGACCAATTCCTTTTCCATTTTCATTGACGCGCTCACCGTATCGATAATCCAACGTTCCATCAACAGGCCATCGCCACGTTCCTAATTTAGGTGTATCACCAGACGTTTTCGGGCTCGGATCAATCGACTGTTTGGGAGATTCCGTGTCGGACTTACTTGAGCTCTTGGGTGGCTCAGGGGTATGACTATCTGGGACGAGTTTTAATCGTTGCCCAACATTGATGACATCAAGATCGGAGATACCATTTAGGTTCGCGATCACCTTGTGATCGAGACCAAATTGAACCGCGATACTGTAGAGCGTGTCGCCGCGCTTGACGATGTAAAAGCGTTGATGCGTCGATCGGTGAGTCTTGGATACACTATTTTCAGCACGAGAACGCTCCTTCTCACGTACGTTCTTTTTATCTACGGAATCGAGCTCTGGCGGCGGCGTTCGATCATTAATCGGCGCAGATACCGACCGCGAACCACATCCCGACAGGCCACAAAACAAGCCGATCATCAAAGATAAAATCGCGAGATTGAGATACGTGCGTTGAAGCATCGCTTTACTTTACAACAACGCCATTCAAAAATGGGACAAAGGTCACCGATTCATGTCGAATCGTGCGATAGCCCTCGTCGAGCTTCAATACCTCGGTCAAATACTGTGTTTTATCGCCGACTGGCACGACCATTCTCCCACCAGTTGCTAATAAATCGATAAATTGCTCAGGGATCTCTGACGCGCCCGCAGCAATGACAATTGCATCAAGCGGCTTCAAGGAATCCAACCCAGAGGAACCATCCGCATGCTTTAGCTGGACGTTCCTCAAATTTAACGAACGCAACACGACGCGAGCTTTTGTTAACAAACTGCTAATTCGTTCAATTGAGTACACTTGATCGGAGATTTTCGACAATATTGCCGCTTGATAACCACAGCCCGTCCCAATTTCTAAAACTCGCGTTAATTGTTTTCCTGAGCGGGCAATCTCGCACGATCGAGCTACCGTGAGTGGTCTCGAGATGGTTTGACCGAACCCAATTGGTAAAGAGACATCGTCGTAGGCCCGACTCGCAAGCGCCTCCTCGATGAACCGATGCCGGGGGATCGTATTTAACGCATCTAAAACCAGAGGGTCAATCACACCTTGAGCCTGCAAGCGCCTAACCATACGAGCTCGAGTGCGATCTGAGGTCAAACCCAGACTCGAGGAATCAATCACGTGTTTATTTTTTAATCAGCTGGTTAATCAAAGGTTAAGTATGCTGGTCTGTCCGGGCACGTCAAGTCAGTTTGTAGTGGCGTGACAGAGACAGCGTTATTATTCACAGCAAAAAAATCAGTCCCCTCACTATCGTCTTTTGCATTTCCCGCCGCACCAACCCAATAAACCGTCTGCCCCCTAGGGTTTTCGCTCTTCACAACTCCCTCCGCTTTGTGCCTCTTCCCCAATCGAGTCAGTTTCGTTTGCTTGACTTGTTCCAGTGGGATATCCGGCACGTTGATATTCAAAAGACAATGCGGTAGTTCATCTAATGCGATTAATTGCTCGACTACGCTAGAGGTCGCACGAGCTGCCGTCATATAATTCTCGCCACGTTTACTGGCGAGAGATACCGCAATCGCTGGAAGACCCATGAGGTAACCCTCCATGGCAGCCGCGACAGTCCCGCTGTAAATCGTGTCTTCCCCCATGTTTGCGCCATTGTTTATCCCAGACACGACAAGATCGGGCGCATGATCGAGTAGCCCCGTCACAGCCAGGTGGACGCAGTCAGTCGGAGTACCATTAACCGAGAAAATCTCATGTCCATGCTGGTGAACTACCAATGGTCGGTCTAATGTCAGGGAATTACTTGCACCACTACAATCTTTGTTGGGAGCGACTACCACCACCTCGCCAAACTGTCGCATGGCATCTGCGAGCACCTTAATCCCAGGGGCGTGATAACCGTCATCATTACTAACCAAAATTCGCATAGACATTCACCGGATGAGCTGAACTAAGACAAACCTTGTCGCGAGGAAACAAAAAAATGATTGTTATGGTCGGGGCGAGAGGATTTGAACCTCCGACCACCTGCACCCCATGCAGGTACGCTACCAGGCTGCGCTACGCCCCGACGTGTCAGAAATAGCGAGAAGTATACCAGAGACTATCTCAGGCACCCTTCAATATCGAGATGATTTCCTGAACCTTTTCATCGAAAGTCATAGGTGCCTGGACGCTAGGCTCAGGCCGTTTACCGACGCTTTGTGTGCGTGCTTTGAGTTGTCCTCTCGCCCCATCAATCGTGAAGCCATCCTCACGCAGGAGCTTTTTGATAGTCAGGAGAAGCTCGACCTCATCTCGCTGGTAATACCTGCGATTTTGCCGTCGACTAACATCAGATAACTGTGGAAATTCACGCTCCCAGTAACGAAGGACGTGCGGCTTGATATCGCAAATATCCGCCACCTCTCCAATCGTGAAATAACGTTTGTCGGGAATCCCCTGTGAAGACACGATTTAATGTTCGCCGTCTGATTTGCCTTGAGTTAGAGCAGTGTTCTGCTCAACACGTTGTTTTAATTTTTGACTCGCATGAAACGTGACCACCCTGCGCGCTGAGACGGCAATCTCCTCACCTGTCTTTGGATTCCGACCAGGTCTCTGAGGTTTATCTCTTAGTTGAAAATTACCAAAACCCGACAATTTGACATCTTCACCTCGCTCAAGCGTGAGTTTGATTTCTTCAAAAAATAACTCGATGAAATCCTTCGCCTCGTGTTTGTTGAGGCCTATTTTCTCGAAAAGTATATCGGCCAGCTCAGCCTTTGTAAGCGTCATAAAAACCTAATTTCCTCTCAGTCTAGCTCCGAAACGATGCTCCAAGAGTGATCTAATTTGTAAGATTGATTTCTCAACCTCTTCATCTGTAAGGGTTTTTTTAGTATCCTGGAAGCTGATTGAAAACGCAAGACTTTTTGTTGAATCAGTTGACCCTGCCTTCTCATAAACGTCAAAAATTCCGACTTTCTGTAAAAATGGAATGTTCTCCGACTCGATCGCTTCAACGATATCCGACACCTCAATGTCCGAATTCACCTCGATCGAAATATCTCGCCTCACTCTTTGGTACTTCGAATACGGCATGAACCTCTGGGGGCTCGACCGAGGAAGTTTGTCCACTTGCAGCTCAAATACAAATACCCCATCACCAATATCGAATGACGAAGCTAACTGAGGGTGAATTTCTCCAACGATACCGACTCGGACGCCACTAATTACAATGGAAGCGCTCTTACCTGGGTGTAATCGAGAGTCCTCGAGACGATGAAACGAAATATCCTCACCTGACAAGAATTCCTCGACGTCCCCCTTGATATCATAGAAGTCGACGCTTTTATCATCCACACTCCATTGCTCAGGCAAACGACGGCCATAGCAAAGCCCAGCAATCACACTTTTTTGATCGATTGAACCATTATTTTCCTCAAAACAAAGGCTCGTCTCGAAGATACGAACGCGATCTGGCAGATGGCTCAAGTTCTTCTGTAGCGTCAAAACCAGACTGCCGATTAAAGACGACCGCATCACAGAATATTGCTCCGCTATTGGATTGGCCAAGCGAACAGGGTCTCTACCGCTGCCAAACGCCTTTTCAAGATCCTCGCTGATGAAACTGTATGTGATGACTTCGTGATAGCTCCGCTCAACAAAGTGTTGCTGAGCACACTCAGGCCAGCCCATCTTGTCTGCTATTCTCAGCATTGAGGAAGTCGCTCTTGGAAGCGTTGCTGGAAGTTTGTCAAAACCCTCGATTCTCGCAATTTCTTCGATAAGATCCGCCTCAAGTACAAGATCGAATCGATAGCTCGGCGGCGTGACGATCAGATCATCCCCCGATGAGCTTACAGCCAACTCTAAACCGGAGAATATTTCCAATATCCGATCTTGGGTCACGTCAATACCGATGAGTTTTTTCACGCGATCACAACGAAACACAATCGGTTTTCGCTCGACCTTGTCACTACCTACAGATGTTAATGCACCAATCTTGCCACCACAAACATCCACGATGAGTTTCGCCAGTCGAGCAAGGGCTGCTTTTGATCCAGATGGATCAACGCCACGCTCAAATCGATGCAACGCATCAGTGCTAAACCCAAGGCTTCTCCATTTGCCAGCAACTGATTCTTGTGAAAAAACAGCCGCCTCAAGGAAAATATTCTGAGTCACGTCAGTTACAGATGAGAGTTCGCCGCCCATGATTCCCGCTAGCGCGATAGGGCCATCTTCGTCTGCGATGACCAGATGCTCTGAAGTTACGTCAAGATTTGTTCCGTTTAATAGCTCAATGGCTTCGCCAGCACGCCCGAACCTGACAGACACTTTCCCATGAAGCTTGTCTTTATCAAATGCATGCATGGGCTGACCCAACTCAAGCATGACGTAATTGGTCAAGTCTACGACCGCGCTAATCGCTCTGATACCAGATCGCTCTAAACGGTCGACAATATACTGCGGCGTTTTTGCTTTTGCGTTGATGCCAGAGATCTCAAGTCCTAAATAAATCGGACAGGCTTCCTCGGCCTCAATCACCACATGAGTCTCATTGCCCGGATCTTCGTTTAACGCTTCATACTCATCAGGAATGTGCATCGACACACCTGTGATCGCCTGGAGCTCTCTCGCAATACCCTTGATCGACAAGCAATCTCCGCGGTTCGCCGTTAACTTCAGTGTGAATACATTATCGTTGAGTCCCAGCACGTCTTTAACATCTGCACCAATCTGACAATCACCATCTAGATTCATCAAGCCGGAGTGATCTTCAGAAAGCGCGAGTTCTCTAGCCGAACACAACATCCCTAACGAGAGCTCGCCGCGCAACTTCGTCTTTTTAATGCTTAAGCCCCCAGGAAGAGTAGCCCCGACGAGTGCTGTCGGCACCAACATCCCTTCCTTAGCATTGGGCGCACCACAGACGATCTGTAGAGGTTCTTCGTCTCCCACATCAACTGTGCACAGTTTTAATTTATCGGCATTAGGGTGCGGTTTTGTGGTCTCAATTCGGCCCACAACAACGCCAGTTAATCCTTGGCTTAACGGCTCAACCGACTCCACCTCAAGCCCAGCCATCGTGAGGATGTTTGATAACTCATCCGTACTGTGTTTCGTTGAACAAAACGAACGAAGCCAATTTTCGGAAAATTTCATCCCGCTACACTCCTCCTATTGGCCCGAGAACTGCGATAAAAATCGCAGGTCATTATCAAAAAACAATCGCAAATCGTTCACACCGAAACGAAGCATTGCCAAACGATCAAGCCCCATACCAAACGCAAAACCTTGATAGCGATCCGTATCAATATTTAAATTTTGAAGAACTTTAGGATGCACCATGCCGCACCCGCCGATCTCCAACCAACCATCTTTGAAGGTCATGTCAATTTCAGCAGAAGGTTCAGTGAACGGAAAATATGAAGGACGAAATCTCACCTCGAGATCATCCTTCTCGAAAAAACGCCTGAGGAACTCTCTCACAGTCCCCTTGAGATCAGCGAAAGTCGCTGAATCATCGATCCAAAGCCCCTCGATTTGATGGAACATTGGGGAATGCGTCGCATCAGAATCCACACGGTAGACCCGACCAGGCGCAACAATACGAATAGGTGGCTCATTTTTTTCCATATAACGAACCTGAATCGGTGAGGTGTGCGTCCTCAGCAGATGCCGCTCGCCTTCGATATAGAAGGTATCGTGCATCGATCGAGCAGGATGATTTTCTGGCTGGTTTAGCGCTGTGAAATTGTAGTAGTCATCCTCGATTTCTGGACCACTAGCAACCGAGAAACCCATTGTTTCAAACAAGCGTGTGACTCGCCTCAACGTCTTGGTCACCGGATGGAGCCCCCCAACTGACTGAGTTCGGCCGGGTAAGGTCACATCAATGCGATCGTTTTCTATCTTTCGATTGAGCTCCTCAGCAAGAATCTGGGATTTTCTTTGTTCCAATAACTCTTCAAGTTCATTCTTGAGTTGATTGAACTTTGCGCCAAGTGCGGGACGCTCTTCCGCCGAAACTTTCCCTAGACCTTTACGTAATTCTGCGAGCACACCGCTTTTCCCGAGGAACTTACCCTTTGTTTGCTCTAGCTGGGGTATCGTCGTCGCGGTCCGGAAAGACTCCTCAGCGTCGATGACGATCTTGTTTAAATCTTCCATAAGCTAAGTTCACCAATAAAAAAAGGAGGCCAAAATGGCCTCCTTCATTTTAACCTGATCGCTCAAGAGGCCAGCCCGGCTCGCGCCTGTTCCGCTATTTTCTCAAACGCAGTTGAATCATGGACTGCCAAATCGGCGAGCACCTTTCGATCGATATCAATCGATGACTTTTTGAGCCCATTAATCAGCGTGCTGTAGGTCAAACCACACGCACGTGCTGCGGCGTTGATTCGAATGATCCATAACGCTCTAAACTCTCTCTTCTTCGCTCGACGATCGCGATAAGCATACTGACCAGCCTTCATCACCGCCTGTTTGGCAACGCGATAGACGTTCTTCCGACGGCCTCTAAACCCTTTGGCCTGCTCTAAAACTTTTTTGTGTTTTGCTCGAGCAACGACACCTCTTTTAACTCTTGGCATTCTGGTCTCCTAGTTACGCGTATGGAAGCATTGCTCGAATCGCTGCTTGATCTCCAGCAGCCACCGACTCAGTACCCCGAAGCTGTCGCTTACGCTTCGTTGTTTTCTTGGTGAGAATGTGTCTCAGATTTGCCTGAGTTCGCTTGATTCGGCCAGAACCGCCGATTTTGAAGCGCTTAGCCGCGCCTCGCTTCGTTTTCATTTTGGGCATATTGCCTCCTGTTTTATTGCGACTACTCGGTGCCTCCATAAAAGGAAATCTTTTTTACCGAATAAACGCTTGTTTTAAACCCCACTGAGTCAAAGCTGCGACTCAGTGAAGATCGCGAATTCTACATGTTTTTAGGCTTCTTCGCGAGCCAGCGCCTCCGCTTTCATTTTCTCTCGCTTAAGCTTTTCCTCTGGCCTCAAGGGTGCAACCACCATGACCATCTGTCTGCCTTCCATTTTAGGAAACTGCTCAACTTGCCCATGATCTTCCAGGTCTGCTTTAACACGTTGCAATAGTTTTGCGCCAAGCTCCTGGTGTGCCATCTCTCGCCCACGGAAACGTAACGTAACTTTGGTCTTATCGCCATCACCGAGGAATCGAATTAGATTTCTCAATTTAATCTGATAGTCACCCTCGTCGGTGCCAGGACGAAACTTGATCTCTTTGATCTGAATTTGCTTCTGCTTTCGCTTTGCTTCGTCTTTCTTTTTTTGTTCGTTATATTTAAATTTGCCGTAATCCATCAAACGGCACACTGGCGGCTCGGCTGTTGGCGCGATCTCTACAAGATCGATATTTGCTTCGTCGGCCATCGAAAGAGCTTCTTGAGAACTCATGACTCCGATCGGCTCACCTTCAATTCCAATTAAACGAATTTGAGGCGCCGTTATCTCCTCGTTAATACGGGCTTCTTTTTGTCTGGCTATGGGATTAACCTCCTACAACATTAAAAAAAATGAGAGCGAACACTACGTTCGCGCCTCGACTTGATCATTGAGTTTGGCGATCAAAGCATCCACCGTCATCTGCCCAAGATCCTCTCCGCCTCGAGCTCTTACGGAGACGACGTTTGATTCAACTTCTTTATCGCCTACCACTAACTGGTAAGGGAGCTTTTGCAAGCTATGTTCGCGGATTTTATAGGTAATTTTTTCGTTCCTCAAGTCAGAGGCCGCCCGAAAACCCTTATCAATCAACGTTTTTACAACACTCTCGGCGTACTCAGAATGACGATCTGCAATGTTCATGACCACGAGCTGTTGCGGCGATAACCACAATGGCAATGCGCCCGCGTGGTGCTCGATTAATATACCAATGAACCGCTCCATTGAGCCGACAATGGCTCGATGTAACATCACAGGAATCTTACGCGAGTTGTCTTCAGCAACGTACTCCGCGCCGAGGCGTTGAGGCATCATGAAATCCACCTGGATGGTGCCGCACTGCCATGACCGACCGATAGAATCCTTCAAGTGATATTCAATCTTGGGCCCGTAAAACGCGCCCTCGCCGGGCAATTCTTCCCATCTAACACCACACGTTTCAAGAGCGCCACGTAGGGCAGCCTCGGCGTGATCCCATGTTGCGTCGTCTCCAAGACGCTGTTCTGGTCGCAACGCCAGTTTGATCTCTATGTCTTTAAAATCAAAGTCAGTATAAGTCTTCAATGCAAGACGGTGAAAATCAACCACTTCTTTTTCGATCTGCTCTTGGGTGCAGAAAATGTGTCCATCATCTTGAGTAAAGGCTCGGACTCGCATCAATCCATGTAAAGCGCCAGAAGGCTCGTTCCTATGACAGCCACCAAATTCACCGTAACGGAGCGGCAAATCTTTGTAGCTTCTCAATCCGCTATTAAAAATTTGCACATGCCCTGGACAATTCATTGGCTTCACCGCGTACTCGCGATTTTCAGAGGCCGTGAAAAACATGTTTTCTCTGAAATTGTCCCAATGACCCGACTTTTTCCACAAAGACACGTCCAGAATTTGAGGACACTTCACTTCTTGATAGCCGTTGTTCTTGTAAACACCACGCATATACTGCTCGACTTGCTGCCACAACTCCCATCCCTTTGGCCGCCAAAATACCATCCCTGGGGATTCTTCCTGACTATGAAATAAGTCGAGCTTACGGCCAAGTTTTCGATGGTCTCGCTTTTCTGCTTCCTCTAGCTTAAATAGGTGCGCATCAAGCTGCTCCTGGGTCGACCATGCGGTCCCGTAGATGCGCTGTAGCATTTCGTTATTGGAGTTACCCCTCCAATACGCTCCAGCGACTTTCAACAATTTAAAAACTTTCAGCTTGCCAGTCGACGAAACGTGAGGTCCTCGACATAGATCCGTGAAGTCACCCTGGGTGTAGAGCGATATCTCTTCGCCCTGAGGAAGATCTCGAATGATCTCAGCTTTGTACTTCTCACCAATTGATTCGAAATAAGTGCTTGCCTCATCTCGATCCTTAACCTCTCGAACAACTCGCGCGTCCTTTTTGGAGAGCTGCTTCATTTTCTTTTCTATTGCTGAGAGGTCCTCTGGCGTGAATGCTCGCTCAAATGAAAAATCATAGTAAAACCCGTCTTCAATAACTGGCCCAATCGTGACTTGGGCTTGAGGAAATAAGGCTTTAACTGCTTGAGCGAGCAAATGTGCCGTCGAGTGACGAATCACCTCGAGTCCCTCCGGCTCATCTCCAGTTACTAACGCCAATGACGCATCAGTTGACACAACGTGACTCAAGTCCACAAGGTGACCGTCGATTCGAGCGGCAACTGCAGATTTAGCCAAACTAGGAGAAATTGAACGAGCGATTGCACCAGCGGACAAGGGCTCATCGAATGAACGAATTGAACCGTCTGGCAAAGTTACGTTAACCATAAAACCTCAAAGTACGTTCCAGCTGACGCGTTCAAATCGCGCCCGAAAAACAAAGTATTTTACCCGATCCACGGTGACACTCTAGATTCTCACGAATCATCTTCGTGAAGATAATCTCAGTTAAAACTTCCAACCAATACCGGTCTTATATGACCAGTCTGTCTTCTCAATCCCAGCAGGAGGACGAGAATCATGCTCCACTGAGACGTTCAAGACAAACTCAAGGTGCTCGGCGAATGGCACAGAAAACGAAAAATTACCAATGGAGCGTTTATCGGATAACTCGTCAAGTTTGTTTTGAAGGTATACCGTACTCACGAATGACGCACCGCTACTCAATGTGCTTTTGAATGACGCGTAGAGATTAGATCGACCGATCTCCTTTGTGGCCTCGTTCTCATTGCGCTCAGACTCATAAAAACCACCCACTCCAAGATTTAATGTGCGAGTCTCCCCATTCCCAAATCGAAATCGAAATCCGGAACCCAATAACGAGCGCTCTTCGAGTCGAGTGAACTCGTTTTGCTGCCATTGGGTGAAGGCCTCCCACGCAGTTCTCACCGACAGATTTCTCGTGTGCCTCAAATGTAGCACTTGTTTGTCTGCATTCTTGTTGCCAGAGGCCTCTCCATACTCGCTGCCAATAACGATCAAGTTACTGTAATTAGGCCTCAATAACTGAAGCAGACCAGAGATGCTGACGTTCGATTTGTCAGAATTACCCGAGGTGCCAGACGCATTCAAACTTCCAGCAGAAGACCATCCCTCACTGGAACCTGCACGCGCTCTAAGTGTTTCAACATTAACAATCGCAAGAGCAGAATGCGCGAAAATAAAAGACAACAATAGCGTTACGAAAACTTTTGGTATACGACGACGCAAACTTGACCTCACAATAAAAAAGCGCGCTCACCATTGAGCGCGCTTCTGATGTTAAACGAAACCGAGACTAAGCAGAAGGTATCGCTCGTATCACCAAATTACGAATTTCAGACATATCTTCCATCGCGAAGCGCACACCCTCACGACCTAGTCCGGAATCTTTGACACCGCCATAAGGCATGTTATCAACTCGGTAGGACGGCACATCACCCACGACCACGCCACCGACGTCGAGCTTATCCCAGGCCTTTTGAATTTTGTAAAAATCTCGCGTAAAAACGCCCGCCTGAAGGCCGAATTTTGAGTCGTTAACCATATCAATCGCTTGGTCCCAAGTGCCAAACTTTTGTAATACAGCGACTGGACCGAAGGCCTCCTCAGTACAAATCTTTGTTTCTTTCGGAACGTTTTCTAAAAGAGTTGCTTCCAACATCGCCCCATCTCGTTTGCCACCGCATAATAAAGAGCCACCAGATGAAACCGCCTCTTCAATCCAGCTCTCCAAGCGCTTCGCCTCACTCTCTGCGATCATCGGGCCAACAAATGTTTTCTCGTCCTTAGGATCTCCAGCGATCAATGTGGCAGCTCGAGAGACTAATTTGGTTTTCAAGCTGTCGTAAATATCGTCATGAATCAAGATCCTCTGAACGCCGATACAAGACTGGCCGGATTGGTAAAACGCACCAAAGATAATCCGTTCAACGGCATCATCTAAGTCGGTATCCGCGTCAACAATTACCGCTGCGTTACCGCCTAACTCGAGGACGACTTTTTTCTTGCCACAGCGCGCCTTGAGATCCCAACCAACTACGGGAGAACCAGTGAATGAAAGGAGCTTCAACCGTTCATCAACCGTAAATAGGTCTGCACCATCTCGAGAGCATGGCAATATCGAGAACGAACCCTTGGGTAGATTTGTCTCTCCGAGCACTTCACCAATAATGATCGCGCCAAGTGGCGTACGCGATGCTGGCTTCATGACAAACGGGCAACCTACAGCAATGGCAGGCGCGATTTTGTGTGCTGCCAAATTCAGCGGGAAGTTAAATGGAGACACAAACGAGCACGGTCCAATCGGCACCCTCTTCCACATGCCTCGATACCCCTTTGCTCGTGGGCTGATATCAAGCGCTTGAAGCTCCCCGTTAAACCGAGTGCTCTCTTCAGCCGCAATCTTAAATGTATCAATGAGCCGCGTGACCTCTCCCCTTGCGTCATTGATTGGCTTACCTGCTTCAACGCAAAGCGCGTACGACAATTCATCAAAGAGTTCTCTAAATCTCGTCACACAGTGTTCTAGAACAGCCTGTCGCTCATATGTCGGCATGTCTGCCAATGCCTCAGCGGCGTCAACAGAAGCCTGAATACCTTTTTCAATGACCGAAGCATCGGCTAAGGCGACAGATGTCGCCACCTCTCCAGTGTACTTGTCTGTTACTTTGAGGTCTGTGTTCGCGTACACCGCCTCATTGGCCAAGATGTACGGATATTTATCTCGTAATTGTGGCATGTCTTCTCCCCGATAACCATTACGCGAGAAAGCGCTCGCGCGCCTCCTCGTTAATACTGTGAAACGTTAGATTTTTGCGCTATCCGCCTTAATCCTCGTATTAAGAATTTCATCATTCTCTGAGTAGTCAACCGGACAATCGATTAAGTGCACACCCGGTGTCGATAGACAAGTCTCTAACGTCTTTATTAAGTTCTCTGAACTGTCGACTCGATGACCTTTCGCGCCGTAACTCTCGGCATACTTCACAAAGTCAGGATTTCCATACTCCAAGCCCCAGTCATCAAAGCCCATGTTGGCCTGCTTCCAACGAATCATCCCGTAACTTGAATCGTTAAGAATCAAACACGTGATATTCATTTTTAAGCGGACCGCTGTCTCAAGCTCCTGCGAATTCATCATGAATCCACCATCACCACAAATCGCCATAACCTTTCGATCTGGATAAACAAGATGCGAGGCCATTGCCGATGGCAATCCTGCGCCCATCGTCGCGAGTGCGTTGTCTAGCATTACGGTATTCGATTGATGAGCGGGGTAGTTTCTTGCGAACCAGATCTTGTATACACCGTTGTCGAGACAGATCATCCCGTCGTCTGGCATCGCCTTACGAATATCAGCAACGAGTCGTTGAGGATAAATCGGGAATCTTGGATCGTCTTTACCCTCTGCTATGTTCGCGTCATGATGTTTTTTTACCTCCATCATGCGGCTAAAGTCCCAACTCATATCTTTTCGGTCTGCCAAGCCAGATTTGATCTGCCAAATTGCATTCGCGATATCTCCCACCACCTCAAGCTGTGGGAAGTAGACTGGATCGACCTCCGCAGACCGGAACGACACATGAATGACTTGAGTCCCCTCTGAGACCAATACTGGCTCATCATCAGATGAATGGCTCGTTTCTTGATCACGAGCGCTACCGTGACTCATGAAAAACGGAGGCTTCTCGATCACGTCGTGCCCAACATTAATAATCAAATCAGCTGCCTCGATGGCACGATGCACGTAGTCTCCCGCCGATAGCGCAGCACATCCCATAAACAGCGGATGTCGCTCATCAATCACACCTTTACCGAGCTGCGTGCTGACAAACGGGATTCCGGTTTGATCAACCAACTCGGTGAGCATTTTGCTCGTCAATTTACGGTTACCACCCGCTCCTACGACGATAATCGGGCTTTTAGCCTTTGCAATTTTTTCAATCGCTGCTTTAACCGACTTATCCTCTGGAATGGGTCTTCGCACGGAGGATCTAGGAATCGGTTGCTCATTTGAGTGTTCATCAGCGATATCCTCAGGTAACTCCAAGTGAACTGCCCCTGGCTTCTCTTCTTCAGCCAACCGGATCGCCTCTCTGACTCGGCTAGGGATGTTGTCAGCGGCGACAATCTGGTGCGCGTATTTTGTGATTGGCTTCATCATCTCGACAACATCAAGAATTTGAAAGCGACCCTGTTTTGATTTCTTAACAGGCTTTTGTCCCGTGATCATCATCATGGGCATCCCGCCAAGTTGGGCATATGCAGCTGACGTCGTGAAGTTCGTAGCACCAGGCCCAAGTGTTGCAAGACAAACACCCGTTTTGCCAGTGAGTCGGCCATACACCGATGCCATGAACCCAGCACCCTGCTCGTGACGCGTGAGAATCAATTTAATTTTTTTGGAACGCGAGAGACTGTCGAGAAAATCCAAGTTTTCTTCACCAGGAATCCCAAAAATATACTCTACGCCTTCTTCCTCAAGCGCCTTCACGAAAAGATCTGATCCTTTCATCATGCCTATCCCCTATTTTTCTTTAATTTTTATGTTCAAGTACGCCTTGCAAGACACCATAACAGACGAAAAAAATGACGTCGACCCAAAATTTCAGTTTTTTATGACACTTCCGTGACATCTGTTTCGGTCTGATCGCGGCAAACCCGGTCTTGAATCAGCGGTACAACCTGGAGCTGGCAGCGGCTAGATTCGCTCCCCACCCCATCAACACAGGTCTCATATGCCGACGTCCCCGCCCCAATCCGCTCAAAAATAGAAATACTCAAAGTCGGCAAGTTGACCTTCACGTCGAATAAACGAGTGTCAGCGAAGGCTCCAAGAATGATCTCATCACCCGTCCAATCTTTATAAAAAACGCTCGTAAAGAGACCTGAGAACTGAATGACTTCACCAGAAATCCTGTCTAGTGTTAAGGTCAGATTTTTTCTTGCTCGAGCATCACTCGCGACCGAACGATACCCATGATAGAAGTCAATCCCCAGACATGACACATCCACCACCTCTGACGCGAACGCTTCACTGACAAGCAGCATCAAACCGAAAAATACATTACGGAAAGTGCGCACAAATTCCTCTCCTGTAAAACTGTTTGCCGTTTCCAGCATGAGATCCCATCATTTCTCCAACAAACCCAAATGCTGTGAATACAAGATTGACTTTATCGATGAGAAACATTTTCGATGCATAGCGATCGATCGAATCCGTATGTGACGCCAGTGCAAGCGAACGCTCGGTCTCACTGATCATCATCAGCGACCGCTCAACATCGCCAATCATCGGATTCAGCTGCAGTTGCGCAAAACCAATTTCGGTTCGTGTGATGACTAATTCATAATTGGGAGAAAGCCCGTCGCCCGAACACACAAACTTTTCGGCGATGGCTGCAGGGATTAAAGCCTGTCCGACTGCGATTAATGCGAACGAGCTAATAAGTTTGTGGCGGTTCAAGCGTATTTAGAACCACTGACGAAGCCCAATGGACATCGTAGAACCCTGAAATTCATAGTCGAATATTGACCCATTATCACTTTGCGTGAGTTGATAGTCAGATGACATGCGGTATTTACTCACGAAAAATAAGTCGAGATCATCCGACAAACTGTAGTCGGCGCCGATTTGAATTTGGTACAGCAGCTCTGAGTTCGATCCTGTGAGCACGGACGTAGCAGAATTCAATGTCGAATCAATCTCGGCAATGCCGGCACCAAGACCGATGAAAGGATTAAAGCCTCCGATCTCCTTGAAATCAAACACCGCGCTCAGAACCACACCCAATGACGTTGTTTCACCCGACCCGGGGTTTCCCGTCGTTCGTATTGATGACACGTCATTATCCGTGTAAAAAATCTCTCCCTCCACCCTCAGGCCCTCTTTGACTTTCCCACCCAAGGTGATGTCAAAGGCCGACCCAGAATCGTAGTCAATTTCTTGGTTGGATACCCCAGCACTCGTTGACTCCGCTGACGCGTCGTAGAGAAGATGAGTACCCACGGACAAACCGAAATACATCCCAGGATCACTGGATACTGACTCCTCTTGGGCGTTTCCTGCGGAAATGCTTAAACACGTTAGAAATAGACTGAACCAAGCGGCGCGCGATAGCATCTCAAAAGTCCCACGTCATGAATGATCTGGAAAACATCTTAACTGATCGACTCAAATTATGACAACCAAGAATCTGTAATTTCTGAGATGGCGCGACCATTTTTGTAACATTAAAGCTCCACAGATTAGGAATTGGGGCGCTTTCTTCCTATCAAGGAATCACAGCAAACTAAGTCCGTTAGAATAGCGACGTCAAAATAAGAAAGTATCTGCATGAAAAGCCGAATTGCCTTTTGGGTCATGTTGACACTCGTCATCGCGTCCGTGGGCTTAAATGTCTATCAAATGCACATGTTCGCAACGGCAGACCTGAGCACGCCAGCAAGCGAGAGGTTGAGCCAGGATCTCGGTCGAGAAAACAGTGCACCTAATACTGGTTTTGTCCTAAATATCGACCTTCTCAACGACGGCTATAAGCCCACTAGATCGTACCCGTTTTGGGTCAAAGAAGCCCTGGGAGGCGCGCTCAACATCAACATTAGCCAATTCGACAGCTTAATCAAAACGTATTGCTTTTCAATTGACTCAAGCGGCGAATACATCAGAAACTGCATCGATAAATTACAAGTGTGGATCATACCAACTGACATTGGTGAAGAAGCATTTGTATCAATGACGGGCTCGCCAGTTGACACAGCATCGATACGCGCTCGCGAACTATGTGCCAACCAAGTATGTCGCTCATTTCGATTACTTCACTTTTCACGTGAGAAGAAAAAAACTCGCGTCGTTGGAGATTCGGGCTATAAAACCATTGAAGTCAATGAACAAAATCTTAATTTCACTCTTCTAAAACTCAGTCAAGGGGGCATTTCTGGATGGTTACGCTCTGTCGATTGGTTCGATGACGACCTTGCGACTACGGATGTCAGTCTCTATTTAAGCACTGGAAAAAATATCATCGAGGCAGCGCGCATACCAGTCAAAGGAAGCTGGGTCGATGCCGAATGCATGAGCGTTGACACGGATACAGAAAAAATGAAATTCCCAGAAGAATGCACAAAGGGATTTTCATCCGAACTCATCACTAATTTCGAGCAAAGTCCCCACTGGTCTCCAGCGGACCTGCGACTCACCAACACCCTGAACGCAAAGGGGACCCCATTAAATATTAAATTTGATCGTGAGACGAATAAATACTTGCTCCCCGATCAAGTATCCCCAGGCATCAAAGATTTGTTAACAACTTTACGCTACCGCCCAGAGTTACAGGACATACAAGACTCAGGCGAATCTAGCGCCGAATAAAAAAAGCCAACCGAGATTCTGGTTGGCTTTTTTGTTCGCTACGTTCTCCTCAAACTGAGGGTAAGCCCGCAAGCGCCATCGCAAGCTCGTTTTCACTGTAGCTCATGTCGGTGAGTTTTCCAGCGAAGTAATCGGTGTACGCCTGCATGTCAAAATGCCCATGCCCACACAGATTAAAGAGGATCGTCTTAGAGGTGCCCTCTTCCTTACACTTCAACGCCTCCACAATTGCGCCCTTGACGGCGTGATTGGCCTCAGGCGCTGGAATAATGCCCTCGGCACGCGCGAATTGGACACCTGCCTCGAATACCTCCAACTGAGTGTAGGCAACGGCGTCAATCAATCCAAGATCTTTGATGTGCGACACCAACGGAGCCATGCCGTGGTAGCGTAATCCGCCTGCATGAAATGCTGGTGGAATAAATGTCGACCCAAGTGTGTGCATCTTCACTAGTGGGGTTAAATGTCCAGTGTCACCAAAATCATATGCATACTGCCCCTTCGTTAACGACGGGCAGGCCGCTGGCTCTACTGCAACAATGTTGATGTCACTCCCCCCACGAAGTTTTTGGCCAAGGAATGGAAAAACAATTCCGGCAAAATTCGAACCACCACCCGTACAGCCTACGATGACGTCAGGATAATCCCCTGCCATCTCCATCTGTTTAATTGACTCTAACCCGACGATCGATTGGTGCATCAACACGTGGTTCAATACTGACCCAAGAGCATACTTTGTGTCATCGTTGGTTGCTGCAATCTCCACAGCCTCTGAGATTGCAATACCTAAAGATCCAGTGTTATCAGGATCTTTCTCCAAAATCGCTCGACCAGAATTCGTAAGCTCAGAGGGGCTCGCGACACAAGTTGCGCCATAACTCTCCATCAGCGCTTTTCGATACGGCTTGTGCTGGAAAGACACCTTGACCATAAACACTTGAACGTCAATTCCAAACAGTGCACCAGCAAATGCCAACGAAGATCCCCACTGACCCGCGCCTGTTTCGGTTGTGATTTTCTTGATTCCCGCCTCGGCGTTGTAAAAAGCCTGAGGAACAGCAGTGTTAGGCTTGTGCGACCCCGATGGGCTAACTCCCTCGTACTTATAGTAAATCTTCGCAGGAGTATCGAGAAGTTTTTCGAGATTCCGTGCTCGATAAAGCGGCGCTGGTCTCCATTGTTGGTAAATTCGGCGTACTGGATCTGGGATCTCTATTTCACGCTCCATAGAGACTTCTTGCATGATGAGTTCCATCGGAAAGAGTGGCGCCAAGTCATCAGGCCCCACCGGCTGTTTCGTACCCGGATGAAGCGGCGGTGGCGGCGGTGTTGGCAGGTCCGCCATCAGGTTATACCAAGCCTTTGGAATTTCATTCTCAGGCAGTAAATACTTAACTGTTTCCGACATGACTCCCCCTTTGTGACGTTCGTTAATAGACGCTATGGCAAGTATTATTCTTAAAACTTTGCTCTGTCAACGTTAAGATACGGGAGTCAACACAACAGACAGAACCAAATATAGATAGAAGGTTAAGCAATCAAAAGGAAAGAGAAATGAAAAAAATAATCGCCACAGTCGGATTATTGGTGGCTACAACTACTCACGCAGAGTCCATAGACCAACTGTTAACCGATGGCTACGAAATTAAATCGGCAGCGACAGTGGCCGCCGGTGGCATGTACTTCATTCTGCAAAAAGGCGCAGCGGCCTATTTTTGCCCAGCCCTGGATCCTAGTCGCGTAATGACGTGTCGAAAGGTAAAGGGAGAAGTATCAGAGACACGGTAATAACGCCGCGACACGAGCTATGCGACGATGTCCGGCCGGCAATTGACAACCAATTCAGCGACTGATGCAGTGTTCGATAATTGCATGATGGTGACAACTAACTGAGCAAGGTCATCAGCTGAGATCATGTCTTTGAGCTCCATACTCTCCACGGCACTTGTCATATCGGTCGCGACGTAACCGGGACATATCGCAGTACACCGAACTCCATCATCCCATCCTGCGTGTCTGGTGGCATGTGATAGGGCTACTGCAGCAAACTTGGTCATCGAGTAACCGACCGCGCTACCGTAGACTGCCTTACCTGCCAAAGAGGCTACGTTGACCACGCGCCCCGAACCAGACTGACGTAAATGTGGGAGTGCTAGCTTTGTTAGCGAAAGCGGTGCCTTGACGTTCACAGTCCACATGAGATCAAGTGCGCTCTCGTCGTACACTTCGTCACTCATGGAAACGCTCCGCATAATTCCAGCGTTATTGACTAAACCGTCGAGCCTCCCAAATTTATTCGCTGTCGCTTCAATCCAGGACACATGCGTATCACGATTGGTCGCCTCGAAACTATGGTGTAACACCCGTTTTTCGTCGAATTCAGGAAACGCCTTTTCCAGAGAGGTCACGTCCCGAGCCCCAAGACTAAGATCGTACCCAGCGCTATACAAAGCATTTGCTATTGACTTGCCAATACCTCGATTCGCACCGGATATCATTACGACGTGCCCCGCTCCTTCAATCACCACTCATCTCCTCGTTTAAACGTTACGTGTTCTTACTCAGTAGAGCACCGCGCACCGAACCTCCATACTCCATCGGTCGGGGGCATCCTCTCTCGTTTGTGGATCCTTGAAAGCGCTGTGAAAACTAAACGTACAGGGCAACTTAGGAAACACTGAGTCCGCACTGCCTCCCTTAGTTCGCGCAATACCGCCTTCACTATCCCACTGCTTGATCAGCAGCGCCTCTGACCTATTCATCAGAGGATAGAAAAACCATGTGTGCTTTGGATTGAATTTTGCGAAATAATTTTCCCCTATACGGTCTGCGTAGTGAATCTCAAAAACAACCAAATCTTCGGGATCAACACAAGACGCGTCACATAGCGCAAGAGGATTCATTTCAACGGGCTCAGGAACGATACTTCTCCAAAGGTTCACAATGGCAAAGCGTCCACCATTTAAGGCGTGTTCAACATCAGCCCGCGGGATTAGGCTTTCACCCTCGGGGATTAAATCTCGCACAGTGTCGTTCTTACCCGGCAGCATGGACAACTGCCGTAATCGCTCAGGCGCACTCGTGAGCGTGTAGTCACCGTGTACCGTATGTGCAGGACCTTGAACCTGTTGACCACCAGTAATCATTTTTTTCGTTTTCTTACCGGTCGCGGAGCGTATGTTGTGATCGAATGCGTAAACTGAACGCGCTCCCAAAGCATCTTTTATGGCAGACGCACACATTGCATAGTACTTCTCGAGAACTACTTTGTTGTCAAAAAAATCGATATTGAACCGTTCGATATCATCTTTGATCAACTCAAATCCACTGACCGTCAAATTCCCGGAGAAATGCTCTCTCGCGTTCATCACAGACACGCGTTGCTCCTCAAACTCGCAACCTATCCAACCGCCATCACTGCCCTCTACGTCACGCCGTGTTAGCACTTTCCCGTTTCGAAAAAGCGAGCTCTGCGAGTCTGGCGACATGTAGTTAAAAATTCCTTGTGTATCTGTCTCCATAACGACTCACAAAAGCTCCATCCTAGTGATATGTGAAATCACGCTTCAGGTAACGTGAAACCCTCAAGCACTGTGGTATCAATCCACCACTGGCTCTTTTCAACAGTTTCCGTCATCCAACGCGTGAGATTTTTATGTTGCTCAAGTGGAAGTTTCGCCCAACCGTGGAGGTGCATGGGGGCTGCAATCACAACGTCTGCAATTGTTGGATTGTCTCCGCATATCCAAGTTGAGGCACTCAACCTTTGATCCAAGATTCCAGCCAGCTTGTGAAAATTAGGCTCCTCTGCGTCTAAAACCGCTTGATCTGTCGTGTCGCCGAGTAGGGGTTTCACACAATTTTCTACGAGATACTTATACGCTGATGGAAACCAAGCACTGCCCTCCCAAAGAAGCCAACGATTGACATCCGCACGAGTTTTTAGGTCCGTTGGGTATGCACTCGCATTACCAACCTTGTCAGCTGCGTATTGCAAGATCGCGTTTGATTCCCAAAGGATGAAGTCTCCATCTCTAAGTGCTGGGATAGACGCATTTGGATTGATCGCAATGTACTCTGGGCTTTGTTGCTCGCCTTTAAAATAGTCAACTTTATCAATGGTGTAGTCCGCACCGATAAGTTTGAATCCGGCTAGAACTTTTCTACAATTGATCGTGATCGGGTCAAGTAGTAATTCCATTTTCTCCTCCGCTCTTTTTTTGAAATGAACTCTGGATTTTAATTTTTTGAATTCCGAATTCAGATTACCTCAGCCGAATCTAAAAATAAAGAAAAAGCGAAATAACATCGATTGGATACGATCGGGAACGCCATGGAGTGATGGGAAAAACGCAAACAAGGACCGTTAAACCCAAGAGACAAGGGAAACAACTCCAACGAAGTGCTTTACAAAAAGAGAAAAACAGCGGCTGAAAAAAAGAAATTCGTCATATTCTTTTATCACTGACGAAAAGCCTGACCAGTCCGGGGAGAAACTGGTAGGCGCGATTGGATTCGAACCAACGACCCCCACCATGTCAAGGTGGTGCTCTAACCAACTGAGCTACGCGCCTAAAGAAGGGGCGATTCTAGCACTAAAGCCGAATGAATGAAAAAACTAAATTCTTCGGGCTGAGAACACGCCAATCTTTTTTTCAACCGATCCAACGGCTCGCTCAATAAAATCAACCGAGTCAATTTCAATTGTCACAACAGCACTTAACTTTCGATCGCCTACACTGCTTCTTGTGCTCAAAATTTTGATCTTTTCTTGGTTGAACACTTCAATCACATCTCGTATCTGAATCTCCTCTGAATCAGCCAGAACCTCGATATCGACCTGATAGGTCTCTCCAGACCGAGGAGCGCCCCAGCTGGCCTCGATCACGCGATCTTTTAGTAATGCCCCGAGATTCGGACAACTTCGCCTGTGGACCATGACCCCCCTGCCCTTGCTGACGTAACCCACGATCGGCTCAGGACGGACTGGCTTACAACACTTTGCAAGGCGCGTTAACAATTGATCAACCCCAACCACAAGCACACCATTCGTTCGAACAGATTGAGGTATCGCCGCTTGTGCATCGGCCATCGAACCGGAATGGTTAGCGTCCGATTTCCTGAATTGATTCTTGAGATCTCCGGTCGTCAAATCACCGCGATAATAGGACAAGTACAGCTCTTCTATGCCTGAGAGAGAAAACTCTCGAACTGCGTCCTGTGCCGAGATTGGTAACGACAAACGATGAATTGACTTTTCGAATTCTCGCCGCCCCTCCTCTAATCCAATTTCGCGCTCTTGGGCATTAAACCAGCTTCTGATTTTCGTTCTGGCTCTAGAGGAAGCAACAAATCCAAGATCACGATTTAACCAGTCTCGAGATGGGACTGCATCTTTGCCAGACACGATTTTGACCACATCACCGTTAGTCAGCTTCCGAGACAGGGGCTTCAACCGTCCGTTTATCTCAGCCCCCCGGCAACGATGACCTAAATCAGTGTGTATCGCGTAAGCAAAATCGATTGCCGTTGAGCCCACTGGCAAATCAAGCACGCGTCCCTGGGGCGTTAAGGCGAAGACTGTTTCATCTGCAATCGCCTCACTGAAATCGCGATCAACCTCAAGCCCGTTTGCCAACTCACCCTGCCAATCCAAAAGCCTTCTGAGCCAAACGATTTTTTTGTCTAACGCATTATCTGAATCTTTTTGCTCTTTGTATCGCCAGTGCGCAGCAACACCCAACTCAGCATGCTCATGCATTTGCTTTGTCCTAATTTGGATTTCGACAATCTTATCGTCGGGCCCAACAACAGCAGTGTGTAACGATTGGTAATCGTTCGCTTTTGGCTTCGCGATATAGTCGTCAAATTCTCCTGGCACCGGAGCCCAACGAGCGTGAATCACACCAAGCGCGCTGTAGCACTGAGCTACTGACTCCACAACAACCCGGATACCTCTAATATCGGCAAGTTGACTAAATTGTCTATTTTTATTTTGGAGCTTGCGCCAGATACTGTAGATATGCTTTGGGCGCCCAGTGACCTCAGAGACCAATCCGTTTTCACTGAGCTCCCCTCTCACAAGGTTAATGTATTGCTCCAAATAGCTCTCGCGGTCACGACGTTTCTCATCTAAATTCGAAGCAATCCGTTTGTACTCGGTCGGATCTAAGAGCCTCAAAGAGAGATCTTCCAACTCCCACTTCAGTGACCAAATACCCAGACGATTCGCAAGAGGCGCGAAAAGGTCAAGTGTGTCTTTCGCGACCTGACGCTGCTCGTCTAGATTTTGACTAGAGGTCAAGTCTCTGAGTCGTTGCAACTGATACGCCAACTTGACGATGAGCACCCTGAGGTCCGTAATCATCGCAAGAAACATTTTGCGAATCGATTCGAGCTGCCCCTTACGCTCTGATGCTTTTCGATAACCCGACGAATGCCGACTCAACAATTGAATCGCGTTTAATTGGTTAAAGTTATCAGCTAGCTTGATGGCATCGCTTAATTCAGTCTCGCGTTTTAGTGCACTATAACCGGCCCAATAATCCGGGATAGGCGCGAGATAAGCACTCCCCATGGCCTCATCACCAACTCCAAGACCATCGAGAATACGACTCACCCCATCCGCTCGAGCTAACACAGCTTCATTCCCGCCCTCATCTGCAAGATACTGAATGAGTGACGATCGCGTTAACTGAACTAGATCGCTTGAGTTTGATACCGCCCCATTACCGAGAGACATTTCGAGTCATCATCGTCATCGATCGTGCAGTAGGCCGTCATCGAGGAGGAGACTTCGATGAGCCATATTGGCTAACTCATGATCATGTGTGACGAGAACCACACTGGTTTTGAGATCTTTATTGAGATCGAACACCAGATTCATGAAACTTTTTGCACTGGATTTATCGAGGTTACCTGTCGGCTCATCGGCTAGAACACAACTAGGATCGGTCACTAGAGCGCGAGCAATAGCAACTCTCTGACGCTCCCCTCCCGATAGCTCACTCGGCAGATGATCAAGACGATGCTCCAAGCCGACTCGCGACAAAAGGCTAACCCCCTTATCCCGATCTTCCTCTGTGACCTTCCCCCGTATCATCAGCGGCATCAACACATTTTCTATCGCTGTAAATTCAACAAGCAAATGATGAAATTGATAGACGAACCCAATTTCTCGATTGCGCATCTCGCAAATCTGAGACTCGCGCATCGACGCGAATGGCACGCCATGCACCAACACATCCCCTTTTGTCGCAAGATCTAACCCGCCGAGAATATGGAGAAGCGTGCTTTTTCCAGATCCAGAAGATCCAACGATCGACACAGTCTCTCCACGCGATATCGTCAAATCAACCCCCCGTAATACGTGAACCGTATTCACACCGTCTAAACCGTAGGATTTTTCGACTCCTCGAGCCTGAATGACCGTGCGAGACTCGCCCATCTCACTCATAACGAAGTGCCTCTGACGGATTAATCTTAGAAGCTCTAAGACTCGGATATAACGTCGCCAACATCGTCAAAATAATCGACAAAGCAGTAATCCAAGTCACGTCACTGAGTAAGATCTCCGATGGAATATCTGATATGTAATAAACATCTTTGGCTAAAAACTCGACACCAAACGCAGCCTCTATCGCTGGAACAATGACATCGATGTGATACGCGACGATCAAACCTAAAGAGACACCAACGACTGTTCCCAAAAAGCCAATAATTGACCCTTGAATGAAAAATATTTTCAGTATTTGCGATGGTCTCGCACCCATCGTTCGAAGGACCGCGATATCCGCTCGCTTATCAGTGACCGCCATCACCAGTGTTGAGACGATATTGAACGCCGCGACAGCCACGATGAGAAACAAAATAACAAACATGGCTCGTTTTTCGATTTGAATGGCTCTAAAAAAGGTCGCATGACTTCGAGTCCAATCGGTCACAAAATTATTTCGCGGTAAGGCCGCGTTTAATTCACTCGCGATCTTAGGTGCTTCAAACATGTCGTCTAGCTTTAGACGTACACCGGACACCGCAGCCCCCATCATGAATAACTTTTGCGCATCAGAAATATGGACTAACGCCAACGCTGAGTCGTACTCATAGTTTTTAACTTCGAAAATTCCAACGACTGTAAATTGACGAAGCCTTGGCATCACGCCAGCTGGGGTCACATTGCCTTGGGGTGTCAGCAACACGACTGTATCTCCAACGTTGACACCAAGAGAACGCGCCAAATCTATACCAAGCACCGTGTTAAATTCACTGGACTTGAGTAAACCCAGTTCGCCAGAAATAATGTGTTGATGAATTTCTGAGACGTCTTCCTCCAACAATGGATCCACACCTCGAATCAACGCACCGGAGGAACGTCGCCCGTGTGTCAACAAGCCTTCGCCATTAACAAACGGCGCCACGCCACGAACCCCAGTCAGAGCGCTAGCCGACGACATGGTGTCTGACCAAGACGCCAACCTGCCGTTTGCCCCAAGCACCTGAACATGAGAAACCACCCCAAGTATTGTCGCCCTAAGCTCTTTTTGGAAACCGTTCATAACTGAAAGAACGACAATGAGTGCCGCCACACCGAGTGTGATACCCACCATTGACATCGTCGAAATAAACGAGATGAAGTGGTTCCGACGCTTCGCACGGGTGTACCGAAGACCTATGAAGAGCTCCACGGGTTTGAGCATGTCGTCCTTTCCTTCGTTTTGCGTGATTATACCGACGACTCAGCATATTCACTGTCTATTCGAGGTATGGGAGAATTCGTCTAGAACCAAATCAATCTTAGACCGCGATGGCACGTCTCTCAATTTCTATTACCGTCGACAATTTTGCAACCCAAACGACTCAAGGGATCAATCAGATCCTCTGCAGAGGTAATGTAACCAATCGTGACTTATCACTAGAACGACATCTTTACGAGGAAATTACGGGAAAGAAATTAGAAAATCGTCGCGTTGCACCGTTACTTGCAGCCAATCAAAATTCAGAAAATCAGCATTGGATGCTCGCTGAACTTGTACGATTTACACCAGGGATGAATGATGTATTTCTCAATCAACTGCCATTCAGTGAGCAACACGACTCCCGTGATGGAGTAGAGAAACTTCTTGATGAGTGTCTAGAGGGCTACACAGTCGAGGCGGTGCAAGGGGCGCCCCACCTTTTTTTAATTGGCTCAAAAAAACCAATTGATATCGAAACACATGACACCTCAGCGGCTCTTGGGCAACCGGTAAGTTCAGTGTTACCCACTGGGCCGTCTGCCATCTTTTGGAACGCAAAAATCAATGAGATGCAGATGATGTTTCATGAGCTGGCTCATCAACTTGGGGTTGATCGGAATAAATATCCAAACGGAGTATGGTTTTGGGGAAATGGTCACTCAGAGCCGCCTTTCATCTCCACAGTGCAGGTCTCACCAAGTTGCGCACTGGCCAGAGCACTTACTTCGGCCACAAAAGCAACTGCGATCAAAATTGAAGATTATTTTCTGGATGAAATCATCATCAAACCCACGTTTATCGATCTTTGTGGTCTCGATCTCAATCAATACGAAAACGCATTAGAGGAGATAGTAAAACGCGCAGTGGTGTCTCTGAGCAAGGGGACTTTGACCCAAATCCGGATCAACATTTGCAGGCCGAATAAAGTGACTCAATTTGACATCAATCGATATTCCAAATGGAAAATTTGGAGAAAGCCATCCAGGCTAAACGACCTGATGCGTGAGGTTTCTGATGGGTAGCTCCCAAGAACCACGAATCAGGGAGCAACCCGTCGAGGCAACGAATCATCTTGTCGAGGGAGGTGTGCTACCTGCCCTCGCGCGAGTTCTCGCGTCAAGAGGTGTGGCGAACGCCAACGAACTCGATACGACCTTAGAGCGGCTATTGCCGTACGACACGTTAAAAAATTGCGATAAGGCCGCAGAGCTGCTTTTCGAAGCGGTTAGGGATAATGCAAATTTTTTGATCGTCGCGGACTACGACGCAGATGGCGCAACTGCTGCTGCGATTGCGCTCCGATTTCTAAAGGCGGTTAACGCTCAAGGTGGACTATTTCGTACCCAATCGATTTGAGCATGGGTACGGCCTCACTCCTGAAATTGCGGAAATTGCGAACGAGCGAAATGCTGATTGGATCATCACCGTCGATAATGGAATTGCGAGTGTCTCTGGCGTGACAAGAGCTAAAGAGTTGGGGCTCAAAGTCCTCATCACGGATCATCACCTACCAGGCGACACCCTCCCCCCCGCTGACTGCATTGTCAATCCAAATCAAAAAGACGACCAGTTCGGCAGTAAGGCTCTAGCCGGTGTTGGCGTGATGTTCTATATCCTCATTGCATTGAGAGCACGATTGCGAGACGAGCATTTTTTCAATGAACGGCTGAAAGAGCCGAATCTCGCTCAGCTACTCGACCTAGTAGCGCTTGGAACCGTTGCGGATGTTGTCCCACTCGACGAAAACAATCGAATTCTTGTTGCTCAAGGGATTAGACGGATTCGATCGGGTAAGTGTAACCCCGGCATCAAGGCCCTCTTGAGTGCAGCAAAAAAAAGTTATCAAAACGTCAAATGCACGGACTTTGGGTTTGTCATCGGCCCACGACTGAACGCGGCAGGCCGTTTGACCGACATGAGTATTGGAATTGAATGTCTCTTATCGGACGACCCAGAAATCGCCACACGTCACGCACTGGAATTAAATCGTCTTAATCAAGAAAGACGAGAGATTGAGTCCGATATGAAGGATCAAGCGCTTGAGATACTCGATCAGATGAACATTTCTGATAGCCCAATCATCACCATTTACGACGAGCGCTGGCACAGCGGCATTGTCGGTATCCTAGCGTCTCGGATTAAGGAGCAATATGACCGACCTGTCATCGCTTTCGCGAGTGACGGGGCTGATAATTTAAAGGGCTCTGGCAGATCAATGCCTGGATTACATCTGAGAGACGCTCTCGATTCGGTCACAAAACAATATCCCTCGATCATCGAAAAGTTCGGTGGGCATGCAATGGCTGCAGGTCTCACGATCAAAAAAGAGAATCTGTCATTGTTCATCAACGCCATCAACCTCGTCGTTGGTGATCTCATGACGAAAAACCCCATCGACACGAGTCGCCTCACAGACGGCCCGCTTTCGGAAACAGAACTCAATGAGGAGCTCGCTGAAGCCATTCAATCTGGAATCTGGGGGCAGGCCTTTCCCGAGCCAGTCTTCAGAAATCAGTTCTATGTACGCGAACACCGGCTACTTTCTGACAAACATACAAAGCTCGGGGTATCACTCACAAAAAGCGGTCCAATCATTGATGCCATACGCTTCAATTTTGCCGAAACGACCCCAGAGGTCATTGAGTGCCAGTACAAACTGGATATCAATGATTATTATTCTCACAGGCCGATTCAATTAATTATCGAAGATTGGTGAGCAGCGCTCACGCCCGCAACCTTGGTTTACACACGGACAACCTTTTAAGTTTGCGATCCGAATCAGGTAAAATGTTGCGCTGAAAATCACACTAAAGAAAGCGAAAACGGTCGACATGGAAGCGGAATACATCAACGCGATTGAAGAAAAAATACAAGACTTGTCGGACAGAACCTCCCAACTACGGAGGTATCTTTGACTTCGATAGCAAGAAAGACCGATTAGCCGAAGTCGAACGCTTACTAGAGGACCCTGAGCTTTGGCAAGACCCAGAAAAAGCTCAAGAAATCGGTAAAGAAAAAAAATCATTGGAAGCAGTCGTCTCGGTGCTTTCAGATACTAGCGCCCAAGTAAGAGACATGGGCGAATTGCTGTCACTCGCAACACAGGAAAGTGATGATGAGACAATCCTCGCAATCGAGTCCGACCTATCTGCATGTGAAGAGGAAATCGCAAAACTCGAATTCAGGCGGATGTTCTCCAACCCCATGGATAAGAACGGATGCTTTCTGGATATCCAATCCGGCGCTGGAGGAACAGAGAGCCAGGATTGGGCTGCCATGTTGCTTCGCATGTATGCGCGCTACACAGAAACCAAAGACTTTGACGTCGAGGTGCTAGAGGAGTCCCCTGGGGAAGTAGCGGGTATTAAAAGTGCAGTCATCAAAATTTCCGGTGAATACGCATACGGAACGCTACGAACTGAGACTGGGATCCACCGACTGGTGAGAAAGTCTCCGTTTGACTCTAATGCAAAAAGACATACGTCATTTGCCAGCGTTTTCGTGTACCCAGAAGTTGATGATTCGATAGAGGTTGACATCAATCCCGCAGATCTTCGCATTGACACCTATCGAGCCAGTGGTGCTGGTGGCCAGCACGTTAACCGAACCGACTCAGCAGTACGAATCACACACGTTCCAACAAATACGGTCGTGCAATGTCAGAATGACCGATCTCAGCATAAAAATAAAGCTGAGGCGATGTCGATGTTGAAATCACGATTATTTGAGCTAGAACTCAGGAAAAGGCAGTCAGAGCAACAAAAACTTGAAGATTCAAAATCTGACATTGGCTGGGGCCACCAGATTCGCTCTTATGTGCTTGACCAATCACGCATTAAAGATTTACGAACCAACGTCGAGATGGGAAACACTCAATCTGTTCTCGACGGCAATCTAGACCCATTCATTCAAGCAAGTCTGAAACAAGGACTTTAATTAGGCGCACCGAATATGTCTGACACTGAACCGAAAACTGACGCTGACGTCATTGACACCAACCAAATCATTGAGGAGCGTCGCGCCAAACTGACCTCCCTAAGGGAAACTGGAAACCCCTTCCCCAACGACTTTAATCGAGAGCACCTAGCACAGGAGCTTCACGAAAAATATGGGGCTCTCACCAAAGAAGACCTGGAAAACCAGACCGAAACAGCGACTGTCGCAGGACGAATCATGCTCAAGCGCGTGATGGGTAAAGCAAGTTTTGCCACCATTCAAGATATGTCAGGACAAGTTCAGCTCTACATCAATAACGAGGGTGTTGGTGAGGAGGAGCACTCAAGGTTTAAACACTGGGATCTTGGTGACATCGTCGGCGCCTCAGGGACCTTGTTCAAAACTCGAACGGGAGAGCTCAGCATCAGGGTCAACTCACTTCGCTTACTCACGAAATCGATTCGACCACTACCTGAAAAATTTCACGGGCTTACCGATCAAGAACAACGATATCGTCAACGATACGTTGACTTAATCGTCACCCCTGAAGCCAAAAGAAACTTTCAAATCCGATCTAACGCGATCCAAAAACTGCGTACATTTTTGACAGATCGAGGCTATCTAGAGGTTGAGACACCGATGATGCAATCGATTCCAGGGGGCGCCACAGCCAAGCCGTTTGTCACGCACCACAACGCGCTCGACATGGAGTTGTACCTTCGGGTGGCTCCAGAGTTGTATTTAAAACGACTCGTGGTTGGTGGCTTTGAAAAGGTTTTCGAAATCAATCGAAACTTTAGAAACGAAGGCATCTCAACGAGACACAATCCAGAGTTCACCATGCTCGAATTCTATGAGGCTTATCGAGATTACCGCTATTTGATGGAGCTCACAGAAACTATGCTAAGAGAGCTCTCCGAGCACTGCACTGGTTCAAGCATCGTGAGTTACCAAGGCCATGAAATAGATTTTTCTCAGCCATTTGCTCGATTGACAATGGCAGAGGCGATCCAAAAGCACAATGCCAACTACGCTGACTCAGCGCTTGATGACTGTGATTACCTCAGAGGCGAATTAAGAAAACTGAAAGTCGAGGTGTTCGATACTGATGGAGTCGGTATGCTCCAACTTAAACTCTTTGAGGAAACCACTGAGAGCAAATTAATTCAACCAACCTTTATCGTGTCGCATCCGACCGATGTCTCTCCTTTGGCAAGGAGCAATGACCAGAATCCTGACATCACCGATCGATTCGAGCTATTTATTGCGGGTCGCGAAATTGCAAACGGGTTCTCTGAGCTCAATGACCCCGAGGATCAAGCAAATCGGTTCAAAAAACAAGCTGAGGCTAAAGCACAAGGTGATGAGGAGGCCATGTTCTATGACTCTGACTACATTAGAGCCCTGGAGTATGGTCTACCGCCAACTGCTGGAGAAGGCATTGGCATCGACCGACTGATCATGCTCCTCACGGACAGCGCCTCGATCAGAGACGTCATTCTATTTCCTCAGATGAGACCTGAATAACATGGCAGCCAAACCAAAACCCCTTTGGAAACCGACGAAAAAACGGGTTGAACACTCGAACATAAAAGCATTTATTACCCACGTAAACAATAAAAATAAACAAAAAAAACATTGGGTTAAGATTAATACCTCACATGACTTATACGATTGGTCTATTCAAGAATCTGGGCAATTTTGGAGTGAGATCTGGACGTTCTGCGACATCAAAGCTCAGAGGAAAGGCAAAAAGGTGCTGCAGGCACCAAACAAAATGCCTGGAGCGCAGTGGTTCCCAGACGCGCGACTGAACTATGCCCAAAATCTCTTAGTGCGCAACGATGATCACGAAGCCATCGTTTTCCAAGGAGAAGACCGTGTCTCCAATCGACTGACCTACGCACAGCTTCAAGATGCGGTCTCGATTGCGGCACAAGCGCTCCGGCTTGAAGGAGTCAAGAAAGGAGATCGAGTCGCTGCTTTTCTACCGAATCTTCCAGACACGATCATCTTCATGTTGGCGGCCACCAGTATCGGGGCAATTTGGTCCTCGTGCTCGCCTGATTTCGGCACTCAAGGCGTGTTGGACCGATTTGGCCAGATAGAACCCAAAATACTTATCGGCGTGGATGGATATTTCTACAACGGAAAAGAGATCGATACGCTCGCCAAACTTGGAGAGATAGCCAACTCACTGAAGACTGTGAAAAAAGTTATCGTTGTGCCGTACACGAAATCGCGTCCAGACATCACGATGATTCGAAATGCGGTTCATTTGAGTGATTTCGTTGGCCGCTTGACCCCAAAACGCATCCAATTTGAGCAAGTTCCGTTTAATCATCCTCTGTTCATCATGTTCTCATCAGGAACAACAGGCGTTCCTAAATGTATTGTTCATGGTCATGGGGGAACACTGCTCCAGCACCTAAAGGAGCATAAGTTACATACCGACTTAAAAGAATCCGACCGCTTTTTCTATTTCACAACCTGTGGCTGGATGATGTGGAATTGGTTGGTCTCTGGGCTTGCCTCAGGCGCGACACTTCTCCTCTATGACGGCGCTCCGACCTACCCTGATGCAAATACCCTATTCGACTTTGCTGTTAGGGAGAAGATGACAATTTTTGGCACTTCGGCAAAATATATCGATGCCATCAATAAAATGGGCGCTCATCCAGCTAAAACGCACAACTTAAGACATCTAAAGACAATGACATCCACGGGGTCACCTCTCTCGCCCGAGAGTTTTGACTTCGTTTATCGCAAGATTAAAAAAGATCTTCTCCTATCATCAATTTCTGGAGGAACCGACATCGTGTCGTGTTTTGTCCTCGGAGACCCCACGTTACCCGTGTACCGAGGTGAAATTCAACGCAGAGGGTTTGGACTTGACGTCCAAGTATTCGATGACGAGGGAAAACCCGTCATCAATGAAAAAGGCGAGCTCGTTTGCACTCAGCCGTTCCCCTCGATGCCCATTGGATTTTGGAACGATAAAGGTAACCGAAAATACCACGATGCATATTTCGCACGCTTTAAAAACGTCTGGTGTCATGGAGATTTTATCGAACTCACCGACAGAGGCACGCTGGTCATATACGGACGTTCAGACGCCATTCTCAACCCCGGAGGTGTTCGTATTGGAACAGCCGAAATCTATCGTCAGGTTGAGAAATTAGACTCTGTCGTTGAGAGCATTGTGATTGGCCAAGATTGGGATGGTGATACGAGAGTCGTCCTGTTTGTGCGCTTAAGAGACGGACTAAGACTTACGGCGAGTATTGAAGCAGATATCAAAAAAATGATTCGTGCAAATGCGACACCGAGGCATGTACCGGCAAAAATTCTTCAAGTAGCGGACATACCACGGACAAAAAGCGGCAAAATTGTCGAATTAGCGGTTCGTAATGTCGTTCATAAAGAACCGGTCAAGAACGTCGAGGCGTTGGCTAACCCAGAGGCATTGGAGCATTTCAAAAACCGTATTGAGCTTCGCTCCTAGAGCGCAAATGGTAAATTCACTTCGATACCAAATCAATCACATCAGCATCCAGGCGACCAATAGCCTCTGACGCTTCGTTGATCAAATCGACGTATATCGACGAAATCGAGTCAACTGATCGAAGGGATGCAAATATCTCCTCAGCGTCACGACGATTTCGAGCCAATAGGTCAAGCCCACGCTCAAAATCTAAAAGCTGCTGACGATTTAGCGAGTCGTTAATGGTGTAAACCAATACCGGCTCTCTTCGTCCTTTAACTCTCAGTCGAGCGACTTTTCTGAGTTCCGATGTTCGATCCATATCACTCACCGAACTTTCTGAAATGAGCATCGTTGTACCAAACAATTTATTTGCACTCTCTAAACGAGCGGCCAAATTCACCTGATCACCCATAATCGTGTAATTCAAGCGACTGCTCGATCCGATATTTCCGACTAGTGCCACACCTGTATTAAGTCCAATTCTTGTTTTTAGTTCGATTTCAGGGAGTAGACGCTTTTAGCTGGGCGTCATGCTTCACTGCATTGATACACGAAACCGCTGCATCGATCGAACGGGTGGCGTCGTCACCATGAGATACGGGTGCACCAAAAAACGCGATCACGGCATCCCCAACGTATTTATCGACAACACCACCATGTTGCTCGATTGCCTCGGTCATTAATGTAAGGTATCGATTCAACACAGAGACGAGTTGTTCTGGGTTGAGTTGTTCGGAAATAGAGGTAAACCCCTCAATGTCCGAGAAGAAAATCGATACTGTCTTCGTCTCACCCCCAAGCCGCGGTAGCCCCTCTTGCTGTGTTAAGCGCTCTACTTCGTGCTTGGATAGATACATAGAAAACGCTCGAGTGATGGTGCGACGTTTCGCATCGAGTACGAAATACCGAAAAAGCAAGCTCATCACAAAAGCGACACATGATGCAGTGATTGATGTAAGGACCGGTATCGCCACACCTTGAGTTAACCCACCGACACCAATACCCAAGTACACTGCGCTGACGAAAATCAAGAATGGCACAAGTCCAGCAAGTGGCAATTTGAACACCAAGGCCGCAATCAACATCACGAGGGCGACACTCAAAAACAACTCCCAGTGTCGATCAATCGGTTTTAGTTCGTTATCGAATATGAGGTTATTGATTGCGGTCGCATGAACAAATACTCCGGGGATGGTCTCGCGCGCATTTAAATGAACCGGTTGATCCATACCAGCGATTGACTCCACGCACCGTGAGGCGGCCGGCTCACCGAGCCTTCGTTGGGCGAAGCGTTTCGAGGTGAGCTTTCGATCCTCCACGTCTAAAACCGTACCCACCAAAACGATTTTGCCGGAAAAATATTCCTGCAATCTATCCTTCTGTCCATCCTGGAAACACTGGTAGACATCACCGAATGAGTATGTGGGAATCGCATCTGAGCGCAGATCAAAATTGAGCAATACCGACTCTTTTTGATCTTTAGGTAATTTTTTTCTCTCACTCGAATGACTTTGCAATTGCTGAAAACGGTACGCGATTTCGTGGGAGAACGATCGTGTTTCAACTGACTCGCCATTTTGACTCGACTCCAGAAAATATCTTGGAACACGTCGGATCACGGAATCGGGATCCTCCTCTAAGTTCAGTGTCTTCACATTTGCCGAATGACCAACCGCAAAACTCTGTGCCGCCTCGGGTGCAATGGGTTTCGCTTGATGTTGAACTTTCCCCATAACAAGACGCCCCTCTCGAGCGGTCTTCCGAAGCGTTTTCAAAAAATCTCGCTCGTAGTCGGGGATGAATTGTCTCACCGACGTGGGAAATACGACGTCAAAGCCGATGAGAGATGCACCGACATCAGTTAACCCATTGATGACCTCTGCAATCTGTGGTGTCCACATCACGCGTGGCGTTGCTCGAAAGGGTTCTGTCTGATACGTCTCCTCATCGATTCCAAGGATAACGACTTGAGAATTCACACGACCCGAGGTCTCAATATTCAACACGGTTGCCACGTACGAGGACACATCAATCGATAAACCTCTCAACCGCTGGTCCAATAGCCCATAGGACAAAATAAGCGCTACCACACCAATCATAAAGATCGCGACTAAGTTTCGAACTTGAGTATTCAAAAGCCTCATGGATGTCGAATCACGCGATTGAGCAATGAAGGCGCCCTATTATTGGATCGCTCTTGCGGTATGAGGTAAAACCTTCTATCGCGTATCCTCACTTGATAGATCCCGCCAACAGAAAGCCTAACGCCAAGCACTTCGAAATTCGCAACCGCCCCATTAATGGCGATGATCTTATCAATTCCATCATCGTCAACCCGACGGATTCTGAATGACTTGATTGGTTCCGAAAATATTAATATCGGTTGATCACTGAATGAAACGTATTTTGATTTTTTTGTTTCTGTGTCTCGTCACGAAATACGTCGGCACCTGACTGGGCTTGTTGCGACTCACTGAGCATCACATTGCCCCCATCGCACTCAACTGTTGTTCGCGCCACATCACCGTCGAACACTTCACTTTGTCGTGATCCAACGATCACCCGACCACCAGTGATGGTCTCAGAGACACACGAAGAAAAATAACCGAGTGTTAAAGCGCCTGACTCACCAAGATCAACTTCATCACCTTCTTTCAAAACATCAAATAGACCTACTGTCAGGGATCCAGAAGCATCTTCGACAATTGCGGCATCCTTGGCAAAACTAATTGACACGACAGAGACAACAACAAGAATCATCAGCAAATATCTCATTCGCTCGATCCTCCCAACACGAATGCGCCACTGATGTGCGGGGGGTAACCGTCCACGACCATCTGATCAACCGCAAGACGCCAAGCTTGGCCAATAGAGTGGGTATTGACCGATTGATACAACGACCGCATGAAGCTCTGCGTCGCCTGATCACTCACTGGCCACAAGCTATGAATCACAGTGCGTGTGCCGCCAAGGTACAAACTTCTCGCCAATCCCAAGTAATCATCACCGGCCATGATTTGACCAAGTCCCGACTCACACGCAGACAAGATAACCGTGTCGGAATTGAGCGGGCGATCAAAGAGTGATTGCGTCGTGAGCTTAGAGCGCGTCAAATAAATACCCGACTCCAAGGGCCGCAACGGGTCAAAGCTTCCATGCGTTGCAAGATGCAACATCCGAGCCTGATCGCCAACTGCGGTCCTCAGTCGCTCCTCAGTCGCGTCTTCGCCTAAGAGCGGATCGGCGGACAATAACTTCCCGACCTCAATCGCCTCATTTCGGGCGCCGGGTAATTGAGGCATGACGCCTCCATAATCGGGGTCACCCAAAATCACATCATTGTCTGACACATTGGAATCACGACTAAAATAAACGAGGCTACTGGCAGATGGAAGTATCGAAACCAAGCGATCAGTCAAAATGACACCCCATGGCACGCGATACAAACTCTTAGATGGGACAATAAAAACGCTCGTCCCTGTGACTTCAGAAAGGCCGAGACCACTCACCAACTGCCTCAAAGCGCGCTTTTGGGGAATATCAAGATCATCTTCGCCAAACTCAGCAATATCGGTAATTAACGCGTTGACCTGCTCATGAGTCACACTCGAGTGAATCAAACTGGCGCCACTTGAATCAATAGAAATCCATCGAATTAGGTCTGAATCGCGACTCGGCAGCGCATACAACAAAATTTGGTTGGCTAAGAGGCGCGACTGCACATCCTCAATTTGAATCGAGAAATATCCCAACAACTCGGCTAATTCTGGCTCTGAGTCAGATAACGCCTCTAATAGGCTATTTCGTTTGATGAATAACGCCTCAATATCGATGACATCAGTCTCTCCCATGGGCGCCATACGAGCTAAGTGAGATGCCCGTATGCGATCATCAAGAGCCTTCAGTTCATCAAATACGCCCACTTTATGGTCAATAACCCGATCAGCTAACAAATCCGAAAATGCTCGAGCACGCCCCCGCTCAGCGATCGCAAAGGCGTCGTCAATATTGTTGTCAACTAATGCCAGTTCGACCAATCTCAGCGTTACATGCTCTTTCCCAACACCAAAACGAAGTTTTGCTTTGTCCCCTGCAAGCGCCCCAGTCACTAACCCGATTGCTCGTTCTGCCCTCTCGTATGCTTTACGAGCCTCATCAGGCTCATCAATGCTCATCAACGCATCGCCTGTAATCATGTCAATTCGCCATGTAAAATCGTGACACTCTGCCTTGATTGAATCGGAGGTGGCAGCCTTCGCGCGACTCAACGCTTGATCACCATCCCCACTTCTCAAGTACGCTCGCGCCAAAACCGCGTCAAGAAATACTGCGCCGCAGCGCCAACCTAATGCATTAATGGACTTAGTCGCATCGTCAATGGCCTGAGCTGCCACATCGGAATCTAGGGCAACGCTTGCCGCAGCTCTGACCGTTTGATTTATGGCTCGACCATAGTAAATATCGAAATGCCCCGGCATGACCATGCCGTAAATCCAGTGATTCACAACGTACACAACATCGTTATATCGAGCCTCAGCCGCGTTCGCCCAGTCGCGAGCAAGCGTATCGTCCCCCAATTGCATCGCTAAAGCAGAAAGTGAGGTCATGGCTCTCAGCTGGGCTTGTGTGAGCGAGACAATCTCTGCCAAATTATCTGGCGCCCCGCCATAAGATACGGGCATCCGCCAATCCTGCGTGCTTCGGTAAACTGCTCCGAGCTCTTCGAGCGCGCGAACGTAATCACCAATCCAAACCATGAGCTCTCCGTGTAGCGCACGAGAATTCAAATCATGACCTATCCAAGCTTGCTCGCGCTCACGCAACTCAGGAATCAGTTGCTCAGCTTCCGAGGCTCGTCCCACAGCGAGTAAGGTCTGTGCATAGGTGAAAAGTCCCCACCACGATTCGAGTGGGGTTGTATCTTTATCCGAATCAATTAATGTAAGCGACTCTTTGACACCCGAGAGGTCGGATCGATAGAGAGCTTGAACCGCCTTGGCCATCTCCTCGCTGTAACGCTCACCAAACGAATGCTTCTTGCCTTTTTTGATTGGTCTGATTTTAACTTTGGAAAAATCTTGCAATTTAGCCAAAGGCGTTGCGTCAGGAGTCACCGGCCACATGTCATCTGTAATGACCGCGGAGGAGACAACAGATTGCGCGTGCAGATGACTAAGTGCGAGAAAAAATACACAAAAGCAAGACGCAATAAGCCAACTCGTCCTTTTCGTTTTATGTATTTGAGCAATCCGCATCAAACTCGCCTCCAAGAAAAAAGCCGTTAAGGTTAACCATAACGGCTTTTGAATTGAGCGTTCTACATATTAACTAGAATTTACATCGTAACTCGACTCGAATCCCGGATATCGTATCTTGATTTTGACGATCTCCGATCATCGCATCAGTTCTAAAAATCCAACGTCGTGAAATTGGCTTTTGATACCGAACACCAAACGCTTGCTGATCTCCTGCAGCAGCTCGTAGCGGATCATTCTCGTCACCAATAATGTTTAGGTTGGCATACTCAACAACCAACTGTTGATCAAGGGAGAATAGATACATCACGCCAACTGCACCACCGTAAGTATCGTTGGCCGTATCATCTAACTTAGGAAAACCGGTTACACCGTCGGTTTCGAAGTTAATACCCGTATTTTTCAGAACACCCGCAGCTCCCGTCGCTAGCGGTTGAGGGCGATCCTTTCCGTAGAAAAAATTAAAGTAAGGCACCAGCGTGGATGGCAGATGCGTGATCCATGAATTTTCGACCAGCAACGCAAAACCATCTGCAGTTTGATTTAAACCAGCCACGGGATCTTGATTAAAGTTAGCAAGCAAACGGACACTGTTGGATAGCTTTCCACCGTAACGCTTTGTCCAAGCAAGCATCACGTTATCGTAATCCATTTGGAAATCATCACGCCCATCCTCAACGTGTGCGTAACCAGCTTCGAAATATCCTTCAGCAACGTCGACGAAAGTGGTGATCCCGTAGAAGTTTCCAGCATTATCGTCAGCAGCGCCATCGGTCACAAACACGGGCGACGAGACTTTATTGAAACCCGCCATCAGCGTGATGTCGTAGTTCGTGATATCAAACTTTGGCGAATTTTTAGCGGTAAATGAAACCGCACCGCCGACAAATGCATCGTTTAACCACAACCCGTTTTGAAGAAACAATGGCATGAGACCAAATGCGATTGGAAGGTCAAATTTCGCGTACTCATCCGTCAGACCTGATTGAATCGCACCCCAATCGCCCTCAAAAAACAAGGTCTCTGGATCGAAATCAAACTCACCCTCGAATCCATTACCATCCTCGGCGTTTACCGGTGTTCCGCCGAGTTCCACACGTGTTTGTTCAACCCCATCGTCAAGTGGTTTTACGAACATATGAATCCGCTCTGTACCCGTGAGGTTTAGGTCAAAATCCAAGTTCATTTGTGTCGCCAACTGTGAATTCTCGACAGCACCGTTGTCGTTAGCAGCCGCGACCGTACGCCAGTCACCATAAACAAGAAATTGCGGGCGAACTAAGTTTTTTCGACCAATGATGTCAACACCGGGACCAAAAGGACCCTCAGAGTACATGGGATAACCCCATTCGATTACCGGTCTTGGTTCATCAATCGCTGTTTTTCCACCGTAGACGACCAATTGTTCCTCTGGGTCGTACGGGTCCGTGTATGTCGGATCTGGCTTAAACCCCTCCAACTCGTACTCTGCTGGCTTCGCCAACGGATCCATTTCTGGCGGTGCTTGATGCCCATGATGATCAGGGCTGCTGTTTCGTTCCTCTAGCACCGTGCTCGCTGGACCTTGACGCTCGAAATCCTCTGCCCAACCTGATGAAGCGAGTATCAGGCAAACCGCCGCTGCAGGTAACATTTTCATTGTGTTCACTTATTTGACCTCGAATTCCGCAGCGTACGGGTGTATATCCAACATCCATTCGTTAATCGAACGCTCCATATCTCTGGTCGCTCCGACGAACTTCATGAAATAAAGTGGCTCAGCTCGACTTCTCATTCGAGCTAACACTTTATACGTTCCTTTTTTGGTCATCTTCTCAGCAGGCACTACATATTTCGCATCACGCCATCCGAGCGGTGGAATGGACCGTCCCTCCATCCTGACGAGCGGAGGATGATTTTGTACCGAAGTTGGGACAGCTGCGGGCCTGAGGAACGGCTTTTGATCTACATCGAAATTCACAGGCAGATACATTTCTCTATCCGTGCCTTTGACATTTGTCGTCAAGAACTTGGTCTGCAGATTCACCAGCTGATCATCATGTGGAATTTTTCCTGCGGCCACATCAAGTGAGTGGTTATCCGCCATATCGCCATAGCTATCCACATATCCCGATTCAAAAATACGCTCTCCGTCTGGGTCAAGAACAGCCACGTTCATCCAAATCTCGGGCTGTGCACCAAGTGATCCAGACGGAAGGTTGTGCCCCTCGTCAACATTCGTGATGCGGAAGCGAATGTTGAGTGGCTTGCCTGACTCAGGAGTTTTTCCATCAAAATACGGTCCATCAATGCGAGAACCATTCTCCATCACAGCTTTACGATCGAGCTTCTTATCGACAAGCAACTTTTGGTTTTGCCGAATGATGTGTCTCGCCCAAAGCCGATCCTCAGCGCTTTTCCAAATCTCTGGAAACTCGGGGGAGTCAACTTCACCGTTCTTTAATTGCTCCTCCCAATCAGCGTCCCCCCAAGGCTCACGATAATCAAATGTGAGCCACTCTTTAATACTCCACTTCAACGCTCTTGGATTAAAAGGAAAGATCCCCGGATGCGCGATTGGGTAACCAGGGCCATAAAACGCGTGGTTCGCATGCCGCTTATTCGGGTCACCAACGACTCGGCCGTTAACAATCGCTGTCGGCCACTTCGCGTAACCTTTTGCCTCCCCTGGCACCTTACCCATGTGACAATCCTGACAAGTCACACCTTTGCGGAATGCGGGAGAGTCCCGATACTGCTCCCAAACGACCTCTAGTTTGATTCCTAAGTTCACCTTGACCTGGTGACACGACACACAAAATTCAGATTGGCCAATTTGCTCAAACACGGTGACACCACCATGAATCGGGGTTCCTGCCTCACCCGGAGTGTTACTGACCCGATACTCCTCTTTGTTGCTGATCACGCTATCAAAGTTTGACCCATCTCCCGAGTTATACACTGGGTCATAAATCGTCCCTGGCGTGATGTGTCGCTCACCATTGACCTTGCCGAATTGTGAATTGACACGGTGGCACGTGATACACGTAATACCCTCGCGGGCGACAATGCTGCGATCCCAAAGCGGCAATTCTCTCGGCTCACCTTTTTGAGTGCCGACTTGCTGATGGCATCGGGTACAAAAAGTGCCCATCGTGCCATCGGTCAATGCATTCACCGCTTGCTCAAACTTATGGAACATCGGAGACACAGAAGCGTATGCGTGATTCGAGGAGGCCCATTCCCAGAACTGTTTTTGGTGGCACATCGCACACTTCGTCGCTGAGGGGAACTCGTCCTTCATCAGCACCTCAAGGTGCGCACTGTTACCATCAACTAATTCGATGGGGTTATCAGCAAAAACGGTGGTAGCACCGAAAAGTGCGACCACCGAAATGAAAGCTCCTAAAAAAACTGAGCGTAACTTCAACATCGTCCCTCTAACCTCGCTTTCGCTCCCCCTTTTCGCTCGGGATTGAACTCAAGGGGGTGCAGTTTCTTTATTTCCTCGCAGCAGCCAATGATTTCAATGCTGCCGTATATGTCGCAGGCTTGTAGTCTGCAGACTTCTCGATCGCCGAATAAGCTTTTGCTAAAGCATCATTATACGGCTTCAAGTCGCCAGCACCGCCACCCGCTTCAATAGCAGCGAGTACAGATCCAATTGCCATTGTCGCCTGCTCCGCAGTGATCAAGTCCACAAACTCGCCCTTAAGTCCTTCAGCAACCAATGCGTCATACATCTTCCACATGGCGGCCGTATTGAAGTCCGTTGCCGCAAATTTATCGACGAGCGCACTCACTGTCTTGTTCAACTCGCCTAGCGCCTTCATCGTTGCGTCAGCACCTTTAGACGAAGATTCATGCAGTGCGCGAGTTTGAGCCAACAATGTGTTACCGGCTGCTGGATCGACTGATCCGGCGATGATTCGGAGCATGACAAGGTTCGCATCATTCAAACGCGGCACGCCAGGTCCCAAGTTCGCTGACTCACGCTTTTGCCATCGTGGCTCCTCCATGGAGTGGTGACATGCGTAGCAATCGAAGAAATACAACTCAGGGAATAGCCCCGCGCTGTTTCGATTTTTGTCCATCAACGCTTCGACCGTGATTTGTGCGGCCATTGCCTGACCAACTGCCCATACCTTCACACCAGTTGACTGTTGCTTACGCTGTTTGTAGTCAGCATCAATTCGGTAATGTGCAGGTTGATTTGCAGTAAAGGTATCCAGTTCAAACGCGATGCGCGGATGCCCCGCACCCATAATTCGGTGTGTAATTGATTTTCTAGGGTCACTCAAATGACAACTCAAACACAGCTTCGCTCTTGCCTTGGGATCCTCTGTCGGATAAATCCCAGCGTCTAAGTAGTCCTGACGCTGTCCAAAACCTGATACGTGTAGCCCCAACCACTCGACAGCACCACCATGACATGCCTCACAGCCAACACCGTCGGCTATGTTGAAGTTCTTGGACTGTAGTTTCTTCGGTACGTTATCCGCATGGCAATCAAGACAGACTTTTTCTTGACGAGCGTCTGCAATGCCTAAATTCTTTGCGATTCGTTTACCCCTATCGGAGCTGAGCGCCTTGTAGGCCTCAGAGTGTTTGTCTTTCGTGCTCCACGTCACAAATTCATTTTGAAGGACAGCGGAATTAGCCCATGGCTTCGCTGCGCCATGGCATGTCGAGCCACCGCATGTCTGTGAACCCAAACGCGCTTTGCCTGAATAATGCGGTAATTCTGGGGTTGCAAAGGTATTTGTCGATATCAAACTCAGGGACAGGCCCGCTGCCAATACTGCCAGCAAGTGCTTGGCTCCGCTTAGTAAACTCCCGCTACTCCCCTTCGCCGTTGATTGGCTGGGTCCGACAATGCTCGTCTTCATTGTTTCACCTCAGTTTCGTCTTTTTTATGAAATCCGTGACAGGTTGTACAAGTTGTGGTTATTAAACTTACAGAATTTCCACTACCGTGGCAATCTTTACACGTCTCTATGGTTGGAAGAATCAGGTCTGATGCCTGCTCGGACTGCTCTGCCCCGTGACATTCAGCACACGAGACCGAATCATGAGGCTTGTGATTAAAGTATCCTTTCTCAAGGTACAAGTCGTTGTGTTTGACCTCTACGATTGTCCAATTCAGCGGATTGTTTCCGTTTTCAACAATCTCATGACACTCCCCACAGCGCTTCTTACCAAAGTGGCCTGCAATCACCTCATCCGCTTTGGCATCAGCCCAAGCAAGCGCTTCTCGTTTCCCCTTTTCAGTCGGCTGCTGAGATCCAGGAATACGACGTACCACCGTGGGAACACTCTCGCCTTTCGCAGGCTTGTATCCGCCTCTGAGAGCAATTGATGAATATGCGTCGCGAATATATTGTTTGACCGTAGCAACATCAGCGTGAGGTATTTCCCGATCAGGCGCATTCGCATCAAATGCTAACGAATGGCAGTCAGCACACACCTTTTCAAATTCAGGTTTCTGCATGACTGTTCCTGTCGCGTCGGTTTGATGGCAACTGTCACATCCCAATACACGACGCTCGCCACGCTCGCCATCTGGAACTCGCATACCTTCTTTGTCCAAGTGTTGCTTGTGTGAGAACTTGATGCCAGTAGATGGCTTTGCACCGACCTCCTCGTACCAAAACGGCTTATGATCATCAAAAGATGCGATGTTATAGAGCTCCGACCCGTCTCCAGCTACAGTCGTGATGTTCCCGTGGCAATCCGAGCAGAATTGTTCGGACGCAATCTTGAGTCCTTGGCTGCCTTCATGCTCCTTATGACACGTACTACACGCTTCGTTACTCATGTTGGCATTCGGAAATTTTTCCACGTCGACATGGTCGTGCGCATCTGCGTGGCAGTTCGCACATGTCTCTCGAGCGACCTGCTGAAATGGCTCCTGATGACAGGCGCTACAATCCAAACCAAATATCTTGTGAGATGAGGATAAGTGCCCTGCCTGCCAAAACTGGCGCATCGACACAGGCAAGATTCCGCTGTCTTCTTTGATTCCGTCGCGAATCTCTTTCACCGTTCGTGGCCCATCTTGCTCGAGCGCCACGCGTTTTGCCTCTCCAGAAAAATGTTCAGTTAACGGCAACACGATAAAGAGCGCCAATATCAGCACTCCGAGGCCGATGGACCATGGCTTTGCCCGCAAACCCAAATCCTCAAGGCTAAGGGTGCTGCGTCCGGATAAAGCGCTCTGAACGTCAGCCAGCTCGTGAACAAGCTCGACGCTCAACAAATAGTCAGCATCGCCACCACTTGGGACCGCTTCGAGTTTGAACTCATAGGGACCAATTTGGAATTGATCGCCGATTTTGAGTTGAGAGCTCGATACAGAGTCCCCCCGAATGATAATCCGGCCATTGCCGACGGACTCGATGAATAAACCACCATCTCGTTCATGAATTTCAGCTTGCTGAAGCAGCGTCCGAGGATCATTTAAAAACACCTCTGAGTCAGCGCTTCTGCCAAGCCGAATCGGTGACCCAGTGACCTGGGAGTCTCTTGCAACAATATCACCGGTGGATTTACGCAGTAGGGTTCGAAGAATAATTTTCATATTGTTCTCCCCTTACCAGTAGAAAAAGACTGCCAGCACGTGCGCAGCAAGTGCAACCAAAGCAGCGATGGACAATGGAATGTGAAAATATAGCCACAAGCGCACAAGCGTTGCTGCGCGCACGTAGACACGGAGCCGACGCAACAACTCAGCTTTGCGAATCAGTATCGCGTGGACCCGTCTCAATGCCGCCTCTTGAGCCTCTCCGGATACGTTTGCACCATCGACGTAATCCAGCGCCCGCTTTGTTGGACAGTCCGCCGGAGACACATTGAGCATCTTGGATATTGACCCACCCACTTGAGTATTTTCAGCGGCATTTAGCAATGCTCGATTGACATCATCCCCAAGCCCAATTGCCGCATCACGAGCTTGCATATCCAGATCGGACATCTGCATCAACATCTCCGCCCGTGTTAAGCCTTGTCTCGAACCAGTCAGAATCGAAGGATATCGCGCATAACAAAATACGCCATACATGCCACTTAGCACCGTCAGAAAGACAAGAGTCCAGAGTAGCGAGTGCAGGTTTAGGCCGAGTTGAAATCCAGAGTGAAATAAACTCAGCACAACGACAAGAACCCCGAGGTATACGTGCGCACTCAACCAACCTCGAAGCAAGTCGGTACCTGAACCAAACTTTCGTTTTTTGATTCCGAACCAAGCAAGAAATATGATGAGCGCGGCGCTCAATCCGCCAAGTGTGTAACCAAGCCACGTGCCTCCGTTCGGCGCTCGACCCGGGTCGTGCCACAGATACACGACGAGGACAACAAACGCCACCAAAAGACTCAGTTTCAAATGCTTGAAGCCCTTGTACGATAAAAAGGACTCGTTAAATCGTGTCTCACCGTTCATACGATTACGACCCCTTCCCTTGTAACTGCAGTAGCGACGATGGCGCCACCCTCACCGCGGCCCCCGTTGGGCAGGCTCTCACACAAGATGGGCCGCCCTCAAACTCACGACACATGTCGCACTTAACGGCTTTTTTCGGCGCCTTATCATCGGATTTCTTCGATAACATGCGCGAGAGGAAACTGGACCGCTTCCCCTCTACCGATGCCAACTGAATCACCCCGTATGGACAGTTACGCGCACAGTTACCACAACCGATGCAACTGTCCTCGATATAGACTTCGCCAGATGGAGACCGCTTGATTGCATCCGGTGGACAATCGGTCATGCAGTGTGGGTTCTCGCAATGGCGGCATGAAGTTGGGATATGCATCGTTTGGTACGTTGGGCCGGCTTCACGATCCAACCGTGAAACACCACCGTGGGTCGCAGCACACGCCTTCTCACAATTGTCGCAACCGACACACAATGACTCGTCAATCACAAGCACATCTGTACCTTCACTAACCCCCTGATCTAGGAGAAACTGAAGGATTCCGCCAGAATTTCCCGTTTGCGAGATGCGCTCATTTTGTGCGAGACGATCTTTAAATTTGTTTTCAACTGAGGCCTTGAGCTTCGGGTTTGCATTCATCAGATCCTTGAACGCAGGACCATCGATGCGGATGGTTTCACAAGCAACCGCGGCCGTGACCGTCGCAGATCGAGGCGCGTTCGAGAGTAGACCCATCTCACCCACGTAATTTCCCGCAGGCGCGTAATTCAACACAATGTCTTTACCACCTAATCGTTTCGATACCGACACAGAGCCTTTACGAACGAGGTACAACGCATCAGCCTCATCGCCCTCATTGAAGAGCACTTCACCCATCTTGAATGACTTGATCTCTGCACTTTCAGCCACACCGAAGAGCTGATCTCGCGGCGTACCTGGAGCAATGTAACTCTGTATTTGACGAATCGCCGCCTCTCGGTCCATCGCGTCCCTGACGTCATCCGCATTACCACGCACTTTAATCATGGTTCTTCTCGGAATCTCAACGAGAACACACGCGCTTTCCGCCTTCACAGTCGCCGTTCTGCGTCTACCGGAAATAAGTCCCATCTCACCGAAATAATCTCCTTTGCCGAGAATAAATCGCTGATTTGGGTCGTTTTCATTAACAAGAATCGCGACGGATCCCTCAACAATCGTGTAGAGGCTATTGGTATAGTCGTTTTTTTCAAAAATAACGTCGCCCGGAGCACATCGATGAACGGTCGCTTCGACCATCATTTCTCTGAGCATCAATGCGTTCAATCCATTAAAGATTGGGACACTCTCTCTGACTTGCTTTAAGAATCCATCAACATCTTGGGTTCCCAGTACTTTCAGCTTCTCTTTGAGGATTGGCGCATCAGCTGGCTCAACATCGTTACCAACGATGTACTCAACAACTTCGTACCCCTGGTTCATCGCTTGCTTGATTAATGGATATCCGCCCAGGGCGCCAACGATGTAGAGGCCCGGGACATTAGATTCATACTGTGCCGAACACTCTGGGAGCGCATTACGCGCTTCAGACGGAAAGGTCACACCACAAGCCTCGACAAATTTTCTCGGTGGAGACGCGCCCATACGCGCAATGACCCGGTCACACTCTATCGTTGTTTCGCCATCAGGCGTTTCGATCGTGAGTGAGTTCTCCCCCGCAGATAACGTGTTCGCGTTATACAAAGGCGTGATTTTCCCCGAATCGATTGCCGCCATAATCGCCGATTCATTACCAGACTTTGCTCTGGAAAAATCATCTCTCCTATTCAGGATATACACCGTGTTGCGGTTTGATAGCGCCACAGCATTCTCAATTGCGGCATCGCCCGCACCAATCACGATGATGCGCTCAAGCTCGTACTCATCGGGGTCATCTAATTGATACTGAATATGGGGCAAATCCCCACCGGGACATCTTAATTTGTTCAAATTCCCTTGAAGACCGATACCCAGAATAATCGACTCAGCGGTGACGACACTCCCATCTGCAATTTTGATTGAGAAATTCCCCTTCGCACCTTCAACTGCAGTGACCTCAGAGTTGAGGCGCACGTTAATCTTTAAGTCCTCAGCCGTTTTATCCCAGTTTCCAAGAATGTCCTCACGCTGGCCGGCTGAAAACGGCATTGGCGAGCGCAGCGGCAACACGTCTGGCGTAGCCATCACGAACTTGCCTTTTTGAAATTTGAATAATGTGTCGGAGAGGTGATCAGCTTTCTCGAGCAACACATGAGATACCCCAAGTTCCGCCGCGTGCCCGGCAGCACTCAGCCCGCCCGGCCCGGAACCAATAATCGCAATCTTGAATTCGGCTGACATTACTCCCCGCTTCACCTCACAATGTCTAGGCTATCTGCTTTGACCTGTGTCGTTTACTTTTATTGTTGTTCGGACCATCTTAGACGATGCGCCTTCGTTTGTAAAAGAGAATGCCCAAAAAACTCGAATAAAAATCGCTTCAACTCGACTTCATTTGCTGTGCCATGCAAAAAAATCAAACGCGTGAGTTAACACATAACGAAATATTTTCTGTTTGGTTCACGCTTCAATCATATTCAACGTCAGGAATCCCAACTCGAAACATCGGCATCCATCGCGATTTATTGCACCGCGAAATCAAAAGCAAGAGACTGGGATATTGTTTTATGAATTTTTTGTGACAAATCTCGCCACTCGCCCTTTAACTTTACCTATTTATATGCGAGAGTAAGGACTGGGTGGTTGGTTTCGATGATACGAACTTCTCCTTGTCGATTTGTTTCGAGACCTTCAAGCCACGAATAAAACAATTTCAAAACAAAAATTAGGGGATAGCCGTTATGTCTAAAGTCCACGCCAGCTCGTCAAAAACTCAGGAGTACCTCGAGAGGTACATGGAGGGAGTTACGAAACGAAACCCTGGTCAGCCTGAATTCATTCAAGCCGTCTATGAAGTTGCATCAACAATTTTTCCGTACATTGCGGACAAGCCCAAGTATCATGAAATGCAAATACTTGAGCGTATGGCGGAGCCAGAGCGAGTGGTCTCATTCAGAGTTCCTTGGACTGATGACAAAGGCAACATCAGAACAAACCGAGGTTGGCGTGTACAGTTCAATTCTGCAATTGGGCCATACAAAGGTGGCCTGCGCTTCCACCCAACCGTAAACGAGTCAGTACTCAAGTTCTTGGGCTATGAACAAACTTTTAAAAATAGTTTGACTGGTCTTCCAATGGGCGGCGGTAAAGGTGGAGCGAACTTCAATCCAAAGGGCAAAAGCGATTTGGAAATCATGCGCTTCTGCCAATCGTTCATGACCGAACTCTATCGGCATATCGGCCCAGATACAGACGTACCTGCGGGCGACATCGGAGTTGGAGGACGAGAAATCGGCTACATGTTTGGTCAGTACAAGCGAATCACCAACCAGTTTGTTGGCGTCTTGACCGGTAAAGGGCTTGAATTTGGTGGCTCCAAAATGAGAACTGAAGCAACTGGATACGGCGCAATTTTCTTTTTACGTAACATGCTGGCCCAACATAAGGATACGATCGAAGGCAAACGCGTACTGATCTCAGGCTCCGGTAACGTGGCCACACATGCCGCAGAGAAATGTCTTCAGTTAGGCGCCACTCCATTAACCATGTCTGACTCAGGCGGATTCATCCACTGTAAAGACGGATTCACGCAAGAACAGATCGATTGGATCAAGGACCTGAAGAATGTCCGTCGTGGACGCATCTCAGAAGCTGCTGATGAATTCAGCAACATCTCATTCCATGAGGGTCGACCATGGGGCGTTGAGGGAGACTGTGCTGTCCCATCGGCAACTCAAAATGAAGTGAATGGCGACGAAGCAGCAGTAATGATCAAAAACGGCGTCAAAGCGGTCGCCGAAGCGGCAAATATGCCCTGTGAGCAAGCAGCTGTTGACGCCTTCATGGAAGCAGACGTCTTATTTGGTCCTGCTAAGGCTGTGAACGCCGGTGGTGTGGGTGTCTCAGGTCTTGAAATGAGTCAGAACAGCGCACGAATTGCATGGGATACCGATCATCTCAGAACGCTTCTGGAAAATATGATGAGAGATATTCATGACTCTTGTGTGGAATATGGTCAAGGTAATGGAAAAAATACCAATTACCTTCAAGGTGCTAACGTTGCAGGCTTTGTGAAAGTCGCTGATGCAATGATTGCGTACGGACACGTCTGATCCGTTACGTCACAAAAAAGCCGCCATTTCTGGCGGCTTTTTTTATTCTTGAGTTGGTGGCTTCCCCTCGTCGACCCAAAACTTCCACCACGGCTTCTCAGTTCCGGCAGCACTGGTTGGCTGCTCTTCTCGAGCTTTTTCTCTGTCCCAAAATTCCCACCAGGATGAATCCCGCTCAATGTCAATAGAGATTCGCTCTCCAGGAAAGTTGATTTCGATGAGCTGCTCAATTCCCTTCTGGCTTTCAAACATGCCGGATTTTTCGTAACTGGCGGATAGGATCTCGAGCGCTATTTGCGTCGCTGGCGTTTTAGGATACTGCTCGAGTACGTCTTGCGCGCGCCCGATCGCAGCAACATAAGCTCCCCTTCGATAATAGTATTGCGCGACTGTGACCTCATGCTGAGCGAGTGCGTTAACTAAATATGCCATACGCAACTTGGCGTCCTCGGCATAACGGCTATCCGGAAAGCGTGTCACAAGCTCCTTCAACGTATCAAATGCATCTCTCGCAGCCTTGGGATCCCGCTCCGTGAGGTCTTTTGACATCACAAGCCCCATGACACCCAAGTCATCGTTGAAATTGACCAACGCTTTCAAGTAGTACACATAGTCAACGTGTTTGTGTTCAGGGTGCTCCCGAATAAAGCGATTACACGCGAGTAAAGCATTCGCTGTATCGTCTTGTTTCCAATACGCGTACGCTACGTCGATCTTTCCCTGAGCTGCGTATGGGCCGTACGGATATCTAAGATCCAAACTGCTGTAGAGTTGAATTGCTCTTTCATAAAAACCATCATCCAACTGTTCTTTAGCGGCATAATAAAGTTGTTCGCCACTCCAATCCTCCGTTGGATCCTCTTTGATGTTTGCACACCCGGAGACCAGAATAAAAGAGATAATGAGCGAAACTACAACTCGAAATAACGAATTTTTTTTCATCATGAATTTGTTAACGCAGCCCGTGAGAAATATTGCCACCGCGACAAGATGCCCATTAACGCATCGATCGGGGTTTTAAAGATTGTGAATTATAAGGCAGATGAAGAGATCGACATAGACGAGGAATTTCAAATTCCAGATGACCTTATCGGTCAGAGGATTGACGCAAGCCTTGCAGCGCTGCTACCGAGGCTATCGAGGAGTCGGATTAAAAGACTGATCGACAATCAACAAATCTTAATCAATGGCAAATCATGTAAACCAAAGTCTATTGTTTTGGGAAACGAACGGGTCGTTATCAATGACCCGACGATTAAAGCAGACGTTGGTTTCGTCGCCGAAAATATTCCTCTAGACGTGGTGTACGAAGATGACACGATCCTCGTCATCAACAAAAAGCACGGCGTTGTTGTTCATCCAGGGGCTGGAAACTGGACAGGAACCGTCTTGAACGGCCTTCTGCATCGTTATCCGGATAGCAAAAATATTCCTCGTGCGGGGATCGTTCATCGACTCGACAAAGACACGACTGGTTTGATGGTGGTCGCCAGAACAATTGAAGCTCAAATACACTTGGTAAAACAATTACAGGAACGCAGCATCAAACGCGAATACATTGCCGTTGTGTATGGCAAAACAAAAGCTAGCGGCACAATTGATCTTCCGATTGGGCGACACCCCAGGGCAAGAACTAAGATGGCGGTCATAGCCAGCGGAAAAGAAGCGAAAACCCATTTCCAAAAACAATCTGGCGGAGAAGCATGGTCTTCACTTCAGTGCTTTCTAGAAACAGGACGAACACATCAAATAAGAGTCCATCTCAGCCACATTGGTCATCCGTTGATTGGTGACCCAGTCTACAAAAAGAACACGTCAAACCTCGATAAAATCGCTACGATCGATATTCCAGCGAGACAGGCGTTACACGCAAAAAAACTGACACTCATCCACCCCGACAGTGGTCAGGAAATATCAATTGAAACAGATACACCTCAAGACTTGGTTCGGTTAGAGCAAAGCCTCAAAAATTTAGATGCGCAACGAGCTTAACTTAATCCACCCGATATGGGCTGCGCCAGGCAATGTGAGGGCTCTTTTTACAACACGGGTTGGTGGCTTCAGTTCCGGCTCGTATGAGGGATTGAATCTCAGCTTTAAGGTCGGCGATAACCCGCAGCGCGTCATCCAAAACCGGGAGCAACTTGATGCACAACTACCGTCAACGCCAAAATGGGTGAGACAGGTGCACGGAACTCACATCTGCGATGCAGAATCAAGCGATGAGCAATCTGAAGCCGATGGAGTCGTCACATCAACACCAAATGTTGTTTGCGGCATCATGACTGCTGACTGCCTCGCCATTCTCATGTGCGACTCGCTCGGCCAACGTGTCGCCGCCATTCACGCGGGTTGGCGTGGCTTATATCGTGGAATTATTGAACATGCCGTTCGCCATTTCGATGGATTGCAGTCGGATATCTATGCAGTCATTGGCCCCTCGATAAGCCAGAAACACTACGAAGTTGATCACGATTTTTTTGAACGATTCGTTCAAAAAAACTCGCGATACGAAAGATGTTTTTTACGAGGTCGTGAGAAAAAATATTTTGCAAATCTTCAGGAAATTGCGGCGATTCAACTGGCCGAGCACGGCGTCAGGGATATCGCAAATACGAACCTGTGCACATATACGCATTCAGACCGTTTCTACTCACATCGCAGAGAGCAACCGACAGGCCGAACAGGAGCTTTAATCTGGCTAAGCCATTCATAAGTCGTAGTGCCCATCGAGCACTAGTCGTATAATCACCACTCCTCAATTTCCACCTTCGTTATGAGCACCTTATACTGGATCATTCTCAGCACGTTGATTGGCGCCCTCCTAAGTGTCGGCGCTGCCGCCTGGTTCTCATATAAAGCGGACACAGGAACGGTCCAAAAACTTGTGAGTTACGCGATCGGGACTCTACTCGGAGCCACATTTCTAGAAGTCATTCCACACGCGCTTGAAACAAGTCCGAATGTAGAAACCCTCTCCGCGGTCATTCTCGGCGGAATACTTCTATTTTTCATTCTTGAAAAATTTGTCCTCTGGAGACATTGCCACGTTGAGTCGTGTGAAGCACACGACCAACAACATCACCATTCTGATTCTGGACGATCTGGCTTGATGATTCTTGTCGGGGACACGATGCACAATTTGGTGGACGGCGTTCTGATTGCAGCTGCCTTTATGACAGACGTGCGTTTGGGAATCATTACGACGATTGCAATCACAGCGCACGAAATCCCTCAAGAAGTCGGAGATTTTCTCATTTTGCTTCATTCCGGCTTCTCGAAGAAAAAAGCTTTCGCGTTCAACCTCTTATCTAGCGGAGCGACGCTGGTAGGCGGACTTTTAGCCTACTTCGCGTTTGAAACGGTTCAAGGTCTCATTTCACCGTTTCTTGGACTCGCGGCTGCCAGCATGATTTATGTCGCGGTAGCGGATCTTATTCCCGGATTGCACAAACGTACAGATCTCAAAGCCACTGGCGAACAAATCTTATTGATCATCATGGGGGTTGGCACGATCATCCTGGTGGATCTTGTCGTACACAGTCATTAATGCGGGCTAACGGAGACGTTGATTTGCAAAACGGGGCGAGTTTTATAGGGTGAGCGAATATAAAACGATCAGTGACTCACTTCACGAAATTGCCAATTGGTTGACCAACCAAAATCCAGTGTTGGGCAACTTAATTCGTGAATTAGCCCAATCATTTGCCACACCTAACAAAAACGATCAGCTACTCAAAGAATATCAAAACCTCATAGACGAGCACCACAAACGGCTTGAATCGACATCTCGCCCCTCTCAAGACGTGTGGTTCTCTTTACACCAAAACTTACTTGCATTACTAAAATCGCAAGCGACCGAAATTATCGACTCGAAGAGTGAGACCCTAGCGAGCAAAGAAATCGATTTTCTCAAGAAACAGATCTCGACATTTCTCGAGCCGGAAAACTTTTTCCTTGGCAACCGAGAAGCCGTTCGCGAGGCAATCGAGAGCGACGGTAAAAGTCTCTCACGGGGACTGGCCTACCTTTCAAACGAACTGGGTGTCTGCCAAACTCATCTTAGCCCACCCGGAGCGCTACTACTCGGCAAAGATATTGCGTGCACCCCAGGAAAAATTATTTTTCAGAATCATTTATTCGAATTGATTCAATACAGTGCGAGCAAAAAATCCGTCAAACAGCACCCGATCCTAATCGTCCCACCGTTTATTAATAAATACTACGTGCTGGATTTGCGGCCTGAGAATTCGCTCGTACGTTTTTTGGTGGACCAAGGAATGACGGTGTTCATGATTTCATGGAAAAACCCGATGTCACCGCGTGATGGCGAGATGACCTGGAACGACTACATCCACGACGGGGTTCATCAAGCCATCCGCACGTGTCTCGATGTGTACGCGGGGCGGCGTTTGAATATTGCGGGGTACTGCGTTGGCGGCACACTCACCAGCACAGCGATCTCGGCGCTCGACACAGTCACTAGAGGCAAGATCGCCTCATTGACACTGTTCAATACGCTGATCGATTATTCAGATGCTGGTGAATTATCTTGCTATGTCAACGAGCGCTTCGTAGCCTACTTGGAACAAATAATCGGAGAGCAAGGTATTTTCCCCGGGCACTTGATGAACGCTGCGTTCTCCAGCTTGAAGCCTAGGGAATTAATTTGGAATCATGTGCAACGCACCTACCTATTGGGAAACACTCCCCCAGTGTTCGATCTTCTGCACTGGAACGGAGATATGACGAATGTAGCTGGTCCAGCTCTGTGCTATTACCTACGGAACATGTATCTGGAAAATAAACTTGTTCCGACCACTAGAAGTTCGAAGACAAAGCCTCTCATTAATTTTGATGAAATTGATTGCCCGAAATTTATCGTGGCTTCCATTAATGATCATATTGTTCCTTGGAATGGCGCATTAGAGAGCGCCAAGCTTTTTGGTAGTCCGTGTAAGTTCGTTTTATCCGATGGCGGACATGTCGCTGGTGTTGTAAATCCTGTTGATTGCACAAAAATAACCGGATTTTCCACGACTGACGCCAATTTAGCGGAAATTAATCCAAGTAATTTTTTTGAACGTGGAAGTCGCCAAACGGGGTCCTGGTGGCCAACGTGGTTTTCGTGGCTGGCAGAGCATTCTGGAAAAAATGTGCGTTCGCGGAAATCAACAGGAAAAACACGAGATCGTTCAATCTCCGACGCCCCAGGTCAATACGTAAATGAAAAATGTCGCGTTGCACCATTTGTGTTATAGTGCTGCAAACTAACGGGGGTTTACAACTATGAAACGTATTGTTCTTGTAACAGGTGGTATGGGCGGTCTAGGCGAATCGATATGCACGAAAATGGCAGATCAAGGATATACGGTCGTAACGACCTACTCGCCAAACAACCAGAAAAAAGACCAATGGCTCGCGGAAATGGCTGCGAAAGGATACAAATTTTCAGCACAACCTGTTGACGTCGCTGATTACGATTCGTGTGTCGCGTGCATTGAAGCAATCAAAAACACGTTAGGACCAATTGATGTCCTCGTCAATAATGCAGGCATCACGCGCGATATGACGTTCAAGAAGATGACAAAAAATGACTGGGATGCGGTCATGAAGACCAATCTAGACAGTGCGTTTAATATGACCAAGCAGGTCATGGATGACATGATAGAAAAAGGCTGGGGGCGAATCATTAATGTAGCCTCAGTAAACGGCCAAAAAGGAGCGTTCGGACAAACAAACTACTCCGCAGCGAAAGCTGGTTTACACGGCTTCACCAAAGCACTCGCTCTAGAAGTTGCCAAAAAAGGGGTAACCGTAAACACCATATCCCCCGGATACATAGGGACTAAGATGGTAACCGCCATTCCACAGGACATCCTCGATGAAAAAATCATCCCTCAGATACCTCAAGGTCGGCTAGGCCAACCTGACGAAGTCGCTGGATTAATTATTTATCTCGCATCGAATGAAGCGGCCTTCGTAACCGGTGCCAATATCTCGATTAACGGCGGACAACACATGTATTGATGCGTGGCACAAATGACTTTGTGCTGCGCAATAACATTTTCGTTTTTTGTCTAAAATAGAGGTCTTATAAGCAAATAAGGTCCAGCACCATGGTGTCACAGGAAAGAATAATCAAAAAGTATCCAAACCGACGTCTTTACGACACGGTAACGAGCACCTACATCACGCTCGCGGATGTAAAACAGCTGGTGATGGAAGGCTGCCAGTTCAAAGTGATTGACGCGAAGACCAGCGAGGATCTTACTCGTTCGATTCTGCTTCAGATCATCACCGAGGAAGAGTCAAACGGTAAACCTATTTTTTCTTCGCAGATGCTTTATCAAATCATTCAGTTCTACGGCAATGCATTCCAGCAGATGATGAGCTCATATCTTGAGAAAAATATCCAGACGTTTATGGATATACAAGAAAAACTCCAAGGTGAAAACGGACTACCTAAAGCAGACGGAACACCGTTTGACCCGAATGCGTATTCTCAGTTCGTGAACATGCAAGGGCCAGCAATCCAAGGATTGATGTCAAATTACCTCGAACAAAGCGCGAAAGCGTTTGTCTCTATGCAGGAGCAAATGCAGCAGGCTTCAAACATGTTCGGAGGGTTTCCTTTTGCTAATACAACAGCGAATAAAGATCAAAAGGACTGAGCCAGCACACAAACGACGTCAAATCGTCAAATAACAAAGAGATGAAGCCCGATTCAACCGAACGATCAATTGGGTTTGTGTCACTCGGCTGTCCAAAAGCAACCGTCGACTCGGAGAGAATTCTCTCAGCCCTAAGGGCTGATGGTTATCAAGTAAGTCCAACTTATGAGTCGGCCGATGCCGTCATCGTCAATACATGCGGCTTCGTGGACGATGCGATTGACGAATCTTTGAGCGCCATCAATGAAGCACTACAAGAAAATGGAAAAGTCATCGTCACCGGGTGTTTGGGCGCGAAGTCAGAGTTAATCAAGAGTAAATTCCCATCAGTCCTATCAGTCACCGGACCACAGGCAACCGATGCCGTGATGAAGAGCATCAGGGAACACTTTCCCCTAAAAAAAGACCCAAAATTTGATCTGACTCCTACAACAAATGTCAGACTAACGCCGAGACACTACGCCTATCTCAAGATTTCGGAGGGCTGTAACCACACCTGTACATTTTGCATCATCCCATCGATGAGAGGAAAGCTCGTCAGCCGTCCCATCGGAAGCATTTTAGAAGAGGCAAAAACCCTCGCTGATTCGGGAGTCAGGGAGCTACTCGTTATTTCTCAAGATACTGGTGCGTTTGGCGTCGATAAAAAGTTTCGCACTGATTTTTGGAACGGTCGACCACTTAAAACGAAGCTCATCGAACTGGCAAAGGCTCTATCGGAATTGGGAATATGGATCAGAATGCACTATGTCTACCCCTACCCCCATGTCGATGAACTCATTCCGCTTATGGCTGAGGGAAAGATTCTTCCGTATCTTGATGTGCCTTTTCAGCATGCATCTGAACGAATATTGAGACTCATGCGACGCCCAGCTAATGTCGACAATGTGTTGGGGCGGATTAAAAAATGGCGTCAAATATGTCCAGAAATCTCAATAAGGAGCACATTCATTGTGGGATTTCCTGGCGAAACAGATACCGAATTCAGTCAGTTACTCGATTTTTTAACTGAAGCCCAGTTAGATCATGTCGGCTGCTTTGAGTATTCCCCCGTCGAAGGTGCTGCTGCAAATTTGTTGGATGAACAAAAAATACCGGACGATGTGAAAGCCGACAGAAAAGTTCGTTTCATGGAACACCAGCAAGCCATCAGCGCACAGCGACTTTCAACAAAAATTGGAACACAACAACTCATTTTGATTGATGGCATGGAAGACGACACGACTGCAATCGGACGAACGCGGTTCGATGCTCCAGAAATTGATGGGAAAGTTTTTATCAAAAATTCGCCTCGACTTGAGCCAGGAGATCTCGTCAAAGTGACGATTACCGATTCTGACGAATATGATCTGTATGCCAAAGGTACGTGAAACCTTCAAAGAAAGACTGCACGCGACAATAAAAAAAATATATACGGGTGTCATCACATTTTGGTTAGCTCTTCGAGAAAAACGCCTGCCTATCGCCTCAAAGGTTATCGCGTTCGTGATGATTGCTTACGCTCTATCTCCCATCGATCTCATTCCGGACTTCATCCCGATTATTGGCCTTTTAGATGAAGTCCTATTGATTCCTGTTTTTCTCGGACTTTTATTCACGATTACCCCAAAGCACATCACTCGAGAATACTCTCGGTTGGCGACTGCCTATATCAAGGACCAACCTAAACCCAAATATGCGCCGGGAATTATCGCCGTCATCTTCACCTGGGCTATAACGGCGTTACTAGCATTTCACGTTATAACTTAACTTTATACCGATCGTAAAAACTGAAGGACTTCTTCAGACTCTTGGGTACGGCGCATCGGTGGCAAACTTTGCCAAATCTTACGACCATACGGTTTCGTTAACAGTCTCGGATCACAAATGATAAGCACCCCCTTGTCATCCTCATCCCGTATCAAACGCCCAGCTCCTTGCTTTAGCAAAATAATTGCCTCTGGGACCTGGTAATCCATAAAAGGATTCTTATCCATCGAACGCAGATGTTCGATACGCCCTGCGGTAATCGGATCATCAGGAACGGAGAAGGGTAACTTATCGATCACGACAAGTACAAGACCATCGCCCCGTACATCCACCCCTTCCCAAAAAGAATGACTACCAATCAGCACAGCATTTTTTAAGGATTTGAAGCGATTTAATAATTCATATTTCGCTCCGTCCCCCTGGAGCAAGATGGGTATATCGATATCCCTATCCTGAAATTTTTCATTGAGCTTATCTCGCGCAAACCTCATTGCACTTAAGCTAGTGAACAACATCATGCAACGACCGTTTGCTGCGATCACAGCGTCTATCGATGCGTCAATCACACTCTCGTGATAGTCCCTGTGCGCCGGTAGTGGCATATTTCTCGGCACATAGAGAAGACTGTTTGATGAATAATCAAACGGGCTTTCCCACGAACGAAAAGAGGAAGTGCTTAATCCAAGTTGCGAGGTGAAATAAGAGCCATCTCCAGAGATAGATAGCGTTGCTGAGGTAAAAATCCAGCTCCGCTCCCCTTCCTCAATGATGGGATTGAGAATATCAGCCACGTCAATTGGCGTCCGATGCAGTCTTACTGCCTGTCCCATCACCTCAAACCAGCGGATGTATCCCGTGACGTCGATATCAATCCAAGAGCGTAAGAAAAGAGCTAAGTCGTTCAATCTCTCGATACAAGTTTGCAACTCAAGATTAATCTGACCAATTTCGCTAAGCGCTTTTGCGAGTTGATTCATCGAGTCCAAGAGACTTTGAACGGCATCAATGAGTTGCGTTTTTTTTAGATGACTAGAAAATTCAAAACGACCGGAAATACCTTCAAAGGATAGTCGAAGTTCACGCACCCCTTTCTCAAATGCTGCAACCGGTTTATCCAAATCGAGCTCGTCCACATCAAGAAGAGCGATCCCATAACGAATATCACGCAATAACTCATTGGTTTGATTTGTTGAAAAACTCTCTCCAAAAAAATTAGTTGCGACATCAGAAATCTGATGAGCCTCATCAAAAATAACCACATCACACTCGGGGAGCAATTCGCCGAACCCATCCTTTTTGAGCGCCAAGTCTGCAAAAAATAAATGATGATTCACAACCACCACCTCAGCAGCCAGCGCCTGCTTTCTTGCCTTAAGAACAAAACAATCCCCAATGTAAGGACAATCCGATCCAAGACAATTATCTCTGGTTGACACGACCGAGGCACGAACGCTAGAGGAGCCTGCGCCACCCTCCACTTCAGAAATATCACCTGTGGTGGATGTCTCTAACATTTGCTCAAACTGCCGAAACATCTCGACATCTCTCACACTCGTAAAAACCCGCTCTGACCGAGTTTTTTCGATCTGATGGTGACAGAGATAGTTCGCTCTTCCCTTCAGCTTCGCAACGGTGATCGGCAGCTTAAGGGCTTTACGAACGGTTTGAATATCCTTATCAAACAACTGGTCTTGAAGTGTTTTTGTGCCCGTTGCAACAATAATTTTTTGCCCGTAATAAAAAGCTGGGATCAGATATGCAAACGTTTTCCCGGTTCCGGTACCCGCTTCACACACGAGCGGAGTTTTATTGACTATTGCATGAGACACCGCCTTAGCCATGTCGCACTGCTCTTGGCGATACTTGTAGTCTATTACCACGCTACTAAGTAAACCCTCTGGGTTAAACACCCGATCTATATCCTCGGCGATATCCACTGGTTACTTACTTTTGTTCATTTGTCACGGGAAAGATACAATTGCTGGTTTACGGAATTGTACGTTGGTTTCCGAACCGACTATTTTTTTATGAGTATTCCTCAAGACATCCCTATCCATATCGAGCCCGGTGATTACGGCGAGCCCTCCTTTCCAGATAAAGATCTAGGTTTTGGTCGGTACTTCACGGACCGGATGTTCATACAACACTACACGCCAAAGAACGGTTGGCACGATGCCTCAGTTATAAAAAGGGAAGCTCTCCAACTAGGACCCACCGCGCATATTTTCCATTGCGGCCAGGGTGTATTTGAAGGTGCCAAAGCGTTCAAACAACCTGATGGATCTATTGGACTTTTTAGAATTGATCGAAATCTAGAGCGCTTTAACAAGTCGGCAGCCCGAATGGGGATGCCAACGATTTCGCCAGAGCATCACCTGAAAGCAATCGAGACGCTCGTGAGAGTCGAAAAAAATTGGGTTCCAACGAGTGAAGGATCAGCGCTATACATCAGGCCCGTGATGGTCGCCACCGAATCAACGCTGGAAGTTCGTGCGAGTCAAGACTACACTCACTTCATCATCCTGAGCCCAGTGGGTCCGTATTTTGGTGGCGGCCTCCGACCAGTTTCGGTGTATGTGTCACACGAACACGTTCGGGCGGTTCTTGGGGGTACAGGTGAGGCGAAAACAATCGCGAATTACGCCGGCAGTATTTATGCAACCGAACAAGCCAGAGAGCAAGGATTTCAACAGGTGTTGTGGCTTGACGCCAAGGAGAGAGAATACGTTGAGGAGGTTGGCGGCATGAATATCGCCTTTGTTTATGGAGACCATATAAGCACACCAGCGCTCTCTGGCAGCATCTTGCCAGGTGTCACACGCGCCTCAATATTAAGTTTGGCGCCCGATTTAGGCATGACTGCAAGCGAAGACCGAATCTCCATCCACCAAGCGCTCGAAGACATCGAAAGCAAAAAAATTACGGAAGTGTTTGCAATGGGCACGGGCGCGGTCATCGCACCGGTGGGAAGACTTCGTTATATGGGTAAGGATTACACTATCAACGATAACGAGACTGGACCAGTCTCTCAAAAAATCTTTGATCACCTAACCGGAATCCAATATGGCACCATCAGTGATGATCATGGCTGGATTCATAAACTTGATGAGTAAACCAATACGATGAAACCGCTCGGCATCAAGATCATCAGCGCGGCTAGTGTTTTAGCAGGCCTCGCATTGCTCTCACTGAGCCTTGGAATGACGGGCGGGAAATTGGTCCTCTTTCTGTGTGTTGCTGGGCTGCATTTTTTACTTGGTGCAGGAATCTATTTTGAAAAACGTTGGTCGTTCGTCATCACCTTGATCTACGCGCTGTTACAAGCAGTGGGAATGAGCGTATGGTCGCTCATCAGCACACTCACTTTGATGGCTGACCCCATCACACCTGAGAAAATCAAATTTTTTATTGCTACAGGTTGTGTTGTCCCTTTTCTAATCTGGGCAATCGTTTATCTCATTCAACAACTGAAACGAACATAACGTCAGAACCTCTCGTTATTTCTCGTTAAGCGTCCCGATAAACGCTCCCTCATCATCCGAATCGCTCGAAGGCTCCTCGTCAATTTCAACCCTCTCAATACTGTGAAAGCGTTTCGTAATCTTATCGCTACTGATGCGCACTTCCTCAACATCCTTATGCGCAAGGCGTATATGATCCGCGAGCTTTCTCATTCGATCATCAAAACGTGTGAAATCTTGACTTAGGCGTCTAAGTTCTTCTTTGATGATGTGAATTTGCTCTCGCGTCGCGATATCTTTCATGACGGCGCGCGCTGTATTTAAAACGGCCATCAAGGTCGTTGGGGAAACGACCCAGACTTTATTTTGCATCGCATAATCTACGACTTCACTGTGATAAGCATGTATCTCAGCAAAAACAGCTTCAGCTGGAACAAACATGACTGCGCCATCGCTGGTCTCACCGTCAATGATGTACTTTGATGCGATCGCGTCGATGTGCTTCTTGATGTCGCTCCTAAACGAGCGTTGGGCTTGAAGCTTATCAGCCTCTGAAGCCGTCGACTCAAACATTCTGTGATAATTCTCTAAGGGAAATTTCGAATCAACTGACACGTTACCCGTGGGCTCCGGCAATCTCAAAATACAGTCCACTCGACTGCCATTTGAAAACGTATGCTGAAAACTGTACGCCGTCGGTGGCAACATATTTTTGACAAGATTCTCCAATTGAACCTCCCCAAAAGCACCCCGAGACCGTTTGTCACCTAACAACTCCTGAAGCCCTATGACGTTACTCGTCAGCCCGTCTATTTTCTTTTGAGCTTCGTCAATTGTCGCAAGCCGCTCCATCACATTCACAAACGTCTCGTTAGTTTTCTTAAAGCCTTCTTCAAGACGCTCGTTCACTTTGCCTGAAATTTGCTCCAGTCGTTTATCTGTGACCTGCCCTAATTGCTCCATTGATGACTTGATCTGTTCAGAAGCCAACCTCAAGGTGTTCTGAACCGCTTCCCTTTCAGCACGACTTTGCTCTGACATTTTCTCTAAAATTTTCGCAATGACGTCACTTCGGATTAAGTCGAGCTTGGCCTGAACATCATTTTTCATTTCTGCGATCGACGATAGCGTTTTCTCTTTCGCCCCCGACTGCTCCTCAATTAGGCGAAGCTGAAACTCGCCCGAACTGCTGCGCAGTTGCGTCAATTCATTAGACAGAAAAGATCTCAAATTTTCGTTTAGCGTGGATTGATTGCGAAGCAACCGATCGGCGAGAGAATTGAGTGCCTCACTACTCTCTCTGGCCTGGGAAAGCGACGTTGACTCAAGGGATGATCTGATTCGTTTTGGTAAACGCCAAAGTACAATCACCAGCGCAACGCTGATGAAAAAAGATACCAGCGCCAACACACCGGAATACACGGGATCTGATAGCCACTCTAGCATCAGACGAGTATAACGTAAGTCGTTACGGCTGAACCACCATCACAGCAGCATCAAATGGGTCACGCCGCTTTCTCTCGCGCCTCTCTTTTTCTTTCGTGCTCTTTTAGCGCCTTTTTTCGCAAACGGATTGAATTCGGAGTAATTTCAACCAATTCATCGTCCGCAATAAATTCGACCGCTCGCTCAAGGGTCAACTCGATTGGGGGTATTAGCCTTACCGCCTCATCCGAGCCAGATGCCCGAACGTTAGTCAACTGTTTCGTTTTAATTGGATTAACCACTAGGTCATTATCTCGAGAATTAACACCAATGATCATCCCCTCATAGAGCTCATCGCCAGGCGAGACAAACATTCGACCTCGATCTTGCAGCTTCCATAATGCATAGGCGACCGCTGGGCCATTATCTTGGCTGACTAAGACTCCGTTTCGCCGCTCCTCGATTTCGCCCTTGGCTACGTCGTAACTGTCAAATATGTGACTCGCAACACCCGTGCCTCGAGTCATAGTCAAAAATTCACTCTGAAAACCAATAAGTCCTCGAGCAGGAATACGATATTCCAGTCTGACACGCCCCTTACCATCAGGCATCATGTCCTGTAGCTCACCCCTGCGAGCACCTAGCTCTTCCATGACTGAACCTTGATGTGACTCCTCAACATCAACAGTCAAAATTTCGAAAGGCTCGTGTCTCTCACCGTCAATTTGTTTGAAGACGACTCTGGGGCGCCCCACTGCGAGCTCGTATCCTTCACGTCGCATATTTTCTAGGAGAATCGTCAGATGAAGCTCTCCACGACCCGACACGACGAAGGTATCGGAATCTGCTGTGAATTCAACTTTGAGTGCTACATTCGACTGTAACTCTCGCTCGAGCCGTTCGCGGATTTGTCGACTTGTGACAAACTTCCCCTCCCTGCCCGCTAAAGGCGAGGAGTTAACAACAAAGTTCATCGTGAGCGTCGGCTCATCTACCGTGAGCAGCGGCAAACCTTCCGGATTCGTAGGTGCGCAAATTGTTTGCCCAATGCCAATGTCGTCAATGCCGTTTATGAGCACAATATTACCGGCCTCGGCCTCGTTGACCACTTGCTTCTCTAAACCAGAAAAAATCAGCACTTGATTGATTTTTTTTGTCGCTTGAGCCCCATCAGGACCCGTCACAACGACGACTTGTTGACCAGCCTCGATGCGGCCTCTATTGATACGCCCAATGCCGATTTTTCCAACAAAACTCGAATAATCGAGTGAGCAGATTTGGAGCTGCAAAGGTCCTTCCGAGTCAACTTCTCTCACAGGAACGAAATCTAAAATCGTTTGAAACAAAGGCTCTAACGTTTCCTCTCGCTTATCAGAGTCAAGTGTTGCCCAGCCCTCTAGCGCTGATGCAAATACAACAGGAAAATCGAGCTGCTCCTCGGTTGCGCCCAATTTATCGAACAAATCAAATGTTTGATTGATCACCCATTCTGGACGAGCCCCGGGACGATCAATCTTGTTAATCACGACGATTGGCTTCAAACCAAGCGAAAGCGCTTTTTTTGTCACAAACCGTGTTTGTGGCATCGGCCCATCGACTGCATCAACCAGGAGAAGCACACTATCGACCATCGACAAAACACGCTCGACTTCACCACCAAAATCAGCGTGGCCAGGTGTATCGACAATGTTGATGTGCGTATCTCGATACGTGATCGCACAATTTTTAGAAAGAATTGTGATGCCTCGTTCTTTTTCAAGATCATTCGAATCCATGACTCGCTCAGACACTTGCTTGTGCGCTGCGAATGTCCCAGATTGCTTCAACAACTGATCAACGAGTGTCGTTTTTCCATGGTCAACGTGAGCAACAATCGCGATATTTCGAATATTTTTCATAAGAATTCAGGCAAGGACAGAACCTAGCTAAAAAGGCTTGCTAGTTGTCTTAAGTAATTGATTTGGCGCGGAGTCTAACACAGAACGACAAACGATAAATATCTCTCGCTCCTGGGTCTCAAAGCAATGTGATGCCTGCACTCGAATCCGTCATGCTTCCAACGACACTCACATCGAAGAACCCATCGCCCTTGAATAAATCAATCACTTCATCAGTGACTCCGGCTTCACACGAAACAAGTAATCCACCACTGGTTTGAGGATCGGTGAGAAGATTTCGCACGCTGGCATCAATATCCTGACCGAGCGAGACATAATCCGAGTAGCTCTCCCAGTTTCTGCCTGATGCACCAGTCACGATTCCCTGTTCGGAGTATCCTCGCGAGGCCTCGATGATTGGAATATTTGAAAGCTCAATTTGAGCATGCGTCGACGAACCAATTACCATCTCTTTTAAATGCCCGAGAAAACCAAATCCTGTGACGTCAGTCACTGCATTGACTCCGGACAATTTCGATAGTTTTTCCCCTGTAACGTTAACCTGCGTCGTGATCGACAACATGAGTTGATACTCCTCCGACGTAAGCAAACCTTTTTTGAGTGCAGCCGACAACACCCCAATGCCCAGTGGTTTACTGAGCAAAATGGAGTCTCCGACACGAGCATTTGAATTCTTTTTGACGCGATTCGGATGAACCTGACCAACGACCACCAACCCATAGATTGGTTCTGGGCTATCAATCGAGTGCCCCCCTGCAAGAGGCACGTGCAGCGCCTCACAAACTGAACGACCACCCTCGAGAATCAAGGAAATTGTCGCAGCCGGCAATTTATCAATCGGCATCCCAACAATCCCAAGAGCGAACAACGGTTTCGCACCCATTGCGTAGACGTCAGAAAATGCATTCGTTGCCGCAATACGCCCAAAATCGTGCGGATCATCCACGATTGGTGTAAAAAAGTCGGTAGTCGCAACAATCGCGATCTCCTCGCTCAGTCGGTAAACGGCCGCGTCATCAGAGTCCGAATACCCTACAAGGAGATCTGGAGATACTATCGGCGGAACATCACCAAGAATTTTTTTGAGAAGACTTGGGGAAATTTTACAGCCACAACCACCGCCGTGAGCATATTCAGTGAGCTTCATAAGATCGTTGATGCATAATTACGTTAATCATTTGAGGCTGATTGCCTCATTTTTCGTGTGTCACCCTACTCGAACCGGACATATTTTCGCATGAATCGAACTGTGATCGAGATATCCGAACTTAGTACGAGCGATGAACTCATTGATGTCAGATCGCCAAGTGAATATGAACTCGACCATATACCTGGCGCTAAAAACTTCCCAGTTCTCAATGATGAAGAACGGCACCATGTCGGATGGACTTATAAAAATAAGTCAGCATTCGACGCAAAAAAGATCGGGGCATCAATTGTTGCCAAGAATATCGCGACCCATATTGAGCAATCATTTATCCATAAACCCAAAAATTGGTCGCCCACCATATATTGCTGGCGCGGCGGTCAGCGAAGCGGTTCGATGTCGATTATTTTGAGGCAAATCGGATGGCGAGCGCAACAACTTCATGGAGGTTACAAAGCATTCCGAAAAACAGTCATTGATGACACCGATCGAATAAGCGACAAACTGCGTTTCATTGTCGTCTGTGGGATGACGGGCGTTGGCAAGACGCGAGTGTTGGAGTCCATACACGCACACGGTGGCCAAATACTCGATTTAGAAGATCTCGCAAACCATAGGGGGTCATTACTGGGACAAAGCCCGTCAGGCCCCAACCTTCACAAAAACGGTTTGAAACTCAAATTTGGGATCGCATCCGCAGCGTGGACACGAGCGAAGCGGTTTTCGTCGAGTCTGAGAGTAAAAAAATTGGCTCACTGAGAATTCCAGAAAAACTCCTCGCCGCCATCCGCTCTGGAGAATGCCTAAACATCAATGCGAGCATTGAAGAACGAGTCTCTCGCCTCAGGCAAGACTATGAACATTACTTGCTAAATCCTGAGTCTTTAGAAACGGACATTGTTCGCTTACGCGAAAGGGTTGGCAGTCAAACAATTGACCAGTGGGTCGAAATGATCAATCAGCGCGATTGGAATCCATTCATCACAGAATTGTTGACTCGATATTACGATCCGCTCTATGGCAAAGCAATGCGTCAAAATTTCAAAAAACTCAATACGGCCAAGAACTTTACACTCGAATCCACCTCTGATTCGAACATTTCAGATTTTTCGAAACAGATACTGACGGAATTCAAAACACAAAACGATAATAGATAACAAGGATCAAAGTATGACCACAACAACTGGGATGAAGGTGCCAAATTTCACTGCCAGCGCTACGGGAGACAAAGAGTTTACGCTGAGCGACCATACAGGGAAGTACGTCGTGCTTTATTTCTACCCCAAAGACAATACGCCTGGGTGCACAAACGAGAGCATCCAATTTAACGAACTATCGCCCCAGTTTAAGAAAAAAAATTGCGTGATTTTTGGTATCTCTCGAGACAGTATCAAATCACACGAGAACTTCAAAAGTAAATACGATTTTCAGTTCGAGCTTATATCCGACCCTGATGAGTCAGTTTGCAAGATGTTTGATGTCATTAAAATGAAGAACATGTATGGCAAACAGGTTCGCGGTATCGAGAGAAGCACTTTTTTGATCGGGCCTGAAGGAACTGTCGTTCAAGAATGGCGAAAGGTGAAGGTGCCTGGCCATGCACAAGAGGTTTTGGATTCGATTTGAGTAATTGGTCCTGACTAGCGAAACAGTTACGCAGGACCGTAATTGTTTGGATTAGCAAAGTTAGAAAACTGCGTGTGCTTGCCGTTCCAGGTCAGCATAACGGTGCCTGTGGGCCCGTTTCGTTGTTTGCCGATGATCACTTCTGCCTTGTTTTTGTCTAGCGTGTCTGGGTTATACACTTCATCCCGATAAATAAACAGGATGGTGTCAGCATCCTGCTCAATCGCTCCTGATTCTCTCAGATCAGACATCACAGGCCGCTTGTTCGGGCGTTGCTCCAAAGATCGATTTAGCTGAGAAAGTGCGATAACTGGCACATTAAGTTCCTTCGCTAAACCTTTGAGAGAACGAGACATTTCCGAAATCTCAGTTGCTCGATTCTCACCTTGCTTACTTGCCGACATCAGTTGCAAATAGTCAATCACAATGAGCCCAAGTTGACCATACTGACGATGTAAGCGTCGTGCGCGCGCTCGAAGCTCTAGAGAATTAAGGCCTGGGGTCTCATCAATGTGAACCGGCGCTTCACTGAGTCGGCCCACAGCGCTCGTTAGCTTTCGCCAATCATCTTCAGCAAGCTGTCCAGTCCGTAAGTCGTGCGCATTAATCTTCCCAAGCGAACTGAGTAACCGCATGGCCAGCTGACCGGCACCCATCTCCATCGAAAAAACTCCTACGGGTAACCCTTCATCAAGGGCAACGTGCTGTGCGATATTCAAGGCAAGTGCCGTCTTACCCATTGAGGGTCGGCCAGCAACGATGACCAAATCTCCAGACTGAAAACCCGATGTCATCCGATCCAGATCAACAAAGCCGGTTGGAACACCAGTGACATCTGAGGGGTTATCCCGGTTATACAACATATCAATGCGTTCGACGACTTGGGTCAAGATCGGCTGCATATCCTGAAAACCTTGACGTGTTCTCGCGCCCTCTTCCGATATCGAGAATATTCTCGACTCAGCTTCATCGAGTAACTGAGCAGCCTCTTGCCCCATCGGGTTATATGCCGTGTCTGCAATGCCTGTCGCCGTATCCGCTAATTTTCTGAGTATCGAGCGCTCCCTAACGATTTCTGCGTATCGGCGAATATTGGCTGCAGATGGAGTATTTTGAGCCAAAGCACCTAAATAAGCTAAACCTCCGACCTGATCCAATTGCTTTGTACTTTCAAGGCTCTCTGCAACAGTGATCGCATCCGCTGGCTTGTTATTACCAATCAGCCGAGTGATGTGTTGATATATGAGCCGGTGATCAGGCCGATACAAATCCGACTCAGACATAAAGTCAGCCACACGATCCCAAGCCGCGTTATCAAGCAACAAGCCTCCCAGCACCGACTGCTCAGCCTCAATCGAGTGAGGCGGCACTTTTATTGATTGTATTTCTTCATCCGACATATCGGGATCGAGAGATTTTAACTAGATCGAGAAGCATAGCACGCTCTCGCAAATGAACGTGGTGGTAAAGACGTGCGTCAGAGCATAAAAAAAGCCACGTGAAACCACGTGGCTTTTATCGTAACGCTCACCTTACTGGTCAGGCTTAACTGATACCGTGATGGTAGCCGTTACATCAGCATGAAGAGAGATAGAAATCTCTGAATCTCCAATTTGCTTGATGGGTCCCGTTGGCATTTGAATCTGATTCTTATTGATCTCATGCCCTTTTGCCTTCAACGCGTCAGCAATATCGTAATGGGTAACTGATCCAAACAAACGTCCATCGACACCCGCTTTTTGGATAATCTCGACTGATACGCCGTTCACTTTTTCGAGCTTAGCTTGCGCATCAGCCAAAATTTGGGCTTGCTGTGCTTCCAACTCGGCTCGACGCTGCTCGAACTCAGCGAGATTTTCTTTCGTTGCTCGCTTCGCCTTACCTTGAGGAATCAAAAAATTTCGAGCGTACCCCTGCTTAACGCTCACAACATCACCCAGTCGGCCTAGGTTAACTACTTGCTCAAGAAGAATGACTTCCATGGTCCTAGCCTCCTAACAATCAATGGTTATCTGAAAAAGGAAGAAGCGCGAGAAAACGAGCTCTCTTGATTGCTACAGAGAGTTGTCGTTGGAAACGCGAGCGGGTTCCAGTAATCCGTGCAGGAATGATTTTTCCGTTCTCAGTAATAAAATCTTTGAGAATATCTATATTTTTATAGTCAACCCAATCGATCTTCTCTGCTGTAAATTTGCAGAACTTTCGTCGCTTGAATAACGGTCTATTGGGTCGTCGCTTATCGTTACGCTTGTTGAACTGTCTAGGCATGATCCTATCTCCGAATTTAAACTTATTGGTCTGTGTTGAATTCCTGGATATTCATGACCGGCCATTTTGAACGAGCAGATTTATTCATAAGAAATCCACTTAAGTGAATTTTCTCTCCTACGTCCACGCTCTCAAATTTAACCGCCATTTCACCAAATACAACACAATCCATATTTAGAACGATTCGCCTCCTGTTATCTCCCTCGCTTTGTTCGCTTTGGTGCTCTACAGCGAAATTCATAATGGGAGTTCCCGAGGGCGAATACCTTAGTGCATCTCTTGTTCGAATAGTCCCTGAAAGTTGAAAACTATTACGAGCCAAAATACGAGTCTCTTACGCTGCCGCAGCAGTGCTGGCACTTTCCTCAGTCGCCTCAGGAGCGGCTGCAGGCTTACCAACGATCTGCTTCGCCTTCTCCTCTTTCATCATAATTGAGGGCTCTGCGATTGCCTTGTCCATTGATACAGTAAGGTGGCGAAGAACAGCGTCATTGAATTTAAATCCAAGCTCCAACTCTTTGAGCACGTCTTGGTTACACTCGACGTTCATTAGAACGTAATGCGCTTTGTGAATTTTTTGAATTGGATAGGCTAATTGACGTCTACCCCAGTCCTCTAGTCGGTGGATGATTCCGCCGCCACCAGTCACCTGCTCACGGTACTTCTCGATCATCGCCGGAACTTGTTCACTCTGATCAGGGTGAACAATGAATACGATTTCATAATGCCGCATCAACTATCTCCTTGTGGTTATCACGCGCTATCGCGTACTTTGAGCCCCCTAGATTGCGGTACCTAGTGGAGCAAGGGAGTCGAATTATACACGTTTTCGTGAGGCATACCCCCGAAAATAGACTGAAAAACAAGCCTAACTCCAGCACGATCATCATCTCAAAGTCCATACTCATGACGGCATTTGTCATCCAAGGCAAACACCCAGACTTCACCCGATCCTTGGTATAGTTCAGCACTCCCAAATTGTACTTTTATCGCTTACCTAAAAGAATTCGAACAAAGGATGGCATCCCTAGCAGATCAACATGAAGTCGTTCCAGCCAGACGCTGGCTGGTCCTGCTCGTCGTTCAAATCGTCACCTTAACTTTTGGTATGGCCATCACCGCATCAACCATCGTGTTGCCCCACATCCGAGGTGCGCTGTCTGTTAATCAAGACCAAGCGGCATGGACGGTGACCCTCTTTTTAATCGGTGCCGCCGTTGGCACACCCATCACAGGATGGTTGGCAGGTCGCCTCGGTTGGCGCCGACTCATGATTGGCACACTAACCGGCTTTACAATCGCCTCAGTCGTCTGTGGCCTCGCAGGCAACCTAGAGGTCCTACTATTAGCGAGAACAGCGCAGGGGCTCTTTGGCGCTCCTCTAACCCCTCTTGGGCAAGGCATGTTACTCGCCACATTCCCAAAGCGCATGCATGCTTTAGTCCTCATGCTGTGGGGCATTGGAGGCGTGATGGGTCCAGTGCTTGGGCCAATCTTGGGTGGCGTTGTGGGTGAGGCGCTTGGATGGCGATGGACATTCTTGTTTCTCGCACCTGTCAGTCTTTTAGCGATTATTGTTTCAATTTTCGCACTCGGCGACCAACAAAAAGGGACTGCTGGAAAACTTGGTTGGACTGGATTTATCAGTCTTGCGGTTGCGATGATATCAGTGCAATTACTTTTGGATAGAGGACATCGACTGGACTGGTTTGAATCCTTCGAGATCACAAGTGAACTCATCATCTGTCTTGTTGCGACGCTCGTATTTGTCGCTAGCACCGTGTTTTCTAAAACACCTTTTTACGAACGTTCGATATTTACAAATTGGAATTTCGCGCTCGGCCTTCTCACCATGCTGATCATGGGTGCTTTGAGTTACACACCCATAGCTCTATTCCCAACGCTCTTACAAGATTTACGCGGGTACCCCGACGCAACCGCTGGGCTGCTGCTCTCTGCTCGAGGATTAGGAAATTTTGCGAGCTTCCTGATTGTTGTCCAATTCACTAAAATTCACGCAAAACTGGCTCTAACCACGGGGATTTTTTTGCAAGTTTGGGCCGGATGGGCTATGTCTCGACTTAATATCAACATGACCGAATTCGATGTCATGTGGACCAATTTCGTGCAAGGTTTTGGCTTTGGTCTCGCTTATACACCCATGACGGTATTGGCATTTGCAACGCTACCAAGCCGTCTTGTCGTATCTGGAGCCGCACTGTTTAACTTGATGAGAAATTTCGGCAGCAGTCTTTTTATATCGATCAGCATCCTGATCCTTCTCAGAACAACCGCTGCCAATTACTCCAGCCTGAATGAAGTTGTGACGCCAATGAATCTGGCTCTAACTGACCCATCTTTAGTTCATCAGTGGGGCACCCAATCCTTGGAGTCCTTATCGAGAATTTCTAAAGAGATTCACCATCAAGCGCTCATGGGTGGTTATTTAAATGCATTCGATGCGTTCACTTGGCTTGCCATTGCCGCGTTACCGCTTGCCTGGTTTTACCGAACAGCAAAGGATTAACATCAAAAGAATAACGCTGGATTAACCACCTCACCATTTAGTATCACACCAAAATGTAAATGCGGGCCGGTGACCCGGCCGGTTGTTCCCACGAGTCCTATCCGAGTCGCGTTTGTAACGACATCTCCTACGGAAACGTCAATGCGACTCAAGTGAGCGTATAACGTCAATAAACCATGGCCGTGATCAATCGTCACCATATTCCCAGAAAAAAAGTAATCAGACGCATCAATGACAACCCCCTCTCCTGAGGAGAAAACTTCTGCGCCCTCGGGTGCTGCGATATCCATTCCTCGGTGTGGCGCCCTAGGCTCTCCATTGAATACTCTCTTAAAACCAAATGTGGGCGATATCGTTGCCGTCAACTGGACGTTGTAACTTGAATGAGTCAGGACGTAAATCCGAATAAGTATTCTTGAGAGTAGCAATACGTTTCTTCTCACTTAGGTGTCGATTCAGATTTTTTTCTGATAAGGAGACATGAGAAGAAGAAACCGTTAAACGCTCTTCCCCGTAATCGTGAGGCTGAACAACAGAAGTCTGAACCGATCGAGACACTCCATTCTCAATCACACGAAGAGTAATAGACTCTCCTACTACAGCACTTAACGACACACCCACAACGGCGACCCACGTCTCCCCCCGCTTAGTGACAGCGACTCGCGAATCGGACAAAAACACTTCAGGCGGATCTAGGTTGTTACCCAAGTCGATGATCGCAATACCGCCAGGAGTGACTCGCTCAATCGGTAACGGCACTGCACCAACCAAGCTCGCTGCGAAGCCGAGTGTAATAAAAACAAACAGACGGAGACAAAGCTTATCCATGCGTGTTTTAGTTCGTTGTTTTTTTTCTAAGCTTTAAAAAAATGACCACATTAAAAATAAACAGACCCGTCGCAACAAAAAAATGAGCTCTAATTCCAAAGATGGCAGCATCGATCATTTGATTGATCGTCGCCGTTTGATTCGATAGGTGCTCGTGGAGCAATAACGCCAACTCCTTCAGGCCACTCGTGTCTGTTGAAGTCCGTATTGCATCGACAACCACTTCAGGTGGCTGCGACAAAACTTCCCACCTCGGGAAAACCGCAAAATCTAAATAAAGAATACCGAGTAGAAAAAACACATAGAAGGCCAACGCAACCCCGTTGACCCAAAATGCAAATCTAGTCAAATTGCTCATTTCCAAAAAAGTTATGAGCGAACCGCCTGAACAATTTGATCGATGGCGGTGGCATCCTCAAGGGTTGTTAGATCGCCAGGATCTTTACCCTCAGCAATCGCCTGAATGCTTCTCCTCAGCAATTTACCGGAGCGCGTTTTCGGGAGCATGGTTACAAAATATACGTCTCTTGGTCGCGCAATCGCTCCAAGCAACTGGTCCACTTGTTTCATGATTTCTTTTTTCTGACTCTCTCGACCAGCCTCATCGTCGATCTTCTCAGAAGTTTTAGGCACAACAAAAGCAAGAGGCATTTGCCCTTTCACAGCATCGTTGACACCGACCACCGCAACCTCGGCGACATTTGAATGACTTTGCACAGCCTCTTCGATTTCTCGGGTACCGAGACGATGGCCCGCAACATTAATCACGTCGTCAGTTCGCCCGAGGATGTAATGATATCCATCGGCATCACGTATGCCCCAATCAAAGGTCGAGTACACCAATTTAGATTCAAACGTGGAGAAATAGGTCTTCACAAACCGTTCATCGTCTCCCCACACCGTGCTCATACACCCAGGCGGCAGTGGCGGAACAACCGAAACCAGACCTTTTTCATCCGCATCCGCTTCTGATGCATCTGTTTCACGCAAAACTTTTAAGTCATAGCCGTAAGCTGGAAATGCTGGACTACCAAATTTTATCGTCGTTTCCTCAACACCCGGCATTGCTGTTAGGACCGGCCACCCGGTCTCAGTTTGCCAAAAATGATCATAAACAGGCTTTCCTATTGCCTCGGATATCCATGTGTGTGTTGGCTCATCCAGTGGTTCTCCCGCTAGAAATAAATGCCTCAACGTCGATAGATCATGCGTCTCGATGTATTTTTTATCCTGCTTTTTTAAGACTCGCACAGCTGTAGGTGAGGAAAACATGACGTTGACGTTGAAACGCTCAACGAGATCCCACCAGATACCTGGGTCAGGAGTGATAGGCAGCCCCTCGTAGAGTATCGTCGTCATGCCACAGATTAATGGGGCGTACACAATGTAGGAATGCCCAACAACCCAACCAATATCGGATGTGGTGAAAATCGTATCGCCCGGATTCCCCGAATAGATGTACTTCATCGAAGATGCTAGGGCAACCGCGTAACCACCAGTATCGCGCTGAATTCCCTTAGGCTTCCCTGTCGTGCCAGACGTATACAAAATATAACTGGGCTCGTTACTCTCCAACCACTCAACGTCTACTGAAACCTGACCCACAGCGCTTCTTGCTGTCGCATAATCAACATCGCGCCCTTCTGTCCATGAGATATCCTCGACAAGGCCTCGATTAACCAGAACCACATGCTCGGGAGGACGTTTCGCGAGCGACATCGCCTCATCAACTAGCCCTTTGTATGGAATCACTCTTCCTCCACGCATACCGGCGTCGGACGTCACCATAAGCTTCGGAGAACAATCATCGATTCGTTGCGCAAGGCTCGAAGATGCGAACCCCCCAAAAACGACCGAATGCACGGCACCGATTCGAGTGCACGCGAGCATCGCAAAGACTGCCTCTGGAATCATGGGCATGTAGATGAGCACGCGGTCACCTTTAATGACACCGTGCTGTTTCAATACCGCTGAAAATTTATTTACCTCTTCACTAAGCTCACGATAAGAGATCTTTCTCTCTTCGTTTGTCTCAGTCGACACATAAACAATCGCATCTTGATTGGCCCGATCACCGAGATGACGGTCAATCGCGTTATGGCAAAGGTTTGTTTTACCGTTCACAAACCATTTTGCAAAGGGCGGATTCGAAAAATCGAGTACCTGCTCGAACGGCTTATCCCAATCGATGAGCTTCGCTTCATTCGCCCAAAAATTATCTCGATCGCTGATCGATCGCGCGTGAAAGTCTTTAATTTTCTGTGTCATCTGCCCCCCAACAAATATCAACGGTCCTCAAGAACCAATTTTAACGACCGCGCGTCCCTTCATTTCCGATTTCATGACCTTGGCAAATACGGTCGGCAATTCGTCGAATTCAATCTGAGACACAATCTGATTGATGTGTTGCGGCTTCATATCTGAGGCTAAACGCTCCCAGACTCGCTGCCTGATTGTCATCTCAGCATTTACCGAGTCGATCCCGAGCAAGCTTACTCCACGCAGAATGAATGGCATCACAGTGGTGTTGAGCTTAAAGCTCGACGCTAGACCAATCGAGGCAATCGCCCCACCCACTTTTACGCTACTGGCCATCCAAGCCAACATATCCCCGCCAAGATTATCAACAGCGCCTGCCCAAGTTTCTCGAGCGAGCGGTTTAATTTTTTCGAGATCCAGAGTGTCTCTGTGGATCACATCGGATGCTCCAATATCTTTAAGGTACGAGTCTTGATCTGATTTGCCGGTCACTGCAGTGACGGAATATCCCAAACCCGACAGAATATCAACGGCGATACCACCTACCCCACCTGTCGCTCCATTAACCACGACCGGACCACTGCTTGGCGTCAACCCGTTATGCTCCATCCGCTCAACGGCTAAACCAGCAGTAAACCCGGCTGTACCAAGCGCCATCGCACCGAATAGATCGAGCCCTTCTGGCATAGCGACGACCCATCCTTCTGGGATACGACAGTATTCAGAATAACCACCATGATGCGCCACACCGATATCGTAACTGGTTGCGATCACTTCCTGACCCACCTTGAATCTCGATGACTTCGATTCAACCACCGTTCCAGAAAGATCAATCCCACCGACACATGGAAAGCGTCGGATGATTTTTCCCGCACCTGTCGCCGCGAGTGCATCTTTAAAATTCACCGAAGAATATGCTGTTTTTATAAGCACCTCGCCCGGATCCAGTTCATCTACTGTGAGGTCCTTGAATCCACTCGTAACCTTCCCATCAACGTCCTCAATCAATAACGCTTTAAACTTTTCCATTTAACTCTCCTGTAAAAACCGAACAACTGACCGCACTGTAACCGACCGATCTCTCATACACGTAACCGTGACAAAAACTGCAATGATATTGGCAGCAAAGGATTATGGCGAATGGGGCTCCCCTAAGTAACGTTTCGTTTGCATCTCAATCAACCTCGACTCTGTTCGATCTCTCTCTGGACCACCGAGCGCCCCACAAAACATATCTTCGAGATCACAGGGTGACGATAAGATCAATTTTACACGGCGGTCATAGAACTCATCGACGAGCCACGTAAAACGTCGGCGCGCATTATCGTTTTGAGCATCAAATAAGGGGACATCACTGATAAACACCGTATGAAACTCCTTGGATAAACTGATGTAGTCATCTTTACCCCTGGGCCCATCACAAATACTCGCGAATTCAAACCAAATCACACTTTCCGAAAGCTTTTGGTAGCCAACATTTCGATTGTTAATCACCATACTGCTTGACTTACTCGAGACGGGAGATATTGACGAAAAGAGCGTTTCCATTTTTTCGCGCGTCTCTTCAGATTGACCAACATAGAACACGCCAGACCGTTCAAGTGACGCCAAGCGATAATCCTTACCAGCATCAAGATTCAACACATCAAGTTTAGTTTTAATCAAATCAATCGTTGGAAGAAACTGTGCACGCTGTAACCCATGTTCGTACAATCGATCTGGAACCCAATTGGCAGTCGTGATAATCGTGACACCATGATCGATTAACGACTCAAGCAAGTTACGCATGATCATCGCGTCACCAATATCTGAAACGTGAAATTCATCCAAACAAAGCAGTTTTGACGCCTCAGAGATCTCCCTGCCAACGATCACCAACGGATTCTCTCTACCCTGCAAAATCGCGAGTCGTTGATGGACCTCCTGCATGAATCGATGAAAATGGATGCGGCGTTTTTTTTCGAACACAACATGATCGAAAAATAAATCCATCAAAAACGTCTTGCCCCGCCCCACTCCTCCCCAGATATACATGCCCCTGGGAGCGAGTTTTTTTCGGAAGATCCGTGAAATAAACCCTACGGCATCGCTCTGATCACCTAACTGCCTCGCTAGGTTTGAGAGCTGCCCAACGGCATCCCGTTGGGCGGCATCTAGGGAATATCCAAGCGTTGATGCCGTCTCATCGACAAACTGAGCAAAAGGGATAGTCATGGACTATTAATCGATAGAAGTCTTTAGAAGAAAACGTCGATGACTTTTTGTGATTACCGCGAAGGGGCATCAATTACAAACTCAAATAACGTTCATCAACACCGAGTGCAGCCTCGTGCATTGCCTCGGACAATGACGGATGCGCGTGAACAATGCGTGCGATATCCTCAGCCGTGGCACCAAACTCCATGGCAACAACAGCCTCTGAAATGAGCTCTGACGCGTAAGGGCCGACAATATGAACGCCCAAAATACGATCAGTCTTCTCGTGGGCAATCATTTTCACAAAGCCATCACTATCTCCAATCGCTTTCGCGCGGCCACTCGCAATAAATGGAAACTGACCAAGTCTATAAGGAACATTTTGTGCTTTTAATTCTTGCTCGGTTTGACCGACCCACGCAATTTCTGGACTTGTGTAGATCACCCAAGGGATCGTATCCAAATTGACATGGCCAGCTTGACCCGCAATGATCTCGGCGACCGCCACACCCTCTTCTGAAGACTTGTGTGCGAGCATTGGACCACGAACGACATCACCAATCGCGAAAACGTTCTTTGCACTTGTTCTGTTGTGACTGTCCACCTCGATAAATCCACGTTGATCGAGAGCGATACCTACTGCATCCAAGTTCAAACCCTCAGTGTTTGGAACTCGCCCGACCGCCACAACGATACGATCACACTCAATTGCCTTGTCCTCAGCCCCCTCTTTGTAGGACACAGTCATCACACCCTTTTTACGTGTCACACTTTCAACAACACAAGACAGCTTAATGTCTAAACCCACTTTTTTCGTAAAAATTCGTTTGGCCTCTTTCGCCACTGATTGGTCAGCCGCAGATAAGAAGTCGGGTAACGCCTCGAGAATCGTCACCTCAGACCCGAGTCGCTTCCACACACTTCCCATTTCTAAGCCAATGACACCTGAACCGATGACAACCAATCGCTTGGGAACCGCCTGTAAAGATAATGCCCCTGTGTTGTCACACACATACTCATTATCGACAGGAGCAGCAGCGATCTCTCGAGGTTTTGAACCAGAGGCAATGATCACATGCCTCGCGTCAATTGTGTCGCTCGTTGGGCCAGTTGTTTTTATTCGAACGACTTCCCCATGATCAACGAAGCTCGCTTTCCCATGAACGAAATCAACTTTATTTTTCTTAAACAGCAATGAAATCCCATTGGTGAATTGTTTGACAATTCCGTCCTTCCTCGCGAGCATTTTTTTAACATCAATCGCGACATCACCAACGGTAATTCCATGATCATCAAATTTGTGCAACGCCTTTTCGTAATTTTCAGAAGACTCTAATAGCGCCTTGGATGGGATACATCCAACGTTTAAACACGTGCCTCCTAGACTAGGCTTCCCTGCCTCGTTCACGAAATCGTCAATGCACACTGTCTTTAGCCCCAGTTGCGCTGCCCTAATGGCCGCAACGTATCCCCCGGGGCCTGCCCCAATTACCGCAACATCATATGTACTCATTTACTTTACCGTATCTAACTCGCTCAGATCATTACTTAAAGCTCTAAAAGCAACCGGGCTGGATCCTCAAGGGCATCCTTAATCGCAACCAAGAACAAAACAGCCTCACGACCATCGATAATTCGATGATCATAAGACAGTGCGAGATAATTCATTGGGCGAATGACAATCTCCCCGTTCTCAACGACTGGCCTCTCTTTAGTCGCATGGATGCCCAGAATCGCAGATTGCGGCGGATTAATGATTGGCGTCGACAACATGGATCCGAATACGCCACCATTCGAGATGGAAAATGTACCGCCCGTTAACTCATCAATACTCAGTTTGCCCTCATTGGCACGCTTACCAAAATCACCGATAGTTTTTTCCACCTCAGAAAAACCGAGCGCATCAGCGTCACGGACAATAGGAACCACCAAACCTCGTGGACTACCCACCGCAATTCCAAGATCGTAGTATCCGTGATACACAATCTCATCACCATCGACCGAGGCGTTAACGATCGGGTATTTCTTCAATGCTGCCACTGCAGCCTTGACAAAAAAAGACATGAAGCCAAGCTTGACGCCGTGCTCTTTCTCAAACTGACTCTTATAACGATTACGGATATCTATGACAGGCTGCATGTTGACTTCATTGAAGGTAGTCAATATGGCCGCGTTTGACTGACTCTGGAGCAAGCGCTCTGCAACCCGTTTTCTAAGTCTAGACATCGGGACTCGTTGCTCCGCACGGCCGTTATTATCGTCTCTTATCGTTGGTACAGCAGCCGGCGTTACTTTTTGTGGCGCGATAGATGCTTGGATATCGGACTTGGTCACGCGACCACCTCTTCCAGATCCGGCAACCGACGCTGGATCAATGCCTTTCTCTGTGGCCAATTTTCGTGCGGAAGGCATGAGAACAACACTTGCTGTATCCACTTGATCAGCTGCCTTACTTTGAGCACTCTCCGGTTCGACGGACTCAACACCCTTAACACTAGTATCGATTCGTGCGATCACTTCATTCGCAGCAACGGAAACACCGTCTTCCTTGATAACCTCAACAAGTGCTCCAGATTCTGGTGCGGGCAATTCCAACACAACCTTGTCGGTTTCAATGTCAATCAGATTCTCGTCTCTCTTAACATATTCACCTTGTTTTTTATGCCAAGACAAAAGTGTTGCCTCGGCGACTGACTCAGATAATGCGGGAACACGTACTTCAATCAACATAACCTCTCCCAGTTACTGTTCTTGTATAGCTAGCGATTAATCGTTCAGACCAAGTGCTGCGTTAAGCACAGCGTTTTGGCGTTCGTTGTGTAAGGCTGAGTATCCACTTGCGGGTGACGCAGACGAAGCTCTTAATGCATAACTCAGTTTTTGTCCTTTGAGCAAATGTCTCTCGATGTAATGCTGGATGCGATGCCACGCACCTTGGTTGCCTGGCTCTTCCTGACACCACACAATCTCCTTTGCATTTTTGTACATCGAGATTTGTTCCTTGAATGCATCATGCGGGAATGGGTAGAGTTGCTCTAACCGCACAATGGCAATATGGCTGAGTTCACGCTCGTTTCGCTTAGCTTTCAGTTCGTAATAAACCTTTCCACTACAAAAGACGACACGCTTTATTTTGGTAGGCGGCACGCTTTGCTCGTCAGAAATCACCGTCTGAAATTCACCTTTGACGAGGTCATCCAACGTCGAAATCGATTCTTTGTGTCGCAACAAACTTTTTGGACTGATGATGACAAGGGGCTTTCGGTACGGCCGAATCATTTGCCTTCTCAACAGGTGAAACATCTGACTCGGCGTCGAAGGAATGCAAATTTGCATATTGTAGTCAGCGCAAAGCTGCAAATAACGCTCAATACGGGCTGAGGAATGTTCGGGACCCTGTCCTTCATAGCCGTGAGGCAGCATCATGACAAGGCCACACATTCGTCCCCATTTGACTTCACCTGAGGCAATGAATTGATCGATGACCACTTGTGCCCCGTTCGCAAAATCGCCGAACTGCGCCTCCCAAACGACCAGCTCATTCGGCTCGGACATGGCGTACCCATATTCAAATCCGAGCACTGCCTCCTCAGATAATAGGGAATCAATGACCGTGAAATCCGGCTGACCTTTGGCAATATGACAAAGCGGAATGTGTACGCCATCGTTAGCTGATTGGCGTCTTTGATCATGGAATACCGCATGTCGATGGAAGAATGTTCCCCGCCCACTATCCTGCCCCGAGAGCCGAATACCGAATCCGTCTTTCAGCAACGAAGCGTATGCAAGATTTTCTGCCATTCCCCAATCAAGCGGGAGACGCCCCGCCGCCATCTGACGACGATCACTCACAATCTTCTCAACCCTTGGATGCAAGATGAACTCATCCGGCATTGTTGTCAGCGCCTCAGATAGAGATTTAATTGTTTTAACTGAAAGACCCGTCTTCGCCTGATGCGTCCATGGGATATTTTGATAAGGCGACCAATCCACCGTGTATGGCGGTTTAAAATTTGCAATGATGGTTTTGTTTGTGTGGTGCCCCCCATCAAGCGCCTCTCTGAAAGTATCGACTAGACTTGTTGGTTTATCTTTTTCAATCACACCCTCAGAAATGAGTTGTTCAGCGTATTTCGCTCTCGAGCCAGGATGCTTTTTAACTAGGCCGTACATCCAAGGCTGAGTCACCATTGGTTCGTCCTGCTCGTTATGACCGAGTTTTCGGAAACAAACGAGATCAATGACAACATCCTTGCCAAATTCCATCCGGTAATCGAGCGCAATTTCAGTTACAAAAGCGACAGCCTCTGGGTCATCACCATTGACGTGAAACACTGGTGCATCAATCATTTTCGCGATGTCGGTGCAATATAACGTTGAGCGTACGTCTCGCACATCAGAGGTAGTAAATCCAATCTGATTGTTAACGATCAGATGAACGGTACCTCCCGTGCCGTAGCCACGTGTTTGCGATAGGTTGAGTGTCTCCATCACAACACCCTGACCAGCAAACGCAGAGTCGCCATGCAACAAGATCGGCAGCACCTCTCGACCATCAAAATCTCTTCGGCGATGTTGACGTGCTCTCACAGAACCCTCGACGACTGGATTCACAATTTCTAAGTGCGATGGATTAAAGGCGAGCGACACATGCATCGGACCACCCGGGGTCATCACATCAGACGAAAAACCCTGGTGATACTTCACGTCCCCAGCTGGCAACTGCTCAACCGAAGTTCCCTCGAACTCGCTGAAAAGGTCCTTGGGAAGCTTCCCAAGTGTATTAACCAGTACATTCAGTCGACCTCGATGGGCCATTCCAATAACGGCCTCCTGAATGCCAGCTTGACCCGCTTTTTGGAGCAGATGGTCAAGAGAGACGATCACACTCTCCCCTCCCTCCAAGGAGAACCTCTTCTGACCCACGTATTTCGTGTGTAAGTATTTCTCCAACGTCTCAGCAGCCGTCAGACGCTCAAGCAAATGCAACTTGGTTTCGTTGTCGTATTTCGGGTGAGAACGAGGTCCTTCTAACCGATCTTGTATCCACCGTTTTTGCTGCACATCGCTGATGTACATGTATTCAGCACCCACAGTCCGACAATACGTTTGTTCGAGTGCCGTCACGATATCGCGCAACGTCATTTGCTCAGGCCCAACCATCGACCCGGTGTTGAATAACGTGTCTAAATCCGCATCAACCAAGCCGTAGTGCTCAAGAGTGAGCTCGGGAACATCTGGACTTGCATAACGCTGAAGCGGGTCAACGGTCGCTCGTCGAACGCCAAGGAATCGATACGCATTAATCAACTGAAGGACGGAAACTTGTTTCCGCTCATGCGTTTGGCTACCTACCGGTGCACTACCAGCTCTAGCGACTCCACGAAAACCGACAAAGTTCTTTGCGACTTCGTGCGATGAAATGTCTTTACCAACCGATCCACCTTGAATGTTGTCAAAGTAAGTTCTCCAGTCATCTGGAATTGCCGTCGGATTATCGAGATAAATGTCGTAGAGCTCCTCGACAAAAGCCGCGTTCGTTCCGAACAAATACGAGTTACCGCCGAATTCCTTGATCATGGTGCCTTGACCCGTTGTGGTGTATCCGATTTAAAGTTAACGCTGCCCTATTGGTTTTACTGCACGAACAGGCTCGCCAACGTATAGCTGCCGAGGCCTTCCAATCTTTTGTTCAGCATCTGAGATCATCTCGTTCCATTGAGCAATCCACCCCACAGTTCGAGCAAGCGCAAAAATACACGTGAACATATTGGTCGGGATGCCCATAGCTCGTTGAACGATTCCCGAATAAAAATCGACGTTCGGATACAGTTTCTTCTCGACAAAATAGTCGTCCTCAAGAGCAATTCTCTCAAGCTCCATTGCAAGTTTGAACAAGCGATCATTTTCCAATCCAAGCTCTCCAAGCACCTCGTGACACGTTTCGCGCATCAGCTTCGCTCTCGGGTCGTAGTTCTTGTAAACGCGATGCCCAAATCCCATCAGCCGGAATCCGGAAGATTTATCCTTCGCCAACTTGATGTATTCACCAACTTTAGATACGTCACCAATCTCCTCAAGCATGTCCAAGCAGGCTTCATTCGCACCGCCGTGAGCTGGGCCCCACAAGCAAGCGATTCCAGCAGCGATACAACCGAACGGGTTGGCGCCAGATGAGCCAGCCAATCTGACCGTCGAGGTAGACGCGTTCTGTTCATGATCTGCATGGAGGATAAAAATTCGATCCAAGGCGCGTGCCAACGTATCGTTGACTTTGTATTCCTCAGCAGGAACCGAGAAAAGCATTCGCATAAAATTCGCAGCGTACCCGAGCTTATTATCAGGATAGACAAATGGCTGTCCTGTGGAATACTTGTACGCCATGGCGGCTAACGTAGGAATCTTTGCGATGAGTCGGAATGCAGAAATCTCACGATGCGCTGCGTCGGTTATATCGAGGGAGTCATGATAGAACGCGGAAAGCGCTCCCACAGTACCAACTAAAATCGCCATGGGATGCGCGTCTCGACGAAAACCTCGGAAAAAATTGTTAATTTGATCGTGAACCATGGTGTGATTAATCACCTTGGCATCAAACTCCTCTTTCTGTTGCGTGTTGGGAAGCTCACCGTTTAGCAACAGGTGACAAACCTCAAGAAAATCGCAATGTTCAGCCAGCTGCTCAATGGGGTAACCACGGTATAACAGCACCCCCTCGTCTCCATCGATATATGTGATGGCAGATCGGCAACTCGCCGTTGATAAAAACCCGGGGTCATAAGTCACTTTTCCGGTTTTACCCAATAGCGCTCGTATATCGACCGCATCCGGACCAATTGAGCCTTGATGAATCGGAAAGTCGATTGCTCCCGTTCCATCCGAGAACGTTAAGTTTGCTTGTTTCTCTGACATAAAAACCCCTTACTATCTGTGAGCGTGATTACCGCTCATCTTTATTACTGCGGTGAACTGTTAAACCCGCATCAATTTGATCAGATCACCATATTCGGGATCCGTCGTATCAGCTCTTCCCATGGCCAGATCAAGTAAGTCGTTATCTGGTAATTTCAAGAGCTCCCTAAGTACATCTTTTTCACGCTGACTGAGTCGCTCATAGTGATCCGTCACGAATCGCTCGAGCACCAAATCGAGCTCGAGTAAGCCTCTGCGACAACTCCACCGAACTCGATCCAATTCGCTCATTTAAAACGGCGTTACACCATTCGTTTGACAAGCATGTCTTTAATTTTTCCAATCGCTTTCGTCGGATTCAATCCCTTGGGACAAACGTCCACACAATTCATAATCGAGTGACAACGGAACAGGCGATACGGATCTTCCAAGTTATCCAATCGTTCGCTGGTCGATTCATCTCGACTGTCCGCAAGAAAACGATAGGCTTGAAGCAAGCCAGCAGGCCCAACAAACTTGTCTGGATTCCACCAAAAAGAAGGGCATGACGTCGAACAACAAGCGCAAAGAATGCACTCATACAGACCATCCAACTCAGCCCTTTCCTCTGGCGATTGCAATCGCTCCTCTGTTTCTGGTGCTGGGTTGTCGTTGGAAAGATAGGGCTTCACCGAGTGGTACTGTTTGAAAAACTGAGACATATCAACGACTAAGTCTCGGATCACTGGCATACCAGGCAAGGGACGTAACTCTACCGGCGTCTTAAGGTCTGCAAGATTCGTGATGCACGCGAGACCGTTCTTACCATTAATATTCATCGCGTCAGAACCACAAACCCCCTCGCGGCATGAGCGCCTCAAGCTCAATGAGTCATCCATTTCTTTAATACGGATCAGCGCATCGAGCAACATTCGATCATTCGGACCCAACTCCACTTCGTACTCTTTCATGTACGGCTTGGCGTCCTTGTCCGGGTCGTATCGATATATTTTGAATAACATAACTGTCTGTCCTTTAGATGAATTTCACCCTTGATTAATACGTGCGAACTTTAGGCTCAATCGTCTCAGCCGTCAGTGGCTTCATGTGAACCGCCTTGTAATCAAGTCGGCTTCCTTCTTTGAACCATAACGTGTGTTTCAACCAATTTTGATCATCGCGTTCCGCGAAATCGGCCCGATCGTGAGCGCCACGACTCTCCTTACGCGCCTCTGCAGAGACCAAAGAGGAGACCGCGACCTCGATCAAATTTTCTAACTCCAATGCCTCGATTCTCGCCGTATTAAAGACCTTGCTCTTGTCTTTGATTTCCGTACGCGCAACTCGTTGTTCAACCTCTTTAATTTCCGCCACACCCTTCTCGAGAAGATCAGGGAATCGAAATACGCCACAATTTTGTTGCATTGTTTGGCGAAGTGCTGCTCCGACCTCCGATACCGACTCACCACCAGTCTGATTATTTAGACGATCAAGTCGCGCTCGCGTTAACTCACCCGCATCGCTCGGAAGATCAGCATGACCCTTGTTTTGTTTGAGGAATTCAACGGTCGAATTACCCGCGGACTTTCCAAAGACGAGAAGATCAGTCAAAGAATTGGTACCGAGTCGATTCGCCCCGTGAACCGATGCACAGGCGCATTCACCAGCTGCGTAAAGCCCCGGCACAATCGCCTCCATGTCAGAGCCAGATGGAGCAACAACTTCCCCACGGTAGTTTGTTGGAATGCCGCCCATCATGTAGTGACACGTTGGGACAACCGGTATCGGATCCTTCACAGGGTCGACATTCGCGAATTTCTTCGCAATTTCACGAATACCTGGGAGTTTGCTCTCGATTAAAGCCTCTCCAATGTGATCAAGTTTTAACATCACATGATCGCCTTGGTCTCCACAACCTCGACCGTCTTTAATCTCAGTTGCCATCGCCCTCGCTACCACATCACGAGATGCGAGATCCTTCGCGTTCGGTGCGTAACGCTCCATAAAGCGTTCGCCATCTTTGTTTAAAAGATATCCACCCTCACCTCGGACACCCTCAGTAATGAGCACTCCAGCGCCAGCCACACCGGTTGGATGAAATTGCCAAAACTCCATGTCTTCAAGGGGAATTCCTGCTCTTGAGACAATACCCAACCCATCACCCGTATTGATGTACGCGTTGGTGCTCGATGCATAAACACGCCCTGCACCGCCGGTTGCAAAGAGAACAGCTCTCGAGTGGAGAACAAACACTTCACCAGTCTCCATTTCCATCGCAGTGACACCCACCACTTGCCCTGAGGCATCCCTGATTAAGTCGAGCGCCATCCATTCAACAAAAAAGTGAGTGTTCGCACGAACATTTCGCTGATACAACGTGTGGAGCATCGCATGTCCGGTTCTGTCTGCAGCACAACACGAACGTTGGCTCGGTGGACCTGCACCAAAATTTTGCATATGCCCGCCAAATGGTCTCTGATAGACCGTGCCGTTCTCATTACGATCAAATGGCATCCCAAAATGCTCAAGTTCAATGATGCTTTTCGGCGCTTCTCGACACATAAACTCGATCGCGTCCTGATCTCCCAACCAATCAGAGCCCTTAACGGTGTCGTACATGTGCCAATGCCAACTATCCTCGCCCATATTTGCGAGCGCGGCACCAACGCCACCTTGGGCCGCCACGGTGTGAGATCGGGTCGGAAACACTTTGGACAACACCGCGACGTTAAAACCAGCCTCTGATAGCTGTAGAGCTGACCTCAATCCAGCGCCACCTGCTCCCACAACCACTGCATCGAATTTTCTAACTGGATAAGACATTTATAAGCTCCACAATATTTGAACAGTCCACAACGCATATGCGATGAGCACCAAGATGGTGACGACCTGAAGACCCAGCCTCAACGCCGCACACTTCACGTAATCCATGTAGATATCTCTTACACCAATCCATGCGTGCCAAAAGAGACTGAGAAAAAACAACATCGTCGCAAGCCGCATCCACTGAGGCTCGAACATCGTGACCCAATCAAGATAGTTCTGAGGACAGCTAATCCAGTACATGATCGCGAATAAAATCGTATAGCTTGCCATCACGACCGCGGTCACACGCTGGACCAACCAGTCTTTGAGCCCGTAATGAGCGCCTGTAATGATTCGATTTACCATAATTGCGCTCCTATGAGTAACGTCACCCCGAGGCTAAGTATTAAAACCGCCGCACTGGATTTTCTGGCCGCGCCGAGCTCCGTGCCAACGTGGAGATCGAGGAGTAAAAACCGGATGCCAGCAAAAAAGTGGTGCGTGAATGCCCACAAAATACCGATCACAAAGAGCTTGCCCAGCCAGCCCGTGAGGCACTCGACAGCCTGCGCGTAACCCACCTCAGATTCGAAGCTAAGGGATAGCAATCCCAATATGACACCGATCATGATGAACAGCCCGAAGCCACTGATGCGATGGAGAATCGAGACAAACCCTGGCAATGGCAAACGAATTTTAGGAAGGTCTAGATGTTTTGGTCGTTGTTTTGTTTTCATCACACTCAGTTCCTCGCGTTGTGAAATCGTTCCTAAATGATTTTGTTTCGATATGAATGCTTCGTGGTGTTGCAATAACTTCGTCTGAGTTCCACCGGCCGATCGTCGTACGTGTAAGCGACCCGCTCGACTTTCAATAACGGCGCACCGTCAAGGAGCCCGAGGCGGTCTACGATCTCGCCTTCACCAATGATCGCCTTAACACGCTCCTCGACATAAACAATGCGAACGTTGAAAATCGACTCATACATGCTGTAGAGCATGCACTGGTGATCGGTAATCATGGACTCTTCAATCGTCTCAAAAGACGATCCAGGCAGGCGAATCTCCTCGTATATTGATTCCTCGCCCTCAGGTGCAAGGATGCGTCGGATCAACCAGCCGCTGGAGCCCTCAGCAACGTTCAAAAAGCCAGCGGACTGACCATCCAGCTTGATTCGCCAAAAATCTAATAATCTCGCATCAACCTCTTCAACCACACCTGAGTCGGGCGTAATGCGCAAAAATGGAAATTTTGTGGATTCTTGAGAATGAGACGCGACAAACGTCCCCTTGCCTTGGTGTCTGACGAGTATTTTTTGAGAGGCCAGCTCAGAAACTGCCTTTCGGACGGTGCCTTGGCTCACACTGTAGCGCTGCGCCAACTCCATTTCACTGGGAATGGGAGAACCCGGCGCCCATTCTCCCGAAACGAGGGATTCCGTGATTAACCGCTTTATTTGGCGGTAAAGAGGCACGTAGCCAGTGTTGTTGTCACTAACAAGCTCCATAACAGTCGCATTCTAGTACCAAATGAGAGATTAATCTACAAGAATTATTTGCAATCTTATGTCTTATATAAGACTTCTTGACTGCGCGACGTAAAAACGGGTAATATGCACCCCGATTTAGCCGCGCTTAGCGGACAAAAACTGCTGAAAATACTAAGAATAAATGCAAAAACGATCATTTTTTAACGTTAAATCATAAGGATAGAGCTCGATGAAATCACCCGTGAGAGTCGCCGTAACTGGTGCCGCAGGTCAAATTGGATACAGTTTGCTATTTAGAATCGCGTCAGGCGAAATGTTGGGTAAGGATCAACCCGTCATCCTCCAGTTGCTAGAGATCACACCCGCATTGAACGCTTTAAAAGGCGTTGTCATGGAATTAGACGATTGTGCGTTCCCCCTACTCGCCGGCGTAGTGCAGAGTGATGACCCTGAAGTCGCGTTTAAAGATGCTGACATCGCCCTCCTCGTAGGAGCTCGACCTCGATCGAAAGGCATGGAGCGTAAAGATCTTCTCGAGGCAAATGGTGCGATTTTCACAGTTCAAGGGGCAGCCCTGAATAAAGTTGCCAGTCGTGACGTGAAGGTACTCGTGGTTGGTAACCCTGCGAACACCAACGCATACATCGCCATGAAGAGTGCTCCTGATCTACCGAGTAAGAATTTTACGGCAATGCTGAGACTCGATCACAATCGCGCACTGTCACAACTCGCCTCGAAGACCGGTAAAAGTGTCGACTCGATCGAACAACTCATCGTTTGGGGAAACCATTCACCAACCATGTATCCAGATTATCGTTTCGCGACCATTGGGGGCGACAAAGCGCCAAGTGCCGTTAACGATCAAGATTGGTATGAGAACACCTTCATTTCAACCGTGGGTAAGCGAGGTGCCGCCATTATCGAGGCCAGAGGGCTCTCTTCCGCTGCATCAGCCGCATCAGCCGCAATCGATCATGTTCGAGACTGGGTTAACGGAACGAATGGCAAATGGACAACCATGGGTGTTCCGTCAGACGGGTCATACGGCATTCCAGAGGGCGTCATTTACGGCTTCCCAACAACGTGCTCCGACGGTGAGTATTCCATTGTTACAGGACTCGACATTGACGAATTCAGCAGAAAACAAATGGATAAAACCTTGCAAGAGCTTGAGGAAGAACGCGCTGCGATCAACCATTTATTTAGCTAACCAGGAAGCGGCGTGATGACACACCCGTCCAGCGTCTTGTTTCAAACAGGAGCTTCTTTGCCGATTATTCCTGCGTGTGAGCATTTTGCGGGAAATGAGAAGTTCATTCGTAAAGCGAGCGATCTCCAGAGAACAAGCGCCACGCAGTTTGATGTCACATGCGACTGTGAAGATGGCGCACCAACTGGACAAGAGCGTGAACACGCGCAAATGGTCGCGAAACTGATTCAATCGCTGGCCGAACCCAAGTATCGCATGGGCGTTCGCATCCATGATCCACTTCACGCATCGTGTCGAGATGATATTGATGTGCTTATGGCTGAGGCGGGAGACAAAATTTCTTACCTCACGATCCCAAAACCAATTGGTCATAGTGATGCAGCGAAAACCGTGGACTACGTCAAACAGGTTGCTCTACGAAACGGCGTATCTGCGCCTCCAATCCACATACTCATCGAAACACAGAGCGCGCTTCATGAAGTCTTTGAAATCGCGAGTATTGACGGGCTTCAAGGCCTGATCTTTGGATTACTCGACTTCGTCAGTGACCATCAAGGTGCGATCCCGGCGAGTGCGATGAGATCTCCCGTACAGTTCTCAAATCAACTCATCTCCAGAGCAAAAGCGGAAATTGCAGCTGCTGCATTACGCTATGGGCTCATCGCAACACATAACCCATGTTTGGAAATCAAGGATCCAAATGTTGCATTTGAAGACGCGACCATTGCTCGCAATAACTACGGGTATCTCAGAATGTACAGCATCCATCCTTCTCAAATTGATTCCATTGTGACTGCGATGCAGCCACAGGAATCTGAAATCGAACGAGCCGCTCAAATTCTCACCGCGGCACAACAAGCAAACTGGGGTCCTATTTCACACAACAATGAAATGCACGACCGAGCCAGCTATCGATTTTTTTGGGATCTGCTGCAACGCGCATATGTCACGGGCGCTCCGATTGACAACGATACAAAAGAACTATTTTTTAAGACAAACGATTAGGAACCTTTATGACAATGATGTCCCAAGGCAAAAAATTTAAAGAGGCGGTTGCCACAGAGCAACCGTTGCAGGTTGTGGGGGCGATTAATGCCTACCACGCCCGTTTGGCAGAACAAACAGGTTACAAAGCGATATACCTATCTGGCGGCGGCGTAGCTGCGGGATCTTTGGGAATACCTGATCTAGGCATTTCGGCTTTAGACGATGTGCTCACTGATGTCAGGCGCATCACCGACGTATGCTCCCTGCCCCTTCTCGTCGATGTCGACACAGGATTCGGCGGCGCATTTAACATCGCTCGCACTGTCAAATCACTCATTAAATTTGGTGCGGGCGCGATGCATATTGAAGACCAAGTGCAAAGTAAGCGCTGTGGTCATCGGCCTAACAAAGAAATCGTGAGCAAGTGCGAATTTGTCGATCGCATCAAAGCTGCGGCAGACGCGAGAACTGACTCAGACTTTGTCATCATGGCGCGCACAGATGCGCTCGCGGTCGAAGGGTTAGATGCAGCAATCGAGCGTGCCTGTGCGTGCGTTGAAGCTGGTGCGGACATGATCTTTCCAGAGGCTATGACTGAGCTGAGCATGTACCAGAAATTTGCTGATGCGGTTGGGGTACCGATCCTCGCGAATATTACGGAATTTGGTGCTACACCACTCTATACGGTTGAAGAGCTTCGTTCAGTCAACGTCGGCCTCATTCTCTACCCGCTATCGGCATTCAGAGCGATGAATGCTGCAGCCCTCAATGTCTATAAAACACTTCGGTCTGAAGGAACACAGCAATCGGTCGTTGACACCATGCAAACTCGGGCAGAGTTGTATGACTATCTGGATTACCACAAGTATGAGCAAAAACTCGATGAACTATTCGCAAAGGAAAAACAATCATGAGCGATAAAACAGCAACCAAACCAAAACCAAAAAAATCAGTCGCCCTATCAGGCGTCCCTGCCGGCAACACGGCGCTTTGTACTGTTGGGCGCACTGGGAATGATCTCCACTATCGTGGCTACGACATTCTTGACTTCGCTCAGGACGCTGAGTTTGAGGAAATCTCCTACTTACTGGTTCATGGCAAACTCCCAACCGCTGCAGAACTTCAAAACTACAAATTAAAACTTAAGTCACTTCGAGGTTTACCCACGAACGTAAAAGCCGTTCTCGAATGGATACCTGCTTCAGCGCATCCAATGGATGTGCTTCGAACAGGCTGCTCTGCACTTGGTACAGTCTTACCCGAAAAAGAAGATCACAATGTCCCAGGAGCACGTGACATTGCCGACCGGTTGATTGCCTCATTTGGTTCCATGCTGCTTTATTGGTATCACTGGAGTCATAACGGACGTCGTATTGATACCGAAACTGATGATGACTCAGTCGGTGGACACTTTCTGCATATGCTGCATGGCAAAGAACCTTCAGACCTGTGGGTCAAAGCCATGCACACCTCTCTTATTCTGTACGCGGAGCATGAATTTAATGCGTCCACATTTACTGGTCGAGTCATCGCGGGTACAGCATCTGACATGTACTCATCGATCACGGGTGCTATTGGTGCACTGAGAGGACCAAAGCACGGCGGTGCAAACGAAGTCGCTTATGAAATCCAGCAACGCTATCACGGACCAGACGAAGCGGAAGCTGATATCAAGCAACGAATTGCAAACAAGGAAATTGTCATCGGCTTTGGACACCCCGTGTACACAATCAGTGACCCACGAAATGAGGTCATCAAGAAAGTATCCAAAGATCTTTGTAAAGAGACAGGCAACATGAACCTATTCAACATCGCCGCACGCATCGAGTCGGTCATGTGGAATGAGAAAAAAATGTTCCCGAATCTCGATTGGTTCTCAGCTGTTAGCTATAACCAGATGGGGATACCAACAGCAATGTTTACACCAATTTTCGTGATTGCTCGTACAACTGGATGGGCAGCCCACGTCATTGAGCAACGACTTGACGGAAAAATCATTCGTCCGAGTGCGAACTACACAGGACCAGAAAATCTCAAGTGGCAAGCACTCGCAAAACGCAAGTAATAAACGACAGTGGTGTTCTCAAGAGAACACCACTTCTTCAATTTTGATTATCTAAAAACGGAATCACGATCAATGTCAGCACACATCTCAAACGTAAGACCAAAACCCGATAAAGTCCTCGTCGATATCGCAAAATATGTCGCAAAAAAAGCCATCACCAGCAAAGAAGCTTACGAGACTGCTCGCTACTGCTTAATGGACACTCTAGGGTGTGGCCTCGAGGCTCTAGAATATCCAGCGTGCAATAAATTATTAGGGCCTGTTGTTCCCGGAACTGTCGTTCCTAATGGAGCAAAAGTCCCAGGAACTCAGTTCCAACTCGATCCGGTACAGGCCGCGTTTAATATTGGCGCGATGATCCGCTGGCTTGATTTTAACGACACCTGGCTTGCAGCTGAGTGGGGACACCCATCAGACAACCTCGGCGGCATCCTCGCCACAGCCGATTGGCTTTCACGAAATGCGGTCGCAGCAGGAAAAAAACCGCTCACCATGAAAGATGTGCTCACCGCGATGATCAAGGCGCACGAAATTCAAGGATGTCTTGCCCTAGAGAATAGTTTCAACAAAGTCGGCCTCGATCACGTTGTCCTCGTTAAAGTAGCATCGACCGCGGTAGTCGCTGCAATGATGGGACTGAATGAAGAGGAAATCATCAATGCAGTCTCGCTAGCTTGGGTGGATGGACAATCATTGAGAACGTATCGACATGCTCCGAACACGGGATCACGCAAAAGCTGGGCAGCCGGAGATGCGACAAGTCGAGCAGTTCGCTTGGCGCTTATCGCAAAGACCGGCGAGATGGGTTACCCATCCGTTCTCAGTGCGAAAACATGGGGTTTTTACGACGTTCTATTCAAAGGAAATCCATTCAAATTCCAGCGGCCTTACGGAAGCTATGTGATGGAAAACGTTCTGTTTAAAATTTCGTTCCCAGCGGAGTTCCACTCTCAGACTGCGGTTGAGAGCGCGATGCAAATACACGATCTATTGAAAAAAGCAGGTAAAACAGCTGACGACATTAAAAAGATCACAATACGAACACACGAAGCATGTATCCGCATCATCGATAAAAAGGGTCCATTGAATAACCCTGCCGATCGTGATCATTGTATTCAGTACATGGTAGCGGTGCCGATCTTATATGGTCGATTGACGGCTTCTGATTACGAAGACGACATTGCATCGGATCCTCGGATTGATAAATTAAGAGCAAAAATCGTCTGCGTTGAGGACAAAAACTTCACGAAGGACTATCACGATCCGAAAAAACGTTCGATCGCGAATGCACTCACCGTCGAATTTAAAGATGGCAAAAAACTGAAAGAACTTGTGTGCGAATATCCGATTGGACACAAGCGACGTCGAAAAGAAGGAATGCCCGTCTTGGTTCAAAAATTCAAGACGAACTTGGCAAGAAAATTCCCAGTGAAGCAACAAAAAGCAATTTTGGACCTGTGTCAAAACAGCAAAAAGTTGTCAGCAACACCAGTCCATGAATTCGTGGATATGATGGTTATCTAAATCAACGCAATACATCGTGTCGTGGCCAGGTCTTTTCGAACAGGCCACGATGCGATTTAAGAACCTTAAATCGGGGAACAAGACACATGGCACACAATCTTTTTAATACGAAAAAAGAATTTACGATTAAAAACGGCAGAAAAGGAACGTACTACTCTCTTCCAGCTCTGGAAAAGGCTGGTATCGGTAATATTTCAAAACTTCCCGTCTCCATCAGAGTGGTACTCGAATCTGTCCTTCGTAATTGTGACGGCGTCAAGATCACCGAAAAACACGTCAAACAGCTCGCACAGTGGAAACCCAATGGGAAACGGACACACGAAATCCCATTTGTTGTCTCGCGCATCGTCTTACAAGACTTCACCGGCGTGCCACTTCTTGCTGATCTCGCAGCCATGAGAAAAGTTGCGAAGAAAATGAAAAAAGATCCAAAATCAATTGAACCCTTAGTTCCGGTTGATTTAGTGGTTGACCACTCTGTACAGGTGGATAACTACGGCAACAAGTCGGCTCTTGGATCTAACATGAAGCTTGAATTCCAACGGAATGCTGAGCGCTATCAATTTATGAAGTGGGGCATGCAAGCCTTCGATACGTTCAAAGTTGTGCCCCCTGGAATTGGTATCGTGCACCAAGTCAATCTAGAGTATCTCGCGCGAGGTGTGCACAAAAAGCAGCGGGTCTATTACCCAGATTCACTGGTCGGGACCGATTCACACACCACGATGATTAACGGTATTGGCGTTGTCGGCTGGGGCGTTGGTGGTATTGAGGCAGAAGCAGGCATGCTGGGTCAACCTGTTTATTTCCTCACACCCGATGTCGTGGGGGTCAACCTCAAAGGGAAGCTTCGTTGGGGCGTGACAGCAACAGACTTAGTCCTCACCATCACAGAAATGCTTCGAGAAGCAAAGGTCGTCGGCAAATTTGTTGAATTCTTTGGAGATGGGGCAGCTAACTTACCGGTAACAGACCGAGCGACTATTGCCAATATGGCACCAGAATACGGCGCCACGATGGGATTCTTTCCGGTAGATAAGAAGACAGTTGACTTCATGCGCTACAGCGGACGTACCGAAGAGGAAGTCACGGCATTTGAGAAGTACTTTAAAGCGCAGAACATGTTCGGCATGCCGAAAAAAGGAGATATCAAGTATTCAAAAGTACTTGAACTCGATCTGTCAAAAGTTGAGCCATCGCTTGCAGGACCCAAGCGACCTCAAGACAGGATTCGCCTTGGCCAGGTGTCATCGCAATTCGAGAAGCTGTTTTCAGCACCTGTAGGTTCTGGCGGATTCAACAAGAAAAAAACAGACCTCGACGCGAGATACACCACGAGTTCGGGTACGGATATTGGCTCAGGTGATGTGCTCATCGCTGCGATTACCTCCTGCACCAACACCTCTAATCCGGGTGTATTGGTTGCTGCTGGCATTCTTGCTAAAAATGCTGTCGAGAAGGGCCTCACCGTCAAGAAACACATTAAAACATCATTAGCTCCTGGATCTCGTGTAGTAACAGAGTATCTACAAAAAGCAGGACTACTCCCGTATTTAGAAAAGCTTGGGTTCTATCTAGCTGGATATGGTTGCACCACGTGTATTGGAAACGCTGGTCCGCTCGCAGAGCCAATCGACGAAGCCATTGTTAAAAATGATTTGGTCTGTGCCGCGGTTCTATCAGGAAACCGAAACTTCGAAGCACGCATCCATCCAAATATTCGGGCGAATTTCTTGGCAAGCCCTCCCCTTGTCGTGGCGTACGCGATTGCGGGAACCATCAAGAAAGACTTTATGAACGAGCCCCTCGGCACCAACAAAGAGGGTAAAGAGATTTACCTTGGTGACATTTGGCCAAAACAAAAAGATGTTGCTGCAGCGCTGAAACACGCGACTGACGCAAAAACATTCAAAAAACTTTACAAAGATTTAGCGAATGCGACACCACTTTGGAAGCGCGTTCCGTCTGCCTCTGGTGAAGTCTACAACTGGCCTAAATCCACTTATATCGCAGAGCCACCATTTTTCTCAGAATTTGGTATGGCGCCAAACGGTGTGAGCGATATCATTGGAGCAAGGGCATTGGGTATTTTTGGGGATTCGGTCACAACAGATCACATCTCTCCTGCAGGTGCCATCAAAGATAGTTCTCCAGCTGGAAAATATCTTGTTCAAAATAAAGTCAAAAAAGTGGACTTTAATAGTTACGGCGCCAGACGTGGAAACCACGAAGTGATGATGCGAGGCACATTTGCTAATGTCCGCATCAAAAACCTCATGCTACCTCCCAAAAAAGACGGTACGCGAATTGAAGGTGGATTCACTCTAGCGCAGCCATCAGGCAAGCAAGTTGCAATCTACGATGCCGCTATGGCTTACCAAAAAGCGGGAACACCTACTGTCGTTTTTGGCGGTGAGGAGTATGGCACAGGCTCTTCCAGAGATTGGGCAGCGAAAGGCACGCAACTGCTTGGTGTTCGAGCAGTGATCGCGAAAAGCTTTGAGCGAATTCATCGGTCAAATCTCGTGGGCATGGGTGTATTACCACTTCAGTTCAAGGGGAACGATTCAGTCGACAAGCTTGGCATCACTGGTGAGGAAACCTTCAGTATCGTTGGGCTAGACAACTTGAAGCCCCAACAAGACATCAAGTTGGTAATCACCGCGAAAAATGGCAAAAAGAAAGAGGTGGCACTGCTATCAAGAATTGACACTGCGATTGAAGTTGACTACTTCAAACACGGCGGCATTCTCCCCTACGTGTTACGAGAGCTTCTCGACGCAGCGTAAAACCTGACACCCATGACTCGACCGACCCTAAAAGCCCCCAAACCGGGGGCTACAAAACGAACGGATCGGTCGAGCGTCATGCCAGAACCGACACCGATGATACGCGTGTCAAAATTGATGTCGGAGCGTGGCATGTGCTCTCGGCGCGAGGCAGACGAATATATTGCCAAAGGTTGGGTCTTTGTCGACAACGTCAGGGTTGAGGAACTGGGCACGAGGGCACCAAGTAGCGCGAAGATCACACTTGCAAGACGCGATGCTGGCGCACACAAAGTGACCATCTTGATCAATAAACCCATCGGATATGTCTCCGGACAGGCCGAAGCGGACTATAAGCCGGCAATTACTCTAGTAAAACCGGAAAATCAATTTAGCGAAGATACGTCCAAAAAACGCTTCATTCGGCAACACCTAAAAGGGCTCGCCCCCGCGGGAAGGCTTGACATTGATTCCACAGGACTATTGGTGTTGACTCAAGATGGGCGTATCGCCAAAAAACTCATTGGCGAAGACACCAGTATCGAAAAGGAGTACATCGTTCGTGTCTCAGGAACACTCGATGAAGGTGGCCTCGAGAAACTGACGCACGGATTGACACTCGACGGAAAGCGACTCAAACCAGCAAAAGTGTCATGGGTGAACGAAGACCAACTTCGCTTTGTCCTTCGAGAGGGAAAGAAACGCCAGATCAGGCGGATGTGCGAACTGGTCGGATTACGAGTCACCGGATTAAAACGAGTTCGAATTGGGCGAGTCAAACTCTCTAAACTGCCAATTGGTCAGTGGCGATACCTAGGAGACAAGGAACTCTTTTAATCAACATGATCCTGGTGCTCGACACTAACGTTTGGCTAGATTGGTATCACTTCAAAGATCCCCTTACCTGCGACCTTATTGAATCAAGAGCCGCACAAAATTTCAGGTTGATCACAAACGACGCATGTTTGAACGAACTGCTAACCGTATTACGGTACCCACATTTAGCAGGAGAAGAGACTGACGACGAACGCGTCAAAAAAAAGATCGAGGAAGTCGCAAAGATTGCAGAAACACAGGAGCAAAGCTCTCCTCGTTTTTGGTGCAAAGACCCTGATGACGTCAAATTTTTGGATTTAAGCCATCAGGCGAGAGCGTCACATTTGCTGACAAAAGACTGGGACCTACTCAAACGTAAAAACAGAAGAGCTCTTCATCCAAATACGATTTCATTCGAAATCATGACGCCTGAGAGATTTTCGAAACGACTCAAATCCTAGTCTCTAATTTTACGGATTTCGGTCTCCTCCGACCACTCCATGATTCCAGTTCTCACATCCCAAACCTGAAGGTTTACTTTGTAATACACGTCCTTCACGTCTTTATTCTGTTTCACAATCGACCGAATGCTTCCTTCGAGGCGGTAGCCCGCTCCCACCATTTTTCCTTTTTCTGCCGTAGTTTCCTGATCGTAATACTCTTCATTTTGTTGCCGCTCTATCTCGCTGATTTGCTGCTCCATCGCGGCCTCATCAACGACGAAGCGAACAACACCGCTTCGAGATAATTCAGTTCGAATGGTATCCGTAATTCCGCGTGTATCAATGTACTCGCTCGTGAAATTTTTAACGTCCTGAACCGTGATGAGCGGTCGGTTACCCTCAACCACGAGATTTGAAACCAGTAATGATCGCGTCATCTCCTCCGCAACCTTTTGAAGATCCGTCGACCCAAATTCAATCGATACATTTTCCACCCCTTTCGGATCCCCATAACGCACCTCTTTCGAACAACCTATCGTCAACGCAATAGACACGAGCGTCAAAAAGACCGTAGCAAATCGCTTAACCATTTACCTACCCCCCCTTATTGTTTGATCGATAGTTTTGTGTCGACCGCCAACCAATTTGGCGCTGTCGCACGAAGCGTTTTAACTTCCTTTGGATAGAGAAACAGTGGTTTCCATGATTCCTCTTTCCCGATCACGAGCTCGTCCTTGTCGTACCAGTCGAAACGATACGCAATCGACCTTTCTTCATCGCTGTCATTCAAAAGCTCGACGATCACTCTTAATACTCCGTCCCTTGGCACGCAAGACACACTGACCACGTCAATGTCATCAACATCTCCGACAAAAACGACATCACCATTTGGACACGCATTCTTTTTACTGAAGACTGAACAAGAAGATAACAATGCAATCATTGCAATCGAAAAACATAAACGTATTAAAGGTGTTTTCATAGTTTTCTTTATCAACCTAGGTTTAATTAAAGACTGCTTGTTGAATATATTGCTGCCCGCCAATATCTCGAATGAACACTATCATAGATCGACCGGCTGCCTGAACGTTCATGATCGTGCGACCATTCAACGTGAGTTGATGTTCCCCTTTCTCAACCATGATTCGTCCAATACCGACTTTATTGGGCAACATCCTCCAACTGCGATCGTCAGCACTTTCTGAGGCAACCGCTGCAACCGCGATCAAATCTCCCAATAAACCTGTTTCATCGATTTCACGCGCCGCGTTTTGGATCGCAGTTTTAAAACTCGCTCTCGTGACCGTTCTCAATAAAATCGCTGGAATCTCGTCCTTGAGCGATCGTCTCGCCATACTGTCAATGTCAAGCACATCATCGTCAAATAACAACGAATACCCGTCTAAAGACAATTCTGTCGCGACACCAGAGGTCATGACTGGGTAAATCGGAAACGACACAGGAACTTGCAAGATACGGTCATTTTGAGGAACGGGAATATAGATCTCAAGAGAAGATTTCGCTGGTGCGAAACCTTGTTCATAGATCACCAAGAGATCAGTTTTACCGTCATCTTGAGGACGGGACATCCGGGACTCTAGCCCCTTGAGAGAATCCATCAATACACCGCGCTTCGGGCGCAACTCAAGTGCGTTGCGATAACCAGGCGCGGCCAGCGACGGCTCGTTCAACTGCTCATAAATAAAGCCAGCCAAATAATGGCTGAGTGCATTCTGGTAGCTGTTACGCAAAGCCTCCGCTTCTGGGGTAGCAATTGTCTCAATGGGATAGCCATTGAGCTCCTCAACACTGTAGCTTCCCTGTGAGTCTCGGTAACTTTTCTGATTCTCTCTAAATTGCTGAATCATAGCCTCGCGCTCATGCGTCGATTTGATTGCCACACGCGCCGAATCCAAATCACCCGAAATCAAATGCATTAACGCAATTCGTGTCGTGAGCAGCACCTTCTCAAAGTCATACCCTTTGTAGCTTCTGATTTTGTCATTGACAACAATTGACCCAATATCTTCGAGAAGCAGTCGCGGATCCAATCGAGTTTGTGACTCCCACTCCTTCACAATTGCATCCGCAGCGAGCATCGTCTCAATTGCCCGATCGATTTGCCCCTCCAGCAAATACAGTTCTCCCAACTCAAAATGACTCAGAAGTGTCGGGTGAGCCTGAAGCTTCACCTCGTGGATCGAGCGCGCCTCCGCGATATGACCTCGAGTCACGCTGTCAACAACATCATCAAGTCGGCCTTCGTATCGATCCGTCGTGCGACACCCAACAGCGAATACACAAAAACACACGACTAAATATGAGAAACGACGCAACATGAAAACTATTCATCCTTTAACTTGTCTGGTACATCTTAGCCGTGTTTCATCGATTACAAAAATGCCAAAAAATAACGCAAAAAAAATTGCCATCGTTGGCGCAGGCATGGCCGGCCTGACTTGCGCCCGAATTCTTTATGACCATGCACAAGTGACTCTGTTCGAGAAATCACGAAACCCAGGGGGTCGTATGGCAACACGGACATCTGGAGACTACCAATTCGATCATGGCGCGCAATATTTCACGGCTCGATCGACCGAATTTCAAGAGTTTCTTGAACCTTTCATCTCTGACCGAACAGTTCAAAGATGGAACGCGCGATTTGTTGAAATCAATCGCGACAAAATCCAAAGTAAAGTCAATTGGGAAGATGAGGAACCTAGATTTGTTGCTGTGCCCGGTATGCGCAGTCTCTTGGAGAAAGTATCCATCAATCAACCAGTGAACACCCAGGCTAAAATTGCCTCGATTGAACAACGCGAGCACTGGACTCTGATTGACGAGACGGGAAAATCATTCGATGGTTTCGACTGGGTTATCACGACAATCCCCTCTCACCAAGCGACATCACTTCTTCCAGAAAGCTTCGAGTTTCACGGAGCAATCAAACACATCACTATGGAACCATGTTTCGCTGTCATGCTCGGTTTAAGGGCCGAACAATCTTTCCCGTTTGATGCAGCGCGCGTAAAGGGATCAAACCTTGCCTGGATCAGCATCAACAATACAAAACCAGGTCGTCAAAAAGCAACCTCACTGGTCGTGCATTCGAGCGAAGAATTTGCGAAACAGCATCGAGATCACGAGCCAGAAGCAATACTCGATGCGCAACTAAGTGAGCTCTCCAACATTATTGATTTCGATACGGACGGGATCGAGTACAAATCACTTCATCGGTGGTTATATGCCAACAATAGTGACCACGGTGATCATGGCGTATTCGTTGATGCATCATCCAGGATCGCCGCTTGTGGTGATTGGACCCAAGGAGGGAGAGTCGAAGGAGCCTTTTTATCAGCGCTCAAAACGTCTCAAAAGCTACTAGAGCATCTCTGATTAATAACGAAGAGAAGCTCCAACAGACTGTTTCGTTTTTGAATTATAAAAAACCAAGCCACCACTTTTGGCATATTTCCCTGTCACAGCAGAAATGACAACTTGATGTGTGACAAGCAGTGTCAGGCGATCTCCGTTTAACGAATTGAGAAAACGATCCAATAAATTTAGTGTTCGCTCACGATCGACGTGGCCCTCATAAAATGAGTTTAAGCCGCTCAATGTTTCCCACCCACCCAAATCGAGAAGTCTTGTTGTCTCGACACAACGACACCACTCACTAGAATAAATATCATCAAAACTGAATGACGCTTTGAGAAGAAGACCAATCTGTCTTGCTTGCGATCTCCCTTGCGGGCTCAGGTTACGTTGAGTTGCGCAATCCTCAATCGCAAAGTTCTCTGGGTCACCAGTTCCCGGAGCTAATGCGTGGCGCATAAAAACGACATTCGCATCAATTGACGCAACGATACGTTCAAGATCGTCGGACGCCGAAACAAGAGAGACATTCGTCAGAGCCAAAAAAAATGTCAACCGACGTAAACCCAAAGCAATCATCGACAGGATGGAACGATTCATCTCGACACTCGAAGCAGTCCGTCTCGCCGTTCATCAGTCAGCACCAAAATACTGCCATCATCGAGTTCAAATAAATCCCTCACCCGGCCAATACCCGTGAGCCAATCAATCTCAGATGTAGGACGAGAGGCCTCATCCAACGCCACGGAAACAATCTTCCCAAACTTTAAAGATCCAACCAACAATTGGCCTGCGATTTCAGGAAACATATCTCCTTGATAAAACATCATTCCTGAGGGGCCGATACTTGGAATCCATTTCCATACAGGATCGATGTACCCATCTGGAGAGAAATTCAACCCAATCTCGCCACCCGAGTATTCCTCACCGTAACAGACACGTGGCCATCCATAGTTACCCCCCTCCTCGACGACATTGATCTCGTCACCACCGCGCGGCCCATGCTCGTGCAACCATAACTCTTGATTCCTCGGGTTAATCGACAGCCCCTGAGGATTTCTATGACCGATGGAATGGACCGCTTTCCCCCAACTCCATGGATACATCTCATCCCCTGGTTCAGATTTGAAAAGCCTAATGACCGAACCTGAGTCAAGAGAGCCATCCTGGGCATGATTTCGTCGTCCGCGATCCCCGTGGGAGAGAAATAAGTCCGAATTCAGCAATTGCAATCGACACCCAAAATGAACTCCGGAGCCAGACTTGACATTTGATATGTAGATGTCGCGCCCATCATCCAAGGAGTCATCTTTCAAAGTTGCTTCATGAACTGCAACGGAAATCCCATTCCCCATGGGTTTGCTGTAGCACAAATAAACTCTGGTGACCTCACCCTGGCGCTCCACTGCAACATCCAACAATCCACCTTGACGATGGACACGAACGCTTGGAATGTTCTTGATTTGAGTTTTCGAATAATCGGATAGAGAGATCGAAAACACACTACCCAACTTGCTGGTGACGATAATCCGGTTTTGATCCAATTGATCGATACCCCACGGATACGAGATATCAGCTACCCGCTCGATATCGATCGCAAGACCAACTGGAATCAAAATCAACGCAGTAAAGATAAAGCCGATGCGTCGAAAGAAACCCATTAACATCAGAACAAAAGGAGAATCATTAAACAGTGCGGCGCAACGCTGCGAAATGAAGTTCAGACTGCAACCGCTCACCTTCGATTTCATCGCATACCTTTTTGACAATATCCTCACTGACAGGGACTAATTCTTTACCTGTCGACAGAGCCAAGACCTCCAACTCACACGAGCGTTCAAGGTAATACAGATCATCATAGGCGTGATCCATACGGTCATTACACACAATAACCCCATGGTTACCTAAAAAGACGATATCTGAGCCCTGCATTGAACGAGCAATTCGCTCTCCCTCTGAGATGTCGAGCGCAAGACCGTTGTAATTTAAATCCACTGCCACACGACCGTAGAACCTCATTGCAGTTTGTGACAATGTGGGATCCAATGCCCCTTCCTTCGTCAGACTCAACGCGGTCGCATGCGGCATGTGCGTGTGTAGGACACAGACTTTTTGACACACCCGGTGAACAGCCGAGTGAATATACATTGCGGTGGGCTCAACTTCGTGTTTACCGGCGAGCACGTTTCCTTCAATATCAATCAACACGATATCTTCCGCCTGAACTTCTTGCCATAAAAGACCTCTAGGGTTGAGTAGAAATCGACCAGAATCATCGGGTAATTCAATACTGAAATGATTACAAACTCCCTCGGCAAGTCCATGTTTCGATGCGGCACGAAGTGCGACGGCAAGATCATCTCTCAGCTTCGTGACGACCTCGGATTCAAATGCAGCTTGGTGATTGGAAGAGATCATTGTTTTGTCCTCAGTTAATCAGCGCCCATCATGACAAAAAAAACCTTAAATACGCAAGCGCAACCCGCTCGGTCAAATGAGAAAAGCACATCAGAACGCATGGCCGACAATCCGTGGCACGACTATATCTTTCTCACAAAACATGGTTGGGTTTATGAGAATGGGCAATACATCAAAAAGTCCAAGCCCTCTAAATGACTGATTTAGACTTCAATTCGGTCATACAACGAACGCTGTCTCGCGTAGGCACAGTTCTTACAACTCGGGTTTGCATGAGGTGGGTTTGGACTATTTAAGACCGCAATCATCTCATCGATCTTTTCAGGCAACCAATCATCATTCCATTTGTAGGGAATAAGCGTTTCTGAAAAACGCATGACACCATAAAACCCCTCCCGGGAACGATCTGCGTTACACACCAAAAAGTAAGCAATCGGATCAACGCCGAATCCCATTTGCTTGAGTAAATACGCATAGAAATCTAATTGAACTTTGTATCCCTCATGAAACGGATCAGACAAGTAGCTCGATGGCTCAAGCTCTTTCGAATTAGCTTGAGACTTATAATCAGCAACAACCAGTTCTTCAGTTTTCGTGTTGAGCCAAATATCGTCGACACCACCACTCAAAATGATATTGGTATCCTCAAAACGCGACATCAATCCGTGGCGCAGCGAATCACGCCATTTGTCCATGTCAGCATGATCAAATGGAATCAAATGTTCGAGCTCGTTCTCGACAAACAAACGATGCGGCTCGCCCTTACTACGACACTCATCGAATTCTTTTTTTAAGAGAAGGTCAGTGGTCTCATTGAGCGTCCACCCAGGGGTTCCGGGCGATTCAAACCCCTTAACGCGATCGAAGTAGAAACACCGAGGACATGATAGAAAATCCGAAAATTTTCCACGACTGATTTTGAAGTCATCAACCTGACCTGGGGTATAGATCGATCGCGCCATGACCCGCTTACCCGTCGCGACAACCAACTCTTTCTTACTGTTTCTCTTTAAATCAATCATTCGTCACCGCCTCTAACGATTCTAAGTTTTATAACTTCATAATAAGACAATGCCTTTGCAATCAATAGAGAGCTGATCACAATACGTTACGATACAATTCTCGTGTGTATACAGGAGTTATTTATGAATGATCAATTATCTCGGCAAACACAGCGTCGCTTTGCTGTGTCTGAAGCGGTATCCAAAATTCGACAGATTGAATACGACCTTGGAGTGACCCCAGATAGCCTGGCTCAGATAAAAAACGAACTCATTAAACTCGCTGAAAAAAAAGAGCTTTTCCCAACCGATGATTTCCCCCCACCTCCAACTGGGGACCAGCGTCCAAATTACCTATATCTGATTTCAGAGGATGAAGATCATCGTTTTGCACTCTACGTAACCTCATCTGTACGTAAATACTCGACTGCAACGCATAATCATCAAACATGGGCTGTGATCGTTGGCCTCCACGGGACTGAACCAAACCGCCTATTCGAACGAACCGAAGACAATGGCATCCGTGAGACACAACGAGTCGATGTGAGCCATGGGACCGGCTTAGCATTCATGCCTGACGATCTGCACGCCTTAGATGTTCCAGGTGTAGAAAAGGTACTTAATTTCCACATGTATGGTCTTGGCTTGCCACAGCTTGCTGAACGCGAATACTACAACCCGCGTACCCACTCGTGGCATTTCTTTCCCACCATAAAAAATATCGAAGATGCTCGATAGCATCGAATGATGCCTGTCAAAATCTACTCCGCGAAAAGCCTCGATCGTTTATGTAAAACGAAGAGTGAATTCGCGATTTTAGATATCCGTTTGCAAGGCATCTACTTTCATGAGCATTTACTCCTAGCAAGTTGCCTTCCGGAAAGTCATATCGAACTAGAAATAAAGCGCTTGGTGCCGCGCCCATCAACGAAGATTATTCTGTGTGATGCCGATGGAAATATTCCTCATCTCGAGCGAATTGCGACAGTATTACACCAATGCGGTTACTCCGACGTAGGTTTTCTTGAAGGTGGCATCTCGGGCTGGAAAGAATCTGGATTTGAGCTCTTCTCCGGCATCAATGTGCCGAGTAAAGCGTTCGGAGAGTACGTCGAAATAAATGAAGATACGCCGAGGATTAGCGCAACAGAGCTCAAAAATTTAAAAGATGCCAATACTGATTTGGTCATTCTCGATAGTAGACCCTACGACGAGTATCATCGAATCAGTATCCCTGGCGGAATCAACTGTCCCGGAGCGGAGCTCGTCTATCGAGCATTTGACTTTGTCAAAAATCCAGAGACGTTGATTGTTGTAAATTGCGCTGGGAGAACACGAAGCATCATCGGGTCACAGTCTTTGATCAATGCAGGCATTAACAACAAGGTCGTTGCACTCAAGGACGGAACGATGGGGTGGCAGCTTGCAGGCCAACAACCTTCTACCAACGCGACCGACGTCGCACCCTCGCCACAGACCGATGGTCGGAATAAATCCATAGCAGCTGCAAAAAAGGTAGCTCAAAAATTCAACATATCAATCATCAATCGCGCTGAGCTTGATCGTTTTATATCTGAACAAGATGAAAGATCCCTTTACATCCTTGATGTCAGAACGCATGAGGAATACGAAGCATCACATCTGCCTGGCGCTCGACATGCCCCTGGAGGACAACTCGTGCAGGCGACCGATGAGTATGTCGCAACAAGAAACTCTCGAATCGTTTTATTTGATGACCAAACGGTACGCGCAATCATGACCGCATCATGGCTCAAACAAATGCTCTGGAGTGATGTTTACGTGTTATCACCAAACAGTGTGGAGCTTACTGCAAGCGGACCTGAGGACGTGAGCTCATTTAATTGCCCAGATTGTGAGTTGATTGATCCTCGAACGTTAATGACTGACATTTCCGATGGGAAGCAACAGCTAATCATCGATTTTAGTTCAAGCCTTGAATACAGCCGTGGTCATCTACCCGGAGCGCTTTGGGCCGAGCGAACACGCCTTGCAGCGCTCGAATCTAAATTGACTGATAACAACACAATCGTACTCACCTCGACAGACTCACGCATGGCGAGATATGCGGCTCGAGACATCCTGGCACTTGGTTTTGCTGGACACATTACGGTTCTCGAAGGTGGGAATGCGGCGTGGCGGAGATACGGGGGACAGACCGAGACGAATAACGATCAGTTAACATCAGAACCAAATGACGTGTGGTACAAACCGTATGAGCAAAAATCATCACACAAAGAGGCAATGCAAGGATACTTAGATTGGGAAGTAAACCTTGTCAAACAAATCCAGCGCGATGGCACTCTCGATTTCGCAAACTGGAATAAAGTGTCCACAATTTAAGTCATCTGATAGATCAACGAGAGATCATTATGTCTGCAAGCACCCCCCAAATGAAACGCGAACACGGCTCCCTACCTCCACTCGCATCACGTTTTGTCGAGACGGAACAAATCGCTTGGGAGGCATCTCGATACGAGGGAATTGAAACAAAAACCCTTCTCGTCGATCCAGCAAGTGGACTACTCACGATGCTGATGAAAATGACAGCAGGATCAAAACTTCCAGATCATGAACATGTAGGCATCGAACAAACGTGGATCCTCGAGGGCAGTCTAGAGTGCCACGAGGGGTCATGCAGTGCCGGGAACTTTGTCTGGCGACCAGCGGGGAGTCGCCATGAGGCTTGGGCAGGCCCAAATGGCGTGATATTGATCGGCTTTTTTCAGTTACCAAATAAATTCTTTGAGGACGACAACCAAGTACGAGATTTTCTAGGTCGTGACTGGAACGAACTTTGGCAAAACGCGTACGAGCGACAAGAGCGCGCTCGATTCAGTGAATGACACTCACCTCTGATCACCACAACCCGCTCGGTGACTTAAGTAACCAAACTGTGCTCATCACAGGTGCTGGGAATGGCATTGGTCGAGGTGCTGCGCATCACCTTGCAACACTGAACGCTCGCCTCGTACTGACTGATAACAGCTCAGATGCGCTGTCTGAAACGATCAATTCATTACCTAAACCTGACTCGGTTCACACTTCAATCGTTGAAGACCTCTCGACTGAAGAGGGCACGAGCAATTTGATTAAATTGCTTGATAGCGAGGAAATTGTGACTGGGTTCGTTCACTCTGCGAGCCCGAAGAGAATCGACTCTGATGATATTTTTAGCGTGAATACGGATACTTGGGATGCAATGATGAACACCAACGCCCGATCTGGGTTCATGATTGCTAGAGCGCTTGGACAGAAGCTAACGACCCTCAAGCGTCAAGGAAGTTTTGTATTTGTCACCTCGTTGCACGCAACGACCCCCAGGAATCTACCTCATTACAGCGCCTCAAAAGCTGCCCAAGTCATGATCGTGAAAGAGTTGGCTAGGGCTCTAGGCCGTCACGGCATCAGAGTAAATGCTGTCGCCCCAGGAGCAATCCCAGGTGGTGGCTTTGATGCAGAGACTTCGGGCATTGATCGCCTCATCGAGTGCACAAGCATGAAGCGGCTTGGCACTCCAGAGGACGTGGCGCGAATAATTGGCGTGCTACTTAACGACGAGCTAACCGGATATGTCACAGGAGCCACCATTCCTGTCGACGGCGGCATGGCATTACACAATTGGATTACGCCAACGAACTTGGAGTAGCTAAGTTATACCAATGTGCCAGACTGATAATCTGCAATCGCTTGCTCTATTTCCTCGCGCGTATTCATCACAAATGGCCCATATTGAACAACCGGCTCATTGATCGGTTTTCCCGCGAAGAGTAAGAAACGACATTCTGAGTCACCTGCCCTAACCAAAACCGCCCCTGACTCAGAAAGAATAGCCGCTGACCGGTGAGCCAAACGTTCATTTTTTTCACCAACGAACGCATTCCCTTCATAGAGATACAAAAACGCATTGTGGCCGTCTGGGATTGGCAAGGTGAATGTGCCCTTCTCAGGAAGCCGAACGTCGAGGTAATAAGGATCGGTAGACACAGACTGGACGGGACCAACGGTGGTAACCGAGCCTTTAACCCAGCGGCCAGCAATGAGTCTCACAATCATCCCGTCTTCATCCGATATAACCGGCACGTTGTTGGCTTCAATTTCCTGATAACGAGGATCATTCATTTTCTCGTTTGCTGGCAGATTAATCCACAGTTGAAAGCCGCGCATTCTTCCTTCAGTTTGTTGCGGCATTTCGGAATGAATAATGCCGCGAGCAGCACTCATCCACTGCACATCACCAGGACCCAAATCACCCTTATTCCCAACGCTGTCCTCGTGTCGCATAATCCCATCAAGCATATAAGTCACAGTCTCGAAACCTCGATGGGGATGAGACGGAAACCCAGCGATGTAATCATTTGGGTCGTCAGAGTAAAATTCATCAAGCATGAGAAATGGATCAAGACGCGCAAATTGTGATGATCCTAAGCTACGTCTGAGCTTCACTCCTGCACCATCAGATGTTTCGACAGACTGAATTATTCGACTGACCGTGCGCACCTCTGACATACCCATTCTCCTTGATTTAATCGCCCCACCTACCGGTGGTAGTTAGTTGTGAGTTGAATATCCTCACGCTCGGTTCGATAGGAGTTCACAGGATTTGTTTCATCACAAAATCCAAAACTGATACCACAGACAATGTCTCTATCATCTGGGATTCTTAAGTGATCGCGAATCACGTCGGGATAGCTTGCAAGAGCCGCCTGAGCAATGGTCGAAACGCCCAATTCCTGAGCGGACAGTAGAAACGATGAAATATACAAACCGCAATCGAGCGCGCCGTAAATCCCAAGTGACTTGGGTGTAGAGATGAACGCGACGTGTGGCGCGGAAAAAAATCGAAAATTCTCAAGACCTTGATCCTTCGTTCGCTCTCGATCCCCTTTTTGAATGCCGACCGATTGATAGAGTTGCAACCCACAAACCTTTCTTCGCTCTCTAAAGGCCCCTGTGTACTCTCCAGGAAAAGGAATATCAGGATTGATCGGGGTCTCAGCTTCTGCAAGTGCCACCAATTCGGCACTCAGTGTCGCAAGCAACTCCCCCTCTACGATATCGACCGCCCATGGCTGGGTATTACACCATGAGGGAGTTTGTTGGGATTGGCGTAGGATCGCATCAATCACCTCTCGAGGCACCGCTTGATCTTTGAATTTTCGGCAACTGAATCGCTGATTCAATGATTCTTTGACTGTCACACACTACCTCCTAGACACACAACACGTTGACGCTCTTTATTTTCGACGCGCCAACTTTTTACCGCTATTTTTTTGTTTTCGATTAACTGATTTAGGCATTTTCCATCGATTTTGCTTGGTCTTAGGTTGAAACATCTCATCAACTGGAACCTGATATCCCTCAGTCAATCGGTTACCCGCATTCGCCAGCGACACGATTGCGTTGAGTTCTCCAAGTATCTCGTCATCTAATCCTTTTTTTCTCGCAGCCGCCGTGTGGCTATTGATACAGTAAGTGCAATTATTGGTGATACTCACCGCCAAATAGATTAACTCTTTCGTGAGGGGATCCAATCGAGAGGGCTTGATCATCACCTCCTTCATCTGGCTCCAAAAACTTTTTAATAACGGCGGATGTGACGCTAGCACTCTCCAGATGTTATTGATGTAATCAGTCCCTCGAGTCTTCATGATGTCGTCAAACACTGCTTGGGCCTCTGGTGCAGCATTTTGATACTCGACCAAGTCAACTAAAGAATGATTCCCCATAACCTTCCTCCGATTCAAACAAAACATGATTTCGATGAGACATCATACTATTCAAACTCGATGACACTGACGTAAGAACTTCTCGCGATAAGCCGAACTTCTTAAAAACCCACGAAGGTGACGAAATCATCAATTGTCTCGCGGTCCGCGCGCACTCCATTCGCAGCAAATGAATCATCTGGATAACCCATCGCAACACAAGTCATGATGACTTGATCATCTGGAATATTCGCGACCTCACGAACGATGTCAGACCGCATAATGCCCTGACCATTGATCACCGTTCCAAGCCCTCTGTCCCATGCGGCCAACACGATGCCGTAACACAACGCACCGAGGTCGAAGTGAACGACCGCACCTGGGTCAAGCGAGCGATCGTACGTCAACACCAACGATACCGGTGCGTCAAATTGTCTAAACCCTCGAAGCACCCAATCCTGACGTCTCTCTGCATCCTCTCGGGCAATTCCCATCGCTGCAAATAGTTTCTTTGCGATCGCAATCTGCCTTTCTCGATGTACCCCTTCGTATGGATCATGACTATGAATGTCTCTTTTGACTTCGGCTCCTGCTGCCATTTCTGTCATGTTGCGCGAGCGAACCTCGTCTAATACCTCACCCGTTAGCACGTGAACATGCCACGGTTGGGTGTTCATTGATGACGGCGCTCGCCTCGCCACATCAATGATTTCTCTAATGAGGGCTTGTGGGACTGGATCTTTTTTGTAACCACGGACACTCTGACGTCCGTTGACTACCTTATCAAACTCCATTGTCATTTCCTTACATGCAACACGCGAAGCATTCATCATAGACAAAAACGTTGTTTCGCGAGGATGGTCGTTCCAGTTTCTCTCGATGAGGAAACATAATGATTTAGAATGACCGTCAAATTGGCAAATAATTGGATCACACGTGAAATTTTTCTTTGAGATATTCCCAGTTGTCGTATTTTTCTTCGTCTTTAAAACACACGGGATCATGGCCGCAACCGCGGCTGCGATCGTGGCAACTATCGCTCAAGCAGGTTGGTCTTGGATGCGTCATGGAAAAATCGAACGCATGATGATCATCAACTTGGCCATTATTGTTCTGCTCGGCGGGGCGACACTAGCGTTAAAAGATGAAACCTTTATCAAATGGAAACCAACTGTCCTATATTGGGCCTTTGCCATCATTCTTTTTGCATCAAATTTTATTTTCAAGAAAAACCTCATCAAACTCATGATGGGGTCAAAAATGAAAATGAAAGATAGCCTGTGGAACAAACTGAATCTGAGCTGGTCTGGATTTTTTATTTTTATGGGTTTAGCGAATCTTTATTTCGCGTTTAATTTTGATACGGACACATGGGTCAATTTCAAACTCTTTGGCGGAATGGGCTTACTCTTCCTTTTCGCGCTCGGTCAGGCCCTTGTTCTTTCAAAACACATTAGCCCAAGCGAGGAATAAGTCAATGTACTACGCGATCATGGGCTTCGACTCGACTGAAAGTCTCGCTAAACGAAAAGACGCGCGACCATCCCACCTTGAACGAATTCAAAAACTCGTTGATGAAGGAAGAATTTTGGTTGCTGGACCTCACCCTGCGATTGACAGTCCAGATCCGGGCCCAAATGGGTTCACCGGAAGTTTGATTATCGGAGAGTTCGAATCCCAAGAAGCTGCTGAAAAGTGGATTAATGACGACCCCTATGTGAAAGACGGTGTCTTCGAACGCGTTGAAGTGAAGCCCTTTCTAAAGGTACTCCCCTGATGACCACCTCCGACTTAATCAAGCAACGTTTGTCGAAATTAGAGCCTATATCCATCGATTTATTCGATGATTCAGCTGCGCACGCAGGTCACGCTGGCGTACGAGATACGGGAGGTGGACATTTCGAACTTGCCATCACCGCAGCGTGTTTTAAAGGGAAGAATACGGTTCAGCGACACCGAATGATCTATGAATGTCTATCGGATTTAATGCCATCGACAATTCACGCATTATCAATCCAAGCGTTCAGTCCGGACGAATAAATCTCACTAAGGCCATCATCATGAAACGTACCGTTTTAGCAATTAGCACTCTCACTGCTCTACTTCTCTCAACGACTGCACAAACTGATGACGTGATCGCGATCATCAACGGCGTTGAAATACCAAAGTCAAAGTTCGAGATGTTGGTACAAAGCCAGACCAAACAAGGCCAAGCAGATTCGCCCGAAATGCGAGAGAGCATTATGGAAGTCATGATCACTCGAGAGATACTCGCGCAAGAAGCACTTAGACGAGAGCTTGATCAAGAGGAATCCTTTCAGTTGCAAATGGATGCCTCAAAGGAACAATTATTACTGACAACACTTTTTAGCCAAATCATCAAAGAGAGTGAGCCCAGTGAGGATGACAAACGATCCGAATACTCCAGGCTCAAAAAAGCCAGCGCCGGAAACAAAGAATATCTCGTGCGGCATATCTTAGTTGACGACAAAGACACGGCAGTCGAGATTGTCTCCAAGCTCCAGGCGGGAGAAAATTTCGAGACTCTCGCAGCCGAGCACTCAAATGATACGAACTCGAAGAATATCGGCGGAAAGCTTGACTGGAGTGCTCCTGAGCGGTTTGTCAAACCTTTCTCAGACGCAATGGTGTCGCTCGAAAAAGGAAGCCTGACCCAGGAGCCAGTACTCACAGATTATGGCTACCACGTTATTGAGTCACTGGACATCAGGGAGGCAACATTCCCAGCATACGAGGAGCTGTCAGATCAAATCAGAAAGGATTTGATCACCAAAAGACGGGATGATCTAATTACCGAACTTCGAGAGGCCGCGAGTATCGAGACGTTCGAGTAGACGGCTCAATCAATCAGGTTTAAGCCAACCACAGCCTTGCGTTACGGAACATAAACATCCAAGGTCCATCCTCCCCCCATCGCTCATCTCGCCAAGAGTTTTGAACTGAACGAAAAACACGTTCGGGATGAGGCATCATGATGGTAAAGCGACCATCTAGCGATGTTAATCCAGTGATTCCCTCGGGGGAGCCATTTGGATTCAACGGGTATTTCTCGGTCTTTTCTCCATAATTATCCACGTAACGTAAAGAGACATACTGCTGCGCGCTCTTTAGTTGCCTAGCGGACTCAAATTCGGTGAATCCCTCCCCGTGAGACACCACAACAGGAAGCCGGGATCCATGCATGTCTTTAAGCAAAATAGAGGGGCTTTCAGTCACCTCTGTCATCACAAATCGTGCCTCGAATTGTTCGGACTTATTTTTAATGAAACGCGGCCAATGATCTGTTCCAGGAATGATCTCCCGTAAGTTCGACATCATTTGACACCCGTTACATACGCCAAGTGCGAAGGTATCTTCTCTCGAGAAGTAATCCGAGAATTCATCGCGCGCCCGAGAATTAAAGAGAATTGACTTGGCCCATCCTTCCCCAGCGCCCAGCACGTCACCGTAAGAAAAACCACCACATGCCGCCAACCCTTTAAATCCCTTCAGCGACACGCGCCCCGAGATGATATCGCTCATGTGCACATCAATTGCCTCGAATCCTGCTCGATCAAAGGCGGCGGCCATCTCAACTTGACCGTTCACGCCTTGCTCACGCAATACGGCCAGTTTCGGTCTTGTTTTCTTGATGACTTTCGAGATTTTGCTCTTATCATTTAGCTCATAGGTCAGATACGAATGCAACCCTGGGTCATTCGCATCTAGTATCCGATCGTATTCCTGAAGCGCACAACTCGGATTGTCCCTTAGCGCTTGCATGTGATAAGTCGTTTTGGACCAGTGTCTTTGCAACACGGTTCCAAGCTCCTCATAGACAAGCGTGTCAGATGCGAAAATTTTGATCATCCCAGTCTTGTTGAGTGAACCGAGACGAGCGACCGCATGAGACAAATCGAAAGAAGCAAATGTCTTAAGCACTTTTTTAAGTTCTGAATTCCTGACTTGTATGACGGCTCCGAGCTCCTCGGAAAATAGAGCCTCCATCTGCTCACGCTCGTTCAAGCTACCGAGGTCAAGATCCACGCCGACATGCGACGCAAACATCATTTCGAGCACGGTCGTAATCAAGCCCCCATCAGATCGATCATGGTAAGCCAGTAATTGCTGATCTTCATTTAAGCGCTGTATCGCGTTAAAGAATGCCTTGAGGTCCTTCGCACTCTCCACATCAGGGGACTCGCCCTCTTGTATCGAGTAGGTTTGAGCGAGGACCGACCCACCCAATCGGTTTTTCTTGTTGCCTAGATCAATCGCAAGAAGCGTCGTGTCTAATTCGGGTACGAGAACTGGAGTCACAGTTTTTCTAATATCCAGCACTGGCGCAAACGCTGAGATAATTAACGAAACGGGTGACACTACTTCCTTTGTTTGACCTTTCTCATCCCAAGCAGTCCTCATTGACATCGAGTCTTTTCCGACGGGGATACTGATACCAAGCTCTGGACAAAGCTTCATGCCCACCGCTTCCACCGTATCGAATAACGTCGCATCCTCACCCTTGAATCCCGCTGGCGCCATCCAATTCGCAGAAAGCTTCAACTTCCCGAGCGATGAGATACGTGCCCCGGCAATATTCGTAATGGCCTCACCAATCGCCATGCGACCCGATGCAGGACCATCAATCACTGCCAATGGGGTTCGTTCACCAATCGAGAACGCTTCACCCTCATATTGATTAAAACCCATTGCAGTGACTGCAACATCACTCACTGGCGTTTGCCAAGGTCCAACAAATTGATCTCTTGAGCACAACCCCCCAACGGATCGATCACCAATGGAGATTAGAAATGTTTTATCCGCGACAGTGGGAAATGACAGCACCCGCTCGAGTGCGTCACCGATACTTTGAAATGGCCACTCAACGATTTGTTTAACTCGGCGATGCACTCGCTTCACGTCACGAATCATCTTGGGAGGTTTGCCAAGCATCACAGAAAGAGCGATATCTACGGGTTTATTGTTGAACGTTGGGTCGAAAACTTCGAGCCGTCCATCCGTTGTAGCCTCTCCAAGTACCGCATAGGGACATTTTTCGCGCTCGCAAATGGCTTTGAATGCGGCAAATCGATGTGGATCGATCGCCAACATATAACGCTCCTGCGATTCGTTACTCCAAATCTGCATCGGAGTCATCCCAGGCTCCTCAGACGGAATCGACCGAAGATCAACCTTCGCGCCACAACCAGCATCGTTCACAAGCTCAGGTAACGCGTTCGACAATCCTCCTGCACCCACATCATGTATTGATACGATTGGATTTTTCTTGTCTAAGCTCCAGCACCTATCGATTACTTCCTGGCACCGCCTCTGGATTTCTGGATTACCTCGCTGAACCGAGTCGAAATCCAGGTCAGCAGTATTTTGTCCTGTTGCCATACTCGAGGCCGCACCACCGCCCATACCGATCAGCATCCCGGGACCACCTAATTGCACAATCAGTGTTCCCGCGCCAAACCGCGCTTTTAACGCCTGAGTGCTCGTGATATTGCCGAGTCCACCCGCCAACATAATTGGCTTGTGGTAACCACGGACGACGCCGTCATACTCCTGTTCAAAATTTCTGAAGTATCCCAATAAGTTTGGTCTACCAAACTCGTTATTAAACGCAGCACCACCAATTGGTCCCTCAACCATGATGTCGAGTGCGGACGCAATTCGATCTGGTTTGCCAATTGAAGTTTTCTCCCAAGGCTCCTCGGCTCCGGGAATCCGAAGATGCGAGACACTGAAACCAGTCAACCCAGCCTTCGGCTTCGAACCACGACCAGTCGCACCCTCGTCCCTTATTTCCCCTCCAGAGCCAGTAGCAGCTCCAGGAAATGGTGATATCGCCGTGGGGTGGTTATGCGTCTCAACCTTCATCAATGTGTGAGTTAACTCGTTCTCGACGAAGTGGTATCGATTTTTGTCACTCACTTTGAAGCGATGCGTTTCAACACCCTCCATGATCGCCGAATTATCAGAATATGCGACGATCGTCCCCTCTGGAGTTTTTCTGTGCGTCTCTCGAATCATGCTGAACAACGAATGGGACTGTTTGACGCCATCAATGACCCAGTCCGCATTAAAAATCTTATGGCGACAATGTTCAGAGTTCGCTTGGGCGAACATCATGAGCTCTACATCCGTGGGATTTCTTCCAATCGCTGTGAAGTTATCAACGAGATAATCGATTTCATCATCAGATAACGCGAGCCCCATCTCCTGATCTGCCTGAACCAACGCACCTCGAGCCCCAGCTAGGACGTCGATACTCGATAATGGCTTTGGGGATACGTGAGTAAAGAGTCTCTTTGCGTCGTCAAGACTAGCCAATACAGTCTCCGTCATTCGATCGTGTATCACGGGGAGACACTTCGCCAAAGCTGACTCACTCAATGGTTTTTTCGATTGTTGCTCGAATCCCCAAACGACACCTCGCTCAATCCGTATGACCTTGGTTAGGCCGCAGGACTTTGCGATGTCGGTCGCTTTTGTCGACCATGGAGAAATTGAACCGAGACGTGGCACAACGCAACAACGTCCCCGAATTGCCTTACCTGAAGCCGCCTTCGGACCGTAAGTAAGAACACGCTCAAGCGTCTTATTTTCTTCGCGAGTCAGCGGTGAATCAAGCTCGACAAAATGCCAAAAACACGCCGAAACTTTAGTAACACTTGGATGAGTGGCCCGTATTTGCTGAAGAATTTTATCCAAACGAAATTGAGATAACGCCTGGCGTCCTTGAATAAATACGATATCCGACATGAAAACGGTTTTTCTTGGGCCTGTTCAAAGCGAAATTATAGCTGAGCGAGTAATAAATTGACGGCCTATCCGACGACATTCGCTTATACTGAAAAAATGATAACGACTCCCGTTTACACCACGGACCAAATTCGAGAAATTGAGCGTATCGCGTTTTCATCCGTCCCCTCCTACGTCTTGATGGAACGAGCTGGACGTACGATATCGGATCTCACGATTTCCGAAATACCTCAAGGCAAAAATCGAGTACTCATTCTCGCCGGGCCTGGTAACAACGGAGGAGACGCGTACATCGCCGCGTCGAATTTGAAGTCAATTGGATTTGAGGTCACGGTTGTTAGCGTCGGCAAATCTCAAAAAAAAGGATCAGATGCCGAAAAAGCCCGTGAGGCCTGGATTGAAAGCGGCGGCACAATATCCGATTCCAATATCGATTTTGATGCTCATGACCTCATCATAGATGGGTTACTCGGTATCGGACTATCACGAGACATCGAACACGATATTTATCAGCTCATCACCAAAGCGAATCGTAGCGAGTTACCCATCATCTCAATCGATATCCCCAGTGGATTAGACTCCGAAAATGGAGATGTTCGAGGTGTCTGTATTCATGCAACCCACACTGTCACTTTCCTTGGCTATAAGATCGGTCTTCATACGGGTTACGGACCTGATTACTGTGGTGAAATCCACCTTGATTTACTGGGCCTTTCTCGACGTACAGAGCCTGACGGAATCGGCTACCTCATCGGAGAGGACATCTTAAGACACGCGTTACCTCTCAGGCGACCCACGTCAAACAAAGGCAATCATGGACATGTCGCAGTCATCGGGGGGGCATTTGGAATGACAGGTGCCGCAACTTTGGCGGCGCGAGCCGCATTAAATTTAGGCTCAGGTCGGGTGACCGTCGGATTTTTAAGCGAACCACCAGTAGCAGACTGGATTCAACCCGAGCTGATGTTAAAGACAGCGACCGAATGTAAGGACATATCCAGCTTAAACTGCATCTGTATCGGACCTGGCTTGGGCATGTCTCAGGAAGCGTTAGAGATACTGAACGAAGTGCTTGAAAAGGACATCCCTGTCGTACTCGATGCCGATGCAATTAATCTCGTCGCAAAACATGAAAAAACTCGAAGTTTACTCACCAATCGAACGTCACCGACATTACTGACGCCGCATCCGGGGGAAGCCGCAAGATTAATTGGCTGTGAAATTGACAAAGTTCAGAGTAATCGTATTCTCCACGCCTGCAATCTATCGGAGGAATTTGACGCGGACGTGTTAATTAAAGGCGCTGGAAGTGTCTGCGCGCTCTCGGATGGAAGCTGGTTTATCAACACGAGTGGGAATCCTGGTTTGGCATCGGCGGGGATGGGCGACGCACTCACCGGAATCATTGGGGCATTGATTGCTCAGGGCGCACATAGCCATGTAGCCCTTCTGGCAGGCGTTCATCTTCATGGTTTAGCTGCTGACGATTTAGTAAAAAACGGAATAGGACCAATCGGCATCACAGCGTCTGAGACAATCAAGCAGGCAAGACTCTTATTGAACCGACAACACTGAAAAGTAACGATAGACGAATGGACAGGAATGATGCAAATGACTAAACACACGTATGACGCCGTTGTAATTGGCGCGGGATTCTCCGGCCTATACCAACTGCACACACTCAGAGATCAACTCAATCTCAAAGTTAAAGTCATTGAAACAGGGCATGACCTTGGAGGCACCTGGTATTGGAATCGTTACCCGGGAGCTCGTTGCGACTCTGAAAGCCACTCGTACTGTTACATGTTCTCTGAGGAAATTTATAAGGAATGGTCATGGTCGGAGCGATATCCAGGACCAGATGAGATACGAGCTTACTTGAACTTTGTGGCAACAAAGCTCGACTTACGAAAAGATATTCAATTTGATACGACGGTCACCAGTGCTCATTTTATCGAGGCCGATAACGTCTGGGAGGTTGCCACCAATACCGGTGACACGTTCCGGACCACATTCCTCATCACCGCGATCGGATGCATATCGACGGCGAACGTCCCCGATATTCCTGGACTCTCAACTTTTAAGGGAAAGTGGTACCACACCGGAAACTGGCCACATGAAACTGTCTCATTCAAAGGAAAACGCGTGGGACAAATCGGCACGGGGTCCACTGGAATACAGGCAGCACCGGTCATTGCAGACACAGCTGAACACCTCTACGTATTCCAACGCACGCCAAACTACAGTGTCCCTGCTCGAAACGCACCGCTAACAGACGAGTTTAAAGAATACGTTCGCAACAATTACGGCGAAATTAAGGAGGTCGTTCAGTCAACACCGAATGGACATCCTTTCAGAATTTCCTCGACAAAAGTCTTCGATCAAACAGAAGAAGAACGCCAAGCCACCTACGAAGCAGCATGGGATAAAGGGGGGTTGCAATTTAGAGCAAGCTTCCAAGATCTTATCGTCGACAAAAAAGCCAATGACACTGCGGCAAATTTTCTAAAAAATAAAATCAAATCGATTGTTGTGGACAAAGAAACTGCGGAGTCTCTATCCAACATGGATCATCCATATGCTGGGAAGCGGCCTCCAATTGATACAAATTATTTTGAAACATTCAATCGAGACAACGTCACACTTGTTGATCTCAAGAAAGAAAATATCGAGGCAATTACACCAACTGGAATCCAGACAAACGCGGGACACATTGAATTAGACATGATTGTGTTTGCGACGGGATTCGATGCCATCACTGGGAAGTTCCTGCAAATGGATATCAGAGGCCGACAAGGGTTACCTTTAAGTGACGCATGGAAAGAAGGCCCCAGAACTTACTTAGGGCTGCAAACGCCTGGCTTCCCTAACCTGTTCACGATCACAGGCCCCGGAAGCCCGTCGGTCTTGTGCAATATGCCAGTTCCAATTGAACAACATGTCGAGTGGATCACGGATTGCATTGAATACATGCGGGAGCACAACATTGATACGTGCGAAGCCAATCAAGAAGCGGCAGACGAGTGGGTGGATCATGTCAACGCAGCGGCCAATGCCACGCTACTCCCAACGGTGCCACACTCATGGTACTTAGGTGCGAATGTTGTCGGTAAGCCCAGGGTGTTTATGCCATATGCGGGTGGCATGACTCGGTATCGGGCAATATGCGAGGACGTTGTTGCCAACAATTACAACGGCTTTGTTTTTGCGTCGGACGGAATTGAAGAAAACACAAATAATCGGACTAACGATAAATTTGCCGCAGCAGAGAAGATTCAGTCTCCCGGCATCTAACCGAATCTGGCTGAGCTAGCGTTAAAAAGGAGACGCCTGACTTGTCCCTCAGGACTCGTAGGCCAAGTGTGCAGTGGACGAACCAAAGCTCAAGGAACGAGCCGACTCAGTCGCTTTTTGGGATTGGTGCTTGCTGATTTGCTTGTTGATTTCACACTGACATGATCCGCACTGAGGAGTTTTACCATATGTGGCGTGAACATCACGCCAAGAAACCGCACCCTCTTTGGCAGCGCAATCGATCTGTTTGTCGGTGATTCCGTTACACAAGCAAATGATCATGGTTATCGCGTAAACATCATTAATGTTATTGATAATCATTATCATTAATATTTACGAAAAGTCAATAAAATTAATGAAAAAGGAATTCAAATTGATTCCAAAGGTCTATTGCCCTATAGTCCGCGTGTCAAAAATGTAACCAGGAGCAATTAATGAAGGGTGAACCAGAAGTCATCAAGCATTTGAATACGATTCTAAAGAACGAGCTCACGGCAATTAATCAGTACTTTTTGCACGCTCGTATGCTGAAGAATTGGGGATTTCACAAGCTTGCCGGAAAGGTGTACGAGGAATCTATCGGTGAGATGAAACATGCCGATGCCATCATTGAACGGGTCCTCATGCTTGATGGTTTACCAAACTTGCAAGATCTCGGAAAACTAATGATTGGAGAAGATGTCCCTGAGATGCTCAAGAGTGATATGGGACTCGAGACGACGAATCAGTCGTGCTTAAAGGAAGCAATCAGCGTGTGTGAAGAAAAACGCGATTATGTCACCCGAGACATCTTCGAACAAATTCTTGAGGATACTGAGGAACACATCGATTGGATCGAGGAACAATTCGATCGAATTAACGGTGTGGGAATCCAAAACTACCTTCAAGAACACATGTATTCTGAAAGCTAAAATAGGCCAACTCCTCGAGGGCTACGACTTTAATCCTTGATACCGTGACGTAGCTCTCGACGTTCTTTTCGCGTGTTACCGCGTGAGTGAAGCGTCTTGGTGTTTAGTGAACCGGAAGCGTCTGCCCTTCCGGCACCGTCTCCTTAAAAGACTCGCGAACTGACACTCGGTCATACAAGTCGAGAAGATTTGGAAATTTTGGTCTCCAGTCAAATTCGGGATACCGGAAATCGACATAAGTGAGTGCCGTCACTACAGCAATTTCGGCGAGCCCATAGCTCATATCCGTAAACGAACCTCTGCCACCCAGCCGATTACTCAGCTCCTCAACCCCCGCATAAATTTTACGAGCCTGCCTCGCAACCCAAGGAGCACTCCGTGTTTCGGCCGGACGAGTACCCTCCATTGCAATTAAGACAATGGCATCACAAATGCCGTCACAAATTGCTTCCACTTGTTTGTGAATAATTTTTTCACGTGGTGCGTCGGGCAGCAAAGCCGGAGTCGGATAGATCATCTCTATGTATTCAAAGATAACTTTCGAGTCGTGAATCACATCACCGTGATCCGTGAGTAACGCAGGGACCTTCCCAATCGGATTCACTTGTTGAATGCGCGGATTCTCAAGCCATGGGTTATCAACAGTGACAACGCAGGGAATCGATTTTTCGATTAAAGCAATCCGGATCTTGCGGGCGTACGGGCTGGGTCTGGCGATGATGAGTTCCATTCATAGTCCAATCAATTTGATGTATCGATACAGCCCTAATTTATCGGAATCATCATTAGTTTTCTACTAAGCGTAAGACGGTTTTCTTGCCAATTCGTTAGTCAGGGTCGCAACTTGTACCCCGTGATGAATATCCATCTCGCAAGCATTAATAACGACGTACAGAAGACTATAATTGCCGCTAACGAGATGAAGACTGAAACGTCTGAATTTCCAAAAAAAGTCCATTTGAATCCAGAAATCAAGTAGAGCATGGGATTAAACATCGTCAACGCACCAAAGTGGGATGGCAGCATCTCAATGGAGTAAAAGCTCCCCCCCAGAAATATCAACGGATTCAAAATCAAGAGAGGCACGAGGCTTAGCTGTTCAAAGTTTTTCGCCCAAATACCAACAATAAAGCCCAGCAAACTAAACCCGAACGCGGTCAGAACCAGAAACACCGCCATCGTGACAGGGGCGAACAATTCAATGTCAACGACCGTATATGCAACTCCAAAAACGATTATCCCAAGCAATAATGATTTGGTCGTAGCAGCACCTACATATCCCAAAATGATCTCCCAATGAGAAATTGGCGCAGATAGTGGTTCGTATATCGTTCCAAGATATTTCGGAAAATAAATACCAAACGATGCATTTGACACCGATTGAGTCATCACAGTGAGCATGATTAATCCCGGAATGATGTAGAGGTCATACGACACACCATCGATAGAATCAACTCTCCCCCCAATGGCTGCTCCAAACACGATGAGATACAGAATCGTCGACACCACAGGGGACGCAATGGATTGTAGCGGGGAGCGAAAGGTGCGACCCATCTCAAAACGATAAATGGCGAGAATAGAGAAATAATTCACGCATCCCCCTCGGTAATTAACCTGAGAAATATGTCCTCAAGAGTGCTTTCTGAGGTTGTGATATCCCTCACGCCAATACCTTCTTTGTTGAGCTCTTTAATCAAAACATCTAAATCACCCTCCTCGGATTGACTATCAATCGAGCACGTGATTGATAAGCCATCAGGCGCTAGGGATATTTCAAACTGATCGAGACTTGTCGGAAGCATCGAAACCTTGTCCAAAAACTCTATCTGGATTCGTTTGCCACCAAGTCTATGCACTAATTTTTTAGTCTCTTCTACCAACAATATAGAGCCTTTGTTTAACACCGCGATTCGGTCAGCAATAAATTCAGCCTCCTCGATGTAATGAGTCGTCAAAACAATCGTTACTCCCGACTGTTTCAGATCTGCAATCATGTTCCACATATCTCGGCGTAGATTCACATCAACGCCAGCTGTTGGTTCATCGAGAAATAAGATCGATGGTTCATGACTGAGCGCCTTGGCAATCAATACGCGGCGCTTCATCCCTCCGGATAACTCACGCACCTCTTGTCGACGCTTATCCCACAAGGATAATTGTCGAAGCAGCTTTTCCACGTGAGCAGGATTGCTGCTCTTGCCAAATAGGCCTCTTGAAAAGGTTACAGCCCCCTCAACGGTTTCAAAAGGTTCGAGCGATAGCTCTTGAGGGACGAGGCCGATCATCGCGCGCGTTCGTCGATAGTCTCGTTCAATGTCTAACCCTGAGACCCGAATGCGACCGCTCGTCGCACGAACGAGTCCACACACAATTGATATCAAGCTCGTTTTTCCCGCACCATTTGGACCAAGAAGTGCAAGAACCTCTCCCTTTTGGACATTCAACGAAGCCTTCGACAAGGCGACATGCCCGGATTGATATCTCTTGGTGAGCTCGGATATTTCTATGATTGGATCCATTAATTTTCGCTAGGTCGAGAGATGGTAAGAGACAGCAATACAACCGAGCACAAAAAACCTGGTTAGTTCCAGATTGTGGCAGGAATTCTTTAGCGCTTATCGAGCTGTTTACGAAGCTCTTGAATCTCGGAGCGAAGCCCCTTGATATCGTCGTGCAAACGGTCAAACTCCAATTGCTCCTCCTCCCCGACGAAATAGGCTGAAACAGACGCAATGACCATGGAAAATAAGATAAACCCGACGAGCACCATCGCAACTGAGAACAACCTAGAAACGGTTGTGGTGGGTACTATATCGCCATATCCGACTGTGGAAGCCGAGACAAAGGCGAGCCACAGTCCCTCGCCAAACGAATTAATGGTTGGCTCTAAAAAATAAAAACTTAACCCTGACACAAACCACGCGAACACAGCAAACCCAGCAACAATAGGCAAACCACGAGAAAGCAATCGCTTTCGCATGCTCGAGAAGGTTCTAAGAGCAATCAGCAGAATCGAGAGCACGCGAAGCACTCTCGCAAACACGATCCAGAAGCCTTGTAAAAAATTGAAAAGACTGAGGCAGGTAAATAAGACAATGGCGATATTCAACCAATTCTCTTTGACGTACTCTACTCGGCGATGACTGACGCTCGTGAGAAGGATAAACTCAAAAACAAAAACCCCTAATATGAGCCACTGAATCGCGTGGAGAATATCGATTTCTGCTCGAATACTATTGTCGAAAATGAGTGCGGAAAGCGGAATTGCGCTCAGGGCTAATAGAACCATGAGCGTGTCCATACGAGCCCCCCACTTGCGAGCGGCCTGTGAATCCTCGGGTGCAACCCCAGCCAAACCAATCATGCGAATGAAAGAGTTCACTGACATCGATTCACCTCCCTAGCCCATCAATGGCATTCGCAACGCAAATTCGGTCTGTTAGTGAAAAATAGACACGCTACTGACGTTTACTTCCGTAGCTTACCCCCGAGTCCCAGTCGCGAACAAACTCTGAAACAGAGACCGTCCATTTATCGTCAGGTGTTTCACCAAAATACTCAAACAAAATACCATCCAAAGCTACCATCGATAACAAGACAATGCCTCCGCTTTTACCCCCATTCTCCAAGTGTGGGCTGGCATCTGCTTTAGCCAGAGCGTAGTCTCCTTTTTTTCTCGAAATAGTGTGCTCTGCCCCATCAGCACCCTGCTCTACAAGGTGCTGCTCACCCTCTAAGACCAAAGTCATTGTAGAAGCAACGTGTCTGTGTCTTCTGCAGTGACCAAAATCGGGAGCGTAACGAAGGAGCATATCGAGACGACCCGACGAAATATCATGTCCAAGAAGGCTGTATTCAAAATCAACACGATAAGTCGTACGTTCAGGATCTCGTATCCGCCTCCACTCGACGTCATCGAGACTCGGGAGCTGTTGACTCATGAAAGGAACCGAGCTACTCAACGGCACCCCCTGCATTTTTCCAATCCGCGAAACCACCCACGTTACGGACTTTTTCGAAACCCATTTCCTTGAGTGTCTTTCCTGCAAGAGCCGCCTGACCACCCGCGCCACAAATCAACACAAGATCTGCATCCTTTGTTAATTTAGGATTGTGATAAGGACTTTGAGCATCCGCAGCAAACTCAATAAACCCTCTCGGGATTCTTAAAGCACCCGCGATGGTTCCAGACTCTGCAATCGCTGATGAATCTCGCACATCGATAAACAACGCGGTTTGTTCAGAATGTAATTTAATCCCCTCTTCAGCGGAAATGCGTGCTACCACATTATTCGCTTCCTCTAAATAATCTTTTGAAGTCTTCATAGTTTTCCAATCACTTAACGTTGAAACAAAACTCATTGTTGGGGCTGCGATAAACAGCGCCCTACGTCAATGCATTTAAACCATCATGATCTTGCCTGCAAGCAGCGACATAAACAAGTCATCAAATCGTTAAACTGGCTTTCTAGCATGCACCAATCGAGTGAGGCCAGGAATCATCTCGCACTCCTTGGCTTCGACGAAACCGACGCCATCGAGCTGTGACAACAGCCAACCCGGCGTCACGGATTTCGCATCAGGCGTAAACGCCATGTGTTGCAGCTGCCACAGTGCTGCCATTGGCGGGCCAGTCCGATCATCTTCGACCATAAAGTCGTGAATCATGATCGATCCACCTGGCGCGAGACAATCGAACGCATTTTGCACCAATCTTGGCACCTCTTCCCCGGAGATGCCGCTAAATAAATAGGACATCAGAATCGCGTCTTGCTGCGATGGCCACTGAGCCTCTAGAGCGTTCCCGGGGATATACCGAATACGATCCACCATTCCAGCCTCCGATATAAAGCGCCAACCGATTTCAGCAACGTTGGGGAAATCTATGATGGTCGAATCTAGATTAGGGTAAGCCTCGAGCAAGCGAATACTCATAGCGCCCGTGCCCCCACCGACATCAAGAAGCGTTTTCGCGTGACTGAGATCAACCAAACGTGCCAGCGTCTTACCAGGACCCAATGAGCCTGCGTGCTGTGCTTCACTGTAGACCTCTGCCTCCTTGGGGTTCGACATCCAATGCTGGTAAGAATCGACGGCATCGGAGGAAAGCGATCCATCAATCACTTCATTCAACTGTCCTAAGAATGGATACATTTGTCGATCAATTTGATATCGCAGATAGTCTCCAAACTCGTTCTTCGCGCCTTTCACCAAAAACGCATCGGCCGCGGGCGAATTGGAATATGTTTTGTTGTTATCGTCCCTGTTGACCAAGCCGATGCTTGTCAGAGCCGTCATGAGCGTCGTGACCCGATTAAGTGGGATCTCAGTACTCTGGGATACCTCGGATAACCCTTTAGGGCCATCCGATAGGTGTGTAAACACGTCAATGTGTAGGGCTGCAAATAATGCTTTCGAGCCCATGAAGCCAAATGCTACTCGGGATACATCTTCGGCTGTTGTCGCCAAATTTCCATCAATCAAACCAGCTCCCCCAAAAGGCTTTTACCCTAACATGGTTAGCGTAAAGCTTTCAAATCGGCCTCAACGATTCAATTTGGCGTGAATCAAACACTCCGTAAAAAGTCGAGGTTCAGAGCCAGCGGATTACCCAGCCATCTCGCTCCGTCTGTATGGTCTCTGACATGGTCAACTCCGATATCCTCGTGAAGCAAAATACTCAGATCGAACGATGCAAGAAGCTGCTCAATATCCGACTGGGATGCAGAGTCATACATCACTTGATACATCGGAAGAGGATGCGGGCCGATCGGTTTATCCCAAATTCTTCCTAATGAGCAAAACTCCCTCTCAAGAGCCGCACGGGCTCGCATTGCGATCTTACGCTCGTTCGAATTTCCCCAATAGACATGCGCGTGATATTTCATGAATCCATCAAGTAAGCATCGACTTGCACAGGTAAATGCCTAAGACTGTCATGGCGATAGAGCCCGCCGTGTGCACACCAATGTGAAATGCCATCCAACCGTAACGAGCACTTTGCAAAAGTTGTACCGACTCTGCTGAAAATGTCGAAAAGGTCGTCAATCCTCCGAGAAAACCAGTGACGATCAAAAGCTTCCACTCCGGCGATAATTCGGCGTTCTGAGAGAAAAATTCGACTGCTATACCGATAAGAAAACCCCCGATCAAATTCGCGACGAATGTACCAAGGGGGAAATTCTTCACAATTGAGTTAAGCGCAAGTCCCAAACCCCACCGGATCCATGCGCCCCCTGCTGCTCCAACACCAACCGCGATTAACTTAGCAATCATTTTTTCTCCTCTCTCGATTCACGAATCAACGATCGCTGATTACGTGTCATTCCCCACTCACGGTAAATCCGTTCGAGACTAATATCTCCCTTGCTCTCGCGCTTTTGATAAAGCCAATGAATTTCTTCGCAGCGGCCTTATTCGAAGAATCACGCACAACTCCTATTGGATAACTAATCGGCTCAGTCGTTGCCACCTCAAATAATAGATTAATGTCGTTTGATCGAGTGGTCGCGTCTGTGGCGTACACAAAAGCATAATCAACCTCACCACGAGAAACGTAATCAAGGCTTTGGCGCACGTTTTGCGTGAGGATGAGCTTGCCTTCGATCGACTCCCAAACGCCTGCAGACTGCATCGATAATTTTGCGTAGCGGCCGGCAGGGACACTTTCTGGATGCCCGAGTGCAATTTTTGACCGGCTTTGATTAAGCAACACATCCAACGTGCTTCCAGACGACTCGACCCCAAGAGTGGACACTAAAACCAGTTTGTTCCCTGCGATACTTGTCACTGTTTTCTCATCGATAAGCCTCATATCAACCGCTCGTTGCATCGTCTCGGTGTCCGCCGAAATAAACACGTCAACCGGTGCACCACGTTGAATTTGACGCAACAACGTGCCGGAACCAGAAAAATTCGTTGCCAGATCAATGTCCCTGTTTTGTTGACGAAACTCGATCACGAGTTCACTCATCACCGTGGAGAGGCTAGATGCCGCAGAGATCAACAAGTCATCCGAGAGCGCTCTATTTGAAAAGAACATGGAGAAAAAAAACCCAACGAACGCGCATGCCCTCAAACAAGATTGTGGATTACGCACGATTGACGCCTGTCGCAGTGAATAAAAGATCCCGAATAGCCGGTCGAATTGGCATCCCGCTTTGGTCTCGATACGGCATTTGAGTTAAATCAACAGAGTCCGCAACGGCTCCGTCTTTGATCACAACAAGACGCTCACCTAACTCCGCGACATCTTGTGGATCGTGTGTGATGAGCATCATTGGAACCTTGAAAAGCTCTTGTATTTTTCGCAACTCTTGACGCATTTGAATACGTAACAAAGGGTCTAGTGCCGAAAACGGCTCGTCCAATAAGAGAATGTCCGGCTTTTGCAGCAACGCTCGCGCGAGCCCAACCCGTTGCCTTTGCCCGCCTGATATCTCAGATGGGTACTTCTCAGCCAGTTCTTTCACTCTGAACACTTCTAGCAGCTCGTCCACACGATTTGCCTCTCGATCAACGCATTTTTTCGTAAACAACGATGTTTTAGAAAAGCCGACATTCTCGGATACAGTCAGATGCGGGAAGAGCGCATAGTCTTGGAACAAATAACCGACGTTACGATCACGCGACGCCAGATTAATCCGGCTTGTCGAATCCAGGAGTGTTTTCTGATTCACAACAATTCTTCCTGAGGACACACTCTGCAGTCCAGCAATTGCTTTTAACAGCAAACTTTTTCCTGCGCCTGAATGACCGAATATGACTGTAATACCCGCATCGGAATTAAATTCAACGTTTAGCCGAAAGTTGTGCCCACCCGAGTCGAACGCGTGGTCAATACATACGTCGATGGTCATGATCCCTAATTCACCCGATACTTAGGACGTAAAAAATGGTTTGAACTCACTAATATCGCAAGACAAACAAGAGATGTGATGACAACCAAAAAATTAGCGATATTGTCCTGCCCCGCCTGGACCGCTTCATAAACCGCAATTGACAACGTCTGGGTCTTTCCAGGAATACTCCCGGCAATCATCAAGGTTGCGCCGAATTCACCTAACGCTCTTGCAAATGCCAGCATCGCACCAGCAATAATTCCTCGACTTGCGAGAGGCAAAGTGATTTTGACAATAATTTGCAGTTCTGACTTCCCCAAAACTCGCGCCGCTTGCTCTAACTGTTCGGAGACCGACTCAAGCGCAGCTCTTGAGGCTTTATAAACAAGTGGGAACGCGACAAAAGATGCCGCAATGACGGCGGCTTGCCAGGTGAAGATTAAATTAATACCAAAGACATCGTTTAGCCACCCCCCAATAGGTCCGCGTCTACCGATAAGCACCAATAAGTAGTAACCGAGTACCGTTGGTGGCAGAACGATCGGTAACGTCATCATCGCATCTAAGATTTCCTTGCCCCAAAAATCACACTTAGCAGCGATCCACGCAACCGATACACCCAGAATTGTCGCAATGAGGGTCGCAATCCCAGCCACTTTGAGACTGAGCACTAGCGGAATAACGATACTTTCAAGAGATAATGGCAAACCGTTCATGTTGTGTTTTTCAGTTTAATAACCGTGAACAACATATTGTTTTTAATGAAAAAAATGGCGCCTTTTGGGCGCCATTTTCGTGCTTCTTCGAAAGGAGTAGTAAGGCTTTACCACGCGCAACTGCGTCGGTCGTTATATTTAACTCGATATAGCGCTTCATGTCAATAATGTTCACTGCATAAAACGTGAAAAATCTTCCATCTCTTGAGCCACACTCGCAGACGCCTTGCGTTCCATGGCGCGGTAAGATAACAAAATCTGCTTACCAAATGTTGTCACACGAGCGCCTCCTCCTCTCGTGCCGCCCGTTAACGTCTCAACAAGAGGTGCGCTGAAACAGGCATTCATGGTGTCAACCAACACCCAGGCTCGCCGATAGGACATACCCAGGGATCTAGCTGCCGAAGAAATGGAACCACAGGAATCAATCGACTCTAAAAGCGCAGCTTTTCCGGGCCCCATTGCAATTGATTTCCGGAAACTAATTTTGAGCTGTGGTTTAAGCGCGTCACACATACTACTTTGCCTGCTCCCATCGTTTTGCCGCGACATCATCACTACTTCGAGCATCTACCCACCGCTCTCCCTCAGGTGTTACCTCTTTTTTCCAAAAAGGCGCCCTGGTCTTTAAATAATCCATAAGGAATTCACACGCCTCGAAGGACTCCCCACGGTGAGCACTCGTGACGATAACAAGCACGATCTGATCGAGCGGGCGCATTGTTCCCACACGATGAACAATCAAAGCATCGTAAATATCCCATCGCTCTTTTGCTTGCTGAACAATTGCCTCGAGTGACTTCTCTGTCATTCCCGGATAGTGCTCTAGCGTGAGCGTAGACACAGAGTCTCCGTCATTCAGGTCGCGAACGACGCCAACGAAGCTCGCGACAGCGCCAATTTTTGGATTCCGCTTCCGAAGCGTAAGCATTTCAGCGCTTACATCAAAATCTTCAGTCTGAACACGTACCGAGGACATCGTTAACCACCCGTAACGGGAGGAAACAATGCAACTTCATCTCCCTCCTTTAGGAGTAGATCCTCAGAGGTCATTTCCTGATTAATTGCGACCCGATAAGATTTGTCATCTCCAAGTTCATTAGCCCAGACGTCACCTCTATCGCGCAACTGAGCTAATACCGAAGAAACTCGACACTCATCTGAGGAAATATCTAAATCCTCAGATCCAACACCAAAGACCTCTCGCAGTTTCGCGAAAAATAAAACTTTGATTCTCATAACTTTACTTTTTTACCACCGTGAGAATTAATAAAAATCACGATCAGAAGCCGCTTCACGAAGGGCCCCGTTGTGTTCATTTGTATATAATGATAACGCTTTAGTTTATTGATGTTTTTTATGCTCCTATGGCAGCAACAGATTTTACTCACGAATTAAATCACGTAACACTCGACTCGAGAAAACGACCACTACGAGACTTACGAATTTCGGTCACGGATCGCTGTAATTTCAGATGCACGTATTGCATGCCTAAGAGTGTTTACGACCGAAATTTCAAGTTTCTCGAGAGAACTCAGCTCTTGTCATTTGATGAAATAAATCGACTCGTCGGCATCTTTAAACACCACGGCGTTGAAAAGATTCGCATCACTGGCGGCGAACCCCTATTACGAAAAGAGTTAGAAAAGTTACTGGCGATGATCGCCACCGATCATAACTTGGATTTAACACTGACAACGAATGCAACTTTGTTGAAACAAAAAGCACAGCTTCTAAAAGATTCCGGACTAAAGAGAATCACTGTAAGCCTCGACTCCCTGAACGACGCGACATTCAAAATGATGAATGACATGAACGTCAGCGTCTCTAAAGTGCTAGAGGGGATCGAGGAAGCGGACAAAGTCGGATTTTCGCCTATCAAAGTTAACATGGTCGTTAAAGGAGGGACAAACGATCAGGATGTCGTTGCTATGGCCAAGCATTTCAAAGGATCCGGACACATTGTCCGCTTCATTGAATTCATGGATGTTGGCTCAACCAACGGGTGGGACATGGATCGGGTCGTTGCCTCAAAAACTCTGGCCGCTCAAATCAACGAAGTGTTTCCCATTGAACCAATCGAAGCAAACTATGAAGGAGAAGTCGCTGAACGATGGAGATACCTGGACGGATCAGGTGAAATCGGATTTATCTCCTCAGTCACGCAAGCTTTCTGCCGCTCGTGTACTAGGGCTCGTTTATCAGCAGAGGGATCAATATACACGTGTCTTTTCGCAACCGAGGGAACAGACCTTCGAATGCTGCTAAGGACCGGTGCAACGGATGAGCAAATATCAAATTTGATCTCCAAAACGTGGAGTAAACGCTCGGACAACTATTCTGAAATCAGAACAGCAGAAACCAGTAGCTTAAGAAAAATTGAAATGTCTTACATCGGTGGATAGCAAAAAATGACCTCGAAGGAAAACCTTAAAGCACTCTCCCAAGACTCAGACTATGACCCAAACTCGATGCCTGTCGATCAGGCGAGGAAATACATTGCGAATTTTCTTGAACCTGTCACAAGCTCAGAGAAAGTATCAATCAGAGACTCGCTAGGACGAGTCCTGTCTGAAAATGTCATCTCCCCTGTCAACGTCCCCCAGCATGATAACTCTGCAATGGACGGATATGCGATGAAGGGCATTGATCTAAAAGAGGGAGAAAAGTCAAAGCTCGCAGTCATTGGTACCGCGTTTGCTGGACAACCCTTTCAAGGGCATGTTGAAAGTGGTCAAGCAGTGCGCATCATGACTGGCGCTGTGATTCCAGATGGGGCAGACACCGTGGTCATGCAAGAGCGCGCTGAGAGAGATGGAGATTCCGTCCTAGTGGACTATTTTCCAGCGGGCGCAAATACGAGAAAGGCGGGAGAAGATTTAAAACTCGGAGCTCCAGCGCTCACCAAGGGACACAAGATCAGACCAGCTGATTTGGGCTTAATCGCATCTCTTGGCATTACTGAAATTAGTGTCTACCGAAAATTACGAGTTGCATTTTTTTCCACAGGAGATGAACTCATTGGCGTAGGGACTCCTCTTGGTGAAGGTCAAATATATGACAGCAACCGATATACTATTTTTGGCATGCTCAGCGAACTGGGTTGCGAACTCATCGATATGGGCGTCATTCGAGACACTCCTGAAGACGTTGAGCGTGCGTTCTCGGACTCGACCAGTATTGCTGACGTTGTGATCACGAGTGGTGGCGTCTCGGTTGGCGAGGCTGATTTTGTTAAACCGATCCTCGATAAACTTGGCGAAGTGTTATTTTGGAAAATTGCGATGAAGCCAGGTAGGCCGTTAGCGTTTGGGAAAATCGGAACATCCCACTTCTTTGGCCTGCCCGGTAATCCAGTAGCCGTCATGGTCACGTTTTATCAATTTGTCCAGGTTGCACTGAAAACATTACAGGGACAGACCCATCAAACGCCCGTTCCTGCATTTAAGGCACGTGTAACGGAAGCGCTAAAGAAAGCACCAGGTAGAACCGAGTTTCAACGGGGCATCCTCGAGCAATCGGCTGACGGCGAATGGACGGTGAAACCTACTGGAAACCAAGGTTCTGGAATCCTCTCATCAATGAGCCAAGCACACTGCTTTATCGTACTTCCCACAGATATGGGGCGCGTTGATGCGGGAGAAATTGTTGATGTGCAATTGATCCGTGGACTGGTGTGATTATGGACAAAATCATCAAAACAGAGGAACAATGGAAAATCGAACTGAATTCAGAGGAATACCGCATTTTGCGGGAGGAAGGAACAGAGCCAAGTTTTAGCCATCCGCTAAATAATGAAAAACGACGAGGAATTTTTTCCTGTGCCGGCTGCGGTACAGCACTGTTTTCTTCGGACATGAAATTTGACAGTGGAACAGGCTGGCCCAGTTTTTATACATCGTTAAATGATGTGTTTGAAACAAAAACCGACAGAAAATTTTTGATGACCCGAACAGAGTACCACTGTGCCACTTGTGGTGGTCATCACGGTCACGTCTTTAACGACGGACCAGCCCCAACAGGTCTGCGCTACTGCAATAATGGTACCGCGCTGCGCTTTAAACCTGACGAGGAAGACTAATCGTTACTTTTCCCCTAAACGATTAACCGCGAGTCTTGATAATTCCGTCAGCCCCGCACCATCAGTTTGCGCCACGTGACTCACGATCTGAGACCTCATCCTCGGATCCCAAAATTTAGTGACATGCCCCACGACTCCCTCAACCGCTTCATTCTGATCAGACTCAGAAACAAAGAAGCCAGATATGTCATTAATCATCCGAACTAACTGATCACCATTCATATTCAACTCCGTTACTTAATTCTCGCCTCATTGGCGTAAATTGTTTGTCGGCCATCGCGAGCGAATCCAATCAGTGTCACACCGGACTGATTCGCCGTATTGATTGCAAGCGTCGTGGGGCCAGAAACAGCTACCATAACGGCCAAGTTTGCCCTTGAGCACTTCGCGACCAACTCATAACTCGCCCGACTTGTCATTAGCACGAACCCAGATGTTGCGACGCTTCCGGAGTCACTCATCAGCGCCCCAATAAGTTTATCCAGCGCGTTATGCCGACCAACGTCCTCTCTTAACAGCTTGATGCAACCATCGAGGTCAGACCAAGCCGCACCGTGAAGTGTTCCTGCCTCCTTGTTCAACGTTTGCAGCTCATTGAGCGAGCGGATCGCTTTTTGAACGGAAGCACTAGGAATACGAACCTCATTACTCACCACTTCAGTTCTACCCATCACGGTTTCAATTGTCTCTTCACCACAGATCCCGCAGCCACTTCGGCCCGCTAAACTCCTTTTCCTATGAGCCATTCTTTTCGCCTGCTGCTTCGGAATACTCATATAGGCGGAAATACCCTTTTCACTCTCAACATACTCTATAGCCGAAACATCTGATACTTTGTCGACGACACCCTCTGTAAAGGAAAAACCGATGACGAAGTCATCGAGATCAGTGGGACTCAACATCATCACAGCAAAGGGTTCCCCGTTGTACACGAGAGCCAAGGGGACCTCCTCAGCAACGGTGTTCCGTTCCAAGCTACGGCCGCCATCTAGTGTCCACTTGATGGCATCTAACTCCTTTAGCGATGTGGCCATGCGGGTTTAGTTAGACACGCTCCGCCTCACCCGCTTTGGCCAAGTGATTAAGCTGCTCTTCGCTGAACTCTCGAAATTTCTTTTGCCACTCAGCTGGTTGCGTTACTGGCTCGACCTCAACCGCAGTCACTTTATATTCAGGACAATTAGTCGCCCAATCCGAGTTGTCGGTCGTAATAACATTTGCGCCTGACTCTGGGAAATGGAATGTCGTGTAGACAACTCCTGGCTGAACTCGCTCAGTAACGCGAGCCCGAAGCACAGTTTCACCCGCGCGGCTTCGAATACCGACCCAATCATCTGTGCTAATTCCACGCATCTCGGCGTCACTCGGATGAATCTCCAGTCGGTCCTCATCGAACCACACCACATTTTCGGTTCGGCGTGTTTGGGCGCCAACGTTGTACTGGCTTAGAATTCGGCCGGTTGTGAGAATTAACGGAAACTTCCTTGAAGAGCGCTCGTTGGTCGGAACATACTCCGTGACCATAAACTTGCCCAGCCCTCGAGTGAAATCGACTGTATGCATGACAGGTGTACCGTCAGGCGAGACTTCATTACAAGGCCATTGAATGCTTCCTTCATCGAGCTTTTTATAGCTGACCCCAGTGAAAGTTGGCGTCAGACGAGCAATCTCGTCCATGACTTGTGAAGGATGAGTGTAGTTCATCGGATAACCGAGTGCATTTGAGAGCATGACGGTAACCTCCCAATCGGCCTTACCACTTAGCGGATCCATGACCTTACGCACACGTGAAATTCGCCGCTCAGCATTCGTGAATGTACCGTCTTTTTCAAGAAACGATGCTCCTGGCAAAAACACATGAGCGAACTTCGCTGTCTCGTTGAGGAATATGTCCTGGACCACAACGCACTCCATCGCTTCTAGCGCGGATGTGACGTGTTGTGTGTTCGGATCGGACTGAGCAATGTCCTCACCCTGTACGTAGATCCCCATAAATTCATTCGAGTGCGCTGCGTCTAACATGTTTGGAATACGAAACCCGGGTTCCGGATTGATCGACACATTCCACTCGCTTTCGAAAAGCTCACGCGTCACGCTATCTGATAAATGACGATAGCCAGGTAACTCATGAGGGAAAGACCCCATATCACAAGCGCCCTGAACATTATTTTGCCCACGAAGCGGATTGACGCCAACTCCGGGTCGACCGATATTGCCCGTGAGCATCGCAAGGTTCGCAATACCCATAACCATAGTTGAACCCTGGCTGTGCTCAGTCACACCGAGTCCGTAATAAATTGCACCGTTTCGACATCCTGCGTAGAGCCGAGCAGCCGCGCGAACTTCAGCCGCGGGCACCCCAGTGACCTCTTCTAGCGACTCCGGTGAGTTTTTCTCTTGTGAGATAAAACTTACCCACTTATCGAAGTCAGCTTTCTCGCATCGCTCCTGTATGAATTGTTTATCGTGTAGTCCCTCACTGTAAATAACATGCGCTATTGAATTCACGATCGCAACGTTCGTTCCAGGACGAAGTTTCAGATGATGGCTCGCTTTAACATGCGGGCCATCAACAAGATCGATCTTTCTTGGGTCGACCACGATCAACTTCGCACCTTGACGCAATCGCTTCTTAAGCCGAGAGGCAAACACTGGATGGCCGTCAGTAGGATTCGCCCCAATGACTATAGCGACATCCATGTCCATGACAGAATCAAAATCCTGAGTTCCAGCTGATTCACCTAAAGTTGTTTTTAGGCCATAACCTGTCGGTGAGTGGCACACTCGAGCGCATGTATCAACGTTATTGTTACCAAACGCTGCCCGAATCAATTTTTGAACAAGATAGGTTTCCTCGTTGGTGCAGCGTGAAGATGTGATACCCCCAACAGAACCCTTGCCATACTTCTCTTGTATTCGCTTAAACTCGGAGGCCGCATGTGAGATTGCTTCGTCCCATGACACTTCACGCCATGGATCCGAAATGTTTTCTCGAATCATGGGTTTCGTAATGCGATCCTTGTGCGTTGCATATCCAAAAGCAAATCGACCTTTGACACAAGAATGACCGCGGTTCGCTTTTCCATCAAAATCCGGGACCATCCTAACGACATCGTTCCCTTTGACCTCCGCCTTGAAAGAGCACCCAACACCGCAGTAGGCACATGTCGTGATAACGCTTCGGTCCGGCTGCCCCTGCTCGACAACAGATTTTTCCATTAACGTTGCCGTTGGGCATGCAGCGACGCACGCACCGCAACTGACACATTCTGACTCTAGAAATGACTCTTTTTGTCCCGCTGAAACCGACGACACGAACCCGCGACTGTCAATTGTTAGAGCAAACGTTCCCTGTGTCTCCTCGCACGCTCGAACACACCGAGAACAGACAATGCACTTTGAAGCATCAAACGTAAAGTATGGATTGGACTCATCTTTGGGCGCATCAAGGTGATTCTTTCCTTCAAACCCGTAACGAACTTCACGTAACCCGACCGCACCAGCCATGTCCTGTAATTCACAGTTACCGTTTGCGGAGCAGGTCAAGCAATCAAGTGGATGATCCGAAATATACAACTCCATCACCTCTCGACGCAGCTTCGCCAGTTTAGAAGTCTGGGTGCGAACGACCATACCGGCCTCTACAGGCGTCGTACACGAGGCGGGGTAGCCGCGGCGCCCCTCGATTTCGACGAGGCAAAGTCGACACGAACCGAACGCTTCAAGACTTTCCGTAGCACAAAGCTTTGGAATCGAGAGGCCGGCCTCTGAGGCTGCACGCATGACAGAGGTGCCCTCTGGAACAGAAACTTCAACACCATCAACAATCAAATCAACAAAAACCTCTGATTTTCTTTTTGGTGTCCCTAAATCTCTCCAAGTTGATGTACTCATATCGTAATGCCCTCATCCACCTAAGCGGCGGTTTTCTCCAAACCAGGTTCTAGACAAAAATCTTCAGGAAAATGCTTCATCGCGCTCATGACAGGGAATGGAATCATGCCACCCAACGCACACAAAGAGCCGTTTAGCATCGTGTCGCATAAGTCCTCGACTAACTCGGCATTAGCGGCACGGTCCTCTCCGGCAATAATCTTGTCAATCGTCTCCATCCCACGGGTTGATCCGATGCGACAAGGCGTACACTTACCGCATGACTCGATCGCACAAAATTCCATCGCAAATCTCGCCATACGAGCCATATCCACAGTGTCGTCAAAAACAACGATTCCGCCATGACCTAACATGGCACCGTTTTGAGAAAACGTCTCGTATTCAAATGGCATGTCAAATTGACTCTCAGGAATGTAAGCTCCCAGTGGACCACCAACCTGCACAGCCCTGATTGGTCTACCCGAAGCAGAGCCGCCACCGAAGTCCATGAGCAGCTCTCTAAGCGTCACACCAAACGCCTTTTCGACAAGGCCACCTCGCTTTACGTTACCGGCGAGCTGGATCGGCAGCGTTCCCTTAGAGCGTCCCATTCCATAATCTTTATAGACCTTTTAGCTCCGTTCGCTAATATGTAAGGAACCGATGCCAAGGTCACAACGTTGTTGACCACGGTTGGCTTGCCGAATAAACCCTCAATTGCGGGGAGCGGTGGCTTCGCTCGAACCATGCCACGCTTACCCTCCAGACTTTCTAGTAACGATGTCTCCTCGCCACAGATATAGGCTCCTGCCGCTCGACGCAGCTCGATATCAAATACACGACCACTTCCACAAATATCGTCACCTAAATAACCTTGGCCTCTAGCCGCCTCGAGTGCTTCTAGAAATACTTTTTCTGCATGCGGGTATTCCGATCGTAAATATAAAAACCCTTTTGTTGCACCAACCGCGAGTGCTGCGATCGTCATCCCCTCAATCAGCACCAAGGGATCACCTTCGATGGTCATGCGGTCTGAAAACGTTCCCGAATCACCTTCGTCAGCATTACACACGATGTATTTCTGGCTTGAATCGCAACCTAATACGGTTTTCCACTTGATACCCGTGGGGAAAGCGGCACCGCCACGCCCTCGCAACCCGGATTCCGTGACCTCTTCAACAATCTGTTCGCTTCCCATCTTTAGGGCTTTGTGAAGCCCCTCAAAACCACCATGCGCGACGTAATCCTCTACAGATACTGGATCAGTAATGCCGTTTCTGGCAAAACAAAGTCGCTCTTGGTTTTTGAGATACGGTAGTTCGTCAACAACACCAATTCTCTTCGAATGCTCACCACCGTCAGCCATCGCAGCACCCAAAACATCGGGAACGTCAGTAGGATCGACATTAGCGTAGCCGACGCGACCTTCGGTCGTCTCAACCTCAAGTAGTGGTTCAGCCCAAACCATTCCTCTTGATCCGTTACGTATGAGCATCGCATCTAAATTATCGTTTGCAATAACTTCCAGCACCCTTTCAGCGACTCGGTCGGCACCGAGTGCTATTGCTGAGGAATCTCTTGGGACATAGATTTTCGTGGTCATTTCATCACCCCCAAATCACTCAGCAAATCACTCACGTCAGATGTTTTTACCTTTGCGCGTGGCACGCCGTCCACCATGACTGCGGGCGCACACGCACAATGCCCAAGGCAGTAAACCGCCTCTAGGGTGACTCGGTCGTCCGCGCTGGTTTCGTGAAAATCGATATCCAGTTGTCGTTTGAACTCAGCAATTGTTTCCTCGCCACCCATGGACTGGCACGCTTCGGATCGACACACCTGGATGACATGAGCGCCCGGTTTCTTTGTTCGGAAATGATGATAAAAGGACACGACACCGTGCACCTCAGCTCTCGAGCGGTTCACCCCCTTCCCGATCTGATCAATCGCCTCGTTAGGAATGAAACCTAATGTGTCCTGAACATCATGGAGAATCGGAAGTAACGCGCCTTCCGTATTGCTATGTTTCTCAAGTATTAATCGCACGACATCCGTGTGGTTTTCCTGCCCCATCTAGCCTCCCAAACCAACTTATTGAGCCTCGCCGTTCGTGGCGACAAGGCTATTGCCTCTGATATATGCATATGTTTACATATATAAAAAAGCACGATACTGTCTATGAGCGCGTAACGTTAGAGCAGTTCAACTTAATGCACAATATGTAATTTCATTCATATATTATGAGTAAGATCTCACTCACACCAACCCTGTCGCTCGTGAACGATAAAGACCAAAAGCTCGGACCCGAGTTCTTCACGCTTCTTGAATACATTCACGAAACCGGACGCCTCACTGAAGCAGCAAATTCGCTTGGCGTTTCATACCGACACGCATGGAACCTAGTCAATCAATGGTCCGATTTTTTCGGTACCGACCTCGTTAGCTTCAAACGTGGCAAGGGCGCATCATTGACGGAATTAGGAGAAAAACTGCTGTGGGCACAGCAGCGGGTTTCCGCTCGGATGGGACTCCAGTTGGATTCACTCGCTTCAGAAATCAATATGGAGATCAATCGCGCGCTAAAACAAGTAAAAAATGCCCTTACCATACACGCGAGTCACGGATACGCAGTCGCCCACTTACCTGAATTGCTGAAGTCGGTTCCAAGCTTACAAGTTGATTTACGTTACATGGGAGCAGCAGAATCGCTGGCATCGCTTCATCGAGGGGAATGCGACTTGGCTGGCTTCCATCTTCCAACCGGCACGCATGGTCAAACGGTTCTAGCCAATTTGATGCCACTAATTAACCAACGCAACCAGCGATTTATCCATTTAGTGACGCGTACGCAAGGCCTGTTCGTCACCGAGGGAAACCCCCTCGGAATCAAAAACATCACCGATCTCGAGCTTACGGGAGTTAAATTCATTAACCGACAGGTGGGTTCTGCAACTCGAATGCTTCTGGAACAGCTCATCAAGGAAGGCAACGTTTCCAGTGGCAAGATTGAAGGCTACCAAGTAGAAGAGTTCACCCATGCTGCCGTCGCTGCCTTCGTTGCATCTGGCATGGCTAATACTGGATTCGGTGTAGAACCGGCCGCCGCTCAGTTCGGTCTAGACTTTGTCCCGTTAGCTAAAGAGCGATATATCTTTGCGTGTAACGCGAATGAAACCAACAAACCTGAAGTACAAGAGCTGATTACCCTAATTCGAAGTAATGCATTTAACCGTTACGTCTCCACTCTACCCGGGTATTCCACTCCACACTCAGGGCAAATCATGACCTTCAGAGAGATTCTTACCTTAGACAAATAAAAAACCCTCTCTAAGTTCAGAGAGGGTTTTGTCGAAAACTAGAAAACTAACTAAAAATTGGGGCTGCCTTCAGTATGGTCTGATAGAGCCCCCACAATAAAGGAACGCCAACAAATACCCAAGCAAGAAATAGCTGGAGCCCAGAAGTTTTTCCCTGATTATTGTCACTCATATATTCCTCCAACTATTCTGGTAAGTGATGTTTTGGATCAACAGGCCGGATAAGCGAGTTAGCTATTAATCCAACCACAAGCAAGCCCGCCATGATGTACATCGTGGTGTTGTAAGCCTGCGCAGGCGGGATTCCACTCTCAATTTGTGACTGGCGGATGTAATTGACCAACACCGGACCAAGAACACCGGCTACAGCCCAAGCGGTTAAGAGTCTGCCGTGAATCGCTCCCACGTACTTCGTTCCGAACATGTCCTTCAAGTACGCCGGGACAGTCGCGAAACCTCCTCCATACATCGTCAAAATCACCGCAGAGCACACAACGAATAACACAACGCTGCCAATCTCCCCAGTCGACGGGACAAGCGAGTACAGGATAATCCCAAGAATAAAGAAACAAAAATATGTATTTTTCCGCCCAATGACATCAGAGAGCGAGGCCCAGAAAAAACGGCCGAGCATATTGGACAGACTCAACACACCGACGAATCCAGCTCCGGCAGCAACCGTCAATCCGAACATCTCTTGACTCATAACAGATGCCTGACCAAGTACACCGATTCCGGCAGTCACGTTCATACACAGCACCACCCAGATACACCAAAACTGCGGCGTCTTCCATGCAGTGTTGACATGCACGTGGGCAGTCGTCGTCATTTTCTTTGCCTGCACGGGTGGACTCCACCCCTCGGGCTTCCAACCCTCCGCAGGAACACGAACGATCGCAGCACCAACCATTGAGAAGACGAAATAAATGCAACCAAGACCAATAAAAGCGCCTACAACACCTACGTTAGTCTCCGACTTAAATGTATCCATCAACCAAACCGATAATGGTGACGCCAGAAAAGCACCACCACCAAAACCCATAATCGCCATTCCAGTGGCCATGCCAGGACGATCAGGGAACCACTTGATCAGAGTCGATACAGGAGATATGTATCCCAAACCCAGTCCAATGCCACCGAGAACACCGTAGCCTAGATACATCAACCAGATGTTATGGATGTGAGCACCGAGCGCGGAGATCAGAAAACCACTGGACCAGCATATACCAGCTGTGAACATTGCTCGACGTGGACCACCTTCTTCAACCCAACGGCCAAACGTCGCGGCCGACAGGCCTAGAAAAACAATCGCCAGCGTATACATCCAGCCGATTTCTGTCAGTAACCAGTCATTGGGAGCGGACTCTGTGATTCCTTCTAGCCTGGTTAACGGTCGATTAAATACGCTGAGTGCGTAAACCTGGCCAATACACAGGTGAATACACAGCGCGGCTGGTGGAACCATCCACCTGCTAAACCCTGGACCAGCGACGGTCCTTTGCCTATCTAGAAATCCAAACATGCACTCCCTCCCAATACAATTGATACATATATTTTTTTAATTAAAATTTCTTCTAACTGCTACTATTGCCTCCGACATTAAACGCGATTTTGCAGACTTTGTCTAAAATATGTTTTCGTAATGTAAAAAACAGAGGAATTTGACACAAACGACCTGTTATGGCTCCAACCAAAACAGCATTAGCGAGCCAACAACAATGATGGACACGAAACCCAAAACCACAGGCATCATTCTCGCCGGAGGGCTCGCCAAGAGATTCGGTGGTATCAACAAGGCTTTAATTAAGCTATTCGATAAACCGCTGATCGAACATGTGATTAATGCACTGAGGCCACAAGTGGACAAGATTCTCATCAGCGCAAATCGCAATATTGTGGAATTGAGCTCTTTTGGTTATCCCGTTATCGAAGACAATCTAAAAAACAGCGGCCCTCTTGGAGGGATAGAATCTTTGATCGATCATGTGACTACAGATCTGATCATTGTCACAACTTGTGACACGATACACATACCCAAAAACTTTTTTACTGAGCTAGAGATATCCCGGAAGAAAAATAATGCTGATATAGCGATTGCTAAGACCGACATAGGCATACAACGGCTTAACTTTTCAACAACCAAAGAAACACTCGCAGGCGTCAGAGGTTTCTTGAAAACTGGGAATTTGACGGTTGCACAGTGGCAAAACGAGATCAACGCCTGCGAGGTCCACTTCAACTCAACTGGGAAACATCTACCGCTTTACAATATCAACACGCCTGACGATCTTGCGGCGATAATTACAGCGACTGAAGCTTAGTCCTCACCTGCCGGATCAACTGTTTTGAAAAACACCTCTCCGTCCCTGATCATACCAAGGTCTGACCGAGCGCTACCCTCTATTTCGTCCAAACCAGTCTTCAAATCAATCACTTCAGCTTTAATTTGATCATTTCTCTTGTTTAAAGACTCGTTGATCTCAAGCTGTCCCTCTAGCTTCGCCCGATAATTTCTCACTTCCAACCATCCACCCTTTCCAAACCATAATGGGTACTGGATCAAAAGAAACAAAAGCCCGAGAACAGTGCCGAAGACTTTCATTTAAGCTAAGTTGTAAAACGCGCCTCTACCCGCATATCTTGCGTTATCACCAAGCTCCTGCTCAATACGAAGTAGCTGGTTGTACTTAGACAAGCGATCGGAACGAGACAGCGATCCCGTTTTAATTTGACCGGAATTTGACCCCACTGCGAGATCGGCAATGAAGTAATCCTCGGTCTCTCCCGACCTATGGGAGACAACGGACGTGTATTTTGCTTTTTTAGCCATTTCGATTGCAGACAACGTCTCTGTCAGTGTTCCAATCTGATTTATTTTGACCAGAATCGAATTGGCGATAGATTGTCGGATACCAGTCTCGAGTATCTCCGTGTTGGTCACAAATAAATCATCGCCAACGAGCTGAACTTTAGAGCCCAAACGCTCCGTGAGTACTTTCCAACCATCCCAATCATCCTCAGACATACCGTCCTCAATTGACATAATTGGGTATTTTGTAACTAACGATTCAAGGTAATCGCAAAACTCGATCGATGAGAGCTCGAGCCCCTCTGACTTCAGAGTGTATCGCTCGTTTTGATAGAACTCCGAGCTCGCGCAATCTAGACCAAGGACCACCTGAGTACCAACATCGTAGCCAGCATCATCAACCGCGTTCAAAATAAACCCAATCGCCTCGTCATTGTTTTTAAAATTTGGAGCAAAACCACCCTCATCTCCCACGGTGGTGGGCATTCCAGCCTGATCCACTCGCTTTTTGAGTGTTTGAAACACCTCAGCCCCGCAACGTAACGCCTCGCTAAACCTGTCAAAGCCCACGGGGATAATCATAAACTCTTGTATGTCTAGGCTATTATTCGCATGCGCACCACCATTCACCACATTCATCATGGGCACCGGCAAGTCCATGGGGCCAGCTCCCCCAAGGTATCGATACAACGGCATACTTAAATTTTTCGCGGTAGCTTTTGCCACCGCGAGTGATACCGCCAAAATTGCATTGGCTCCAAGGCGTGATTTCGTCTTCGTCCCATCCAGATCAATCATGGTCTGATCGATCGAACCTTGCTCAGATGAGTCCAAGCCGATGAGCGCCTCACAAATTTCCGTATTAATATTTTCGACTGCGGTCAGAACGCCCTTACCGAAATAGCGATCTTTGTCACCGTCTCGAAGCTCAACCGCCTCTCGCGCTCCAGTGGAGGCGCCAGATGGTACGGCGGCTCGACCGACGACACCCGAATCAAGTCGGACGTCAACTTCGACAGTGGGATTGCCACGTGAATCAATGATTTCACGCCCCAAAATATCAACGATAGTGTTCATCATTTGTGTAATTTTTTTCCTTGTGACTTTAACTTTGTACGGCCTCTAGAAAGGGACGCGATTTGACAATCGCATCAATTTCCTTCAACTGGACAAGCAGCTCTTTCATCTTTCCAAGTGGCCACGCGTTTGGGCCATCCGAGAGTGCTCTATCAGGATCGGGATGCGTTTCCATGAATAATCCACTAACACCAACCGCCAAAGCTGCTCTTGCCAATACCGGAACGAACTCACGTTGTCCGCCACTAGAAGTCCCTTGTGCGCCTGGTAATTGCACCGAGTGCGTCGCGTCAAATACAACAGGACAACCCGTGTCTCTCATAATTGCGAGTGATCTCATATCAGAGATGAGATTACCGTATCCAAAGCTCGCTCCCCGCTCGCACACCATGATGTTGTCACTATTACTGGAGCTCTTCGCCTTGAGAACAACTTGGGTCATGTCATGAGGCGACAGGAATTGACCTTTTTTTATGTTGACTGGCAAGCCTGCCGCTGCTACGGCATGAATGAAGTCTGTTTGACGACACAGAAACGCTGGCGTTTGTAACACATCAACGACATTTGAGACGGCCTTAATTTCCTCAATTGAATGTACATCGGTTAACACGGGCAACCCAGTTAAATCTTTAACTTTTGACAATATTTCAAGTCCTGCTGTCAAACCCATACCACGATAAGACTCACCAGACGAGCGATTGGCCTTGTCATAAGACGCTTTAAATATAACGGGGATATTCAGTTCTCTCCCGATACTTTTGAGTTCACTCGCAATATCAAGTGTTAGCTTCTCAGATTCAATGACACACGGGCCCGCAATTAGGAAAAAGGGGGAAGAGGGACCAACGTCAAAGCCGCAAAGGCGCATCAGCAACTCTCCTCGAAACGTATAACGTAACGTGTCGCGCCTTGATTCGAGAAAGTACTCAGATTATCCGTTTTGGGCATGCAAAATCGCAGCATTAACAAATCCATTAAATAAGGGATGCCCTTTCCGAGGCGTTGAGGTGAACTCCGGATGAAACTGGCACGCGACAAACCAAGGATGATCATTAATTTCGACAACCTCACACAACCCCTCTCCAGCTGACCTACCAGAAACAGTGAGACCTTTTTTCTCTAAGTCATCGATGTACTTACTATTCACCTCATAACGATGTCTGTGGCGTTCGGCAATGACATCCGAAGCATAAATTGACGCGACCTTCGAACCATTTTTTAAATTTGCGTCTTGCGCACCCAAACGCATCGTGCCTCCAAGGTCTGCATCGCCATCTCGATGTTCTTTGATTCCGGATGCGTCCATCCACTCGGTAATAAGACCAACAACCGGATGCTCAGAGGACTCATCAAACTCGGTGCTGTGCGCACCAGTCAAACCCAGTACATGACGCGCAAATTCGATAACTGCCAACTGCATTCCGAGGCAAATACCAAGGTATGGCACCCCTTTTTCTCGAGCAAATTTGATCGCTTGAATTTTTCCTTCAACACCTCTGTGGCCAAAACCACCGGGGACGAGTATCGCATCCATACTCATCAATTCATCGAGACCATTTGTTTCAATCGTTTCGGAATCAATGTAAGAGATGTTGATTTTCACGTCACAGTGAATACCAGCGTGAACGAGGGCCTCAGATAAAGACTTATACGACTCCGTCAAGTCAACATATTTACCCACAAGCGCAATGTTAACCGATCGGTTTGGAGCGGCGAGTCGCTCGGTGAGATTGTGCCATTCTGAAAGATCAGCAGGCTTAGCATTGAGGTTTAATTTTGTAACGACGATTTCATCTAGTTGTTGCGCATGAAGCACTGATGGTATTCGGTAGATACTATCAACATCCACGGCCGAGATGACGGCCTCAACTGGCACGTTGGTAAATAGAGCGATCTTCTTTCTCTCATTATCCGGAATCTCACGTTCAGACCGGCATAGAATGACGTCGGGCTGTATACCGATTTCCCGAAGCTCCTTTACTGAATGTTGTGTTGGTTTTGTCTTGATTTCTCCAGCCGATGGTATATACGGGACTAAGGTGAGGTGAATAAAGCACGCGTGATCGCGCCCCATCTCTATACTCAGTTGCCTCACCGCCTCCAAAAATGGTAACGACTCAATATCGCCGACCGTGCCACCAATTTCCACTAGAGCGACGTCTGCGTCACCCGCTCCTTGCTGTATGTGTGCCTTGATCTCGTCTGTGATATGCGGAATGACTTGAACGGTCCCCCCAAGATACTCGCCCCTGCGTTCTTTACGAATGACCGTCTCGTATATTTGACCAGTCGTGAAATTATTTCGTTTTCCAGTTCGAATATTCACGAAGCGTTCGTAGTGCCCAAGATCCAGATCAGTTTCCGCACCGTCATGCGTGACGAAAACCTCTCCATGCTGAAACGGGCTCATTGTCCCAGGGTCAACGTTGATATAAGGATCCAACTTCAACATCGTGAGCTTTATCCCGCGGCTCTCAAGTATTGCCGCTAGGGACGCGGATGCGATCCCCTTGCCCAAGGAGGAAACCACACCACCGGTTACGAAAATATACTTAGTCATCTCAAGGGCGTTTCGACCGTCTCTCTTAGAAACATCGATTGTATCACTCGCACAATAAAGTCTTCCCCAACTCTACTGTACAGAGTTCATAACAGCCAATGAGTTAGCAACGAGCGTATTTTCTAAGCTGCATTCTTCGTCTGCAAATGCTTGCCTAGATACATCCAAGTGTCCACAACCGTGTCTGGGTTCAAAGAAATCGCACCGATACCCTCTTCTGCAAGCCACTCCGCAAGATCGGGATGGTCGGATGGACCCTGACCACATATTCCGACATATTTCCCTTTTTTACGACATGCATCGATCGCGAGGTGCAGCATACGCTTCACCGCAGCATCCCTCTCGTCAAACTGGCCCGCAACAATGCCAGAATCACGATCGAGTCCCAACGTGAGTTGAGTCATGTCGTTAGAGCCGATTGAGAAACCATCAAAATACTCTAGAAACTCCTCCGCTAAGATCGCGTTGGCAGGAATCTCACACATCATGATGATCCTTAGTCCGTTCTCTCCACGCTTAAGGCCATATGACGCTAGAAGCTCAATAACCTGTCTGGCCTCGTCTACCGTTCTGACGAACGGCACCATAATTTCGACATTGGTCAACCCCATTTCGTCGCGCACTGTTTTGAGCGCGCGGCACTCAAATTCAAAACACTGCTTAAAGCTTTCGGAGATATACCTAGAGGCTCCTCGAAAACCAAGCATCGGGTTTTCTTCCTCAGGCTCATATAATTTCCCGCCAATCAAGCTTGAATACTCGTTTGATTTAAAATCTGACAAACGAACGATAACGGGCTTGGGAAAGAACGCTGCCCCTAACGTAGAAATACCCTCTTTTAATTTTTCGACGTAGAAGTCGACCGGACTTGCGTAACCAGACGTTTGTACTTTAACCGCCTCCTTCACATCCAGCGGCAGGGTCGCAAAATCGATTGCAGCTTTCGGATGTACGCCGATCATTCGCGCGATAATAAATTCAAGCCTCGCGAGTCCGATGCCGGCATTGGGAAGCCTTTGAAAGTCAAAAGCCAGCTCTGGATTCCCGACATTCATACTGACTTTAACCGGTATCTCTGGCAACTTATCTAGCTGTATTTTCAAGACTTCAACGTCAAGGATGCCTTGATACACAAAACCTGTATCACCTTCAGCACAGGAAACGGTGACGTGATCACCCTCGCTCAGAACGTCTGTGGCATCCGCGGTACCGACGACTGCGGGGATTCCCAACTCGCGCGCGATGATCGCAGCGTGACATGTACGTCCTCCACGATTCGTGACGATCGCAGAAGCTTTTTTCATCACTGGCTCCCAATCCGGATCGGTCATATCAGTCACCAATACGTCACCCTCAAGAACTCGATGCATCTCGCTCGCATCCTTTACAAGCCGAACAATCCCAGTTCCGATCTTCGCTCCTATCGCGCGACCTTCCACGAGAAGCTCGCCGCGAGATTTCAGTTTAAAACGCTCCTGAGTTGTGGATGCGTCCTCTTGTGCCTTAACCGTCTCTGGCCGAGCTTGTAGGATGTACAACTTTCCATTCGTTCCATCCTTGCCCCACTCAATGTCCATGGGTCTACCGTAATGCTTTTCAATTTTTATTGCCTGCACAGCCAACTCGTTGACATCGCTATCAGTGATGGAGAACTGACGTGCGCTCTCCTCTGGGACGGGAACGGTGCGGGTTGATTTGCCCGCAGCCTGAGTATCAGCAAACTCCATTCGCAAAGCTTTGCTGCCTAGGTTCCTGCGCAATATAGCTGGCGCCCCACGTTCAACCGCAGGTTTATAAACATAAAACTCGTCGGGATTCACCTGTCCCTGGACCACCGTTTCTCCCAATCCATACGCTGAGGTAATGAACACCACCTTATCAAAACCAGACTCAGTATCTAATGTGAACATAACCCCGCTAGAGCCCGTATCCGATCTCACCATTCGTTGCACACCCGCAGACAGGGCGACATTTTCGTGATCGAACCCCTTGTGAACCCGATAAGAAATCGCACGGTCGTTATACAGAGAAGCAAATACGTGTTTGATCGCATCTAGGACGTTTTCAAGCCCCGAAATATTGAGGTAACTTTCTTGTTGCCCAGCGAACGACGCATCGGGCAAATCTTCAGCAGTAGCAGACGATCTCACCGCAAATGATGCATCTTCCCCCTCGCTTTGAATCAGCTCTGAGTACGCGGACTCAATTGAATCAAGAAAACTCTGAGAAAATGGGGCATCAATGATCCATTGACGGATGTCTTGACCCGTCTTCGCCAAAGCTGTCAAATCCTCGATGTCGAGCGAGTCGAGCGCCGCATTGATTTTCTCAGTCAAACCACTTACATCTAAGAATTCCCGAAACGCAGTGGCCGTTGTCGCAAAACCTCCTGGCACAGACACGCCCACGCTTGTAAGTTGGCTGATCATTTCACCGAGAGAGGCATTTTTACCGCCCACTTCCTCGACATCGGTCATTCTGAGTGATTGAAACGGGATAACGTACGGAGATTTTGTCTTGTTCATGTATTCCGAGCTTTTGTTGGTAAACTAAAGGGCCGTATTTTACCTCAAGCCACCCACATATTGCAGCACAGCATCGTTCAACCATGACCCAAAGAAAACGATCCGCGTTTTACATATCAGACAGGACTGGCATCACTGCCGAAATGCTCGGACACAGTATTTTGACCCAGTTTGAACAAGTTATTTTCGAGGAAATCACACTCCCGTTCGTCGACAGCATTCAAAAAGCAAAACAGGCGGTAGAAGAAATAAATCATGCTGGAGACTCTGACGGGGAGAGACCGGTAATATTCAGCACTCTGGTCGATTCTGAAATTTCCTCGATAGTCCAAAGTTCAAACGCTCTATACATGGATTGTTTTCAAGTATTTATCGCACCAATGGAGTCAGAGTTGGGAGTTAAATCAAATCACTCAGTAGGACGCTCACATAGCGCGATCAATTCGAATTATTTAAACCGAATGGATGCGGTTAACTTTGCGCTCGCCTCTGACGATGGGCAATCAACAAAGGAACTAAAAACCGCAGACGTTATTCTTGTCGGGGTCTCAAGATGCGGAAAGACACCCACCTGTTTATATTTGGGGATGCAATTTGGCATTAAAGCGGCAAATTTTCCTCTGATTCCTGAGGACTTTGACCGAATGACTCTGCCCTCAAATCTCGAAGAGTTTCGTCACAAAATATTTGGGCTGACGATACGCCCTGATCGCTTAAGCCGAATTCGAAGCGAGAGGCGACCGGATAGCGAGTACGCGTCACTGAGAAATTGCGAGACGGAGGTGAGACTATCAGAGGCCTTGATGAAGCAAGAGAACATCGGATTTATGGACACGACAACCCGATCCATTGAGGAATTAGCCACAGTAATCCTCCAAAAAGCAAAACTGAAGCGACAAGTCTTCTGACTCTCGGACGATTATTTACTCGAGAGCAACGTCTTTATTGGCTCAAAAGTCAATCGATGTATCGGCGTAATCCCGTATGTCAGAATTGCATCCAGATGTTGCTTTGTTCCGTATCCCTTGTGTTTGGCGAAGCCCCATTTAGGATACTGCTTGTCATAACTCAGCATCATGTCATCCCTCGCAACTTTAGCGAGAATTGAAGCAGCGGATATGCACGCCTCTTTTCGATCTCCTTGAATAATCGTCCTAGTTGGCACACCCAACATTGGATCTTGGTTCCCATCAACAAGCACAAGAGAAGGTGTAATTGAAAGCTGCTCGACTGCTCGACGCATCGCGAGCAGCGTCGCTTGGAGAATATTCAATTCAACGATCTCTTCGACCGTGGCCACTGAAATGGACCAATAAGCGGCTTGACTCTTAATCGTCTCGGACAACTCTCTTCTTTTTTTGTCAGAAATTTTCTTCGAGTCATCCAGGCCGACGATTGAATTATCGTCATCTAAGACAACAGCCGCAGCGCAGACCTCTCCCGCTAACGGACCGCGACCAGCCTCATCAACTCCTGCAATCAAGCCAATCAAACCTTACGCTCACTCAGAAATCGCATAATCGCATCTCCTGCCGGAGCGTCAGAGTCGACCGTCAAAGAGGATTTAATGAGTTCAAACTCTGACCGCATGAATTCAATTTTTCTCACATCTGTGAGCAACTCAATCATCGACTTGGCAATTATCTCTGGATCGGCATCCTCTTGGATAAACTCTGGTATTACTAGTTTGTTGGCAATGATATTCGGCAGCGCGACGAACTTCGCATGCGCTTTACGGCGCATCAGCCATGCTGTGATGGCAGATACCCTATAAGTTACAACCATGGGACAGCCACTCATTGCCCCCTCCAGCGTCGCGGTCCCCGATGCAACCAAAGCCAAGTCCGAGGCGCGAAAGACCGTGGATGCATTCCCCAGAACGCAAGTCAATCTTTGGACCAATGGCGGATAAGTTCTCCGAGCCAAATTGTTTATTTCCTCTTTGGCGCTCTCGTCTATGGCAGGTATCACAAACCTAATATCGCTAAAAGTGGAGGCAAGTCGATTTGCTACTGCTAACATCAATCCAGCATGCCTCTTAATCTCTGATCGCCTACTCCCGGGAAGTAATGCGATAAGCCTACCCTCCTGAGAGGTACCCAAAATGTCGCGAGCAGCACTTTTATCCAGATCCTTCGTATTCATTTTCGCGAGCGGATGTCCCACATGAATAGCCGCGATTTTTTCGAGGTCGTATATCGACTTTTCAAAGGGAAACAAAACGAGCATCTGATCCACCGATTCACGTATTTTATTCACTCGCTCATAACGCCAAGCCCAAATAGATGGGCTGACATAGTGAATAACTGGTATTGACTTCGTTCGAAGTTTCCTCTCTAGCCCAATATTGAAATCAGGCGCGTCTATGCCTATAAAAACGTCTGGATTATAGGCCTCTATCTGCTTTCTCAGTCTATACCTTAACCATAAAAGTTGAGGCAGCTTCACCAAAACCTCCGCGTACCCCATGACAGAGAGTTGCTCTATGGGGTACCAGGATAGGAGCCCCTCTGCTTCCATCAAAGGCCCACCAATGCCAACAGCACTCAAATGCTTATTAGACTGTTTGAGCTCCTTGAGTAACCCCGCGCCCAATAGGTCACCCGATGACTCTCCAGCAACGATCGCTACCCGGAGACGATCTGGAGAGTGAGGCATAGTTAGCGAACGATACTTCTGTTAGAAGTCGTGTGTAAGAATCTAGCCATGATTTCTAGATCCTGACAATCTTTCGAAGCTTCATCAATCGCGTCACGCGCATCTTTCAGAGTTAGCCCCTTGCGATATAAAGTCTTATACGCGTCCCTGATCGCCTTGATCGCGTCCTTTTGAAACCCTCGACGCTTTAGCCCCTCAAGGTTTACTCCATGCGGCTTAGCAACATTACCCATGCAGGTCACGTAAGGAGGCACATCGGATAACACAACCGATCCGACACCGGTCAGAGCATGAGCCCCGATTCGACAAAACTGGTGAATACCACTGAATCCGCCTAGTATCGCAAAATCGCCCACCTCAACATGCCCGGCTAATTGGGTACAGTTGGCTAAAATCGTATCATCGCCCACGACGCAATCGTGAGCTACGTGAACATAGGCCATGATCCAGTTTCTGGAACCGACTGGTGGTGACCGCCTTATCTTGACTGGTACCTGTGTTGATCGTGCAAAACTCTCGAATCGTGTTGTTATCGCCGATAACAAGTTTAGTCGGCTCATCTTTATACTTCTTGTCCTGCGGCTTCTCTCCCAGAGACACATGGTGAAAAATTTCATTATTCTTCCCAATGAAAGTCTTCCCACTGATAACCGCATGGGCTCCTATGGTTGAGCCAGCATCAATCGTTACTCCCGCTCCAATTACTGTGTACGGGCCAATCGAGACATCACTAGCTATCTCCGCCGATTTATCAATGATTGCTGTGGAGTGGATCATGCCTTTTTCATAGTGCACATCAACGTTGCCTCGGAAGCCACAACACCAGCAACCTCTGCTCTTGCCTGAAACTTCCAAATGCCTTTGAGGTTACGTATGATTTCCGCCGTGATGATTAACTGATCTCCTGCAGTCACCGGCCGCTTGAATCTTGCGTTATCAATCCCGACGAAATAGACAACATGATCCTCTGGCTTCGTCATCTCGAGACTTCTAAATGCCAGAAGCGCGGCAGCTTGCGCCATTGCCTCAATAATTAAGACGCCAGGCATAACAGGGTGGCCTGGGAAATGTCCCGTGAAAAAACGGCTCATTAATCGTGACGTTTTTTAGGGCTACTAATCTTTCGTTGGAGACATAATCTTCCACACGATCAATCAATAAAAATGGATAGCGGTGCGGCAAGGTCCCCATGATATCGGTTATGTTCATGTCTTAATCTGCCCGTGGTTCATCATGAATCTAGTTTGTCCGTAAAAAATATAAAGTCTCCTGCTGTCAATCAGCTTTATCTAGACGTTTTACTCGGTCGTAAAGGTCCGCCAAACGCCTTATCAGCGAGGAATTTTTCAACCAAGCCTCATGCGTACTCAAAGGATGTACGCCAGTATAACGCCCTGCGTTTAGTATATCCTTTGAAACAAGCGACCCCGCGGAAATGTCAACAAAATCAGTCACTGTCAAATGACCAGTGAACATCGCAGCACCACCAATTCGACAGCTCTTACCTAAAGTCACGCTTCCAGCTATTCCGACACAACCCGCGATGATTGTTCCGTCACCTATCGAACAGTTATGCCCGATCTGAACTTGGTTATCTATCTTGACACCGTTCCCAATAACCGTGTCATCTAGAGCCCCTCGATCGACAGTCGTATTCGATCCAATTTCAACGTCGTCTCCAATCACTACACTGCCGATTTGTCTAACCTTGATCCAACAATGATTCTCGTCTTTAACAAACCCAAACCCATCACCACCGATAATCGACCCAGAATGGATGATGCAACGTTGACCAACTCTGACATTTTTGTGAATCACCGCTCGAGGATAAACAATAGAATCGTGCTCTACCACTACACTCGGTCCGACATAAGCTCCAGGAAAAATTTTTACTCTATCTCCGATTTTAGCGCCATCACCAATAAAAGACCTCTCGGCAATAAAAACGTCCGTACCCAAAACAGCTGTACTTGCAACGACAGCGGACTCTGCAACTCCAGATAGCTCGTGCTCCTCACTCGGCATGAGTGAGTCGATCGCCTTGGCAAACGCCAAATATGGATTTTGACAAATGATTTTGGTGATCGATCCAGGGAGCCAGTCAACACCCTCCTCCGACACAAATACAGCAGATGCAAGTGTCTCTTGAGCGAACTTAACATGGCGTTTATCAGCAAGAAACGAAAGATCGCCCTGTCTAGCACTTTTGAGAGAACTCAATCGGGAAATCTCTATTTCAGGGCTACCCACCAGACGACCACCAATGAGCTCCGCAATTTCCCCCGCCGTCAATGTAGGCACAATGCCCTCAGTCCCGAATCGTTTCTATTTATCTTTCAGAGCCTCAATCACCTTGTCAGTAATATCCAGTCTATCGCTACGATAAACTGCCTCCTGCAAGATAAGATCGAAGTTCTCGCTAACTGCAATTTTCTGAATCGCCTCGTTCGCGATTTTCAATATCACCTTCATCTCTGTATTCTTCGCAAGATTAAGCTCTTCTTGAAACTCTCGTTGAAGCCGTTGCATCTCTCGGGATAGGCGACCCAGCTCCCCCTCTAGATTCCGACGCTGAGTCTCCTCAAGAATCAAGCCGTCTTTTTCTAGTCTTTGCCGAATTCCTTTTGCCTCGGAGTCAACAGCCTTGATCTCTTCCTCTCTGACTGAAAATTCTTGCTGGAGTTTTTTTTGCGAGCGAACCGCAGGAGCTGACTCCTTGAAGACCCGCTCTGTATTAACAAAGCCAATTTTAAGATCCTCGGAGTGCCCAACAGTAACAAATACACACAAAATTAAAGATAAAAATAATTGAGATAGTCTAAGCACGTAGCCTCTCCGGTCGATATTGATCAAAACGTTGTACCAAGCGTGAATTGAAATTTTTCAGTACGGTCGGTAACTTCATCATTCAAAGTTTTCGCAAAACTAAATCGCATCGGTCCAAGTGGAGAGAACCAGAGAAACCCTACACCAGTGGAGTAACGCATTTCGGAAAACACATCATCAAAGTTGTTTTCGACACCTCCCGCATCCACAAAAGCCGCTAAACGCATTGAGCGATCCTTCTCCAGACCGGGAAACGGAAATAACCACTCTCCCGTGGCAAGCACTCTTCTCTTGCCACCAATCGATTCTCCGAATTCATTTTTCGGCCCAATAGAACTTGACTGATAACCCCTAACGCTAGACCCACCTCCTGCATAGAAGTGTTTATAAAACGGCAACTCCTTGTTGTCATAATCATCTGAATAAGCAACGCTCCCCTCTAAATGGAGGGTAGTGTTCTTGCTTAACGGTTTGTACCACTCAGTCTTGTATGTTGCAGTGTAGTAGTTTAGGTCTCCCGCAGGGGTCGATAGCTCCGCATTGAAGCGCTGAATAAGACCCTCCGTCGGGTAGAACGAGCTGTCTCTTTCATCTCTCGCCCAACCAACAGTTAGAGGGATAACAGTATTTTTATTTCCATTCTTGGCAACAAAGTCACGATATTGAACAGGAGAATTCGCGAATATGGTCAAATCCGTTTCTTCAATTCCGGAGCCATAAAATATACGATCGTATTCAGTCAAAGGCACACCGAAACTTACATTTGCTGAGTAAGTGCTCGACTGAAAACTGGAGACAACAAGACTGGTCACATCAGTGTCTTTTTTAGATACCGTCACTGTTCTCGATACTCCTTCGTCAGTAACATATGGATTTGTGTAGCTAACGGCGTAGGTTTCATTCACTTTTCCCGAGGACACACTAACCCCGAGTGCATTCCCGGTTCCCATAAAGTTTTTTTGATCAAGACCAACCTGTAGAAGTACACCGTCAGTGCTTGAGTACCCCAGACCGAGAGATAGACTTACCCGTCTGTCTCTCCACAACGCTAACCTCTAAATCCACCTGATCATCGCGTCCCTCAACCGGCCTTGTATCAATACTAACCTCCGAGAAAAAACCAAGGAGATCTAATCGCTGTTTTGATCGATTAATATCACTGACGGAATACCACGTACCCTCCAGCTGTCTTAATTCACGTCGTATCACTTCGTCGCGTGTCCCAACATTACCAACAATGTCGATGCGATTGACATAAATCCTACGACCAGCGTTGATATAGAGGGAAAAACTCACAGCGCGATCTTCGGCGTTTCTCTGGGGAACCGCATTAACTGAGGCGTAGGCATACCCATCCTGCCCCAACCGTCCCTCTATTTTCTCAATGAGATCCGTCAACCGCTTCCTTGAGAACAAATCTCCAGCACTAATATCCACGAACTGTATCAACTCGCCATGATCAACAACACGATCACCAGCTATATCAATCGCTCCAAAGCGAAACCTCTCTCCCTCAGAAACCTTAATATTGAGAAACACCTCCTCTTTATCTTTTGAGAGCTGGACTTGGGTCGACGTGATATTGAAGTCCACGTATCCCTCGTCTAGATACATGGACCGGATTTCTTCAAGATCCGCTTCGAGTTTCTGTCTCGAATACTCTTCTGAACTAGGAAACAGTCCAAAGACGCCACCAGAGTAAAGCGACATCTCTGAGAGGAGCTCCCTCTCAGAGAACGCCTGATTCCCAACAAATGAAATTGATTTGATTCGAGCCTTCCTACCTTCAAACACATCAAAACTGATAGCTACCCTGTTACGCTCGAGTGGAGTGATCGTTGACACTATTTCAACCCCATACTTCCCCTGGGATATATACAGATTTTTTAACTCCCTCTCCGCGAGTTCAAGAATCGAGTCGTCCAAAATTGTACTTTGCTGTAGCCCCATATTCGACAGCGCATCGAGAGCTTGTTCTTCCGTGATCACTTTAGAACCAATAACACTAACCTTGAAAACCGCGGGCCTCTCTTGCACCGTGATGACTAAAGTGTCCCCATCAACACCAACACGCACATCCTTAAAAAAACCGGTTTTAAATAGCTCTCGAACCAAGTCAGTAGCCTGGCTATCACTAAACTGATCACCAACCCTGACGGTGATGTTACTAAATACCGCTCCTGGATCAGTTCGCTGTAAGCCCTCCAGTCGTATATCTTTCACGACGAAAGGATCGACAGCCGTAGCTATGGTCGTCATCGTAGCCATTGCTAGAAACAGACAGAACCTGGACACAATTTTCATTTCAATTCCTACTATCTCTACTGCAATTTCGAAATATCATTAGCCAATAAGAACACAGTCAGGGCAAGAATCGCGATTATCCCAAGCCTAGAAAACGTAACTATAACCTTTTCTGGCACTTTTTTACCCATAATTAACTCATATAAATGGAGCAACACGTGCCCGCCATCCAATAAAGGCAACGGGAGCATGTTGATTACCGCAAGACTCACGCTGAGTAGCGACAAAAATAAAACATAAGACATTAACCCTCTCTCGGCGGAAATACCTGCATGTTTTGCGATCCCGACGGGACCAGACAAGTTTTCGAGTCCGCTGTGCCCCTGAATCATTGATGCGAGGGAACTTAGCGTGTAAAGACTGAGATCCCATGTTCTCACAACGGCTTTAAAGAAAGCCTCGGCAAGTGTTATTGATCGCGACTCATGAGACGACGAGATCATTGTCGCATTATTGTCAGCCCTGACTCCTAAATAACCAACATCCGAACTCTCTGGTTTGAAACCAATGACAAGTTGAAGCTTGACTTGTTGACCTTCACGCAATACGGTGACTGGAATCGTCGAGCCAGGATTTTTACTGACAAACACGACTAAATCAGTCCAACTCTTGATGTACGTAGCGCCGATCCTCTCGATCAAATCACCTCGCCTGAGACCTGATGCGAACCCGCTACCCTCTGGATCTACATAACCGATGACTGGCTTAATCAAAGGAGGCTGAAAACCCGCAACAAGGCCGGATTTTTTATTGTCCTCGGTGACAACACGAAGCGATAACGCCTCCCCACCTCTGTTAATTAAAACATCAATCTCTGCATCAGAGTGACGAATCAACTCCCAGTAAATATCCGACCAATTGTCAATACGTCTCCCATTTATCTCAGTGATTAGATCCCCTTCCATAAGACTTGCAAGCTGAACAGGAGAATCAGGAACGACAACCCCTTGCTGGGGAGGCATCATGTTTTTGACGAATAAAAAAACAAACAAAAAAAAGACAACTGACAATATCAGGTTGGCGACTGGACCTGCAATTGATACTACTATTTTCCGCCAGGCGGGCTGACTATCATACGGTTGATCCGTGCCTTGGCGACTATCCTCAACTTCAACGTCATCGTGAACATCAAGCATTTTGACGTATCCGCCCAGAGGAATTAGGGATATCCGCCACTCTGTTCCGTTGGCACTCGTGTAGCGATAAATAGGACGACCAAAGCCAATTGAAAATACCAGAACCCTGATGCCAAATGCTCGCGCTGCAGCAAAATGACCCAACTCGTGAAAACCCACGACAACTGTAATGCCAATAATGAAGAAAAAAATCGTCACTTAAAAATCCAAAAAAGCTTGTGGCTTCGGATTAGCTTGTTCTAGCGATGTACTCTCTAGCATATGCGCGCGCAGCAGCATCCTGACACAAAATCTCCTCAACTGATGAGGGCGATACAGTTGACGACTGTTCGAGTGAACAGGCAACGACTTTCGCGATATCCGTAAACCCAATCACTCCATCTAAAAACGCTTGAACGCCGATTTCATTAGACGCGTTCAACCTGATCATCGCATCCCCACCACATTCTAGCGCGTCATACGCGTATGACAGACACGGAAACTTACCAAAATCAGGCTTGTAGAATTCCAAGCTTCCCATCGCCGATGGATCCAGTTGTGGAACATTAATTTTAATTCTCTCTGGATAAGCTAACGCGAACGATATTGGAACCGACATATCTGGGTTTGCCAATTGCGCAATCGTGCTGCCGTCTATGAATTGAACCAATGAATGCACGAGACTCTTTGGATGAACGATAACCTCAATCTGCTCGGGTGACATCGAAAACAAAAACTTTGCCTCAATGACCTCCAGACCTTTATTCATCATCGTTGCCGAGTCAATTGAAATTTTTCGTCCCATTGTCCACGTTGGGTGGCGCAACGCTTCTTCCGGCGTAATGGTGTGAAAAGTATCTATTGGCCTCTCCAGAAATGGCCCACCTGAGGCAGTCAAAAATATTTTTTCAACCGTCGGATGCTTTCCAAGTTCAAAGAACGACGTTCCCAAGCATTGGAGAATCGCATTGTGCTCACTATCAATTGGCAAGATCAAGGCGCCAGACTCAGACGATGCTTTCGTAAGTAAGCCCCCCGCCATCACCAGAGGCTCCTTGTTTGCAACGAGTATTTTTTTACCCTCGATAATTGCGTAGTAGGTGGACTCCAATCCAGCCGCCCCCGTAATTCCAGCAACAATCGTATCGGTCTCTTCAGAACTAACTAACTCCCTCAACCCATCTTGACCGTACAGCAACTCGATGTTCAAATCGTTTAGAAGGCTCGCCTCGGAAATTTCCTCAAATGTTTTCGTGTCAGTGACCACCACCACTCTGGGTCGGTATTGTTTGCACTGCTCAAGAAGAAGTTCAGCATTAGTATGCGCCGACAATCCATAGATTTCGAAACGCTGCTCATGTTGCCGAATCACAGATAGAGTGCTGACACCTATACTACCCGTAGACCCCAGAACCGATATGCGCTCCTTTTTTACAGTGCTCTCGCTCACAGCATCCAATGAGTTACAAGAAAGACCGTAGGCAAGATAGCAGTCATTCCGTCAATACGATCATAAAGCCCTCCGTGACCAGGCAGTATGGTTCCACTGTTTTTGATTCCAGCTAAACGCTTCAAATGCGACTCGACCAAATCCCCTAAAACACACAAAATAGTAAAACCAACTGCCGTGACAAAGATCGTCAAAATAGGTATAGCCCCGAGACCTCCAACACCACCGACCCATAACAAGAGGACTCCAAAAGCGAATACGGTGATCACACCACCAATAACGCCCTCAATGGTTTTTCCCGGGCTAATACTCTTTGCCAGTTGATGACGCCCCATCCACTGACCAAATACAAAGCCTGATGTATCAACCAAACACACAGCAAAAATAGCTAGGGCTGCTAAATCGGGTCGGTTTTGCAAGGCCACAAGTGACGCCCAAGTGGGTAGGAAAATGACCGCATAAATCGCAGCTTGCAGGTAACGACTAGTTACCGCAACTCGAATTCTTAGGAAGAATGGAACAAAGAATAGCCAGAAAAGAAGCGACGCTATCGATAATATGACAACGATCTGAGCAAACCCGTATGACGTCACCCACGGCGCCACATACGAAATTCCACAGAAAAATATAGAGAGTATTACTAAAACAATCCTACCTCTGGATGTCCACGAGAAGAGACGCCCCACCTCGAGTGACACTACAGCTAGTGGAATCAACAATAAAGCCGCCCAGAGAACGTTGGGCAGAAAATACAATCCCAATAGCGCAAGTAAAGCCAACACCGAGGCCGTTATCGCCCGGTTGATTAGCTGACCGTAACTTGACATAACCTACGCCGCTCCTGGCTCAGCGTCATATTCCGAATCAATCTGGCCGAACCGTCTATCTCTTTGAGAGAAGTCAGTGAGCGCTAGATCAAATTGTGTGTGGTCAAAATCTGGCCACAGCACGTCGGTAAAGTAGAATTCTGTGTACGCCATATCCCAAATCAAAAAGTTACTGAGCCTGTGTTCACCGCCCGTTCGGATACAAAGATCGGGCTCCGGGGTGTCGTTCAACTGCATGAAGTTTCTCAAATTTTCTTCATCTACTTTTTTGATTCCGTGCCTGATCGCATCATTCACAGCATTCAAAATATCCCAACGCCCTCCATAGTTCGCCGCTATGGTTAAAACGAGCCCCGTATTCTCACGCGTTTTAAGCTCTGATTGATCGATCAGACGATGCAACTTATCCGAAAAACCATTACGATCTCCGACCACCTTGAAACGAACGTTGTTTTTATCTAAGTCCCCTATTTCGTTCTCAAGCGAAGAAAAAAATAAATCCATTAGAAACTTAACTTCATCTCTAGGCCGTTGCCAATTTTCACTCGAGAACGCAAACAAGGTCAGATAGTCAATGCCTTTACCGTGGCAGTATTCAATAGCAGACCGCACGGACTGAACCCCGTGCTTGTGGCCCAATACCCTCGGCATCAGCCGCTGCCGAGCCCAACGGCCGTTCCCGTCCATGATAATTGCTACGTGCCGGGGAATGTTTGAAGTCTTCATCACACGAGGTGCCGTCGCTTAGCTCAGTAGTTCACACTGACAGTAAGTCAGACTCTTTTGCAAGCAATACAGCGTCGACCTCTGATATGTATTTGTCTGTGACTTTCTGAACGGACTCCTGTCCTCGACGCTCATCGTCCTCAGAAATGGTTTTGTCTTTGACTAAGGCTTTAAGATCGGCATTACTGTCTCGTCTGACATTCCTGATCGCGACTCTCGCCGCCTCAGCCTCTTTTCGCACCACCTTGATTAATTCTTTACGACGATCCTCAGTTAGGACTGGCATTGGGACTCGAATTTGCTCTCCAACTGATGCTGGATTGAGGCCCAAATCTGAATCACGGATCGCTTTCTCCACTGCGGAGGCGAGACTCTTCTCCCAGGGAGATACCCCAAGAGTTCTTGAATCAAGAGCAGTAACATTTGCGACCTGTGTGAGAGGAGTCATTGCGCCGTAATACTCAACCTCAACGTGATCCAACAAAGATGGATGGGCGCGCCCGGTCCTGACTTTTTGCAAGTCCTCTTTCAATACCTCGAGGGACCGACTCATTTTTCCATCTGCACCATCTATAACGCTCGTAATATCGGACATAAAAACTCCTTGGATCGCCTACAATCAGTTATGTACTAAAGTGCCTTCCTGACCTCCAGATACCGCATTCTTGAGCGCTCCTGACTTCAAAATACTAAAAACGCAAAGAGGCATTTTCTGATCTCGACACAAGGTCAGCGCAGTCGCGTCCATTACTTTGAGTTTTTTCTCAATGGCCTCATCGAAATGTACGCGATCGTATTTTTTCGCAAGCGGATTTTTTTGCGGGTCGTCAGAGTATATGCCATCCACTTTAGTCGCCTTGAAGACAATTTCAACATTCATTTCCATGCCGCGAAGAGCTGCCGCTGTATCAGTGGTAAAGAATGGATTGCCAGTACCTGCCGCAAAAATTACTACCTGTTTTTGCTCTAGATAACGGATGGACTTTCCTCTTACATAAGGCTCAGCAACCTGTTCAATATTTAGCGCCGAAACTACACGGCTTTTAACACCATTGCCTTTAAATGCATCTTGTAACGCGAGAGCATTCATTACGGTCGCGAGCATTCCCATGTAATCCGCGGTCGCTCTATCCATACCAGCAGCCCCGGGCGCCACACCTCGAAAAATATTACCGCCACCTATAACAATGGCCATTTCCACCCCGAGCTGACTCACCTCAGAAAGCTCAGACACAATACGATCGATTGTGGCCCTATTGACTCCATAAGAATCCTCACCCATCAGGGCCTCGCCAGACAGCTTAACTAAAATCCGCTTGTATTTTGGGGTTGTAGAAGACATTTAGTTAACTTGTTATTTCTTTCCAGCTTGTGCGGCAACCTCTGCTGCGAAATCATCAACACGTTTCTCTATACCCTCACCAACGACAAACGTATGGAATGACTTTACGCTGCTGTTCGTTTCTGCGAGCAATTTCTCGACGGTTTTCTTGTCATCTTTAACAAAGACCTGACCGTACAGAGTCACCTCGGAAAGATATTTTTTTACGCTTCCGTCAACAATCTTATCAATGATATTTTCTGGCTTGCCAGACTCTAGTGCACGCGCCTTTGCAATCTCTCTCTCCCGCTCAATGAGCGTCGAGTCAACATCGTCCGCTGACACAGCAACCGGCTTCGCCGCAGCAATGTGCATCGCGAGATCTTTACCAAGCTCAGCCGTGCCGTCTACCACATCCACCAAGACACCAATCCGCCCACCGTGAAGGTAGGATGATAGAGAACCCTCCGCAGTAACTTTCTGAGCCCTACGAACAGACATATTTTCACCCAGCTTCATGATCAACGCCTGCCGAGCCTCCTCCACCGTGTCTCCAGATGGCAACTTTTGATCCGCCAGTTGCGAAGGCTCGGTAACTGACTGAGCCATCACGACGGTCGCAATGTCACTGGCAAATTTTAAAAAATTAGCATCTTTTCCAACAAAGTCAGTCTCACAATTCACCTCTACGATCGCACCAGCCTTACCGTCATCGCTGATATGAACAGCGATTGCCCCCTCGGCCGCAATCCTACCCGCGACTTTGCTTGCTTTAGAACCACTCTTAATGCGAAGAAGGTCCTCCGCTTTCGTCAAGTCTCCGTCCGTCTCCGTGAGTGCCTTCTTACACTCCATCATTCCCAGCCCAGTTCGCTCTCTGAGCTCTTTAACTAAACTAGCACTAATTTGCGACATACTGATAACTCCTTAACAATTTTCCTAAACGCTTCACACGGATCATTTTAGATTGCGCGAAACTTGTGAATTTTTCCTAGCGCCAACATAAATTTGGGGGCCATAGCCCCCAAACTGGTTTGTCTTGGTGTCTAGCTCTCGCTAGGATCATCCTCACCGTCAACTTCGACAAACTCCTCTTCAGACTTGACGATCTCATTAACTGACTGCTCGCGACCAGCGAGGATTGCATCTGCAATCCCCCTCGCGTATAAACGAATCGCCTTACTCGCATCGTCATTGCCGGGAATCACATAATCGATGCCCTCTGGCGAGTGATTCGTATCAACAACGCCAATGACGGGAATCCCCAGTTTATTCGCCTCCTCAACCGCAATTTTCTGGTAACCGACATCGACGATAAATAAGGCATCAGGCAAGGCAGCCATATCCTTGATCCCACCCAAACTTTGATCGAGCTTTGCGATCTCTCTTTGGTAAAACAAGCTTTCTTTCTTTGACATCTTTTCAATGGAGCCATCGGTAACGAGAGTCTCCATTTCGCGAAGTCGCTTGGTCGACTCCTTGACGGTTTTAAAGTTAGTCAGCATACCCCCGAGCCATCGATGATTAACGAATGGGGCGCCAGCGCGTAACGCTTCCTCTTTTATGATGTCACGAGCTTGCCGCTTCGTCCCAACAAACAAAATCTTTCCTTTGTTGGCTGACAGTTGTCGCGCGTAGGAAATCGCATCACGATACATTGTGATCGTTTTTTCCAAATTGACGATGTGAATTTTGTTTCGGTGCCCGAAAATAAAAGGTGCCATTTTCGGATTCCAGAACTTCGTTTGATGTCCAAAATGGACACCTGCCTCGAGCATTTCTCTCATTGTGACAGACATACTAATCTCCTGTTCGGGTTTAACCTCCATCCGCAGGAACCACTTAAGATGGCACCCCAACGAATCGCGCGGATGTGTGAATTTTTGATGACTACGCTACTGCCGTAAGACACCGAGCGCGAAATTATAGCCTAAACCAGTCTTAGAGGCGGAATTTAGTTGCGTCACTCGCCGTTAGACACATTTCCTTTGTCTGTTTGCCTCGTAGAGACAGATACCCACGGCAACTGACACATTGAAACTGTCGATCATGGATGTCCCTGCCATCGGTACGCGAGCCAAGAAATCACAGGTTTCGCGGGTCAAGCGCCTCATGCCCGCCCCCTCGCTTCCAAAGACCAATATAGACTTCCCTCGAAGGTCCAGATCACTGATGGTTTGATCAGCATTACCATCAGTACCCACGATCCAAAACCCCTCACCCTTAAGCTCTCTGAGTGACCGCGACAGGTTCGTGACTTGAACATAGGGAATAATCGATGCCGCGCCACTCGCTGTTTTTTCAACAACATCGGTGAGACCACACGACTTATCTTTCGGCGCAATGACCGCATCAACCCCCAGACCACAAGCCGTACGGAGGATCGCACCGAGATTTCTCGGATCCGTCACACCATCGAGTGCCAAGATTAACTCAAAGTCTCCGCAACGTTGCATCAACTGACCTTGATTCATCAACGTTAAATTGGTGTCGGTTAATGCAACAACCCCCTGGTGCGATGCCTCGGGAACAATGTCTCGAAGAACCAACTGATCAACATAGCTCACTTTAATTTTGTATTGCTGACTTAACTCAATCAACCTTAAACACCGAGCATCACTTCGATTTTCATCAAGGTAAATCTCCATCACGCTCGAAGACGCCACTCGAATCCGAGACTCAACAGCATGAAACCCATAGATATATTTTTTATGTCCAGCGCCCACCGACTCGCTTTCCTTGCTTGGATAATCTCAAATTAATTTGGCCACTTTCGATATCAGCCTTAGTAATTTGAACACGCAATCGGACGCCGGGATATAGCTGTAATCCCGACCGCTCACCGACTAAAATCCCCATTACTGAGTCATAATAAAAGTAGTCTCCACCCAAGTCCGTTACATGCACCAACCCCTCTACGTTAATCGCGTCTACATTTACAAAACACCCGAATGACACGACACTGGTGACAGTACCATCAAATTCTTCACGTATATGTGCTTGCGCAACCAAGGCACTCAACCACCCTTGGACAAATCGCGACGCTTTATCTGAATTACGCTCTTGATGCGAACACAAGACCGCCAGCTCATCCAAATTTTGATCGATTAACTTCGTTTTCGAAATAACGCTTTTAATCTTTCTATGGACATCCAAATCAGGATATCGCCTGATGGGCGAGGTGAAATGCGTGTAACAATCGTAATTTAACCCAAAGTGACCTCCCTTTTTTTCTGAGTAAAACGCCTGACTCATAGACCTCAAAATCAATGAGCTAATTGATTTTCTTGAAGGATGGTCAAAGGCCTCCGTGAGCACCTCAGAATAATCACGCGCACTTGCAACATCATCCGGAAGCGCTTTAATACCAAAAATAGAGAGCCGGTCTGAAAGTTGGGTTACTTTCTTCAAATCTGGAGGCGGGTGAACTCTTCTGAGGAATTGAACTCCTTGTTTTTCGAGGAAATTTGCTGCACAGACATTCGCGACCAACATCGACTCCTCAATCATCTTGTGTGCGAAGTAGCGCGACGAATCGGACACACCGACAACCGCTCCTTGCGAGTCAAATTCGTATATTGGCTCAACGGTTTCTAAATCCAAGGCTCCTCGTGCCTGCCGCTGCTTTAACATTACCTCAGTGAACTCCTTGAGCACTTTCAAGTTGTCGTGAACTCGGGGAGCTAATTTCGGCAATTCGTTCTGAGGGGAGAGCAAATATCCATCCACCTCCTCATAGGTCAATCGCCTATGTGAATTAATGACCCCCAGCGAGAATTTCGAATCGATGACATGACCCTCACCATCAAAGTGTATTCGAGCGACAACAACAAGTCTGTCGCTATGGGGCAGTAACGAACATATTCCCGACGAGAGTGGATCCGGGAGCATTGGAACAGCTTTGGCAGGAAAGTACGTGCTGGTCCCCCGCTCTCGTGCAGCTTGATCGATCGCGCTACCATCGGAAACGTAGTGGCTCACATCTGCTATCGCCACCTGGAGTACGAAATCATCACCCTCTTTGAAAACAAACACCGCGTCGTCGAAATCTCTTGCAGAAGGGCCATCAATCGTTACGAAAGGCTCGTCTCGCAGATCAACGCGATTGGCGAGTTCAGAAGAGAGAACTTGATCAGGAATACGATCGACTTCCTGCGAAACTTCCGGAGAGAACTCGTCGGAAATGTTGTGCTTGACGATCGATATACTGTTTTCTATTCCTGGGTCCGTGATAGAGCCAAGCCTCTTAACAAATCTAACGTTCCAAGATCGGTCAGCATTATCGTAGGCCAGAAGCTCGACAACACAAACGTCCATGTGCTCGAGCTGAATCGGTACTTTTTGGGACCATTCAAATCTGCCTGGAATCGCCCCAGCGAGCGATCTTGGAAAAGTTTTATCACGGTAACTTTCGATGACGGCAACAACTTTGCGACTAACTGGCACCACGAGCTGTATGGGAACGGCCACGTCGGAGCGTTCCATATCGGGCTGCGCAATATGTATCGCGTCAACCTGATCTCCAGAAAGATAACCCGCCACATACTCCGACGGAATATACCAATCGTCGCCATCTCCGTGCTTAAAAAATCCAAAGCCAGAACTATTGAGGATTATCTCTCCCCGATACATCCTTAGAGAATCCCCAAGGCAAAGAAAATGATCAGCCGTCAATTTCAAAAACTTTCTCTTCAAAAGCTCTTTGACTGACCGTTCAATCGACTGCTTCGGATGATCTTTCAAAGATTGGCGCGCCCCCAGAGTTTGGATCGTCAGCAACCCATCGTGATCAGCAATGTTTCTCAGGATCAAGACTTTTAAAGAGTCGAGAGCAGCATCTCGCCCTTTCTTCGAGCCCCCTTTACGCCCCATTCGACTCGACTTCCTTTTATCAAACTTAGCCATCACTAACCTAAAATATGATCAACGATTGACAGGCCATTTAGGTATAGATAGAGTCGCGCTTCAGCCCGGATGGCGGAATTGGTAGACGCGCCAGGTTCAGGTCTTGGTAGTGGCAACACTGTGGAGGTTCGAGTCCTCTTCCGGGCACCAGTGATTAAAACAGGAGTATGTCGGGCACCAAAAATTCATCATACGAAGTCATCATTCCTGATGATCGTCTCAGAACGATCTGGACCGGTCGACACAATATCAATCGGCACGCCAATTTGTTTTTCCAGGTAAACAAGGTAGCTTTTAGCATTTTCCGGCAGATCCGCCCAGCGAGTTAGGCCAAAGGTTGAGTCAGACCAGCCAGGTAAATCTTCATAAATTGGCTCACACTCCGAGAGCGCATCTGCGCCGCTAGGAGGCAAATCAATCACCTCTCCATGAAGCCGATAACCAGTGCAAACTTTGATCGAATCTAGCCCATCAAGCACGTCGAGTTTCGTGACACAAACACCGCTGAGCCCATTAATTTGAGAGGACCTTCGAAGCGCCACCACATCAAACCAACCGCACCGCCTAGGTCGGCCTGTCGTGGCTCCAAACTCAGCACCTCGCTCAGCGATACGCGCCCCGATTTCATCATTAAGTTCTGTAGGAAAGGGGCCTGATCCCACCCGAGTCGTATAAGCCTTAGTAATTCCCAGCACGTAATCCAAGGCGCCAGGCCCAACTCCAGAACCAGAAGCTGCCGCGCCAGATACACAATTACTCGAAGTGACAAATGGATATGTCCCGTGATCAATATCCAACAAAGCTCCTTGGGCTCCTTCAAAAAGAAATCGCTCGCCCTTGGACAAACCTGTGTTTAACAAACTAGATACATCACCAACAATCTCTTCGAGCAAGGCACCATTCGCCACCAATGTATCGTAAGTCTGCTGAAAATCTATCGACTCTGAGCCGTAGAGCTTACTGAGCATAAAATTATGGTAGTAAAGTAACTCACCAAGCTTGTCTTTGAGATTAGATTCGTCGTACAGGTCTTTTATTCGAATTCCCCGTCTCGCGACTTTATCCTCATAAGCTGGACCAATTCCACGACCGGTCGTACCGATCTTCCCAGAGCCACGACTAATTTCACGGCATTGATCTAAACGGACATGCGAAGGCAATATGACTGGGCAGGAATCGCTCAAAACTAGCCGAGACATCACCGGAATACCCGCCTGTTTGAGCATATCAATCTCCTGCAGCAACGCATCAGGTGATACAACAACCCCATTTCCGATAAAACATTTAACCTTCTCTCTCAAAATTCCAGACGGAATTAAATGTAAGACTGTCTTCTTACCACCGATGACTAACGTGTGCCCAGCATTGTGCCCCCCTTGAAAGCGCACTACGCCAGACATTTTCTCTGTAAGCAAGTCAACAATTTTTCCCTTGCCCTCATCACCCCACTGAGTGCCGATCACGACAACGTTTTTCACCAAAATTTCCCCATTCTTATTTTTATTGCCACACCGGGCTACAAACTGACAACCTGCCAAGTCCCGTCAATGCGCTCGAGCCTATGGGTCGAACTGGAGTCAGCAGTCTCACTACCCTCGATATTCAGGTCAACAATAACAACGTCACCTTGTTCGCGCAGCGATTTAATCAGGTTCATAAGTTCTGCGTCACGGCTTATGCGTGGCGCTGAAATCATTCGCCCCCCAGGAACGAAGGCCTCATCATTGCCCAAACGAGCGAGTCGTCTTAGGTCTATCGTGAAACCAGTGGCTTTACGTGAACGACCGAATACTTCACCCACGTGATCATAACGTCCCCCGCGTGATACGGGACTCACCTCACCATCGATGTAGATCGCAGTAACGATGCCGCTGTGATATTGAAACCCACGCAATTCTGCAAGATCGAAACTCACCTGATCGACACTACCATCGAGCTCTTCGGAAAGATTCTCGAGCTCAGCGACACCGCTCAGCGCACCTGGCACGTCGGATAATAAGTCACGCGCTATATCTAAAATGGCAACATCACCGTAGAGCTTCGGAAGCTCCATGACCACTTTTCGTTTTTGAGAACTCAATGAGTCCGACATCTTTTCAAGCGAAGCCGTATCTTTCGCCTGAAGAGCTGAAAAAAAGGCCGACCGATCTTTAGAGTCCAGATTTAACCAGTCAGAGACCGACATTACTATAGAGACATTCCCAAGATCCAAAGTCAATGGGCGCGTCGAAATCTTTTTGATGCAGTCAACCATTAGAGACGTAATCTCAATGTCGGCATCCAAAGCATCTGCTCCAAAAAGTTCTGCCCCTAACTGAAAAATCTCTCGACTGGAGTCCACATCGTGAGGTCTTGTTCTTAGCACGCGTTCGGCGTAACACAGGCGAGCGACCTCAGAACTTGCTAGAACATGAGCATCAATACGCGCTATTTGAGATGTCACGTCGGATCGAATTCCGAGAGTCCTGCCCGACAATTGATCCACAATCTTGAATGTCTGCAAATCTAGGTCTTGCCCAGATCCGGTCAGCAAGGAATCAACGTGCTCCAACAAGGGAGGAGACACCAGCTGGTATCCATACGAAACCATCGTGCCGATCAACTCATTACGCGCCGCCTCAACGCGAGCAGCCTCCGCTGGCAACAAATCTTCGAGGTAATCAGGCAAAAGCCACTTCGGGAACATCGACACCCTAATTATTGAAATAACGCCACGACCACGGGAACACTAGCACCGACATCACGAATCGAAGAGCTCGTCGCGACATAGGCATACACAGTTACGTCATCTAAACCGATATTTTACGGAAAATTTCTTGAGATGATTTTCCGATCGCTTGGAGCTCTAAAAGCCAGCCTCCACATTGCTCAAGAGCCTATTTTTGCGCCCCTGCTTTTCCGTCCTAACCAACAGGCCAGCTTCCTCAACTACTTCATATGCTTAAAGAAAGGGGATTCAGGCTCCACAACCAAAATGTCAGATTTATCACTAAACGTTTGTTTGTAAGCCTCCAGACTCTTGTAAAAAGAGTAAAAATCAGGGTTTTTCTTGAATGCTCCCGCATATATCGAAGCCGCACTTGCATCTCCGTCACCCTTAATCTGCTGCGCATCACGATACGCCTCAGCGATAATAATCTCGCGCTCTCGATCCGCGTCCGCTCGTATCTTCTCTGACTCCGCAAAACCAGTCGATCTCAATTCGTTAGCGACCCTCTTTCTTTCCGCCTCCATACGACGATAGACCGCCTCACTGATTTCTTGGGTCAGGTCCACTCGTTTTAAACGGACATCCAAGACTTCGACACCGATTTTTCGCGCATCAACATCAACCTTTTCACGCATTAACTCCATGATCTCATCTCTCTCACCGGAGATAACTTGATATACGGTTCTTTTACCAAATTCGGCTCTCAAGCTATCGTTAACGGTCTTATTCAGTCGGTCCCGTGCCCTGCGTTCGTCACCTCCAACGCTGATGTAATACTGCTTGACGTCTACGATTCTCCATTTGATAAACGAGTCAACCAGGACATTCTTTTTCTCTGACGTGAGAAAACGTTCCGGCTCTTCCGTATCTACCGTGTGAATACGCGCGTCGTAGAAGCGAACATCCTCGATGATAGGAAGTTTCCAGTACAAACCTGGCTCGGTTTTAACGCTGGTAATTTCACCGAGACGAAACACCATCGCATTCTGCCTCTGATCAACTGTGAATAAAGCAGAGCTCACAAGACCGAGAACAACTGCGATGCTGACTAGTGCTGTAGTAATCGAGGTTTTCATCTGCTCTCCCTATCGCGAACTCGGAATGCATCGCGCGTACGATCACCCATGGTTTGACCATCTCCACCTGCATTGGAATCGGAGAAATTATCCGTCATCATCTCAAAAGCCCGATTGCCGGCTGTCGAACTAGAGCCTGAAATGAGTCTATCCAGAGGTAAAAACAGTAGGTTACTGTTCGACTTTTGATCAACGAGAACCTTTGTTGTGTTTGTGTAGACCGTCTGCATCGCCTCGAGGTACATTCTTTCTCTCGTTACCTTCGGCGCCTTCTCGTACTCAGTCAAGACACTCACGAATCTTGACGCCTCACCCTCTGCAGCTGCGACCACTCGACCCCGATACGCCTCAGCCTCCTGGGCCAATCTCGCCGCAGTACCACGAGCTTTCGGAACCACATCATTAAAATACGCTTGACCTTCGTTCTTCTGCCGCTCCTGATCTTGCTTTGCCTTGACCGCATCATCGAACGCCGCTTGAACTTGATCAGGTGGCTGAGCGTTTTGCATCGTTACTTGACTCACAGATATACCTGTCCTGTATCTATCCAAGACCGACTGCATCAAATCTCTTGCGTTTAAGGCGATCTCTTCTCTTCCCTCCTGGAGAACGAAATCCATTTTACTTTTGCCTACAATCTCCCTAATCGCAGATTCTGCGATTTGCTTCACCGCTATGTCGGGCTCTCTATTGTAAAACAGGTACTCCTCTGGGTTGGTTCTCACATATTGGACTGCAAACTGCAAATCGACAATATTCTCGTCGTCCGTGAGCATCAGAGCTTCGTTAGGGACTTTGTTTCTCGCGTTGTTTCGGTAGCCCACTTCAATGGTTCTCACTTCAGACACATTCACGATCTCTTTGCTATCAACGGGCCACGGAATATGCCAGTGAGGGCCGGGTTGCGTCGTCTCGAGGTATCGACCGAATCGGAAGACGACCCCTCTCTCACTCGCATCAACGATGTAAATTCCGCTCGCGGCCCAGACGAGAATCGCAATCAGAATAATAATTCCTCCACCTATCGGGGGAAGACGGCCAGGTGCACTCCCACCACCGTTAGTTTTTTTCCCAAAAGAACCAAAACGTTTATTTAACCGTCTCCAGATCTCATCGAGATCGGGTGGACCATCATTTTTTCGTCCCCACTGGGGATCATTCATCGCCATTTTTATATTTCCAATTCGGTGTTATTAATTAGTCGGAGTCCATCCGAGGAGTTCTTACTACCAGCCCCCAAGTCTAGGGCTTTTTTGAGCGTAATTAGTTCGCCAAAAGATTTCCTAAAATCATCGATCCCATTGCCTGTCAGGGCGCTAAGGTTAGCAACAATAATGTTACCACACGGCCCTCGCTCGATCCCTGAGCTGCGGCCTGCAATATCTATCTTGTTTCGGATCAGAATTTGCGGTACGTGATCAGCACCTATTTCTTTGAGAACACGTTGCACTTGGTCGAACTCCAAATCTCGGTTATCACTCGAATCATCAATTACGTGAAATAAGACGTCAGACTCTGCCGTCTCCTCAAGCGTTGCCTTAAACGCCTCTATGAGCGAATGAGGCAAATCCTTCACGAAACCCACCGTATCAGACAGAACAATCTCGACACCATCGAGGTAGGCAAGTTTCCTGGTTGTGGTGTCCAAAGTCGCGAATAATTGATCTGCCGAGAACACCTTCTCATTTGTAAGACGGTTAAAAAGAGTCGACTTTCCTGCGTTTGTGTACCCCACTAGAGAAATTTTTAACACATTACGACGCGAGCGACTCTTCCGTCTTGCACTGCGTTGTTTCTCTATGGTGGCCAGCTTCTTTTTTAACGCTTTCACACGGAACGAGAGCAATCTTCTATCGGTCTCTAACTGAGTCTCCCCGGGGCCACGCAAACCAATTCCGCCCTTTTGCCGCTCAAGGTGGGTCCAACCACGAACTAAACGTGTTGATAAGTGCGTCAGCTGAGCCAGCTCGACCTGAACCTTACCCTCATGAGTCTTCGCGCGCTGAGCAAATATATCGAGGATGAGTGTCGTCCTATCAATAATCCGGCATTTCAATTCGTTCTCAACGTTCCTCTGTTGAACCGGAGTTATCGCGTGATTGAATACCACTAAATCGATGTTTTCACGGCGTACCATCTCTCCCAACTCTGCGACTTTACCGGACCCAAGGAACGTCGCCGCGTGAGGCTTATCTCGACGAGCACAAACCACGTCAACCACAGCCGCACCGGCGCTTTGGGCGAGTAGTACCGCCTCTTCAGCCGATCCGGAGGATTCATGGTGGCGAAACTCTACGCTTACAACTAACGTTCTAATCAGCTTTTTGCCCTGGGAAAACCAACCTCGCGGTGAGTAAATCAGCCTACTTTTCGCTATCTGCCATATTCACCGACTTGGCAGGTACGATAGTCGATACAGCGTGTTTATACACCATCTGCGTCACTGTGTTTCGTAACAAAATGACATACTGATCGAAAGACTCAACATATCCTTGCAACTTGATCCCATTAACAAGGTAAATGGACACCTGAATTCTCTCCTTCCTGAGAGCATTTAAAAATGGGTCTTGCAATGTTTGCGCCTTTGAAGTCATTTAAGCTCCTAACGTTATTATTGTTGTGGGACACAGTAACGATTTTCCAACATAGACTTGCAATACTTAAAAACGTTCAACCTTACGTCGTAACCAGTCAAACTGTTCATTCTCTGCTAGTGTTTATTCGCGCGTGAAAAAGGGTTTCTGCCTTGACGAAAACTGACTCTCACTTGCGTGCCTTTCAATTTGAACGCAGTCGTAAACGAACTCTCAAGATACCGTCTGTAACTGTCCGGCACATGATCCACAGAATTTCCATGCACAATAACGAGTGGTGGATTAATGCCACCTTGATGAGCATATCGAAGCTTGGGGCGACTGTAACCCTTTCTTGGCGGCGATTGCCGCTCGACTGCCAATTTCAGCACTCGAGTTAACTGAGGAGTGGGCAAGTTAGCCCTAGAGGAGGTATAAGCCACATTGATCGAGCGAACCAAACTAGCAACTCCGCTACCGTTTAGCGCCGATAGTCGATGAATCTTCGCAAAATCTAAAAAACGAAGCTTACGCCGGAAGGTTCTCTCGACCTCCTCACGCCCACGCTCATCCACAAGATCCCACTTGTTAAATACAACGACCATAGAGCGTCCTGCTTCAAAAGCGAAAGCTGCGAGACTCACATCTTGGTCTGAGACTCCCTCTGTCGCATCTATGACAAGCGCGACCACATTAGATTTTTCAATCGCCTGTAGAGATTTAATCACTGAAAATTTCTCTATCTTTTCGGATACCTTCCCACGCTTCCTCACGCCAGCAGTGTCAACAATGGTGTAGTCTTTTCCGTCTCTTTGAAAATTGATTTCTATCGCATCCCGCGTCGTACCGGGTTGATCAAATGCGATGACACGATTCTCGCCAATTATCGTGTTAACGAGGGTCGATTTACCTACATTTGGCCGACCAATTACAGCGATCGTAGGGTGATTTTTCGCCTCAGTATCCTCGGGTGATAAAGCCTCAATATCCAAGTGACGAACAATCTCAGCCTTTAAGTCGGACACACCATCCCCATGGGAAGCTGAAATGGCGAGAGGATCACCTAATCCCAGCTCATAAAAATCCGCCAGCTTACCCCCTTGACTTACCCCCTCCGCTTTGTTCGCAATCAACCACATTTCGCGGCCAGTCTTTCGTAATTTGTTTGCGATTCTCTCATCTTCATTCGTCAGACCATCCCGAGCATCAACCAAAAAAAGAACGAGATCACTTTCGTCAACGGCTAAATCCGCCTGTTTCACCATTTCCGTTGTGACATTACGGGAACGTGTGGACTGTAATTCAAGGCCGCCGGTATCAACCGCGATAAAAGATGCTCCCTTGTGCCAAACAACGCCGTAGTGTCTGTCACGAGTGAGCCCAGGTTGATCGCCGACTAGGGCATCTCGGCTTTTGGTCAGTCGATTAAATAGCGTCGATTTCCCGACGTTTGGCCTCCCAACGATCACTACCGTTTTAGATACAGTCATCCGCTATACGTGGCTAAGGAATGGGGAGGCGGTATGAGGATTCAAATATCCTGAATCAGCTCGAACGCGAAGAGTGAACCACCGGAGGTTTGGACGATGATTTTGTCAGCAACAACGATTGGGCTAGCGACTATTGGCGTACCGTCAGTTTTTTGTCGCCCTATGATCTCTCCTGTATTCGAATTAAAAACAGAGATGACTCCCTCGACATCACCCACTATGACGTAGGAACTGAGCGTAATCGGGCTACTTAATCTTCGATATAAAAGGTCCTCGTTACGCCAACCGGCCCTTCCCGTCTTCAGATCAATGGCTCGAACATGGCCGTTGGACTCAGTGGAAAACAACTGAATGCCGTCACTCACGACGCCACCGGCAACTGAGGCGGGAACGCTCCATCTCTGCTCCCCGAGTTCAGATGAATAGCAACCAATTCTTCCCTGATAAGTCCCAAAACACGCCATGTCTTCAATCAAGAGTGGAGCGCCTAAGACGTCCGAGATTCGCTCTATTTCGTTATCTCCACTTGGAGTAGTGACACTGGCACTCCATGCCACCTCACCCGATACCCCGTTCAATCGTAGGGCGATCCCGCCTGGAAAGCCAGCGTAAACCGCGCCTTCTTGATCTACGCTCAACCTCGAATCAGATTTTAGAGAGAGACTTTGACCCGGCGGACGAAAGTCCCAAAGCTCTTGACCATTCTCGGCATCCAATCCCACGACGCGCTGAGCAATATCCCGAATTACGACCGAGGATCCCGCCAGCACAGGAGGACTTGCAACGATATTACCAACATCAGCGATCCAATGGATGTCGCCAGACATTCGTAGAGCAGTCACGGAGCCGTCTATGGCACCAACAAAAACATAATCGTCAGAGATGCCGACACCACCAGCTAGTGAGCTTTGTAATTTCGTCTCAAAAACCTCATCACCGGCGTCGAGAGAAAAACAAGTCACACTCTTTTTCGAGGCACCACACACGACTACCCCATTACTTGCTGGAGTAAAAATCTCACCCTCAGAATCACCAAGCGACTTTTTCCAAATTTTTTCGAGTTCGACTGCCTTTTGGATTTTCTTTAGGTCGACAGGCTCTCGTCTTTCCCCGACGCAGCCAACGAGGAGGCTAAACGCCAAAAACGGCAGAACTAAAAATACCCTCACTTCGAACTCAGGCTATCGATTTTGATTTGAACGATATCTCGCCATGGACTACCTTCACCAAGTCGATCTAGAGCTTCCTCATAAGCTGATTTCGCCTCTTCGATAGAACCTTGAGCGGCATAAATATCACCCCGCATATCGGCGTACAAACCAGACATCGCCGCTGCCGCATCACCGTCCAATGTATCCATTGCCTCATCAAAACTCTCGTTTTGCAAATGAAGCGACGCTAGCCTCAACCGCGCAATGGCGACGAGCTCCTCATCTTTCGAAGACTCAACCAGTTGGCGCAAAACCGCTATGGCTTCCGCTAACTGCCCCCCATCGCTGTATTTTTTTGCAAGCTTCAAATTCGCAAGATCAGCGTAATAAGTTCCGTGAAATTGCTCGGAAATATCTGCACCAATTTGTAGCTGCTGTTCGAGCTCCTCTTCGGCTTCCGCCGCCTCAAAGGCGTTAAATTGCTCCGACGCAGACTGGGATTGAGTCAGAGCCCTGTGCTGCCACCAACGGGTGCCTCCAAAAGCAATAACTGCGGCTACTACGATTGTGATAATCAGTTTCCCGTAGGAGCGCCAAAATTGTTTTAAAGCATCGATCTGCTCTTGTTCTTCTAAATCAAAGGTTGCCATGTTGAGTCGTACCCGTAATTACATTTAGTTAGGTGAATAAGTTACCCGCGAATTTGCAGTATTCTACCAATTGCTGAATCAAGACTCATGGTTTGTTGTTGGCTGCTGTCTCGGGAATCGTTCCCGTGCATATCTTTAAGCGTTACTGATTGTCCCTGCTCCTCAGCGTCGCCGATGATAACAGCAAACCTTGCCCTGCTCGAATTGGCTTTTTTCATTTGATTCTTAATACTGCCACCACCGCAGTGCAAAATAACTCGAAGTTGGTGTTGACGTAATTCTTTGGCCACGTGCCAAGTCCAGCTCTCCACGTTCTCGCCAAAGGACACCAGATATACGTCGGGCGATTCTTCCGGAATATCAACTCCAGCCTCTTCAATCAAGTCCAGCAGTCGCTCCACACCAAGCGCGAAACCACACGAAGGAATTCTCTTACCGCCAATTTGCTCAGCAAGGCCGTCGTATCGACCACCTGCACAAATAGTCCCTTGCGATCCTAACCGATCAGTTTTCCATTCATAAACAACATCGTTGTAATAGTCCAAGCCCCTGACTAAATTTGGATTTTCCTCAAAATTAATGCCGTTATTCGAGAGAATTTTCTTAAAACGCTCGTACTTCGATAATGACTCAGCCGATAGAGAGTCTAGAAGTTTTGGAGCAGATGCAATCGCTTCTTGTGTCGCTTTATTTTTACTATCGAGAATACGAAGTGGGTTCTTGTCGATACGCCTCACCGAATCTTCGTCGAGTAAATGGCGTCGCTCCTGCAAAAAAAGGACAAGGGACTCTTTGTATTTTTTTCTGTCCTCAAGGCTTCCTAGTGAATTAATTTCGAGTTTGATATTTGCGGAATCTAGGCCGAATGCTTTCCATAACTCCGAGGCCAAAAGGCAATGCTCAGCATCAACGTCAGGCCCCTCAAAACCAAACGCCTCAACACCAATTTGGTGAAATTGTCGGAAACGCCCTTTTTGTGGCCGCTCGTGTCGGAACATTGGCCCAAAATAATAGACCCGACGAGGACCGTTGTAGGTCATGTTGTGCTCAATCGCAGCTCTAACCGAAGACGCCGTGCCTTCTGGCCTTAGGGTCAAAGACTCTCCATTGAGACCGTCCAAAAAAGTGTACATCTCTTTTTCAACAATATCCGTAACCTCACCGATGGACCTTACAAAAAGATCAGTGCTCTCGAGTATTGGGGTCCTGAGGTTTTGATAGCCGAATTGTTTCAAGTGCGTTCTTACCTCATCTTCGAGCCATTCCCACTTAAAACTGTAATCCGGCAGTATGTCATTCATACCTCGAATCGCTTGGATCTTTTTCATTTGACTTACCACCAAATCAGATTAAATCTCTTCGGATAAAAAATTTAATACGCATCACGTCGATTGACTATATTTTTTTTGCACATACTCTGTAACGATTGTCTGAAATTCAGCGGCAATCGCATCTCCCTTCAAAGTACGAAACCTCTCACCGTCAACAAAAACAGGCGCCACAGGTGTTTCGCCAGATCCGGGAAGACTGATTCCTATATCGGCATTTTTACTCTCTCCCGGCCCGTTCACCACACACCCCATCACCGCGACTTTCATGTTCTCAACACCTGGGTAAATCAACTTCCATTCACTCATTTTTTCTCTTAGGAAAGTTTGAATTTCTTGAGCTAACACTTGAAAGAAATTACTCGAAGTCCTGCCACATCCAGGACACGAAATAACGAGCGGCGTAAACGACCGAAGCCCCATTGATTGAAGCAATTCCTGAGATACTTGCACCTCCTCAGATCGATCTCCGTCAGGACGTGGCGTCAGAGACACTCGCACCGTATCACCAACCCCCTCGTTTAGAAGTATCGCCATCGCCGCGGCCGAAGAGACAATCCCTTTCGAGCCCATACCTGCCTCTGTGAGCCCTAAATGCAGAGGGTAAGCACAGCGCTCGCCAACATCTCGATAAACCGCGATCAATTCCTGTACGTCACTGACTTTGCAGGAAATAATAATTCTGTTTTCGGGTAAACCTATCGACTCAGCTAATTTCGCACTCTCCAGTGCGGATTCGATCAATGCCTCTCTCACCAACATCGCATTCGGCAAGGGGACCTCTCGAGAGAGATTCTCATCCATCAATCGCTTTAAATGCTCTTGATCCAAACTACCCCAGTTCGAACCAATCCTGACCGGCTTGTTGTAACGACAGGCAAACTCGATGATTTTGGCAAACTGCAAATCTTTTTTTGAGCCTCGACCGACATTACCGGGATTGATCCGATACTTATCCAATGATTCAGCGCAATCTGGATTAGCCTCCAAAAGCCGGTGGCCATTGAAGTGAAAATCGCCAATAATCGGCAAATCGAGACCCTTGGCGATCAATCGATTTTTAATTTCCGGAACCGCGCAAGCTGCCTCAGCCGAATTCACCGTAATACGAACCATCTCTGACCCAGCATGATGTAATTCGGTGATCTGAGATACCGTTGCATTCACATCAGCGGTATCAGTATCCGTCATTGATTGAACGACGATTGGATGGTCTGAGCCAATCGAGAGACGCCCAACTCTAACCGATAGCGTCCGTCTTCTCTGGGTCGTCATATTAGATGGCCACTACTATTCATTTAAACGTAAGCGACGATGCTCTAACTTCACCACGCCTCGAAGACCTTCTATTCTTTATCTCTCCCGCTAGCTGTCCACAAGCACCGGCGATGTCATCACCCCTCGTTTTCCTAACCGTCGCGACTTGCCCTGCTTTGATGAGATGACGTTGAAACTCACTGACCACACGATCCTCACTGCGCTCAAATCCAGAGTCATCAAAAGCATTAAAAGGAATCAAATTAAATTTACACGATACCCCGCGAGTGATGTCGATGAGCTGTTTAGCGCAATCAATACTGTCATTCACACCACGAAGCATCACGTACTCGAAGGTTACAAAATCTCTTGGCGCTCCCTTTCGCTGCCACTTAACCCCACTAATTTGACTTCCCACGGAGCTATCTGTGTAGCGCACACACGCCTCCATCAGCTCAGCAATCGGATATTTCTTGTTTATCGGGACGAGTTTATCCCTTAACTCATCATTTGGCGCATGCAACGACACCGCGAGTGACACAGGACAGTCTTCGCGTAATCGATGGATTGCCGGAACGATACCTGAAGTCGACAACGTCACGCGCCTCCGAGACAATCCGTAAGCGCAATCATCCAACATGATTTTCAATGAGCTCACGACATGATTGTAATTGGTTAACGGCTCTCCCATTCCCATCATCACGACGTTACTTACGGGATTCGGCGCACCTAAACCACCACCAACACGTCTTTGTTCAGAACCATCACTCGGAAATCGATGTTGAGCCAACCAAAGCTGACCAATAATTTCAGAAACGCTTAGATTCCGATTGAACCCTTCTCTGCCTGTCGCACAAAACGCGCACTCAAGCGCACACCCTGCCTGGGAGGAAACGCAAAGAGTTCCCCTTTCGGCCTCAGGTATGAATACTGCTTCAACCGAATTAGACCCGTCAACTGGCAATAACCATTTGAGTGTTCCGTCGGCGGAAGCATGAAGATGACTGCTTTGAGGGACTTCGATAACCGATTTGTCAGATAGCCGTTTCCTCAATGCCTTGGAAACATCCGTCATCAAATCAAAGTCACAAACCCCCCGTTGGTGAATCCACTGAAATAGCTGTTTTGCGCGAAAAGAGCTCTCCCCTAGGCTTTCGAGATACGATGATAATCCGTCTCGGTCTAGATCAAGCAGATTCAACACGTCGTCATTCGCTTAACGGCCGTACACGTTCATCGAGGGGAAAAAATATGCGACTTCGATTGCCGCGTTTTCCGCTGAATCTGAACCATGAACCGCGTTCGCATCAATCGTCTCGGCAAAATCCGCGCGAATAGTACCTGCGTCGGCCTGCTTGGGGTCAGTTGCCCCCATAAGGTCTCTATTTTTTTGAATCGCATTATCGCCCTCGAGCACTTGAATACACACGGGGCCTGAGGTCATGAACTCGACAAGATCATTAAAAAAAGGTCGGTCTTTGTGGACTGCGTAAAAACCAGCTGCATCTTCTTTTGAAAGCTGGGCAAATTTCATCGCTGCGATTTTTAGCCCTGCGTCTTCGAATCGAGTAAGAATCTTGCCAATTACGTTTTTCTGAACTGCATCAGGCTTGATGATCGAAAGCGTTCTCTCAAGTGCCATTAATTTCTCCAATAAGCGGTTTGAATTAAAAATCGCGCGATTTTACCATGAGGACGTGCTCCTACCCAGCACATCCTCACTCGCGAGTCCAGACAACTTGCCAAGATTTTTCTCCATCTTCGGCAAAGAACGATCCCGAAACACCCACATCGCCGACGTACGCAATCCTGGAGCCTACATGAACAAGCGGCACAAGACCCCGACGCCAAGGCGGTATACCCATCGCTTGCCAAATTTTTTTCAAAGGTCGTTGAGGTCGATCAATACCCAAAGAAAATCTTCCCCCGGGAACGGCGAAAGAAATAGCGACCTTTCCCACTTCATCAGATTTTATAGCGAGGCCCTCTCCATGAGAGGGCCTAAATTCCAACACGCCAAGCCCGGATGGCAAAACCACACGATCCCGACCATTCCAGAGTTGACTCCATGCAGAGTCAACTGCTTGCTGCCTTGGCAAAACAAATAATTTTTTTCGATAACGCCGAATTGATCCCGAGCTCGTCGAAATATTTACCATCGCACTGCTCTGAGCGTCATGGCACTGCCTAAGCGCTTCAGCAACTTGTGCCCGACTGGGAAATTCAAGCCCCTGTTGTTTGAATAACTCCAAAATAATATTTTTTTGACGAGCATGGCTAAACTGACCAAGTCTCTCTAGATCAATACCACCACCCTCACACTCAAGCGCTTCGATATCCTGACCTGCCACCTCGGAGACCAACTCTAGCGCATCCCCTAGATTCTCAATCACCGAACGCACCCCCGCATTGAAGGCAGGCAGTCTTCGTCGCACATCGGGCAATAAAGAGTAACGTAGATAGTTTCGGTCAAACGATAGATCTCGATTCGAGTCGTCCTCGACCCACATCAAATTGCGGTCTCGCGCGTATTGTTCTATCTCTGACCGGTGAACTTGAAGCATCGGTCGAATCAACTTTTTCCCGCTCGCAAAGTCCTCTCTCATGGGCTTCATGCCGGTCAGACCGTCCAACCCAGCACCTCGACCGATCTTCAACATAAACGTCTCGACTTGATCGTCAAAATGGTGCGCCAACGCAATAAACTCCGAGTCACGACCTAGAAGAGCTGCATGTCGCTGTGATCTCGCCTCCCCCTCTAAGCCTTTTTTAGACTGTCGATTCACTGAAACCTTAACAACCTCTGCGTTGATATTTCGGTCGTTACAAAAGTCAAGGCAAAAATCTGACCATTCATCAGCATCCGGATGCAACCCATGGTGAACATGAAGCGCAAACAAATTAAGATTAAAACTCGACGCGTTCCTTGAAAGAACATCGAGCAAAACCACTGAATCAACACCACCACTGAACGCCACGAGGAGGTCAGCGTCACGAATGCCGAGGAGCTCGAGATTTAAAAGAATTCGCCTTTCAACTTCGGTCATCCAAGATATCCCTTGGTGATGGCGGGCAGCGAGGTTACAACGCCTTTATTTCGACGTACGAAATTTACCGTAACTCATGATGCGCTCGAGGCGCCGCTCAATTAATTTGGACGGCGACAAGTCTACAACCGAGCTTAGGGCATCCTCCAAATTCTTCTTGAGCGTTTGGATCATAGCTGAGTGGTCGCGATGAGCACCACCCAGTGGCTCTGACACTACTTTATCGATAAGACCCAATGTCTTCAATCGACTGCCTGTAATCCCGAGCGCCTCCGCCGCAGTCGATGCCTTCTCTGCGCTCTTCCAAAGAATGGACGCGCAACCCTCGGGAGATATCACAGAATAGATCGAATACTGGAGAACTTGCACCACGTCACCGACGGCTATTGCCAACGCGCCACCGGACCCACCCTCTCCGATGATCGTTGTAATAATCGGGACCTTAAGCTCAGCCATGGCGAATAGATTGCGCCCGATTGCCTCAGACTGCCCACGCTCCTCCGCACCAACACCTGGATATGCCCCAGGCGTATCGACAAAAGTGAAGACGGGTAATTTAAATTTCTCTGCCAACTTCATGACTCGAAGGGCTTTACGGTAGCCCTCGGGCTTCGGCATTCCAAAATTGCGATGTAACTTCTCTTTCGTATCTCGTCCTTTTTGATGTCCAATCACCGCCACTGATGAGCCATTGAACCGCGCCAAGCCACAGATAATTGACGGGTCGTCAGCGAACGCACGGTCTCCATGCATTTCCTCAAACTCCGTGAATAAACCAGCGATGTAATCCAACGTGTATGGTCGTTGCGGATGACGTGCAATTTGAGAGATTTGCCAAGCAGTGAGCTTCGAGTAGATCTCCTTGGTTGCCGCATCACTTTTTTTTCGAAGACGCCTGATCTCCTCAGAAATATCAACCGCTGAGTCATCCTGTACAAAGCGCAAATCCTCTATCTTGGACTCGAGGTCTGCAACGCTTTGCTCAAAATCTAGAAACGTGGTTTTCATGGGGCAATTTTAAACGGTTTTTATAATCTCTACGCTCGTCTTCGATAATTAGATGCCTAAAAAACAACGCCTTGTTTACCCCTTGGGTCATTTGCAACGTGACACACCTCACCGTCTACCGAGCATTCGATCGCTTGCATGTTGCCCCACTTCCGTTTGTACACCTGAACGTTGTGCCCTCTTTGTTCAAGTCGTTCAATCCACTCCGTGTCGAAACTCTCTGGTTCAACTTGAACCCGGTCGGGCAGATACTGGTGATGAAATCTAGGGATTGAAACAACCGATTGGCCATCAGACTCATCAGAACCGACATAATGAAGTAGTCCGAGTAAGACCATGCTGATAATACGTGAACCACCTGGCGTCCCAAAAACGAGGGTGCCTCTGGGAGTCTCCAAAATAGTGGGTGACATAGACGATAATGGTCGCTTGTAAGGCTCAATACCGTTGATACGATTCCCAACCAACTTGTACGAATTACCCTTGCCTATGCCAATGGAGAAATCATCCATATGGTTATTCAGTAATATTCCGGTCTCCCCCGCAACCATTCCGGACCCGAAGGGGCCGTTAATCGACAGTGTTGCTGCAACCTTGTTTCCCCATTTGTCGACAATGGAAAAATGCGTTGTTTCTTCACCATCAATCGAGAGGTCAAACACCGAGGGCAATTCATCACTCGGAGTGACTTCAGTCATGCTGAGGTTTTTCGCTCTTCGCTCGGCGTACTCCTGACTAAGTAACTGCTCGACCGGTATCTCACTGAAATCAGGGTCGCCCATGAAACGCGCCCGATCGTTGTAGCCTCGGCGCATCGCCTCAATCACGAGGTGAGGCTGAACATCCTTTGGTTGATCAAAATAATCCAATGATTGCAATATATTGAGCGTTTGCGCCATCACAAGACCACCGGAGGACGGAAGGGGCGCAGTAGTAACTGTGGCTCCCATAAATGAAAAACTTATGGGATTTCGCTCGATCACTCGGTAACTCGATAAATCGTCCATCGTCCAATTACCACCTGCCGAGACGATCGATGCCACCATGGTCTCCGCAACACGTCCACCATAAAAACCTACCGCACCATCTCGAGCGAGGACTGTAAGTGTTCGGGATAACTCAGGCTGGATTAAGCGGTCTCCCACCTCGAACGCTGCGCCATTATTTAGGAAAATTCTTCTAGAGCCTGGAAACTTTGACAATCTATTCTTGACCCAGCCTACTGCTCGAACATAACGAGGATCGATTGGAAAGCCATCATTGGCCAGCTCGATAGCAGGAGCTAAAGATCGAGACAAAGATAGCTGCCCATAGTGTGTTGAGAGGTGGTCAATGGCAGCCGGAATACCAGGAATGCCAGCCGCAAGTGCGCCCTCTCTTGATCGACTAGCAACCGCGTCACCGCTCTCATCTAGATAAATCGCTTCGGAAGACGCAGCTGGAGCCATCTCGCGAGCATCCAAGAAAATTTGCTTCCCATCAGCGGCACGTCGTAACAAATAAAAACCACCGCCGCCAATTCCTGACGAATATGGTTCCACTACACCGAGTGCGGCCGTCACGGCAACCGCGGCATCAAACGCATTACCGCCCTCGCGAAGGACGTCGCATCCCGCTTTAGTGGCAAGTGGATGTGCGCTGGCGATCCAACAGTCGTTCGCACGAGAAGTGCCAGCAGTGAGAGCAAGACACAGGAGTGCCAAAGAGAGGACTTTCATAACCACGATATCCTAACCATTGAAAACAAAAATGTGATGTGTACTAACGAGGTCTTAACCTCGAAGCACCCAAGCTCGAAGAAGATTTAACCCCACTGCAAGCAATATTGGGCCAATAAACACTCCGATAAACCCGAACCCAAGCACGCCACCTGCGATGCCTAAAAAAACCACAACAAAAGGTAATTGTGCCCCACGACTAATCAACCAGGGTTTGATCACATTATCGATGCCACTAATCGCGAACATGCCCCATACGAACATAAACGCAGCCACTCCCAAGCCCTCGTTCCAATAAAGCCACGCGACGACGGGCAACCAAACTAGTGGTGGAGCCATTGGAATGAACGAGATAAAGAAAGTCACAAGTCCAAGTAGCGCCGCGGCTGGCACACCAGCGATCATAAAACCCACGCCTGCGATTAACCCTTGCGCAAGTGCTGTTCCAACAACACCATAAACTACTCCGGTAATAGTCTCTCCAACGAGACTCAAAAGCTTTTGCGCGCGATCTCCTAAAAGCTTCGATCCAACCGAATGAAGATACTCGTATATGCGGTCACCATCGCGATATATGAAAAACGCTAAAAAGATGCCAATGCTGAGCTGTCCAACGCCAACACTGACGAATTCGCCAACATTCAGCAATGCGGAACGAATCTCAGGAAGGAACCCCTTCCCCTCTCTAATCAAGGCTTGACCGTCGTGCGCAATGCTCAACCAATATTCGTTAGCCCATGAACCCAGAAACGGGATGTTTTTCAACCATCCGGGTGGGTCTGGTAAGCCTTGATCTAAAACCGAGCGAATCTCTGTGATTAAATCAGCCGAATCCTGCGCTATCCCGCCAATGACGAAAGAAAACGGAACAAGCAAAACAAAGATGGTCGTGAGGGACATCATCAAAGATGCGGCAGTCCGATTTCGAACCAAGGTCGTATTTAACCGCTTGTACCCCCCCCAGGTGGAGTAAGCCAAAATAATCGACCAGACAATACCAACAAAAAACGGCCTGACGACCACGTAACACCCTGTTATCACCACGACTATCGCCGCTATGACAAGGAGTCGATCTATGTTGTAACGATTTCCCTCAGGCACGAATGATGGAAAATCTCGACGTGAGCAAAAGCGACCGATAAGGTCAGCGGACTAACAACTCATTGATTGCTGCGACGTCCGCCTCCACAAGCCGCCCCACGGCAGCCTGCAGTTTAAATCGAGCGAAAATTGTGTCGTACACCGCCCCGAACATATCACGCCTTGATTCAGCGAGTAATTTTTCAGCATCGAGCACATCAACCGCTGTTCTAACACCTACCTCGAGACCTAATTTTGTCGACTCCAACTGTAACTTGGTCGATGCGAGTGCTTCCTCGAATGCCTTGACCCTAGAAATACCCGTTGTAACGTCTAAGTAGGCAACTCGAGTGTCCTGGGCAACCTTACGTTTTGTGTACTCTAAGAGTTGAAGCATTTGATCCTGTTGCGCAATCGCCTCTCTCGTTTGCGCGTTGACCTTACCACCCTCGAATAACGGCACTTGAACTTGAACTCCAACGACTCCAGAAGTTGTATCTGAACCAGACCCGAAGGTGCTGTTACCCGCGTACGCGTCTACAACCGAACCAACCAAGTCCACTGTTGGGGACTTACCATACTGGTTGATCTCGACTCGAGATTGAGCGATTGAAATATCGTGTTGCGATAATGCGATTTCCAGGGACTGCTCCATCGCACGTTTAATCCACACATTAACATCAGCAGGCATGGGCGCATCCAAAGAAACGGGCATCTTCAAAGGAGCAAGGTTCCCTTTAATTGGTGATCCCGTGAGCTCCTGGAGCGCATCCAGGGTCACTTGAACCTGGTTTTGAGCAGCAAGCTCCTCAGCTCGCACCAAATCAAATCTTGCTTGTGCTTCCCGTTGATCTGTGATCGTCGCTGTGCCGACTGCAAAATTACGCTTTGCCAATTCGAGCTGCTCTGTGACAGCGAGTTTTTGCGCGCGAACGGTACCAAGATTTGTTCGCGCTTTTAATGCGTCAATGTAGAGCCATAATGTGCGCACCATCAGCTGCTGCCCTGCAAGATCCAGTTGAATATTTGCCCTAAGCACCTCTTTTTGAGCAATATCGATCGCGATATCATTTTGTTTTCGATACAGGGGTTGAACACCAGTGACGCCGTATTGGTAAGAGCCAAAATCTCGATTACCCTGACTAAACGCAGAGTCTGCGTCAATGTTGTTGTAATCGTATTTCGCCTGTAAGTTGATTTTAGGTAGTTTCCCCGATTTGGCTTGAGGAATCCGCTCTTGAATAGCGAGGTACTGAGCTTTAGCCGCCGCGTAATTCGCATCTCGACTCACTGCTTCTTTGTAGACATCAAGCAGATCAACCGCGCCCGCACTCGAAGCACAGACAAATACCAGCCAAATCAAATACCGACCCATAAATCGTATACCTCTGTTTTCAAAGTATTTTTGCATTACACAACTATACCGAATTCGATAAAACATGTTGGTTAAAAGCTACGTTTTTTGTGTTTCCGCAGACTTTATGGTGTTTTCTAGCAACATGGTGATCGTCATTGGACCCACGCCTCCCGGCACTGGTGTGACACTCTTCACTATTTTTGATACCGCCTCATAGTCAACGTCACCGCAAAGCGTGCCATCGTCCAACCGATTGATCCCAACATCGATTACAACAGTCTTCTCACTGAGATAGCTTGCATCAATCATCTTAGGCTTCCCAACTGCAGCCACCACGATATCTGCCGAACGCGTGAATTGTTTAACGTCAGGCGTTTTAGACGTGCAAATCGTTACTGTGGCACCGCGCTCTAGCAACATCAACGACATCGGCTTCCCGACTATATTGCTCCTACCAATCACGACAGCATGCTTGCCCTCGACTCCAATACCGTAGTGCTCGAGCATCTTGATCACACCGTGGGGAGTACAGGGATAATATCTCGCTTTGCCCGTGGTCATAGCCCCAACATTCAATTTGTGAAATCCATCCACGTCCTTTAATGGGTCAATCGTCTCTAGAATTTTGTTTTCATCGATATGATCAGGTAGCGGAAGTTGAACCAATATGCCATGAACCGTTGAATCTGCATTGAGCTTCGTTAATTCATCGAGCACCTCTGATTCAGGTGTATCCGCTGGAAGTTTAGTGACCGTCGAGTGAACGCCAATCGACTCACAAGCTCGGACCTTGTTACGCACATAAACTTCTGAGGCTGGATTATCTCCGACCAAAATAACTGCCAAGCCCGGAGTAATATCGCGACTTTTTAACGCGATGACTCGCTGCTTCATATCAGAACGCAAGGCGTCTGACACGACCTTCCCATCTATAACCTGAGCACTCATTTACCCACTTTCGTTAACTCGTTGATCTAACGAGAGCTGTTTCTCCCGTGTATTAAGCCGCTGAGACTTTTTGAATTTCAGCGAGGGTGGAATAATACACGGGGCCGCGGCCCATGTCGGCCTCTTTTTGGCTGGTAAGCGCATTGATGTTGACGCCGTTTTTCATTTTAGACCCCTGTAGCTGCTTCGGCGCGCCAATCACACCGCGACACATTCCATCAACGAGGTGCGCGTGCCCAAACACCTCGCCACGATCATTGAATAAACGACAAAAATCCCCCTCGTTAATTTCTCTCACGCGAGCATCCTCGATTGAGATTTCGAAAGTTGGTCTGGATAGCATGTTTTGCAAGTGAGGCACGTGTTGAAACGTCGCACCGATAAAATAGTGTGTTGCTGCGCTGAATACCTGAAGTGGATACTTCGAGGACTGGGTAACTCCAGACAAACCCTCCCGCTCAGGTAAGTGTGCCGGCATCGGATCGAGCCCCAAATCAGCCATTTGTTGCGAGAAGATTTCTATCTTGCCCGTTGGTGTCGGCCATTTTCCAGATTGAATGCCACGTCGCCTGGGCGAGTCGACTGCCGCCCTCATCCAACCTTGTTGTTTTAATTTTTCAAACGTTACCCCCTCAAACAATGGATTGAATTCAGGGTCGATGACTTCTCGAATCATGTCCTCGTCGCTTTGATCAAAACAGGGTTCGTCATACCCCATCCGCTTCGCCAACCGCCGAAATAACTCATTGTTATCGAGACTCTCTCCAACCTTTTCAATCGCGGGCATGGATAATCCGTAGTAGTAGGCGCCGTATCCCGCCAAGAGATCCATGCGCTCGAGCGCCGTGTCAGCGGGTAATAAAATATCAGCGTACTGAGCGGAGTCCGTGAAGAATGTGTCATGTACCACAGTGAATAAATCTTCCCGAGACATGCCGCGTCGGGCAGCTTGTGTGTCAGGGACACAATTTGCCGGATCTGCATTCCATACGAATAATGCCTTTATGGACGGAGCTGCGTCATTTAAGGCTGCTCCTAGTTGAATCATGTTGAACGTCCTGGGCGTCCTTCCTTCCAACAATTCTGTGCGATAAAACTTGTCTTGGTTAAACACTCTGAGCTCACCCCCGGTGGAAACACATACGCCACCCTCACCAGCGAAAGCCCCCGTGATCACTGGCAGCAACTTAATCGCCCTCATCATGTGGCCGCCATTCTCGTGTCTTTGAATACCCCAATTACATCTGATGAATGACTGTTTTGTCCCGCCATAAAGTGAAGCAAGGCGCTCAATGTCATTTTTTGACACACCAGTGATGGACGATACGGTGTCCAAATCATAATCAGGCAAACGCTGAGACAAAAAAACGTCCCATCCCTCGGTATAGCGCTCGAGAAACTCTTGATCATGAAGCCCCTTGTCCACGATACATTTCATGATGCCAAGCGCTAGGGCTGCATCCGTGCCTGGCTTAGGCACGATGTGCCAATCTGAAAACTCAGTGGTGCGGGTCACTCGTGGATCAATTGAAATGATTTTGGCACCATTTGCTCGAGCTTCGTTGAGAAAGGGAACCGCATGCACACCAGTACTGACGATGTTGGTACCCCACAAGATAACGAGGTCCATATTCGGGAGATTTTCAATATTCGCATCTCCAACACGACCAAACGTGAATGCTTCAGCCGCAGCGCCAGCCGCCGTACATATCGTGCGTTCTAAACGGCACGCACCCATTCGATTAAAAAACCGCTCTCCCATTCCAAGAAAACCAGTCATCCCGAGCGTGCCCGAGTAGGAAAAAGGCAGCACCGCCTCAGCACCGTGCTCGCGTATGGTATCGCTCAAGCGAGTCGAGATGGTCTCTAATGCCTCATCCCACGAAATGCGCTTCCACGTAGCCTCAGGCCCTTTGGGGCCGACTCTCTTATGGGGATAAAGCACTCGACGCTCGTTATAAACGTATTCGAGGTAACTGTTCACCTTTCCGCACAAGAATCCTTTGGTGATGGGGTGCGACTCATCTCCGGAGACCTCGACAGCCCGACCCGTCTTCGCGTTGACCTTGACTGTCATCGAGCAGCCATCTGGACAGTCGTGAGGACAAGAGACGTGAACGCTCTTCAACTCGATTGAATCACCATTAACAGAGCTCATGCTTTATCCCATCCTCGATGAACGATCTAACACTACACAGGTCTTCGTACCTCAGCAACAAAACTAAACACCTATATCGTAATATGTGACCGACAGACGCTATCTGAATCACTCGCAGCACTATTGAGGATAAGAAATTGGGAAGACCATGACAATTAAAAAGTTACACCACTTAGCCATGCGTTGCTCCGATGCAGAACGGACGAGACAGTTCTACGAGGACTTCCTTGGGCTACCCCTCGTGCATACGCTCGTGATTGACGAAACGAAAACTGGAAGAACGACCAAGACGCTACATATATTTTTCCAACTAGACGACGGCTCTCACCTCGCCTTTTTTGAGGCGCCTGATTTGCCTTTCGAATTTAAGCAACAACATGATTTTGACCTTCATACCGCACTCGAAGTCGATATCGATACAATGAAGACCAAGTTAAAAAAAGCGAAATCTCTAGGTATTGAAACCCGAGGAATCAGTGATCACAAATTCATTCACTCGGCGTACTTCAGGGATCCAGACGGATACATCATTGAATTGTCTGTAAAACAGGAAAACCACGATCAAGCCCTAAAACGTGACAACAACGAGGCAAGAGAAAAACTCAATTCTTGGCAGGCGCACAAGATGAACACCAATCAACTGTGAAACGAACACCAAACGAGAGACCGATGCAATTAGAGCAAATTACGTACAGCGTTAATAACGGCATTGCCACAATACAACTGAACCAACCTGAGAGCCTCAACAGCTTTACCAAAATTATGTTGGGCGAGCTTAAACAGATGCTCCAAGTCGCACGCGAGGACCCAGAGGTTCGCGTCATCGTCCTGACAGGTAGCGGGAGGGCCTTTTGTGCCGGTCAAAACCTGAAGGAACGCAGCCGCAAGCCTGGGGAGCCAAAGTCCGACCTTGGGGAATCCCTCAAGGAGCGCTACTCTCCGATTGCCATGGCCATCAAAGAGTCTCCAAAACCGGTTATTGCCGCGGTAAACGGTGTGGCAGCAGGGGCCGGAGCAAACATCGCACTCGCATGCGATTTGGTTATTGCGAAAAAATCCGCGAGTTTTCTCCAAGCCTTCACGAAGATCGGGCTGATGCCAGACGCGGGAGGAACTCACACCCTCACTCGCAACGCCGGACGGCAACGCGCGATGGGGATGACATTGCTTGCACAACCGGTTTCAGCTGAGGTCGCAGAGTCGTGGGGGCTCATCTGGCGCGCAGTTGAAGACGAAAAATTTGCAGAAGAAGTGACAAAGATTGCCACTCAATTGGCTAACGGGCCAAGTCTTGCATATGCTGCGACGAAGCGCGCGATTCTTGCGGCGGAATCCTCAGACTTTAAGTCAGCATTGGATCTAGAATCTGACCTTCAAACGGATCTGGGTTTTAGCAACGACTATGAGGAAGGCGTATTGGCATTTCGCGAAAAACGTAAACCAAACTTTACTGGAAGCTAGAGAATTCTTGATGACCTCGAGCTGCAAACTTTATTGATCCACTCGATCGAATGACCAAGATCCTAAAAATATTAGCCATCGGTTCAATCACGATTGCTTTAACGGCGTGCTCGACGCTGGGTCCTGATTATTCTGAACCGACCTTCAATCTCCCGAAAAACTGGAGTAACTCCGACTCTCGCCTATCAACCACGCCTTCATCACAAAATATCTCGACGGCCTGGTGGAAAAACTTTCAAGATGACACCCTTGTCGAATTGATAGCCTCAGGCCTTCGATCAAATCTTAATCTCGCAGTCGCTCGTAACCGAATCGTTGCTGCGGAGCAGCTCGCATTCGCCGCGGGGGTGAGCGGCCGGCCAACAATCAACGCTGGCTTGAGCGGCGCCAAAAGCAAAGGTAGCTCCGAAACCGGGCTGGGTCGAACCAACACTCTCATCTCGACTGAATTCGAAACCAGTTGGGAGATCGATCTTTTCGGCAAACAAAAACGAAACCACGAAGCAGCGCTCGCTACCGTCAGCAAAGAGCGAGCGATAGAAGCCGGTATTAAAACAAAACTCATTGCTGACATCGCATCGAACTACATAGGCTTTCGCAAAATTGAAAAAGAACTTCTGTTGGTCGAAACGCAGCGCAAAAGCCTAGTATCGCTTCTAGAACTATCGGAACATCGGGTGTCTGTCGGATTAAGCAGTACTGACAAAACTGACGAGATCAAAATCAGGGTATTACAACTCGATGCACAAATAAGCGAACTCGAATCAAGCAAGATCATCTTTGCTAACAAAATAGACACACTTCTCGGGAAAACAACAGGCACCTCTCTCAATCGACTCAAATCGACCCTCGGTACCTTAATGGCACCGACATCCGTTGCGGCTGCTATTCCAGTTAATGCACTCAAACAACGACCTGACGTTCAAGAGGCTTTGTTCGCCTTGCAAATTGAAAACGCAAAAATTGGGGTGGCTGAGGCGAACAGATTCCCAAGTTTGTCATTAACGGGAACGATTGGATTGGAAGCTCTCGCGGTCAATGCGATAGGCAATTCGGGTTCAGATTTTTCGTCAATCAGAGCCAGTGTTTTAGGGCCTATTTTTAATTCTGGCGCACTGAAATCCCAAGCAAACGCCCAAGTCGCCACGAGAGATGCCGCAATCGAGAGTGTTCGCCAGTCGGTTCTCCAGGGACTCAATGAAGTTGAAGATGTGCTGACAAAACTTCACGAGACGAAAAATCAGTGGCGTGCCATCAGCGATAGTGTGCTCAAGCGTCGTTTACTCACAGAGCTCAGCAGACAAAAGTTTGAGGTAGGACTCGTCGGAATGGATGAAGCTCTCGAGGCAGAGGTTGATTTGGTGAATTTAGAAAAATCACTGGTTCAACTCGAGTCTGATGAGTTACAACACATCACCGATCTCTACACAGCATTCGGTGGAGGTTGGGCTTATGATATCGGGTCGTCGGGAGATATCTAGATGCACAAAAGTTCAAATCAGTCACAAAGAAATGAAGATAAAGAGATACGCGATCTTCTAGGGTCGAGTAAAGAACGAAAATTAAGTTTGTCCAAACGCCAAATAAGCGTTCTCTTATGTGTTGGAGCTGCGCTGATCATCTGGGGACTATGGCCATCAACAGAACCTCGTGACGTTGAATACCAAACTGAGGAAGCAAAGATTGGATCTCTTGTCGTGACGATATCAGCGACGGGAAACCTCAAGCCGACGAATCAAATTGAAGTGGGTAGTGAACTCTCAGGCATCATGGATTCGGTTTTGGTTGATGAAAATGAATCAGTGACGAGAAATCAGCCACTTGCAAGACTCGATACCGCTCGCTTGGTTGACGCGGTTGAGCAATCAAAAGCGGTCTTGGCCGAGCGCGAGGCGAATGTCGAGCAAATTCGCGCAACCGTCTCTGAATCAAAACTTCACCTATACCGACTCAGACAACTCTATGATGTGACTAAAGGCAAGTCTCCATCAAAGACAGAGATTGATGCCGCGGTCGCTAATTTTCGGCGCGCTCAGGCGAATGAAAAAACAGCGTTATCTGCTGTCCAACAAGCTCAAGCAAACCTACGATCTGACCAGACAAATCTCACCAAAGCCACCTTAATCTCCCCCATCAACGGCGTCGTTCTCAAAAGATCCGTCGAACCAGGACAAACTGTTGCTGCATCATTCCAGGCACCCGTGTTATTCACAATCGCTGAAGACTTAAAAAAGATGGAGCTTCATGTTGATGTTGACGAGGCAGACGTAGGCCAAGTCCTGGCCGGGCAAGATGCTGCATTTACAGTTGACGCGTGGCCTGAACGAGAATATCAGGCAAAAATTAAACGCATCAGCTTTGCTGCTGAAGTAAAAGACAATGTCGTCACGTACCCCGCAGTGTTGGATGTCGAAAATACAGATTTGACATTGCGTCCAGGAATGACTGGCACAGCGCTCATCACCACGCTCAAACTAGACCAACAATTGTTGGTCCCAAATGCGGCGTTTCGTGTTGATCTGAGTCCACACATTGAAAAAGAGGAGCCCAAAGGCGTCTTTGGATTTCTTTTTCCCAGACCAAAACAACCTAGCCCGAAAGTCAGAACCCAACAAAAAACCGGAGTATCCCAGTTGTGGATTCTTAGAAATGGACAGCCTATCGAAGTTAGCGTCGAGATTATTGCGACCAACCAAAAATACAGCGCCATTCGCACATCTGAAATCAACCCAGAAACTCGAGTCATCGTCGAGCTTGTCTCAGAGCGCTAACGATTCATTGAATCATGGCTTTGATTGAGCTCAAAAATCTAACAAAAACCTATGGATCTGGGGACCATCTCTTTCAAGCACTAAAGGGAATTAACCTCAACATTAACGACGGTGAATTTGTTGCGCTCATGGGGCCCAGCGGATCCGGAAAATCGACGACGATGAACATCACAGCGTGTCTTGATACGCCTACCAGTGGATCGTATCTTTTTAAGGACGTCGCGGTAGAATCTCTGAGCAATCGACAAAGGACATTGTTACGCCGAAACTACCTCGGATTTATTTTCCAGGGCTTCAACCTACTATCAAGGACCAGTGCTAGGGAAAATGTTGAGCTACCGCTCATATATCGCGGCGACACCCCAAAGAGCAGGCGAATAGCGGCTGAAAAAGCGCTCGAAAAAGTTGGACTGCTTAATTGGAAAAATAATCACCCGAACCAACTATCAGGGGGACAGCAGCAGCGCGTTGCGATAGCACGTGCCATAGTCACAGAGCCCTCAGTCCTCCTAGCCGACGAACCGACTGGGAATTTAGATTCAAAGAACAGTAAAGACATCATGTCGCTCTTAACAAACCTCAATCAAGATCTCGGTATTACTGTCGTGATGGTGACACACGAGACAGAGATGGCTGAATATGCCTCCCGCATCGTTCATTTTCTGGATGGGTCAATTCAAGCCAATGAGGTGATTGACTCATGATATGGAATTCCTTTTTACTTGCGATAAAAGCCATTCAAAGAAATTTATTTCGAAGCTTTTTAACGATACTTGGGGTGATCATTGGCGTTGCCGCGGTCATCACAATGGTGACGATTGGAAGAGGAGCAACTCAGTCTGTCAGTGACCAAATTTCCGCGATGGGAACCAACATGCTCATTGTTCGCCCCGGACAACGAAGAGGGTCAGGCGCAAACGCACCAAACTTCAAACAGCGCGACGTCGAGCAAATAGAGCAACTCGTTGAATCAGTGGATGGGGTGGCTCCCTACTCCACGGTTTCCGCAATGACAATTTTCCAGTCAAAAAACTACACGACAGTGGTTACGGGCACGAACAATCAATTCTTTAATGTTCGCAATTGGCCACTTCAATCGGGGCGCGAATTTTTAGATGCTGAGATTCGGGCTGGGAAGGCATCTTGTGTACTAGGAACAACAGTCAGAGAGCGGCTTTTTGGATCAGATGACCCGGTCGGGCAAAATATTCGCGTCAAAAATTTTAGCTGCAAAGTCATTGGCGTCCTCTCCAGTAAAGGACAGTCAACTTGGGGATCAGATCAAGACGATACGATTGTGATGCCACTAAAAACACTGCAGCGTCGCCTCACCGGCAACAATGATATCGACCGAATTGCGATCAAAGTCCAGAGCAGCGACAAGATTACTGAAGTCCAACAAGCAACGTTGGAAATTGTCCGAAAATCTCGACGACTTCCCGACAACATGGAGAATGATTTTCGAGTGTTAGACATGAGGCAAATCATTCAAACGCTAACTGGAACGACTAAAATCTTAACAATGCTTCTCGGAGCAGTCGCTGCCGTGAGTTTACTTGTTGGCGGCATCGGCATCATGAACATCATGCTAGTCTCTGTGACCGAGAGAACTCGCGAGATCGGAATCAGACTAGCCATAGGCGCGCTTGAAAAACATGTGCTCACTCAATTTCTCATCGAGTCTGTGGTGCTCTCAAGCCTTGGCGGTTTGCTCGGCCTAGTTCTCGCAGCAGGACTAAGCATACTGGGGTCAAACCTAATGGGCGTGCCGTACATATTCGATGCGAGAATCAATATCATCGCATTTATATTTTCTGCATCTATCGGCATTATTTTTGGCTACGTCCCAGCACGACGGGCAGCCAAACTAAAACCAATTGACGCATTGCGTTATGAGTAAATAGATCATCTGGAGTGTTATGAAAATTGAAAGCAAGTCAATCGTAGGAGTCATCGGAGCAGGCACGATGGGAAGCGGGATCGCGCAGGTTGCACTAACCGCTGGACACCCGGTGACACTCGTGGATCCCTACCCTGGCGCAATTGATAACGGTTTATCAACGATCATGAAGAATCTCGACTTCTTGGTCAACAAAGGTAAGCTAGACGAAGCGGCGAGAGAAGATATGTTGTCGAGGATCCAGATATCCCCAAACGTTGAAGATCTGAACGGTTGCTCGATCGTGATCGAGGCGATCATCGAAAATGAACAAATCAAAAAGGATCTATTCAAACAAGTCGAAACCTTAATCGACTCCAAAGCGATCATTGCGACCAACACATCATCGATATCAATTACCGCGTTAGCCAACGAGATGCAGTCTCCTGGAAGGCTCGTGGGGATGCATTTTTTTAACCCCGCGCCCAGGATGAAACTCGTCGAGATCGTCTCTGGGCTTCAAACGGACTCGGCGATCACTCATGCAACGTACGATCTTGCGAAACAGTGGGGAAAAGTACCAGTTCTCGCAAAGTCAACACCGGGCTTTATTGTTAACAGAGTCGCAAGGCCGTTTTACGGAGAGGCACTAAAAGTTCTCGCGGAGAACGGCCTCACCCACTCCGACCTTGATAACGTAGTTAGAGAATGTGGAAATTTCCCTCTTGGTCCCTGCCAATTGATGGATTTGATTGGCCTGGACGTTAACTTGTCTGTGACAAAGTCAGTCTATGAAGCAACAGCTTATGACGCCAGATACGCGCCCTCGTTATTACAAGAGGAGCTCGTGCGTGCTGGTAAATATGGTCGAAAAACCGGAGAGGGATTCTATAAGTATCCCGACAAATCCATCGACACCGACTCAGAATCCCCAAAGAAGGACGAGAGCTTCTCTCACGATCAGCCGATCGCAGTTATCGAGGACGCTGTCATAGCACCACTGGCGGAGCGTTTGAGAGAATGCGGCGTCAACATATCTGAGCCTCAGTCCGGAGATCAAAGTCTTCCAACGATTGCGCTATGTGATGGAAGGACAGCAACGGAGCGAGCTGATGACCTATCGATAAGCAATCTTGTACTCGTGGACCTATGCCTCGACTTCTCAATCACGAAACGAGTTTGCATCACGCATTCAAGACAAAGTGATAAAGGTATCGTGGAGAGCGTGGTGCGGCTGCTTGAATCTTGTGGCCTCACCGTCACAACCATGAAAGACGTAGCTGGCATGGTCCTGACAAGAACTGTAGCGATGCTGGCCAATGAGGCTGCAGACTTAGCGAATCAAGAAGTGTCGACACCGAATGACATCGATACCGCGATGACTCTCGGCACCGGCTATCCAATTGGACCGCTGGCTTGGGCAGACAAACTGGGAACGAAACTAATTGATACAGTGCTACTCAATCTCAGTGATCATTACGGATCCGCGCGATATCGAAGGTCACCCTTGTTACGCGCGCTTGGCAGAACGAATCAACCTTTTCACAGTTAGGACGAAGATGAAAATAATCTCGATTGCATTACTTCTCATGGCAAGCATGGCGATTCAATCTGCACTCGCTCGGGTAGTCGACATTGAAATCACAGAATCCACACCAGTCATGCAAGGAAAACAATTTGGTGACGTCGGTGCATATGAACGAATTAAGGGGATCGCACACTTCGAGATTGAACCCGATCACAAAAGAAACAAAACAATTGCCGATCTAAACCGAGCACCAAAAAACTCAAATGGGAAGGTTCAGTTTCGCTCTGAGTTCGAGATATTACGGCCAGTCGACTCATCCAAGAGCAGTGGCGTTCTCATCTTCGAAGCATTATCCCAAGGTGAAAAGCTAAGTCTTGGTTTATTACATGACATCGACGCAAGGCATTCTCTTAATCAAATCGACGCAACAGCAAATTTAGGCAACGGGTTCTTCTTTCGAAAGGGTCACTCAATCGCTTGGGTCGCATGGCAAGGAAATGTCCAAAAAATTGATGGTCGATTAACCGCCGATTTCCCCGTCGCAACGAATGAAGGCGACTCTATTGAAGAGTTGACAGTCACAGAATTCAATGGCCGAAGCTTCGGGGAACAGAATCCAACGACTCTTCCACTTTCCGGGAGGTCATACATCACCCCCTACTCAGCCATCTCAACGGACCAGACAGAGTCAGGCGCTTCGCTTTACATGATGGAGAGCGCATCGGTGAATTATTACAGCACCGAGGTTGGCAAAGGAGAAGAAATACCGAAAGAAAACTGGGCGTTTGCTCACTGTCCAGATGGGTGGCCAGGCACGCCCTCAACGGATTACATTTGCGTTAAAAATGGATTTTTAAAAAATCGAAATTACCATCTCCTGTATAAAGCGATCGATCCTCCAGTCATGGGCCTAGGTCTTGCGACGACACGCGACTTCTTATCGTTTCTGAAAAATCACCAAACCGATGCCCCAAGCAACCATAAGTTAACTCCAACCATAGACCATGTTTTGTGCCAAGGTATTAGTCAGGGCGGAAAATACCTACGAGATTTTTTGTACCAAGGATTCAATGTTGATACCGATAATAAAAAAGTATGTGACGGCATTAATATTCACGCAGCTGGCGTAGAAAAAACCTACCTAAACTACCGATTCTCTCAACCGTATCGGCAATCGATGCAGCACAGTGAACGCTTCATACCTGACGTGAATTTTCCAAGACAATACTCCATTCGTGTCAATCCATTCCTGAAGTTTCCAGATGGGATATTAAAAAAACCAGCCTTCGATCCGCTAATCTTTCATACAGACACCTCGACGGAATACTGGCAATCGAGAGCAAGCTTGGTCGGAGCGAGCGAAGGTGCCACAATGGATTTCACGGAATCTTCAAAGGTTCGTCGATACCTGATATCCAGCACGGAGACGTACAATCGATTCAATGACATCGCGCACTCGGGTTACGGTGAACGTCAATGCCTCTATCAATCAAACAACGTGCATATTGGAGCGATCATGCGCGCACTCATCACGGCACTCGAAGATTGGGTCGTGCATCAGGTTGAACCAGTCGAATCTATATATCCCAGAGTTGAGGACAAAACTCTCGTCGAGCCTAGCGCGTTAAACCTACCCAAGGTCTTTTCAGAAGACTACCGCTCAGCCGCGAATGGATCTGGCGATATGAACTTTGGACCTCGAGTGAAATTTAATCGCGGTGTTGTCGATATATTAATTCCTGAGCCAATCGCAGGTCACAAAATTCTCGTCCCACAACTCGATGAACTCGGACATGAAATTGCTGGAATTCGGCATCCTCGAATCGCGGTGCCAACCGGTACACATCTTGGTTGGAATATTCGAACGACAGAATTTGGTGGTGGAGACCTGTGTGACGAGCACGGAGCGTTCGTGCCACTCTCTTTGGACGACCAACAGGCAGCAGAGCTCAACGACTCTCGACCGTCTCTTCTTTCTCTGTATCCAAGTTACGATGCCTACGTCGACAAATTCCAAGAGGTGACTAATTCTCTCGTAGAACAGAGGTTTTTGCTTGAAGAAGACGCCACACTGTTGTTAAATCAGGCGAAACAAATCATGTCCGTTCATTAATAAATGTCAAAAACCACTCGATTTCAATGAAACAGATACTTGTTTACTCAGACTCACTGACGTGGGGCATTATCCCCAACACCAGAAAACGCCTTGATTTTGGTGATCGATGGCCTGGTTTTATGGAGAACAAACTCAATGAAACACAGGCAAATATTCGAGTAATTGAAAATTGTCTCAACGGACGAAGGACTGCGTGGGATGACCCCTATAAAGCAGGACGAAACGGTTTGCAAGGAGTTCAACAGGTGATTGAGATGCACTCGCCCCTTGATCTCATCATCATCGCGCTGGGCACAAATGATTTTCAATCGATGCATCAGTTGAATGCGTGGCACTCAGCTCAAGGATTGAAAGCGTTAATTGGGGAGATCCGGGAGGCTCCCATTGAGCCTGGGATGAGTATTCCACCAATACTTGTTGTAGTCCCGCCAATGATTGAAACGCCTAAGGGACCAATCGCACCTAAATTTTCTGGCGGTGAGCACAAAATCCTCGGATTGGCTGAAGAGTATCAATTAGTTGCAGCCGAGCTCAACTGCCATTACTTCGATTGCTCGTCCGTAACGAGCGCGAGCACTGTTGACGGGATTCATCTCGACAAAAACCAGCATCATATTGTTGGTGGTGCGATAGCAGACGTTGTATCGAACCTCATTTGATTGGCTACGCCTTCTTTAAAAGAACGCTCACGGTAGCTACGATACATTCCTCTCGACCAACGCTACCAACATGCTCCGATGTTTTTGCTTTCACGTTGACCACCTCGATAGGAATAACCAGCTCCCTAGAGAGAGTTGCTCTCATATCTTGAATATAACCGGATAACCTTGGTCGTTGTGCGATCACAGTCGAGTCCATATTGACGATCGAATAACCCTCCTCTTTCACCAAGGCAGACACCTTCCCGAGCAAGATGAGACTACTTACGCCTTTCCACTGTGGATCAGTATCGGGAAACTGGTGACCAATATCTCCCATACCACACGCACCTAAGAGCGCATCAATCAAGGCATGAATTAATACGTCCGCATCAGAATGCCCGTCCAAACCCTTCTCATGCGGTATCGTGACGCCACCAATAATGAGTGGTCGATCAGGTACTAGCGCATGCAAATCAAAACCTTCACCGATTCTGTACATCAGTTAGCCTCGCCTTCCCTTTGTTTTAAAATCACGCGAGCCATTTCTAAATCTGATGGCTGCGTGATTTTAAAATTCGTTGCATCTGACGCAACCAATAATGGGGAAAAACCCCTCGCCTCTACCGCGGATGACTCATCGGTAATCGAGTGATCGCCGACCGAAGACCCAAGCGCATCACAGAGTATCCTGTATCGAAACATTTGCGGCGTCTGCGCTAACCATAGATTCTCACGATCAAGTGTTTTTGTTACCCGTGAGTGCGATGTTGACAATTTGACGGTATCGCTCGCTTGACAAGCGAGCAAACCGCCCACGTCTGCCTCTTTCACCACATCGATCAAACGATCAATCAAGTCTCTTGAGATTAAAGGCCGTGCAGCATCATGCACAAGGATCCAATCATCATCAGAAACTTCTTCCTCCAACTGTGTCAAAGCGTTTAATACCGTAGATGCTCGCGAAGACCCACCCAAGGGAACGACCTCACAAATCGTTCCTTGATAACGCCCTCGTAACTGATCGATTTCTCGATCCTCCCGAGACAGCACTATCGATATCTTGTGAACACTAGGATGATTAAGAAAAGGTGCTACGGAGCGCTCTAGAATGGTTTGACCCAACAAGGAAACATGCTGCTTGACGGCTTCACCATTGTCAGAGAATCGAGTTCCCAGACCTGCGGCAGGGATAATCACGAACAGGCGATTAGAGTGTAGGAGCAAAATACTGAATCCAAAAATAGAAAAATCGTCTCAAGTAACTTTCGTATTCTTCACTGCGGGTAGATTATAATCAAGCCTTTTTCGGGATGATCCCTTCTTTAATCAAACACAAGAACGGCACGCGACAGGAGATCGCGCTCAAGTCTACCAGTGGACTGAGTCTGCTGGTCGCGAATTCGTCAAAATCCCTGAATAGTCCGATTTTAGTTGTATGCAATAGAGCCAACGATGCTGTCCGTATCGTAGAAGAAATTCGTTTTTTTAACTCGGAACTTCGAGTTCATCAATTTCCGGACTGGGAGACATTACCTTACGATGTTTTTTCTCCTCACCAAGATCTCATTTCCGAGCGCCTAGAGACACTTTTCGAAATCACGACAAATAACGTCGATGTGCTTGTTGTGCCGATCACGACCGCGTTACACAAGCTCCCACCACCTGCCTTTTTACATAGTTACGTTTTTTTCTTGAAGGTCAAAGAAATTCTTGACCCATCATTATTTCGAGAAAAACTCCAATTGGCTAACTACTCTGCAGTGTCACAGGTCGTCTCTCCAGGGGAATACGCAATAAAAGGCGGAATCATCGATGTATTCCCTATGGGCAGTGTGCTGCCTTACCGAATTGATCTGTTTGACAACGAAATCGACAGCATCCGAGCCTTTGACGTCGATACTCAACGAAGCATTTACAAAGTCAATGAAGTACGTCTCTTACCTGCTCGGGAGTTTCCGTCTGACGAAAATGCACGAACGACATTTCGAACACGCTACAGAGAGAAAATAGCTGGAGACCCATCAAAAAGCATCATTTATAAAGAAATTTCAAAGGGGGCTAATCCACCGGGCATCGAATACTACCTTCCTTTATTTTTCGAAGAGTTAACGACACTGACTGGCTACATGGATGATCGATGGACAATCATTATCGATCAACACGTTGGGTCAGAAATTCAACAGTTTTGGGATGATACTGAATCACGTTACAGACTCCTTAGAGGCGATTCCGAACGACCATTACTGCCACCGTCTGAGCTGTTTGTCCGTGAGGACGAATTCTTCAGAGACATCAAAGCGAATCACAAATTTATCGTCAACCGAGAAGATCAAGACACATTTTTTGAAAAACTCCCTGATGTATCCATTAATCGGCGGCTTGGTGATCCACTCAAAAACATAAAAGATTTTCTGAAGTCGACACAGTCTCGCGTCATATTAGTGGCAGACAGCAAAGGAAGAAGAGAAACCATCAAATCTCTTTTTCGAGAAAATCATCTTCAACTCAAAGATGCAGAAACCTGGTCAGACGCACAACAATCAGTAGGTCAGTTACCGATTCTTACAGGATCCCTCGATCAGGGATTTGTAATTAAACAAGACGCAATCGCCGTCATCACAGAGTCAGAGCTATACCCGCAACAAGCTCGTTCAAGACAAAAGCGAGAGAAACAGCTCTCTAGCGAAAACCTCGTACGAGACTTGTCTGAAATTCGACTCGATGATCCTATCGTTCATATCCAGCATGGCATTGGTCGATACAAAGAGCTTGTAATGCTGGATCTGGGCGAAGGCACGGGTGAATTCTTAGCCATCGAATATTCTGGCGGCGATCTTCTGTACGTCCCCGTTTCACAATTAGAAATGATCAGTCGATATTCGGGTGGCCCTCCTGAAACGGCACCCATTCACAAATTAGGGACAGACAAGTGGGATAAAGCAAAAAAACAAGCTGCGAAGAAAATACGCGACACAGCGGCAGAATTACTTAACATATACGCGCAAAGGGCGTCGCGAAAGGGAATTGCTCGAACGGTTGACGAATCAGCCTATGCAGCATTTATTGAAGAATTTCCATTCAATGAAACACGCGATCAAAAATCAGCCATTGATGCAACAATTGAGGACCTAAAATCTGAGAAACCCATGGATCGACTGATTTGTGGTGACGTCGGATTTGGCAAGACCGAGGTCGCGTTACGCGCTGCGTTCATCGCAGTAACCGATCATTCACAAGTCGCTGTTCTTGTTCCAACGACCTTACTAGCCGAGCAGCACTATCAAACTTTCTCGGATCGCTTCTCGAACTTACCAGTAGAAATTCGTGAGCTGTCTCGCTTTCGCACAAAAAAAGAAACAGACAAAACACTTGAGGAATTAGCCTCTGGTCGCGTTGATATTGTCATTGGTACACATAAACTATTATCAAAAGACGTTAAATTTAAAAATCTTGGATTAGTCATTATTGATGAAGAGCATCGATTTGGGGTCAAACACAAAGAGACCCTCAAATCACTCAGGTCTGAGACAGATATTCTTACTCTAACTGCGACACCAATACCGCGAACGCTTGCGATGTCCATGGAGGGTTTAAGGGATTTCTCGGTGATCGCCACCCCTCCTGAAAAACGTCTATCAATTAAGACGTTTGTAATGCCCTATAGCCAGGGAATTACAAGAGAGGCTGTATTACGTGAGCTGAAACGCGGTGGACAGATCTATTACTTACACAATGAAGTTGAAAGTATTAATCGAGAATTAGACAAACTTCAAAAAATAGTACCTGAGGCGACAATACGCATCGCACACGGACAAATGCATGAGCGAGAGCTCGAATATGTGATGCGTGATTTCTACCAAGGACGCTTCAATATCCTTTTGTGTACGACAATCATTGAGACAGGCATAGATATCCCCTCAGCCAACACCATCATTATCAATCGCGCGGATAAATTTGGACTGGCCCAATTACATCAGCTAAGAGGACGAGTCGGCCGATCTCATCATCAAGCTTACGCATACCTCCTCACAACAGAGGGTGTCAAACTGAAAGGGCCCGCACAAAAAAGGTTAGAAGCGATTCAATTGATGGAAGAACTTGGCTCGGGCTTCTTCCTCGCGATGCATGACTTAGAAATCCGTGGCGCAGGCGAAGTCTTGGGAGACTCTCAAAGTGGTGACTTACAAGAAATAGGCTTCCAGTTGTATATCGACATGCTAGACCGGGCTGTTCGATCACTAAAATCAGGAAAAGAGCCCGACATTGACATTCAAATCCCGCAAGGCGCGGAAATCGTGCTTCATACTCCTGCCCTACTGCCTGACAACTACTGCCCGAACATTCACGAGCGGCTACTCGTTTACAAACGTCTGGCGAGTCTAGAAAAACCGAGTCAACTGAGGGAGATCGAAGAAGAGCTCATCGATCGATTTGGATTATTACCACCGGAGACGAAAATCCTACTTTGTTCGCACTTATTGCGAATCAAATCCAATCAAATCGGCATCACCAAGATCGACTCTACTGATGACAAGACCACAATCACGTTTTTATCAGAGCCGCTTATCGACCCTATTGTCATTATCGAACTCGTGCAAAATAATGAATCGGTTAGGTTTTCAGGACCAGATCGAATCGTGCTGACACACGAGATTGATAAGCCCTACAATCGTGCTGAGTTAATCATCAAAACTCTCGATGAGCTCCACGAGAGTGAAGACTCAGCGCGTGAATCGACCTAATCCCACCGTGGGTCTCTGATCAATATTTTATTGTCATCAATTTTGACAGGAAAAGTCTCCGTTGCCTCCCATGCAGGTGGCGTTAACGCCTCTCCAGTCTTAATCGAAAAACGGGCACCATGTCGAGGGCACACGACTTCGTCACCCTCAAGTGGACACCCACTCAAAACGGCGCCATCGTGTGTACAAATATCTTCGATCGCAAAAAATTCATCCGCCAGGTTATAGATAACGACCAGCGTGCCATCCAAATCGTGTTGACGCCATTTCCCGACCGGTATGTCGGAGACGTCGCAAACAAGAACCCAGTCAGACATCGTTAAAGTCGCAACTCATACATTACTACGTTAGACTGCGATCACGTCAATGTTTACGTCAATTTCTCTGACGAGACTGGTGATACCTGCCAAAGTGCCAGATAGGGAGCTCGGACAACTACCGCAAGCACCCTGATAATGAACGCTTAAAACGTTATCCTCAAATCCGACAACGTACAAGTCGCCACCATCACTCTGAAGATAAGGTCGCACTCGCTCATCGAGCAACTCGTTAATCTGGACAAGCGTCGCTCGCTCTGTTTCACTCAGGGCAGAATCGTCTGTTTGAAGCCACTCTGCCGCTGCAGATGCTTCTTCTGAAATTTGTGTCGCTGCTGGCGCGGACCGAATCGGCTCGGCCAAGGTCCTCATGAGCTCTTTCCAATCGACACTTCCATCCTGCGTCACTGTGATCCAATTATCGACGTAGAAGACAGAGGTCACACTCTCTACAGCGAACAACGCTTCAGCTAAGGGATCGCCGGTGGCCTCTGACGCACTCTCGAACGACTTGGCGACACCATAAGTAAGCGGCTCCTTCAGGACAAATTTACGTGCATTCGGATTTGGGGTGACTTCTAGGTCAGCGATTTTTGGCATTGACGTCTCAGCCTTTATCAGTTCCCGACCCGGGCACCGGGTCATGCTCACCTTCAGTCGATATATCGCCTTCCGAATTCATCGCCGAAGTTAACGTGTGCCATGGCAACATCGCACATTTAACACGTGACGGCAGATCTCGAATCCCTGAAAAAATTGATAAACTCCCCAGCGATTTATCCTTGTCATCCCAATCGGGACTGGTCGTCAACGCTCTAAAGTTTTCGACTAACGTGGAAGCTTCCGAGATGGGTTTACCCTTAACTTTTGCTGTCATCATCGAGCCAGAAGCCATACAGATAGCACAACTCTCACCCTCATACTGGATGTCGTCGACAATATCATCCTTAATGTTCATCGTGACCCAGATGTGATCACCGCACAACGGATTAATCCCCTCTGCCTTGTGCGTCGGCGACTCAAGCTTCCCCCAATTCCTGGGCTTTTTGCAATGATCGAGAATGACCTCTTGATAAATCTGTTTGGAGCTCATAAGTGGCGTTTCTAATTGAATATCTTTTGTACTTTTTTAATGGATGCGACCAAGACGTCAATGTCATCAGTCTGATTATATAAATAGAATGACGCTCGCGTCGTGGCGGGCACACTATACCGCTCCATGACTGGTTGCGCACAATGATGTCCCGTGCGAACGGCAACACCCTCGTCGTTTAACAATGTTCCCATATCATGAGCATGAATGCCTTTCACATTAAATGACATCACGCCAGCTTTGGACTCTGATGTGCCATAAAAGGTAAGACCATCGACTGTTTGTAAGGCTTGATACGCGTAATCTGTGAGCGTCTTCTCGTGAGCCTCAATTACATCCATGCCAACCGACTCGAGGTAGTCCAAAGCTTCTCCAAGTCCGATTGCAGCCACAATCGGAGGTGTTCCCGCCTCAAATTTCGCAGGGATCTCTGCGTAAGTCGTTTTCTCAAATGTCACCGACAGAATCATGTCCCCACCACCCTCAAAAGGTCTCATTTTCTCGAGGAGAGCACGCTTCCCGAAGAGTACGCCTATGCCCGTAGGTCCACATGTTTTGTGTCCAGAAAAAGTGTAAAAATCACAATCCAAATCTGCGAGATCAACTTTCATGTGCGGCGCTCCCTGAGCACCGTCTACTAACACTGGAATATCCTGTTTATGCGCAGTCGATACAATTTTTTTGATTGGGTTGATGGTACCCAACACATTGGACACGTGGGTTATTGCCACAAGCTTGGTTCTATCATTGAGTATGTTTTCGAACTCCTCTAGATCAAGCTCACCAGAGTCGGTGATGGGAATGACTCTTAGTTTTGCGCCAACCTCCTCACAGAGCATTTGCCAAGGAACGATATTTGAGTGATGCTCCATGTGCGAGATAACGATCTCATCACCTGATTTCACAAAAGGTCGGCCAAAACCGTGAGCAACTAAATTAATCGCATCAGTGGTTCCTTTTGTAAATATGATTTCCGCTGGGTCTTTGACGTTCAAAAAACGGGCGACTTTTGACCGCGCGCGCTCATAAGATGCCGTTGCTCGCTCAGAGAGCTCGTAAACGCCACGATGAATGTTCGCGTGTTCTTTGGCGTGATAATTTGAAATGCGCTCGATCACACTTCGAGGCATCTGAGCACTAGCACCACTATCAAGGTAAACCAAGCGGTTCCCATTCACTTGAGAAGACAGGATGGGAAAGTCTTTTTCAATTTTCTTAAAGTCAATCATGACACTGCTAATTAAAGGTATATAAAGATTGAAACAAGCCTATTCAGCGATAGACCCCTGTCGAATATAACTCTCGACAATTGAAGTAATCGAGGAAATTGGGTTGTCTTCAATCACCTCACGAGCGAACGCATAATTGAGCAAATTCCTCGCGCTCGTCTCGTCGAGACCGCGCGTCTTGAGGTAAAACAACTCCTCATCACTTATTTCTCCGACAGTTGCACCGTGCGCACATTTCACATCATCTGCAAATATTTCCAACTCGGGTTTCGTGTCTACAGATGCACGCCGACTCAGAATTAAGTTTCTATTTTGTTGGCTTGCATTCGTTTGCTGCGCACCTTTGTGAACTTTGATCTTGCCATTGAATACGATATTCGATTGATCGTTCGCAATGGTCTTGTGTAACTGAGATGATTGTCCATTCGGATGTCGGTGTTCGACTACTGAGTGAGTGTCGACAAGACGCTTTCCGTTACCTATCGCCAGCCCCCTGAGACTTGACGTCCCGCCAACCTCCATTTGAATCACGTTGACATCATGCCTTGAGGCCAACGCACCAACGGATATCGACCAGTTCTTATATCGAGCGTCTCTTTGAATTTCAGCTGTAGTTTGCGATAAGTGATAAGCCGTTACATCATCTCGCTGAAGTTTGATATGTGCGAGCTCCGCCCCTCGCTCGATGGAGCATTGGAACACCGAGTTGACCATGTAACCATTTCCACCCATACCGATGTAATCTTCAATGATCGTGCCGCGAGAACCCTCTCTAGCCACAACGAGCACTCTGGGATGATTGAATGATCTTTTACCTGAGCTGACATTCAGTATATGGATCACGTCGCCACGATCGGCGTTGGCGCTAACCTCAACAATTAAGATATCCGCGAACAGAGCGTTGTTGATATCGTAAAAAATACCAAAGTCTTCATTATCTTTATCGGATATTTTTTCTCGAACCAGTTCAGATAATTTTGGGTCTTTTAATGCGCGCTCTAAATTAAGCACTTTGACACCAGAGTCGGTTGATCCAGCGCTGAGCTCAGAAGCATAAACGCCATTAATCAGAACAACGGTCTGCGTCGCCTCAGGAATATAAAAAGCTTTCAGTAGACTCTGATCGACCACACCCTCAGGATCAGGGCAACTTAACGAGGTACGATACAGAGGGCTTATGTCAGTAAATCGCCACTTTTCATCAGAAACCTTGGGAAGCTCTTTAGCGAGCGCTCTAGAGCGAGCAACGGATTGATGCTCCTTCAACCAAGACGCTTCTTTAGGAATCACTTCGACTCCACTCGCCTTTAAAAGTGAATCAATAAACGCTTGTGATTGTTGCGTCATGCCGCTTTCGCTTTGTGTTCTTCAATCAACCAGTCGTACCCTCGAGACTCTAGTTCAAGCGCGAGTGATTTATCACCGGTCTTGATGACGCGCCCGCCATCCACCACGTGGATGTAATCAGGCTCAATGTAATTGAGCAGCCTTTGATAATGCGTGACAAGAATCACGGCATCATCATCTCCATGGATGGCGTTGACCCCATTCGCAACTATTCTTAACGCATCAATATCTAGACCTGAATCTGTCTCATCCAAAATCGAGAGACTAGGCTCCAGGATCGCCATTTGGAGAATCTCATTTCTCTTTTTTTCTCCGCCAGAGAAGCCTTCGTTCAAGCTTCGCTCCAGGAATCCAGAATCCATCCCGAGTAGATCGAGCTTTTCTTGGACATAATCGTCAAACTCTAACGGGTCCAGTTCATCCTTGCCCCGAGCCCCCTGAACCGTATTGTAAGAAAGTCTCAAAAATGCTCCATTGGTCACACCAGGGACTTCGATTGGGTATTGAAATCCCAAAAATATGCCGGCCTTGGCTCGCTCGTCTGGCTCCAACTCGAGAAGATCTTGCTCGTTATAAGTAACAGCCCCTCCATCGACCCGATAAGACGGATGGCCAGCAATGACCTTGGAAAATGTGCTTTTACCAGAGCCATTAGGCCCCATGATGGCATGCACCTCTCCAGCCTTAACCTCGATATCTAAACCTTTCAAGATCTGTTTATCACCAGTACTAGCCGAAAGATTTTCGACATTTAGAATAGTTTTCGATCCTGCCTTAATCATCCAACACTTCCCTCTAACTTGAGCCCAAGTAACTTCGTTGCCTCCACCGCAAATTCCATTGGTAGATGCATGAACACGTCACGAACGAAACCATTAATAATCATCGATACCGCTTCCTCGGTATCGATGCCACGACTAGAAAAATAAAACAACTGCTCCTCACCGATTTTCGACGTACTCGCTTCATGCTCTACCGTCGCACTTTTATTCTCAACGTCGATGTAGGGGAACGTATGTGCGCCGCACGCATCTCCAATCAGCATGGAGTCGCACTGTGAAAAATTTCGAGCGCCTTGAGCTTTCGGCGATACCTTAACTAAGCCGCGGTAGCTATTGTTAGAGCGTCCCGCAGAAATCCCTTTGCTGATAATTCGGCTTCTCGTGTTCTTTCCTATATGTACCATCTTGGTGCCGGTATCCGCCTGTTGTAAGTGATTGGTCAGCGCAACAGAATAGAACTCGCCGACTGAATTATCACCAAGTAACACACAGGATGGATACTTCCAAGTAACTGCCGACCCCGTTTCAACTTGTGTCCATGAGATCTTTGAATTTTGTCCTTTACACAAACCTCGTTTCGTGACGAAGTTGTATATACCGCCTACACCATTTTCATCGCCAGCGTACCAGTTCTGCACAGTCGAATACTTAATGTCGGCATTATCTAACGCCACCAACTCCACAACAGCCGCGTGCAATTGATTGGTATCAAACTGCGGTGCCGTGCACCCCTCTAGGTACGAAACCTGACTGCCCTCTTCAGCAACGATCAAAGTTCTCTCGAATTGGCCAGAATCCTGAGTATTGATCCTAAAGTACGTCGATAAATCCATCGGACATTTAACACCCTTCGGGATAAAGCAAAACGAGCCGTCAGTGAATACGGCAGAGTTAAGTGCCGCATAAAAATTATCCGTATGAGATACAACGGATCCGAGATACTGCTTAACGAGATCAGGATGATCACGCACGGCTTCAGAGAACGAGCAAAATATAATTCCGTATTCAGCAAGCTTCTCTTTGTAGGTCGTTGTTACGGATACGCTATCAAAAACCACATCGACGGCAACGCCTGCTAGCGCCGCCCTCTCGTGCATTGGGACCCCCAACTTCTCAAACGTCTCAAGAAGTTCAGGGTCGACCTCGTCCATGGACTTCTTTTTCGTCTTTGATTTTGGCGCTGAGTAGTAGATGATGTCCTGAAAATCTATTTTGGGATAACTCACATTCGGCCATTTCGGCTCCTTCATTGTTAACCAATGCCGGTACGCCTCAAGCCTGAATTCGAGGAGCCACTCAGGCTCGTTCTTCTTGCCGGATATTGTCCTGATGACCTCTTCACTCAATCCACGAGCGACGGTCTCAGATTCTATTTCGGTCTTAAATCCAGCCTTGTAGGGCTGATTAACTATATTATCTATCGCAGCACTCATCCGACCATCTATTCCTTTACCTCGATCGTAAAACTCTCACCGCACCCACAGGTAGCGGCAGCTTTGGGATTGGTAACTTTGAAAAGCTCATTCAACCCTTGTTTCTCAAAATCTAGCGTCGATCCATCAAGAAAAATGAGATCTGTTTTCTTCACAACAATCGTTACATTTTCGGTCTCGAAAACCTCGTCTCCATCTTCAACATGGCTTGCTCGATCGAACGTGTAGCTCAATCCCGAACAACCAACCGTCTTAACGCCAAATCTGAGACCAACGCCACCGTCTTTATCCAAAAAACGCCGAATGTGACGAGCTGCTTTTTCAGTTACTTGTATCGACATAATTTCCTATGCTGAAATGGCGACCGATGCCATGTTTTTTAAATCATCAGTAATTCGCGACACCGCTATCCCAAAACGACTCGCCTCATCATGGCTGTTCTGTGGGCCAAGACTCACTCGAACTGCACCTAAGGATAAGCTTTCAGACACATTCATCGCTGAAAGCGTCGCACTTGCCTTCTCATTGTGACTGGAGCACGCGGCACCACTGGCAACCGCAAATCCGCTTTTATTTAGCTCCATGACCAGCGTTTCACCATGAATACCCGGAATAGAGAAGCAGGTCGTATTTGGAAGTCTTTCAACACTTTTACCAAAAATGGTCGCGCCATTTAACGCGAGATCAGACTCTATTTTATCTCTTATCGGAGAAACCTGACTTTGATACCTGTCTAGATTTCGCTGAGCTTCTTCAGCCGCGACACCAAACCCCACGATACTCGCAACATTCTCAGTGCCTGAGCGATATCCCCTCTCATGACCACCACCGTTAATGAATGGCTCGATGGGTAATTTTTTATCGATGATAAGCGCCCCAATACCTTTCGGCCCATTAATTTTATGCGCTGATATGCTCAACGCATGAACACCCAATTCTTCAAAATCTACCTTTATCTTTCCTAAGGCTTGCACAGCATCGGAATGTATCCATCCACCTGCTTGCCTCACAACTCTCGCGATTTCTCGCACAGGTTGTATCACGCCAGTCTCATTGTTGGCCAACATGACTGAGACCAATCCGTTCAAATGAAACCGGTCGACAGAAATTTCGCTGAGCTGAATCTCCCCGTCTTGAGTCACTTTCAAGTTATCCAAAGACCACCCTTGTCTCACCAATTTACGCGCTGGAACAGACACACACGGGTGCTCGATACCGCTTATCACCACCTGACTCGGTTTTAAATACGCGGCCATGCCACCAAAAAACATATTGTTTGCTTCGGTACCGCCCGAAGTAAAGATCACTTGCACGGGATCGACCGACACTAAGGCTGCGACCCTCTCTCTTGCTATATTTATCGCCATCCTGGCTCGAGACCCATAGTCGTGTCGGCTTGATGCATTGCCGAATTCTTCCGTAAAAATGGCATCATCGCCTCTCGAGCTGAGTCGCTGAGTCGAGTCGTGGCGTTGTTATCAAAGTAAACAGGCATTGCAGAGGAATGTTTAGTTCGAGTGTCGCGGTCTATGATCAAAATTCACACGCTTAATGCCAGACAATTTCATATCCCGTTTTGAGACAAGGTCAGCCAAAGAGACTGCGTCCATATACTCGAAGATTCTTTCATTTAGTCCCATCCATAATTCGTGGGTAATACATTCGTCGTCGCCTTTGCAATTTTTCATTCCACGACACTGAGTTGCATCAACCATCTCGTCAACTGCTCTGATAATTTCACCGACTGTGATTTGCCCTAAAGGATTTCGTATACGGTAGCCACCGCCAGGGCCTCGAGTGCTGGTTACAAGTCCATTTTTGCGCAGCTTACCGAATAACTGTTCCAGGTACGAAAGTGAAATATTTTGCCTCTCGCTAATATCTCCAAGCGTCACCGGGGACACGCCTCCCTGCAGTGCGATATCCATCATCGCTGTCACGGCAAAGCGACCTTTTGTGGTCAACCTCATGAATTACCTCTGTATCTGAAAATTTCACAGCCACGTTTAATCATGGCCTCAACTATGATCAGCGAGAGATTTTAAAGTTCCCGACTATTTTAATCAACTATTTTATTGAGGTAATCCGGGTCGAAATCTGGAGCAGTATCCACCTGCTGTTGAATGTCTACACCAAGTTTCTGCAACTCAAGTAGAACGAATGATAGGCGCTCCTCAATCGAAGTAGAGTGATCCAAAAGGCCATGAATCGCTTTAACCACAGGGTCATTCATGTCTGAACTCATCGCGTAAGCTGAAAAGCCCATGGCTTCAGCCGCAACTTCAATTTTCTTATTCTCTTCCTCAACGATACGAGCCGGGATGCCAATGGCTGTCGCCCCGTTCGGCACATCCCGAACAACGACGGCATTGGATCCAATTTTCGCTGCCCGCCCGACAGTAATGGGGCCAAGTACTTTTGCGCCGGCTCCAACAACCACGCCGTCCTCAAGAGTCGGGTGTCTCTTACCCTTTTCCCAGGATGTTCCACCAAGCGTCACCCCATGATACAAGGTGCAATCGTCGCCGATGATAGAGGTCTCACCGATCACAACGCCCATCCCGTGGTCGATAAAAAAACGTCGCCCAATGCTTGCACCTGGATGAATCTCGATACCAGTGAGCCATCGCGAGACGCTAGATATCCAGCGAGCGAGCCATCGAAACCGCATATTCCAAATCCGATGCGCCAGCCGATGCATAAGCATTGCATGGAAACCGGGGTAGCATGTGATGACCTCCCACGCACTTCGTGCTGCGGGATCTCTATCAAAAACGACGCTGATTTCTTCTTTTATACGCGCAAACATTACTTTTCCGACTGAGAATATCGGGCTTCATTTTAGCGCCCTTTCTTTTGCACCGCCCCCAAAAATCCCCGTAAGATATTCACCTCTTCTCTCTCCAGATCCGAACGGAGAATCAATCGACGTAACCGTTGCATCAAACGCCCTGGATTTTTTGGCTTTAGAAAGTCGACCTCGATGAGAACATCTTCTAGGTGCGTCATTAACATTTCGACTTCTTCATGGCTAGCGGGAGATGCTCGTTTACCTTTAAAAGTTGTGGACAAAAATTCCTCGCTTACCAAAGCCAGCTCATAGCAAAATACCTGAACTGCCTGAGCTAAGTTGAGGGAGGAATACTGAGGGTTACAGGCGATCATCGCAATAGCGTTGCATAAACTCGCGTCCTCAACACTTAAGCCCGTTCTCTCAGGACCAAACACCAGAGCAACATCCCCAACGAACGAATCGCTTAGCAATCGCTCTGCCGACTCTTTCGCGTTGAGCACTACGTGGCTCAACTCCCGATGTCTTGATGTGGACGCTACTGAGAAAACAGTTCCATGAAGCGCGTCCATGAGACTTGAGCAACAAATCGCCCCCTCCAGAACATCGGATGCACCTGAAGCTAGCGCTGTGGCCTCCAAATGTGGAAACTCCTTTGGGTTGACGAGGTATAGGCGATGCAATCCCATCGTTTTCATCGCTCTGGCTGCCGAACCGATGTTACCTGGATGACTCGGCTCCACGAGTACCACTCTGATATTTTTAAGCATGTGCCAGTTGTATAACCACCGATGAAAAAAAGAAATCTTGATCTAGCCGAGTGCCTCTTAACAGTTTAATTTAAAATGCGAGCCATGCTCTTTAAATGATCTGGGATAAACACATGAATCCAATGTTAGGTTTCGCGGTTAAGGCCGCCCGTCGTGCTGGTGACCTCATTAGCCGCGCCTCTGAAAACATCGACAAATTGAATATCCAACACAAAACGACAAACGACCTCGTGAGCGAAGTCGATCGCGCTGCTGAAGAGGCAATTATCGACTCACTAAAGAAAGTTTATCCAGATCATGCATTCCTCGGAGAGGAAGGCGGCCAAGTGGGATCTTCCGACTATCTATGGATCATTGACCCACTGGACGGGACGACTAACTTTTTACACGGCTTCCCCGTTTATGCTGTCTCTATCGCCCTCTCGTACAAAGGACAACTCCAAATCGGAGTGATTTATGATCCAACTAGAAACGATCTATTTACCGCTTCAAGAGGAGAAGGCGCTTTTCTAAATGAAAAACGTATTCGCGTATCAAAAAGAGACAGGTTAATCGATGCATTAGTCGGCACGGGGTTCCCTTTTAGAGCGAACTCCGATGTTGATACCTACGCTGCCATGTTTAAGTCTGTCGCACTGAAGAGTGCGGGTATTAGACGACCAGGCGCTGCGTCATTGGATCTCGCAAACGTTGCTGCGGGCCGACTCGACGCGTTTTGGGAAATGGGACTTTCTCCGTGGGATATGGCAGCGGGTGTATTAATGATTACCGAGGCAGGCGGGCTTGTTGGCGACTTCAATGGTGATGGAGCCTTCATGGAGAGTGGGAAAATCGTGGCAGGCAATCCAAAAATATTTGCCCAGTTACTTAACACAATCAAACCACACATCAAATAAATTACGACACTTTTGATAGGGTATGCTTAACTGACACGAAAAATTTACAGCGCACCCTCGTTATCTCTGACACGTAAAATCGATAATGCCAAGCAACGCCACATCGCAGGGATCATCAGGTAACCACACCCCAATGATGCAGCAGTATCTACGCATCAAATCTGAACACCAAGATAAACTTTTGTTTTATCGAATGGGTGATTTTTACGAGTTATTTTTCGACGATGCCGTGAAAGTATCTCAGTTACTTGACATCACCCTCACGTCTCGGGGCACTTCAGCCGGCGAACCGATAAAGATGGCAGGAGTACCTCATCACGCCTCCGAACAGTATCTGGCAAAGCTCGTCAAACTAGGGGAATCCATTGCAATCTGCGAGCAAATTGGTAACCCCTCAGACTCCAAGGGGCCCGTTGAGCGAGAAGTCGTTCGCGTTATTACTCCAGGCACTTTGTCGGATGCGGCCTTACTAGATGAAAAACAAGAAAACTTCATTTTGTCCTGCTTCCGCGTTCAAAATAATATCGGTATTTCATGGCTCTCGGTATCAACAGGAAGCTTCAAGGTTAAGTCCGGAGAAGATCTTTCTTTACTGACAGAAATCTCAAGGTTGTCCCCCTCAGAGATACTGGTATCTGAGGATGCGGTGATACCTGAACTCGATCATACGAAAGTTCAGCTTCGCAGGATCCCAAGTTGGCAATTCGATAAAGACGCATCGCTCAAAACTCTGATCGATCACTTCAAGGTATCCGACCTAAAGGGCTTTGGAATACATAACGATGGGCCTGCAATTGCCGCTGCTGGTGCGTTACTTTTTTACGTTCAATCAACTCAAGCACGAAGATTAGATCAGATCGACTCAATCCAAGTCGAGCATAACTCAACATTCATTCAACTCGATTACTCAACCAGAAAGAATCTTGAGATAAACACAACGCTACAAGGCGAGCGCAGCCCAACCCTCTTGTCTACGGTTGATCGATCGGCATCAAGCATGGGTGCTCGTTGGATACAACACGCTATCAACAACCCACTTCACAATCATTTTGAAATCAACAAGCGTCTGGCTGCTGTATCTTGGTTACACGATCAAGTGAATGAATCAAAGAAAAATAAGATACGAGAAGCGCTTCGGTCGGTCGTCGATATTGAACGCATCAATTCACGAATCTCGCTTAGAAGCGCGAGACCCAGAGACTTAACAGGACTGAGACAAACGCTTCATGCAATTCCTCAGATCGCGAACGAATTAAACAGTACAGATGTAGAAATATTAAATGAAATCAGGGAAAAAGTAGCTGTTGATATCGAGTTACTTAGCCTCCTCAATCGGTCAGTCCTTCCAGAGCCCTCTGCAATCATCATTGAGGGTGGAGTCATTAATGATGGATACGACAGTCAATTAGATGAACTTCGATCACTTCAAAATGACTGTGGTGACTTTCTCATCAAATTAGAGCAGCGGGAGAGGGAGTCGACGGGCCTATCGAGTCTCAAGGTTGAATTTAATCGGGTACATGGCTTCTACATCGAAGTGTCGAAAAGCCAAGCCAATGACGTTCCCGACGAGTATCGACGGAGACAAACCTTAAAAAATGTCGAACGATTTATTACCCCCGAACTTAAGGAATTTGAAGATAAAGCGTTGTCTGCGAAGGAAAGAGCCCTAAAGAGAGAAAAATGGCTTTACGACGACTTATTGAATCGTCTGGCGACGTTTCACGAGACAATTAAAGATGCTGCTCGTGCGCTTGCGATGATTGACGGACTCAGTACGTTTGCCATCATCGCAAACGAACATAACTATGTGAGACCTAGCCTCAATGATGGTGAAGAAATTCGTATTTCAGGTGGTAGACACCCAGTGGTCGAATCTCAGGTCAAATCCTTTGTCCCAAATGATCTCCAGCTAAATGACCAAAGAAAAATGCTGGTCATCACGGGTCCGAACATGGGCGGAAAGTCAACTTACATGCGACAGTGTGCGTTGATCGTCTTGCTCGCCCACACGGGTTGCTTCGTTCCAGCCCAAGCGGCGACAATTGGTCGTGTTGATAAAATATTCACTCGAATAGGAGCATCCGACAATTTAGCGGGTGGGCAATCGACTTTCATGGTGGAAATGTCGGAAGCCGCTAATATTCTCAATAACGCGACGGACCACAGCCTGGTTCTCATGGACGAGATTGGACGCGGCACATCGACCTACGACGGTCTCGCATTAGCGTCTTCCATTGCTCGCTACCTTGCGACACACAACAACAGTTTTTCATTATTTGCCACCCATTATTTTGAACTGACGGGGCTATCCGAAGAGTTATCAAACGTCAAAAACGTTCATGTCTCGGCAGTCGACCATAAAGACGAAATCGTATTTCTTCACAGCATCCAGGATGGGCCTGCATCCCAAAGCTATGGAATCCAGGTTGCGAAACTTGCGGGTATTCCGAGAAAGATTATTGATCTTGCGAAAAACGAACTTCGTCGTCTTGAGCAAATCAACGCGACGTCAGGCATGCAAACTGATCTATTTAGCCAAGCCGAACCTGAGCCAACAAATACATTAGGGCAAGAGGTTTTAAATCGAATAAGCGATATTGACCCTAACGAGCTGACTCCAAAAGAGGCTCTTGAATTACTCTTCGAACTAGATCAAATAACAAAACGATCCTAAGTGCCGCAAAAGGTAACATGAGGTGGTGCGTTCACCGGGGCAGGCATGCGGTATTTTTTCGCGGCACCCCCAACGTCATCGTACGGTCTCGAGACGATATTAAATAACGAATCAAAAGCGCTCAAATCACGTTCTGCAACTGCCAAATCGAGAGCTTCCTCGACGAGGTGATTTCTCGGAATATAAATTGGATTACATGCTTCCATCTCTTCCGCAATCTGAGGGAACTCTACATTTTCTTTAGCGAGATGTTCTTTCCATTTCATCACCCACTCTTTGGCCTCTACCGGATCGGACTCAAACACCTCATCAAAAAATGCGAAGTCGCCACGCAGCACATCCGATAGACAACGAAAGGCATTTGTAAAATCGGTCTTTTGCTCAGATAAAAGAACGAGGAAAGAATCGATCAAAGTTCGCTCATGCCCCACTCCGGATGACAGGCCAAGCTTACGAGCCATATGTTGAGAATAGTATGTCTCATAGAGCAAATCGTATTGATCCAACGCCTCAACAAACGCATCTATTTTTTTTGACTCAGGGACTGAACTTATTGGCAGAAGTGCTTTAGCCAGCATCGCTAAATTCCATTTCCCAATCTTCGTTTGATTCCCGTACGCATATCGACCGTATTCGTCAATTGAGCTAAAGACGGTTTGTGGGTCATAGCGATCCATAAAAGCGCATGGTCCGTAATCAATTGTCTCGCCACTGATCGTCATATTGTCCGTATTCATGACCCCATGAATAAATCCCAGCGCCATCCATTGCGAGATGAGATCCGCTTGTCGCTCGATCACACATTTGAAAAGATCTAAAGATGGATCTGAATCACAAATCGCGTCTGGATAATGCCGTCTGAGCGAATAATCAACGAGGGCTTCCAATTTACTCCACTCCTGCTGTGAAGAGAAATACTCAAACGTGCCTACTCTAATGTGACTCAACGCCACTCGGGTTAATACTGCTCGGGGTTTCAACCCATCACGATAAACCGTATCTGTTCCGACAGTCACCGCCAAAGCTCGAGTCGTAGGAACACCCAATGCAAACATCGCCTCGCTGATCAAATACTCTCGCAACACGGGTCCAAGCGCAGCCTTTCCATCACCACCACGAGAAAATGGAGTTCGCCCAGAGCCTTTGAGTTGAATATCTCGCCGAGCCCCAGTTTGATCAATCAATTCGCCGATCAGCAATGCTCTGCCGTCACCCAATTGCGGAGAGAAAGCGCCGAATTGATGTCCTGCGTAAACCTGGGCTATTGGTCGTGAATTACTCGGCAACCGATTTCCCGAGAATAGTCCAATTGCCTCAGAGTCATTCGCAAAGTCATCTGATAAACCAAGCTCAGTTGCCAATACTTGATTAAACATCAACAAGCTTGGTTCGGTAAGAGTCTCTGGGAGGAGAGACTCGTAACAACCCTTCAACTCGTTCGCATACGTGTGGGTTAGGTCAATCATCGATCGATACAACAGATTGAACTCATGATCAGAAACGCTCTTACTGCTGCGCTCTCAACGCTTTGATTTTCTCGGCGAGTTGACAAATAGCCATTGCATAATTATTGCTGGGGTTGTATCGGGTGATGACATAAAAATTCTTTTGAGATATCCAATACTCATTACCGTCTGCTCCCTCAAGTTTGAACAGCCCCACCAAAACGTCATCGTCGATATCTATATTCCCCTCATAGCCAGCTCGCCTCAATTCTGACATTTTGATCCGTGGTTTAGATTTCCCGACAAAATCATACAACCCAGAGATATTACTTTGCATCAATCGATGCACGATGGGCTTTCCCCTCACCCAACCATGACGCTTGAGATAATTACTCGCGCTTCCAATTGCATCCGCCACACTGTGCTCTAGATCGGCCTTTCCGTCTCCATCAAAATCAATCGCGTACTCCCTATAAGATGACGGCATAAATTGCGCGATGCCAATCGCGCCAGCGAAAGAACCCTTGATGGATAAAGGGTCCATGCCATTTTCTCTTGCAAGCAAGAGAAATTCTTCAAACTCTTTCAAAAAGTATTTGTTACGACGTTCTCCATAAAAACCAAGTGTATAAAAAGCATCCACGATGCTAAATTCACCGGTGTAGCCACCATAATTTGTCTCAATACCAATGAGTGCTGTGATTATTTCTGGTGGAACCCCAAATTCGCTCTCAGCTTTCAACAAAAGATTGAGGTGCTTATTCCAGAATTTGACACCCTCTTTCTCTCGAAATTCGGTGACATAAAGTTTTTGAAAAAAACTCCAAGGTTTCGATGTGGCGGGTTTGGAAAACGCGTTCAGGATACTCTCTTTCTTTTTCGCGCCATTGATCAGATTATCGATAGATTCTTTTGAGAATCCATGCTCCGTAGCCATACGCTGCGAAAAATTTTCGATCGCCGTAGTGACGTCAATCGGTTCCGCTGACCAAATATTCGATGACACACTAAGGGATACCAATAAGACAAAAACGCTCACTTGATACTTGAATCCAGATACGACAGCGTCATTTGGCGAGAACACTGGAAACCACTCCTTATACGATGTGAAGAATTGTGCTTCTACGGTACCCTACTGTCGATAATCAATTCAACCCTGCCTCCAGGTTTTAGTTCTATAGACTTTGATTCCAAATCGCCACTGGCGCGAATAGCGTTCCCAGATTTAGAGATGCGGGCACCGATCGTAAAATTTTCAAGGTCAGAGAGTTTTCTACCAGCCATCAACGAATGAGTGTCATTCATCGAAAACTCGTACGGCACGAGACTGACCGGAACTCTAAGAGCTGCAACTGGCATTGGCGGACCATCAATTGCTTTGATAAATATGAATACCGTGTCGTCAGCACCGATATATTGCTCGATCTGGGAGCCTATGGTGATGACCCCAGATACGATATCCGCAACCCCTTGGTCGAGCTCCTGACTGACATCAATCGATCCTGAGCTCAAAGATTGTCCCGACTCAACCAATCTCACTTTTGCCTCGGCAATGCCCGACTTTAAGGTTTCTACCAACTGGACGTCCGTTATATTTGCCTTCATTAACTTTGTCCAACGGTCAATCGCGAGTTGATAATTACCAGAAGCAAAGGCAGCCGTACCGCCGAGCGCCAGGCCTTTCCCATGATCGGGATCGATACGAAGCGCACGTTCTATAAGGTCAATCGGTTCGCCAGATAGATCTCCCTGTCTGGCAAGCCCTCGCGCTTCGGCGTAATCTACAAGGATCGCGGGATCCTGAGGCGCTATCTGATACGCACGCTCCCACGCGTTGGCAGACTCGACGAATTGGTGCATGGCTTTGTAGGTTCTCCCAAGCATTCCCCAAGCCTCTGCGTCATTTGGGTTTTCTTCGATGTGCTGTATTACTTTGTTCGCAAGCTCCTCTAACTCTTCATTACCAAATTCTTGGTTTTGAGTGGCTAGAAACGCCTCAACGTCCTGCCCCTCCTCGCTACCAATCACTTGGTAGAGCGCAAACGCACCCATAGGGACTAACAGAATCAAAACAAGGCCCGCGATACGGGCAGCTAGCGAATTCACGCCGACCGAGTCGCGTTCACTCGAAACCTCCTCCAAAACACGGGATTCGATTTCACGCTTGGCGACCTGAAACTGGTCATCTGACAAATTCCCTAAGAGACGATCCTCTTCAATCTCTCGAATTTGGTCTCGCAACAATCGTAAGTTAGTTTCTGACTGCCCCCGAACTCCATCCTGGCCGCGAGATCTCAACACCGGAATTATCGTGAAAATAACGATAATCAGACACAAAAGCAAAGATAGGACAGAAAATGTAGACACGAATTCAGGACCTCTTCTCGTCGCTTTCGGATAGCATCACTCGCGCACGATTAATGTCAGCATCCGCAAGATCTTGCGAAGCGGAAGACTTCGATCTAGACCTAATGACTCTAATCGCGAGAACCCCTGCGATCACTAACATTAAAAGTGGACCGAGCCAAAGCAATACAGTCGTATTTTTGACTGGAGGGTTGTACAAGACGAAATCACCGTATCGAGCCACCATGAATTCTCGGATATCCGTATCGCTCATCCCACGCTTCAGCATATCTCGCACTTGATTTCTTAGATCGATTGCAAGTCCGGCGTTCGAGTCTGCAATCGTTTGATTTTGGCACACCAAGCAACGCAATTCATAACTGATTGCTTTAACGCGCTCCTCCAATACAGGATCGTCTGCCAATGGCCTAGCCTCCTCTGATGCCAAAAATGGAGAATGGGCGAATAAGAGCAATGAAAGGAAGATGCTTGGGAAGTTCATCTTTTGTACTTATCTATAAGAGGCAAGATGTCTGCCTCAATATCTGCCTGAGACAACGGTCCGATCTTTTTATAACGAATAATGCCATCACCATCGATAAGAAAAGATTCGGGGACGCCGTACACCCCGTAATCAAGACCGCTGCGCCCATCGAGATCGACAACAACGCTCGAGTAAGAGTCTCCATGGCGCTCCAACCATCTTTTCGCGTTCACGGGATTGTCTTTGTAGTTAAGCCCCAAAACCGGAATCACCCCCCGCTCGGAAAAGTCAACGATGATGGGATGCTCCTCTAAACATGGCCCACACCATGACGCAAACACATTCAAAAGCCATACCTGGCCGCGCATATCATTAGCGGAAAGTGTATTTCCACTCTCGTGAAGCAAGGGAAGAGAAAAAGCAGGCGCGGGTTTATCGATTAACGGCGATGGAACCTCTCTTGGGTTGAGAGAGAGACCTTTGAAAAGGAACACCGAAACCCCTAAAAAGACAACCAGCGGAATTAAGAACTTTAATACTTTCATGTCTCTAATGACGGCCGAATAAACTCTTTACGGTGCGCTTGTCGCTGCTGCACTAGAAGAACCAGCCTTACGATATCGCCTGTCCGAGACCGCGAATATTCCACCAAGGGCCATGAGGAAACAGCCCCCCCAAATCCAATCTACAAATGGCTTCAAATAAACGCGAACGACCCATGACCCGTCATTTAAAGGCTCCCCAAGAGAAATATAAAGATCGCGCGTGAAACCTGTGTCAATCGCTGCCTCAGTCATTGGCATTTGTTGGACGGTATACATCCGCTTTTGTGGATACATGACCTCAACCAAACGCTCACCCTTATACACGCTCAACGTCCCCTCAACGCCGTCATAATTCGGACCAGTGAGATCCTCAAGCGAGTCGAGCTGGATCGTGTAACTACCCATTGACACCGTATCGCCAATGGACATCTTGACGTCCTTTTCAACCTCGTAACCGTTCACGAGGGTTACTCCGACGATAAAAACAGCGACGCCGATATGAGCAAGGAGCATTCCGTAGTAAGACCTCGGTATCGAACTAAGAGCTCTGATTAGAGTGACGGTACGACCGGATCGGATTTGTTTTAGCCTCGTACTTAAATTGACGATGCTGGCGAGTGCAATCCACAGCGCCAATAACAACCCAATGGATACCAAGACATTCCAGTCTCCCATCACAAAGGGAAGAAGCAATGCCGACACGACCGCTACAATGAAAGACCACTTTAGCTTTTGCATTAAATCTGGCACCGGTGACTCTTTCCAACGCGCCAAAGGCCCTACTCCCATGAGAAACATTGCTGGCGCCATGATCGGGAAGAAAACAGCGTCAAAATATGGCGGTCCTACGGAAATTTTTCCGAAACCCAATGCATCTAAGAATAGGGGATATAACGTGCCAAGGAGAACAGATGCCGCCGCCACGACGAGCAAGACATTGTTAGCAAGTAACGCAGATTCTCGGGATACCGTTTGAAACTTACCACCAAGACCGACTTTCGGTGCCCTCCAGGCAAAGAGTAGCAAAGAAGTCCCAATTACCACGACAAGAAAACCCAGAATAAAAACTCCACGTTCAGGATCAGTCGCGAATGCGTGAACAGAGGTCAACACACCCGAACGAACCAAGAATGTTCCAAGTAACGACAGCGAAAACGTAATGATTGCAAGCAGCACCGTCCAGATTTTAAAACTGCCCCGCTTCTCCGTCACGAGCAATGAATGCATTAATGCCGTCCCACACAACCAAGGCATGAACGAAGCATTCTCTACTGGATCCCAAAACCACCAACCGCCCCAGCCTAACTCGTAATAAGCCCACCAGCTACCCAGTGCGATACCAATCGTCAAAAACGCCCAAGCGACAGTCGTCCACGGACGAGACCACCGAGCCCATGTCGTGTCAAGACGACCGCTGATCAATGCAGCAATGGCAAATGCGAATACGACTGAAAACCCGACATATCCCATGTACAACATTGGTGGATGAATCACCATGCCTGGGTCCTGCAACAGAGGATTCAAATCACGACCGTCAGCGGCTGGCGGCAAAAGGCGATCAAACGGATTCGAAGTCAACAGCATGAAAAGATAAAAACCAATCGCGACGGTAGCCATCACACCAAGAATCAGAGAAATCATCTCAGTCGGAATCCCTCGACTGAACCGCGCAACAGCCGCCATCCAACCGGTCAACATCAACACCCACAGCAATAGCGACCCCTCATGGCTGCCCCACGTCGCAGCTAACCGGTACGGCCAAGGTAGCTGAGAGTTCGAGTTGGATGCGACGTTTAACACTGAAAAGTCATTAGTCAAAAACGAAATCGCAAGACAAGCGAACCCGACTGAGGTGAGAAGGAAAATGAGATAAGAAGTCCTTCGAACCGAGGACATCCATTGAACATATCCTCTGGCGTACCCAACCAGTCCGAATAAACTCTGTAGGACTGACATACAAAACGCTAGGATAATTGCGAAATGTCCGATCTCTGGTGTCACTAAATCATCCTCATATGTGTTAAAGCGTGAGTCAATGTGAGCGCTAAGCTCACTCAGCCTCCTTGATTTTTCTGGCACGCTCGAGTGCCTCAGCAGCTTCTGGCGGCATGTAGTTCTCATCGTGCTTCGCTAGAACTTGATCAGCGACAAAAACACCTGAATCGGTCATTTTTCCTTGTGCAACAACACCCTTACCCTCTTGGAATAAGTCCGGAAGAATCCCTTTAAATTGGACCGGCACGTTTTCGATCGTGTCAGTGATCTCGAATTGAACCGTGACACCATCTTCAGCCCTTTGAAGACTCCCCTCCAGCACCATACCACCGATTCGGAACGAAGAGTCTTTCGGAGACTTACCAGCTACAGCCTCGGTAGGGGTGTAAAAGAAAACAAGATTACTCTTAAACGCTGTTAACACAAACGCGGTGCCCGCTCCCACCAACAACAGCGCGAACAAAATAAGTACAAGCCTTTTATGACGTGGTTTCATGCGACTACTTCGAATTTCACTTTATCTCCGACAAAATGCGAGACTCCAAGTTCACCCCCGACGAACGGTTAATATTTCGAGCAAGATGCACACCACAGTCACGAGATACGAACCCCATACGTATAACCCGTAACCGCCCATCGCCAAGAACTCGTTGAAACTCCCCCACTCCATATCACTCAACCTGCACTTTCTGAGAGCCACGACGCATTCGACTCTCTTTGCCGGATAATCTTTCGGACCCGGACAAGAGACACGGCGATGGAATACATCCAAAATGCGAGTGCCATCACCAACATGCCCAAAAGCATACTTGACGCCATACTAGGAGACTTCGTGAGGCTGACTGAGGCCCCCTGATGAAGAGTATTCCACCACTGCACTGAAAAATAGATGATTGGCACATTAACCACGCCAACTAAGGCGAGGACCGCAGAGGCTCGATCACCTCTGCGAGGATCGTCAATCGACGATCGAAGTACGATATATCCAACGTATAGGAACAACAGTACAAGTTCCGACGTCAAGCGCGCGTCCCACACCCACCACGTTCCCCATGTGGGCCTACCCCAAAGCGCTCCCGTCCACAAAGCAACGAAAGTCATCATAGCTCCAGTGGGCGCTAGCGCGTGAGCCATCATAGAAGAGAGACGCGTATTCCAAATAAGTCCAACACCCGCCCAAAATGCCATCACAAGGTATATAAACATGGACATCCACGCTGCAGGAACGTGTATGAAAATAATGCGATAGGACTCACCTTGCTGAAAGTCAGTCGGCGCAACAAAGAACCCGATGTAGAGCCCCCAAATGGTGAGTACCGCAGCCAAAACGAAGAATATGACCGATAGCTTCTTGGCAACAGGGTAGAAGGTCTGGGGGGACGAAAATTTCCAAAAACTCATGATTCGGTCATTCTAAAGCAATTTTGACCGCACCCGCGATTGCTAGCGGTGCGAGACCGATCGAGAAACAAAGCATCGCGATGAGAATGGATAAGTGGCCACTAATATCCACCCCCTGGAGCTGAGCACCGACAGCCCCAGCTCCAAAAATTAGCACGGGCACATAAAACGGGAGAATCAACAACGATGATAAAGCCGACCCACCTCGCAATCCGATTGTCAAAGCAGCACCAATTGACCCAAACATTGAAAGGACTGGTGTGCCGATTAACAAGGTCAAAGTGAGGGTCATGAGGCTCGATGTAGGTAGTGAAAACTGCAAACCGATTAACGGCGCAACCAATACAAGTGGAAGTCCAGCAATACACCAGTGAGCAATGACCTTGCCTAGCACCAAAATTGTCAGGGGCTCACCCGAGAGCACCAATTGCTCAAGTGAACCATCCGAATAGTCAGACTCGAATAAGCGGTGCAAAACGAGCAGCGAAGACAAAAGCGCCCCAACCCAAATCACGCCAGGCCCTATGAGCTTCAAGGTTGATAACTCCGGACCAATCGCTAGGGGAAAGAGGCTCGAGACAATCAGAAAAAAGAAAAATACCGTAAATAAATCTGACTTCTGCCTCAGAGCCAACAAAAGCTCTCGACGCAACACAATAAGAAACGCAGTCAACATGTCACACCCAATTCGAGTGTTTTCACCGAAGAGATCGAATCAACATCTTGATGTGTCGTAAATATCAACAATCCGCCCGATTCTGTGTGTTTCCTCAGCAGCCTAATAAGGTACTCGACTGTGCCAGAGTCTAAAGACGTAAACGGCTCGTCCAATATCCACAATTGGCGATGACTCAGCAACTCTAGACGAGCGAGAGAAACCCGTCGCTTCTGTCCAGCAGACATTTTCATTACGGGTCGGTTGATTAGACCAACTAAATCCAACCGCTCTAGAACGGCAGATACTGAAGATTTGCTAGCAACAGCGCCCCACAGTGACAACGATAATTGTAAATTTTCCCATGCGGTTAATTGCTGCTTTAGTCCCAAATCGTGGCCTAAAAAGACGATGTTTTTGTAAAAATCTAGTAACGATTTGGATACCGACTTTTGTTGCCACAAAATTGTGCCACCGTCTGGCCGCGACAAACCCGAGAGAAGTCTCAACAAAGACGTCTTACCCGACCCATTTGGGCCGACGACTCTAATTGACTCACCGGCGTTTAAGACGAAATCAACAGGGGGAAACACAGGAATTCCCCCACGACAAAACGCTAACTGCCTGACTTCAAGAAGCACTGCTATGCTCGCGCTGACTTAAGACACTCAGCCGCTATTTTTTTGAATCAATTCAAACGCCAACATCCCAACGACCATTGAAAGCGCGAATATGATTCCTCCCGAATATCCCATACCAAGGGAGACAAGACCTGGACCAGGACAAAAACCACCGAGTCCCCATCCAGCACCAAACACAAGGCTACCCCCAATAAGACGCTTGTCGATAGTATTGTTTCGAGGCAAATTCAATTCTTCGCCCAACAAGGTCGTGTCTCTAGTCTCCGCATATTTAAATGCAAAAAAACCGATCGCAATCGCCCCACCCATGACAAAAGCTAATGATGGATCCCATGAGCCTGCAATATCAAGAAAACCAATCACTTTGGCTGGATTTGCCATGCCCGATAAAATCAACCCAAAACCAAACACCAAACCAGAAATCAAAGCCAACACATTTTTCATAGATCCCCCTAAATCAGATGTTTAGTCACGTATACAACGACGAAACCACTCGCCATAAAACTTATGGTGGCGACGAGAGACCTCAAAGACAGTCTGGATAATCCCACAACTCCGTGACCGCTCGTGCACCCAGAGCCATAACGTGTGCCGACCCCAACTAGAAGGCCTGCGACAATGAGAGCGTATGGTGATGCCTCGATGATAGCTTGGGGGAGAGTTGTGACAAGTCCATACACAAATGACGACCCGATTAACCCGACGAGAAACATAATCCTCCAGATTCGCCCTCCATCTCGAGAGACTAAAGCACCTCCCAAAATTCCACTAATTCCCGCGATTCTCCCGTTTGCGAGAACAAACAGCGCGGACGATAATCCAATCAAAGCGCCCCCAATCAACGACGCCCATGGCGTGAATTCAGCCCAATTGACACTCATAGTAGCTCCCCTTCAATGTGTATAAACCAGCCTTACCAACAGCCCAGACAATACCCGAAGATTAGCATCGTTTCTTGTAAACAGTACTGATCCAATGTTAACGTGAGGACTACAACTCACAGGAGTCACAAATGTCTGCGGTGAATTTTTTCTTCGACTTTATTTCACCCTACGCCTACCTTGCATTTAAACGAATTCCGGAAATAATCGGATCCAAATACGCTATAAATTATCGCCCCGTATTGTTCGCTGGCTTGTTAAAGCACTTTGGCCAGTTAGGTCCTGCTGAAATACCGGGCAAACGCGAATGGACGTTTACCCAAAGCCTTTGGGAAGCAAGAAGGCATCAAATCCCATTCCAACTACCAAAAAAACATCCTTTCAATCCTCTACCGTATCTGCGCTTATCTCTAAACTCAAGTAAATCTGGTGAGGCTCAAAAAGAGGCTTGTGAGAAAATCTTCGACCATATTTGGCAAACCGGTATGGACCCATCAACTGAAGAGTCTTTAAATAATTTGTTAGAAAAATTTAGCGGAGATCTTAACCCACATGATCCAGACGCGAAGGAGACTCTAAAAAATAATACGAACGATGCAATAGAGGCTGGCGTATTTGGCGTTCCCACCGTACTTGTAGACGGTCACCTCTTTTGGGGGTTTGATTCAATGGACATGCTGCGGCATCACATAAGTGGAGACTCAACGTTTGCCGATTACTGGGGCGAAGCAAGTGCTGTCGGCGTCGCGATAGAACGAAAAAGATAGAAAACAGAACATAAATGAATGATCAAATTAAAGAAAAAAAAGTTTGTTTAATTATCGGCGCAGGCGCTGGCATCGGAGGGGCGATCACGAAAAAATTCGCGTCGGAGGGATATCACGTTTGCTTCGCCCGGAGGAGCGATCAGAATGCCTTAGTTAATATGGAGAAAGACCTTAAGTCTCGCGGTTATAGTGCATCTGGATACATCCTGGATGTCACAAAGAAGGACACCATTGAAGAACTGGTTGAGAACATCGAACAAAAAATTGGCTCGATACATACCGCGGTCTACAACGTAGGTGCCCAAATTGGCAATCGGTCACTCGCGGATACAAAACTTAAAACATTCGAATTAGGTTGGAAACTTGGTACGTTCGGGCTGTATCGTTTAGCGAAAAATCTTCTTCCGATCATGGCCGCTAGAGGAACAGGCAATTTACTTGTGACAGGCGCCACAGCATCCGTTCGGGGAAATTCGGGACAACACTCTCACGCAGCAACAATGGCATCACGACGCATGTTATGCCAATCGCTGAACGCGGAATTTGGCAAGCAGGGAGTACACATTTGCCACATCATCATAGACGGATTAGTCGACGCTCCAGACACACTTGGGAAAATGTTGGGCCCAGAGCAATTTGAATTACTGAGGCAAAACAAGGGTTATGAGAAAAACGGCCTATTACTACCGAGTCACATCGCGGAGACATACTATTATTTAGCACATCAACACCCATCCACCTGGACGTTTGAGACAGACCTGAGGCCGCACTCCGCTATTCCCTGGTGGAATCACGTCACGAAAGATTTTTAGGTAGACATCTCACGCTAATTCGAACTTGGCTCGGCTAGTGTTTCGATTGTGTCTTCAATTGGTTCGCCATTTTCCCATCTGGCACGATAGGATACCCCGTTTGAAAACGTATACGTGCCCTCGCCACTGGGTAATCCGTCCACAAAATCCCCAACATACTTTCCACCACTCGCATAAACCTGACGTCCGCGACCATTCTCTAGATCATTACTCCAACGTCCTTCATAACGGGCGCCGTCAACGTAGAAGTACACACCAAACCCCTCTCGTATGCCTTCGTTGAAGTTACCTTGATATCGGTCCCCATTGGGATAAACCATCGTTCCCCTGCCATGAAAAACGCCGCCTTGAAACGAGCCTTTATATTTAGAGCCATTGGAAAATACCATCACGCCGCTTCCATTTGGAAGATCCTCAAAAAATTGCCCCCGATATTTGGATCCAGATAACGGGTGATCAACTCCGAACAAAAGCTCTCCCTCTCCATGCTTGAGCCCGCCATCGAAACTTCCAACATATTTAGTTCCGTCTTTCGAAACGAAAATACCTTGTCCATGCGGCTTTCCGTTTTGGAACATACCCTCATAAACCATGTCGTCGGATTCAAGGACACCATGACAATGACTCCAAACCGAATTATCATCACCAACACACCGTGGAGGGCTTTCCTCACCGACTGTTGACGGGACCTCTTGAGCGTGAGAGCTCGTACCAAAACCGACTCCGAATAACCCGAACACGAGCATGGCGAGTCTGATAGCACCTGGGATCGGCACTTTACGTTTTAAAATTTCAAACATTGATACGTTTCTTTTGTCGCAAATTATCTTAGAAATAGATGGTCAACTGACCGTCGAAATCTATTCCTCTTTATGCTAATGTTAGCTCAGTTTTTCCCATATTATTCGTCGAATTATTTAACTTTCTCAAGATGCCACAACTTTCTCAAAAACAAGTCGAACAATACGAAAAAAACGGATATATCATTCCGGAATTCAAGCTAGATGGCGATTTAGTTCAACGACTTCAAAATGGGGTCGAAGAGGCGATTCAACGATTTACCGAATTCAAACCTGAAGATATTGCAAATCCCCATTTCATTGAGTTTTCCGGCGATGACGATTCAAACCCTTTTCTTGAAGTCGCCTCACACCCACAAATTCTCGACTACGTCGAACAGTTGATCGGACCCAATATCATCCTTTGGATTACACGCATACTGTGTAAACCCAGTGTCCAAGGTCGAGAAGTGCCCTGGCACCAGGATGGTGAGTATTGGCCGATGAGACCGCTAGAGACCTGCACGGTGTGGATCGCGCTCGATGAAGTGTCAACTGAAAATGGTTGCATGCGTTTCATTCCAGGATCACACGCAGCTGATGGACTATACCGACACCACATGTCCGACCGAAAAGATTTGGTTTTAAACTTAGAACTCGATGAAGATCAATATGATGAGTCGACTGCCGTCAACGTCGAGCTCCCACTCGGGGGCATGTCCATTCATCACGTTAAATTGATACACGGATCCCTAGCGAACAAGTCCAATAAAAGACGAGCGGCACTCGTGATGCGATACATGCCAGCCTCCTCGTTTTACGATCGTTCACTTGTGAATCACGATCGATTTAAGAGTCCATTCAATATCGCAGAGCAGCCACTGTTACTCATGCGCGGCACAGACGTCTCAGGGAAAAATGACATGACGACAGGACACGAACTTTATCGGCAACGCTACGCAATCAAATAAACCACTATCACCATTTCTACGCTGTAAGGAGCACCATGTATCAGAGCGCTAAAATTCTTTCTTTCATACTTTTATCTCTCCTATCCGTTAACGGTTATGCCGCAGATCAAGGTGGTCGAGGGGCCATTGGGGGAAGTTGTGCTCGCTGCCATGGTGTGGATGGCAACTCAAGCGGCGGGCAATACCCAAGTTTGGCAAAACAAAAAATGGAGTATTTAGTCAAACAGATGCATGACTTCAAGTCAGGGGCACGCGTAAATGCCCAAATGACGCCACTTATCGCCGTACTGACTGACGACGAAATTAACGCAATCGCTAAATTCTACAGCGAGGAAAACATAACAAAACAACGAGGCATCGACGAAGACCTCGCCAAACTGGGTAAGGACATCGCGAAAACCAGAGGATGCGCTGCATGCCATCAAGCAAATTACCGAGGAGCAGGCGTCATTCCAAGGTTATCGCGACAAAAACGAATTTATCTCGTCAAGTCGATGACAGATTTCCGAGATGGCAAACGAACAAACGACAACGGGATCAAAACTGAAATCATGAAAACGCTGTCAGACGAGGAAATTAAATCGCTATCGCACTTCCTCGCGGGCATGTAATTAATGCGCCTTTCCAGTTTTCCCGAACAACTGGTTTGTATCTCTGTCACGAATCTCGCATGCGTAACAGTAAAGCTCGGTTGTCGTGAACCTATCTAAAAAACAAGTCCTCATCACTGGGGCAGCCGGAGGTATTGGGAGACTTCTTGTGTCGGCATTTGTCGAAGCAGGTGCGAGCGTCATAGCAACTGACATCGATGACGAAGGATTGACTGAAATTTCCAAAAAACATCATCGCACTAAGCTCAAGACACGACGCCTGGACATCTCCGATTACAACGCAGTTAATGACACAATCATCGACAGTAGCGGAATCGACATTTTAATCAACAACGCCGCTTGCTCGATGGGTTTAATTCGGGATGATCACCTTAACCGATTGGTATCAATTGACGAAGTTTCACCACAGATGTGGAATCGCTTTGTTTCAACCAATTTATCTGGTGCCTGGTACCTCACAAAGGCGGTCATTCCACACATGCGCCAAGTTGGTTGGGGCCGCATCATCAACATCACAACCAGTTTTTTTACGATGTTACGCCCAATGTTTCACCCTTATGGACCAACGAAAGCGGCCCTCGAAGCGATGTCTGCCGGTCATGCCGGCGAATTTCAATCACAGGGCATCACCGTAAACGTGGTTGTGCCTGGAGGACCCGCTGATACCCCGATGGTGCCGGCAGTCACAAACGTCGATCGCAAGGACTTGATTCCACCCGAATCAATGATCCCTCCAATTCTTTGGTTATGCTCAGATGCTGCAAGCAACGTCACAGGAAAACGGTTTGTCGCTGCGAACTGGGACGATAACGCATCCGTCGCAGACGCGAGAGCAAATTCGGAGTCACTGATCGCATGGCCAGAACTCGCCAACAATCCCGTTTGGCCCGGCGGTAAGCCAACGACCTAAGGAGAAAAATATGCCTCGACTAAGCGGCAAAGTAGCACTGATCACAGGTGGCGGTGGAGGCATTGGTCGAGCCACTGCAGAACGGTTCGCAGAAGAGGGAGCAAAAGTGGTGATTGCCGAAATCGATCCAAACGTCGGTGAAGAGGCTGCTGCTTCTGCGAAGTCGATGGGCAAGCGCTCCGGGGGTGATGCGATTTTTGTTCAAACGAATGTGAGTGACGCCGACAGTGTCCAATCAGTCATTAGCGAAGCCCTTAACGCTTTCGGTCAACTTCATATTTTGCACAATAATGCGGGGGGATCGACGCTCCAGGATGGCCCGGTCACGGAGGCACCAGTCGAAGAATTCTGGCGATGTATCAATCTCGATTTGTTCGGGACGTTTTTATGTTCAAAATATGCAATCCCAGAAATTATCAAAGCAGGTGGTGGATCGGTCATCAACATGACATCGAACGTCGCATTGATGGCATTACCTGGACGAGATTGTTATACCGCAGCCAAAGGAGCGATTGCATCGATGACTCGATCGATGGCTGTTGAATATGCCCCCCACAAAATTCGCGTTAATGCGATCGCCCCGTCAGTCACACTATCCAATCGGGTTAAGAAATTACTTGAATCCAGCCCCGAAATCGAAGCGATCTCAAAAACGCATCTGCTAGGACTTGGAAAACCCATCCACATCGCCGAATTAGCCGTCTACCTTGCCGGGGATGAGTCAGAAATCACCACGGGGCAAATTTTCCCAGTCGATAGTGGCGTCACGATCGTCTGATTAATATTGAGAAATATCTGTGTTACTGTGACATTACAAATCAAACGTAGAGGTAAAAAATGGACAAAACACTGACAGATGCATGGAAATTTGTTCACAACGAAGCAACAAACGCTGAGTGGAAACCTGGGCTACGGGAAATTTTTGACTATCGAGACCTCGGCGTTAAAGATGGAACTAATGGCGACTATGTCGCACACATCATCAAAGCGAACGGAAAAACATTGCGTGACGAGGTCCAAGAGTGGCATTTACACGAATGTTCATTTCAGTTTGTGTTGGTATTAAACGGGTGGGCCACATTTGAATATGAAGGCGAGGGTGTGAGAACGCTACGCAAAGGTGACGCGATGAATCAAAGACCGTTTATCGCGCACAGAGAAATCGAGTGCTCTCCAGATTTTGAAGTCCTCGAAATCGTCGCGCCTGCGAATTTTAAAACGCGGATTGTAAAAGCGCCCGAGGGACACAACTAAAGTTTAATCCTGACGTCAGGCATAACCTGTGTTGGCGGAGGGAGAGGGATTCGAACCCTCGTGCCGGGAGAACCCGACCATCTGATTTCGAGTCAGCGCCGTTATGACCACTTCGGTACCCCTCCGAGAGCGCGAATTCTATCAGTTTGATCGCGTCGAGGCTTGTGAGCTAACGACCGTAGCCCTAATAAGATTTTGGCAACCCTAAAACTTTCTCTGCGATGTAGCACATAATCAGCTCACGACTCACAGGAGCCAGCCTTGCAATCATAATTTCTCGCAAGTATCGCTCAACATGATATTCACGCGCGTAACCAAATCCTCCGTGAGTTCGCACTGCCCTATCACACGCCTCGTATGCTGCGTCCGCAGCCAAGAACTTAGCGGCATTCGCCTCTGCACCACAAGGAAGACCTTCGTCGTACAGCTTGGCCGCTCGCCATACCATCAGCTCCGCTGCCTCTAACGCCATCCAGCTTTGCGCAAGCGGATGCTGGATACTTTGGTTCTTTCCTATAGGGCGATCAAAAACGACGCGTTCATTCGCATAATCAACCGCCTTGTCTAACGCTCGCCTTCCAATACCAATCGCCTCAGCCGCAATCAATATTCTTTCAGGGTTGAGGGTGTCGAGCAGCATCACGAATCCACCGCCCTCCTCTCCGATCCGATCATTCTCGGGAACGACTAAATCGTCAATGATGATGGAGTTCGAATCCACCGATCCACGGCCCATTTTGTCAATTGCGTCAACACTGATGCGCGCTCGATCGAGATCGGTATAAAACAGGGTAATCCCATCAGTCGGTTTTTTACAGTTCTCTATTGGAGTTGTTCGTGTAACCAATAAAATTTTGTTTGCAACTTGCGCTGTCGATGTCCACACTTTGGAGCCTCGAATCACATAGTCACCACCTTGACGTACAGCACGCGTTTTTATTCGGGTCGTATCAAGCCCTGCGTCTGGTTCTGTTACGCCAAACGCGACCTGGTCTTCTCCGCTAATCAACTTAGGAATCCATCTCTCTTGTTGATCACGAGTGCCGTATTTGATGATCGCGTGTGGCCCAAATAAATTAATGTGAATTGAAGAACAAGCGGCAAACGCTCCCGCAGAATGTCCTACCATCCTCATCATTAGCGCAGCTTCTGTAACCCCGAGTCCAGACCCACCGCATTCAGTTGGCATGGTCATTCCTAGCCATCCAGCTGAGGCCATAGCGTCTCTAAATTCGTGTGGGAATTCCTTCAGCTGGTCCTTTTGAGACCAATATCGGTCATCGAATTGATTGCAAATCGAGACGACAGAATCAACAATCTGAGCCCTCTCCGTTGTGCGTTCGATACCACTGGGGAATAAACGACTCATCGAGGCTCTATCACCTCGCATCCACCCATATAGCTCTTGAGCGCCTGGGGAACAACAATCGAGCCATCTTTTTGTTGGTAGTTTTCCATGACCGCGATTAAGGTCCGCCCAACGGCGAGTCCAGAGCCATTGAGCGTATGGATAAATTCTGGTTTTCCCTTACCGACCCTAAAGCGAGTTTGCATTCGTCTAGCCTGAAACGCCTCAAAATTACTACACGAGGAAATTTCTCGGTACGCATTTTGACCAGGTAGCCAAACCTCAATGTCGTAAGTTTTAGCGGAGGAAAATCCCATATCTCCCGTGCACAAAGTCACGGTCCTAAAGGGTAGATCGAGATCAATCAGTATCGATTCCGCGTGATTGGTCAACTCCTCCAGTCGGTCATATGACTGATCTGGATGAACCAACTGAACCAACTCGACTTTATCGAATTGATGCTGCCGAATCATTCCTCTCGTATCCCGTCCATACGAACCAGCCTCCGACCTAAAACATGGTGTGTGACAGACATACTTAATAGGCAGGTCATCCAGGTTCAGAATTTCGTCACGATGAATATTTGTGACAGGAACCTCTGCCGTAGGAATAAGGTAGAACTTTTGATCATCAGATAGCGGAATAGAAAATAGGTCCTCCTCAAACTTCGGCAGTTGGCCTGTACCAAATAAGGAATCTGCATTGACCAAATATGGGCTGTATATTTCCGTGTACCCGTGGCGCGCCGTATGCGTATCGAGCATGTATTGCGCAAGGGAGCGGTGCAAACGTGCAATCCCTGCACTCATCACAGCAAATCTAGAACCCGTAATTTTCGTTGCACGCTCAAAATCCAGAGATCCGAGCGACTCACCAAGGTCAACATGATCTTTCACATCAAAATCAAATGTTTTGGGAGTACCAATTTGTCGTACCTCGACGTTATCGTTCTCGGACGTACCGAGAGGTACAGTGTCGTTCGGAATATTCGGTATCTGGGAAAGAAGCTCTTGCATCTTTGATTGAATTTCAGAAAGCTCATTTTCATTTACCTTGAGCTGGTCAGCGAACTCGCCAACTTGCTGCATTAACTCGGCTGCTCGTTCCTCATCTTTATTTTTCTTGGCAACACCGATTTCCTTGGATAGCGAGTTTCGCTTCGCCTGAAGTGATTCGGTATCCGATTGCACTCTTTTTCGATCTGATTCGAGTGCAGTAAATACCCCAACGTCTAGATCAAAACTCCGACGCTCTTTGAGTTGTCGCGCCACAGTGTCTACATCGTGTCTTAAGATTTGAACGTCTAACATGCCTAAATGGATTCCTTATATGTTTACTTCTTGTCGCGACTGCGGTACTCGCTATCGCGTTCTTTGAGCCGCTCTAATTTCTCCCTGATCTTAATCTCAAGCCCTCGATTTACTGGACGATAAAATGTTTCAGGCGTTAGGTTATCCGGGAAATACTGCACATTCGGAGCATAACCATCTTGCTCATCATGTGCATAACGGTAGCCCTTTGAATGCCCCAGCTCTTTCATGAGCTTAGTGGGCGCATTTCTCAAGTGCATCGGAACAGAACTCGAGCCGTGAGATTGTACGTATCTAGACGCGCTATTATAGGCTTTATAAGCTGCGTTGCTTTTCGGGGCACATGCAAGATACAAGACGCACTGCGCGAGAGCGAGCTCTCCCTCTGGAGTGCCGAGCCTCTCAAAAGCCGCAACCGCATCAAGTGACATCCTAAGCGCCCCTGGATCCGCCAAACCAATATCTTCACTCGCCATGCGAATTAAACGCCGCCCAATGTAAAGTGGGTCTACCCCACCGTCAATCATCCGACAGTACCAATAGAGACTCGCATCTGGATCTGAACCGCGCACCGATTTGTGTAGCGCCGAAATATTGTCATAGAACGCATCTCCTTGTTTGTCAAACAGACGAAAAATACCTGGAAGCACCTGCTCGACGAATGCGACTGTGATCTTTGTCTCATTAGATGACTCGGCCGCTCCCACAATCATCTCGACTAAATTAAGTACCTTGCGCGCATCACCGTCGGAATGAGAAACAATGAACTCTTTTGCATCACGATCAACCATATCAGGGACCATCTTTAGTTGCGCGAGCCCGCGATCGAGGATTGTCATCAAATCGTCTTGCGCAAGCCCCTCCAGAACATAGACGGTCGCTCTAGAGAGCAATGCATTATTTACCTCGAATGAGGGATTTTCGGTTGTCGCACCAATAAAGATGAACAATCCACTCTCGACGTGAGGTAAAAACGCGTCTTGTTGTGACTTGTTAAACCGGTGAACCTCATCGACGAACACAACGGTCCTTTGACTGAATTCACTCTGATTTTTTTTTGCGATCGACACCACATCTCGGATCTCTTTAACGCCAGATAACACAGCCGACAATTCGACAAGATTGGCATCAGTTGAACGAGCAAGTATTCGCGCGAGCGTGGTTTTTCCTACCCCCGGTGGTCCCCAAAGAATAAGCGAATGAAGCGATCTATTCCGAACGAGCACCTCGAGCGGTCGACCACGGCTAATCAAATGGGCTTGACCAACAAAATCATCCAAGGTTTTCGGACGAAGTACGTCAGCTAATGGTGCGCTCATCAATTCGCTCGATGGTTATTCAACGAAAAATCAGTGTACTTAAAATAATCAGGTTACTGCGTCACGATGTCGACACCCTCAGGAGGGACGAACTCGAACTCGTTAGCGTCAACATTCGCGGGAACCACAAAATCATCAAACTTGATGATCGTTTTTTGACCGAAGTGGTCGTACAACGTCATCGTACGGAGAACTCCCTCACTCAGTGCAATTTCGATTCTTTCGAATAGTCCGGACTCCTCGTACGGAATCACCTTCACCCTTTCACTATCGGAAATCGGCTCTAACCCCTCTAGACCAAAATAAGATTCGATATCTTTTGATCCATATAACAGCGCCGCGGGACTTGAGCCCAATGCGTCTTTAAGCAGCACTTTAGTTGCTTGTTCTAAGTCTTTGTCGTAAACCCACAAAAATGTTCCATCTCCTATCAGCACTTGTTCATACGGAGTCTTGTAGAACCACTTGAATCTGCCTGGACGAAGGAATGTCAGATTCCCTTGTGATTCTTGAACAAGGTTTCCATCAACGTCATAAACAAATTGCTGAAAAGTTGCGGTACCTGAAGTCGATCGATCGATAAAGTATTGAAGCTGTTCGATACCTCCTGCCCTCGCTCCAGAGAACGTAAAAAGACAGAGAGCTACTATCACCCTCGCGCACCATCGCGCTATGTCTCGATAATCAATCGTCATTTGTAGGCGCTAATATTTCTCTGCTTCCAGAGGACGACATGCTCGAGACGAGACCAGCGACCTCCATTTGCTCAACGAGTCGAGCAGCTCGGTTATACCCAATCCGAAGATGACGTTGGACCAACGATATTGACGCTCTCTTGTTTTTCAAAACAATGGCAACGGCTTGATCATAAAGTGGATCACTCTCAGCATCTCCAGCATCAGCTCCTCCATCACCTGACTCAGCACTGACTGGCGTCTCTAAGATCGATTCAATATATTGCGGCTCTCCCCGACTCTTCAAAGCATCGACTACACGGTGTACCTCTTGATCATCGACAAACGCACCGTGAATTCGTTGTGGGTATCCGGTACCAGGAGGAAGAAATAACATGTCACCTTGGCCCAAGAGTTGCTCCGCCCCCATTTGATCCAAGATGGTTCTTGAATCCACACGACTCGAGACTTGAAACGCGATCCTCGTCGGGATATTGGCCTTGATGAGGCCTGTGATCACATCAACCGATGGTCTTTGCGTCGCTAAAATCAAATGAATACCTGCTGCACGCGCCTTTTGTGCGAGCCGTGCAATCAACTCCTCGATCTTCTTACCCACCACCATCATGAGGTCAGCGAGCTCGTCGATCACAACGACGATCAGGGGAAGCTCTTGAAGCGGTTCTGGCTCATCAGGGTTCAAACTGAACGGATTATCTATTTTCTTTTTCGCTTTGGCTGCTTGGCGAATCTTCGTATTAAAACCAGATAAGTTCCTCACACCCAATGCGGACATCAGTCGATATCTGCGGTCCATCTCGCCAACACACCAGTTCAACGCATTACCGGCTTTGGGCATTTCAGTGACAACTGGGGCGAGCAAATGAGGAATGCCCTCGTAGACTGATAGTTCTAACATCTTCGGATCAACTAAGATCAACCGAACCTCGTTCGGGGTCGACTTGTAGAGCAACGAAAGAATCATCGCGTTGATTGCAACCGACTTACCCGAACCTGTCGTTCCAGCGACAAGCAAATGAGGCATCTTCGCAAGATCAGCGCATATCGGGATTCCTGCGATATCTTTTCCTAAAGCAATGGCGAGAGGAGAACTCACGTCCGCGTACGTTTGAGACGCGAGTATTTCAGACAGGTACACAACCTGTCGTTTCACATTGGGAATTTCAAGCCCCATGGTGGTTTTACCCGGAATGGTTTCAACAACGCGTAAACTCGCCACCGACAACGAGCGCGCTAAATCTCTGGACAGGTTAATGATTTGACTGCCCTTCACCCCAACTGCGGGCTCGATTTCATAGCGAGTGATGACCGGTCCAGGTTGGGCCGCTACCACGCGAACCTCGATATTGAAATCGATCAATTTTTTCTCAATCAGGCGCGACGTGTACTCCAATGTATCTGCCGACACCGGATCCCCATCATCAGGAGGTGAGTCAAGTAGATTAATTGATGGAAGTTCGGAGTCTGGAAGGTCCTCAAATAGTGGCTTTTGTTTTTCTTTCTGTGCTCGCTCAGATTGCACCACCTCAACGACCGGCTTATCGATTCGCAGCGGCTTTGGTTCGGTGAACTTCTCTCGCACCTCTACGAGTCGCTCCATGCGTTCCTCTGAGGCAATCTCTCCCGCCTTGCGATCTCGCCAAGCCTCCCAACCATTCCACAGTCTCAAGACAGCCCATTCAATCCAAAACCCTGTTTTTTCAGACAGCCAAATCCAAGATACTCCGCTGACCACGGATAAACCTGCGGCCATCAAAACGAGCAAAAGGAGCGTGCTACCGACAAAACCAAAGGCTGAGGAACACAAGTTGGCAAGCTCGGTACCAACGATACCTCCAGGCTGTCCGGGCAACTCAAACGCCGCACTGTATAACCTCAGGCCCTCGAATGCTGAACTCGTGATAACCAACAGAAAAAAACCACCAATGACAATTGCGACAACTCTTCGATTTTCCACCATCGCCTTGGTCGATCGTCGATACGCCCGAAAGATTAACAACATTCCGGCAAGAACAATCCACCATGCCGAGAATCCAAAAAGGTAGAGAAGAATGTCTGACGTGACAGCACCCACGGAGCCGCCCGCATTGGAAACATCCATATTAGCCGCCTGCCTCGACCACGCAGGATCAAGGGGATCATACGTAAACAGAACTAGAGCAAGGTAAATTAAAACGGCCGAAGCAAGGATCAGGCCCAGCTCACGCAGTAATGCACTTAGCCACGTCGGTAACATCTGAGTTTGGCTCTCTGGCTTGGACGATTGCTCAGATTTTTTGGGTGTTTTTCTTTTGGGTTTGGCCAATGGCAATCCACCGCGTTTAGTTAGCACTTCTTAGCAGTCTGAGACTACTTTTTCTAATCGCCACATTGTAACTGAGACAGCGATATTCAGATGGAATTCTCATACTCAATGATTGGTAATAAAATATTGTTTCAACTTAAACACAAGTGCAGTGGTGCACTCACATTGGTATTAAGCATGGAAAAACGACACGAACAGTTAATTATCCTAGGATCCGGGCCTGCTGGTTATACCGCGGCGGTGTACGCCTCACGCGCTAATCTCAAACCGGTTGTGATCACAGGCATGGCGCAAGGTGGTCAACTGATGACAACGACTGACGTCGATAATTGGCCCGCTGACGCTGAAGGAGTCTTGGGACCAGATCTAATGGGGCGGTTTCAAAAACATGCAGAACGCTTTGGCACTGACCTGATCTTTGATCATATCCATACAGTCAAACTCGATCATCGCCCATTCACACTGATCGGCGATCAAGCTGAATACACGTGTGACGCCCTGATCATTGCAACCGGCGCCTCCGCAAAATATATTGGGCTACCGTCCGAGGAAACCTTTGCAGGAAAAGGTGTCTCAGCATGCGCGACATGCGACGGTTTTTTCTACAAAGGACAAGACGTTGCGGTTATCGGCGGAGGCAACACCGCGGTTGAAGAAGCGCTTTATTTATCGAATATCGCGAAATCAGTCACGCTTGTTCACAGGCGCGATCAACTAAAAGCCGAAGCGATCCTCATCGACCGAATTCTCGAAAAAGAACAAAACGGAAACATCAACATCATTTGGAACCACACGCTCGAAGAGATCCTAGGAGATGATTCTGGCGTCACTGGTGTGAGGCTTAAGAATACGGGAGACGGCAGTGAGACTCAAATAGACCTTATGGGCGTATTTATTGCAATCGGCCACTCACCAAACACCGACATTTTTGATGGTCAACTGGATATGGTTGGAGGGTACATCACGACACAAAGCGGCAGAGACGGCAACGCGACGCAAACAAGCATCCCTGGTGTTTTTGCCGCAGGCGATGTACAAGATCACGTTTATCGACAAGCAGTCACCAGTGCGGGGACGGGATGCATGGCCGCACTTGATGCGGAACGGTTTCTAGCATCTCAAAAATAAATCACCAATACAGCCGCCATGGTATCGCCAGACGAGCCCAGCGAAGAGGAAAGCTTTGAAGATTTACTCGAAGCTTCGCTGGGCGGCGTTACCTCGATGAAAGAGACAGACAAAGCGCGTCACGATCGCGACAAGCCCCTCCCTGTTCCGTCACAGTCTATAAAAGACGAAGCATCAGTCGTAGAAGAACTACTTTCAGAGGATTTTGACGAAGAATCCGTAGAGTTTTTAAGCGAAGAAAGCTCGTATCTTCGGCCAGGGTTACAAAGCCAAATTTTAAAAAAATTACGTCGAAATTTCTGGCTTGTTCAAGATGAATTAGACCTACACGGACTCAATTCAAATGATGCAAGAGACTTAGTAGCGACGTTCTTAGCTCAAGCAAAACGAAATGGCTTTCGTTGTGTACGAATCATTCATGGAAAGGGACACAGATCGAACAATCATGTCCCAGTGCTAAAGACTAAATTATTTAAATGGTTGCAACTTCGCGCTGACATTCTCGCCTACTGCGAGTCTGCACCGGCCGATGGGGGAAGCGGCGCGACGATGCTGTTGCTCAAGGCTCGCTGACACCCGGCAAAGCCAATTAACCCACTAGACAGCGTCTTCGTTGGTCTCACCCGTTCGGATTCGAACAACCTGCTCGACAGATGTCACGAATATTTTCCCATCGCCGATCTTTCCGGTGCGCGCAGTATTTACTATGGTTTCGACCGCCTGATCGACCAAACCATCACCCACGACGACTTCTATCTTGACCTTAGGAAGGAAGTCGACCACATATTCTGCACCGCGGTATAGCTCCGTGTGCCCTTTTTGCCTACCAAAACCCTTCACCTCGGTCACGGTCAGGCCGGTGATCCCAATTTCAGATAGACCCTCTCTAACCTCATCCAGCTTGAATGGTTTGATTACAGCCTCAATTTTTTTCATTACCAACTCTCCTTAAATTGAAGTGATATCGATACGGCACACACGTAAACAAGTTAGCCGATAAGCATCACGACTTTATCAACTCATATAGTCTCATTGAGATGAGGTGTTAATCAAGCCTCGGAACTTACTCGTAATCGGGTATCGCCAATCCTTCCCATACCCTCTCGCCGTCACACGAACACCCGGAGGAGACTGTCGTCGCTTGTACTCATTAATGTGAATCAGGCGAACAATTCTCTCAACGTCCTCCTTGTCAAACCCCATTTGAATGATTTCCTCTACCCCACGATCAAACTCAACGTAATGCTCTACAATCGCGTCAAGAATTGCGTAATCTGGCAGTGAGTCTGCGTCAAGTTGATCAGGTCTCAATTCAGCACTCGGGGGACGTTCGATGATTCGAGGAGGGATACACGCCGAGCGTCGATTACGATACACGGACAATCGGTAAACCATTTGTTTGGTTAAATCTTTGAGAACTGCAAACCCACCCGCCATATCTCCGTAGAGCGTCGCGTAGCCAGTACTCATTTCGCTCTTGTTTCCAGTTGTTAAGACCATCGATCCGAATTTATTGGATAAGCTCATGAGGAGCGTGCCACGAATCCTGGATTGTAAATTTTCCTCGGTGGTATCAAATGGTCGTCCCGCGAATTGTGGAGACAACCCCACCATAAACTCGTCAAAAATTGGCTTGATCGCAATTTCGGAGTATTCGACGCCCAGCGTTTTCGCCATTTCAGCTGCATCCTCGAGGCTGATGTTCGCGGTAAATTGTGATGGCATCATCACCGCATGCACCCGATCTGCGCCGAGGGCATCGGCGGCCACTGCGAGGGTTAATGCCGAATCGATCCCTCCCGATAAACCGATCAATACCCCCTTGAATCCATTTTTTTCAACATAATCTCTAACACCCAATACAAGAGCCTGGTACACAGACTCCTCTAGCTCGAGATCTGCCGCAGAATGATCTGATGACATCTTGCCACTCTCAAACGAGAATAATCCTCCGCACTCCTGAAAAAATGGAAGAGGCCCAACGAGACTGCCATCTGCATGACACGCGAAAGATCCACCATCAAAAACGAGCTCATCTTGCCCGCCTATCAGATTACAAAAAATAACTGGGAGTTCATGTAGAGTCGCCTGAGTTTTCACGACTTCTTTCCTTAGCTCCTGTTTACCAATATGGTACGGAGACGCATTCAACACGACCAACAACTCTGCCCCAGCAGATTTTGCCGCTGTGACCGCAGGGGCTTTCTCTATTTCTCTATTTGAGACACCCTGAGTTTCGCGTCCATCCGGGCCCCAAATGTCCTCACAGATATTGATCCCCACACGAGTGCTGTTTATCTCCACAACACACGGCTCAGTTCCAGGTTCAAAATATCGCGCCTCATCGAAGACTCTGTAATTCGGCAATTCTCGTTTCAGATAAGTTGCCTCAATTAATCCACCTGACACGACGGACGCCGCGTTGAACAAATGTTCCCCTTTTTTATGCGGATGTCCCACGATTAAAGAAACCCCGTCTATATTTGCCACGACCGAAGATAAGGTTTCCTCAGCATGACGAATGAAATCAGGACGTAGAAACAGATCCTCAGGTGGGTAACCCGTCAAAGCGAGTTCAGGCGTCACCACGAGGTCCGCGCCGCGTTCCTTCGCAACATCACATGCCTGAATAATTTTTTTAGCGTTGCCATCAAGATCACCGACAACGCTATTAATTTGGGCAACATAAATTTTTAAAGGCATACTAGATATTGTTAATCCGTTGGATCGCCATGAGCAATATTACGTTCGAAACAGTTGATAGTTTATCCGGAATTAAGCCCGAGGACTGGAACCCTCTTGCGGATGAAAACCCAATTTCCTCGCACGAATTTTTAGCCACCTTGGAGGAAACACAGAACGTTGGCAACAACACTGGGTGGGATCCCATACACATTATTGCCCGAGACAACGGGACCCTCGTTGGTGCTATGCCGCTTTATCTCAAGTCACACTCATACGGAGAATACATATTCGACTGGGCTTGGGCGGATGCCTACCAACGATCAGGGTTGAGCTACTACCCTAAATTACTCTGCGCCATCCCCTTCACACCGACGACAGGGCCGAGATTACTCTCTGGGAACACCGAAATTAAAAAACGCCTGGTTCGTGGAGCAATCGGTATCGCGAAAGACAATAAACTCTCGTCTTTTCATTGCTTACTTCCAAGCAATGAAGACCGCTCTGCCCTCAGCCAAGAATCGTGCTTGGGACGCAAATCAATTCAATTTCATTGGAGGAATCATAACTACGATTCTTTCGATCATTACTTATCGACAATGCGGTCTCAAAAGAGAAAGAAAATCCGACAAGAACGTCAACGCATTCAATCAGCTGGTATTTCTTTCCGCGTAATATCGGGTCAAGAGTTGAGTGATCAAGACTTGGATTTTTTTTACAGTTGCTATGAACACACGTATCTCATCCGAGGATCGACGCCCTATCTGAATATCGAGTTCTTCTATGAATTGAGAAGAAAAATGGGGCAGTCTCTTCTTTTTGTGTTGGCCATACAGGATCAAACACGTCTCGCTGGGGCGTTGAATATTGTAAATGGCCAGACTATTTGGGGACGATATTGGGGAGCCAGACACCATATCCCTGGTCTTCATTTTGAAACCTGCTACTACCAGGCAATCGAATTTGCAATTAAGGAACAATATCGGACATTTGAGGGTGGAGCTCAAGGCGAACACAAACTCTCTCGTGGACTTGAGGCTGTCGAGACGTACTCTGCGCACTGGCTGGCACATCCTCAATTCGCTGAGGCAATTGAAAATTTTCTAGATAGAGAGACCAATGCATTGGACGAATACCAAAGTGACCTCAATCACCGAGCCCCATTTAAGACATTGTGATAATTTGAGGTTCTGAGACAACACCATCTTCAGGAAAAAACCGTGGTTTTCAGTTTTTACGAAAGACTCACCGCCCGCCAGCAAAGCATTTATCGGCAAAGTGATGATATTAAATACCTGCGTCTAAAAACTGTAGATAAACTCCAACTCGACGCCAAAAAATTAGGCGAAATTCTTGAATCAGAACAGCTGGGGGAAGTGCAACTTATCTGTCAACAGATAGCAAACGAAATCATCTCGCAAATAAAAGCACCTCCCGTCGACGTCGAAGTGTTATCGGTACGACCATCGGACGATTGGGGTGAGCTTCACGGCTTATACCTGCCTGAGGACGACGGTGAGACCGCCAGAATCCAAGTGTGGATGCGAACGGCAAAACACAAGCGTGTTGTCGCGTTTAAGAGTTTTTTAAGAACCCTGCTCCACGAGTTATGTCATCACTTGGACTATGAGCACTTTGGATTCCCTGAGACATTCCACACCGAGGGCTTCTACAGTAGAGAATCCAGTCTGTTTAAACAAATCTTCGTCGCGTCAGAAACCTAGTTTAGGAACACCGATTCAGTCAGTCCTCAGGCTCGCAAAATGCCTCTTTTGCTTGGTCAAAACATCCATGGGTACCAAAGCCGTTGTTCGCCTTCACACACTCGTATAGATACGCCCCCATCTCATCAGTCAAAGGACAGTTGCGGTAGCGAAACATCTTTCGCTCTGACTCGTTGGCTGTGACAACATTCTCTTCACCCATTCTGGATGCCCTTAGCTTGTCTTGCTCCTGTTCGGCCTCAGATTTTGCAAGCACAATCGGCTCTCCTTGAGTCACAGAATCTTTTTCACAATTGTTTTCAATCGTGGTGTTGAAACACCACAGGGTGCTGAATCCGTTGTTCTTACGAATGCACTGGTACAGCTCCTGCCCCATCTCGTTAGTCCATGCGCAATGCTTGTACTGCGCAATAATTTGCTCGCGTCGTGCCGATCCACCAGCGATCGCCTGTGCCACCAGGCCCGAAAAGACAAAAAGAAACAAAACAGCTTTCAAACTAAAGCGCATGTAAATTACCCCTCGTAGATATTGTTAGTCCGACGCACCAAACCTAAACCGTAACCTCAGATAACGGCGGCCAGTGAGATCTTTCGTTTCGGTCAGAAGCTCGCCATTGTACTCCGCTTCAACGGTATACCGTCCGCCAATAACGTCTACAAAGAAAAGTGGCCCTTCAGAGACAGCTTCTACCAGCACGTTTCCAGATATGTCCTTCACCGTCACCTTCGCTCCTGATATCGGCTGTTCACTCTGATCAGATATGAGAACGATGTGCATTGGAAATCTTCCGGCGATCCGATCCATCCTTTTTCGTTCTTTTTCCGTCACACCTCCTGATACATACGGAGTACCACGATATTTCAAAATCTCGGGTTCACTGTACGCACCACCTACTACTGCAAAAGACAAGATAAAAATGACGAAATATTTTGAGATAGACATGTTTAATCCTTACATGGCGTGAATAATATTGACGACAAAAGTCTAACCCGAGAGTCGCCAAGAAAACTGATGACGAGCATTTTTTAGTCGGTAGTTCCTCTTGGGAGTTCAGTCGCGATACGAACAAATAAATCAAGATCACCAAAACCGCCCGCTTTGGTCAACAGCAATATTTGTTTACCAGCGAAAGAAATACGAGATATCGGGATCCCAGGGACGAAGTTTCTTAAAACTTCAACGGCCGAGACTTTCATTTCTCTCAATAACGCGAGAGCAGTATCCCCACCAGTCACAACGACTGCCTCGAAGTTACGCGAGCGCACGACATCTGCTGCCGTACTTGCGAGTCTGGAAGCAACCACTGAAGATGAGACAACCTCAGATGCATCCTCACCAGCGACTAAGGCAAAAACATTCTCTGAATCGAGATGTAATGCGCCAAACTCACCGTTGGCACCATGAGCAACTGAACCTACACTCCGGTCTACAAGCCCTTTAACTTGCAATTCAGATCTTTCCGAACGCGAGCCAACAACAAATAACAGTGATTCGGCTGATACGTCTTCCTGTGCGACATCTCTCGAAGGTAACGACTGCGCAAATCGGCTGGTGATTCCCGATGACCCCACCAAGATACTGCCCTCGACGTTTGCATGAAAGGCATCGACCGCACGCTGCAATTCAATGTCGTGTTCGGCGTCATACGCGATAACTTTAAGGCACTCAGGTAACACAAATAAGTCCGTCGACAAATCACCAAGAACAGCCTCGTTCACATCCGGATGCTCACTGAATAAATCATGAATCGACTCTTTGGGCGCAGGATTAAGCTTGTCGGCCGCGAATTCTGTTGCTCCCAGCTTGACACCCGCTACGTGGACATAGCCTTTCTTTACGGTCCTTGATTGCTCGGGAAAGGCTGGCGCAACTATGGCCAATCCTCGATTCAAGCTCGATGCCAAGCAAACGGTTTCCGCAACTACATTACCCCTCAACGTCGAATCAATTTTCTTGATCACAAAGTTAAATTGTTCAACATCTAAACTGCGCGCTATCGTTTTAACACGCCGTGTTGCTTCAGCCACAGACACGTGTCTCGAATCCGAATTCACGGCGAGCACATCGATCTTCGAGAGGTCGATTTTCGAGGACAACGATTGCGGGTCTACGATCGTCGCCACTCGAAGACCACGATCACAAAACGGCCCGGCAGCATCCAGCGCGCCAGTCAAATCATCCGCAATGATCAGAGTTTTGGGTATTTGATGGTCCACGGTCAATTCCCGTGTGCAATCCTTCGAGCGTAGTCAATTGCAGCGCGCATGTTTGTATTGTTCGCGACACCCTTCCACGCGATATCAAACGCGGTTCCGTGATCAACCGATGTCCTGTAGATGGGCAGCCCTAAACTGACGTTAACCGTTTCATCAAAGGCAATCAGTTTCGTCGGAATATGTCCTTGATCATGATACTGGGCCACAACCAAATCAAATTCGCCCTTGAGGGCTCTGTAAAACACCGTGTCCCCTGATATCGGCCCCTGAACATTGATCCCTTCTTTTTGAGCCAATTCAATCGCGGGGCTAATTCGGGTGGCCTCCTCGTCTCCAAACAACCCCCCCTCGCCACAGTGCGGATTCAACCCCGAGACTGCGATTCGGGGCGACTCGAATCCAATTTTTTTGAAATGTGCATGACCGACCTTGATTGTTTCTAGCACCCGCTCAACTGATGGCTTCGTCGCAGCGTTTGATAAAGAGGTATGCGTTGTCACGTGGATAGCACTTAACTTCGGACCAGCGAGCAACATAAACGATGATTTCGCGCCCGTTAATGTGGCGAGCAACTCAGTATGTCCGTCGTATTTGTGCCCTGCCAAATGCATCGCAGCTTTATTAAGCGGTGCGGTGACGATGACGGAAATGATTTGGTCTAGGCATAACTGAACCGCACGTTCGACGTATCGATAGGCCGCCTCTCCACCAGCCGCACTCATTTGTCCGTCCATAATCGACGTCTCACCCTGCGTCGACACATGCACGACCGGAACAACGCCCGAACTCGCATCCAAAGAATCCGAGAATGTTAACTCTACGCCCGATATTTTTGCCGCGCGCTCCAGCAACGATTGATTACCAATGACCACAGCATTAGAGCGGTCCAAATCTGACATTTGCGCGAGGGTCTTGACGATGATCTCCGGACCAATCCCCGCCGGATCACCCATGGTGATTCCTATCCTATTGTTCTTCAAAAAACACCCCTTTGTAAGTTAACTCGGCAAGTGGCCTGTTATTGTTCGAGTTTATCGCTCAGAAACCCTGAGTGAGCATCTCCAGTTTTTCGCTTGATGCTGCGATCCTGACGGTCGCTGCTGTGGCGAGTTCGCCACCAGCATTCTCAACAATTTTTACAGCCTGCTCAACCAAAGATACATTCGTCTCAATCGATCCAAACGGAGCATCCTCGAGCCCGACACGGATGTGTCCACCCTCCGCAACGACTCTAGGGATGAGCGGTAACACATCAACATCAAGTCCTGAAATCATCCAGTTACAACCTGGCGCGACTTGATCTAACAAGTTGAGATACGCCGTCAACGCGTAGTCTTCAGCTGGAAATCCAAACGTAAATCCACTGCTAAACATCAGCCTATATATTGGGTCTGGAGTACCCTCCCTCCAGTGCAGCGAAGACCCAAGCCTGATAAAGCCAGGTTCATAAATTGCGAAACTTGGGTGTACGCCATACTCTCGCGCGATTTGCATTCCATGGCGCGCGTCAGCCTCAGTATTCAGATAAACGTAACCCACTTTATCCTCTTTGAGTTGATCGTAGTGCGTGATGTTGCACGAACCTGGATCCAGCACGGTCCACTCAACGTAACCCTCTTTTGCAAGAGCCTCGATATGCGCATATCGATCCTGCGAAGAGCTACCCTCCGCGATACGGTTCATGCCGGGCGCAGGAACCGTCGGATAAACAATCGCGTCAACCTGACTGCGAATTCCTTCAATAATGCGTTTGTACGTATCGACATCATCATGTTGTTGTCCCGTGCTCTCATCGTACGCATGCACGTGAACGATGGATGCACCAGCCTTAACGCAATCGATGCCCTGTTGAACAATGTCCTCGACCGTTGTCGGTATGCCTGGCTGTCTTTGTGTCGTCCATGGCCCGTTGAGCGCCGCTTCTATCCATGTTTTATCTCTAATGTTTTCCATTTTTTTCGCTTAAGGTAACTAAATTATGTCCACTGTAAGTGGCTCAAGTCCGTCGATTGAACCGAGCAACTTATCCCCTCGTTGTAGAGCACCAACTCCCGCAGGCGTTCCAGTAAATATTAGGTCCCCTGCTCTTAATCTATAGAAGTTTGATAGGTATGAAATCGTCTCACAGACATCCCAAATCATGTCGTCGAGGGTTCCTTGCTGCTTGATGATGTTGTTCACGGATAACGTGATCGCTCGACCGGATAAATCACCACACACATTGGCAGGAGTGATCGACGAAATCGGTGCAGATTGGGCAAATGATTTTCCAAAATCCCAAGGTCGTCCCATTTTTTTCGCGCTTGCCTGTAGATCTCTGCGCGTTAAATCTAAACCCACCGCGTAGCCAAAAATGTAATCTCGAGCATGCTCTATCCGGATCGATTCACCATCTTTTCCCAGCGCAACAACCAGTTCGACCTCGTGATGTAGATCTGTCGTTCCCATAGGATAGGAAACCTCGCCGCCACCAGGAACTATCGCATCAGACATCTTCATGAAAAAAAATGGTGGCTCGCGATCAGGGTCATTACCCATTTCACGCGCATGCTCGGCGTAATTGCGGCCTACGCAAAAAACACGCCCAACCGGGAACAGCTTCTGTTCACCCACAACCGAGATTCGGGGAGTAGGGACTGATTCGAAAAAGAAGGCTTCGCTATGCATTAAGTAAGAAGTGACACGCCCTGTGAAATTAGCTCGGGATTATTACACAGGAACGACGTCGACAGGTTCCCCGTATATCGCATTTCTGTTCAGGGTAACTCGATTGAAAGATCTGTTTGAGCGTGCGCTCGGCACGCCAAAATGAACCCCTGATTGCGCTCTTCATCACGTAGAGCGGATTGGGAATATTCGATCATCGAGATTTTTCCATTGAGTAATTTGCACCGACAAGTCCCGCAAGCGCCGCTTCGGCACGAGTAAGGATGTTTGATCCCGTTTTGCAACAATACATCGAGCAAAATTTCCCCCTCATTAATGCGGGCTTTTATCGAGGTAGAATTAGTTTGGATTAATACGTGATACTTCATATACAAATCAAGTGTTTAAAGAGTTCCTTGCCAACTCGAGTTATGGTCTCATTTGAATTCTAGATTGAAATAAAATAAGGCCTCCACCGCTAAGCCACTGAATTTTATTGCGACGCACAATGCGCTCTGCAAAATATTTCTAAAAAAGCTTTATATCCAAATAGATAAAAAACATATCTCCGAGTCTTGCAAAGAATTTATAGTCAGTCTAAATTATGTTCAGGGTTCAAAAGGTATTACGCCCTTTGGCTAACTGGATCGCAGAGTCTGGGCTAAAAGGTTAGTGGTAAGGCTGGACGAATTCCGTAGATTTTTATTCATTCGCGAATAAATAAATTCTTCTAAACTTTAGGGAGAGAAATAGTATGACACGTTGGACTAGCACAGCTGCCGTTAAGGCAATCTCAGCTGTAGCGTTCATCGGCTTCGCTTCTCAAGCTGCAGCAGCAGACGTAACTTGGGATCGATTGTTGAATGCTCAGAACGACGATAACAACTGGATGATGTACCACAAAGATTTCAGTGGCCATCACTTCAGTGGTTTGAATCAAATCAATACAAGTAATGTCAAAGACCTAAAACTTGCTTGGCAACACGTACCAGCTTCAAGTAAGCGTGGAATCCAGTCATTCCCACTCGCGGTTGACGGCATGGTTTACTACACAAGCACATCAGGAACGATTTGGGCGCTTGATGGAACAACTGGCGCTCCTGTATGGAAGCATCAGGCCAAAATCGACGTAGAGCGTGCTGAAGGTACTTTCTACAACCCATACAACCGAGGTCTAGCAATTGGCCACGGCAATGTCTATATGGGTACAACTGATGGACGTTTAATCGCTCTCAATGCGAAGTCAGGAGAAGTTGTTTTTGATAACGAGATTATGTCAGTCGCCAAAGGTAACAAGGGTTTCACAGGCGCTCCTGTCATCGTTAAGAACAACGTCATTCTTGGCGCAAACGGTGGTGAGTTAGCTGGATGCTGCGGACCAATCTTTGCTGTCGACGCGAAGAGCGGTAAAGTAGCTTGGCAATTTGACACCATCGGTGGCGATCAGCGATCACGTGATTCATGGGGCAATGACTCATGGAAAATCGGTGGTGGCGGTGGTTGGATGACAGGAAGCTATGATCCTGCAACCAACACAGTATGGTGGGGAACTGCTAACCCAGCTCCAGACTATGACTACATCGGCGCAGACTGGATGAACAACGGACCTCGCCCAGGCTTGAACCTCTACAGTTCTTCTGTAGTCGTTCTTGACGCTGACTCAGGTGAGTTATCTGCATACTTCCAGGAAATGCCACACGATGCGTGGGACTTTGACTCAGCAACTGGTAATTTCTTGCTCATCAACAAAGGCGGCAAGCGTCACATGGTTCACCCAAACAAGGGCGGCATCATGTTCGTCTACGATGCTGACTCTGTCGGTGGCGGAAATGAGCTAGGCGTGAACAACGCTTACATGGTTGGTGAGACATACAACTACATCAAGGGTGTCACGAAGGAAGGCCGTTTAGTTGGTCGTCGTGAACTTCCAGAAGGTAAGCACATGGACGTTTGTCCTGCAATTGACGGTGCACTTTCATGGAACACAGGTGCATACGATCCTTCTAAAGAGTCTCACTTCTTCGTCACTCAGGAATTCTGTTTTGACATCGAAGTTGTTAATCCAGAGCGTCCTGACGACTATTCTGGCCAGGCATACTTTGGCGCATCATGGTCTTCAAAAGCTCCTAAGCAAAAAGCTGATGGCACGCCTGTCGACGCAGCTTACGGAACACTGCAGGCTCGTGAGCCAATTTCTGGAAACCTCAAGTGGCGCGTTGAGTACAAGTACCCAGTACTTGCTTCACTACTCGCAACAGGTGGCGACCTAATCTTTGTTCCTGGCGCAGACGGTATGTTTGACGCTCGTGACTCAAACACAGGTGAGCTGCTTTGGCAGAACAACAACGGTGTTGGTCACCACGGTGGTGTCATTACATACATGGCAGGTGGCAAGCAGTACATTGCTGTCGTGACTGGATGGGGTTCACACGTCTCAGGTAACTTCCCTGGACTATTCGGTGAGCCGTTCACATCTATGTCAACTGACTCAGGTACGTTGATGGTCTTCTCACTTTAAGGTGATTTGACAGTTTATTTCGGCTTTCCGGAATAATAGATTTCGGGCGGGATCACTTCCCGCCCGATTTTTTTATTTCTGCCGTAAGCACTTAAAAACTCGTATAGTATCGGGTGACTACCGAAGCCACCCAGCAGGAGAATCAGATGCATCAAAATCACACGTTAACGATCTTGAAATTAGTAACAGCGATCAGCATTTCGCTCTCTATGCTTCTTTCGCTTGCTGCACGAGCTGAGGAAGACGTGACAGAGACTGTTGCTGCATCAGTTAACGTCAACTATCAGGAATTCAAAGAGAATTTTTCAGTCAAAAGGTTGTTTGCGTCGCGTTGCAGTTGGTGTCACCAAGGCTACGGTCTAAAAGAAGCGGACGGCCCTAGATTATCGGGAACGGAAATGACACGTGATGAGGTCATTCACCGCATATCGCGGGGCAAAAGCCCGATGCCTGGCTTTAGAAAACAGCTAAAACCGTGGCAAATTGAAGCGTTAGCAGACTACATTAAAGCATTGCCAGACGTAGAGCTGTAAGCGATTAACGGCACATATTTTTCTGGGCGGCACCTAGGTGGGTGCCGTTTTTTATTGCCTCGATAGACGGTAACTGATTGTTTCGCCCTTATAGGTCGCACTTCCCTTCAGCCTGTTCCCCCCAATTAAGAACACGTAACTATCAAGATCCCGCCCTTCATCATCGCGAACCAGAAAGTTGATTCGATTTCCCAAAAATCTTAATGCGCTCAGCGAAGTCTCTTCTGCGCCGAATGACTCAAGATTTGAAAAACGAATACTTCCTTTAACACCCTCGGCAAATGTGACCAAAACCTGACCACTCGCCGACTCTCCACGCCACGAGCCAGTCCAAGTGCCCAAAAATTTCTCAGGGGTGCTTTCAGCATAGGCTGAAAAAATAAAGACGTATGCTAGTGCTACCAAGACAATATTTCGTTTCATCAAAACTATCCTTCTTTTTACTTTGGACTGACCACGTAGAAATAATACCCACTTAACCTAGAAAAAACTTAGAACTGAGACCACTAATACACGTTGAGTCGATATAATCGACTAACGACGGACATGTATCTTGAGGTTACGCTTGACAATTGATTACTGCACGCGCTGCGGAAATAGAACAAGGATGGAGATCCCAACGGGAGACAACTTACCTCGAGCCGTTTGTAGCGCTTGCAATCACATCCATTATGAAAATCCACGAATCATCGTCGGATGTATCCCAGAGTGGGAGAATAAAATATTGCTTTGTAAAAGGGCGATCGAACCCAGACTTGGGTTCTGGACTCTGCCTGCTGGCTTTATGGAGAATAACGAGACAACGCAGGAAGGTGCATTAAGAGAGACTTTCGAGGAGTCTTTGGCCAAAGCGACGATCATCGAGCCATTCTCGTTAATCGATATCCCTCATATCAATCAAGTCTATCTGCTCTATCGGGCTAAACTTAATGACGAGAGCTACGGCACAACAGCAGAAAGCTCAGAGGTTACCTTGATGAATGAAGAGTCCATTCCATGGGACCAAATTGCATTTAAAGCAATCAGAAGATCTTTAGAGCTTTATTTTGAAGACGCCAGACGTAACACATTCGACTTTCACGTGGAGACTATAAAAGTCTCCACGCATCATCGAAACTAGGCTTCAATAGATAAAATAAGACCTACCAACTCGTCTCACCGTCTGGCGAGGATGAGACTTTATGGATCGCGAGGTCAGCACCTTGAAATTCCTCCTCCTCTGACAATCGAATTCCAATAAAACTCTTTATCAACCCGTACACCAACGCGCCACCAACAACAGCGACCAAGATACCCGCTATCGTTCCGACAACCTGTGACATGAGCGAGACACCGCCCATTCCGCCCATCGCCTCAACACCGAAAATGCCAGCCGCGATACCACCCCATGCACCGCACAATCCATGAAGCGGCCAGACACCCAACACGTCATCGATCTTCCATTTGTTTTGAGTCGCGGTGAACAGATACACAAAAAGCCCGCCAGCGACAGCGCCAGTAACGAGCGCCCCGAGCGGATGCATGATGTCCGATCCCGCACACACTGCTACGAGACCCGCTAAAGGTCCATTGTGAACGAATCCAGGATCGTTCCGCCCCGCCAACATTGCAGCCAAGGTGCCGCCGACCATGGCCATGAGCGAGTTCAACGCGACCAGTCCGCTGATACCGTCAATCGTTTGAGCAGACATCACATTGAACCCAAACCATCCAACGGTTAGCATCCAAGCGCCCAACGCAAGGAATGGGATACTGGAAGGGGGATGAGATGCGATACCGCCACTTTGCTTGTATCGACCTCGACGTGGTCCCAGAAACATAACAGCCATTAGAGCAAGCCAGCCACCCATCCCATGGACAACTACGGATCCGGCAAAGTCTCTCATTGGAGCGCCAAATGTCGACTCCAACCAGGCCTGAAAGCCAAAGTTTCCATTCCAGATCACACCCTCAAAAAAAGGATAAACGACACCAACGATGATGGCGCTGGCCAAGAGCTGAGGATAAAACCGCGCTCGTTCCGCAATACCACCCGAGATGATCGCCGGTATGGCCGCCGCGAAGGTCAGCAAAAAGAAGAACTTGACGAGACCGTATCCGCCGTTTTCACTTAGGGTATTCGCACCAACCAAAAAATCCGTACCGTATGCCACGACGTAGCCAACAAAAAAATAGACGATCGTCGAGATGGAGAAGTCACACAGTATTTTGACCAATGCATTCACCTGGTTTTTCTTGCGAACTGTCCCAACCTCTAGAAACGCAAAACCGCCATGCATCGCGAGAACCATGATGGCGCCTAGTAGAATAAAGAGTACGTCTGCCGAAGAATTCATTGATGTGTCCTAAATGAAGTTAACTTGATGCACTAAAGTAAAGCAATTTTTATGCCATGATGTAAGCAATTGAATTAAAACAATAACACACCACTACCGCGACACAGTTTTGCACCAATATAAATCAAAATAACAAAAATGCACCAATAATGGGCGCCCATTAATGAGGAGAAAAAAATGTTTGGCGATCTTCGCGAGCAACTCACCTATCAGCACAAATTCACGGTAACCGACAAAAAAACGGTCCCTAATCTTTATCCCGAATCTGATCTATTCCAAGAAATGCCGCACGTGCTGGCGACCGGATTTATGGTGGGGCTTCTTGAGTGGGCATGCATCGAATTATTACGACCGTACCTTAAGTGGCCAGAGGAACAAACATTAGGTACCCATGTTGATTTTTCGCATGATGCTCCGACACTGCCTGGCATGACGGTAACCATTGATGTCGAACTCGTAAAAATCGACGGTAGAAAACTCGTGTTTCAGGTCTCAGCTCACGATGGTATCGACGTCATCTCGACTGGCTCGCACGAGCGTATATTGATTGACCAAAAAAGTTTTTGGATCGACTCGACAAAAGGAAAGTCGCGGCCGGTTTATAAATGTGCGCTACTTCGCTAACGCGCTCATTGCCTTCTCAAGGCCAGATAATGTGAGCGGAAACATTCGATCTCCCATCAACTGCCTCGTGACAGAAATTGACTCGTGATACTTCCATCGATCTAACGGGGTCGGGTTGATCCAAGCGGCTTTTGGGTACACATCAAGTAGCCGTTGAATCCAAACCGCTCCAGCTTCCTCGTTAAAGTGCTCTACGCTGCCCCCAGGGTAGGTAATTTCATATGGACTCATCGTGGCGTCTCCCACGAAGATTAGCTTGTAGTCAGCCGCGTATTTGTGAAGTATTTGTCCAAGCGGTAGTCGCTCGTTATTTCGACGCCGATTATCCTTCCAAACCGACTCGTAAATGAAATTATGAAAATAAAAATACTCGAGATGCTTAAACTCAGTTCTTGCCGCAGAAAATAATTCCTCACACGAGCGCACGTAGTCATCCATCGAGCCACCAATATCGAAAAATAGCAGCACCTTCACAGCATTTCGCTTCTCAGGGACCATGCGTAGATCCAAATATCCTGCGTTACGTGCAGTCGATCGGATGGTCCCCTCTAGATCCAACTCCTCCGCTGCGCCTTCTCGAGCGAATTTTCTGAGGCGTTTTAATGCAACCTTGATGTTTCTCGTACCAAGCTCAACCGTATCATCTAGGTTGCGATACTCACGCTTATCCCACACTTTTACGGCTCGCCTATTTCGAGAGCCACTCTGCCCTACCCTAATTCCCTCTGGATTGTAACCGTACGCGCCGAACGGACTCTTACCACCAGTACCAATCCATTTTGATCCGCCTTGATGGCGCTTTTGTTGCTCCTCTAGTCGCTTGCGAAACGTCTCCATGAGTTTTTCCCAACCACCGAGCGATTCAATCTGTTTCTTTTCTTCCTCAGAGAGCGACAACTCTAATTGCTTTCTTAGCCATTCCTCAGGGATTCTGGATAGAAAATCCTCCGGAAGTGATTCAATACCATTGAAGTACTCCCCAAATATCTTGTCGAATCGGTCGTACATTGACTCGTCTTTAATAAACGCCGAACGCGATAGAAAATAAAAATCTTCCACCGTTTCTCTGGCTACTCGAGCCTGCATCGCCTCAATGAGCGTGAGATATTCCTTGACAGAGACAGGGACCCCACCGTCTTTGAGTCGATAAAAAAAATCAAGCAACATTGAATTTAGCTAGAGCGCCGAAAACTACCGTTGATTCCGTCTCGACAGAAAAACCAGTCGCTCGAAGAGATGAACATCTTGCTCATTCTTCAAAAGCGCACCAGCTAAAGGAGGAATCGTTTGTCTGTCATCCTTAGATTGCAACGCCTCCAGTGGGATATCTTCGGCTAACAGCAGTTTTAGCCAGTCAAGCAGCTCCGATGTAGACGGTTTTTTCTTGAGACCTGGAGTTTCTCTCAATTCAAAAAACACCTCGAGCGCCTGCTGGAGAAGTTGCTTTTTAATGCCCGGAAAATGAACATCAACGATCTGGTTCATCGTCTCCTTATCTGGGAAGCGAATGTAGTGAAAGAAGCAGCGTCTCAGAAAAGCATCTGGTAATTCTTTTTCATTGTTACTTGTAATGATAATCACCGGACGATGTTTCGCACTGATCAATTCTCTCGTCTCATAGACAAAAAATTCCATACGATCCAATTCGCGAAGCAAATCATTCGGGAATTCAATATCCGCCTTATCGATCTCATCAATTAAAACAACTGATGGTTCATCACACTGAAAAGCCTCCCAAAGCGGACCCTTCACGATGTAGTTACCAATATCCTTGACTGACTCCTCACCGAGCTGAGAGTCCCTCAATCTCGAGACTGCGTCGTACTCGTACAAACCTTGTTGTGCTTTCGATGTGGACTTTATATGCCATTGGAACAATGGGCGCCCCAGCGACTTAGCAACTTCGATCGCGAGCATCGTCTTACCAGTACCCGGCTCTCCTTTGATTAATAGAGGACGCTGAAGTGCGATCGCAGCATTAACTGCCATCATCAAATCCTCTCCTGCTACATAATCTTGACTTCCAGTGAATCTATCCATGCTTTTCCCTACCAATTTAACCCTAGCGTTCCTCAGTGATTATACGTAGTTCATTATTGAGTCGCGTCCCCGACTCAGCGCTTATAATGTGACCTACTACCAAACAAGCACCCGCCGCATGCCGAAGTTCAATGCCAACCTATCCATGATGTTTCAAGAGTTTGAGTTCTTGGGGCGTTTTAGCCAGGCCCAGTCCGCTGGCTTCACCGGCGTTGAGGTGTTATTTCCCTACGCTTTTGAACCAGACACGATTCGAAACAACCTTGAGCAACATGCACTCGAACTGGTTCTAATGAATGCACCACCAGGGAATTTCGATGCTGGTGATCGCGGGCTCGCTTGTATTCCAACGCGAACGGGCGAATTTCAGGATTCAATCGATACAGCGATTCGGTACGCGACAGCTCTAGATTGTCGCCGCTTACACTGCATGGCCGGATTGAAACCGCAGAATGTCCCCACTGAGGTAGCTGAGCAAACATTCATTCAAAACATTCAATTCGCAGCGGATCAGGCAATCTCACATGGAATAGACATCATGGTTGAGCCGATTAACATTCGCGATATGCCGAATTATTTTTTAAATTATTCATCTCAGGCCACAGATTTGATCAAGAGAATCGACCGTCAAAATGTCAAATTGCAATACGACATTTACCATATGCAAATTATGGAGGGCGATTTGGCACACACCATTCAATCTCTCCTACCCATGATCGGCCACATGCAGCTTGCTGATACTCCCGGGCGACACGAACCTGGAACAGGGGAAATCAATTATTCATTTCTTTTCGATCATATTGACCGATGTGGCTATCAAGGTTGGATCGGATGCGAATATCGCCCGAAGAACGATACGGCATCCGGCCTCAATTGGATAAAACCCCATTTGAATTAAGCGAGATGACGAATCATCGAGAGTTACTAGATAAATTATTTCAATCTGCTGTTGCTGCAGCTCAGCCTGAGCACACGATCGCAAACTATTTACCTGAACCACCAACTGGCAGAACAATAGTTATCGGCTGTGGTAAAGCCGCAGCCACGATGGCGAAAGCCTTCGAGGATGCTTGGACTCATCCTCTAGAGGGTGTCGTGGTGACCCGATACGGGCACAGCGTACCCACCAAAATGATTAAAGTTTTAGAAGCATCGCATCCTGTACCCGATGAAGCTGGCCTCGCCGCGGCTCGCGAGATCATGGACAGAGTATCGGGATTATCAAAAGATGATCTTGTGGTATTCCTAGTCTCTGGAGGCGGATCAGCGCTCCTCACGCTTCCTGCCGACGGATTGAGCTTAGACGAAAAAAAACAGCTCAATACGGCGTTACTACAAAGTGGTGCAAACATCACAGAGATGAATTGTGTTCGCAAGCACCTATCGGGAATTAAAGGTGGAAGACTTGCCGCACAAATCAATCCAGCGAGGTGCGTCACACTGGCGATTTCTGATATCCCGGGAGATGATTTATCCGTGATTGCTTCAGGGCCGACAGAACCAGACAAAACAACGTTCGGTGACGCACTTGCGATACTAAGCAAGTACAACATCAATGAACCGGCCTCGGTCGTCGAGCATCTGGTTAGAGGGCTTAATGAGACCCCCAAGCCTGGAGACAGCATTTTTGAAAACATATCAACTCACCTGATATCCACGCCCCAGATGTCTTTGGAGGCGGCCGCCAAAACAGCGAAAGAGCATGGATATTCGCCGATCATACTTGGTGACGCAATTGAGGGTGAAGCGCGTGAGGTGGCTAGAGTACATGCCGGAATCACAAAACAAGTACTGCGCCATAATCAACCGATTAATCGACCGTGCGTCATCCTCTCTGGTGGAGAAACAACAGTCACCGTCCGAGGTGACGGTCGCGGCGGAAGAAATGCAGAGTTCCTGCTCGCTTTAGCTATTGAATTAAATGGATTGAATTCAGTCTCAGCATTTGCCGGTGACACTGATGGGGTTGATGGCACAGAGAACAATGCTGGCGCAATCATAGACCCGAGTACTTTACGTAGGGCTGCGGAATTGAATTTAGACTCAAAGGCCATGCTTGCGAATAACGACGCCTATAATTTCTTTGACTCTTTAGGTGACCTCGTCATCACCGGACCAACATTAACCAATGTCAATGACTTCAGAGCGATTATCATTGACAACTAATTAGCGAATTGAAAATGGGACATACAGATCCAAACCTCACGGAAACCCCGGAATCGTCGGTCGATAAGCACACCCTTATTCGGGAGCTCTCGGCAGTTCTATCAGGAGAATCGCTGAAACATACTCTCGAGGATCTAAAGCCGTTCGAGTGTGACGGGTTGTCGGCTTACCCAAAAATCCCGCTCCTTGCCGCGTTGCCAGAAAATGAGGCTCAAGTGATTGAGGTGATGCGGATTTGCCACAGACATCAAGTCCCGATCGTGTTCAGAGGGGCTGGTACTGGATTGTCAGGCGGTGCAATACCATACGAGAGAGGACTACTTCTCGTGATGTCAAAATTAAAAAGTATCCTCAACATCGATCCTATCTCTCGAATCGCTGTAGTTGAGCCAGGGGTCCGAAACGCCGCGATATCACAGGCAGCGGCTCCACACAAACTCTACTATGCTCCAGACCCATCGAGTCAAATCGCTTGCTCTATTGGCGGTAATGTGGCCGAGAATTCAGGAGGTGTCCACTGTCTTAAGTACGGACTAACAGTCAACAATATTCTGAAGTTAAGATTTGTGACGATCGAGGGAGATGTGATTGAGATCGGATCAGAGGGGCTCGACAGTCCAGGTTATGACTTGCTCGCCCTGATCACAGGGTCAGAAGGTCTACTCGGTGTTGTCACCGAAGTCACCGTAAAACTTCTTCCCACACCGGAGAAGGCTACGGTAGCCATGGCTGCATTTGACGATGTCGAGAAAGCAGGACGTGCAGTTGCAGACATCATCGCAGCCGGCATCATCCCCGCTGGTCTAGAAATGATGGACAAGAAAGCCACTGGTGCAGTCGAACAGTTCATCGGGGCTGGCTATCCATTGGATGCAGCAGCAATATTACTCTGCGAATCTGATGGCTCTGTTGAGGAAGTCGAGGACGAAATCTCAAAAACAACTGAGGTTTTGTATGCCGCGGGGGCGACGGAAGTCACAGTCTCCACCGATGAAACTCACCGCCTCAAACTGTGGGCGGGACGAAAGTCCGCATTTCCCGCAGTCGGGAGAATTCTCCCAGACTATTTTTGTATGGATGGAACGATCCCAAGAAAAACACTTCCATTAGTACTTCGACGAATCGCCGAGATGGAGAAAACGTATAACCTACAGTGCGCCAACGTATTTCACGCTGGTGACGGCAACTTGCACCCTCTCATCATGTTCGACGCGAATGACGAGGACCAACTAAGAAGAGCGGAACAATATGGCGCAGCAATTCTTGAACTGTGCGTCGAAGTTGGGGGCACCATCACAGGTGAACATGGCGTTGGATTAGAGAAAATAAATCAGATGTGCGTCCAGTTCGATAATGAAGAGCTCGATGTATTTCTCGAAATCAAACGAGCATTTGACCCAGGCTCTAGATTAAACCCTGGGAAAGCAGTGCCCACTCTCAATCGTTGCGCTGAATTTGGCATGATGCATGTTCACCGCGGCGAGGAAAAATTTCCAGATATTCCTCGTTTCTGACACATAGGACGGACAACAAACAAATGGCGACATCAGTTCCTTCGTTTAAAGAACAAATACTCCGTGCTAAAGCAGACTCAACAACCATTCGAATACGAGGAGGTGGCACAAAAGACTTCTATGGCGTATCGCTTGATGGCGATATTTTAGATACGAGTCTCCACTCCGGGATTACCGAATACGAACCCACAGAACTCGTACTCACAGCAAAATGCGGGACGCCGCTGCGTGAGATTGAGTCGGCACTTGACGCCAATAACCAGATGCTGGCATTTGAACCACCCTACTTCGGCGAAGGTGCGACCTTTGGAGGTTGTATCTCGTCTGGATTTTCTGGGCCTCGCAGAGCGATGCAAGGTGCAGCCAGAGACTTTGTGTTGGGTATATTGCTAATGAACAATAACGGATCCGAATTACAGTTCGGCGGAAAAGTGATGAAAAATGTCGCCGGATTCGATGTGTCAAGGCTCATATGCGGATCCTTCGGCACACTCGGATTGATCCTAGAAGCATCCGTCAAAGTACTTCCGAAACCAGAATCTGAAACAACGATCGTATTCGAGTTGAATAAAGAGCAGGCGATCGAGCGGATGAATGATTACGCTGCAATGCCAATCCCATTATCAGCGAGTTGTTTTCATGATGGTCTCCTCTCGATACGGTTGTCAGGATCAGAAACTGCAGTTAAGTCAGGTTTAAAAAAAATTGGAGGTCAGCTCACCGATGGAGGTGATTTTTGGCGCTCGATTCGCGAACAGACTCACCCGTTTTTCCAGTCAGATCAAAAACTCTTCCGACACTCGGTGAATCCCAAATCTCCCGTGTCTCATAAAAATACCCTCATTGAGTGGAATGGCAGCTTGAGGTGGATTTGGAGTGACACAACACTACAGGAGCAACAGGATGAAGCGATCAAATGTAACGGGAATGCTATCTTGTTCAGGAATAACGACAGAAATGACGCGATTCAAACGTTGACTGACGGACTAATGACTTTGCAGAAAAAAGTGAAAAACTCTCTCGATCCTGATGGCGTCTTTGGTAAACGTCGCCTATTCACCGAATTTTAAAGCTTCGGGAGAACAGCGCGGATCATGAAAACGAATATCGAAAAAAAATTCTTGGACACACGAGCTGGACAAGAGGCTAATGACATTTTACGAGCGTGTGTTCACTGCGGGTTCTGTACCGCCACATGTCCCACATATCAATTACTCGGCGACGAATTAGACAGCCCACGAGGTCGTATTTACCTGATAAAAGAGATCTTGGAGGGGAAAGCTCCTTCTGAGGCAACACAACGACACCTTGATCGATGTCTAACGTGTCGCTCGTGTGAGTCAACATGTCCATCAGGAGTCAAATACGGACGGCTCGTCGATATTGGACGGGATATTGTCGAAAAAAACGTACCCCGTCCACTGATTGACCGAATCAAACGCAACACTCTTAACGCAGTCATTCCAAAAAGAACGATCTTTCGCTCACTGCTCACCGTTGGAAAGATTGCGAAGCCGATTTTGCCCAGTACGCTACAAAAAAAGATCCCAGCCACTGAAAAAATAAAATACTCCTGGCCTAATAGGATTCACGAGCGAAAAATGCTGCTCCTTGATGGGTGCGTGCAACCGGCGCTAGCACCGAATATAAACATTGCGACTGCTCGGATCCTCGACAGAATTGGAATATCTCTGGTGCCGATTTCGAGCGTGGAATGTTGTGGCGCGGTCACATACCACCTCAACAAACAAAAAGAATCGTTGGAGCAGATAAAAAACAACATCGATTTGTGGTGGCCAGCCATCGAAGACGGCGCAGAGGCAATCGTCATAACTGCAAGTGGATGTGGGACGATGGTGAAAGAGTATGGCCACATTCTCAGCGATGATCCTAGGTACGCCGAAAAAGCAAAGACCGTTTCTGCAATCACAATGGATTTGAGTGAAGTCATTCAAAAAGAGTCGAATCATATCGAACAACACGTATTCCAAACGGTAAAACAAAACCCAAATCGTCTTAAACGCGTTGCGTTTCATTCGCCGTGCAGCCTACAACACGGGCAGCAAATTAAGGGAGTCATCGAGGGTTTCCTATCAGCTGCGGGTTTCACGTTAACAACTATTGAGGATCCACATCTTTGTTGCGGATCAGCTGGAACCTATTCTCTACTTCAAACCGAAATATCGGCTGATTTACTAAAAAATAAAATTTCATCGATCGAAAAAGGTGATCCACAAATCATCCTCACAGCGAACATCGGATGTCTCACACAACTACAAAGCGGAACACAAGTTAGCGTCATGCATTGGGCGCAATTTTTAGAAGAATCGTTAGCAAATTAAGTCAAAAAAAGGGGGAACGACGTGAGTAAAACAGCATTGATCACTGGAGCAACATCCGGATTTGGAAAATCCGCCGTCGAGCTCTTTGTCGCGAATGGTTGGAAAGTTATCGCTACGGGGCGACGAGAAGACCGGTTGAACGCGCTGAAAGAGGCTCTTGGTGATGCCGTTCATTGCTTGGCATTCGATGTGCAGGACTCGACACAAATCGATTCGGCGATCGCGGCTTTGCCTGACGAATTTAAAACGATCGATCTCCTGATCAATAACGCAGGCCTAGCACTTGGGACAGCACCAGCGCAAAACTGTGACCTCGAACAGTGGAACACGATGGTGGACACGAACATTCGAGGTCTGATTACCCTGACCCATAAAGTGCTTCCGAAACTGATCGAAACGAAAGGTGCGGTGATCAATATCAGTTCTGTTGCAGCCAGCTACCCTTATCCCGGGGGTAACGTATATGGAGGCACCAAGGCATTTGTCGTTCAATTTTCTCTCGGGCTGAGATCAGACTTGCACGGAACTGGAGTGCGGGTCACAAGTGTGGAGCCTGGTATGGCCGAGACAGAATTTACTCTCGTTCGTACAAAAGGAGATCAAACAGCGTCTGACAAGCTTTATGAGGGCGCCAACCCCATGACTGGAGACGACATTGCAGCCACTCTTTACTGGATAGCCACTCTACCGCCCCACATGAATATCAATCGTATCGAGCTAATGCCTGTCCGACAGTCATTCAGCCCATTTCAGGTCCATCGGGGTTGAAGCAGATACGAAGCTCTCGAGACGCATCTTCAAAAACAGGACGTGCCGGTAACGGTTGATCACGAGAATAAATAGATTGGTGTTGGGCCTTGGATTAATCCCTGAATATCAGTTAAGACAATTTAAAATTTTTGAAAAATAAGTCTCAGCTGCGTTTGGGGAGATCCATCTAACGACGACAACCAAATCAAGTACAGAATCAATCCAGGTATACGCTCCTCCAGCTCCAATCGCGAAGACGCTTGTTTCTGGAAGGCTTTTAAATAACCTTCTTTCGGTATTCAACCACGTCAAGAGGCCATAGAACGTCGCTATGGGACATGGCGCCAGCATTTCACGCACCCATTCTGATGAGATGACTGAGCGACCATTGATCACACCTTCACTTTTGATTAACTCTCCGATGAGGGCTTGGTCTTTGGCACTGATTGAGACTCCACCACCCCAGTGACTGCCACCAGGAACAGTTTTCAATCTCCCTGAGGAAGTATCGACCTCCGCACCGTCGTATGGGTCCCACGACCAATTCGAAGAGGCTCCTAACGGTTCAAGGATTCGCTCACGAAAGACATCGGGTAACTCTCGCTGGAAAAGATGCAGTAATGCAAGTGATAGTTGATTAATTCTGACGTCGTTGTATTCCCAGTATGAGCCAGGGTAATTTAATGAACGAGGCGTTCCCTTCGGACGTCGCTCCGCGGGTCGATCTTGGAAAGATAAGATTCTGTAGTGATCCACTTGATCGGGAATACCAACACACTCACCACTCCACTCACTCGTTTGCTGGAGTAACTGTCGCCAGGTTATGTCCTGATTATGTGGAGAGTCAAAACCGATCCCTGGGAGCTTATTTGAAATTTTTTCGTCGATATCGACAATTAAACCATCGTCATACGCAACACCAGCGATCAACGCAAGATAGGTTTTAGCAACACTGAACGTCAGGTCAGCTCTGTCGATATCGCCAAACGATTCAACGCGCTCACCTGACAAATTAACGACACCAGCAACACCACCACGCGGCTTAACTGGACCGAGGAGGATATTCCATGGCTCAGGGTCTTCTAGATGGATACCCCAAGGATGCGATGTATCTCGAGACCACTCAATTTCATTGCCGAGCGCATATTGAGAGGTATCACGAAGGTCAGCTAGTGACAACACGGTCGTTATATCCGCTCATCTTCTCGACGGCTCTCGCCCTCGTATACTCGATCGTTGCCGTGTTGAAACTCTTGCTCTTGGTTCTCTTGAAAATCTTTGATTTGTTGGCGAAGATGCCGCGTCTTCCACCAAAAATAAATAAACAACACCAAAACCGCTACCCCCACAACTGCGAGCAGCACAACGGAGAACATAAACGCTAAAACCAATCCCACGACGCCCAATAAAGCGGTCAATAACTTAGCTAGGAATGACCAACCTGACGTTGATTGGCCGTTAGATAACAAAATGAACTCAACTGATTTCTTTTTCATAACTTTTGAGGTGATATCTCCTAACACTCAGATGGAGGCATTTCATCTAAATTCAACCAAAAGTCCCATACTAATAACCATCTGACCTCTGTAACGCCCACAAATGAGCCGCGATTAGTGCTCTGTAGGGTGAGAATTGACATAAGAACCGCTCGACCTCAGCTGCGTCAATCGGCTCCGGCAACGCCATGAGTTGCTGAAGATTACGACGCACAGCCGCATCTCCGTGTAAAGACCCGTCCAAATAAGCGTAACCTCGAAGAAATGTGTAGTTAATAGTCCACCAACCAATACCCTTTATTTCTATCAGTCTCGAAGACAAATCGTCGTAATCAAAGCAATCTCTTGATGCTTCGAGCGTTAATCCTCCTTCGGAAACGCGATGTGCGACCTCGTTAATCGTCGCAGATTTTTGACTCGATAACCCACACTTTCTCAACCTCGATATCTTTGTACGCAAGACGTCTGATGGGCCTGGAAAACAATTGAGGCCGCTAGAGTGACGATAGCCCAATTCTTTGATGAATTTCACCCTCATCGAGGTGGCAGCAGACACGCTGACTTGTTGACCAATAACAGCGGAAATCAATGCCTCCCAGACAGTCACCGTTTGAGGCACGCGTAACCCCGCATTTTGTTTCAGTAACTTTCCAACAACAGAGTGTTTTCTATATTTACTCTCCATCATTTCAACGGGTTGGTTCAAACCAAGAACATGTTTGACTATCGATCGGGCTGATTTAGCCAGCTTCCTCGGAGAAACGTCTTCAGTATCCAAATCAAATGTGAAGGATGCTCTTTTATTACCAAAACTGACATCTAAAAATGCGCATACGCCGTCCATCATGAACGCCTTTTGTAGCGAATTCTCGGTAATGCGCTCAGATGTCTGTTGCTGATCACGTCCAAAAAACAACAAAACGTCTTGTTTACGAAAGTTATTGGGCAACGATACAAACGAACAAACACGCATAACAATCCACAGAAGTCAGGCTCGGACGAGGGTGTATAACTTGATAAAATTTAGAAAATGATTAACCGTTCACATTTTAGGAAAATCATTTTCCTGAAACACGATACCAAATATAGAGACTGAATATGAAAAACCACTCGATCGATCAAGTAAAAAAAGAACTCACTAAAAATAACGTCATTCGAGTGGGAATCAACGCTGCGAATTTCCTGCTTGTCAGTCGAATTGATGACCATGGTGTGCCCTTTGGGATTGCTCCAGACCTTGGTCGAGCCTTCGCGAAAACCCTCGATGCCGAGGTTGTTTTTGTCGTCAGAAAAACCCCAGGGGAACTCGCCGACGCCGCGAAAGAAGACGCTTGGGATATCGCGTTTCTCGGAAAAGAACCTCAGCGCGCTAAGGAACTGTCATTTACTGAGCCTTACTTAGAAATCCCTGTCACCTTTCTAGTAAGGGAGGAATCCTCGATCACGTCTATCGAAGAAGTTGATCGAGACGGCATCCGCATCTCTGTCATGAATCGAAGCGCATACGACTTGTTTCTTACCAACCACTTAAAAAACGCGACATTAATTCGGTCTGGCTCAATTGATGAGTCGTTCACGAATTTTGTTGCTGATGGCTTAGAAGTGTTGGGAGGCTTAAAGCCTCGCCTCGTATCGGATGCGGAAAAAATTCAAGGAAGCCGAATTCTTGACGGTAAAATCACGTCGGTAAAACAATCCGCCTGCACGCCACCAAGAAATATCGAAGCGGCAAAGTACCTTTATGAGTTCATCGAAGAAGCAAAACAATCTGGAGTGATTGATCAACTCATCGAAAAATATTCAGTCAAAGGGGTCGATGTCGCACCACTTGCATCTAAAGTGAATGACTAAATTCGTTTGAATTTCGACATCACTTCGGTAAAGCTCGATCCTGTTCGTATCTCCTGCTCTGCCTCTCGATCCTGCATCTGATAGGTCAACGCATTCTGAAGAACGCGAGAGGCTTGGTTTTTAGGAACAACGACAATTCCGGTTGAGTCTCCAACAATGATGTCGCCACACGCAACCTCGATGCCGTCGATCATGACTGATTCTCCGATCGATTTAACTCGAAGTCTGGATCTACCGGTTGTCGGAATCACGTGCCGACTAAATACATTGAATTCACACCCCGACATCTCTTCAACATCACGAACAGAACCATCAACCACGAGGCCAGCGACACCCTTGATGCTTGCTGCTAAAGATGCCATTCCACCCCAAATAGACGCCCGTGCTGCTTTTGCAGACACAACAATCACGTCCCCAGGACTTGCCGCATCGATTAGTGCTCCCACTTTAAAGTCAGATGAGGAAAACGTTCCGGCTTCACCAGTTTCTACGTCTACCGTTAATGCAGGTCCACAAAGAGTCATACCAGGAACAACTGCACGAATAAATGGAGAGCTATTGACGACTTTACCCACATCATCTAGCGCGTTCGCAATAGTCGCCGTCGGTATTCCCTTAAACCCAGCGATTAAGTCTTGCAACTCAGACATCTCAGACTAGACTGCACAAATTTAATCAGTTACCAACATTTTGGCTGAGTCAGGACTAGTGATTGTCTCTCGGAACACCTTTCTTACGATCAATTTTTTGATACTTAACCGCGGGCTTGAGTACCATTCCTTCGGAGAGCTCATCAACGATTTCTCTTTGAATTTCCTGCCATGGTGTTTGACTTTCAGGAATCGGATGCCCGCCTTTTTTCTTTAGCGCCCGATGTCTTTTTTCGATCTCTGTTTTGGAAATCTTGATGTCAACCGAACGTTTGTTTAAATCGATTCGAACGATATCGTTCGTTTTTAGTATCGCCAAGTTTCCTCCGGTCGCCGCCTCCGGGGATGCGTTGAGAATGGAAGGCGATCCAGATGTTCCAGATTGTCGGCCATCTCCGATACACGGTAGCTCCTGAACGCCAGCTCTAATTAATTTTGCCGGGGGCTGCATATTCACGACCTCAGCAGCACCAGGATATCCAACAGGACCTACCCCTCTGACAAAAAGCATGCACCGATCATCAATCTTGAGTTTGGGATCATCAATTCGTTTGTGATAATCCTCAGGACCTTCGAAAACAATCGCTCTCCCCTCAAACGCATTGGGGTCTTTGGGATCAGATAAATATTTTTCCTTAAACGAATCGGATATCACGCTCGTTTTCATGATCGCACTATCGAAAAGGTTACCTTTCATATTCAAAAAACCAGCCTTTGATTTCATTGGTTTCTTGGTCGACCAAATCACCGATTCATCCATCACTTTTTCTTTTTGGCAATTTTGGTACAAGGACTTGCCATTCACAGTCGTTGCTTTCTTGTTGATCTTGCCTGCCTTGATGAGCTGGCTAACAACCGCTGGCACTCCACCCGCATGATGAAAGTCCTCCCCTAAATATTCACCCGCTGGCTGCATGTTTACGATGAGGGGCACATCGTATCCAACACGCTCCCAATCGTCATTGTCTAGCTTGACACCAAGATGTTTTGCGATCGCGTTAAAGTGAATTGGTGCGTTGGTCGAACCACCGATCGCAGAATTCACAGCGATCATATTTTCAAAGGCAGACTTAGTCATGATTTTGGATGGCCGAAGATCCTCCCACACCATTTCTACAATTCTTTTCCCCGTCAAATATGCATTTTCAGCACGCTCACGGTGAGGTGCCGGTATTGCAGCACTACCAGGAAGAGACATTCCAATCGCCTCGGCTAACGCGTTCATGGTCGAGGCAGTCCCCATCGTGTTGCAATGCCCGACTGAGGGCGCCGATGACGCGATAATCTCAATATACTGCTCGTGATTGATTTCACCCGCAGCTAGAAGCTTTCTTGCCTCCCAAACAATCGTCCCTGAACCCGTCCTTTTGCCTCTGAACCAACCATTTAGCATCGGACCACCGGATAGGACTATCGCTGGTATATCTACTGTTGCAGCTGCCATCAACTGGGCTGGCGTCGTTTTATCACAACCAGTTGTGAGAACGACACCGTCGATGAAATATCCATATAGGAGTTCAACCAATCCCAAGTAACAAAGATTGCGATCAAGCGTTGCGCTGGGACGCTTTCCAGTCTCTTGAATCGGGTGGACTGGAAATTCGAATGCGATGCCACCAGCCTCTCGAATACCCTCACGAACTCGTTTAGCCAACTCTAGGTGATGACGATTACACGGCGACAGGTCAGACCCTGATTGAGCGATTCCAATAATGGGCTTACCCGATTGGAGCTCCTCTCGACTGATACCCCAATTCATATAGCGCTCAATATACAGCGCAGTCATATCTGGATTCTTTGGGTTGTTAAACCACTGTCTCGAACGCAACTTAGACGCGTCTCGACTCGAGCTCTGGGACTTTTGAATACTCTTTTTAGAAACCGTCTTTTTATTTCCCACTGTTTTCCCCTCTTAACAACCAATTTTTGACTAATTTAATGCGCTGTGATTCAGATAACTCAGAGTGTATCCGAAGTCTCAAATCGACGACGTCAAAACTCACATGGATGCGACAAATGAAACAGTTTGGCCGTTAAGAGTATGGTTCGCTAACGAGATTTTTTAAATAGCACCAGGAACATGCGCCGGGAGCATCAAATGTCGCTGTCAGACGGTGCATCCGCCATTGCGATGATCCCATGATCTAGCGCAAGCTTGACGAGATTCGTCGCATTAGACACATCCAGCTTTTGTCGAATATTAGATTGGCAATTTGCGACCGTTTTATAAGACACATGCAGCTGCTCAGAAATCTCGGCAACAGTCTGACCAATTGCAAGAAGACGGAAAACCTCGAACTCTCGTTTGGTCAATGAATCGAGGTGAATGCCTCCTCTGCTTGATCCTTCCTCGGCATACCTCTTAGCAATGTCATCACTTAAATATTGTTCGCCCTTTGACACTTTTTGAACGGCCAACACGAGTTGATCTGGTGCTGATGATTTCGTCACATAACCCTTTGCTCCCGCGTCGAACGCTCGCTTCACAAACAACATGTCGTCATGCATGCTAAACATCAATATATTTTGACTCGGCACCCGAACAATCACTTTGCGAGCCACCTCGATTCCACTCATACCAGGAAGCGTGATGTCAAGAACAGCAACGTCGGGTTTTTTGTCGCATATCAGCCTGTAACCATCATCACCATTATCTGCCTCTCCGATCACCGAGATCGAAGGATGCTTCTCGAGTAACCTTCTGTAACCTTCTCTGACAACGGCATGGTCATCAACTAATAGAACTTTTATCGAAGTCATCATCGGCTTGGCAAAAAGAATGGTGAATCACACATCAAAATACCCCTCGATCTTAAACCCCGTCGGTCTACTCACACTCGACTCGAATTTCCCTCCGAGAGACTCAAGGCGCTCCCGTAACCCCAGCAAACCGATCCCCTCGCTCCGCTGAGGAACTGTGGCGATGGAGCCGTTATCCGACACGCTCATTGTGACGCGGCTGCTTTTGGCATCAAGATTCACTGAGAGCTTAACTAACGAGGCATCGCTGTGCTTCACAATGTTCGTCATTCCCTCTTGGATAAATCGATAAATCGTCATATTTGATGGTTCATCAAACTGATTATCTTCTAGCTCGAATTCGGACAGCCACTCCACCTTCGGATACCGTCGTCGCCAGTCATCAACCAGGTGCTCCAAAGCAGGCTGTAAGCCCAACTCGTCAAGGGCCAGCGGTCTTAACTGTTTCAAAAGATCTCTCATACCGGAGAACAACTGCCCTGAGATTCTCAAAATCGATTGTGCGTGCTTGTGCGCATCACTATCATCCCGAGTTGTATCCCGGATACCAACGCCGTCGATCATGATGGCATTTAAACTCTGACCAAACTCATCATGTAGCTCTCTCGCTAAATTACGCCGTTCATTTTCTTGAACCTCGATATTCCTCCGAGCGAGCCTCTTGTTCTGGATCAGTGCGGCCGCAAGATCTCGCTGGGCTTGTACCTGCAGCTCCGTTTGAACTCTCAGTTGGCTCGTGCGTCGAGATAAAACAGCGACCACGATAATAAATAGTGCAAGCAACACCAATGGAACTTCATCAAGCTGCCATGTTTCCATCGTGGAAGTGACTTTCGAGAACTTCTCGCTCAGTTCGAAAAACGATGCTGTCCAAAAAAGCATGATCGCGACAAGCACCAACATGGACATGTCCCGCCAAACCTGGGGTAGCACTTGGTCTGCTTTCCTATTTTCCACAGAGTCACCCATTTAGATCACCATAAAAAAAGCCCTAATCACAATGACTAGGGCTCTTATTCTTAATTGACCAACCTTCAGGGTCAAGCTCGATAATTAGAATGCATAGTTGATCCCTGCAAATACACCAAGAGGAGCACCTAAGCCGCGGAATTGTTCGTTTTGTACAGTCAGGTTGTTGTATGTGCCATTCGCAGAATTGAAGAAATTCGCACCAAGTATGCCGAGGTTTTCGTACTCTTCGTCGAACAGGTTGTTGATTTTAAGAAAAATCTCTAACCCTTTGGTCGCCTGATACGTCGAATCAAGATTAACAACGGTAAACCCAGGAATCGTCCCATTCACGTCCTGATTATTTTCATCCCCTCTCGCATAGATTTCACTGAAATAGTTCAGCGTTAGGCCCGTAGTCCACTTTCCAAAAGCCGTGTACTCACTGCGCATCTTAAACGTGTTCTCTGGGATATTCGCCATCTTGTTGCCCGGTGTAATCGTGATGTCACCATTACCATCTGCAGAGGAATTCAATGGGCTATCCATAGAGAAAGTCGATTCAAAGGTCGCTTCCAAGTAGCTGTAGTCAAAACGCGTGAGGAGATTCCCGACTTGCCACCCCGCACCGATCTCGACACCGCGTCTTCTGGTATCTCCAACGTTGTCGAAGAAGCCGGCGTTGGTCGCACCAGTGCCAGCCGCGATAAATTGGATATCGTCTTGAAGCTCTGTGTTGTAGGCAGCGAAGCTCCATACAAAACCTCCTCGACCACCACGGGCACCCCACTCGATCGTTTTGGAAACCACCTTTTCAAGTGGTGGATCAGCCAAGAACGCATTCGGTAACTTACACGGCGCCTCAGGATCCGCACAAGTCAATTCAACCGGCGTCGGGGCTCTCATGCCTTCGGAGTAAGAAAGATAAGTTGTGTAATTTGGAGTTGGATTAAACGTAATACCCAGAGCCGGGTTAAGCCGTCTAAATTTGTGGAAACCATTGAGTGCTGGATTCGGTGTCACCGTGTTCGTATCGTTTAGATCAATCGTCGCAAAATTCCAACGCGCAGCACCAGACAACGATATGGTGTCTGTTAAATCGTATTGGTCCGACAAGTAAAACCCGTAATACTGGTTATCGACCGAGACAGAGACCTCTCGTTCAAAACCCTCGCCATTCGAGGTCGTAGTCCTCGAAGTTCCCGTACTGAACGTCGCACCCTCTTCATCGTTGAAGAAATCGTTGGTGTTTAAATCAGCCGTTGCTCCAAGACTAAGCGTATTTCGATCGGTAAAGTTAGTCCATTGAATAGACAATCCGTATGATGTCGACTCGGTTTGGGAGCCTTCATTCGCGCCCGCGCACTGCTCATCCTCATCAATCTCAGTACCTGCCGCGACCCCAAGAGCAGCAGCTAGTCCAGCGATATCACCGGCAGTCTCAACACATTCGCTACCATCTATGAAAAGGCCGGCGCCAAGGACATCATCATCCCTTCCAACGAACTCATCGTTCACGTTACTGTTGAGGTTCTTGTTCTCTGTTTTCCTGAGGTAGACACCGCCAGATAGTAGATTGTTATCATTGACGTAGCGACTCCAATCTAACTGAAGGTGAGCCAGCGAATTCTCATTGGTATCAGGGAACGTGTACGCCTGCTCTCGATTCCCAAGGAATGAAATCGGTAATGCCTGGGTCCCATTGAGTTCAGAATCGGCCCAGATGAGACTGATATCGAAGTCGGTATTCTCTGTCTCGGTTCCGACTTTCAGGAATAACTGGCTGACCTCACTGCCCGACTCATCTCGCCAGCCATCCTCGTCAAAAAAGGAAGCGGCCAAGAAAAGATCGTTATTACCGCTACTCGAACCATGTTCAAATGAATAACTCTGCCTCCCCCACGATCCTCCATGAGCAGAGAATTTTGTGCCTGGATTTTGAAAACCAGATTTTGTCGTGAACGACAAAACACCACCCAGTGAATTGAGTCCATAAGCTGGATTTCCGCCAGGGATCAAATTGATCGTCGAAATTGCATTTTCAGGAATCATATCCCAGCGCAAAGTATCCCCAAAGGACTCATTAATCTTAGTCCCATCCATGAACACTGCAAGACCCTGAGGATTTCCAAGAAGCGGCGAGGCAAGTTGACCACGAAACATTAGATCCGGCATAAATGGGTTCCCTTGCGCGTGGCCCACTGTCACGGAATTTAAATTGCGCTCAATAAATTCTGCTGTGTTGGTACTGACTTGATTATCAGCTTGTTCGGACGTAACCGCCTGCACATTGCTTGGGACCTTCTTGATGCTGGTCGCCACACCAGGTACCGGCGTCGTTGAGATGATTTCAATGCTATCCGTCTCAAGTTCATTAATCTTAGGTTCTGCAAAACCTTTGGGCAATAAAAAAACAGCCAACAGGCTGCATGACAAAATGTTTCTAAACAACCACATGAATTTACTCCAAATACAAATCTACGAGCATGACGCTACCGTCACGCTAATCCCATGTAAATGGGAATAATTCCCATTTAGACTTATTCTATCGAAAATTAATCAGTTACACTTCGAAGGGATACCAAAATTAAAGGGGAATTAGATGGTTAAAGCGTTGGTTTTTGATGTTTTCGGGACCGTGGTGGATTGGCGCGGCAGCATCACTCGAGAGGTAAGAGCGTTATCCGAGGCAAACGGATTCAAAGTGAATGCTGCGAAATTTGCAAATTTGTGGCGAGCTGGGTATGCGCCGGCGATGGACCGAGTGCGCAATAAAGATCTCCCTTGGATGAATATCGACGCGCTCCATCGACTCATCCTTGATGATCTACTCAATCAGTTTTCTCTCTCACTCACTGAAAAAGATACCGATCACTTGAATCGCGCTTGGCATCGATTAAAACCGTGGCCAGATTCTGTTAGAGGTCTCAGAAAACTGAAACAACAATTCACTATATCTACGCTATCAAACGGTAATTTTTCTTTACTCAACAACATGGCGAAGAATGCCGGCCTACCTTGGGACTGCATTATCAGCGCAGAGCTATTCGGCCATTACAAACCAGACCCAGAAACCTATCTTGGTGCCGCAAATCTCTTGGGACTAACCCCAAACGAGGTCATGTTATGCGCAGCGCACAAGGATGACCTGATTGCCGCGAAAAATTGTGGCCTGCGTACCGCGTTTATCAAACGTCCGAGGGAATTTGCGCCAAATGTAGAAATCGATCTCAGTAGCGATGAACGGTTCGATTACAACGCTGAGAGCATTTTAGATCTCGCATCACAGTTGACTTAAATCTCAGTCCCAATCCATAGAGGAGCTCATGCGAGAAACAAGACTCAAAGTTTGGGACCTTTCCATCAGAGCCTTCCATTGGCTGCTAGTCGGGTTAATCTCATATCAACTCTTCTCGGCACTGTCGGAGGGAGGGCCAGAAGAGTTACATCTGACTATTGGCTACATTCTGATGGCCCTGATTATTTTCCGTGTTCTTTGGGGTATTTTTGGGAGTCACACCGCCCGATTCATCGCAATTTTTACATCCACCATCCAAGGTTCTTGACTACCTTAAGCGAACAGAGAAAACACCTCAATCACCCGGACACAATCCCGTTGGAGGGTATTCTGTTTTATTGATGTTAACGCTCATATCAATACAGATTGCAACTGGACTTCTGTGTGACGATGAAATCATGTTATCAGGCCCGCTGAGTCAGTATTTCTCACAAACCACCATCTCAATCTCAAATCAAATTCACGCAATTAATGCAAAACTTCTCATCGTCGTCATCGGTGTGCACACTGTGGCTATATTTTGGTATCAAATTATCAAGAGAATCGACCTGATCACGCCGATGGTCACTGGTTTCTCGAGGAACATCGAAGACTCTAAAGCGCATGATCCAGTTTTGGAAAAACCCATACTCGCCACTTGCCTGATCGCAGCATCAGTGGGCGTCGTTCTAGTTTTTTTAGCAATTGTCGGTGAATAAAAAAAGCCGCGATATCCGCGGCTTTTTGATTTTTAATGCGAAATGCTATTTATTGCGGTATTTGTCGTGGCACGATTTACAAGCCTTCCCAACAGCAACGACTTGCTTCTTCGCAGCATCGAAATCACCATCCCGACTCACCTTCGCAAGGGCGTCAGCCTCAGTCTGAAGCTGCTTCATCAGTGCCTTAAAGTCATCGCTGTTGCTCCATATTTCAGCCTTTGCTTTCGTATTGCCTTGATCTGAGCCCGGCGCAAAACCTTCCATGGGAATACGACTCATGTACGACACCACACTTGCTCGCCTTGTGAACTCAGCCTCTTTAAATTCTCGTTTGCCTTTGATCATGTCTACAATTGCCCCGAAATTCCAGCCCATAATCGCAAATGCACTCTGGCGGTACTTAATCGCCTTATCCACTGTTTGAGCAGTGGCAAGGGTCACTGATAGAAAGAGACCTCCAACCAAAACCAACCCAAAAAACCGTTTCATAACAAGAACTCCTTGGTTTGACGACACTAGGTAAATGAAATTTATTTCCTGTTACGGTAGTTTGAACCAGTTTCAATCATTCAATCAAGTGATTTCGCTCTTCGTGTTGCTTGATTGCCCAAATGACGTGCTCTCGGACCATTTCCGACGGATACTCAGATCGAGCGCGCAACGCAGATAAAACCTCGGGAGTTGTCGGCGCATTACCCAAAGCGCAGGCGATATTACGTAACCAGCGATCATATCCAATGCGCCTAATCGCACTACCCTCGGTAAAACGTTCGAATTCTTGTTCGCTCCATCCAAATAACTCAACCAATCCACGACCATCCAGATGCCCTCGGGGCATAAAATCTGTAACGGCGGTTTGCTGTGCATATTTATTCCAAGGACAGACCACCTGACAATCATCACAGCCGTAAATTCGATTACCGATTGCACTGCGGTATTTTTCAGGAATCACCCCCTTTAATTCGATCGTTAAGTACGAAATACATTTTCTAGCGTCCAATTCATACGGGGCAACGATTGCGCCCGTTGGACACACATCGATACATCGCGTACACGAACCACAATGCCCCTCCTGTTGATCTCCTATCGGTAACTCAAGGTCAGTGAATATCTCACCTAAGAAAAAAAATGAACCGATTGATCGGTTGATCAACAGCGTGTGCTTTCCCCTCCACCCAAGCCCTGACTTTTCTGCAAACTCGACCTCCATAATTGGTGCGCTGTCGGTGAATACTCTGTATTGCTGACTCGAGCCGACAAGGTCTTGCAACCGTCGAGCAACTTTTTTGAGTTTTCCTCGTAAAACTTTGTGGTAGTCACGCCCGAGTGCGTATTGGGAGATGAAACCCTTCTCAGCGTGATTGAGAAACTCTAATCCCTGCATTGAGGGGTCACGCGCAGTGGCATAGTTCATTCGAAGCGTGATCACACGTTTCACGCCATCAACAAGTAACTCTGGAGACGATCTCAGGTTAAACCGTGATTGGATATATCCCATGTCACCAGCGTATCCCTTATCCAACCAGCTCTTAAGTTTGGGAGCAGCATGGGACACATCACAGTTCGATACGGCTAGATCGTCGAACCCCTCAGAGAGCGCATAAGATTTCAGATCACGTACAACGTGTGCGAGCGTTTTGAAGTCCGGCCCCGAAGCGTCCATCGATAGATATCATGATTGGGTAACCGTGACACTATATACGATCGTTTACCAGCCGCTCCTCCAAATCAACGATCACTGGGATCAAATGCTCTAGATTGGGATTGATGGTGATTGCACGCGAGAGATACTCATATGCTTTTCTCGCTTCAGAACGCTCCATCCAAATGCTTGCGCACATTTGCATGACACCATAGTGGTAAGGGTTCAACTGAAGCGCGACTTCATAGTCGGCTAAAGCCTTATCCATGTCGCCCATATTGAGCCAAGCGTCACCGCGTTTATTCCAAGCCTCAGCAAATCCAGGCTCAACTTCAAGGAGCAGATCCAATTTATCAATGGCTTTTTTCAAGTCACCACTTTGGATCTCTGTGATCGCGTCGATAAATATTCGTTTAGCCGACAAATTATCGAGGCGCAACCATAGTCCTTCGATAGACAAATTGGCCATGCTACGAACTGACGGATCATCGTCCCTAAGCAGACGCAACATGTGAGGCACATCCTCGTTTAAACCAACATCCGCCAACCGTGCGAGTGCTTTTCGGCGAAGCGATGGGTCAAAATCTTTCAATTGCTCTAAAGCAGTTTCCCGATCAGATTTGGACCCCCAATCTTCAGCAAAGGCCGTTGCCGACAAAGACAGACTTGTTGCGATAACAACACACCATTTTAGCCACCAGGCCATACCTACCCCCCTATCTTTGAGCCGTACTACATAGTCTCTGGGCCGTCCAGTGAACGAAACCTAACTACTCAGCACATGGTTATCGAGCTATTATTGTCGTATTAGGACGAATTAACTCTTTAAGGTCATAAGATATGCACAAAGTTCCACTCCTTTTCGCGATCATCGGTTTGTTTTTTGGGTTCTCAGCCATCGCTGAGCCCTACCCACTTGGCACGATGACGTGTGACGATATCGGCGAATTCGCCTCTGAGGCGATGCGTTGGCGTAAAGAGGAAGTCATCACCTACGAGGAAGCAATGGTAAGACTCGATGAAAGGACATTCGCTGACCCCGTTGAGAAAAAAAACCTCTCGGTCATCCTTGGCTATGTATTCGGTAATTACGGAAGAAATTGGAACGTCGAGAGCGCTGGTAATGTATTCCGAAGCGACTGCGAAAAAGGTCGTGACGAATAACGACAATTTCGACTGTGCACACTCGCGATGACTAGACCCCCAGCCGAACCAGGTGACCGATTAGATCGTATCGACACCCCCGCGCTGTTACTTGATTTAGATGCGTTTGACGGCAATCTGGAGCAACTGGATCGCGCACTCGAGGGAACTAAGGTTTCAGTCCGACCTCATGCAAAATCACACAAATGCCCAGAAATTGCTCGCATTCAAGTATCGCGAGGCGCGGTGGGCATATGTTGCCAAAAACTTTCAGAAGCTGAGGTGATGGCCCAAAACGGAATCACCGACATATTAATTTGCAACCAAATTGTCACGGCACAGAAAATTGAGCGTCTGTGTCAACTGAGTCGCGATATTAAAGTATCCGTACTTGTTGATGATGAAGCGAATATCGAATTACTGGATGAGATTAGCGGCAATTACCAATGCACTTTGAATTTACTCGTAGAGCTAAATGTTGGATCAAACCGGTGCGGCGTCAACTCCCCAGAGAGTGCGCTGGCGCTGGCAAAGAGAATTACCGATTCGACCAACCTTCGCTTCAAAGGACTTCACGCCTACCAAGGAGCCGCTCAGCACTCCCGAACGTTCATCGAGCGAAAATCATCGATTGAGCGTGCGGCGCTGATCGCAAAAAAAACTCAGGAATTGCTTCGGCGCAACGCCATCCCGTGTGATTACATCACGGGTGCCGGAACAGGAACATTTGAACTCGAGGCAGCATCGAATGTGTACACTGAAATTCAGCCCGGATCGTATATTTTTATGGATGCTGATTATCAGAAAAACCTAAACCAACTGGGGAACCCGATCAACGAATTTAAAAATAGCCTGTTTGTTTTGGCCAGCGTGATCAGTCACACAACACCAGGCAGACCAATCGTCGATGCTGGATTGAAGTCGTTAGCAGTTGATTCAGGCATGCCTCGAGTGTTTGAAGATTCTGCGACTTACATCTCCGCCTCAGACGAGCACGGCGTTCTGACCACAAATGCAAGTGAGTCATTCCCAATAGGCTCAAAAGTTCGACTCATCCCTGGACACTGTGACCCTACCGTCAATCTTTACGATTGGATTGTGTGCGTTAGAAACGATCAAGTAACAAATATTTGGCCGGTTTCTGCTCGAGGTGCCAGTCTTTAAACCGACGCGTGGAGCGTGAATAAATGGCAAAAAAAAATACCTTCAACATAGAGACCCTCGGACTCCACGCAGGTCAGGAGCCTGACTCAAGCTACGGGACGAGAGCCCAACCGATTCATTTTTCAACCTCTTATGTTTTCCCGGACACCGAAACAGCTGCGTCTTTATTCAATATGGAGCGCGGGGGACACGTTTACTCAAGAATTTCCAACCCGACCAATGCGGTTCTTGAGGAACGAATCAGTGCAATGGAGGGTGGTGTTGGTGGAATAGCGACGGCTAGCGGGCAAGCTGCCCTGCATCTTGCAATCTCAACACTTATGGGAAGTGGCGATCATATTGTCGCGTCGAGCTCCCTTTATGGCGGCTCACACAATCTACTCGAGTACACACTACCGCGGTTCGGCGTGGAGACGACTTTTGTCGACTTTCGAGACCTCAACAACATATCGGAAGCCATCACACCAAATACAAAACTCATTTTTGCTGAGGTGCTTGGTAATCCAGGACTTGATGTTCTGAACATTCCTAAGGTCGCAGAACTCGCACATGAGCGGGAAATTCCGCTATTGGTAGACTCGACTTTTGCCACGCCCTATTTGCTCAGGCCGTTTGATCACGGCGCAGATCTCATCATTCATTCGGCCACGAAATTTCTCGGTGGCCATGGTGTAGCAATAGGAGGACTAGTCGTTGATGGCGGAAAGTTTGATTGGACGTCAAACGACAAGTTTTCCACCCTGAATCAGCCCTACAAGGGGTTTCACAACATGACATTCACGGATGAATCGCCAGTCGCCGCTTTTTTACTGCGCGCTCGTCGAGAAGGGTTAAGGGACTTCGGCGCATGCATGAGCCCAATGAATGCATTTCAAATATTACAAGGACTAGAAACACTCGGACCGAGAATGGAGAGGCACGTCACCAATACCAAGGCAATCATTCAGTATCTCGCTGAGCATGATTCGGTAAAAAAAGTGACTCACCCAGACTTAGAAAATCACCCAGATCACAGCTTGGCACAAGAGTTGTTACCTAAGGGCGCAGGAGCAGTCTTCACGTTCGAACTGAAAAATGGACGCGAGGCTGGCAAAACGTTCATTGAACGCCTGAAAATTTTCTCTCATCTTGCCAACGTCGGTGATGCGAAATCCTTGGTCATACACCCAGCCTCGACGACTCACTTCAGAATGAGTGATGAGGATCTTAAAAAAGCGGGGATTGGTCCTGGAACAGTTCGTTTATCGATCGGGTTAGAAAATATTGACGACTTATTGTCAGATCTACAACAGGCGCTAAAAAAACTATAGGCAAGCATCAAAAATGCTCATAGATATTGATCAAAGAAAAACGTTCCTCTACACGTCAAATAAGAAGATTGATGCTCAACGACCGAGCATCCTTTTTATTCACGGGGCTGCGAACGATCACAGTGTGTGGAATACACACACGCGTTACTTCTCCTCTCACGGCTGGAATGCCATCTCGGTAGATCTGCCCGGACACAACAAAACATCTGGACCTGTTATTTCCAACATTCGAGAGTCTGCCCAATGGATTCTCAAATGTTTAGATCAACTCGATATAGCGAACACAATTCTTGTTGGGCACAGCATGGGTTCACTGATAGCACTGGAGTCGGCCTCTCTTCAACCCCATCGAATCACCAAGCTAGTTCTGATTGGGTCTTGTTACCCGATGCCAGTGTCCCCTCAACTTTTAGAATTAGCAAAATCGAAGCCTGAACAGGCTTATGAATTAATCAATCAGTACTCGTTTAGCGATCGTGCCAAACTTGGCACAAGTCAAATACCCGGATTATCTATGCTGGGATCCAGCATGCAACTGATGCAACGATCAGCTCCAGGTGTCCTTCACGCTGACTTCACCGCATGTAACAGTTACGATAATGGAGTGAATGCGGCGGACCGAGTGAGCTGCCCTACTTTGTTTCTTCTCGGCGCTGAAGACAAAATGACTCCAGTAACCGGAGCTGAAAATCTCATCGCACACGTGAAATCTAATCAAGTGACTGTCCTACCTCGAACAGGCCATGCCCTCATGATTGAACAGCCCAACGTCGTACTGGATTGTCTTGTCGATTTTGTGTCAGAGCTGAATTAACGACGGCGAGCTGTCAGAAGCAGCTCGCCCCAAGCGGAAATAGTTAGACTTGACTCAACATCGTTGATGCGTCACTCACCTCTAAATCTCCAGGAGTTTCCTCAAGGTTGATTGACTTCACGACACCATCATCCACGAACATCGAGTAACGCTTTGAGCGCACCCCTAAACCTCGCGCGGTCAGATCAAGGTCCATCCCGACGGCCTTGGTGAATTCGGCACCACCGTCCGCCATCATGCGAACAATGCCAGTCGCTTTGTTCTCTCTGCCCCAAGCGCCCATAACAAAAGCGTCATTGACAGAGATACACCATATTTCATCAACCTTGCTCTTGAGCTCTTCAGCTTTTTCAACGTAGCCAGGCAAGTGCTTCGCAGAGCACGTTGGCGTATAAGCCCCAGGTAGCGCAAAGAGAGCGATTTTTTTACCTTTCACAAGATCAGAGATTTTGAACGCGTTAGGACCGATGCTGCATCCCTCAGTCTCCTCATCAATGTACTCGTATAACGTACTGTCAGGTAGCTTGTCGCCTACTGTAATAGACATAGTTAACTCCTTTGCAAATTGTTGGATATTTTTAATTAGAGGCGTAATGTTATTACAAAAAACGCTTAACATTCTGATTCGAATTAGGGTTTTAAAAATACAAACAAAACTTAACCAGTATGTCTGAAAAAAATTACATCACCCCGCAAGGAATGAAGCGTTTGAAAGAAGAAGCGCTAAACTTGATTGACCACGAGCGACCGGAACTCGTCAAAGTCATTCAATGGGCAGCCTCTAATGGCGATCGGTCGGAAAACGGAGACTATATCTATGGAAAAAAACGCCTAAGAGAGATAGATAAACGGATCAGATTTTTAACAAAAAAGCTCGATGCAGCTGTCGTTATTGATCCATCAACTCGAGAGCAAACCGATCAAATATTTTTCGGGGCCACGGTCACGGTCGAACGCGAGAGCGGTGCCACCCAGACCGTGTCGATTGTCGGCATCGACGAAGCCGACGCAAAACAAGGGCTGATTAGTTGGGTCTCCCCTCTTGCGAAATCACTCTTTAAAGCAAGAGTCGGCGACAGCGTTACCCTGAGAAGCCCAAAAGGCGACGAAGAGCTTTACGTTGTCTCGGTCGACTACCGAGAGATCAATCCATAAAAAAGCAATGACTATCAATGAGAAGGGTATTCGGCGCTAGAGCGTCCGAGTCCATCATAAAGATCTAATAAGCGCTCTCGGTAATCGTAGATCGGGTCATCAGGATTAAATACTTTCACCGACGTCCCGCAGCGCAGCCACTGCAGGGTTCCGAACACAATGTAATCAGAAAAATTAGGGGTTGATCCGCCCAGATACGCTTGTTTCGACACCGTCATTCGAAGCGGATGAAAGGCCTGATTTAGTTCGATTTTGTATCGCTCCGAATCCCCTCCCCACTCCTCAAGTGTCATCCCAAAACGCGTCTCTCGACTGGTGCGGAAATAATCTTGCTCAGACTCAGGCTGCGCTTTATAAAAATCCAGAATACCAACTCTCGAAATAAGCGCATGTAAGCTCGCCTCCGTCCAGTGTTTAATAAAAAGCGATTGGGACATTGATTCTGCGCTATCGAATAACGGGGCATCTGGGTACTGTTTATCAAGGTAGAGCGCGATATTCCACGAATCGTGTACCACCGTGTCGCCATCTACCAAAATAGGCACCTTCTGATCGTTAGGCGTTGGCAGTTTTTGTTTATCCGTAAAAAAAACTGGAACGTCTTTCCACTCTAAACCCTTGTGGGCTAGAGACAACTTGATGCGCCAGCAAAACGGGGAGAAACGAACGTTTTCATATTTAGTCGCCAAATCGTACAACTGGATCACTTTCATCTCCTTTATCGTATCGTGTGTGAACCTTGCCCAAAAAGAATTTTTTTCGCCTCTTCATCAACCACCGGTTTGGTATTAATCGCCTTACCTTTTTCGTAGGCCCGCTGAACAGCGGACCGCTCGCGTATCCGCTCAAACCACAACTTCAGATTTGGAAAATCATCCAAGTTCTGACGCTGTCGCTCATGCAACACAACCCAGGGATAACAGGCCATGTCAGCGATCGAGTACTCATCACAAATAAATTTCTTACCAACCAATTGCTTATCCAACACCGCATACAGGCGCGCCGTTTCATTGACATATCGATCGATTGCATAGTCGATCTTCTCCGGTGCGTAAGATACAAAATGATGGTTCTGCCCGGCCATCGGGCCCAAACCACCCATTTGCCAAAACAACCATTCCATCACTCGAGTTTTCTGCCTGATATTCGTAGGAATAAATTTATTTGTCTTCTCCGCGAGATACTGGAGTATCGCACCTGATTCAAATACCGATATGGCATCATCACCCTCAAGTGGATTGACATCAACAATTGCTGGCATCCGATTGTTGGGCGAAATGCGGAGGAATGATTCCTCGAATTGTTCTCCTCGACTAATATTTACAGGAACAATCTCATAGTCTAAATTCGATTCTTCTAGAAATATTGTAATTTTGTGTCCATTGGGTGTGGGCCAATAAAAAAGCTTGATCATGATAAGTCCCTTCAACCTTTCTGACTCTGCTCGATGATCGTGGTTGCAACGCCAACAAGATCACCCGCAGTCACTGTGGGGGGAAGTGCGAAAGGAATCTCCGAGACACCAGCTCGTTTGATCAGCCCACCAAGACAACCGATCGCCATTGCTCCCGCAACGTCCCATGGGTGACAAGCGATTAAGTAACAATGGCTCGGCTCAACACCCATCGATTGCGCTGCATATCGATAGACTTTTGGATCTGGTTTTAGCGTCTTTACCTCCTCAACAGAGATGACTTTTTCAAAGAATTGAATTAGCTCCGCATGGGTCAATTGTTCCTCTGCCACACTCACTGGAGAATTGGTCACCGCCGCCATACGAAACCCAGCATTCTTCAGACGATTTAATGCTTCAGGAACTTCGCCATGGGCTGGCAATCGACGCATTCCTCCGACAATCTCGGAGATCGTGTCATTCGATAGTGTCCTACCGTGTTTTTTAACCACCATTTCAAGAGATGATCGACCGACTTCCGCAAAATTGTGGGGCCATCCAAGAATGACAGACAACATGGCATTTTGAATCAATTGATCAAACCACTCATGCACAGCGATCTCACCACCAAAGTGGCGCTCAAATTGCTCCTTCAAGCCCCCCAGGTCCAAAAGAGACTCATTCACATCAAAAAGCAAAACAGGTTGCATTACATCTCCCGTGATAAAACTCATCAATTGTTGTAAAAACTTACTCGATTCATATCCGAATGTGACTTAAGCCAATCATATAGACTTATCGACTTTGATTTAATTTAAAAACATAAAAGGTCCGTATGACTCAGTTTGATTTAATCGTCATTGGTGGCGGAAGCGGTGGCGTCGCAACAGCCAATCGTGCCGCATCATATGGCGCGAAAGTAGGCTTAGTAGAACAAGGAAAAATGGGTGGAACTTGTGTCAACGTCGGCTGTGTTCCCAAGAAAATCATGTGGACTGCGGCTAGTCTCAGAGAAGCAGTGCACGAAGCAAGCAACTATGGCCTTGACGCACATGTCGGCCAGCTTCAGTGGTCGTCCTTAAAAGACCAACGCGATGCATACATTACGAGGTTAAACGCGGGATACACGAAAGGCTTAACGAATAATAAAGTCACAATCATCAACGGGCGCGGCTCGATCGAAACTCAGAATTCGGTTAGGGTTGGCGACGACCTCTATCATACCGATCGCATCTTACTAGCGACCGGAGGCTATCCGACGAAACCAACAATTCCTGGCTCAGACCTGGGTATTACTTCAGACGATTTTTTCGAATTGACCTCACAACCCAAAAAAGTTGCGGTCGTTGGGGCAGGTTATATCGCAGTCGAGTTTTCCGGGTTGTTGCAGGGACTGGGATCTGACGTATCGCTCTTTCTTCGTCGTGACCACTTTCTCCATCATTTCGATCATTCGATACGAGTACAACTCATGGATGAGATGGTCGGGCAAGGTGTCGCGATACATAAGAACACGACGATCATGGAGGTCAAAAAATCTGAAAAAGGCCTGAGAGTTATTCTCGGCAATGGTGACGAAATCGACGGTTTCGATCAAGTGATTTGGGCAATAGGGCGACATCCCAACACAAACAATTTAGGCCTTGAAAAAGTGGGCATTACACCGCGCGAATCTGGTCATATTCCTGTCGATAAATTCCAAGAAACGGAAGCGAGTGGTATTTACGCCGTTGGTGATATTACCGGTAAAGCTGAGCTCACACCCGTTGCGATCGCAGCAGGTCGTCGACTCGCAGATCGATTATTCAATAACCAAACAGATCGGCATCTGAGCTACGACAATATTCCAACAGTCGTTTTTAGTCACCCCCCCATTGGGACCGTGGGATTAACTGAAGAACAAGCAATCAAAAAATATGGGCGCGAGAAACTAAAAGTTTACGAGTCAAAATTCAAACCCATGTACTTCGCTTTTAATCCTAAAGCCACACAATGTTTTATGAAATTAATTGTCTACGGACCAGACGAGCAGATTGTAGGTTGTCACGGGATCGGTATGGGCATGGACGAAATGATGCAAGGCTTTGCCGTCGCCGTACGAATGGGTGCCACGAAAAAAGATTTTGATGACACGGTCGCCATACACCCTACAGTCGCCGAAGAAATGGTGACAATGAAAACTCACCGAGCACCGATCTAGAGACCGAATTCGAATAATCATCACAGAGGAGCTAGCATGAGCATCAAACGAATCGATTCAAATCACAGAATGTCGCAAGTCGTCATTCATGGAAACATCATATACACAGCGGGAATTGTCGCGGCTGATCCAAACGCTGACGTCGAGGGGCAAACAGGCCAAATCCTCGATGCGATCGACAATTACCTTATATCCAACGGCTCCAATAAATCGAAAATCTTGTCCGCAACCATCTGGCTAGCAGACATGAACGACTTTGCCGATATGAATTCTGTCTGGGATATGTGGGTCTCAAAAGATAACCCACCAGCACGAGCGTGCGTGGAATCTAAGCTTGCAGCACCACAGTACAAAGTAGAAATTCGCGTTACCGCTGCTATCGACTGATCCTACTCATTGGCCGTGTCCGGCACTTCCGTCGGACGCGACTTATGGCCAATAGCAACATAAAGACCCGCTCCAACGATAACCGCCATGCCAATGAATCCCTGAGTGCCAGGCAAATGGTCAAAAACCAAGTAGCCCAGCAATGTCACCCACAAAAGTTGCACATACCCGAGCGGAGATAGAAAAGACGCGTCCTCTAACTCCATTGCTTTAATCAACATAAAGTGTCCAAACGCTCCAGCAAACCCGAGAAATAAAAATCGAGGTAGATCATAAATTTCTGGGGTAACCCAGAAGAACGGGACCGCCACGCTAACTAAAATTGTCCCGACCAAGGCTGTATAAAAAAGTGTCGTCACCGGATGCTCTCGAGAGCTGAAAGTGTCGAGTCATGATTTGATACAGGCTGTAGCACGTCGCAGCGACCAGCGGCAGCAGTAAATGCCAGTCAAAAGCTTGTGCAGGGTTAATGACAAGCAGCACACCCAAGAAGCCTACAACGACTGCGATCCAACGAGAAAGAGACACCTGCTCCTTGAGTAGCCAATACGCAAAGATTGTGACAAGCAAAGGGGAGACAAAACTAATGGATTTTGCGGTCGCTAGTGGCAACCCACTCAATGCTGAAAAATAAAATAAAGTTGAGCCCATGAGCAAAAACGCTCTTAAAACCTGCGCTTTCAAATTATCCGTTTTAACTAGTCGAAACCGGTATCGTGGACCAACCAAGATAATCATAAGCAAACAATGAGTGAGGTATCGAAACCAAACAATGAAGGGGACCGGATACGTCTCGCTTAATGATTTAGCCGTCGTTTCAAGCATTGCAAAAAGCGAGACCATGCCCATCATAAAAAGAATTGCTCGATGCTTCGGGCTGAGTTGGGAGAAACGACTTCTCAACGGATTTTCCGCTCTTTGCTGTTGATGAAAAGCGTTGTATTGTACGCGTAAGCTGAAAAAAACTCTTGTTCTCAGCGAAAGTAAGAACGTGTACCTCTCACATTCAATCAGTACATGATCGATTGTGGGAGCGTTAAAACCTCAGGGGATCGAAATCATGTCAAAAGTGGGCAAATTGTTTTTCATTTTATGCTTGGTGGGGGTTGGCGCCCATGCACTTGCTGCCACCTCTTTACCATCTGTAGAACCTTCGGAGGTCGGCATATCAGCCGAGCGACTTGAGCGAATCACGCAAACCTTCCAACGAAAAATTGATGAGGGTAGTCTACCCGGTGTGGTGATCAACATCGCCCGACAAGGCAAGCTCGTCTACGAAAAGTCCCTTGGTTGGCAGGATGCTGAAGCCAAGATTCCGATGACAACTGAATCTATTTTCCGAATCTACTCAATGACGAAACCGATTGTCAGTGTTGCTGCAATGACGCTCGTTGAATCAGGGCACTTGTCCCTTTTGGACCCGATAGACAAATATATCCCCGCTTTTTCAGACATGAGTGTTGGGATTGAAACACAGGACGAATTAGGAGAACCAACACTCGTATATGAAAAAGCGGTTCGCAAAATCACCGTCCAAGACCTATTGCGACATACATCTGGTTTGACCTATCAGCGTTTAGGCAAGCAAAACTTAATCAAGAACGAATACGCGAAGGCTAATATCTTTTCACAGCACTGGAGGCTTGAAGATTTCGCCAATACGCTCGCGACGATGCCACTGGTCAACCAACCTGGAACGACGTGGGAGTATGGTCACTCGACTGACATCTTGGGGCGTGTTGTTGAGGTCGCCTCGGGAATGACGCTAGATCGTTATATTCAAAAGACCATACTTGACCCCTTGGGAATGAACGATACGAGCTTTGGTGTTCCGAAAGAAAAACACGATCGTGTCGCAGACCACATGGTTGATTACGTCACCGGCAAAAAAATGACCTTGATTGACGTCAAAGAGCCTATGGTATTTTTGGCTGGAGGTCATGGTTTGTCGTCGACCGCGGGAGACTATTTACGATTTTGCCAAATGATGTTAAACGGTGGCGAGCTAGAAGGCGTTAGACTACTGTCGCCTAAAACAGTCCGATACATGTCTTCAAATCATATACACGACGGGATCAGCAAAGGTGTTTTTTACATCCCTGGACCGGGATATGGGTTCGGTCTCGGGTTTGCGACACGCTCGGAGAATGGACAGTCCGTATGGCCAGGCACGGCCGGAGAATATTTCTGGGCAGGATATGCAGGCACATACTTCTGGATAGACCCAGAGGAAGAATTGGTCGTATCCTACATGTCACAAGACCCATACAGACGAATGGAGCATCGTGTTCTTTTGAGAAATTTAATCTATCAAGCGCTAGAAGAGTAACGGGAGGGATTATGTCTGATTCATTATTTTCAGTTGAAGGTCAAGTCACGTTGATTACCGGAGGAAGCCGTGGAATCGGCAGAGCCATCGCCGAGGGATTTGTTGCTCGAGGCGCAAAGGTGATTATCGCAGGTCGAGAGGAGGCAACGCTTTTACAAACTGCCAAAGACATTGGTATTGAAAAAAAAGCTGTAGACACGGAGGTGTGTGACGTCTCAAATCAAACAGAGGTGACAACCATGGTTACCAATGTTGTTAAAAAACATGGTCGCATTGACACACTAATCAGTGTTGCTGGCGTCAATCGAAGAATGAAAGCAGAGTCCTATACAGAAGAAGACTATGACTGGATCACGGATATCAATAGCCGTGGAGCCTGGATTGTCGCTCAGACTGTTGGCAAAACGATGATCGAGCAAAAGTGTGGAGTGATCATCAACGTTGATTCGCTAAACACCTACGCGCCGCTCAGAGGAACCACACCTTATGCGATGAGCAAAGCGAGTGTACTGATGATGACGCGTGGGCTCGCAAATGAGTGGGGAAGACACGGCATTCGAGTCAACTCAATCGCTCCAGGTTTTATTTTGACCGACCTCACAAAAAAGGTGTGGTCTGATGAAACAATGAAAACATGGGGACGTTCAAATACACCGCTTGAACGTCTCGGAGACGTGTCAGACCTTGTTGGCTCAGCTATTTTTCTAGCAAGCGATGCCTCTAAATACATGACTGGACAAACGCTCCGCGTTGATGGGGGTATCACTTCTGGGATCAATTGGCCGATCGAGCTGTGACGGCCATGTCGCAGGCCTCAGAGCTGGCAGAGTACTCGAGGTGATAAAGAAACCCTAATAAACCCATTTCATACAAATCCGTTGAAATTCTAGCATCACTCCTGTTGTGCGGATGTTTAGTTCTTGCCGCGCATGCGTCGCAGGAACTAAACGATGAGGCAGTCAGCGGAGAACGAATTTTTAACGCGCGCTGGGTGTTTCCTTTTCTTAGCGGCGGCTCGTGGGGTCGAGGTCCTCATTCAAATGGCGAATCTTGCGCAGATTGCCATTTTGCTGGCACGAATGCGTCAGCAAACCTCTCGGCTAATAGTCTATCTCCAGCGGTACTGCGTATTGGCACATTCGATGGTCAACAAACCCAACCGCATGATATTTACGGAAATGAAATCAGCTCCAAAGGCGTAATCGGAAAACTTCCCCCTGAAGGAAGTGTTCTGATCAACTGGTCTACGGTCACGATGAATGGCCACTCCCTCAGACGACCAACGCCAAGAGTGACGGATCTTGCATTTGGAGATTTGGCGCATAACGTCGAGCAGTCTCTGAGAATGGGACGAAAATTGATAGGGCTTGGGTTGTTTGAGATGGTCAGCGAACAACAATTACTCGATATCATTCACCAGCAGAAATCATCGGGCATCACTGGGCGAATTAACTATGTCGTCGACCCAGCAACAAGAGAAAAGAAAATTGGTCGATTTGGCCTCAAATCCTCCTCCCCCTCATTAATCGATCAAGTCGCAAAAGCATTTCGAGACGAACTCGGTGTCACGTCGTCTCATTACCCGATCGAACCTTGCGCGGGACATAAAACCCTCTGTGACAGCTTGAAAAAAATCGAAGGTTTTGAGCTGTCCGACGCACGGCTGAGACAAGTTGTTCAGTACCTTAACAGCGTTTTTCCAATAACTAAGGTAAACGCGTCAAACGCAAATAGCAAAGGCATGACGTTATTCAAAGCGTCTGGTTGTCACGCCTGCCATAAAACTGAATTAATCGCTGAAAACGCCGCACCAGAATCGAGCATCAGAAAATTCTCACCATACACAGATCTCCTTTTGCACGATGTAGGCGATGGTTTATCGGATGGATTTCATGAGGGATCCGCAACTCCTAATGAATGGCGTACTGCACCTCTTTGGGGTATCGGCGAACACCTATCTCAGGGTGGATCATTGCTACACGATGGTCGCGCCTCCACGATCCATGAAGCGATTGTGTGGCATGGTGGTGAAGCGATAGAAAGCGTAAACTCGTACCTTAACTTATCGACGGTCGAGAGAAATTTGCTGATTCAGTTCGTGCGAACGCGCTAAGTCTAAAAACAAAAGGATAATGATGAACAATGTGAGCATAGATATATTTTCTGATGTCGTCTGCCCATGGTGTTACATCGGAAAGAGAAACTTAGAAAAAGCGCTAAAAATCATCACAAGCAATCGTGATGATCTCAATATTTCAGTCAACTGGCGCGCGTTTCAATTGAATCCAGCGCTTCCGATGGGAGGCGTATCGAGACAGGAATATACGGCCAGCAAATTCGGTGGCAGAGAAAACGCGAAAGCGATTTATGACCGCGTTCGTCTCGCTGCAGAACAGGTCGGATTAACGCTCCACTTTGACGACATTATTGTTCAACCCAACTCAACAAAAATGCATGAGTTGATCTACGCGTCAAAAGAAACAGCACTCACAGATGATCTAATCGAGGCACTTTTTAAAGCCTTTTTTATCGACGGAAGAGATCTTTCGAGAAAAGAGAACATCAGAAAAATCGCAAGAGACATTGGCATGTCCGATGAGGTGATTCGCGCCGCAGTCGAGAGCGACAACTACGCGGGTCAAGTATCCGAGGACTTAGAAGAAAGTCAGCGGCTTGGAATTAGCGGCGTTCCGTTTTATGTCATTAACGCTGAGATTGGGCTATCCGGCGCGCAACCTCCAGAAATCATCGCCAAAACAATCTTAGATACGTTACCTAGAGCTGGCTCTTCAGCAAACGGTTAAATACCTCGACAAATCGGTCGACATGCGATGCGGCCACATCTAAGTGGGTCACTAATCGTAAGCGTTTTGAGGGCGTAATTAGGATGTTTTCATTTTTGAATAGCTCGGCTAGCCGACTAGGTACAACATCATCGACATCAACAAAAACCATATTGGTTCTTGATTCAGAAACGCGTACTTTAGGATGATTCAAAGCCTTTAGCATTTCGGACAGCCTTGAAGCATTTTTATGGTCTTCATGCAACCGGCTGATGTGGTGTTCGAGCGCATAAATACCAGCAGCAGCGAGGACTCCCGCCTGTCTCATTCCGCCACCCAGCACTTTTCGCCACCGTCTCGCTTGTCGAATGATCTCTCGAGGACCACAGAGAACGGAACCGACCGGGGCTCCCAGTCCTTTGGATAAACATATTGAGACCGTATCAAAAATACTTGTCACGTCAGTCACTGGTACGTTGAGTTGGACGCTGGCGTTAAATAATCTTGCACCATCAAGATGCAACGATAGCGAATGCTGATTACAAAAAACCCTCGCGTCTTGAAGATAACCAAGTGGTAACGCTTGACCAGCTTGTGTGTTCTCGAGGCACAAGAGGCGCGTGCGTGCAAAATGTGGATCGTCGGGTTTGATATACGTCTCAACGAGATCTAGGTTGAGCGTGCCATCAGCCTCGTAGTCTAGCGGTTGAGGCTGAATACTCCCCAACACCGCAGCCCCTCCCCCTTCATATTTATACGTATGCCCCTGTTGTCCAACAATATACTCATCACCGCGCTCACAATGAACCAACAATGCGAGTAAGTTACTTTGCGTTCCACTTGCTACAAATATCGCGGCTTCTTTGCCACTAATTTGCGCGGCATAGTCCTCCAACTGGTTAACCGTTGGATCTTCACCATAAACATCATCTCCCACTTCCGCAGACGCCATGACCGAACGCATTTCGCTTGTAGGTTTTGTTACTGTATCGCTGCGTAGATCAATCACTGCGCTCAAGGAAGACATGTCTATATTAAGTTCAACTATCTTAGATTTATAACTTCACCCAATTGACGATTTTAATGAACATTTAAGATTTCTTTTACGACAGAGACCGCACCGAGCCTCATACTTGAAGGATAGAGCATTTCAAATTCTTCGGATAAAGCTTGAAACACGTTTGATAACCGATCATCTTCGTCAGTCCGTCTACCTTTCATGAGCCGAGCGTAGGTAATGATCTTAATAAAACGCAATTCCTCCGCCTCTTCATTAGACAATGACGTGAAATCCACTTCATCAAAACTTTTCACCTGCCCCTCCAAATCCGTCAAAGAGGCTGTGGTGCTCATTAAATCACCCTTAAAATCGTGATAAAAATCACCTTTGATAAGCCGAACTTTGGCTAAGGATCGCGTGTTATTACTCGATGCAAATTTAAGTGCTGCATGGTAGTAGGTGTTGTCAAACGGATAGTAATTGTTTTTCGAATCAAAATGGAGCGCCAACCCAGAGTTCTCTAACTTTGAAACGAGGTACTCCGTTGCCAACCCATTAATCGCACCATGCATGCTGATATCTCGATTCAGGAATGATTTTATTTCCTCGAGTTTCGACCCAATAGATAGAGCGGCTTGAGCACGCGTCTCGTTGGACGCGCCAACATCTTCAAGAACGCTGACTGACTCCTGAAGCTCTAACAAATACTCTTTTGCCACTTCGTCTGTGATTAAATCATGCGCCGATGCCAAGGACACACTGATAAAACAAAAGAATGTTCCAAAGATGAGACTACTCAACTGCATCGAGCGGTAACCCTTGGAGGTAATTTGACGAACCCTGATGTAAAGGGATTGGAAACGATGTCTCAGGCGCTTCAAGCGTTTTACCAGTGGAGTTGGCATGGTCAAACACCGCTGCAGCGACTAGCCAAGCGTGATGTTCGGGAAACACGCTGGACGAAATCAATACATAACCGTCCTTCTCCCCAATCGCTCGGATAGCATGTTTATTAAAACCCTTGAATCCATTTTCTGCGTTGTATAAATCAATCGCATCAGACCGTGACATCACCGCCAACATCGCTTGTTGTGTCGTGATCAGGCTACCTACTCTCTCAGCATTCCTCGCCCGCGCCACCCTGGCTTGAGCTTTAGGAAGTAGCGTGTCGAATGTCGCAACAATCCGATCTGCGAGGACGTCGGTCTGAAGATCAGTTCGATACGAGTGAACCAACAAAAAACGCTCTCGCATCACTTTCCACTGTCGATACGGTGTGTGAGCCTGAGCGAGAGGAAGTAAAGACAGTACCGAGGCCCCTGAAAGAAACGCTATAAATCTTCTACGTAACATTTGCATCACATATAAAAAATAGGGTGGAACGATCCACCCTATTAAACCATCAACGTCTTACCCGAGAATTCAATCAAAAATCTCCAACGGACATATCGTTGAGACAGCATAGTTGGGTAAGTCCACCAAGTTACCGATTCGAATATCGCAAGCCACACTGGTGATCACGTAGGCCTGCTCACGAGTGAATCCTTTTTGCGTCACCAACCAGTTGATCATCTCTACAAGAGAAGACCTGGCAGCTGCAGTAAGATCCTCAGATAAGTTCGACAACGGTGTTAACTTCTTAGCATCCAAGTACGTCACGTATGGTAAGTCCTTGCCTGCCTCTTTAATTGGGTAACCAACCGTCGCGTAGAATTTATCTGGCTCGAGGGCTTTGATCTGTGAGCCTCCCTCAAAGTGCGGCCCAGATTTCATCATCGATGCCATACCTTTTCTGATTTCAGTTCTGACGGTGACTTTGGCACCAATCTCAATCGCCGTTCCCGCAACTTCACCATCTCCTTGTGCGTAGTGAACGTCACCCACAAACAAGCCACAACCATCTACGTAACATGGAAGCAATAACGTTGTACCGACGACCATTTGTTTGATATCCATGTTTCCACCATTCTCTCTGGGTGGAATGGTTCTGAGACACTCAGCGCTGTGTGACCCGTCTGGTCCGCATACAGCAGTTGGACGAGCTCCAGTAGGTTGCGGAGGCAATGCGATACCGCCAGCCGCTCCAAGCGCATTCTCTCTAGCTAACCAAGCGTCAACCTCGGGTTTCCCTGGCAAGGTGCCAACCGTTCCCATAAACCCATTCATTGGAATCCTCACACCAGGAACTTGATCTGACACAGCTTCCATCCGATTCACTTTCCAGTTCGCTACAAATGGCTCGGTATACATGTCTCTAAGGAAACCAAAACCTGGCACGATCGTCGTATAACCATACTCGTCGGGCTCGATATCAATCAACGTGACAGCCAGAACATCACCCCTCTTCGCGCCTTCGATGTGAACAGGACCCGTAATCGGGTGAACTAAGTTCAAATCGATCGCAAGAACATCCTTAGGCTCTGAGTTGATGGTCAAATCAGAGTCAAGCGCGTCTCTTGTCTCATAACGGATTAATTGCCCAGGTTTGGCGTGAGCGATCGCAGGAATTGCGTAGTGATATCGGTTCATACAGTTCGGATCATCACCGCAATGATCTCCCTGTTTCTTGACCTCGACAATCGACTGCGTCTTGACGTCCGAAGTATCTGCACGAACACCAAACACAACCAGCGCCGAAATAACGCCCAGGACTATGCTGAATTTCTTCATGTTTCCCTCCAAATGGTTATCGATGACCAAATTTCAGATTTGTTCTTGAAATTTAAGTTCACGATGTAAAATATGAGCTTAACCTCAGGAGCTGTCAAGAAAATTCGTGAACGTATTGAACGCTCCGTCATCAACAAAGGTCATCTATAATCAGCCGCAAATCTTTCAACAAACAAGGTAGGTAGAGTCTTCATGCCAAAAAAGCCATACGAATCCGACACGACAGAGTTCATCAAATCCATGTTCAAGAAAAACCCTGAGCTTCGAGAAAAACAGTTAGCAGCTCGATCGACTTGGTGGGATAGACCACAAGATGAAGAGTCGTTGAAAGACCTCGCTGGAAGCAATGTAAATAAGAAACCTTACGAGTACTATTAACCAACCAAGATAGTGCTCACTGATCACCATCCGAGAGTAAGGAATGCCCCATGAATGCGATTTCCGACACAACTGTGAAAAATCGAGTCAGCGAGGAAGAATGGCAAGTACGTTGTGACTTAGCAGCGGCGTACAGAGTCGCGAATGAACTTCGTTGGACCGATCTAATCTTCACACATTTCACGGCGAGAGTGCCTGGGTCGGAGCATTTTTTAATCAATCCATACGGGTTGTTATTCAGCGAAATAACGGCATCAAACCTGGTTAAAATCGACGAGAAATGTAACGTGATCGAAGACATCACAGGATGCGGAGTGAACCCAGCAGGGTTCGTGATTCACGGTTGTATCCACGAAGCCAGACCTGAAATGAATGCAGTTTTGCACACACACACGCGAGCGGGCGTGGCGGTGTCAGCGATGAAAACCGGTCTACTCCCCCTCAGTCAACACGCCGCTCGAACGCTGGACATGTTGACCTACCATGATTACGAAGGCATTGCGTTAGATCTCGATGAACGAAAACGCCTTGCAAAGAACCTTGGAAAAACCTCTAGAGCCATGATTCTTAGAAATCATGGGTTACTTACCGTTGGAAAATCAATCGCAGAAGCAATTGAGGTGATGTACTACCTTGATGCCGCATGTCAAATTCAAGTCGACGCAATGGCCGCTGGAATAGATAACTTAGTGCAAGTTGATTCAACGGTTACCCAAAAAGTATTCGAGCAATTTGAAACCCGTGGCGGATATAAAATGGCAATTGATACTTGGCACGCACTCACAAGGATGCTCGACAACAAGGGAGTGGAATATAGAATCTAGCGAAGAGACTTGCTAGACACGCATGCACCGTTTGACGGTCGCGGTGCTAATCCCGAAATGATTAGCCGTTTGTGATATTGACGCGTCGTTATCCAAACGCCACTGTTTCACCCTCTCATAATCAGCAACTTTCGGACGACCCATAGAGCTTCTACCTTTTTTAGTGCGCTCGCCGACTGCCAGCTTTTGTTTCGCTCGCATTCTCCCGTTTAACGTTCGTTCATAAATCGACTGCTTCTCGATACTAGCGATGCTATCAATTAAATCCAAAAATCCCCGACCCTCTGCTTGGGATACGCGACCAATATCCAATATATCAACGGTGACACCACGCTCCATCAAGGTGTGTAATGACTGGGATATATCTACTGCATCTTTTCCTAATCGATCGATCTTTGTGACCCGAATGACGTCGCCTGTCTTGAGGCTGAGAAGCATCGATCTAAATCCAGGACGCTTTCGGGTCGGCGTGCGTACCGAGATTGCATGATCCGAAAACGCCTTATCAATACGACCAGCGCGCGAAATAATCGCTCGTTGCTCATGGATCGGCAGATCTGTATCAGTGACTTTATAATAAGCAATCGACGCCATAGTGACTTTTAAAAATGGATCTAAATATATAAGTTTATTTTTGATCTAGGTTACCATAATTTGACCACAAAACCCGTTAATACAACAACGTGAAATTATCTGTTCTTGACCAAAGCCCGATCATTAAGGGTCAAAGCCCCACAAAAGCGATAGAGGAGACATTAGAACTGGCTCGTCTTGCAGACGAACTTGGATACCATCGCTTCTGGCTAGCTGAACATCACAACATGAACGGTCTAGCGGACCCCTGCCCAGAAATTTTGATAGCTGCAATCGGACAAAATACGAAACGGATTCGAATTGGCACGGGGGGTGTTTTACTGCCCTACTACAGTCCTGTCAAAGTCGCCGAAATTTTTAGAATGCACGAGGCGCTATGTCCAAACCGGATAGATCTTGGTATCGGTCGGGCACCAGGTGGGGACATGTTGACTGCGAAAGCGATCAACGCAAATTCTTTCTACGCGGTTAACGAATTTCCGCAACAAGTGGTGGATCTCGTGAATTGGTTACAGAACAAGCTTCCCGATGACCATCCATACCACTCAGTCACAGCGATGCCTTTTGGAGACTCAATGCCGGAAATATGGCTACTGGGGTCGTCAGACTACAGCAGCGCATTAGCCGCACATTTAGGGACACGTTTTGCGTTCGCGCATTTTATTAATCCAGTTGGCGGTGATGTTGTGAGCAAACATTATCGGTCCTCATTTCAGGCGTCCCACCTAGAAAAAAAACCCAATTCCATGGTGTGCATATTCGTTATTTGCGGAGAAACAGAATCAGATGCTGAAGGTCTCGCGGCCTCGATTGACCACAGGCGAGTCATGATGGCGACAGGCAGAGAGAGCGCAATCCTTCCGACAGAGGAGGCATGCACATACGAATATTCAGAGACAGAAAAAGCAATAATTAAGCGAGAGCGAAATAGAGTCGTTCTTGGCACACCGAAGAACATTAAACATCAACTGACTGACCTCAAGCATCAATTTGAAGCAGACGAATTGATGATATTAACGATTACTGGGAGTTATGCCAGCAGAATCAGATCATATGAGCGAATTGCAACCGCTTTTGATCTTTGACAAACATCAAGACTCCAAAAATCACTGGTCGATCGTGGAAAATATCCGTCACCGATAGATAGTTTAATCGGTTGTCACTCAGCAACGATGGGCGGACTTTTAGATGTCGAGTCTTCGGGTCTTCGCCCCGGAGGCTTCATTCTTCCGATTAGAAAAACGATTGGTATTGCCGCGAATGATGCGCCGGCGAGTATATAAAAACTCGCGATATAACCCTGGAGGTCTGCCTGCCTGTCTATTTCCTCATCCAAAACAGCGATCGATCGCCGCGTGGATAACGAGTAACTTTGCGTGTCCTGACCAGTTTGGGATAAAGCGTCATTGAATGGAGTCACATGATTCACGAGTTCAGACCTTCCCGTAGATCCGACATAAATGAATAATGCCAATACAACCGATACACCAATACTGCTGAACATTGTTCTCACAAGATTGAACACGGCAGCCGCCTCATTTCGTTTTGAAATCACGACTCTGGAGAACGCAACGAGTTGACTTGGGACCATCAAAATTCCAGCTCCAATCCCACTCACAAAACCCGTCCAGAGTATGGGCCATGGACCAATATCACTCGTCCAAGAAGAAATAATTAAAGAAGAAAATCCAAGACACACCAAACCGAATGCAATTTGCACTCTCACATTAACCGTGCGCGCGATCCGATTACTCAAAAACATCGCAATCAATACGCCAATACCTCGAGAGGATTGCAAAACTCCAACGTCTACAATTTCGTACCCAATCAAGCCCTCAAGAAACGCGGGTAAAAGCACCATCGGAGGAACAGTTAAAAGCCCATAGAACGCAACCAAAATCAATGCAAGAAAAAAATTTCGCTCCAAAAATAATTTCGGATCCAAAAACGGTTTTCTGGATGACATCACATGAGCGTTAAACATATAAAGTGAAATCGCTGCAAGACATCCTTCAAAAATAATTTCTCCAGATTCAAACCAATCTAATCGCTGACCACGATCTAGCATCATCTGTAACGAGCCGATACCAATGGCAAGGGTGATAAACCCGAACCAATCTAAAGGCTCCCGTTTTTTTTCGGTATCTTTCGGCATAAAGGCGAGGACACCAATGAACGCTAAAATACCGAACGGAATATTGATATAAAAAACGTATCGCCAAGAAAGATATTCGGTCAGATATCCACCTAGTATCGGCCCAATAAATGAACCGGACCAGCCGATACCCCAGATAGCCATTGCCTTGGGATGTTCTTCTTCGGGAAAAGTGTCGAGCATGATGGCCAAGGAAAGTGGAACTAGGAAAGCACCACTGGCTCCTTGGGCAATACGTGCGATCACTTCAAAGGTTAAATTGCTCACCGCACCGCACGCTATCGAGGCTAGCGTGAATCCAGCTACCGCAAATGCGTATACATTTTTCCGACCAAACCGATTACTAAACCAACCAGCGGTAGGGATCATGATCGCAGACGCAACAATGTAGGACGTGATGACCCAGCTGATTTGATCTTGCGTCGCGGAAAATGCGCCTTGCATGTGTGGGAGCGCCACTACAGCAATCGTCCAATCAATGGAATACAGCAATGAAGCCAAAACAACTGAGGCACTGATCAGATACGGATGTTGCGCGCGATCCTCCGCAATTTGTCCCAACTGAGCCATCTATCCAAGTAACAACGAACTGGAAACAGGTTAGGGCTTAAGAAACTCGGGCAACAGACCATGGTCAACAAGTGCCTCAATGGGACGCGGTAGTCCGCGACTCACACCTGTTTTAACGCCGACGGTAACGGTCATGCCAGCCCGGAGGGGAGGATAGTCTTCTGGCTGGTCAACACTGATCAGAACAGGTAGCCTCTGTACCACTTTAACCCAGTTTCCAGTGGCATTTTGCGGAGGCAAAATAGCGAACTCCGCTCCCGTTGCTGGGGCGATGGTTGAGACTTTGCCAGACCAAATCAAGTTAGGATAGGTATCGACAACTATCTCAACGTCTTGCCCTTGCTCCATCCAAGTTAACTGGGTCTCTTTAAAGTTGGCCTCAATCCAGAGCCTATCACTTGCAATGATGCTGAATATTGAGGTCCCACGATTTACGTACTCACCTGCCTGTAGCTTCATGTTACTGACAATCCCACTGACTGGTGCATAAACAAAAGAATCCTTAATACCAAGGTCTGCTCGATCATATGTTGCTTTTGCCTCAAGATATTTGGGATGACGCTCAGGATTTAACGAGACATCTCCAAGAAGTGATGCAAGGATTTTTTTTGATTTTTCATCTAAGGTGACGAGACGAGCTTTTGCCAACTCCAAGCGGTATTGAGCCTCATCAAACTCGTCGCCTCTTGCCATTCCATGCTCTCGTAGAGCAACTTGTCGGTCTAACTGCTTTGTCTGGAAATTTATTAAAGACCGGACCTCCTCTTTTTCGATCTGAGACGCTCGATACTCCGCTTTCAATGACGCGACTTCTGCTCGAACCATCTCCATTTGCGCAGTCGCTCTCTCTTGCTCTACCACATAACCTGCATGCTCCATTCCGAAAAGAAGCGCCCCCTTTTCGATGTATTGGTTGTCTTCAACCTCAACATTTGTCACCCGAGATGAAACTTCTGGGCTGACCATTACGATGTCCGCCTTAATATAAGCGTTTTCAGTCTCGACAACGGAGCCTCCGTGGGAATAGAGATATAAACCAGATAAAGCAAAAATCACTGGCAAAAAAACAATAAAGAAGAAACGCACGAACCATAGAAGGCCAAGATAGAGGTTTTTTTCTGTCAACTTCATGTCATATCCCTCTGACGATCACTTTTGCCGCATCCGTTAGGATTCTCAAGCCCAATTAAATTAGTCTTGAGTCTTAATAAGATATCGATAAATCTATCCTGATCAGTCTCAGAAATTCCAACGAGCGCTTCTTTTCTCATGTCAGCCGCAGCATGACGCATCGCCTTCATTGCTGGCTCAACCTCGTCCGTTAAAAATACTCGCTTGGCTCTTCGGTCTCTCGTGTCATCCTCTCGTGTTACCCACCCGCTCACCTCCAGTCGATCAAGCAAACGGCCTAATGCTGGGCGATCAATTTCTAATACATCTGCAAGCTCGGCTTGCGTCACACCATCGTTACGATAAAGGTGAGTCAACACCCACCACTGCGATCGAGTCAGCCCAAGCGCTTTCATTCTTCGGTCGTAACTTAAACGCAACAATCTCGCCACATCATGCAAGATGAAACCGAAATTACGCGATAAATCCTCACGCAACATGCCTACCCCTCGTTATTTACAGTTGAATAGCAAATTAGTTGTCTAGACAATTATATGCTGGGCAACAGAATTTGTGAAGAATCAATCGATACAGCGCACTGACCTTGGATGATCAATAACAAACTGGATAACTGGAATCCACTAAAATTCGTTTGGTTATTTAAGATCCCAACTAGAGGAGGAAACATGAAAAACATCATTGGCGCCGCACTTGCTCTCGCTTTGTCTTGCTCGTATGGCTTCGGATGGTCACAAACCAGTGCCCCAGAGGGAGCCGAGGTTTACATCATTTCGCCAAGCGATGGTGAAACAGTTTCTAGTCCCGTAGTGGTCAAGTTTGGACTAAAGGGAATGGGTGTTGCTCCTGCTGGAATAGACAAGCCCAACACTGGACATCATCACCTCATCATCGACGCAAAATTACCGGACTTCACCCAACCGGTCCCGATGGACGACAATCACAAGCACTTCGGCGGAGGTCAGACGGAAACGACCATCGAATTGATGCCTGGCAAGCACACACTTCAGTTGATCATGGGCGACAAGGCTCACATCCCTCACAAGCCAGCCGTTTTCTCCAGACAAATAACCATTACTGTTAAGTAAAGAGAAGACTCGTCTTCAATCTGGGGTTTCGTATTTCATTATCAGCCGGCGAGCCTCTTGGTACAAATGTTTGCCGACGTCTCCTCGCTCCGAAATCCATCGATCATGCAACGACTGACTCTTTAGCTTCCATCGATCAATGACTTCATCGCTGAGAACGTGAATGGTCTCTGGGTCCAGTGTCTCCCGGTTGACCATTTCGGCCTCTTTAAACACCCTCCCCATCAACCGAGAGAGGTTCGGACCGGAATTTCTCTGGACAATTCCTCTCAAGTCCTCGGGCAGTGACTCGAAAAATGCATGATTCATTGCAAAAAGAAACGTCGAGGTATAGATCTTTGGTTGATCACTCCCCGGCTCGCTATGATGACGCGTCAATTCATCCACTCTGAGCGCGGGCATGACTTCGTAAGGTAACAACGTTGCCTCGATAACTCCTTTGGATAATGCCTCTGGGACCTGAGGAACAGGCATCCCTACAGGTGTGGCTCCGAGAAGCGATAACAATTGAGTCGTTTGACGAGTTGGTGCTCTAACCTTCATCCGAACCAGATCTTTTTCAGTTTGAATCACTCGTTTAGTGGAATGTAATACGCCGCCCCCATGAACGTGCATCGCAAGTAATTGCATCCCCTCATACTCATCTAATGAGTATTGATTGACGTAATCCCACAACGCCTCACTTGTTGCCTCTGCATCGCGAATCATGAAAGGCAGTTCAAACACCTCAGTTTTCGGAAATCGACCGGGTGAAAATCCTGGCAATGTCCAAATGACATCAACGACACCGTCTCGCACCTGATCAATAAGTTGCGGGACATTGCCACCCAACTGCATCGAAGGATAAATCTCGCATTGCAAGCGCTTAGATGTCTCTATCTCGATTCGCTCACACCAAGGTAGGATCACTTTCTGATGTATCGTCGAGGATAGAGGTAGTGGATGATGGATTTTTATCGTGGACTGTGACCCAAGGGCGAATCTCGAAAAAAACACCAACAACATAACGACACAAATAGGTAAGAGGCGACGCAACGTAATTCTCCTAATGAAGTGCGATAATTAGCTCATATTAAGAATAATGCTTTTTTACAAAAGAGATTCAGACATGAAAAAGAATATCGAGTACTACTTTTCTCCAATGTCACCGTGGGCCTACCTAGGTCACGAGCGCCTAAATACAATAGCGAACCGCGTCGGCGCAAACATAGAGCTACGACCCGTAGACCCTATGAAGCTATTTGCAGCAACCGGAGGAGTCCCAGTTGCGAAGCGCCCAATCCAACGACAAAAGTATCGTATCTATGAACTCAATCGTTGGAAAAGTTTTCTTCAATCACCAATCATCATAGAACCCGATTTTTTTCCATATAACCCTTCAACTGCATCACTTGTAGTGATCGCAACAGACAAATTGTTTGGTCAAGACAAAGGGATGTTGATCACACAAAAACTCATGGAGGGATGCTGGGTTCATAACCGAGATATGGGTTCGGATGAGGAAATCAGAAACTGTATTGAGGCGTGCGATATTGATTCAGAGACCGTCATGCAATCTATCACGACACAAGAGACGATGAATCAATACGACGAAAATACCGAGCTTGCGATCAAAAACGACGTATTCGGAGCACCCACCTACCGAATTGACGGAGAACCATTTTGGGGTCAAGACAGACTCGACTTTGTTGAGAGAGCGCTTCTCGACTAGAGCAAATCTCTTGATGCCAGGTTACGCATGAGGTCAGCGATCCCATAAGTCCATGGTGTAACTTTATTACTTTGGGCGACCTCATTCACCAAAACGCCAAGTTGATCCGATCCAATCCGCACCACATCTCCAACTTTGTGAGAGAAACCCTTACCCTTTTCTCCTCTGTCTTTCGTGGGTGCGAATTGAGTCCCGAGGAACACGACCACACCGTCTGGATACTGATGCGTGCGGTTGATCGTTTGTTTAATAATTTCCATAGGTGAACGACTGATCTGAGAGACATCACTCGAACCACGCAACTTGAACCCATCCATTCCATCAACGCTGACTCTAATTTTTGAACGAAGTGCTTGAGATAAGGAAAATGAACGATTAAAAATTCGAACAAAAGGCCCGATTGCACAACTTGCATTGTTGTCCTTAGCCTTTCCGAGTAGCAGCGCACTGCGTCCTTCAAAGTCTCGTAAATTGACGTCGTTGCCGAGGGTTGCGCCCACAACAGTTCCAGCTCGATTAACCGCAAGAACCAGCTCAGGTTCAGGATTGTTCCATTTTGAGTCAGCTCTGATGCCGATTTGAGCTCCACTACCGACCGCTGATAATGGCTGTGCTTTCGTAAACACCTCTGCATCCGGACCAATACCAACCTCAAGATATTGAGACCATAAGCCTCTCGCTTGCAATGACTTTTTCAATTTAGAGGCAGCAGTACTGCCCGGGACAACATTTTCGATACTGCCCCCAATTTCTTGACCGATACGATTTCGTATCGCCTCCGCGGCTTTGAGGTCACCCCTCGCATGCTCTTCGATCACACGCTCGACCATACTTGAGACAAAAGTCACACCCGCAGCTTTTATTGCCTGTAGATCAACGGGACACAGAAAATAAGGATAGCGCTCGACTCTCAATCGGTAGTCGGAATTCGCGATGATCTGCGGCAGTTGCGGCACCTCTGGCGCACCAGACTCAACCGCTAGACGTATCACCCGAAGTGGATTAGACGTGTTCAGCAAATCACTCGTTGTCGAGAAAAATCGACTCACGTCGTATAAAGTTCCCTCGAAGAGGACAACAGGTGTCGGACCACCGTTTGGGCCAGGCAACCAAATGCGCCCTACCAAAACCGATTTTCGCCAATCTGCCGGCAACATATTTTTCATCGTTAATGGAGCCATGTAAGACCTCTCGGATTGAGTAACCTAGAGCATATTCTATAATTCGACGCAGTCAACGTTGAATTGATCTCAGCCAGAGCAACAACCCAGTCATTAACGAAACCCAACTTGAGCAAATACATTGATTACCGGTAATTTTATTTTTCTCGATCTCGAAACCACAGGTGCTACAGCAGATAAAGATCGAATTACCGAGATTGGGTTCATAGAGGTGATGAATGGTCAATACGTTGATGAGTGGAACGTACTTGTCAATCCTCGACGTTCAATCCCCGACAACATCCAAGCAATCACGGGGATTTCCGATGAGATGGTTGCGAATGCACCAACATTCGAGGACATTTCCTCTGAATTATGGAATCGCCTAGATGGTAAAACACTCGTGGCGCATAACGTCCGATTTGACTATTCGTTTTTGAAAAACGAATTCAGAAATTGTGGTCTAGCCTACCAACCAAAATTACTGTGCACGGTTAAACTTTCGCGTTTGCTATACCCAGACGAACGGCGCCATGGGTTAGACAGCATCATTAAGCGACTTGGCCTGACTTGCGACACAAGACACCGAGCCCTATCGGATGCCAGAGCAATCTGGGATTTCGCTCAGCATTTACAAATCCATTTCGAGGAAAACATCCTAAATGAGTCTATTAAAAAACTCATGAAAGAGCCCTCACTCCCGGCAACAATTCATAAAAACACAATCGACTCAATCCCTAGTGGTTCCGGTGTCTACATATTCAAAGGAGGGAATGACGCGGTACTGTATGTTGGCAAAAGTAAGAATATTCGATCACGAGTAATGTCGCATTTCAGTGGGGACCACTCTAGCCGAAAAGACCGGGAGATTAACCAACAACTGCAGTCAATAGACTGGATCGAAACCGCGGGCGAGTTTGGTGCCCTTTTGCTCGAGTCTCAACTCGTGAAAACATTACAGCCGATATTTAATAGACAACTTCGAAAGAAAGCTGATTACCATACTATTCACTGGGATCCTGCAGCCGGACAAAAAAGACCAAAAATGATAGCGCTAAGTGAATTCGAACAAATTCCATTTGGTGCGATATACGGTATGTTTGATACAAAAAGGCAGGCGACTAAGCTGCTTCGCGACCTTGCAAAAGAACATGGCCTGTGTCTCAAAGCACTGGGCATTGAAGAAGGCGAAGGACCCTGTTTTTCCCATCAGCTTGGTCGATGTAAAGGAGCGTGCATCGGGGATGAAACGCACCTGAATCACGCCATGAGAACCTCCATCGCGCTACATAAATTTTTAATCCCAGAGTGGCCATATAGCGGCGATATTCTGGTCATCGAGAAGGATGCCTCCAACGATATGACTGAAACACACAGAATTAGGGATTGGAGACGGACGGACTACCGCTTCACAGGAAAGAACAAAAGACTAGAGCACCAAATCGAGACACCAGGATCCTTTGACTATGACGCATTCCAGATCATTCGAAAATACCTTTCAAAAAAAGATTCTAGAGGAACGATCATCACTGACCCTGACGCCCAATGTGACCAGTAACATTTCAATTCTTACTCAAGAAGCTTAAGAGCGCCTCATTAAATTGCTGAGGTTGCTCCAAATTCGATAAGTGAGATGCATTATCGAGGACGGTCAAACTCGACTCACGGGACGCGGCATGTATCTCCTCAGACATCTTTACAGGCGTTCCTACATCCTCCTTGCCGACAATGATCTTGATAGGCTCTTTAATTTCATGCAAGCGGGATGTGCAGTTGATTTTCGGTATCGCATGACAACAACCAACAAAGCCAGCGACCGGTGTCGACTCAATTAAATTTGATACAAATCTCAATTCTGGCCTCGGCTCGGCTCGAAAATCATCGGTAAACCATCTTTCGAGAGTGCTGGAGACGAGCGACGCCATGCCTTTTTCCTGTGACACACGGATACGATCTTTCCAGGCGCTATGCATCTCTTCTGGAATCCGGCTCGTTGTATCGCATAAAACAAGTGAAGAAAACAAATTAGGATAATTAAGGGCTGCGGTCATACCAATCATTCCGCCCATCGACAACCCGACCCAATGCGGTTTATGAATATCCAGTGCGGCTAACAGCTCGTATGCATCACTCGCCAACTCATCAAGAGTGTATTCACCGTCTGGGGCATCGGTGCCACCGTGTCCTCTGGTGTCGTACGCTAATACTCGATAGTCAGCCTTCAGCACATCTATCTGGGGGCCCCACATTGTTAGGTCACACATCAATGAGTGGCTCAAAACGACCCATGGACCATCATTACCAAAAATCTCGTAATTCACAGTGATATTGTTCACTTCTCTTTTCATCTTGGGCCTCCCTAATTTTTGATCATTGGGAGTTATATTGGCATACTCGATAAAATAATGACGTCAAATTTCTACATAAAAATATGAGACTCATTCAATATATTGGACGCGATGGAGCAAGCCGAGTCGGCTGTGTCGATACGAGTGGTGTGGCAAAGACCATAAGAGGAACAACTACCACCTTTGAGATCGCCACAAACGCCATAAACAGAAATATAAAAATAAGCGAATACGTCGAGGAGCGGCTAACCGATGAGAGCGAGTCGGTCAACACCATCCTAAAAGAAAAACGAATACGAACGCCATTTCATCACCCTGATCCGCAACGTCAAATATTGACAGGAACAGGGTTATCGCACTTGGGTAGTGCCAGTGCGCGCGATTCGATGCACACCAAGCTTAACCAAAATGAAAACGACCTCACAGACTCAATGAGAATGTTTAAGTTAGGTTTAGATGGCGGGAAGCCACAACTTGGGGAGATCGGAACACAACCTGAATGGTTTTACAAAGGAGATGGGGGCTGGGTTGTGAATCCCGAATCGGATTTAGAATCGCCAAACTTTGCGTTAGATGGAGGCGAAGAAGTTGAGATTGTTGGCATCTACATGATTGACCCAAACTCAAACGTGAGGAGAATTGGATTCGCACTCGCTAACGAATTTTCCGATCACGTCATGGAGAAACAAAATTACCTTTACTTGGCCCATTCCAAATTGCGCCAGTGCTCTTTCGGACCAGAACTGTTATTGGGAGATCTTCCAGACGACGTCAGAGGTACCGCTCGATTAATCCGAAATGGACAAGCTGTGTGGGAGGACACTTGGCTATCCGGGAATGACAATATGTGTCATTCGATTTCGAATCTAGAACACCACCATTTTAAGTACAAGGGATTCACGCGCCCAGGAGATGTTCATATTCATTTTTTTGGAGCAGCGACCGGTAGTTTTACGAAACAGGTAGCGGCTCAACCAGGAGATGTTTTTGAAATTGGATCTCCAACGTTTGGCTCTCCGCTAAGAAATACTCTAATTGTGGATTCAACTCCAGAAAAACCGGTCAAGATCACAGCACTGTAACTACCAAAAGAATTCCCCGCCACATCACGAAGAGAGACCAGGCATCATTCAGCGAACCAGCAAGAAATACGTTAAGGTACCCCGCTAGCTAAACAATTAATTCGATAAAGCACCGCCATGAGCCAAGCACTAATAAATAACGTCAACGTCCAATCGCAACAAATCTTGTCAACTCCTCAGGCCATTAAAGAAGAAATCCCTGTCCCAGATGACGCAGTGACGACGATAGTCGATGGTCGAAAAGTCGTAGAAAATATCTTAGACAGAAAAGACAAAAGACTTCTTGTTGTGGTTGGCCCCTGCTCAATCCATGACCCAGAAGCTGCAATAGACTACGCACAACGGCTCTCATCGCTCTCAAAAAAAGTTGAACAATCCATGGCGATTGTGATGAGAGTTTACTTCGAAAAACCAAGAACCACTGTTGGCTGGAAGGGGTTGATCAATGACCCACACATGGATGAGTCGTTCGATATCGAATCGGGATTGAGAAAAGCCCGGACACTCCTCATCGATATTAACAAGCTTGGATTACCAGCAGGAACTGAGGCACTTGACCCGATAAGTCCTCAATATTTAGGAGATCTCATTTCCTGGAGCGCCATTGGTGCACGCACCACCGAATCACAGACGCATCGTGAAATGGCAAGTGCGTTATCTTCACCAGTTGGATTCAAGAACGGAACTGATGGTGGATTAAGTGTCGCGATTAATGCACTTCATTCGGTATCAAAGCCACACAGCTTCCTTGGAATCAATGGCGAGGGACAGGTCGCAGTCACAAAAACTAAAGGAAATCGATACGGCCACATTGTCCTACGGGGCGGTTCAAAAGGGCCAAATTACGACTCCGTATCAATCGCATTAGTGGAAAAAGAGCTCGGCGAGGCTAAACTTCCTTCGAATATTATCGTTGACTGCAGTCACGCCAACTCAAACAAAGACCACAACCTACAACCTTTAGTGTTTAATGACTGCGTTCACCAAATTATCGAAGGCAATCAGTCTATTGTGGGGATGATGCTAGAGAGTAACATCGGCCCTGGAAACCAGAAGCTTCAAAGTGATCTTAAATCGATGAAGTACGGCGTATCGATCACTGACGCGTGCATCGATTGGGAAACTACTGAGAAAACAATATTGGAAGCTCACGATAAGCTGGTATCGGCACTTCAATCACGCTAATCAAAACGCATTAAATATTGTCGTTCGTTTGCTTTACCCATTTTTTAATGCTTGAGTAACTCAGAGAAATCAAGGCGACTTCAAACGGCAAAACTAGCCAAACCAGCACTGCACCGATAAATTTCGAGGCTGGAACCGAAGTCATGCTAAACCAATTGATCCCCAACGCGATCACCAACGGTAAAATCACCGCGAGGAACATCAGAATCAACCCGTGCCCACGTGTTGCAGACCATGACCATTTGAAAGCCTCAAATAAACTCACATCAGGGCGACAACTGACTTCTGGGAAACACGAGAATGAGCCTAGCTGCGATATAAATTGGTGGCAGAAAATTAAGCATCGCAAGCGCGCCAATATTTTCATATACCGCGAGAATACTCATTAAAAGAGAGCTGGTTAATGCCAATACAAAAAGAAATACAAAAGCGATAGCGAACATCGCCAACGTAAATTTTGTTTCTGACTGACCCCACGAAATCGGTAACGAGTGAATACTCTCCGATTCGAGCAAGACTCGATAGGCTCTCACTGAGGCAATGACAGTAACAAAGAACATTGCAGCCATCGCAAAATAGAGCCAATTAAACGAGTACCCATTGGCACTACCAGCCTCACTCAATGACTGATCACCAAACTGAAATGAATCAGTAAGAGACAGCACTAGTCCGAATAAAAATGGGAGCCAAAGTGAGCGTGCAAGATCGAATCTCTTTTCCCAGGAGAAGATCGCCGCGCCAAATACCAGCTTTAATAGTGGAATCTTTTTATCGCTTCGTTTAAACATGATTACTGACTCACCAATATTTAGATCATCGAGTTACTCTTGAACGATGATACCCAACAACCATCCACAAAAAACCAAATACCTGTAACACGAGAAAAAAACCAAAGGCCCAACTGTAACCAGCAGGAGAATAGCCAGAACCGTTATAGTCCCACTGATTTAGGATGACACCGAAAATCCACTGTGACAAAAATGCAGTAACAAACACCAACAAATTTATTGCCGTTGTCGCTCTTCCCGTAAGGTGGATCGGAAAACTGTGTGAAATAATCGAGAACGCGAGACTACCCGATGTGCCCAGCAATCCCCATCCAATCCAAATAACCCAAGAAAATTGAACTAAGGAAAACACGAGCAGCAGTTGCAAAAACATGTAAGCAACTGTAGCCCATATCAAGACAACCATAGGCTCCACACCTCGCCTGCTCATGTGAGTCGCAAAGGTCCCCCAAAACAGAAAACCTAGCATCGTCGCGACGCCGAGAGCCAGCAAATGTAGAGCAACGCTCGCTCGCTCAAGCCCGGCCACGTCCGATAACCAAGGACCAGCCCAAAGACCTTGAACCGACATATTAAACGCTTGAAAAAGCGTTGTACCCAGAGCGATACGCCAAAACACCGGAGCTCGATAGATCTCCATTGCACCACGAAACTGCTCCCCGAGAGAGCCGACATCGGTTAACTCCTTTTTCTCAGGCACAACAAAATACACAACAAGGGAAACGATGATGGTGACCACGAACAAGGCAAGAAAAATCTCTCGCCAACCGATGAACCCCAGCGCGTAGTCAACAGGTGCGGTCGCTGATATCGCACCCAAACCACCGACAAACATGATTCTCCCAGTCATCGATGGTAGATTTTCCTTGGGGAACCAAAGACTGAACACTTTGATGCTTGACATCAAACAAGCCGCGACGCCAAACCCCACGAGAGCGCGTCCCAAAAGAAGCGAACTGAACGTATCTGCGCGAGAAAAAATGAAGGCTCCAAGAGCGGCCACGGTAAGCAACACGGCATTGACACGACGGGGACCATAGCGATCCAAGAGTATGCCAATGGGGATCTGAAGCGACGCAAATGTTAAAAAGTAAACGGAAGTTAGAAGACCGAGTTGGCTCGCATCAAGATTAAATTCGGTGATTAAATTCGGCGAAATGACCGCATTAACTGACCGAAAGAGATAAGAGAGGAAATAACCAAATGAAAATGGGAGGAATATCTGAAGCGAGCGTTTAACCGATAAAAATTCGCGTTCTGAATCCACAAATCCTCCTGCGACTGGTCTCAATCACCACCAACTGTCATGGAATCAATCAATAGCGAACCAACCTTTAGCGATGATCGCGCGAGGTGATCGTTACCAATAGCAGAGATATTCAAAAACATTTCTTTAAGATTTCCAGCCACTGTGACTTCTTGGACTGGATGAACAATCTCCCCATTTTCAACCCAAAAACCTGATGCGCCTCTAGAGTAATCTCCGGTGACCATATTCGTCCCATGACCAAGCAAGTCCGTTACCAATAAACCTGTTCCCATTTGACGAAGTAAATCGGGAAAACTCAACGTGTCCCTTGAAGACGAGACAGATAAATTGTGCGAACCACCCGCGTTACCTGTCGTCTCAAGACCCAGTTTTCTGGCTGAGTATGTGCTGAGGAATAAACCTTCGAGCAAACCGTCTTTCACAACGGAGCGCCTCTTCGTCGCAACCCCCTCGTTATCAAACCAAGAACTACCCAACCCCCTCGAGATGAATGGGTCCTCTTCGATAGACATAAACGCTGGAAATATCTTTTCGCCAATTTCACCCTTCAAAAAAGTTTGCTTGCGATACAAGTTGCCACCACTCACTCCAGACGTAAAATGACGGATGATTCCGGATGCGACCGGCGCCTCAAAAATAACCGGCACCTTTCTTGTCGCTATCTTTTTCGACCCTACTTTTTTTAGCGCCCTCTCGCCTGAGATTCGTCCAATATCTTTTGCAGAATCCATATCACTCGCGCATCTCGCAGTGCTCCACCATCCATCCCGCTGCATTTGGTCACCAGCTCCTGCGGTCACAGAGCAGCTCAAATAGTGGCGAGAGCTCGGGTAGCCCTGCATGAAACCATTCGTGTTCGCGTACATAAAGTGTCCCTGCTGCATCGATACGCTGGCACCCTCGCTATTGGAAATATCTGGACTGACATCAAACGCCGATTGCTCACATTCTTTCGCAAGCTCAATAGAGTCGTCCGTTGAAATATCCCAAGGATGGAACAAATCAAGATCTTTAAAATCCTTCGCGAGGCGATCTCGATCAGCCAGACCAGAGAACGAGTCAGAGGCTGTTAGTTTCGCAATCGATACTGCAGCTTCTACTGTACTTTTGATCGCACCTACCGTCAGGTCAGACGTACTTGCATGTCCCTTTTGCTGCCCGATGTATACGGTGACACCCAAGCCCGTATCACGGTTGTACTCCAGCGTTTCAATGTCTCCCTTGCGGACAGAAACCGTTCGCCCTAGGCCTTCGTTGACATCGATCTCCGCTGACGTCGCACCCCTATCTCGTGCCGTTTTCAGTGCCGTTTCGCATAACTCTTTGAATTGTGATGATGTATAGAGGAACTCTTCTTGTGACATAGCATATTGATTGAGGCAGACTTCTTCTCGTATGCTCTCAATGACCAATTATTTTCAGATGACGACTAAACCGCTAATCCGGCACCATGATAGCACCACACAAACAATATTAATTTCACATGAATGAAGATCGACCAAGCAAAACACGACGAAAGAAAGACATGACGCGCCTTCAAAACGTTGGCGAGTCACTCGTGCAACTTCCGCTGAACAGGCTAAGTGAATTTGATATTCCAGATTCGCTTTTACAGGCGATTAAGGAGGCAAAGAGCATCTCCCAACACGGCGCCAAAAGACGCCAATTGCAATACATCGGGAAGTTGATGAGACAAGTAGATGTGGCACCTATCGAAGAAAAACTAGAACACATTAAAAAACCATCGAACACTGACGTTCGGGCGCTCCACCAAATCGAAGCATGGCGCGACCAGTTGATAAAAGATCCCGCCGCGGTGGACGAATTTCAACAAGAGTTTCAAAGTGTCGATGTGAAACGACTAAACGAACTCATCGCTTTGTGTGCAGGTGACAGAACACAAAAATCAAAGATTGCTTACAGAGAGCTCTTTCAGTTCATATCTGCAATCGTGAACACGCGAAATAGAGGGGAATAACAAAAGCTATTTAATCTCTTTAGAATGCTCATAGCCAAGATCATCAAGACTGAATAATATGGACTACGAAAAAGCACGCATCGGCCTCGTTTCAATTAGTGATCGCGCCTCGCAAGGCGTATATACAGACGAGGGGATTCCCTCATTGAAGGAATGGTTGGATAAAGCCGTGAATAATCCCATCCAATATGTCGAGAGACTCATTCCCGACGAACGGCGTCAAATCGAAGAGACGCTAATCGAATTATCCGATAGCGAATCGTGCGATCTTATTCTGACAACGGGTGGAACTGGCCCATCACCGAGAGATGTGACGCCGGAGGCCACTCTGGCGGTTGCTCATAAGCCCATGCCCGGGTTCGGAGAACAAATGCGCCAAATCAGTCTAAATTTTGTACCTACGGCAATTTTATCCCGACAAGTCGCCGTCATAAGAGGTCATTCATTGATCATTAATTTACCGGGGCAACCAAAAGCGATCAAAGAAACATTGGAAGGATTGAAGAGCGATGATGGTTCGAGCATTGCGCACGGAATTTTCGCAGCAGTACCGTATTGCATTGATCTAATTGGGGGACCATATATCGAGTGCGACCCCGATATATGTAAAGAATTTAGACCGAAATCTGCAAGGAGAGCGAAGTAGGCCAGATGTCAGAGCTCTCTCTGATCACCGATCTTTAGTTGATGCTTCATTGGCGGCAGCAATGCCTCTACTTTCATTAACACCTATAAGCAGAAGCAACCCGACTAAGAACATCACACCGAGGGAGAGAATCGCGTCCTGATGTCTTCCTGCAAGGATCCATGTTAGGGCACCGTACACCATAGGCCCCAAAATGGAGGCGCATTTTACCGAAAGCCCCCACAAACCAAAAATCTCAGCACGCCGAGATGCCGGCGCGAGTACAGCGACGAAAGCTCTGGTATTTGACTGACACGCACCAAGAAATATTCCAGCCAAATTCGCCACAACCCAAAAACTCACCACGCTTTCTGATGACCATGCGAAAACGGTCACAAAAACCCAGGCTGACAAAATAAATGACAGTGATCGGCGATGTCCTAAAAGGTCGTGAACTCGCCCGAAAATCCACGAGCCTAACGATGCGGTGATATTCACAACCATAATTAACACGATCGTCTGAGAAAAAGTGAATTGCATGACTTGTTGCGCGTAAATCGCAGCTACGGCAATTACCGCCTGAACACCAGCTTGAAAAAAGACGGTGCTCCATAGAAACCGTCGAAGGTCTCTAAAACTCTGCCCCCCTGACAGCATGATCGACCACGAGTAACCAGCGCCACGCTCGCTGGACTCTGTGGTAATGGGATAAGGCCTTTCTCGAAGAAAAAAGAACGTTGGTAGCGCTGCAACAAAAAAAATGGCGCCAGTAATGATCATCGTTACTGGGACGTAATCACTCGGCGCCCAACCTGACGCTTGCAACTTAATGACTACGAATAGAGAAATCGCGAGAGTGACAATCCCGCCAATGTACCCAACGCCCCAACCAATGCCAGAGACACGGCCCACCCCCTCTTTTTTGGCAATATCAGGAAGATAGGAACCAATGATATTTTCTCCAATACAAAAAAAATAGTTTGAGACGATGATCAATATTGAAGCAAGCCAAATATCTCCTTCATTGATGCTGCCTAGTCCAATCGTTGCTAACGCACAGCCAACGGTGCTCAGGAATAACACTTTCTTTCTTAGACCAGACTGATCAATGAACACACCAATGGATGGGCCAGTCACCATTGCAAATAGGTAGGAAATAGACAAAATTACCGTCCACAAAAATGTCGCCCAGTCGGCATTGTTTGATACCGTCGATACGAAATATGCGTTAAACACGGCAGTGATGACTACGGTCGTGTAACCAGAGTTCGCAAAATCGAACATGGACCATGACCATAAATCACGACCATCGTAACCATCGTTGAGAAGCCTTTTAAATTTTCCCGCTCTACTCATTAGGCACCATTCGTGTCAATGGAATCACTGTTGACCTCATATGATTTTTCGATTCCTGAGGTCATCAATATCTTTTTTAGAATATCCAAGGTGCGTCAGAGTCTCGATAGTATGTTCACCTAAATCCGGACCTAACCAGTTGATTTCACCAGGGGTCGCGGAGAGCTTTGGCACCACTCCGGGGACCATGATTGATTCATCATCAGACAACTTAAACTTTTGAATCATATCCCTCGCTCGGTAATGGACGTCAGACACAATATCAGCAACATCGTATATCTTGCCACTCGGAACATCAGCATCGTCCAATATTGTAAGTACATGATCCATGTCGTGCGATTGGCACCACGCACCAATCACTTGATCGAGTTCATCGCTCCGAGCGGCTCGACCATCGTTATGCGCAAGGTCGGGATCATTGGCTAGATCATCCCTTCCTATCGCAACCATCATGCGCTTAAAAATGGAGTCTCCATTCGCACCGATGACAACATATTTTTCGTCCTTTGTAATGTAGGAATTCGAGGGTGCAATGCCGGGTAATGTTGAGCCAGTGCGCTCACGGATAAAGTCGTAATAATCATATTCTGGAACCATACTCTCCATTAAGCTGAACACAGCCTCGTAGAGCGCCACGTCTACAACCTGGCCTTTACCTGACGATTCTTTTTGTTTTAGGGCCATCAGCGCACCAATCACGCCATAGAGCGATGCAATTGCATCGCCCAAGCTCACACCGACCCGAACTGGTGGTCTGTCTGGATAGCCAGTCACGTGCCTTAACCCTCCCATCGCCTCACCGATCGAACCAAAACCTGGTTTATCTTTGTACGGTCCAGTTTGACCGTATCCAGAGAGACGAACCATGACGAGCCCAGGGTTTTCCTTCGAAAGATCCTCGTATCCTAAGCCCCATTTCTCCATCGCACCTGGCCGAAAATTCTCGACAACGACATCGACCTCCTGAACCAATCGACGAACAATTTTCTGTCCCTCTGTAGACTTTAAATTAATTGTGATGGATTTTTTATTTCGCCCTTGGAGTAGCCACCACAGGGACTTATCTTTGTAGAGCTTTCTCCATTTTCTTAAGGGGTCGCCCACCTCTGGGGTTTCTATTTTCGTGACCTGAGCGCCAAATTCAGCCATGACCCTAGTACAGAATGGCCCAGCAATCAGCTGCCCCAGCTCAAGAACCTTTACATCATTAAGCGGTCCCATAACCGTTATCCCTCGTTTAGTCGCTACTTGATTTGAATCTCAACGACAACATGTTAGTTGAAAGTTATCGGAGTATTTTAATGATTAGGTTAACCCTACTTATGCTGTCTTCCCTAGTTTGTGTTCAAACTGCGTCTGCTGCTGCCTGTCCCACGCTACTCGACACCCGCATGGAAAATCTTAGTGGTGAGATCGTCAATTTTTGTGATTACAGTGACAAGGTCATTTTGGCTGTCAACACGGCGAGTTATTGTGGCAATACGCCTCAATACGAGGCGCTAGAAAGCTTGTATCAAAGGTACAAAGACAAGAACTTCGTCATCATTGGATTTCCCGCGAATAACTTCGGGGGCCAAGAGCCTGGCTCGGATGAGGAAATCAAGGAGTTTTGCGAGGTGAACTTCGGAGTCACTTTTCCGATGGTCACGAAGTCTGATGTCCTTGGAGCGAACGCAAATCCAATATTCGCAAATTTAGCCAAAATCACAGGTAAGTCCCCACAATGGAATTTTCATAAGTATCTGATCCCAGTTGGAGGGCAATCCGCAGAGAGCTTCCCAGCATTCATGAATCCCTTAAACTCAAAACTCACTGCGGCGATCGAAAAGCTAGTTGAATAGGAGGTAACACGACGCCACCAACAACGGTCTACGCACTCGTGAAGTCACGCAACACCTGACCACGCAAGGGAGCGTCACCGATTAAACCACTGGTGTCGGCCATCCTGACTCCGTTAACCCAAACACCATGTACCCCACTTGCTGGTGTCGTTAGACGGGAAGCTCCGGCAGGCAAATCGTGTACTCGAGTGGTAGCTCCTCGACCGACGGTGTTTGCATCAAACAGCAGTAAGTCGGCCCAAGCTCCTTCGACTATTTTTCCTCGGTCTTGGATTCCAAAAAGAATAGCGGACTCATAAGTGAGCTTGTAGACCGCCCTTTCAATGGACATTAATTTTTTATCGCGAACCCAATAACCTAAAACATGCAAACCGAAGCCTGCGTCACATAAAAATGTCAAATGCGCTCCTGCGTCGGACAAGGACAGAATTGCATGCTCATCACACATCATCCTGCCAACAGCGTCCTCGTCTCCATTCATCACCGTTGCTGTAAAAACAGTTTCGAGATCCTCCTCAAGAGCCAAATCCAGCATGACATCAAAAGGCTCTGAGCCTAGTCCTGTCGCAATTTCAGCGATGGATTTACCCTCAAGTAAAGCATTCGAATTGGACGCAACTTGGGCCACCTGAACCTTATCCCACTGGCCACTAAACGTTCTAACTTGTCCGTCATTCATTTCGTCTATGAAAGACTTACGGAATGCAGGATCCGCTAATGCTCGCTTGTATGCATCTTTGTCCAAGCTCATCAGCGGATTCCAGGTGGCATAGCCCTCGAGAGGGTAAGGAGATAAAAAAGAGAAATCCATATTCAACGGACATGGAGATACAGCACCATATAGTCGGCTACCACGAGCTCTCGCGATACCAATATCCGCTAGCTCCTTAAACGTTTTATCCGGATCCACCTGGGAATGTAGCAACGGTGCGATCAGGTATGGCCGATCAGCCGCAACGGATAAACGCTCAATCCATGAAATGGGCGTATCAGACGCTTTTGTCATCATTAAAACGCCGCGACCCACGTCACCGAGCGCCGCAGACAACGTGAGCATCTCATGGTCATCTGCTAGCCTGGAGGGCATGGGAATGCCGTTTTCTCCGTTATGCGCGTAAGAACGAGTTGACGCAAACCCAACCGCACCTGCCTCCATGGCATCGACCACCAACGCGCGCATCTGTCGTACTTCTTCTGACGTGGCGGATCGCTTCGACGCGTCTTCTCCCATCACGTAAGTACGAATGCTGGAGTGCCCCGCAAAACAGGCGACGTTAGGCCCCACCCCACGATCTGCAAGTGCTGAGAGATACTGCGGAAATGTTTCGAAGTTCCATTCAATGCCGCTCCTGAGGGAATCCAATGACATCCCCTCGACTTGAGTTAGATTCCGCATCGTCAAATCTTGGTCATTTGGGCGGCATGGCGCGATGGCAAAACCACAATTCCCCATCACAACAGTCGTCACCCCCAACTGAGGCGAAGGATTCAGATAGGGATCCCAGGTCACTTGAGCGTCATAGTGAGTATGGTTATCGATGATGCCGGGCATCAAACAAAGACCACGCCCATCTATGACTTCGGCAGCTGATCCGTCAAAACTTCCAACCGCTGCAATTTTTCCATCCGCGACTGCCACAGAACCTACGTAGGCATCGCACCCCGTGCCGTCAATAATACTGACATTGTCAAACCGAATATCAAACATGTTTACCCTTTTAAGGTTGTCACCCAGTCTACTACCACATGCGCTTGTGACGCGCGGCTTTGCTGGGCTTCAAGTGTAATTAACTGAACGATCGGAGACTATGGACAGGACAGTGAGTTGTCCAATGATCATCGTCGCTTAAATCGCTCTTGAATTAGAAACGCGTCGTCAAAATGTCGTCGTCCAAGAAAAGCCGTTGCATGAGTGCCCCATTGCCTCATTGCGCCCGCACTGCGAATACCCATCGGCCAAAACAAGAAGCGCTCGCCCCTTTCCGTTCCTGGCACGAGGCCATGTTGATCGAAAATACTTCTGGCGCCAATCACTGAGCTCATCGACCGAAGTTCATCATATGGTGCCAACTGATATGTCTTGATCATATCCTCGTCTCCCATCGAAGTCTCGGACACATTCGCCAGATAGTGTGTTCGTGTCTCCGCGGTAACAGTGATCGTGCTATCAATATCCACAGACATCGCTTCGCGGGGAGAAAATGCCCATTCGACATAGCGATCGGGGGGCGCGATCATCTCAAGGCGAGCAGTTGGAAAAAACATGTGATAGCAGCCACATGGGTGTATCGCATCGTAAATGAGCGGCACGCCATCCTCATCCAACGTCACTCGCCAGAGAACACCATCAAACTTTCCTGCCAAAAGGTCGGCCGCGCCAGATTTAGGCCTCTCCGGCATCCACGCTAAATAATTGAGTTGAAGCAGCGTTTTACCGTAAAAACGGGTGTATGAAAGTTGGGTATAAACCGTCGGATTGTTTACATCCAACTGAAGCGTATCCGAAGCATCCCGAGTCATCTCTCCTATTTGATCGTATTGACCGGTCTCTTCGATCAAGAATACTGGCGCGTAAAACTGGAATAATGCGGTCAGAGATTCAGAATTACCGGAGAACATGCCAAGTGAATCTCTTGATTTCAATAGCGTTTTGATGAATTTCTGGGAATGTCCTCCTCGAAACTCCTGCTTATACGCAACACGGCTACCCTCACCATATTCACCATTGCTTTGCGAGTGAAATAGGGCCGTCGCCTCTTCATGCCATTTATCAATACCGCCCGAAAACGGAAATTGTAAAAACGAATAGAGTCCCGCGATCCGTTTTACCTGACTGTAATCATCTGGGACCACAATCGAAGTAATCAACTCTGGTGCGATGCGTTCCGGTGAGCTCAATATCTGAGACACCATAAAATCCGTACAAATACGAGTCAGTTCGTATGCTTGGTCTTTATCCAGTGATAACTCTTTTAATGCTTTAGAACTTAGATTGCCAATCTCTAAGCGGTATTCTTTTTGCCCCAGCGCACCCAATTGAGTAACCCACGTCGCGAAGTGCGGCGAGTCAGCACGCATGTCACCAGAAAAAGAAGCAAGAAAACGATCAGCGCGTAGATAAGGGAAACTCTTAAAACGTCGAGGCCCAAAATCTCTTGCACCGTCACCATCAACGACCGCATCGACTTGTTTAAACCATGTAGAGCACGTCGTCTCCTCCGGGGAAAACGATTCGAAATTAATAGCACCACGACTGGACTCTTTCACTGTCGCACACCCAGCAAAAAAAATCGTGATGACCAACAGAGCCCATCTATGTTGTCTTGTACTTGTACTCATTTCACACTTTCTCGATCACGTGTAAAGATAGCTTCCGTTCGTCTCTGAATCTCGATAACCATGCCCTCGAATTGTGCTCTCAGATCATTTCGAATAAGGCGTTCGATTAAAAAATTGGGGATGGGTATGGATGGTTCAATATATCCACTCCACGACAAATTCCATAAATTTTCTCGGCCGGCATTCCTCAGTTGATAGCCTCCGCTTAACCGTTCGAGAGTCCCCTCCTCCAACTCAATTCGAATTGAATGAGGTCTTTCTTCAATTGACCTGACTACCACCTCGATCGGCAATTCAAAAAATAGAAACTTAGCTGAACCTTTTTGCTCAACGAACGCCGTCGAACCCTCGTACCTCAATAAACGACTGAACTTCATCCCTGGAATAAAATTCGAGAGCCTGTCATAGTCCGTCAATGCTTCCCAGATGGTTTCAAAGGTGGCAGCTATCGTCGCTTCCGTTTCAACATAAACAGATCCGTCTCTGATCTCCGAGCGTACGGATACAATCGGCTCACTAGAGAAGCCAAAAAGCGGCAAGGATGAAATCACAACGAAAATAGGAACCCTGAGCACCACTGCCTCGCCTGTTTAAGACTTCACATACACGAGCTTTTGGTAAACTCCACCAAAAAATGTCCTCTTAGATATCCGTTGGGATGACATTTCTTCAGGAATCCATTGTTCCAACCCGTGCCTCCATAGATCGAGGGCGAACGGCTCAAGAATTTTGAGTATTGGCCACAGAACAAGGCGGATTGGATTAAAGAGTCTTGGGCGATGATAATCAACAATAACCAACCTTCCCCCTGGTTTTACAACTCGCCATGCCTCCTGAATCGTCTTCGAACGAACCTCTTCGGGTTGCTCATGAAGCAGAAAAAACGATATGACCTGATCGTACGTATCTGTCTCTAGCGACAGGGCACTCGAGTCCATTTGCAAGAGCCGCAACTTCGAATTTTCACAAAGTTTCTTTTTTAAGTTCTCAAGTTGCCCCGGGACGATATCGATCACATCCAATTCAGATTCTGGGGTCAGTCGATCAACAATTTTTTGAGTGAAATCACCATACACCGAGGCTATTTGTAGCGTCTTACCCTCTATGACAAAGCCGAGACGATCGAGCGCACGATCCCTTAATTTCTTAAAGTTCCCAAATAAGATCAGGTTAACTAAAAATTCACGATCAAAAAACCGTATCGCCTTAGGACTGACATACGCCCACCAATAAGTGGTGGTTAAATAATTAGGAATGGAAGTCGCATTTTGCGAAATAAAACCGCCATCGGGCGCCCCTTCAATTCCGCCGCTGGCTTTTGTCTGCGTGTTGATCAATTTAAATTTCCCCTATTTAATTTAATTCGTTCTCTCCTTCTTTGAGAGAGAGATACGAGCGTTACTCCAGAATGAGTCTAATTCCCAACAAAAAGTTGGCTCTGTAGAAGCACGAAATGTTAACTGCTTATGAGCAACTCTGCTTACGAATACTGCATTGAACAAAAGTTCAAAACTCAAAGTCCATGACATTCAGAACAGTAAATTAATTTTGCTACACTCGTGACAAAATAAATCAAAGAAGTGACGACATGCATGAAACGCTAAACCTATTAGACTCGGGAAATTTTCCGACTATTCACCGAGAACGGATCGAGACCGTCCAAGTTAATCTTGGATACAAATGTAATCAATCGTGTCTGCACTGCCATGTGAATGCAAGCCCGGACCGCAAAGAAAGCATGTCTAAAAATACGATGGATCAAGTCAGGGCATTCATCAAACGAGTCGGAGCGAAGACGGTAGACCTCACCGGAGGAGCTCCGGAGTTAAATCCCCACTTTAGAGATTTTGTCCGACATTTGAGAGACGACGACATCTCGATCATCGACCGTTGTAATTTAACGATACTCAGCGAACCAGACCAGTCTGACCTAGCTCAATTCCTAGCTGACCAACAAATCACTGTTATCGCATCGCTACCTTGTTATACAGAGGATAATGTTGATGCACAACGAGGAGATGGCGTATTCCAAAGGAGTATCAAGGGGCTGCAAATGTTAAATGAGCTGGGTTACGGGCAGGATGAATCGGGGCTTGCTCTGAACCTCGTCTACAACCCAACGGGGCCATTTCTGCCGCCTCCCCAAAATACGCTCCAGACCGAATACAAAGAGCACCTCTGGAAGCATTATGGGGTTATCTTTAACTCACTTTTGACAATCACAAATATGCCGATCAAGCGATTCGGGAGCACACTCGTTTCGAGAAAACAGTTTGACACATACATGTCATTACTCAAAAAGAACTTTGACGAGAAGAATCTTTCATCAGTCATGTGCAAGACGTTGGTGTCAGTTGACTGGGAGGGTTATCTATTCGACTGCGACTTTAATCAAATGCTCGAGCTCAACATTGAAAATGGCAATCGCAAAATAAACGTATCTGACCTAGAGTCGGACGCCTTGTCTGGGCGTAAGATTTCGGTAAAAGATCACTGTTTTGGATGCGCAGCTGGCCAAGGGTCAAGCTGCGGTGGCTCCCTCCAATAGGAAAGGCATATCGTGAGAATGCCGGACGTTGAACCGGTGGGCCGATTTTGCCCGCCACACTATTTTTACGGCCCAGGAGAATTGGCAAAAGCCAGCGAAAAATACACCGACGAGATCATAGTCGCAGGTGGCATATATGGAAACCTAGAGGCCTTGAACACGTTGAGGTCATTCAATTTACCGAGTAAAAATGTCGTACTTGGTGGCGACTTTAATTGGTTCAACATATCCCCAGATCTATTTGAAGAAGTCAATCTCAAAGCGATGGAGTTCACCACGATCCTGGGTAATGTTGAGATGGAGTTAGTGTCGCCCACCGATAATGTTGGATGTGGGTGCGCTTATCCGGAGTCCGTTCCCGAAATTGAGGTCTCAAATTCAAACCAAATCATGGCCGCCCTACAATCCACCTCTGAAAAATTTACAACGATCTTGGATCAGTTGGAACAACGTCCCAAATACGCACGCTTTAATATCGGATCTCTACGGGTACTCATCGTTCACGGTGATACCGAGTCGCTTTCTGGGTGGTCATTTAGTCGCGAAAGCCTCCATCTCGTTAAAGAAAGCACCCAATATACCGACCTTCTAAACAGATCCAATGCAGACGTGATCGCTTGCAGTCATACATGTCTTCCGGCAATCAAGTTGCTCAAGCATTCAGAAAACACGAAGTTAATTATCAATAACGGTGCCGCTGGAATGCCAAATTTCAAAGGTGAGCTATTTGGTCTAGCGACACGATTCGGGACAAAGCCCAGCAATCAATACAAAAGTGTCTGGTCTACACGAATCGACGATGTTTTTATAGACTTAATCAAAATTCAATATGATCAAAGTCGATTCATGGATCAATTCACACGGACTTGGGCACCCGGGTCTGCGGCACACACCTCTTATTTCGGCCGCTTAATATCTGGCACGCAAATCCCTCTGGATGATCTATGATGGCGAGAACGACAGTAGTCTGGCGGACAACTCTCACGTGATTCGGAGACCGGCAACATGAAGTCTAAAAATTCAGAAAAAAAGATATTTGTCCTACTTGCGTTACTCATAATCTTGGCAGGATTATTCATTAGCTTTAGGGAGAGCATTTTAGATTTAATGGCCCAATTAAATCTAAGTTCTCTAAAGAATAATTACTCTACGCTCGCAACATACTTTACTGAGCACCCGATTAGATCCGGATTAATCTACGTGTCCGTCTATATCGCTATAGCCGCTTTATCGCTCCCAGGTGCAGCCCTATTAACCGTGGCTGGAGGCGCGCTCTTCGGAGTCCTCTGGGGAACAATATTGGTTTCATTCGCATCGACAATAGGCGCGACAGCGGCTTTTTTACTGACACGTTATTTCTTTCGAAACTACGTGCGAACAAAATTCGGAAGCAAGCTGAAGGTCATCAATGAAGGAATCAAGCGGGACGGCGCTTTCTACTTACTGTCCATGAGACTGGTACCGATTTTTCCTTTTTTTGCGGTCAACGTCCTCATGGCCTTGACGCCAATAAAAACTAAAACATTTTTCATCGCAAGCCAAATTGGAATGCTTTTCGGAACCGTAATCTACGTCAATGCAGGAACGCAATTAGCGAGCTTAAATTCGATAGGAGATATCTTATCTGCACCACTATTAATATCGCTATGTGTGCTTGGATTGTTTCCTCTTGCTGCAAAAGGAATTTTAAACTTCATCACAAGGCAGAGGGTGTATCGAAACTGGCGTCGTCCAAAAAAATTCGATTACAACCTCATCGTTATAGGCGGTGGCGCAGCTGGATTAGTATCCGCATACATCGGTACGGCAGTTAAAGCGAAAGTCGCACTCGTAGAAAAACATCAGATGGGGGGAGACTGTCTAAATACCGGATGCGTTCCCTCGAAGGCGCTCATCAAGACCGCGCATTTTATTGCCGAATCACGAGATGCTGCGAAGCTTGGAATCAAAGACGCAAACATATCGTTTGAGTTCTCAGAGGTCATGCGGCGGGTAAAAAAGGTCATAAAACAAATAGAACCTCATGACTCTATCGAGCGATACAGCAAACTAGGCGTCGACTGCTTTCTTGGGGATGCAAAAATCACCACTCCGTGGACGGTTCAAATACGAAACTCAGACGGTGACTTACAAGAGTTCAGCGCACGATCAATTATCGTTGCAGCGGGAGCCAGGCCTATCGTCCCTCCTCTGCCCGGTCTCAAGGACGTAGATTACGCCACATCAGACACAATTTGGGACATTGAGAGATTGCCGCAGAAACTAATCGTCATCGGCGGTGGCGCGATCGGCTGCGAGCTATCTCAGGCATTTCAAAGACTTGGCTCAGAGGTGGTGTTAATCGAGTCTCTCGATCGTATCTTGGTGAAAGAAGACGACGTTGTCTCTGATGCGATCAACAATAAATTATCCGATGAAGGTGTTGCGATTCTCACGAGACACCGAGCCAAGGGATTCATCACCGAAAACAACAAGCAATACTTGGTTTGCGACAGCCCAAATGGAGAACTAAGGTTAGCTTTTGACAAAGTCCTCTTTGCTATCGGAAGACAGGCCAACACCATGGGCTACGGTCTTGAAGATATCGATGCAATCACAAGTGACGATAAAATTGTACCGACCAATGAATACCTACAAACAAAATACCCGAACGTTTACGCCTGTGGCGACGTGACTGGGAAAATGCAATTCACCCACGCAGCAGCGCACCAAGCTTGGTACGCGTCAGTCAACGCGCTGTTCGGCACTTTCAAGAAATTCTCAGTCGATTTTAGCTCCGTACCTTGGGCTACGTTTACCCATCCACAGGTCGCCAGAGTAGGCTTGAACGAACTGGATGCCAAAGATCAGGGTATCGAGTATGAGCTGACAAGTTACGGGCTAGATGATTTGGACAGAGCGATTGCCGACTCAGATGATCACGGATACGTTAGAGTGCTAACCAAACTAGGATCAGATCAGATCCTCGGAGTGACAATTGTTGGTGAGCATGCGGCCGAAACGATCGCTGAATTTGTACTTGCTATGAAAAACAAACTGGGACTAAACAAAATACTAGGTACCACGCATATCTATCCAACTTTCTCTGAAGCAAATAAATACGTCTCAGGAGAATGGAAAAAGAAACATACCCCAGAAAAATTATTGAAACTTGTCGAATTGCTTCACCGTATCGCTCGCAGATAATCACACCAACATTACAATATGCGATCGATACTACCGATTCGACTTCTTGCAGTTTGGTTAACGTTCGTAAGCTCATATTCATGGGCTTTTGACCACAACCATGAAGTTTATTCGAGCCTTCTTAAGGCTCACGTGTCGTGGACGAGTGATGAGCACGCCAGCACCGTCAACTACGTTACTCTGTCGAGCGATATTAAAAAATTGAATCGGTACCTAACAGATGTGGCGGATGTAAGCCAGACAAGTTTTGACAAATTCTCTAAGAAAGAACAGCTTGCATTTCTCATTAACGCCTACAATGCATACACGCTCCAGTGGGTTACACAAGAACATCAAAACATTAAGTCAATAAAAGACCTTGGAACACTATTTCGAAGTCCCTGGAAAAAGAAAAAATTTTTACTATTCGGCGAGCTTGTCAGCCTTGACCATATCGAGCACGATCTGATTCGACGATCTGGAAACTTTGATGACCCGAGAATTCATATGGCTGTGAACTGCGCATCAATAGGCTGTCCGGCATTGCGTCCAGAAGCGTTCGTCGCAGCACGTATTGATGAACAATTAAATGACGGTGTATATCGGTTTCTTTCAGACGAAAGCCGTAACCGAATCGAGGGGAGCGTATTGTATGTGTCCAAAATTTTTAGCTGGTATGAGGAGGACTTTGCGAATGAATCAGGATCTCTAGTCCAGTGGCTAAAACAACACTGGCCTCAAAAAAATAAAAGTGAATTGAATGACAACAAGTATGAAATCGAGTTTCTTGATTACGATTGGTCGCTAAATAAAAGTTTTTGATTCACTGACCAATGCGAAAACATCCGATTTTAATTTCGATCATCATCCCCACATTGAACGAAGAAAAAAATCTTGAGAATCTACTCAAACAACTCAACGAGCTAAAAACAGAAAGAACTGAAATTATCGTTTCTGACGGAGGCAGCACCGATGAGACGCGGTCAGTGGCGGAACGTTTTGCAGACACATTAGTTATCAGTCAAAAAGGTCGCGCTCTACAAATGAACGCGGCAGCAAATTACGCCACCGGAGAAATACTGTGGTTTCTTCATTCAGATTCCAAACTATATTTCGACTATGAAGCGGAGATATTAAGTCAATTATCAACGCGATCTTGGGGTTGGTGCACGGCAAAGCTAGACAGCACCAAGTGGATTTTTCGGGTCATTGAATCATTGATGAATATCCGATCTAAACTGACGCATATTGCGACAGGAGATCAAGGTTTTTTCGTCAGAAAGACCTCATTTATTCAAGTCAATAAATTTCCAGAAATTCCGCTCATGGAAGATATTGTGATGAGCCGTAACTTGAAGAGAATTGGCAAACCTTACGTCAGTAAAAACGAGATCCACACATCGTGCAGAAAATGGGAACGAGAAGGTCCCATCAGAACTATTTTTCATATGTGGATGCTGCGCGCTAGATTTTTCCTCGGAGCACCACCTGAGAAGCTCGCAAAGGTCTATTACCGGGCGTAAAAAAAGCGGAATATGCCCTGCCCCTTGATTCAGGTCTTCACTAAAAGCCCCGTTGTTGGAACAGTCAAGACTCGCCTGACACCTCCACTCTCACCGGAGGAGGCATGCCAACTACATGTTGAGCTGATCCGAAATACCATTTCTGTCAGCCAAGAATCTAAGACAACCATTCAGTTGTGGACCACTCCACCAACTAATCACCCAATCTTGAAACAATATGAGCCCGAAATTGAGATATTCCAACAATTTGACGGGAATTTGGGTGACAGAATGCTTGACGCGCTCACTCAGGGTTTACATGCCCACGACAAAGTGATTTTATTGGGCACCGACTGCCCGGGGATCACATCTGAAAGCATTCATTCTGCATTTCGTGCTCTAGAGAATTATGACTGCGTTATCAACCCAGTCGAGGATGGCGGATTCTCGATGATTGGGGTGAGACAGATATCTCCGAAAATTTTTTCAAATATTTTTTGGAGCAGCGAATTAGTAATGAAACAGATGCGCGTCAATCTGTCTGAATTGCAATGGAGTTGGTTAGAGTTGCCAACGTTGTATGATGTCGACACACCAGCTGATTACGCTAGACTAACAAATGAAGATGAACGGTTTGTCGTCACAAAAAAATAGCTCAAACACTCTTGACCGCCGAAGCGTACCCGAAAGCTTTCCCGACATTCAAAACTTAGATATTTCAAAAGGCATAGGCTCTATATCCTGAGGCCAAGACACAAATGAAAGATCTGGTATTAATTGGTGGAGGGCATGCTCACGTTGAAGTGATAAAAAGACTGAGCAAATTAAGTCCCAGAATGAACTCGATGATTTTAATCAGCGATCATCGTTACACCCCATATTCAGGAATGCTACCGGGATTAATCGCGGGACATTATTCATTCGAGGAGTGCCATATTGATCTTTTGGAGTTATGCAAGAAACATCAGTTTGAGTTCATCGAAGACAAAGTAATTGGAGTCAATCACGATAACAACACATTGGAGACGCACAGCTCATCAAAGCATCGCTATGACATTGCTTCAATAGACACAGGGTCCACGCCGAGTCTTCACTCAACCAAAGGTGCCAGCACTTGGGTGCTACCGATCAAACCAGTCCCAGAATTTCTCGATGGCATTAAGGTTTTTTTTGAAAAAACAAAATTAAAGTTAGCAAGCGAACAATCGGAATTACTTGTCGTTGGCGGTGGCGCGGCCAGTGTTGAAGTTGCTCTTTCGCTGAATCAGCGTATTCGACAAATGAAACTCAACAATATCAGAGTCACACTGGCTACAGAGAATCAAGATTTGTTGACAAATCACGCTTTAGCGGTGAGGAGACAGCTTAAGCGAAAACTCCATGACTGCGACATCCGAGTGTTGTACGGAAGCAGAATCAAAACTGTCGACAATCAAGGGGTGATAACCGATGAGGATGACCGAATTGATGCTGACCTCACCATTTGGTGTACTGGCGCCTCTGCACCACCCTGGCCTAGCTACTCTAATCTACCCACGACCCCTGATGGGTTCATTCGAACAGATCAAACACTCCGAGTGCTTGGAACAGAAAATCTTTTTGCAGCAGGAGATATTAGCTCGATTGATAATCAGATCTATCCGAAATCTGGGGTCTATGCGGTCAAACAAGGGCCGGTGCTGGCTACAAATATCGAAAACCAGATAAATGAGGTAGATTTAATTCCATATCGCCCCCAAAAACATTCGCTCGCGATTCTAAGCACAGGGGGTAAGCATGCAGTGGCTTCGCGATCACTCTTTTGTGCGAGTGGAAGGTGGGTTTGGCATCTAAAAGATTATATCGACAGGCGTTTCATGCGGCAGTATCAAAGTCATTCGTGATCAACCGTAAATTGCCTCATTCCAAATAATATGAGGTCTATCAAGTGTTCCAGAATAAAGGATCGCATTTTGATTGAACCTCTGACATATTTTTTTCGCAACAGCCTTCGAAATATTGAAGACAAAAAAACCTTTTTCGATTGTCCAATCAGAGCTTCTTGGGATAGCGTCACCCCTTACAAATTTAAATTTTTTTCCTATAAGAAAACTCTTTAACTTTTTATCTAAAACTAAATTTTCGCGTTCTGAAAGCATGACTGATTTAGGGTTATAAGCTGTTATGAAAACCCAACGGGGTATTCTCCGACAGAATACGATGCGTGATTCTTTGGGGCGATGAGCGTCAACTGAAAAATCAAGAGCCCTCGACCCCACATACATTCTATAAATCGTGCTCGCGTAAGCTCGTTCAAGCTGTTTCAAACGATTTCTTTAGTTGATTTTGAAGCGTTTGAGGGTCTCTTCATTGATTTCTAATCCTAAACCTGGGCGAGAAGAAATAGAGACTAATCCGGATTGATTGAGCTCCATTGGTCTATCAACCAAATCATTCCTAAAAGGATGAGACGACTGATCATACTCAAGTATTGGCCCCCTAGAGTAGATCGAATGATTACAAATAGGAATGGCCGCAATAACTTGTAGCGAGGCGGCTTGAGCGATCGCCGATCCCCAGACATGTGGATTCACCTCGATTCCATTTGCCTGAGCGAGCGTCATCACATGCTTTGCTCCTGTGATTCCACCGCACGAACCAATATCTGGTTGAGCTATGTCAACTGCTCGCTTATTAAGTAAATCTCTAAATCCGTACAGGGAATGCTCATTTTCCCCTCCAGCTATTGGAGTCGAAAGTTGTTGTCTTAACTCCCGATAACCCTCGACATCCTCAGGAACGACTGGCTCCTCGTACCACCTCAACCTAAGCTGATCGAGATAGCGCCCTAGACGAAGGGCCTCTGTTCTTCCATAGGCATGATTCGTGTCAACCATGAGTTCAACTTCCCGCCCACTCAAAGTATTGACAATCTTTTCCATCACTCGCACATCATCGTCAACACCGAACCCGAGTTTGATTTTCATGGCCCTAAAACCCGATTCGAAATGCATGGCAGCCTCTTCTGCCAAACGCTGCGCTTCGTCCTGACCTTTAATTCGATAAAAACCGGTTGCGTAGGGTTGGACCTCACTTCTAAAGCGCCCACCCAGAAGCTGACTGATCGGAACACCGTAGTACTTTCCGCAAATATCCCAAAGAGCGGTATCTATCGCGCTAATCGCAGCCATGACAGAGCCTTTTCTTCCAAAATCGCGCGTGTGGTTATACATCTTGTGCCAAACCACCTCAGTATCGAGAGGATCGACACCCATCACCAGTGGCTTCAATGAATGCTCTATAGCCGCCGCAGCGATATGGGGCGACTCAAGACCTTGTGCAAACGCCTCTCCCCATCCGACGATTCCATCGTCCGTGCAAACCTCGACAATCGTTGCAGAACGAACATTGACCCAACCTTGAGAAAAGGCGAATGGCTTCTCGAGTGGGCTTTGAAGAACATGTAATTTGATATCTGCTATCCGCATCGCGGCTTCCCCTCTTCCGTGAAGATTTCTATTGTATTTCAACTCAAAAAGATGATGGGACAGCATCCGCCCACCGACCAAGAGCGGCAAATGCAACTTTGATATTGGACTAATTTATATCGCCATCAATTCGCATTACAAGGAAAGGAATCTCGTAGCGCATTGGTTATCACATATCTTCTTGGTCGGAATCTTATCTCAGGATGTTCCTCGAGGAATTTCTCGACAGCATCGAACGCCACATTTTGGATATTTTCTTGTGGAATACAGAATAAGCCGTTATTCCACTTTTGCCATACATCATCGATGAAGGGTTGGGCATATTCCCTACCCTTAGGATGCTTCATCATTTCGAGCAGTTCGTTACCGTCAGTCTCAGCAACGACGGTAGCAGGAATCATAATTAAGATCGCCAAAAGTGCTTTGTTAAACATCGCGCCACTCACCTTTATATCGTGTTAACAGTCCGTATCGACCATCGATACCCGTGATAGTTTCGCCACAAGTACAAGCTAAAAAGACCGTAAATAGTGAGGTCGGATACGTACGGAATCTCATTCAACCTCGTCCGAATTGACCACGTATCAATTTATTTTCGACCTTTGTCTACCAATAGCTTCGAGATACTCTTGTTTCACCTGATCAGGAAAGCCCTCGTCGAGCGTACTCACCCACTCCTCCAGGAATTTCACCCTCTCTAAAGCTGTCCACGAGACAAATGGTAGAAATAAATGCTCAGCAAATTCCCAGTGATCCTCAAGAATTCTGTTTTCCCCTTCAAAAAGGTTATTGTGCATGCCAGTCATCCGACCAATGAGATAGCAACCATACTCTTTGCCTTTCACGTCTTCGCTTTCAGCATAGACCCAAACGAGATCCCCAAGCGTCGTTCCACAAACCCTTTTGAATCGTTGAGCAAGGTTAGTTAACTCTTCATTACGCTTGTCAGTCAGCACATCAGTCATAAACTTCCTTTGTCATCGTTAAGCGCCCCAATAATATTTACTATTAGGAGCAGCAACAAATAACTTCTCCATTGGATAGCTTTCGCGTGTAGAACGGCTCATCTGCACTGAAACAAGACGAGCCACTGGTGCTGTTGGGCAGAATCGAACTGCCGACCTACTGATTACGAATCAGTTGCTCTACCAACTGAGCTACAACAGCATGGGATCGGTATTATAACGGTCTAAGAGAGGCGGGGGAGAGCCCAGCCTACTTGTTTTGAAAATCCGGCTTACGCTTCTCTGAGAAGGCAGCCATTCCCTCTTTTTGATCATCCGTCGCAAAAGCCGAATGAAATAGTCGACGCTCAAACCTGACGCCCTCGCTCAATGTGGTCTCATAAGCTCGGTTCACAGACTCTTTTGCCATCATCACAATCGGTTGACTCAGTTCTGAGATTTTTTGAGCGGTCTTAATCGCATCTTCAATTAGATCCGCCAAAGGAAGGATGCGGCTGACCAATCCAGACCGCTCGGCCTCCTCTGCGTCCATCATTCTCGATTGGCCAAGAAGAGCCATCTCCATTGCTTTAGATTTTCCAACGAATCTTGGCAATCGTTGAGTCCCGCCAGCGCCAGGGATAATTCCTAAGTTAATTTCTGGTTGGCCGAACTTTGCATTATCTGCAGCCAAAATAAAATCACACATCATTGCCAACTCACACCCTCCACCAAGAGCATAACCGGCAACAGCCGCAATCACGGGCTTACGACACCGAGCAATTCTCTCCCATTCAGCGGTAATGAAGTCTGACATGTAGACGTCCATGTAGCTCTTTGACTTCATCTCTTTAATATCGGCACCTGCTGCAAAAGCTTTGTCGCTACCTGTGACTACAATGCAACCAATTTGTGAGTCCGCTTCAAAAACGTCCACCGCTTTGGATAACTCACGCATTAAATCGGGAGATAGCGCGTTCAACGCCTTTGGTCGATTAAGCGTGATGAGACCAACTTTTCCTCTCGTCTCAACAATAATGTTTTCGTAGTTCACAGGTAAACCTAACCTTTCCCTCTTGGAGCAGGCTTCATTTGGACAACACTAAGATGCAAGCTTTTTATCGAGCGTTTGTCTGACGCGAATCACTACGTCTGCACCCTCCACGCGAAGACCGGAAGGCATTTCTGGCAAACCGGAAACTGATATGCCTTGAGCTCCAAGGTCCGTCAGCTCTCCGGTATCGACATTGTAGATGTGGTGATGTGGCTCAACGTTGGAGTCGTAAACCACTTTGGATTTATCAATAACGAGCTCTCGAACGAGGTTCTTCGTCGAAAAAAGATTGAGCGTATTGTAAACAGTAGCTCTGGAAACACTTGCATCGCGGATTTTTACCGCGTCTAACACCTGATCAGCAGTTAAATGTTGATGTTTTTCAAAGATGACATCTGCGATGATAAGACGTTGCTTTGTTGGCGAAATATCCTTTTGCTTCAGAATGACCGATAGGTCTGGACGCTTATTTATAGAAGCCATGGCACATATCCAAACGTTTAAATTTGCATGAAATAAAAATTAAAACAAAAGGTTACCAGAATCACTCATTATTTTCTCTTTAGGGCTCCGGGCACCTGGAAAACCACTTGTTCATCGACGCCGAGTGTTTCCTCTACATGCGTGGCCCCATATTCCTTGAGACGATTGACCACTGCAGTCACCAACACCTCTGGAGCTGACGCACCAGCCGTTACCCCAACAACGCTCACCCCGGATAACCATTCGTCTTGAATCTCATCCTCATTATCAACAAGGTAAGCCGTTACTCCCTGAGTCGCCGCAACTTCACGTAATCGATTCGAATTGGAGCTGGTAGGCGACCCTACAACGATCATCAGGTCACACTTCTGGGACAGCGCCTTAACAGCATCCTGCCTATTTTGCGTTGCGTAACATATGTCGTCTTTTTTCGGAGCCTGAATCCGAGGGAAGCGTTTTTTTAGCGCCTCCAAGATTGTCCTTGCATCATCAACGCTCAGTGTGGTTTGCGTGACATAAGCGAGCTTTTCGGGATTTTTTGGTCGTAAGTCACACACGTCCAAAACAGTTTCTACGAGTGTGATCCCACTCGACACCTGGCCCATAGTTCCCTCAACCTCAGGATGGCCACGATGTCCAATCATCACAATTTCAAATCCATTTCGATTCAGCCTAGCCACTTCGGCATGCACTTTAGAAACCAGCGGGCAAGTCGCATCAAAAATGCGCAAACCTCGCTCTTTAGCTTGGTTTTGAACCCTTTGAGACACGCCGTGCGCGCTATAAATCAACGTGCTTCCGACCGGAACATCTTCCATGTCCTCGATAAAAACAGCGCCCTTTCGTCTCAATCCATCGACAACGAACTGATTGTGAACAACCTCATGCTTTACGTAGATCGGGGCTCCATACATATCAATCGCCCGCTCGACAATTTCGATCGCTCTATCGACTCCGGCACAAAAACCTCTGGGATTCGCAAGCTTAATGGTCTTAATGTTGGCTGTTGAACCACTCATATCGAATTCTCAACCTGCATTAAGCCCGACGACGAAAAAAACCATCGAACAAAAGTCCAATCGCACCCAGCGTAATACACGAGTCAGCAAGGTTAAATGCAGGCCAACGATAATCACGCCAAAACAATAAAACAAAGTCGACGACTGCCCCGTATATAACGCGGTCAATGAGGTTACCAATCGCACCCGCCAACACAAGCGTCAAGCTAAAAGATAAAAAACGATCAGACGAATGTTTACTCAGCATCACAAGGATCACAATCGTGGCAACAACCGCTACTGCAGAGAAAAACCAGCGTTGCCACCCAGACGCGTCAGACAAAAAACTGAATGCAGCACCTGGATTCATCGTGAAGACAAGGGATAGAAACGGCATTACGGAAATGGTGTCAAAGGGACCGATCATCTCCACTACTATCCTCTTAGTCAACTGGTCTAGAAGGACAAGGACGAACCCAAGTGCAATCCATCTCTGGAAGCTTTTAACCCGAAAAGCTCGAAACACTTCAAGCATATGACCTGGTTTCGCCGACGCCACCCAAATTATCGACACAACGCTTACAAATAGTCTGGTGTTTCGTGTCGCCCCCGACATCTGGCCTGTAGTGCCAGCAACGCTCACATTTTTCGTGAGTGCTCTTTCGAACAGTCACAGAGATATCATTCGACTCACCCTTGACGACTTCCGCCTCCGAGGTGAGCAGGACGAATCTAAGATCATCCTGTAATTGGCTCAAAAGTTCGAAATCAGCACCAGAGGCCTTTATCGTCACTTCAGCTTGAAGAGAGGACCCAATATCTCCTCGTCCTCTCTTTTCTTCAAGATGGCCCTGTACAAGCCCACGTAAGCGACGCAAATGGTCCCATCTAACTAATAAGTCCCCTCCGGCATCAGGAAAATCATGCCATTTGTGAAGCAAAACAGAATCTTCTTCACCAGCAAAAATAGCCCACGCCTCGTCTGCGGTAAATGACAAAACAGGGGCCAAGAGGCGAATTAGCGAGTTTGCGATATGCCATATTGCGTTTTGCGCAGCGCGACGTTCTTTGGATGTTGCGGGTGACGTATAAAGACGATCTTTCAATATATCGAGATAAAATCCACCTAAATCCTCGGAGCAAAATTTCTGCAATTTTTGCATGGCATGATGGAACTCGAATCGATCATAGTCCCTCAACACCTCGCTTTGAAGCCGGCTGGTCATCTGGACCGCATATCGATCAATTTCAAACCATTCTTCGATGGGGACTGATTGCGTTTTAACATCAAAATCACTCGCGTTAGCGAGTAAAAATCTAAGCGTATTCCTAATTCTTCTGTAAGTTTCAACGACTCTCTTAAGGATTTCATCCGAAATTGACAGCTCGCCAGAATAATCTGTAGAGGCAACCCACAGTCGTAAAATATCCGCGCCTAGAGTGTCTGATATCTTTTGAGGCGCGATGACGTTACCCATGGATTTGGACATTTTTCGCCCGTCCCCGTCCACAACAAACCCATGAGTCAGAAGTGCCTTATACGGTGCTACGCCATCAATCGCACAACCGGTTAGCATGCTTGACTGAAACCAACCTCGATGCTGATCTGATCCCTCCAAGTAAAGGTCTGCGGGCTTATTCAACTCATCCCGACGGTCCAGCACACCGACGTGAGTCGAACCAGAGTCGAACCATACATCTAGCGTATCTCGAACTTTCACCCAATTTTTCGCATCTTCCCCAAGAAGGTCAGATAAATCCAAATCGAACCAAGCTTCAATACCCCTCTCCTCGACGCGCTGAGCCACTTGCTCCATCAACTCTGCGATATTGGGGTGTAATACCCCCGTATCAGCGTGTACGACCAACGACATAGGAGTCCCCCAACTTCGTTGTCGCGAAACACACCAATCTGGTCGATTCTCAATCATGCTCTGTAAACGCGCTCTACCCCATGCGGGATAAAAATCAGTTTTTGCAACCGCTGCCGATGCGCGCGCACGGACTGATTGCTCGCCCCCATCAAGGGATATGAACCACTGTTTTGTCGCTCGAAAAATAATCGGGGACTTGTGTCGCCAACAGACGGGATAACTGTGAACAAACTCTGTGGCCTTTAGTAGCTTGTGGTTATCCCTAAGAGCATCGATGATCTTCTCATTCGCCTCCCAAACAAGCATACCGCCAACGATGGGCGTTTCTTTTTGGAATGTCCCGTCATCTCTAACTGGGTTATCAACCTTTAGACCGTAACTCTGGCCCGCGATATAGTCTTCGATACCATGCGCAGGTGCCGTGTGAACCAAACCCGTTCCAGCATCCAAAGTCACGTGCTCACCCGTAATCAATAAAGAGTGCCGCTCCATGAAAGGGTGATCTAAGGTGAGTCCCTCTAGCGCCTCCCCTTTGAAACGTGAGAGGATTTCATGCTCAGCGATTCCGTACCGTTCCATGCACGTTTCGACCAATTCGGAAGCAAGGACAAGAATACCGTCCGATATACGCACAAGCGAATAGTCAATATCAGCGCCAACAGCGACGGCTTGATTTGCGGGTAGCGTCCATGGAGTTGTCGTCCAGATAACCGCGAACACGGGATCATAAATATGAGTGAACCCCAGAGCCTCTGCAAGTGCTTGATTGTCACTGAATGTAAATCCCACGTCTATTGCTGGTGATTTCTTATCCTCATATTCAACTTCAGCATCGGCTAACGCGGACCGACAATCCAAACACCAATGAACAGGTTTCGCACCCTCTTGCAAAAACCCATTCTTTTGAATCTCAGAAAGTGACCGAATGATATCCGCTTCGGTCTGAAAATCCATGGTCTTATATGGTGATTCCCAATCACCCAAGACACCCAGCCGGACAAAGTCTTCCTTCTGGTTCTCGACTTGCTTCGCGGCAAATGCGCGGCATAGCTCTCGAAATTTAGACGGCTCCACTCCCTTGCCGTGTTTCTTCTCTATTTGATGTTCAATAGGTAACCCGTGACAATCCCAACCAGGAACATACGGAGCATCAAATCCAGATAAGGTCTTTGATTTGATAATGATGTCTTTTAAAATTTTGTTAACAGCATGTCCAATATGAATGTCTCCATTCGCGTACGGAGGCCCGTCATGCAATATGAATTTCGGTCTTCCCTGGGAGACTCTCCTGATGCGTTGGTAAAGGTTTGTCTGCTGCCACTGCTCCACCCATAGCGGTTCACGCTTCGCCAAGTTAGCTCTCATTGGAAAGCTAGTTTCTGGAAAATTGAGCGTTTTCTTGTATTCCATAGTTTTTCACTGTCTTCAAAAAATCTAACTATTGCGCACCGTATTTAAGATCTTAGATCGTCAACTTGAAGTTGATTTTGAAAAAACAACCGCGCCGCAGCCTCATCTTTCTTCATCGCCGAAATTAATTCTGACTCGTTATCAAACTTTAATTCGTCACGAAGTTTCGACAAAAATCTCACGCCTAGTCTTTTACCGTAGAGATTCCCGTCAAAATCTAGAACATAGACCTCAACTTTTAAATCCCCGTGGTTCGTAACGGTAGGCCTCACCCCAATACTCACAAGAGCTGGCCGCTCAAACTCAGAAATGCCACTCACCATCGCGGTGAATATCCCCCTGAGCGGGAAAGTCGGTCGACTTAAATTAATATTTGCCGTCGGAAACCCGAGTTCTCGGCCCAACTGGTCACCCCGAACAACTCGACCATAGATATTGTACCCTTTACCCAAAAGAGACTCCGCTAGAACGAGATCCCCATTGACGAGTGCTTCTCTCACAGCGGTACTCGAGACACGATAACCGTTATGACTGACAGTACCATGCGCTTCCACTAGGAAACCCAACTCTGATCCAACGCTTTTTAACAGGTCGAAATCTCCCTTTCGGCCTGCGCCAAACCTAAAATCATCACCAACGAGCAACCAACCAACATTTAACCGATCGGCCAAAGTTTGCCGAACAAAATCATCCGCAGCGGTGAGATAAAACTTCGCGTCAAACCGCATTCGAATCACGACGTCTACACCACACTCCGCGATGGCGAGAACCTTCTCACGGGTACTGAACACTCTCACTGGCGCAATCTCTTTATTAAAAAACTCCGCGGGCTGAGGATCAAAAATCATGACAGCCGAAATCATGTCTCTCGTAGCCGCCTCAGATACTAAGCGGCGAAGTATCTCTCGGTGACCGAGGTGCACACCATCGAAATTGCCGATCGTCAGCGCGATAGGCCGATCAAACGTCACCGGATTGCATCGAAAGACGCGCATCACCACCCTTTATTATTCATCTAAGACTACCCAGATTTTATCGTTATTTTGGTGTCACCCCCAAAATGAAACCTAAGTTTTTAGAAGCGTGCTTGCATAAACGTCCATTCGACTTATCATGCGGATAGGAGCAAAAAACTAAGGGTCGATCAAAAAATGAAATTACAACAACTGAAATACATTTGCGAAGTCGTGAAACAAGACCTGAACTTATCCAAAGCCGCGGCAGAGTTATACACGTCGCAACCTGGCGTCAGCAAACAAATAAAAGCACTTGAAGATGAATTGGGCGTTGACATATTTATCCGTCACGGGAAAAGATTCACGGGAATTACAGACCCAGGCCGGGCCATCATACAAAAAGCGCAAGCTGCTCTCACTGACTTAAATAGCCTGAGAAACATCAGCAACGAATTCACAAATGAGACCTCGGGCAGTCTAAAGATTGCCACGACACACACTCAAGCACGATATGCGCTACCCCTGGTAATCAAACAATTCAGGGAGAAATTTCCCAACGTCAAACTGTCTTTGTATCAGGGAAGTCCAACACAGATATCGCAGATGACATCTTCTGGAGAAGCAGATATCGCGATCGCAACCGAAGCCATTTCGTTGGAAAAAGACTTGGCGTTACTTCCTTGCTATCAGTGGAATCGATGCATTCTGACGCCACCCAAGCACCCGTTACTCAGGAGCAAACGAATCTCCCTTGAGGAGATATCTGAGTTCCCGATTATTACTTACGATTTCGCCTTTACGGGTAGGTCAAAAATTAACCAAGCATTCGAAGAGAAAGGGCTGAAACCAGATGTCATACTGACGGCTATCGATGCCGACGTCATTAAAACGTATGTAGAGTTAGAGTTGGGTATTGGTATCGTAGCAATGATGGCTTACGACCCCGCGCGAGATACGAAAATACGCGCTTTGGATGCAAGCCATCTTTTCGAGGCAAGCACCACTAGAATTGGGCTCAGAAAAAACTCTTACATTCGAGGTTACGTTTATGAATTTATATCGATGTTCGCGCCGCATCTAGACAAGAAAGTTGTTGACTCGATTTTAACGAGCTGAACGTCATTAACGGATCAGCGTTGAGTTAAAAGTCTATCTTTTCGCTCTCAGGAGATCAGCAAACGATTGGCCGACGGACTTAAGGGTAACGACGTAAATCAACGCACCTGCGACAACCAAAAATCCCAAATAAGACCCTCTCTGCCACTCGGGTAATAAGTACCAGTCCACCTGTTTAGATGCCAAACCTAGAAGAGAACCCATCACAAGCACACCGATAACGCTTCGACCAACACTTATTAACAATCGCTGGTACGGGACAAATAATTTCTTTCGCACCAACATCCATGTCAACAACCCCAGATTTAGCCAAGCACCCCCTGAAATCGCGAGCGCCAAACCACCGTGCCTATACTCGTAAGGGAATAGGAACCAAAATACGAAATTAAGGGCTTGCGTGAAAATCAAAGCGACTAAAGCAATTTTTACCGGGGTCTTCGTATCTTTGTTCGCATAAAAAATAGACGCAAATAGTTTAATCATTATTAGCGCAATTAAGCCAAAACCGTAGCCCCAAAATGCCACTTCTGTCATCGCGACATCGTATTCAGAAAATTCGCCACGCATGAGGAGCGTGACGATAATTGGTTCAGCGAGAATTATTAGCCCAACAATACTCGGAATCGATACGAGTAAAAGCAAACGCGTACCCCACGTTAACACTGACGTGTATTCCTCAACATTATCCGTAGACACTGCGCGTGACAAGCTGGGTAGAACAACTGTGGTCATCGCTACCGCAAGTAAGCCGATGGGCAGTTCCATCAGTCGGTCCGCGTAATTGAGCCAACTGACACTGCCAACCCGAAAATGGGATGCGATGTTGGTGTTAATAACCAATGAAATTTGCGCTGCGGATACGCCAAATATCGCTGGCCCCATCCTTCGCAAAATTTGTAATATGCCTGGATCCCTTGGGTTCCACCGCAGTTTTACTGATAGACCCAGACGCCACAGGAAAGGAATCTGAAACATGAGCTGCGCCAGGCCACCCACAAAAATACCAACCGCGAGAGCAATAATCGGTGGATCAAAGTGATTCGTCAAAAATAGTGCGAACAGTATAAAACTGAGGTTCAAAAGAGCTGGCGTAACAGCCGGCACAGCGAACTTACCCCAAACATTCAACACGGATGTTGACAGACTGGTAAGCGATACAAATAGAATGTAAGGAAATGTGATCCTGAGTAAATCTGTTGTCAGCTGCAGTTGACCACCGCTCGTGCTGAATCCAGATGCTATCAGGTAGATGAGATAAGGCGCACCCACGACCCCCAATATCGATACGATGAGTAATGTCAATGACAGGAGACTGGCAACATGCGAAATCAGTAATTTCGCACGCGCCTCACCTTCTTTCTCTTTGTACTCGGTAATGATCGGAACAAAAGCCTGGGCGAACGCACCTTCAGCAAACAACCTGCGGAGTAAGTTGGGGATGCGAAATGCGACAAACAGCGCATCGGTCGCCTCTGTAGCAGCAAATTTCGAGGCGGTCACCATTTCACGCACCAGTCCCAGAATGCGCGAGATCATGGTAAAACCAGTGACGATCGATAAAGATTTAATTAAACTCATGTTTTTATGAGGTTTTTTTCATTTCTGACCTATTGCGGCATACCGTTCCAGAACAACGTAGACAACGGTACCAGTTTTTTTTGTTACTAAGCCATAAACATAAGCTCCACATTGCTTAATCATGGCAAAGTGGATATAATCCACGGCCTTTAGATGGGAACACTCTGGACTTAACACTATGCCAAACATTGCTTCAGCGAAAAAACGAACCCGACAGACTGAGAGCCGGCGCGTTCACAACGCATCACTGAGATCCGAGCTTCGCACGATGATAAAGAAAGTTCGCAAAGCAGTCGATAACGGTGACAAAGACGCCGCGAAAGCGGTTTATGTTTCAGCGCAGAGCCGCATCGATGCAATTGCAGACAAGAAAATCATTCATAAGAACACAGCGGCTCGACACAAAGGAAAACTCTCCAGCGCGATTAAAGCGATGGGCTGAGCGATTCAGATACATCGGATCTTTGAGCCCGCAGCTGGTCCTGCGGGTTTTTCGTTTTAGGCCACACCTTTTATTTCGTATTACATACCGTCTATAGACAAGCAAAGGTCGTTCTAAATAAGGATATCAAGATGCTTCATGTCATGAGGACTTATGGTCGCAAACCAGTTTCATTTTCTCACGGCAAAGGTGCGTGGTTGGTTGATCATCACGGAACAAAATACCTTGACGCGTTATGTGGCATTGCAGTCACTGGGCTCGGACACTGTCATCCAGAGGTAACCAAGGCGATACAGGAACAGGCAGAAAAGCTAATTCATTGCTCGAATCTCTATGAGATTCCAGAGCAAGCAACACTGTCTGAAAAACTATGCTCGTTATCGAATATGGAAGCGGTATTTTTCTGCAACTCTGGTGCTGAAGCAAACGAGGCCGCGATCAAACTAGCCCGTCTACACGGGCATAATTCTGGAATTGAGCAGCCGATCATCATCGTCGCAGAGCAATCATTTCACGGCAGAACCATGGGTACATTATCGGCCACGGGCAATCGTAAAGTGCAAGCCGGATTTGAGCCACTTCTTGGGGGATTCGCACGCGTCCCCTTTGGCGATGTCGCAGCGGTCGAGCTAGTGGCAAAAAATAATAAGGGGATCGTGGCAATACTGATCGAACCAATTCAAGGTGAAGGAGGAATTCAAATCCCCGATACCCATTACTTAAACAAATTAAGAACAATTTGTGACAGTGAAAACTGGTTATTGATGGTTGATGAAGTACAAACTGGGATAGGACGGACCGGCGCGTGGTTTGCCCATCAACACAACCAAATTGAACCGGACGTGATGACTCTTGCTAAAGGGCTAGGCAATGGATTCCCGATCGGCGCATGCCTTGCTAGAGGTCAAGCGGCCACGGTGCTCTCTCCTGGCACTCATGGCTCCACTTTTGGCGGCAACCCGCTTGCGAGTCGAGCAGCACTTGCCACACTGAACGCAATTGAATCCAATCATTTGATCGGCCAAGCAACGTTAATTGGTGACGCGATTGTCAACGGCCTCAAAGCGAGACTTTCCGACTGCCAAGCTGTCAAAGAGTACCGAAACAAAGGCCTGATGATTGGCATAGAGCTGGATCGCCCTTGCGCCGAAATCGTTGATATTGCACTAGAGCATCGACTTCTTCTCAACGTGACTGCAAGCTCTGTGGTACGACTTTTGCCTCCTCTCGTTTTGACGGAGGATGAGACGGAATATTTGGTTAGCACACTCGCCGACGTCATTAGAAAATTTCTAAAACAATCCACATAAAAATGAGCGAATTGAGACATTTTCTAAAATTCAGCGATCTGAGCGAAACTGAGCTAAGGCATATCTTTTCTCGAGCGACGCTACTCAAAGAACGCTATAAAAATTACGACAGATACCATCCTCTGGAAGATCGCACGCTTGTCATGATTTTTGAAAAGAGCAGTACGAGAACGCGTTTATCTTTCGAAGCGGGAATGAGTCAGTTAGGTGGAAATTCTGTCTATCTGAACACGAAGGATTCCCAACTTGGGCGTGGAGAACCGGTAGAGGATGCAGCGCGAGTCATCTCGCGAATGTGTGACATTGTGATGATCAGAACTTACGAGCAAAGTATGATCGAGACATTCGCAGAATGCTCCTCAGTGCCAGTAATTAATGGGTTAACTGACGACCACCATCCCTGCCAGGTACTGGCAGACGTATTCACATTCATTGAGAGAAAAGGGGATATCTCGGGAAAAACAGTATCCTGGATCGGTGATGCGAACAACATGTGCAATAGCTGGATTGAGGCTGCGAAAATATTTGGCTTTCAACTCAACATCTCTTCGCCCCCAGGGTTTGGTCCAGAAAGAATAATTAAAGAAAAACACGTCGAGTTTTTCGATCGACCCTCTGACGCAGTGAGTAATGCTGATCTGGTGACAACAGATGTGTGGACTAGCATGGGTTTTGAGGAAGAAAAACAAGAACGTAGGAAAGCGTTTCGCGAATGGCAGGTAAATGAGGCGCTCATGGGATATGCGAATGTTGATGCCATATTCATGCATTGTTTACCCGCACATCGAGGTGAAGAGGTCACCTCGGGAGTCATAGACGGTCAGAAAAGCGTCGTTTGGGATGAAGCGGAAAATAGACTCCACGTACAAAAAGCTTTAATGGAATTTTTATTGCTAGGGATACTCCAAAACTAGGACCATTTAATTCGATACGGAGACCAAGATGACTCGAGTCCTTGTAGCATTATTTGCGGTATTTTTGACAGCAACTCTTACACAAGCAGAACCCTCAAAATCAGCGACTGTTGCAGATAAAAATGGTTGCAAAGTCTATAATCCGATGCCTCAAGAGAACGAGTCCATCAGCTGGGATGGGGATTGTCTTGGCGGATTTGCAAACGGAAAAGGTACTCTCAATTGGTACATTAATGGAGAGCTAAGGGAACACTACTCTGGAGAAATGCGTGACGGTTGGGCTGAGGGAAATGGAATATTCACCTCAAGAGATGGCACACAATACGATGGTGAATGGCTCAAAAGCAAACAAAATGGACGCGGTGTTCAGATAAACGCTAACGGCAGCGCGTACGACGGAGAGTGGGTCGACGGAAAACCACATGGCAGAGGAAGATACCGAGCACCCAATGGTCAAATTTGGGAGGGTGAATGGCGACATGGTGAGCCCTTAGATGATGCAGATGGAAGAAGAATTTAACTAAACACGATAGAAGCCGATGAAAAAAGTCAACAAAGTCGTACTCGCATACTCTGGAGGTCTTGACACCTCCGTGATCCTCAAATGGTTACAAGAAACTTACGAGTGCGAGGTGGTGACCTTCACCGCTGACCTAGGTCAGCGCGAGGAGGTTGAGCCTGCGAGAAAAAAAGCCAAAGCGGCAGGCGTAAAACAGATTTTCATCGAAGATTTGCGAGAAGAGTTCGTCAAAGATTATGTTTTCCCAATGTTCAGAGCGAACACAGTGTACGAAGGCGAGTATCTGCTTGGAACGTCGATAGCGCGGCCATTGATTGCAAAACGGCTAGTCGAAATTGCGAAAAAAACCGGAGCAGACGCGATATCGCATGGCGCAACTGGCAAGGGTAATGACCAAGTCAGATTTGAGCTTGGGGCATATGCATTAATGCCTAAAGTTAAGATTATCGCCCCATGGCGAGACTGGGATCTTTTGTCTCGTGAAAAATTAATCGCATACGCCGAAAAACATGGTATCCCGGTTGATTTCAAAAAGAAAAAAGGTGGTGCACCCTACTCAATGGATGCAAACTTATTGCACATCTCTTATGAAGGTGGCGTGCTAGAAGATCCAAACTACGCCCCAGAAGAATCAATGTGGCGAATGTCGGTATCACCGGAAAAAGCCCCGAATAAGGGAGAAGTCATCGAACTTCAATATAAACGGGGGGATATTGTCGCGATAAACGGAAAGAAATTGAGTCCAGCTAACGTCCTCGAAAAACTCAATCGTCTTGGCGGTAAGCACGGAATAGGACGACTTGATCTAGTAGAGAATCGTTTTGTAGGAATGAAATCCAGGGGTTGCTACGAGACTCCAGGCGGCACCATCATGTTAAGGGCACACAGAGCGATTGAGTCGATCACACTTGACCGTGAGGTTGTCGCACTAAAGGACGATCTCATGCCGCGTTACGCGAGACTAATATATAACGGATTTTGGTTCAGTCCTGAAAGACACTTGATTCAAGGTCTAATTGACGAGTCTCAAACAAACGTTAACGGAACAGTAACGCTCAAATTATACAAAGGAAATATTCAAATCTTGGGTCGAAAGTCAGGCCGGAATTCTTTGTTTGATGGAAAAATCGCTAGCTTCGAGGATGATAAAGGCGCTTACAACCAAGCGGATGCAGAGGGTTTTATCAAACTCAATGCGCTAAGACTCAGAATTGGCTCAAAGCAACTGACCAAAAAATAATTGAATCGATGACCACCATCGCCGTTGTAAAAAAATCTGGGAGTATCGCAATTGCTGCCGATACCCTCACCAAGTGGGGCTCGGGCAAGGAGAGTGCGACGTATATTGCGAATTCCGGAAAAATACTAACTATCGATGAAAGTTTCTTAGCAATCACTGGGAATGCCACGTTTAAACTTATCGTCAAAGAGTATTTTCAATCGCGGTCAGAGCGTCCGGATTTCTCCTCTGTTGACGCCATATTCAAAGAATGGAATACGCTTCATGGCGCACTCAAAGAGAAATACTTTCTGATGCCAGAAGAAGATAAAGAGGATGCAGTAGAGTCATCTCGCATGGATGTCCTAATCGCTAATCCATATGGAATATTCGGGGTATCGGGACATCGAACGGTTCAAGAATTTTCTAAGTTTTACGCTTACGGCAGCGGCAGCGACTACGCGCTGGGATCTATGTTCACAAGCTACAACTTGCCTGACATGGATGCAAAAACAATAGCGAAAAAAAGCGTAGAGGCGGCCGCGGAGTTTGACGACGGAACAGGAGAACCTGTAGACGTTTACTCCTTTCAAGAACGAAAAAGAGATTAGAGAGCGAACTACAATGCCCAGTTTTGACGTAGTTATTGAGGTCGACAAAGTGGAGCTAGGTAACGCAGTTGACCAAGCTAACAAAGAGATAAGCAACCGCTTTGACTTCAAAGGCTCAGATTCTCGGGTCGAGCTTACTTCCGATCAAGAAATTGTTATGTTTGCTGATGACGAATTCAAGGCACAACAAGTCTACGATGTACTCACCAACAAAATGTCCAAAAGAGGCCTAGACCTGCGCGGGTTAAACAAAGCATCTATTGAAAAAATATCTGGAGACAAAGTCAAACAAAAAGTCACAATGCTCTCTGGGGTTGATAAAGAGCTAGGTAAAAAAATTATTAAGCTTGTAAAAGACCAAAAACTGAAAGCACAAGGGTCAATACAAGGAGATACGGTCAGAATCTCCAGCCCGAAGCGAGATATTCTTCAATCTGTAATCTCCCTGTTAAAAACTGAGATGAAAGATACGCCTCTTCAGTACAACAACTTCAGAGACTAATTTCTTAGCGTGTACTAAAGACCGCCTATTCTTTTACAATCATCGCGTAAGCGGAATGGTTATGTATTGACTCAAAATTCTCAGATTCAACCACGTACGATTCAACGCGATCCAGACGATTCAAAGCAGTCGCAACATCCCTAACCATGTCCTCTACAAACTTGGGGTTATCGTAGGCTTTCTCAGTGACATACTTCTCATCGGGTCGCTTCAAAAGGCCATAAACCTCGCAAGAGGCCTCCTGCTCTGCAACCGCTATTATCTCTTCAATCCACACATGGGCATTCGTAGAGGCTGTTATGGTCACGTGAGACCGCTGGTTGTGAGCGCCATAATCCGAGATTTTTTTCGAGCACGGACATAAGCTAGTGACAGGAACAACCACTTTCATATCAAGCTTATAAACACCGTTTTGGACTTGCCCTTTAAAAGTCACCTCGTAATCAGACAAACTTTTCACCCCAGAGACTGGGGCCTCCTTTTCCAGGAAGTATGGAAACGTCATCTCGATATAACCTGAATGCGACTCCAGTCGATCTAACATCGTCCTAAGGATTGACTCAAAGGACTCAACGGATATCTCTCGATCTTGCTCGTTTAGAATCTCAACGAACCGAGACATATGAGTGCCTTTGAAGTTGTGAGGCAGCTCAACGTACATATTGAACGTGGCGACAGTGTGCTGCACTCCACCCGTCTTATCTGCAACTTTGACCGGATGCCTGATTGCCTTGATCCCAACTTTGTCGATCGCAAGATGCCGTCTATCGATTGAGCTCTGTACGTCTGGAATACTTATATCGACCGGAGAATTCATGAGTTAAGCCTTGTTTTATTTATGGCAAATATTATATCAGCACACACCTAATACCCGACAAAAAAACTCAACCAATGAATTTTTGAATGCTTTCAAAAATCCCTTGTTCGGACAAACCACATTGTTCGTAGAGACTGGGGGTATCCCCATGCTCCACAAATTGATCTGGCAAACCGAGATTGAGCACCATGCAAGGACGAGAAACGATCTCTCTAACTGCAGAGCCAGCCCCTCCTAAAGCAACACCGTCCTCAACAGTAACGATGTGGGTATGCGCTTTTTCTATTTCTGAGACCAAAGCTGCGTCAATAGGTTTCACAAACCGCATATCAACGACGGTAGCGTCCATTTTTTTTCCTACTGAAAGAGCGGACTCAAGAATAGGGCCAAAAGCTAATATCGCCAGTGTCCCGCCGCCCTCATGGACAATAACGCCTCGCCCCATCTCTACGCTTCGATAGGGAAGATTAATCAGCCTTTCAATAGCTTGTCCTCTTGGATATCTCACTGCCGCAGGGCCTGGATGATCGTAAGCCATCGTCAACATCTCCCGACATTGCGACCCGTCACTGGGCGTCATGACAACCATATTCGGCACACACCGAAGATAGGCTAGATCGAGAGCACCATGATGAGTTGGGCCATCGGCGCCAACCAAACCACTGCGGTCTAACGCAAACGTAACATCTAGGTTCTGAATACAAACATCGTGAATCAGTTGGTCATACGCGCGTTGCAAAAATGTTGAATAGATCGCGACAACAGGCTTGAGCCCATCAACCGCTAATCCACCACCAAAAGTCACGGCATGTTGCTCTGCAATCCCAACATCAAAGTATCTATCCGGGAATCGATTGGAGAACTCTACCAACCCAGAACCTTCTCGCATTGCAGGCGTGATACCGATCAACCGGTCATCATTGGAGGCTGTAGCACACAACCATTCACTAAAAATATCAGTGTAATTTTTTTTCACGGTACTTTTATTCTCGATACCTTGGATAGGATCGAACTTACTGACGCCGTGATACAAGATTGCGTCGTCCTCTGCCGCGTCGTAACCCTTTCCCTTTCTCGTCACGACATGCAAAAACTGAGGCCCATCGAGTTTACGCAAATTCGTCAGCGTTGCGTTTAATACATCAATGTCATGGCCATCAATCGGACCGATGTAGTTGAAACCAAATTCCTCAAATAACGTACCCGGCATGACCATGCCCTTGACGTGTTCCTCTGCGCGCTTTGCCAACTCAATAACTGGAGGTAGTTTTTTAAAAACCCGCTCACCAGCTTTCCAAGCTGCCGAATAGAACCGACCAGAGAGCAATCTCGCCAAGTAGTTATTTAATGCGCCGACGTTCTCCGAGATAGACATGTCATTGTCATTCAGCACAACAAGTATATTGGCATCCATAGCCCCTGCATTATTTAGCGCTTCAAATGCCATTCCGGCAGACATTGCCCCATCGCCGATGATGGCAACAACGCGATTATCGTCACCACGTAATTTTGATGCGACTGCCATACCAAGCGCGGCACTGATCGATGTACTCGAATGAGCAGTGCCAAAACTATCGTAAACACTCTCCTCTCGCCTCGGGAAACCAGCTAGACCACCCGACTGCCTTAACGTAGGCATTTGATCGCGGCGCCCCGTCAATATTTTGTGCGCATACGTTTGATGGCCGACATCCCAAACCAGCTTGTCATTTGGCGTATCAAAGGCATAGTGAAGTGCGATCGTCAATTCCACAGTACCCAAGTTTGAGGCAAGATGACCACCTGTTTTGGATACAGAATCAAGTATAAAACTGCGAAGCTCGTCAGCTAACTGCTTGAGTTGCTTCTTGTCCAACCCCCTGACATCATCGGGCGAATTAATCGTGTAGAGCAAATCGTACATGTATCGAGAACACCTCTTCTCTTAGTGGGATCTATCAAAGATCAATGCTGTCAGATCTTTCAAAAATCCTCCATTATCAGGAAGGTGTGAAAGACTTTCATTTGCATCTGACTGAAGGTCTTGAGCGATTTTTCTCGCACGATCTAAACCGTGAATCGTCACAAAAGTTGACTTTCCATCACGATTATCTTTGCCCGCGGTCTTCCCAAGATTGATCGACGTCTCAGTCACGTCCAATATATCGTCAATCACTTGAAACCCAAGACCGATAGCCCGAGAAAAGGTGCTGATATGACTTACCATGGACTCATGAAACAGATTTCCGTACCTGGCACCTATAAATACACTCGCTTGAATTAGCGCACCAGTTTTTCGCTGATGCATCGAAACTAAATTCTTCTCTTCAGATAACAATTCGACCTGTGAAATATCATCGTATTGTCCGCCAACCATTCCCATTGAGCCAGAGGCACGCGATAATAGCAAAATCTGTTCCATTCGATCATTAGCATCTAATGCGTCATCTTCAACGAGTGTCTGAAAAGCGAGTGGTTGCAGGGCGTCACCAACTAACATTGCAACTGCCTCACCAAATTCAACGTGGACCGTTGGTTTTCCTCGCCGCAACTGATCGTCATCCATGCACGGAAGATCATCGTGTACGAGCGAGTACGCGTGGATCAGCTCCACCGCTGACGCACCATCAAGAGCGCCCATCTCATCACCGCCGAATGCTCTAGCCGATGCACATACCAGGAGAGCTCGTATGCGCTTTCCACTGCCCAGAACAGCATACCTCATGGCTCTGTGTAAATCCGCTGGATCCTCTAACTCCGAGGGAAGAATCCGATCAAGACGTTGCTCTACTTTCTCAAGGACATTCGCTTTCCATGTCAGGAAATCATTGGTGGTCATCGTTCAGTTCAAACTTTTTCAACACACCCTCATCCAAAATGCTAATTTCTTTCCTAACCGTTTCAAGCTCTTTTTGGCAAAACTGCAACAACTCCAAACCACGCTTGTAAGAAACCAAAGATTGGTCAAGCGTGAGCGTGTCTTCATCCATTGACTCTACGATTTGCTCAATCTCTGCCAGAGCTGATTCGAACGTCACTTTTTCTTTAGATTTAACCATTAGTTTCCAACTCGTTTATTTGCATTATTATCTCATGCGAAGAATAACAAGATGATTATCGTCATTTTTCACTAAAACGAACGTCTAAAGTACAACCTGAAGAAATTAACTCAGATTGGAGAACCTCATGCCTACCCCACTCATAGAACCTACGGCTCTCGCTAAAATCATCTCGGAAGAGGGAGTTGTCGTGTTTGATTGCAGGCATCAACTCACCGATCCATCGTATGGTAGAGAACAGTTCCTTCTCGGCCATCTTCCTGGAGCGATTTTTGCATCCATCGATGATCACTTATCAGGCATCCCAACTGGAGAAAACGGCCGACATCCCCTCCCACCAGTAAACGACCTGAGGCTATTTCTCGAAAAAAATGGTGTGGACAACTCGACAACTGTGGTGTGTTACGACGATGCCGGAGGCGTATACGCTTCCCGACTATGGTGGTTACTTAGATGGCTAGGGCATGATCTGGTCTCTGTATTGAACGGAGGGATCCAAGGCTGGATTTCGTTAGGTCAACAACTCGAAATCATTGAGAGGGCCCCGAGACCCCGACAAACGTTCGAGATTGATTTAAACGATGTGCACGTTGATGCTAATTACATACTCGGCAAATTAGAATCGGAAGACTTAGTCATCGTTGACGCTCGAGCAAACGATCGGTTCCGAGGAAAAAATGAGACGATAGACCCCGTGGCTGGGCACATTCCAGGAGCAATAAATCGGTTTTTCAAAGCCAATTTAGATGAATCTGGTCAGATGAAAACGGGAACTACCTTAAGACAAGAATTTGTCGATTTAATTGGCTCTGAAAATGTCACTAACGTCGTCCATCAATGTGGCTCGGGTGTCTCGGCTTGCCACAACCTGCTCGCGATGGAAGTAGCTGGGCTCATCGGATCTAAACTGTACCCAGGGTCTTGGAGTGAATGGATATCAGATCGGAGTAGACCAGTTTCCCAAGTTGAAAACAACTGATTAAAGCTCGACAGTTTTTTAAACTCTGCTAAGCAGTAACAACCTCACTATCAGGCTCATGGTCAACCACACGGATTGAAACCTCATTATTATCATCGATACCGATCTCGACTTCGCCGCCAGAGGCTAGGCTTCCAAACAACAGTTCGTCTGCAAGTGCGCGACGGATTGTATCTTGGATCAAACGCGCCATTGGACGCGCACCCATAGCAGGATCAAAGCCCTTGCCAGCTAAATATTCTCTCAATTCTTGAGTAAAACTCGCATCGACCTTTTTCTCTTGTAGTTGATGCTCAAGCTCCATTAAGAATTTATCGACGACTCTTAGAATAATTTCCTCTGACAAGGGTGCGAAAGAGACGATCGAATCAAGTCGATTTCTAAATTCAGGCGTGAATTGTCTTTTGATCTCACCAAGCTCGTCACCGGCGGCTCTAGCTTGGGTAAAGCCCATCGTATTCTTTGAGATTTCAGCTGCCCCTGCATTAGTCGTCATGATAATAATCGCATTCCGAAAATCCGCTTGTCGACCGTTGTTGTCAGTCAGGGTTCCATGATCCATAACTTGCAGCAAAATGTTAAAAATATCTGGGTGAGCTTTCTCTATTTCGTCAAGCAATAACACGCAGTGCGGTTGCTTTACCAATGCCTCAGTTAATAGCCCGCCCTGATCGAAACCAACATAACCCGGAGGGGCTCCAATGAGCCGAGAAACGGCATGGCGTTCCATGTACTCTGACATATCAAACCTCAACAACTCGATACCAAGCGTGTATGCGAGCTGTCGTGCCACCTCAGTTTTCCCGACTCCCGTCGGCCCGCTAAACAAAAACGCGCCTACAGGTTTCCTAGGGTTGCCGAGACCGCTGCGTGACATTTTTATTGCTGAGGAAAGCGCATCGATCGCATTATCCTGACCGAATACCACTGACTTCAAATCCCTATCAAGCGTTCTTAACTTTTGTTTGTCGTCACTTGAAACGTTTTGAGATGGAACCCTCGCGATCTTTGCAACTATTTCCTCGATCTCGTGCTTTCCGATCGTTTTTCTTTTCTTCTTGCTGGGGAGTATGCGCTGCGCAGCTCCAGCTTCATCGATAACGTCGATTGCCTTATCTGGTAAGTGTCTATCGGTAATGAACCTCGCGGCTAGCTCAGCGGCCGCCGTCAATGCTGTCACCGTGTAACGAACTTGATGATGCTCCTCGAATCGGGTTTTCAATCCGCGTAATATCGAAACTGTCTCTGTAATGGTGGGTTCTCCAACATCGACTTTTTGAAAGCGTCGAGACAACGCATGGTCTTTTTCGAAAATACCGCGGTACTCGTTGTACGTGGTCGCACCAAAACAGCGAAGCTGGCCGGACGACAAAGCAGGCTTCAGTAGATTCGATGCATCTAATGTCCCGCCTGACGCAGCTCCAGCGCCGATGATGGTATGTATTTCATCGACGAATAGAATTGCATTGGGCGTTTTCGATAGTTCCTTTAACACAGACTTTAATCGTTGCTCAAAATCCCCTCTGTATTTCGTGCCAGCCAACAAAGCTCCCATATCGAGGGCATACACTTCCGCATCTGCAAGAACTTCTGGAACCTCTCCCTCAACGATACGCCTCGCGAGCCCCTCGGCAATAGCGGTTTTACCGACACCTGCTTCTCCAACGAGTAGAGGATTATTTTTTCGTCTTCTACAGAGAATTTGGACCACTCGCTCCAACTCAACATCGCGACCAATTAACGGGTCGATATCACCTTTAATCGCCACATTATTTAAGTTCGTTGTAAAACTGTCTAAAGCGCTTTCAGACTGACTATCGCCAGCAGCACCAGATTCGCTGTCTGTATCTGGGGTCGAATTTTTGTCTTGCGGATCATCTCCACCTGATTTTGCGATACCGTGTGCGATGAAGTTCACCACGTCGAGACGGGTAATGCCCTTTTCGTGCAAGAAATAAACCGCATGAGAATCTTTTTCGCCAAATATCGCGACAAGCACGTTGGCCCCAGTGACCTCCTTCTTTCCAGAAGACTGCACGTGTAAGATCGCTCTTTGGATGACTCGCTGAAAACCTAATGTGGGTTGAGTCTCCGACTCATCACCTTCCGCGACGATCGGAGTGTGCTCGTCTACAAAATCCCCGATAAGCTTTTTCAGTGCGTGGACGTCTGCACCACATGCTCGCAACACCTCCAATGCGGAGGGATTTTCCAACATCGCGAGCAACAAATGCTCAACGGTAATGAACTCATGTCGTTTCTGGCGTGCCTCCATAAAAGCCATGTGGAGACTAACTTCCAGTTCTTGCGCAATCATGCTTCCTCCATCGTACATTGCAAGGGGTGCTGATTTTGCTGAGCGAAGGCTGCAACCAGATCCACCTTTGTTGTAGCGACATCCCTTGTAAAAACGCCACAGACTCCCAAACCCTCCCGATGCACTTTCAGCATTACTTGTGTGGCCTCGTCTTGAGTCATCGAGAAAAACCTTTTTAAGACTAGGACGACAAACTCCATTGGCGTGTAGTCGTCATTTAATAATAGGACCTTGTAGAGACTGGGACGTTTGGCTTTGACTTTTTCCGCCAGAATGTTTGCTTCGCTATGCTCTGTACTCACCTGCTCAAAACCTCGGATGTCACACAAAATTTATAACTCGTAATTCTAAGATTGTCACAAAACAAAAGGTTCGTAAACGGTATCGCAAAATCATGCGACGCACCATTCTGTAAGACCGGAATCCTCTCCCGACCACTTTTTCGATATTTATCGCCATTCGCACTTGACTTGTATCGATTAATCACCTACAACGTACATAGGGAGCTTGCGTGGGGGTTGATGAAGGTGCTGATTTAAAATCCGCGCTCAAGTCGAGTGAGTGGCTGAAAAGCTACGATTAAAAATAAATGTTTTAGGAATAGGGGCAATGGCAACAGGTACAGTTAAGTGGTTCAACGACGCTAAAGGATACGGTTTCATCACACCTGACGACGGAAGCGAAGATTTATTCGCTCACTTCTCAGCGATCCAGATGAACGGGTTCAAAACACTAAAAGAGGGACAAAAAGTGGCTTTCGAGGTTACTCAGGGGCCAAAAGGTAAGCAAGCCTCAAACATACAAGAGGCTTCGTAAAGCCAGACATCTTGCAAGTAGGCCGCATGATAGCCTACCTAAATCCAAACGGTGATCGTAGATCACCGTTTTTTTTGCCGATCAAATATGTGGTTTCGAGATATAATTACGTGGTGAAATTAATTTTTGTATTATGAAATTTAGCTGCGATCAAACGAATACGTACGCAGCGCGGAGAAACATAAAATGAGTCAAAAATACCCTACCCCAGACGGTGTTCAAATCAACGCTCCCCACAGCGAAGCATACGAAAAGATCCTCACAACGGAAGCGCTATCTTTTCTAGCCACTTTGCATCGCAAATTTGATGCCACGCGGAAAGAACTGCTCGACCGACGACAAATTCGACAAAAAGAATTAGACGCTGGCAAATTACCCGATTTCTTACCAGAGACGAAATCAATCAGGGAATCTGATTGGTCAGTCGCACCAGTTCCAAACGACCTCCAGGACAGACGAACAGAAATTACAGGACCTACAGATCGAAAAATGGTCATTAATGCACTGAATTCCGGAGCGAAGATGTATATGGCGGATTTCGAAGACTCGAATACTCCGACTTGGGATAATCAAGTGTCAGGTCAGATCAATATGTTCGACGCTGTCCGAAAAACAATAAGCTTTACCAACGAAGCGGGTAAGTCCTACACATTGAATGACAACGTTGCCACGTTACTTGTTCGACCAAGAGGTTGGCATCTAAATGAGGCTCACTTTCTGGTAGACGGCGAACAAATGTCAGGATCCTTATTTGACTTCGGTTTATATTTCTTCCACAACGCAAAAGAGAGGCTTGCTCAAGATTCAGGCACCTATTTCTACCTGCCGAAAATGGAGTCTCATCTTGAAGCCAGACTCTGGAATGATGTGTTCGTGCACAGTCAAGATGAATTAGGCTGCCTCAAGGTACCATCAAGGCAACCGTATTAATAGAAACCATCATGGCCTCTTTTGAGATGGACGAAATTCTTTACGAATTACGCGAACACTCAGCGGGACTCAATTGTGGGCGTTGGGACTACATTTTTAGCTGCATTAAACGCTTTCGAAACCAAGAAGGATTCATCTTGGCGGATCGTAATTTAGTCACAATGACGAGCCCATTCATGCGTGCGTATTCATTACTACTCATCAAGACGTGCCACAAACGGGGAGCATTCGCAATGGGTGGGATGGCCGCTCAAATTCCCATCAAAAATGATGATGCTGCTAACCAAGCTGCGATCGACAAAGTAAAGGCAGATAAACAAAGAGAAGTGACTGACGGGCACGATGGAACTTGGGTCGCACACCCTGGCTTGGTTGGAATAGCAACAAACGAATTCGATCGAGTCATGACGACACCAAATCAAATTAACAAACAAAGACCTGACGTCGACGTATCGTCAGGCGACCTAATCGATTTCAAACCATCAGGACCAATAACGGAATCAGGATTACGAGCGAATATTAATATTGGCATCCAATATATTGGGGCTTGGATTGCTGGTACGGGTTGCGTGCCGATCTTTAACCTTATGGAGGATGCCGCCACAGCGGAGATATCAAGGGCTCAAATTTGGCACTGGATACGTAGTCCTCTTGGGGTTCTTGATGATGGACGAGAAATCACCAAAGAGCTATTCAGCAGTTTGGTGCCAGAGGAACTCAAGAAGGTTGAAGAAATGTTGGGAGACACATTTAAAAATGGGAAATACGCAGAAGGGGCAAAAATGTTCGAGCAACTGACTTTGTCTGATGATTTCGTGGAATTTCTCACTCTACCTGCCTATGAGGACATCATTAAAAACGGTGGATAGGTATGTAAAACGAAGCGTAGCTTAAAGGTCTACGCTTCGTTGACGCACTCACACCACCCTAAAATCTCGATTAGTTCAAACTTATCGACAGATTAGAGCAGCAGGACACTCCCGATATGGTTTGGAAACCTCATGTTACCGTTGCCGCCATTATCGAAGTAAAAGGAAAATTTCTACTGGTTGAAGAGCAAACGTCTGATGGCGTGAAATATAACCAACCCGCTGGACATCTAGAATTCAATGAAAGTCTCGTAGCGGCGGTCAAGAGAGAAACGCTTGAAGAAACTGCCTACATGTTTGAACCAGAATTTGTATCTGGAACATATCTTTGGAACAAAAAAAATACGCAGGTCAGCTTCTTGAGAGTGTGCTTCGGAGGTAACATCGGGACGCGAAATTCCAATCAGGCTCTGGATCACGGTATACTCCGCACGGTCTGGATGGACCCCGATGACATCAAAAATCTTGGAAATAAACTTCGTAGCCCTCTCGTAATAGCGTCGATTACCGACTACGTGAACGGCGTAAGGTTACCCCTGGACACATTCAAATACATTAAATAAAACATTGGCACACAAGAAAAAAGTAATTATCGGCTTATCTGGAGGCGTTGACTCGGCGGTTGCTGCTTTTTTGTTAAAAGAGCAGGGACACGATGTAACCGGAGTCTTTATGAAAAATTGGGAGGACGACGATGACGAAAGTTACTGCAGTTCTCGTGAGGACTTAATAGACGCCGTCTCGGTTGCAGAGAAAATTGGTATTGAGATCGAATCTGTCAATTTTTCTCAGCAATATCGAGAGAGAGTATTTCAGGAATTTCTCGACGAATACTCTGCTGGGAGAACACCAAACCCAGATGTGTTCTGTAACTCAGAAATTAAATTTAAATCCTTTTTAGACCATGCACTGGATCTTGGGGCGGACCATATTGCAACAGGCCACTACGCAAAAGTCCGTGAACGAAATGGTATTTTTCAGCTGCTCAAAGCGGAAGACGGGACAAAAGACCAAAGTTATTTTTTGTACCGACTAAATCAAAATCAGCTTTCTCGGACAATATTTCCCCTTGGAAACCTCTATAAAACCGAGGTTAGAGAGATTGCTAAAAAACTGGGTTTATCGAACCATGACAAAAAAGACTCGACTGGCATTTGCTTCATCGGAGAGAGACGCTTCAAAGAATTTCTAAATCAATACTTAGAAGAAAAGCCTGGTGAAATTGTCACATTAGATGGGGTTAGCATTGGAGAGCATAGCGGCATACACTTTCATACGATAGGTCAGAGACAAGGCTTGGGTATCGGTGGCGAAGGTGAGCCTTGGTATGTTGCAGGAAAGAATTTAATTAAGAATGAACTGATTGTGGTACAAGGACACGACCACCCTGCTCTTCTTAATTCCGAATTATTCGCGCAAAATCTAAATTGGATTTCCGGCGAAACACCCTCAACCGAGTGGGTTTACGGGTCGAAAACGAGGTACAGACAAATGGATGCGCCGAGCACGATAAAAACGGTAAATCATCAATCGTGCCATGTACAATTTGCAGCGCCTCAGTGGGCCGTCACGCCTGGTCAGTCTCTAGTTTTATACGAATCGAATGTGTGCCTGGGAGGCGGCATTATTGGCGGTACAGATTAAACCCACAACAAAGCACAAAGGGCTGTGAGCTCACGGCACGCATCTAGCTCATTTAACGTTGCGTGATAGACTTTCTTGAGAAAAACAATCACCAAAGAAATAGAAAATATGACCGCCCCCTATTCTTCACTTACCGCAATCAGCCCTCTGGATGGAAGATACCAACAAAAGGTTTCTTCTCTTTCCGAGCACTTTAGCGAATTCGGACTGATCAAGTATCGAGTGTTGGTAGAAATAGCCTGGTTGAAGTCACTAGCTGTTGCCGAAGGGTTAGCCGAAATTCCCAACATCGGTGACGCAGGCCTATCCAAACTAGATAAACTCGCCAACGGTTTCTCGCTCTCCGACGCCGAGGAAATTAAACGAATCGAAAGCACGACCAATCACGACGTTAAAGCGGTTGAATACTGGATCCGAGACCAGATAAAAGACGACCAGGACCTTTCTAAGCTAAGTCCATTCATACATTTCGCATGCACCTCGGAGGATATTAACAACCTCGCTCACCTACTCTCATTACAAAACTTTAGAAAAAATATTTTGATACCAAAATGCGAGGGCATTATCAATGCCCTTACGGACCTGACATTATTACTTTCAGATGTGCCCATGCTGTCTCGAACACATGGACAGCCTGCCAGTCCGACCACCGTTGGCAAGGAGATTGCAAATTTCGTTTACCGAATAAAACGGCAACTTATCTCAATTGAAAAAGTCGATCTGCAGGGCAAGATAAACGGCGCAGTAGGAAATTTCAACGCACACATCAGCGCGTTTCCAAATTACGACTGGCAATCCCACTCGAACCAGGTCGTCCAATCATTGGGATTATCCACGATACCCTATACAACACAAATAGAACCGCACGACGGAATTGCTGAATTATTTGACAGCATCGCCAGATTTAACACTGTACTAATCGATCTAGATCGAGATATTTGGGGATACATCTCGGTCGGCTACTTCAAACAAAAAGTTAAAGCTGGTGAGGTGGGTTCGTCAACAATGCCCCATAAAGTCAATCCGATTGATTTTGAAAATTCAGAGGGAAATCTAGGTCTCTCCAACGCGATGTTAAAACATCTGGGGAGCAAACTTCCCGTATCGCGATGGCAAAGAGACCTGACTGACTCTACGGTGCTAAGGAATATAGGCGTCGGCGTAGGATACGCAATACTTGCTTACGACTCATGTCTTAAAGGCTTATCCAAACTAGAGCCGAATGTAGATCAATTAAATTTGGATCTAGATAAAAACTGGGATGTCCTAGCCGAGCCTGTACAAACAGTCATGAAAAAACATGGCATTGAAAACGCGTATGAACAACTAAAAGACCTCACCAGAGGAAAAGGTGGAATCACCCAAGACGGTTTGCATACCTTTATATCAAACCTGAAAATACCCGATGATGACAAAACACGGTTACTCAAAATGACACCTCAATCATATATAGGTTTAGCGGCATCATTGGCGAAAAAAATAAAGGATTGAGCCGCTTCGAAATATGGAGAACAAAATCAATATCGTTGACGTATCAGAGCAAGATTTTGACGTCATTGTCATTCAGGAATCGTATAAACGGATAGTCATTGTTGATTTTTGGGCGCCGTGGTGCGGACCGTGCAAAACACTGACACCTTTATTAGAACGTCTAGCTGATCAATACGAAGGTAAATTTCTACTCGCAAAGGTAGATTCTGACGAAAATCCGGATCTTGCGAAAAAATACCAAGTCCGTGGCATCCCGAACTTAAAAGCAATTGATTGTGGCGAGATCATCAACGAATTTTCTGGAGCCGCACCAGAGGCACAACTGAGGCAATTTATCGATCAGTGCATCCCAAGCGATGCTGAGAAACTCCATAGGGCGGCGAGAAAATTGATGGGGCTTGGAGATTGGCATGCGGCAAAGAAACAACTGTCTGAGGCGCAAATAATCGAACCTGACAATGACGAAATACGCATCAGTCAGATTGAGGCTGCAATCGCACTCCAACAAATTGACCAGGCGAGCGAGCACTTGATGAATATCAAACCCGTTTACAAACTTGAGGATAGAGTCAAGGGATTAATTTCAAAACTTGAGCTGATGGAGCATTCAAAAAATGCGCCATCCGAAAAAGATCTACGCGGGTTAATAGAACAAAACCCTCGGGATCTAGATATACGACTCACTTTATCAAAAACACTGCTGGCAGAAGAAAACTATGAAGATGCCCTTGATGTGTTACTGGATGTTGTCAAAATTGATCGTAATTATAAGGATGACATTGGCCGAAAAAAAATCATCGAGGTTTTCAATTTAATCGGCCATGATCACGTGCTAACCAAGCAATATCGAAAAACTTTGGCTGCTCTTCTAAATTAAAAAAACAAGCTACTTTAGTACTCGAGCTTTAAAAAGTTCAATCACTACGGGCAAGATAGATAATAAAATTATCAAGAAAATAATCGCGGTTAAGTTATCTTTGACCACAGCCAATCCACCTAATAGATATCCACCGACAACCAGAGATATCACCCAAAGCAATGCCCCCAACACGTTAAACATAAAAAACTCTTTATAACGGTACCTCGCAGCCCCGGCCACAAAGGGAGCGTACGTTCGGACGATCGGAATAAATCGTGCGATGACAATCGTTTTCGCACCGTACTTTTCAAAAAAAGACTCCGTCCGTAAGAGATACGCCTTTTTGAACCACCTAGAATTCTCTAACTGATACAACCTATCGCCCACACAACTTCCGACGAAGTAATTGACAGTATCTCCAAGGATCGCCGCAACGACTAAAGTACAGATAATGATAAAAATATTGATATCGCCGTTAGCGGCAAATGCCCCTACAATGAACAGGAGCGAGTCACCTGGTAAAAATGGGGTGATAACCAATCCTGTCTCACAAAAAATAATTGCAAAAAGAATCGCATAGGTGAACCAACCATAGTTGGCTATGACCGTTGCAAGATGACCGTCAAGATGAATGAAAATCTGAAATATGTCACTTAGAAACTGCACTAGCAGGACTCTGTAGAGTATTCAGGTCAGGAGAATCTTGACGATACGAATCCAGATATCAGACCACCGCTTCTTCTTTTTTGACCTCCGGCTTGATGAGGTCTTCACGTGTGATACCTAACCAAAGAACCAGAGGACTCGCCACAAAAATTGACGAGTAGATTCCGAACAATATGCCTATGGTCAACGCGAGCGCGAAGTAGTAAAGAGTCTCGCCGCCAAAGAGTAAAATCGACAGAACCATCAACTGCGTACTGCCATGCGTGATAATTGTTCGAGACATGGTACGCGTTATCGCGCTATTGATGACTTCTCGGACGGTCGCTTTTCTTTTCTTTTTAAAGGTCTCTCTGATTCGGTCGAATACCACCACGGACTCGTTAACTGAATATCCTAAAATCGCCAAAACAGCTGCCAGGACTGGCAGAGAGAACTCCCATTGGAATAAAGCAAAAAAACCTAAAATGATAATCACGTCGTGCAAATTCGCCAAGATCGCCGCAAGTCCAAATTTCCACTCGAATCGAAGCGCCAAGTAGATGACGATTCCAATTGAGACAACCAATAACGCCAGGGCCCCCTTCTCCGCAAGCTCTTTCCCAACCTGGGATCCAACGAAATCCACTCGGCGTACTTCGACATCGGGCGAGTCTTTCTGAAGTATTGATAAAACATGTTCCGATAATTTCGCTCCCGTGACTTCTGGATCAGTCGGGAGTCGCACAAGGATCGTCTGAGAATCTCCAAAACTTTGAACAACAGCCTCATTTAAACCTGCAGATCCAAGCGTCTCTCTCACACGACCTAAATCTGCTGGTTGAGAGTATCCCACTTCCATGACCGTCCCACCGGTAAACTCGACGCCAAAATTCAACCCCTTAAACCCCAAGGCACCGACTGCAATGAGAAAAGTCAATATCGATACCACGTTAAATATCAACGCGTAACGCATGAACGGGATATCGTTACGAATTTTAAAAAATTCCATATTTATTTCCCTGAAACCATTAGATAGGATAAAAAATTAGACTGTCTTCTTATACCAGTCAGAATCACCAATTGAGAGTTCTTTAATTTTTGTCCTGCGACCATATACGAAATTTACAACTCCTCGCGAGACGAATACTGCACTGAACATCGACGTTAGGATCCCCAGACAGTGAACAACGGCAAATCCCTTTATCGGTCCGGTTCCAAAGAAAAACAGGGCAATACCAGCGATTAGCGTCGTAACGTTAGAGTCAAGAATCGTGCCCCACGCTCGTTCATATCCGGCTGATATTGCGGCTTGAGGTGTCGCTCCATTTCGAATTTCCTCGCGGATACGTTCGTTGATCAGGACATTGGCATCGATCGCCATACCAAGCGTCAAGGCGATCGCGGCAATTCCGGGCAACGTCAATGTGGCTTGTAGCATCGATAGCAAAGCGACCAACAACATCATGTTGACACTTAAGGCGAAAACCGAAATGACCCCAAAAACAACATAGTACACCGCGATAAATATCGCTAATGCGACAAACCCTATCCAGGTCGATTTAAAGCCACGTTCAATGTTATCCGCGCCAAGGCTTGGCCCTACGGTTCTCTCCTCAATAATTTCCATGGGTGCAGCGAGAGCACCTGCTCGGAGTAGAAGCGCAGTGTCATGAGCTTCAGTCGTGTTCATTTGACCACTAATCTGGACCCGACCACCACCGATTTCCGCTCTAACCACCGGAGCGGTGACGACTTCACTTTTCCCTTTTTCAACCAAAACCATTGCAATACGACGACCGATATTCTCTCTGGTAGTCATCTGAAAAATAGACGCACCTCTTCCGTCTAAGCTCAAATGAACCGCTGGCTCAGTCGTTGTTGAATCAAATCCAGGCTGTGCATCCGAAATCCGATCACCCGTAAGGATGACTTCATTTTTCAGCAAATAAGGAATTCCATCTCTGTCAAACAGTAATTCGCTCCCCGCAGGTACGCGGCCATCTTGAGCTGCCTGAAGGCTAGCCGGATCCATTTTGTCCTCGTCCACCAAACGGACCTCTAACGTTGCGGTGCGCCCAAGAATATCTTTAGCTTTCGCGGTATCTTGAACTCCCGGCAACTGCACAACCACGCGATCCGCCCCTGACTGCTGAACGATAGGCTCTGCAACACCCAGTTCGTTAACACGATTGCGTAGCGTCGTTATATTCTGTTGTAGGGCAAACTCTTGGATCCGCTTAATTACCTCCGGTCGGATTGACGCGACGATTAGAGACGCACTGCCTCGGTCCACAGACGAATAAGCTAAATCAGGGGATTTTCTATTTAACTCAACGATCGCTTTGTCTCGGATCGTCGTTTCCCGGAATTCAATATCAACGTTACTTTGATTGATTGATATCTTGGAATACCGGATATTCTCCGCCCTCATGAGTTGACGAAGATCCTGAACGTAACTCTCCCGAGCTTTTTCCAAAGATGAGGGAACATCGACTTCAAGTAGAAAATGAACCCCTCCCCTTAGGTCGAGTCCGAGATACATTGGTAGCGCGTTAAACGAGGCTAGCCACCGAGGAGAATTGGACAACAAATTTAAGGCAACAACAAAGTCTTCACCGAACTCGTCTTGAACGATATCCTTAGCTTTTAGCTGTGCATCGGTGTTTTGGAATCGTACTTTGACACCCGTGGAGTCAAGATACGCAGCTTGGACACTAACCCCATTATCGGCCAAAAGTGAATCAACTTTGTTGAGTAACTCGACGTCGACTTTGGCAGTCGCTCGCAAAGGTGAGATTTGTATCGCTGGCGACTCACCAAAAAAATTAGGTATCGTAAATACAATTCCAGCAAAGAGTGCTACCAGAATAATTAAATACTTCCAAAGCGGATATCTATTCATGTCAAAGGGCGTTTATCGTAACTCTTAGGTAAAGGGGCACCGAATCTAATCGGCCAACTATTTTGCAGCAGACTTGAGTGACCCTTTGGGAAGGACCGTTTGAATCGCCGGTTTTTGGACCATTATCTCCACGCCGGAAGCAATCTCTAGCGTGACAAATTGCTCGCCCACATTAATAACTTTTCCAAGAAGTCCTCCGCCAGAGACTACTTCGTCCCCTTTTTGCAAGCCTTCGATCATTGCCTTGTGCTCTTTTTGCTTTTTCGCCTGTGGTCGAATCATCAAAAAATACAGAAGAACAAATAAAAGGACGAGAGGCAGCATCCCCATTAAATCCATACCTCCAGCTCCACCAGCTGCCTGCGCGTATGCGTTAGAAATAAGCATTTTGACTACTCCTAGTTATCGTTTTCAGAGGAGAGTATTCAGAATACGTTCTACCTCAATATAGTCCGCCATTTTAACAGTTGCGTACCCAGTCAGCATTCAAATCCAGCAAGCTAATCATTCATGAATTTGAGGGTGCTGACGTACTCAGATAGTCTTCGGTCACTGATTGCGTCTCTCAGATTCGCCATCAGCGTTTGATAAAAATGCAAATTGTGTGTCGTATTGAGGTGTGCGCCCAACATCTCGTCAATTTTTTGGAGGTGATGCAAATACGCTCGAGAAAAATGACAGCACGTATAGCATGCACAGTTTTCGTCCAACGGGCGATGGTCGTGTCGATATTGGGCATTTCTTAACTTCAGTACGCCGTCTGAGGTAAATAACCAACCGTTACGAGCATTACGAGTCGGCAGAACGCAATCAAACATATCGATTCCACAACTCACTGCATTCACCAAATCTTTCGGTGTCCCAACTCCCATAAGGTAACGCGGTTTATCATTCGGCAACTTTGGTGCCGTGTACCGCATAATGCGAAGCATATCCTCTTTGGGCTCTCCCACCGACAAACCACCAATAGCGTAACCATCAAAGTTCAAATTCGTCAGCGTGGAGATACTCACACTTCTGAGGTCTTCGTACATTCCGCCCTGGACAATGCCAAAGAGCGCGTTGGGATTGCCAGAATGAGCGTCCAAACTGCGCTTAGCCCAACGCATACTCATTTCCATCGAAGACTGAGCCTCCTGTTTCGTAGCAGGATATGGGGTGCACTCGTCAAACGCCATGACAATATCAGAGTTCAATATACGTTGAATACGCATTGATTCCTCAGGGCTGAGAAAACATCGTGATCCATCAACTGGCGATCGAAACGTGACCCCATCCTCCGTTATTTTTCTCAACGCACCGAGGCTAAAAACCTGGAATCCACCAGAGTCAGTCAGAATAGGTTTATCCCAACCAATAAACTCGTGTAGCCCACCGGCCGACTCGATTACATCCAAACCTGGACGAAGCCAGAGATGAAATGTATTACCCAATATAATCTGCGCACCTGACTCATCTAGGTGTGATGGCCTCATTCCTTTGACCGCGCCGTAAGTCCCCACCGGCATAAACACCGGTGTCTCGATAGCGCCATGTGCGAGCTGCAGTCTACCCACGCGAGCATGATGATCCGTTTGGGTAATAGAAAAATTCATGATTCAAATCCTGAGCGAAATATTTTTCTCGATATGTTTAAGAACGCACCAAGAGCATTGCGTCCCCATAACTGAAGAATCTATATTTCTTTTCAATAGCATGCTGGTAAGCCGTTTTAATTTTATCGACACCAGCGAACGCGGAGACTAACATGAGTAGAGTCGACCGCGGCAGATGAAAATTGGTAATCAAACAATCAACTACTTTAAAAACGTGACCTGGAGTAATAAAAATATCAGTCTCACCCTCAAATAATGCAGGCTCTCCATGAGCGTATACGGTCTCGAGTACCCGCAAACTCGTCGTCCCAACTGCGACAATTCTTCCTCCTGCCGCCCGAGTTTTATAAATGTCACGTGCGACCTGCTTTGGAAAGATAAATCGTTCGCTGTGCATCTTGTGACCACTGATATCCTCAACTTTCACTGGTCGAAATGTGCCTGACCCAACATGAAGTGTCACAAACGATGACTCTACGCCAACGGCCCTCAAACGATCGATCAATACGCCATCAAAATGCAGTCCGGCAGTCGGTGCAGCGACAGCCCCCGGGTTCCTACCGTAAACGGTCTGATAGCGTTCATTATCCAGCGGCATCGAGGAACGCTGAATATATGGGGGTATCGGAACATCACCCAGTTTGTCTAAACAGTCTTCAATATTCTCGGAACACTCAAGTTCAAAGATGCCGTCAGAAAAAGAGGTCACTAACAACTCGACTTTCGATCCGATAAAAATACGTTGTCCGACCTTGGGCCTTCGACTGGCTTTAATAAGCGCGGAAAGACGTCTGTCACTTCGAATTTGATCGACCATGACCTCCACAGCCCCTCCGGTCTCTTTGCGACCGGTTAGCCTTGCCTTGATGACACGTGTGTCATTAAAAATCAACCGATCTCCTGGTCTCAAGTAACTCGGCAAATCACCAAATTCTCTGTCCTCTAAATCCCGAGCGGAATCGTCAAGAACTAGAAGTCGACTCATACCCCTTTCTTCAAGCGGCACCTGCGCTATTAATTCCTCAGGTAAATCATAGTCAAAGTCAGATGTTTGCATGGCTGCATTTTATCGCTCTTTGATACTCCTATTCGCAACACGTGAACCAAGAAATCACTAAAGCTTGATGAACCTCGATACTTCAGCGATAATCGCCGACTATGCCGGGGTGGCGGAACTGGTAGACGCAGCGGATTCAAAATCCGCCGGTGGAAACACTGTAAGGGTTCGAGTCCCTTCCCCGGCACCACAATGAGTAAAACCCAATAGCATTCGCAAGGCCAAAAGCAAGTAGTATTCGTTCATTGGTCACAGGAATACCAAAGTTTGGCGCTTACAACACCTCACAATCACAGTTACCGAAGAGATATCGACGGCCTCAGAGGCGTTGCAATTCTCTTCGTCGTGCTTTTCCATTTTTTCCCAAATCACTTTAGCGGCGGTTTCATAGGCGTCGACGTATTTTTCGTTATTTCTGGATTCCTCATCACCTCGATAATTAGAAACCAATTACAAGATCAGACTTTCACCTTCACAGAGTTTTACTCGAGGCGTATCCGACGACTATTTCCAGCTCTTGGCATTACACTCGCAGGGTCTTATGTAATCGGCTGGTTCACTCTTGGATTCGGCGATTTTGGTTTACTCGGAAAACATATCGCGTCTGGCGCTGGGTTTTTATCGAATTACACCTTGTTACAAGAAGCCGGATACTTTGACCGGACTGCGATCACAAAACCACTTATCCATCTCTGGTCATTAGCCATTGAAGAGCAGTTTTATCTGATATGGCCACTACTCCTTTTATTTGCCCTTAGAAAAGCTAAAAAACTGATCCTAATTTCATGGTTCCTACTTCTAACGTCATTCACGCTGAATGTTTATCTGACGCAGACGAATTCGGAGCTGGCCTACTACTCGCCGATAACAAGATTCTGGGAACTGTTAATCGGTGCCGTTCTTAGTGGTCATCGACTACAGGCGGAATCGAACAAGCGCGGCTTCGATATAGTGTGTTTTATTAGTCTCGGAGCGATGTTGGTTGGACTCTTTGGATTGTCTAAAAACTCGCTTTTTCCTGGTTGGTGGGCACTATTACCTACCATCAGTACCGCGATCATTATTATGTTTAGTCCAAATTCGAAGTACTTTAATCAACTTGTGTCCCACAAGTTGATCGTAAGCCTTGGGCTAATCAGCTACCCCCTATATCTCGTTCACTGGCCAATACTTAGTCTTTGGGTACTGACGCATCTAGAACCTCCTGGCACCACTTATTCATGGGCTCTAGTGTTCTTATCAGTTGGAATCGCGACAATGATTTACCTCCTGATGGAACGTCCACTGAGAAAACTTAATTTAAAGAAGACGGCAACATGGCTCCTCTTTATCATGATCATCATCGGCTATATTGGATATAACGCGTATTCACGAGATGGACTACCGTTCAGACCAATTGTCGAAAATGAATTACTGAAAAATGTAGAGCAATATCTTTTGCCTCCACCTGATGCGGCTAACTGCGCCTTAAATGAAAAGCAGGAAACACCATGTATCGCGATAAATTCTGATGATCCAAAGGTATTTTTTTGGGGAGATTCCACTACAGCAAACGTAACTTACGGCCTAACTCAATCGAAAATTAAGGAACTATCGATACAGCCAGTGACGCTAATGAGAGGTGCGTGTCCACCCATCACGCACTACGAACCAAAAACTAGTGTAAGTTGCAACCAATTTATCTCTCATGGCCTGGATTTTATTGACTCAAATGACCTAGACGTGATTGTGCTTTCTGGAAACTGGGGTGGCTACATGTACGAAAAAGAATTTACGCCACTAGATCTGAAAAAAATCGAGCTTACGATTACCGAACTCAAAAAGCTATCACGGGCGCACATCATACTAATTGGCCAATTTCCAATATTTGATAGTGATCAAATTAAACTCGGCATGCGTCAGTTTGTGCCTTTTCAGAAAACGCACTCATCTTGGCAACAAAAACCGTGGATGCGAGAGGCTGATAATTTAATCAGGGATCTAGCGAACCGAATGGGAATTTCATTTGTGTCGCCAATTGACACTTTATGCACGTTGGACGGCTGTTTGCTATCAGCCGATCCAGACGAGTTCGTGCCGATGGCTTACGATAGTCTTCACATGACTTATCCCGGATCATCTGCATTTGTGAATAGAGTTTTCTCGCATAAAACGTTCCATTAATAACACGCGCGCATAAAAATGAAACTTCTAGTCAAAGCTCAAGATATCGATATCCGTCTCGCTCACTTGGCTAATCTGCTAAACCCTGAATGGGTCATTAATCCAGTCGACATCAATGACAAAGAACAATGGTCTCACGAACTGATGTCTGCAGATGCGGTGATCACCATGGACTGGGATTATCACAACCAATCCTTTGATCGTCTGAAGTTAATTCACCTCCCCGGTGCTGGTCTCGACGCGATTAACTTTAAATCCGTACCCGACAAAGTAACTGTGTGTAACGTGTTCGAGCACGAAGTGCCAATTTCAGAGTACGTCATCAGCTCAATCCTTATGTGGACTACTAGGATCCATCTACAGGATCGACTTCTTCGAAAAAATGATTGGAGTGGCTCGCATCTTTTTGGCCCCACCCACCAAGAGTTATGTGGGAAGACTATAGGAATACTTGGATACGGTCGGATCGGCAAGGCTATAGCGTCGCGAATTAAGCCTTTTGGCGTTGAGGTGATTGCCTGCAGCCCTCGTGCACCATCATCTGGCGTCACGCCAGACAAGTACTATCCAATGAGCCAACTCAGTCAATTTTTATCAGAAAGTGATTTTTTAGTGATTGCAGCACCACTGACGGATGAAACACATGACTTAATTGGTGATAAAGAATTAACTCAAATGAAGCCGAACAGCGTGCTGATTAACATTGCACGAGGTACGATCGTAAATGAAAAAGCTATATTTAACGCGCTAAAAACTAGAGCCATCAGGGGTGCAGTCATCGATACTTGGTATCGCTATCCCGAAAATTTATCAGACGATATCCCTCCGTCAAATTACGATTTTTCAAAACTAGAAAATGTCATCATGACACCGCATTCGTCGGCTTGGACTGACGGACTAATCCTAAGACGTAATCGCGTCATCGCTGAAAATCTCAATAGACTCTCAGATGGACGAGAGCTTATGAATGTTGTCAGTGGCTAAAACGCCCTAAAAATGAGGAATCTAATGGAACAAAAAAATATTTCTGAAGCAGCTGAACTACTTTGGAACACCTTCAAACTCGGCCATACGATCGAATCAATCCCTTCAGAAATTCGCCCCAGAGATAGGAAAAACGCGTACCTAATTCAACAGTCTTTCGCTGAAATGTCGGGCTCTGACCAATTGGGTTGGAAAATCGCCGCAACAAGTGAAAATGGACAAAAGCATATTGGTGTCTCTGGTCCATTAGCAGGTCGGCTACTCACGAATCGCTCAAAAGTGGATGGGGAATCGCTCGAACTCGGAGCGAATATCATGGCAGTTGCCGAGGCAGAGTTTTGCTTTAGGCTAAAAAATAATCTACCTCCACGAAAAGAAATATACTCGATCGGCGAAGTATTGGATGCTGTTGATACCCTTCACCCTGCGATCGAAATCCCAGACTCTCGCTTTAACGACTTCGTTACTGCAGGAGAGGCGCAACTCATCGCAGATAATGCCTGTGCAAGTTGGTTTATCTTGGGAAACCCGACGACCGAGAATTGGCGTGACATTGACCTCAAGACGCATACAGTCGATGCCCTAATTAATGGGCAAATTGTTGAAACCGGAATAGGCAGCAATGTGCTTGGCGATCCACTCATAGCACTCACGTGGATCACTAATGAATTGAGTCAAGAGGGAATTGGACTTAAATCAGGAGAGATTGTGACGACCGGGACCTGTGTTGTGCCTTTCGCAATCAAGCCGGGGGACAAAGTATGTGCAAATTTTGGCAACCTTGGTAGAGTTGAAATACAGCTCACATAGTTAACACTCCGTACGACAAGACATAGGCATATACAATGACGAAATTTGATTGGACTGATCCCTTTAGATTGACAGATCAGCTCGATGATGACGAGAGAATGATTCGTGACAGCGCTCGAGAATTTTGTTCTGAGCGACTCTTCCCTCGGGTACTTGAAGCGCACAGGAATGAAACGTTTGACCGATCGATTTTTAACGAATTCGGAGAAATGGGTTTTCTAGGCTCAACGATCACGGGATACGGTTGTGCAGGAGTCAATCATGTTTCTTATGGTCTTATCGCTAGGGAGATCGAGCGAATCGACTCTGGCTATCGATCGATGATGAGCGTTCAATCAAGCCTTGTGATGTATCCAATTTACACCTACGGTACCGAAGAACAAAGACAGAAATATTTACCTGATTTAGCATCCGGAAAAAAGATCGGTTGCTTCGGACTGACAGAGCCGGACTATGGTTCGGACGCGGGCGGCATGATCACCCGAGCAAAAAAAGTCAATGGCGGCTGGCAGCTCAATGGCGCAAAAATGTGGATCACAAATTCGCCGGTGGCTGACATTCTGGTTGTTTGGGCGAAAACCGAGGATGACGTCATTCGAGGCTTTATTCTTGAACGTGGCATGGCTGGACTAGAAACACCAAAGATCTCCGGGAAATTTAGTTTAAGGGCCTCCATCACGGGAGAAATTGTGATGAAGGACGTATTCGTACCGGAAGAAAATATCCTACCGAATATACAAGGACTCAAAGGACCCTTCGGTTGCCTCAACAAAGCTCGCTATGGTATTGCCTGGGGTGCACTTGGTGCAGCCGAATTTTGCTGGACTGCGGCACGGGACTACACCATGGAACGCAAACAGTTCGGAAGACCACTGGCCGCTAATCAATTAATTCAAAAAAAGTTAGCAGATATGCAAACTGAGATAAGTATCGGGCTTCAATCAACGCTGAGGGTCGGTCGACTCTTGGACGAGGACAAAGCCGCTCCCGAAATGATCTCCCTAATCAAGCGGAATTCATGTGGTAAATCCCTAGAGATCGCTCGCATGGCAAGAGATATGCACGGTGGGAACGGTATTGCCGATGAGTACCACGTCATACGCCACGTACTCAATCTTGAAGCGGTAAATACATACGAGGGAACCCACGACGTTCATGCGCTCATACTCGGTCGTGCTCAAACTGGAATTCAAGCATTCACAGGAGCGTAATCGACGTGCATTAAAAAAGCCCAGCTCTCAAGGCTGGGCTTTTCAAATCACGGCAGTGACGGTTTAGACGCAGCGACCACCATCAACTTCGATACAAGTGCCTGTGATGAAGTCAGCCTCGTCAGACGCTAGATAAAGACACGCATTCGCAATATCACGGGGCTGGCTGAAACGACCGAGTGGAATCACGGATGCAAATTTTTCGCGAATCTCTGGAGTATCAGACCCCATAAATTCAGATAGCAATGGTGTATCACCAGCGACTGGATTCACAACATTGACCCGAATATTATCTGGAGCTAGTTCAACGGCCATTGCTTGACTTGCGATGATCGCGGCACCCTTACTGCCGCTATACCAAACAAGACCCGGTCTAGGACGTAACCCAGAGGTCGATGCGATGGTGACAAAGTTTCCACCACCTTGCTTTCTGAAGTAAGGAACGATATGTTTCGCGGAGTAGTAAATCCCCTTGACGTTGACGTTGTACACAAGATCGAATTCTTCGTCAGTAACCTCGATCATCGGTTTGTTGCGATGTGTCGTCCCTGCGTTGTTAATAACGATATCCAGATGTCCGAATTGATCGATCGTCGCCTTTAATAGACTCGCCCAATCAGCATCAACCGCAACGTTACCTTTCACAAACGCTGCCTGTCCGCCAGCGCTTTTTATCTCGGATACAACACGCTCACCACCATCAACATTGATGTCATTCACAATAACTTGGCAGCCCTCTGCCGCAAATCGCTTGGAAATTCCCTCTCCAAACCCAGAACCTCCACCAGTGACTATTGCCACTTTTTTTTCTAACCTCATTGAATTCCCCTTACCAACCTAAATCAAAACGCGTTTTAAATCGAACACACCGTGTTCGTCGCGTCCGTACTATACTCTTTTCCAGTCGGAAGCCCAATCGTATCAAGCGACACACCGTTTCTTACTGCGGTGATTTCAGCCATAATCGACACAGCTATTTCAGGTGGCGTCTTGCTTCCAATACGCAATCCAACTGGGCCGTGGAGTCGGTCGATTTCCTCCTCTGTGAGGTCAAACAATTTCAAACGCTCTCGTCTGTTTTGGCTGTTGAGCCTCGAACCCAAAGCCCCAACATAAAATGCCGGTGACTTCAGCCCTTCAAGTAACGCTAAATCATCGAGCTTGGGATCGTGAGTGACCGCAACCAGTGCTGAGTGAGCGTCTAATTGAAGAGAAACCACAAGGTCATCGGGCATCTCTCGCGAAAGGATTGTTCCCGGCACGGACCATGTTTCGGCGTATTCCTCTCGAGGGTCACAAACAATCACATGATAGTCGAGCGCCCTAGCCATCTGAGCCACATACGTTGACAGCTGTCCGGCCCCTATGAGTATTAATCTCCACCTAGGGCCATAGACACACTTGAGTATTCCATCTTGATACTGCAAGTCATCAGTTGAATTGCCTGAGGAGAGAGTCACTTCACCGGATTCTATTGATAGTTCTCTACAAACCAATTCGTGCGCCTCGACACGACGCAACAGCTCAGCGAAGATCGCATCATCATTGATTTTCTCTAGCACGACCTGCAGGGTCCCTCCACATGGCAAACCAAATCGATTAGCTTCCTCCTTACTGATGCCGTAAGTGACCACGGAGGGTTTATCGACTTCCAAGGATTTATCGCGCACCTTGTTGATCATGTCATCCTCGATGCAACCTCCCGATATAGAGCCGGCAACTAAACCATCGTCACGTATCGCCAACATTGCTCCGGGAGGCCTAGGAGATGAGCCCCATGTTTGGACAATCGTCCCCAAAATCACATCATGTCCCGATGCCCTCCAATCGAGACTTGTCTTTAGTACTTGTAGATCTACACTATCCATCGATTTTTTATTTCACCAATTCTATGAGTCGTCATTTTATATCGATTCATTTTCTACAACATAAAAAAACCCCCAGTAAACTGGGGGTTTATGGATAATCCTCTCGGATCCGAGTCATGACGACCCGAACCCGAATACCTGCTTGGATTAACCAGCAGCGACGTTCTCAGGCAATGCTGGGAATGTTCTAACTCGCTTACCGCATGCAGCATGGATTGCGTTAGCAAGTGCTGGAACGATAACCGCTGTTGCTGGCTCACCGAGACCACCAGGAGTGCTATCACTCTTAAGGAAGTGAACATCCATGGATTTCGGTGTTTCGTTGATACGAACAGCTCTGTATCCGTCAAAGTTGTCCTGCTGAACAGCACCATTCTTGACAGTAATCTCACTGATCATGCCAACACCCTGGCCCATGTTGATAGAGCCTTGGATCTGAGCAAGAGCCTGGTCAGGGTGAACTAACGTTCCACCGTCGACCACTGTGGTGATCTTGTCAATTGTGACGTCATATCCAGAGTCAACAGTAACGTCAGCAACGATAGCGATAACAGAGTTGTAACCCTCCATAACCGCAACGCCCTGACCTTTACCTGCAGGCATTTTCTTGCCAAAGCCAGACTTCTTGCGTACTTCTTCAAGAACGCGCTTCATTCTGGCACCAACAGGCACACCTGCTGAGAGTCCGGACCACTGATGCTTTGTGGAACCCATATCGAGCATATCGATTCTGTACTGAATTGGATCAGCACCAGCAGCTTTCGCTAACTCATCGATGAAACACTCAAGCGCCACAGCATTCAAGTTGTGTGACACACCGCGCCAGTAACCAACCTGGACTCCAGTGTCATGCATGACGTAGCTGAAATTCAAACCAGCGTCTGCCATGTATGGGAAGTTATCGATACCCTCAACCGCAAATGGATCGATACCGTCCTTCACAATACTTGGGAACAAGCGTGAAGAAATTGAAGGACTCGTTGACTTGAACTTCAGTGCTTGAAGCTTTCCGTTCGCATCAACACCCGCAGTGAACTTGTAAATTCCAGCTGGACGATAAGAGTCATGCATCATGTCCTGCTCACGTGACCAAACCATCTTGACTGGAATGCCACCAGCTGCTTTGGAAATCTCAGCAGCGTCGATTGCGTAGTCAACCTCAACACGTCGACCGAAGCCACCACCAAGGAACGTTGTCTGAACTTCAACCTGCTCTGGCTTGAGGCCAACAGCACCCCCGACAACGTGAGGAATCAACTGCTGGAACTGAGTAGGTGTGATAATCACAGCCTTATCTGCAGTTACGTGTGCAGTTGTGTTTTGTGGCTCCATTGGAGAGTGCGACTGGAATGGAAGTCTGTACTCACCAGTGATCATTTTCGCCGCATTTGCTAGTCCAGCATCAGCGTTCCCGCTTTCACGGAAGACTGCACCCGCGCTGTTTGACGCATCTGACATTTTTGACCAAAGGCTTGTCATGTCCAAATCAGCGTTAGGACCAGCATCATACTGTGGGTCAAGCGTTGCGACAGCTTTCTTAGCAGTCCAGTACGAATCAGCAACTACTGCGACACCTCGGCTGTACTCGACAATCGCGTGTACGCCAGGCATTGATTTAGCGCGAGTGTCATCATAAGAGATGATCTTTCCGCCAATCATCGGAGCCATTGCAACAGCAGCGAACTTCATTCCTGGAACGACGGTATCAATACCAAACTGAGCCGTACCACGTACTTTCGCAGCAGTATCTAGACGCTTTTGCTTGGTGTTACCGACCACCTTGAACTGGCTAGCTGGCTTGAGTGGAACTTCCTTGGGAACTTCCATCGTTGCAGCTTTTGCAGCAACAGAACCATAAGTCGCTGACTTACCGCCAGGTCCCTTGATCGTTCCATTAGCAGCGCTACACTGGCTAGCATCAACACCCCAGTTGTCAGCAGCAGCTGCAACAAGCATCATGCGTGCAGAGGCACCAGCTTTTCTTAGTTTCTCCCAACCGTCACGCACAGAGGTTGATCCACCAGTGATCTGTCCACCGAGTAGAGAGTTGATGTAAACCTCAGCTGGTGGAGCGAACTCAACCTTGACTGAATTAATATCAACTTCCAACTCCTCTGCAACGAGCATAGGCATAGAAGTGTAAACGTCCTGACCCATTTCTGAACGAGCAACCATAATAGTTACTGTGTTGTCAGATGCGATCTTGACCCAAGCGTTAGGGCTTCCACCGTCAGCTGCCTGTGCCATGCGAGCAGTAGGCAAATAGAACGCGAGAGCCAAACCACCAGCAGCAGAACCACTGACTTTCAGGAAGTCACGACGTGCTTCATTCTTAACTATTTTTTCCATGTCTCAGTTCCTCCCTTAAGACATCTTCGCTGCAGCTTTAATTGCAGCGCGGATTCGAGGATAGGTACCACATCGGCATAGGTTGCCCGACATGAACGCATCGATATCCTGATCCGAAGGATTCTTGTTCATGGATAGCAGTGCTGAGGCAGACATCATCTGTCCTGGCTGACAGTAACCACACTGTGGTACGTCAAGCGCTTCCCAGGCACGCTGAACCTTGTGATCACCACCGAGGCCTTCGATAGTTGTCACGTTTTGGCCAGCAACTGCACCGATTTGTGTCTGACAGGATCGGACTGCAACACCATTCAAATGAACGGTACACGCACCGCAAAGAGCCTTACCGCAACCGAATTTCGTGCCCGTCATTCCGAGCGTGTCGCGGAGTACCCAAAGCAATGGTGTATCTGCAGAGACTTCAACTGTCTCGCTTTTACCATTTACTTTAAAACTAACTTTCATTTCAAACTCCCCCTTTCGAAGCTTTGAATATATTAGGGATGTAACTAAATCTATTGGTTACCGTATGGAAAATACAGCATCTTATTCACTCGATCAAGCGCTACACGCAAGTTATTGCCCAGTTTTTTAGAGCGTCGAAAACCATTTGTTGCACTAAATTTCCGGTTCGTTAACGCTAGGTTCGATTGCCCATTTTCACGCTATGAAATATCGATGAGGTAACTTGCTATCCTCGAACTTTTGCGCCGCATCATTTATGCGCATTAGTCAATATTTTCCTAGGATGCGTCGCGACAATGAGTTTATCCCCTCAACCGCCTGCCCTCGGGTGAAAGGCAAATGAGACTCGCACAGAGCGTTTGAATAAAACTGGGTCTGATCACCAGGTACACACAAAAAAACGGAGAGGTTTTGTCCTCTCCGTTTTACACTCTCGCCATTTCATTCAGGAACCCTGGCAGATCGACATTTGATCAACCATATTTCTTCAGCTCGAGTCGAGCTACTTGCGCTCGATGCACTTCATCGGGTCCATCTGCCAATCTGAGCGATCGATTCCAAGCGTACATCCAAGCCAGAGGGAAATCCTGACAAACGCCGCCCCCACCGTGAGCTTGAATCGCCCAGTCGATAATTTGTTGAGCCATGTTAGGAGCAATGACCTTGATCATTCCAATCTCCATTTTTGCTTCTTTGTTTCCGACGGTGTCCATCATGTGGGCTGCTTTCAACGTCAATAACCTGGCTTGATCAATCATGATTCTTGACTCCGCGATTCGCTCATGCCAAACGGATTGTTGCGACACAGGCTTACCGAATGCTACTCGGGAATTCAAACGATTAATCATGAATTCAAGTGCGCGCTCTGCCTGCCCAATGATCCGCATACAGTGATGGATTCGGCCAGGCCCGAGTCGTCCTTGGGCAATCTCAAATCCCCGCCCCTCACCGAGCAATATGTTGGACGCTGGAACTCGAACGTCAGTGAGTGAGACTTCCATATGTCCGTGGGGCGCGTCGTCATAGCCAAACACAGTCAGTGGTCGCTCAACCTTAACGCCAGGCGTGTCTGAAGGAACCAGAATCATCGACTGCTGCTTGTGACGATCAGCGCCGTCCGGATCTGTCTTACCCATCACGATCAACACTTTGCAGCGAGGATCGCCCGCTCCGGAGGACCACCACTTTCGGCCATTGATGACGTACTCATCGCCCACTCGCTCGATGCGACACTGAATATTCGTTGCATCTGACGAGGCCACGGCGGGCTCCGTCATCAAAAACGCAGATCGTATCTCTCCGTTTAAAAGCGGCTCTGCCCACGTATTTTGCTGCTCTTCCGTTCCGTATCTTAATATGGTCTCCATGTTGCCGGTGTCGGGAGCAGAGCAATTAAACACTTCAGGCGCCCAGAAAACTCGCCCCATGACCTCACAAAGCGGCGCATATTCGAGATTACTCAGCGTGCCACCGTGCGATTGTGGCCTCCATAAATTCCAAAGGCCTGCCTCTCTTGCTTGAATCTTTTTCTCTTCAACAACCTCTGTTGGAATCCAAGCGTTACCGTTTTTGCGATTGTTCTCAATTTGCTCGAAAAAGATATTTTCGTTGGGATAAATGTGTTCATCCATGAACTCACCTATCCTCGACTGCAGATCTTTCACTTTTTGTGAATATTCAAAATCCATTGTTTCCACACTCTCTGGTTAACACGGTCATATAACCGATAACTTTTCAGCATCCTTCACTGACAACATGATCATTGTACACTCGATAAACGCCATTACTCTGGAGACACCTTCTCAAATCTCTTACAGGCAGCTTTAAATCCTGCATCAATTGGCACAGAAGTCCCTTGCTCCAAATTTGCATTGACATAGGTTATTTGGATTGATGCGAGCAGCGTTTGGTCGTTTACGATTTTGATGTCGAAATCAAAACTGCTGCGCCCTAGTCGAGACACTCGAACATAGATTCGAAGCTCATCATCGTAACGAGCAGGCGCGTGATATTCGATCTGCGTTTTCTTCGTGTAGAGATCAGCTTTTTCAGTATCGAAAGCATCCGGATACGGCATACCAATCGCTCGGTAATATTCCGTCACACCAATATCTGCATACATCAAATAGTGAGGATTAAACACAATACCCTGGGCATCAACCTCCGCCCATCGAACACGCAAGGACTGAAAAAAATTAAATTTGTCCGCTATTTCGTTTTCATGACCCATACGCCATCCCACTCGCCCTTCGGAGGATCTGCCTTCAATGCCTCGCAACGTTCAACGTAGCTTTGAGAAAGATGGTCCTCTGGGTTAAATTTCAAACACTGGTTAAATCGCTCAATTGCCTTGTCCCAATTCGCTGCTTGATATGCGTTCATGCCGTCATTGAAGTGGTTGACCACATCCATTAAATTAGGGAAAGAATCCTCATCGTGGTAGTCCAAAATTTCAAACACTTTGACAGGCTGCGTCTTCCCCTTTACGACAACCAAGTCAACGGCTCTTAATCGATACGTTCCCTTCAATTTCTGGACCGTTGATTCGCTAACCAGAATTCGAGCGAAGTAGGACTTGCACGCGCTCTCGAGGCGAGCGGCAAGGTTCACCCCATCTCCAATCAACGTGTAATCCATTCTTTTTGGGGAACCGATATTTCCCGATACAACCGTATCAGTATTAAGACCGATTCCCATATCAACAACTTTCAACCCCTTCGACAATCGATCTTGATTCCAACGCCATAAGGTTTTAATCATCTCTATTGACGCGCGCACGGCTCTGTCCGGATCGTCCTCGTGTGACATGGGCAATCCAAAACATGCCATGATCGCATCACCGATGAACTTATCAAGCATGCCTCCTTCTTTGGTGATGCAGTCCACCATCAACGAGAAATAATCATTTAAAAACGACACGGTTCCTTGAGCACCGTATTCCTCGGTAATGGTTGTAAAACCGCGGACATCAGTAAACATCACGGTAGCCTCTGCATTGATCCCGCCGAGTACTTCGTGCGCATCACCCTCTAACATTTGAGCTGCGATGACCGGGTCCATGTAACGAGACATTGTCGACTTCATTCTTTTCTCGCTACTGATGTCCTCAAACACCATCATCGAACCCAGCTCCTTGTCCTCCTCTGCAGCGATCAGAGGCATAAACGTCAAATTCACAGTTTTTTCTGTCTCATTCAACGTTAACGCAGTATCGGCAATCGTTTGAGTGCTCTCTTCCGCTTTGGCTTTTTCAATTTGCTCAATCACCCATTGACCATCGGGACCAACGAGATCCGCCACATTATGGCCGACGATATCCGTTTCGTTGAGCTCCCATATCCTTAAAGCCGCCGAATTACACGTCACAACCAAGCCCTTTGGATCCATCGTGATGACACCATTGGACATGCTCTGCAGCATGCTCTCGTTGTAATTTTTGATTCTCTGCACGTCGTCAAACAACTTTGAGTTTTGCAAACTGATCGAAATTTGCGCCGTAAATGCTTTTAATCTCTGTTCATCTTCATCCGAAAACGTCCCACCCTTCTTATTGAGGACTTGCGTCACCCCAATCACATTGTTGTCCGTGTTGATGATTGGCACACACAAAATGGATCGGGTAAAAAATCCGGTTTGTTTATCAAACGCTGGGTTAAACCGAAGGTCGGCGTATGCATATGGAATATTCATACTTTTACCAGTCGTGAAGACCTCTCCAGCAATACCAAGATGAGACGGGAAACGAATTTCGTTAATTTCACCGCCGGCTGCGACACGAGAAAAAAGCGTGGCCGTAGATTGGTCATACATAAATATCGTGGCTCGCTCAGACGCAAGCATCTCAGTAATCTCCTGAACCACTCGCATCAGCATTCTTGACAATTCAAATTCAGAATTGATGTCCGACATCAACTTCAGAAATGCGTTTTCTTTTTCGCGAATTTTATCGATCTGCTCATAGTGCTGAAGACCTTGTAGCACCACTGCAGCCTGAGTCGTCATTTCCTCGAGCAACTCCAGATCATCATCATTAAATTCACCCACGCGTTTGTTAAGGCTTTGCATGACACCGATCGTCTCACCAGACATCGTACGAACCGGCACACAAGCAATGTTTCTCGTGGTGTAACCGGTACGTTGATCGACCGACCGATTGAAGAGTTCATCGCTGTACGGATCATCGCTGATTCTCGCTTCACCAGATTGAAACACGTGCCCCGCGATTCCACTATCGTTAAGGATTCTGATTTCTCGAACCAAATCTCCTTGAGCCACGTAGGAGAACAACTCATTCGTCTCGTCGTCATTCAAGAACAATGTTCCTCGGTCGCAGTCTAGCTCCCGCGATGTCATCGAAACCAATTCTTTCCACACATCTTGAATATTCGAAAGTGACGCGCACCGCCTCGTGACCTCCAGTAATATTTGCGATCGCTTTAGTCGTTCGTCCTTCGTGCCCTTACGTTTTCGTCGAGCTTGAACTACCATCTTGTCGTCACCCATCACTTGGACTCCAATTGCTCTCGTAATCGCTGAACTTGTTCTTGCAGTGAGCGCCGCTCCTGGTTGAAACGCTGTTCAGCATTCTCCATCGACTTAATTGCTTCGTGATTGGCTCTCTCAAGCTCATCACGAAGTTCGGATGCCGTTTGCTTAACCTGCCTATTTTCGTTCTCGAGCGCAGTCCGGGCCTGCTGCATTGTCGCCTCATATTCGTGTTTTTGACTCTCCATCGAATCTCTGACTGATTGAATTTGCGCCCTCAATTGTTGAATTTCCTCGGCTGATCGCGCTCGCTCTTTTTGAACCTCACGATCAGTGATGGCTGCTCGCTCCTCGAGCTCACCTCTTAGTTTTTGTATCGATTCTTTGAGTTGTCTCAGTTCTAAATCGGACATTTTTTGATGTATTTACTAATCGATTACCCGTATCGACGCGTTAGCCATTCTGCAATTAACGCGGGCTTATCCTGCCCATCAATCTCGACGCAAACGTTCCACTCAAGCTGTACCCCACCCTCAAGATTGTCGACTTTTATTAAATCAAATCGAGCTCGCACCCGATCTCCCGTTTTGACAGGCGAAGTAAATCGAACGCGATTAAGTCCGTAATTAATGCCCATCTCAGATTTTCCGAGGTCGATTGTATCGTTGAGAAATTTTGATAACAACGAAAGCGTCAAAAAACCGTGCGCGATCGTAGACTGGAACTCCGTCTCTGACTCTGCCCTTTCCACATCAACATGAATCCACTGGTGATCACTCGTGGCATCAGCGAACATGTCAACCATATCCTGGGTCACGTGGATCCATTCACTAACCGCAATCTCGGGACCAATCATGTCAACCAAATCTCCGGGCTTAGCCACCGATATCGATTTCATACCTCACCTCGAAACGACTTCACCACAGATTCCATACCTCGCGAGAGTAAAAATGCATCGCCAGTGACTGCGACAAAGTTCGCACCAAGCTCTAGCCATTTTTTTGCCTCTTTTTCGTTAAAAGCCAGAATGCCAGCGGCACACCCAGAGGCAGTTGCGCGCTCAATCACTTTTTGCATCTCCAGCTGAGGTTGCTCCTCCGTGTGCCTCCCCAAATAACCAAAATCTGCCGCTAAGTCCGCGGGGCCGACGAACACACAATCAACACCGTCTACAGCTGCGATTTCCTCTGCGTTCTTCTGTCCCTCTGCAGTCTCAATCTGCACAATCAAACAAATATTCTCGTCCGCATGTTCGAAATAATCACCGATTCGTCCAAATCGGTTAGACCTAGAGTTACCCGACACACCACGGATTCCTCTGGGTGGGTAACGCACTGCCGCCACCGCAGCTTCCGCCTCAGTTTTATTTTTCACATTGGGAACCATCAGTGTCTGCACTCCCATATCAAGCAAACGCTTCAACATGACCGCATCATTCCAAGGCGCGCGTACCGCAATTGAGCTCGGGTAAGCTGAAGCCGCGTGTATCAAAGACAACACCTGGGTGACGTCATTGGGAGCATGCTCCATATCAATCAAAACCCAATCAAACCCTGATGAAGCGCAGATCTCCGTCACCAGCGCACCTCCCGTACTTAACCAACAACCGATCTGTTGATCGCCACGAGAAAGCGCCTGTTTTAGTTTATTTTGTAAGAATTCCATACTAATCCCCTAGTCGTTACACTTAACCGTTTCTTATCATCATAACCGTTCGGAGATCATGACAGAGTTGAAATTTAACGGAGTAATTCCAATCCTCGTCACACCATTCAAGTCAGACGAAACAATCGATGTCGCATCACTCCGATCGACGGTCACACTCATGAAAAAGATTGGTGTCAACGGAGTCACCATACTTGGTGTACTCGGCGAGGCAAATAGGCTCACAGACAGAGAGCGTGAAATCGTCATCAGTGAAGCCGTAGACGCAGCTGGAAACCTACCTGTGATTGTCGGTACAAGCGCCGCTGGGACAAAAGCAGTCATCGAGCACAATGAGATTGCGAGGAAAAATAACGCCAGTGCCGTGATGATTACGCCGCATGCCGAGCCGACCCCATCAGATGAGAGAATCGTTCAGCATTTTAAGATGATCAAAAATGAAAGCGCTCTACCCATTATTCTTCAAGATCATCCCGCTTCGACAGGGGTGCACATGTCAAGTGAACTGATCTCTCGACTCATCGATGAAATAGACGGGTTCGTTGGCATCAAAATGGAGTCAGTACCGACAGCCCCAAAAGTAGCCAAACTAAAAGAAACTCACCCTCAAATCAACGTGATGACAGGCTTAGGCGCCCTATACGCCAAATTCGACCTGCGTTCGGGGTCTGACGGATTTAATACAGGATTTGCTTTTCCAGAGGTACTCAAAGAACTGGTCGCCTCGGCTAAAGCCGCTAATTGGCAGCGAGTCGACGCTGTGTACAAACACTTTTTACCCCTCATCGTTTACGAACAACAACCTGGAGTGGCGATCAGAAAAGAATTACTCAGAATGCGCGGCGCAATCCAATGTTCAAAGGCTCGCTCACCAGGGGCCCAGGTCACAACTCAAATTCAAGAGACCCTAAAGAGTTTGGTGAAAGAGCTGATGGCAGGCCAAGACCTAACTGCGCCTATCGACATCTCAAAGAGTCTTGAACTCTCTGGCCAGTCATTTTGACAGCCCATCCATGTTCTCAATATCAGCGCTGCGATTAGTCATCGCGTCAACAACACAAGACACATCGTTGCACTGATTGAGCACGTTGTCATACCAGTCGATCTGCGATCGCTGAAGTTCGTTGATATCGACACCTCGCCTCATCGCGAGATTGTAAGAAAGCGCCATGTCCTCGTGAGCAACTGACGCTCGGCTGCTCGTGCATATCAAACGCTCCACGCCTGTGGAGGGGTTGCTGCAATTAATCGCAGCAAACGATATCGACGTCAAAGAATAAAACAAAACGAAACAGACTCCGCGCACTCAAGCTTCTCCCATATTCATCAAACACACCATAGCGGTCAAATGACGGTGATGACGTCGTTCCTGTAGATCGGGACCGAGCCGTGCGAGCTAAGTTGAGCTGCAAACTGAACCTCGTGCTCCATCTGTCTAGAAATCATCATTCGTCCCACCCGAGATTTGAGCAGCAGGGTCTCAGATGGTTCAGATTTAAAAATAGCCTGTGCCATACAAGCGGTGTCTGAGTAAAACCCATCAGATTGATGACCAAGCTTTTTGTGGATTAAGTCAACGAAATACCCAGCACCGCAAGTGTCCTCCAAGTTGGGGTTTCCCATCGAGCCTGAACAAACAATCAATATGGTTTTCTCAGGATAAGACTGGATCACATGTTCCACGACCGCCTCTGCGTTGATGAGCGCACCAACGAAAATCTCATCCACGCCTCTCGCTTGGTTCAACGCAACTGTGCCGTTGGTCGTTGAGTAAATCACGTCTTTCTTGGATAACTTTTCTTTGGCCAATTCAAGTGGAGCAGGGTGAGCAAATCCAGGCAGCGTTTCCGCATATAGTTCGCCCGCGAGAATGACCTCTTTATCAAGTTGAGCAGCGGCCCGACGCGCAGAGGTCTCATCAATCGTCGGAATGACCGATTGCGCCCCAGATTCTAATGCGTGGATGATAGTCGTTGTTGCAAAAAGCACATCGAGAACAATTGCAACCTTGCCCTGGAGTCGCTCATGATCTAAGTCCTCTCGCTTTAACAAGACGTGGACCTTGTGTCCAAAATGGTCGATCTGAGCGCTCATAACGATTGATCTCTTTTTCGAAAAAAATTTACTCCGGTCATCGTCATCACAATTTTAGAATCTTGGTTCTCAACCTCCCAAAATGTTTTGACGATACCCCGATCCGGTCGCGTTTTTGATGCTCGTTTTTCTGTCACCGTCCTGTACGCTGTCAACTTGTCTCCAGGAAAAACGGGAAGAAGCCAACGGACGTTTTCTATTCCAGGAGACCCCAAACTAGAGGAATTCAGCAAATACGAATCGCACATCAGTCTCATGACCATCGAACACGTATGCCAACCGCTCGCGATGATGCCGCCGTAGATTGATTCTTTGGCTGCCTCAGGGTCAACATGAAAAGGTTGTGGATCATAGCGCGTCGCAAATTCAATCACCTCATCCCGATCAACACTCACTGTTCCCATGCTGACTCTGGAATCAAGATTGAAATCCTCCCAAAAAATATCAGGCTCGTGGCTCATAGACTCGACCTCTTTTTTACACTTAACTCTTATACCAACCGCGGCCTGACTTTTTACCGTTATAGCCTGCACCCACCATTTGCTTCATGATAGGCCTAGGCTTAAAACGATCTCCATAGGCCTCGTGTAGGATCTCTTCGACCTGAAGAGACAAACTGATTTGCGTCGCATCCATGAGTTGGAAGGGACCAATCGGATGTCCAAGGCCAAGGCGACAGGCCACGTCAATATCCTCAGGAGTCGCAACACCCTCCTCGACCAAGCGCATCGCCTCAATCATCATGGCATGCAACAAACGATTGACCGCAAACCCAACAACATCTTTTACTGTGATCGGCGTTTTACCAATCTGCTTGCACAATTGACTCACAGACTCAACAATTTCCGAAGTAGTGTCTAATCCGGGAATCACCTCGACTAATTTCATGCGAGAAACCGGAGAAAAAAAATGAGTCCCTATAAAACACTCACGACGCTTTTCACTGACTTTCGACGCCAATGCCGTGATCGATATACTCGAGGTATTACTCGCGAAAACACAATCGGTTGCCGCGATCGTATCCAACTGAGAAAAAATTTCTCCTTTGACGTTTTCGTTCTCAAAAACCGCCTCGACCACCAAGTCACTGTCAGCGAAATCGGTCAACGAATAACATGGAGTGATTAACGGCATTGTTCTTTCAATAACGTCTGGCTCGTAAAAACCTCTATCGATGCCTTTTTGAAGCACCCCCTCAAGCCGCTTCATCGCCTGAGAAATCAACTCTTCACTTGTATCGTTGAGCCTAACCCTACGCCCGGATAACGCAAAAACCAATGCGATCTCGGATCCCATTAGACCTGCACCAACGACGCCGATCCTGTCGTACATGATTCACACTCCAGTTTTTGTGACTAAATTTGTTTCCAGCGCTTTTTGGGAGAATCGAGCACCGCCAACGGCTGTTCACTACCGGTGTTCGATGCGAAACGGCTTCGGTTAAACCGCTCGCTGCCGAATAATGACTCGATAACCAGCAATCGTCTGACGTAATCGCTAAGAGGCAACTCCTGTGTCATTCCCATGCCGCCATGTAGTTGTATTGCCTGTTGAGAGACAAAGCGACTGGCCCGATTCGTTAAAGCCTTAGCTGCTGACACAGCGCGAACACGCTCGTAAGTATCGGTTGACCATCCTTTATCCGCCGCATTAATGACCAGTGATCTAACTTCCTCGATATTAATAAACATATCAACGGCTTTGTGCTGCAGGACCTGAAACTGAGACAACGCGGTTCCGAATTGCCGCCTTGTGCGAATATATTCGAGGGTCATTTCATGTATCACTTCCATGAGACCCAAGGCCTCTGCACAAAGCGCAGCAGTCGCTCTATCATGCACACAGTCGATGACCGGCTGAGCTTGATTGATGACACCGAGCACAGACTCAGGCCCGACCTCGAGATCCTTGAATTTGATATCGAGTACTCGACTGCCATCAACGAGTGGATATGCTTTACCCGCAATGCTCTCTTCCATAGACTCGACAATAAATAGCGTCACGCCATCCATGTCTCCCTGAGTGGTGCGGGCAGAAATGAGGAAACGGTCAGCCGTCGCCCCGCCAAGAATCATTTTTTTACTGCCATTTAAAACCCACTTAGTGCCGGACTGAACGGCAGTCGTGGTGAGTGTCTCACTGCCCTCTGATCCAAGTTCTTCCGTGTGTGCGAGAGCGAGCGTTCGCTCGCCTTTCACGATCTCAGGAATCAAGATGTTTTTTTGAAAATGTGAGCCACACAAATCCACAAGACCTGCGCTAATCACAACCGATGACAGATATGGTTCGAACACAAGCGCTTTCCCAAGCTCTTGCATGATAATCATCGCCTCTATACCCGAGCCTCCGTATCCGCCACTGTCTTCGGAAATAGGGACTCCAAGCGCCCCCAAAGCGGCAAGTCCCGCCCACAACTCCTCCGAGCCTGCCTCTCGGCTTGCGACCATTTGTCTCCGAGTCTCGATCGAAAAACTCTTATCGAGAAATCTTTGTAATCCGTCCCTAAATAGAGACTGCTCGTCGGTGAAAGTGAACCGCATAATACTTTTCCAATCCGTAGAAAACCGTTCGTTAATAAAGCCAACTCGCTTATAAGCTCAACACTCGTTGCGCGATGATGTTTCTTTGTATTTCATTTGTCCCGCCGTAAATCGAGGTTTTGCGCATGTTGAGATATCTGGCCGCGAGGGGAGCTGCATGCAATGCCCCGGGAGTCTCTCCGATCCAGTTATCCCCCCAAGCCATAGGTAAGTGAGGCAAGGCCGCCTGCCCAGCCACGTCGAGTTGTAATTCAGTGAGGCGCTGCTGGATTTCGGTACCCCGAATTTTTAATATGGAGGCCTCTGGACCCGGTTCGCCACCCGCCGATTGCACTGAAGCAACTCTCAATACGGTCATCTCCAGCGCAAGAAGGTCAATCTCTAGCTCTACAATGCGATCTAAAAATACCGGATCCTCTATCAAGGGTTTACCCAAGTAAGTGTGTTGTGAAGCCAGATGTTTGAGGTATGACAACTCTCGTCGAGACACCCCAACACCCGCGATTCCTGTGCGCTCGTGCGACAGTAAGAACTTGCCAATCGACCAACCCTTCCCCTCTTCACCAACCAAATTTGACACTGGAACTTCCACATCCTGAAACCACACCTCGTTGACCTCATGCTCACCATCCAAGGTAATGATCGGGCGAACCTCAATACCGGGGCTATCCATATCACAAAGAACCATTGATATGCCCTCTTGTTTCCTTTCCTCAGAGCTTGTTCGAACTAAACAAAATATCTTGTCAGCCCATTGCGCATGCGTCGTCCATGTCTTTTGTCCATTGATGACATACTTGTCGCCCTTGCGCTCCGCGCGCGTTACCAATGACGCCAAATCTGAACCCGAACCAGGTTCAGAATATCCTTGGCACCACCACTCCTCTCCAGAGAGTATCTTAGGTAGGTACCGTTCCTGCTGCTCTTCGGTGCCAAATGCCATCAAGACAGGGCCAATCATACTCAGACCAAACGGGGAGAGCCTCGGTGCTCCTAGTGCGGAGGATTCAACATCGAAAATATGTTGGTACACAGGACTCCATTCACAGCCCCCGAACTTCTTGGGCCAACTCGGAGCCACCCAGCCCTGTTGGAAGAGCGATTTGTGCCACTGAGATACGTCCTCTTTTCCTAGTCGTTTATGCTCGAGCACCTTTCGAGCCACGTCTTTTGCGAGCCCTCGGCCCACAAACTCTCTCACCTCAGAGGCGAACGACAGTTCCTCATCGCTATAACTGACTTCCATACTTGTTCCTAATAAATATTCAAAAATGTCGGATGGAGAATAAGACAATCTGAAACACCAAGCAAATCATGCGGGAAAACTTGGCAGCATCGAATTTACTGTGTCAATATCATGATAGCAGTGATCACCAATCACTCGACCTACAGGGTAACGCATTGTTTTTGACGACATTAAGATCCGAGGAGACCAGAGATGAACTCTAGCGATAAAGTCATGCTCGAAGAAATTAATCAAGAGATTAATACGCGTCCTTTATGGCTTCCATTCACGCCGAACCGACAATTTAAATCCTCACCACGATTGATCAATCGAGCACATGGCATGCATTACGAGACCACCAGTGGTCAAAAAATTCTCGATGGCATCTCAGGATTGTGGTGTGTAAATGCTGGGCATTCTCGCGAGCCGATCGTTAACGCAATCAAGAAACAAGCAGAGCAACTTGATTACATCACAGCGTTCAACATGGCTCACCCTGCGCAATTTCAAGCAGCAGAAATGATTGCAAATCTCGCTCCCACAGGACTCGATACAGTTTTTTTCACTAATTCAGGATCGGAGGCGATAGACACAGCGCTCAAAATTGCGTTGGGATACCACCGTGCTAACGGAGAACATCGGCATCGCCTCATTGGCAGAGAGCGAGGTTATCATGGCGTTGGATTCGGAGGCGTCTCGGTTGGAGGAATGACACCGAACCGAAAAGTGTTTAGTACCGCGCTGCTACCGGGCGTAGATCACCTCCCTCATACTCACAACTTAGAGCACAACGCGTTCTCAAAAGGTCAGCCTTCATGGGGAGCTCACCTTGCAGAAGACTTAGAGAGACTCGTCGCACTTCACGACGCGTCAAACATTGCCGCCGTGATCGTCGAACCAGTCGCCGGATCTACGGGTGTCCTTGTACCTCCTCAAGGGTATCTTCAAAAATTACGGGAAATATGCACCAAGTACGGGATCCTTCTAATCTTCGATGAAGTCATCACAGGTTTCGGGCGTACTGGAAACCCATTCGCAGCTCAAACCTTTGGCGTATTACCCGACATGATTACGTTTGCCAAAGGCGTCACAAATGGAGCCGTTCCGATGGGGGGAGTGCTTCTGAGTGAAAAAATTTATGAGGCTTTCATGAACGGCCCCTCAGAGCAGATTGAGTTCTTTCACGGCTACACTTACTCGGGGCATCCTTTAGCGAGCGCTGCGGCAATTGCGACGATGGATGTCTACAAAGAAGAAGGGTTATTCGACCGAGCGCGCGACTTGGCCCCCCACTTTGAAGCCGCATTACACTCTCTATCGGACTTGCCTCACGTCATCGATATCCGCAACTGTGGATTAATGGGAGGTGTTGAGCTAAGCCCCGTAGATGGGAAGCCAGGAAAGCGAGCGTACGATATCTTCTTGAGCTGTTATGAGCGAGGAGTACTGGTTCGCTCGGCGGGAGACACGATCGCGCTCACCCCACCCTTTATCGCAACAGAGAATGACATCACCCACATTGTGGACACGCTCGGAGCTGCATTAAAGGCTTCAACGCAGTAACGCAGTTACATCAGTCTCGTAAAACGGCGACACGAAGGACGTAACAATGAAAAAGATCAAAGTGCTCATCGCACAGATGGAGCATGAAACAAATACGTTTTCTCCGGTGTTAACTCCGTGGGAGTCATTTGGACCCAATGGGCCCTACGTTGGGCAAGACGCTTATGACGCGATGAAGGGAACGAAAACGCCTATTGGCGCTTTCATCGATATTGCTGACGAGCTTGGTGCGGACGTCATCACTCCTGTAGCCGGCTTTGCATACCCCAGCGGCCCAGTCGACGGTAACGCGTATGACCGTTTCTGCAATCTAATCATCGATAGTGTGAAATCTGGGTGTGACATGATCATGTTGGATCTTCACGGTGCGATGGTGGTCATGGATCGCACTCTCGATGGAGAGGGTACGCTTTTGGAAAAAGTAAGACTGGCTGCTCCTGACACTCCCATCGCAGTTTCCCTCGACCTTCATGCCAATGTCACGCGAAAGATGGTCGATAATGCTGACATCATCGTGGGTTACAAAACATACCCGCATATAGACATGTACGAAACCGGAAAGTTAGCTGGAGAACTCCTTGTAAAAATGTACCGTGGTGAAATATCGCCAAAGCTACACTGGGATAACATCCCGGTGCTTGCACAAACGCTAAAAATGAATACGTCGGAAGGAGCCATGAAAGTGTATGCCGATCGAGCGGCATCCGCGGAGGCGAAAGAAGGCATATTAGCGAGCTCTGCTTTTGGCGGATTTCCCATGGCTGATATCCCTGAGGCTGGAATGAGTGTCATCGTGATCTCCAATCACAGTGATGCGCTCGGACAATCAGAATGTCGCGCCATCTTGGATACAGCGCTCTCACGTAAGGAAGAGTTCATTTGGATCGACGCACCACTAGAAGAATCTATCGCGCATGCTAAAACTCTCGCGGATGGTCCGATTTTGCTACTTGACCACCCAGATAACTGTGCGACCGGGGCAAGTCAAGACACGATGACGACGTTACGCGAAGCACTCAAACAAGGACTCACCAACATTGGAGTTGGGCCAATCAGAGATCCCGAGGCAGTCGATACGCTGATCACTGCCGGCATCGGTGCCAAGCTGACAGTCATGATTGGAGGAAAAACTGACCTACCCGCGATCAATCATGTTGGCGAACCACTTGAATTGACTGGCACGGTCAAAAACATCACTGATGGTGAGTACACAATCACGGGACCACAATTTACAGGGGTTCGAGCGTCAATGGGTCGTTCAGTTCTATTTGATATTGGGGATGCGGAAATCGTAGTCACAGAAAAACTTCAGGAGCCCTGGGACACAGGAGTATTCACCAGTGTTGGCATCGATCCCACGAAGAAAAAATATTTACTGTTGAAATCAAGAATGTATTTCCGTCCCGTATTTCTTCCCATCGCGAAACACAGCGTGTACTGCGCTGGAGTAGGCGTAGGGTCATCAGATTGGACGATGTTTAACTACAAACACATACGTCGTCCAATTTACCCGCTAGACGATTAAATCAAGAGCGTTCGGGCAGCGCGCATCCAAAACAATCTGTAAAAACGTGGCGTAAACGCTAAACTCGAGTACCAATTCAAAAGAAATGCAGTGATAATCAGGAGAAAGAATGAAAATAATCCCACACTACATCAATGGGCAACAAGTTAACGGCTCGGGAAAGAACAACGGGGATGTTTTCAATCCTGCTACCGGCGAAATCAGCGCAAAAGTAGCGTTCGCAACTGAAGAAGAAACATCTCTGGCGATTGAGGCAGCGAAAAATGCGCTTACCTCTTGGTCGAAGACCCCTCCCCTTAAGCGAGCGCGAGTGATGTTCAAATTTAAAGAATTGATTGAACAACGGACCGACGAGCTTGCAGAGATCATCACTAGAGAACACGGCAAAGTATTTTCCGATGCTAAGGGTGAAATAGCGCGGGGCCTAGAGGTCGTCGAGTTTGCTTGTGGCATACCACAGTTACTTAAGGGTGAATTCACGGAGCAGGTGGGCACGGGAATCGACAGTCACTCAATGCGACAACCCATCGGCGTTTGTGCAGGCATCACACCATTTAATTTTCCATGCATGGTTCCCATGTGGATGTATCCGATGGCTATTGCCTGTGGAAACACGTTTGTACTGAAGCCATCAGAGAAAGATCCCTCAGCCAGCATATTCATGGCAGAACTACTGAAAGAGGCAGGGCTTCCAGATGGTGTGTTTAACGTGATTCAAGGTGATAAGGTCTCGGTTGACACGCTGTTGACTGACCCTAGGGTCAGTGCCGTGAGCTTTGTAGGCTCCACACCCATTGCTGAGTACGTCTACCAAAAAGGAAGTCAGCACGGTAAGCGTGTCCAAGCTTTGGGGGGTGCAAAAAATCATCTCGTCGTCATGCCAGATGCGGATATCGATCAAGCAGTCGACGCACTAATTGGCGCTGCGTACGGGTCTGCGGGTGAACGCTGTATGGCAATATCTGTGGGTGTCGCGGTAGGAGATATTGGCGACAAACTCGTCGAAAAGCTATCAGACCGAGTCAAAGCCTTAAAGGTGGGGAACGGCTTAGTTAACGAACCGGACATGGGGCCGCTAGTTTCAGCCGCACATTTGGATAAAGTTCGAAGTTACGTCGATTTAGGAGTCGCCGGCGGAGCAGAACTAATCGTGGATGGTAGGAACGTGTCAGTGGAGGATCATCAAGAGGGATTCTTTATTGGCGGCTGTCTTTTTGACCATGTTAAACCTGACATGACGATTTACAAGGAAGAAATTTTTGGGCCAGTGCTCTCTATTGTTCGTGTGCCTGACTTCACCGCCGCAGTCGACCTGATTAATGCTCATGAATTTGGAAACGGAGTTTCACTATTTACGAGAGACGGAGACTCCGCGAGAGAATTTTCATCGCGAATCGAAGTCGGCATGATCGGCATTAATGTTCCCATACCGGTCCCTATGGCGTTCCACAGCTTTGGTGGCTGGAAACGATCGCTATTTGGTGACCACTACGCATACGGCCCAGAGGGAGTTCGGTTTTATACTCATTTAAAAACCATCACCACGCGCTGGCCTACTGGCATTAGACAAGGAGCAGAATTTACAATGCCCGTGATGAAGTAAAACCGAATGAAGACATCGAACTCATCGATAGAGATTGATGAGTTCGCTCGTATCTCGATCTCCCCAACCGCGATCTTTTAGAGCGCTAAACGCACGCTTGGTTTCACGGACCATCGAAAGATCGAGACCATTTTCTTGAAATAAGTTCGCAATCATCGAGAGGTCCTTTAGCATGATATTCGCGGTCGCAGTAATTGTGTGCTCCGATCGGGCCATTTTAGGAAACATTTCCTGAAGCTGATACGAATCAGCACGCCCACCTTGTAAGAGCACTTGGAATTTTTACGACGTCAATACCCAAAGTTTCCGCCAATGCGCATGCCTCTGCCAGAATGACCAAGCCGCTCGATACCAATAACTGATTGATCATTTTGGTGGCTTGACCAGAACCAGAGTCGCCCATCCGCGTGACCTGCCCACCCAAACTCGACCAAATCGGTGCAACAGACTCAAACGCTGCCTGATCTCCGCCGACCATGATGGTCATACGTCCCTCTCGAGCAGCCGGAGCACCGCCAGAAATCGGCGCATCAAGCCACAGAATGCCATGCTTAGTTCTCACGTCATCTGCAATACGCTTTGTTTCATTCACATCACAAGTGGACATATCAATAATCACATCGGGAATGATTTGATTGGCAGCGAATAGTCCATCGTCGCCATACAATAGCTCTTTAACCGCCACGTGATCTGTCACACAAATAATGACAACGTCAGCGCATTCAGCAACTGATTTCGGGTTCGGCAGAATCTTCCCCCCGAGTAGTTCTAACGGTTTAAGTTTGAGTCTATCTCGGTTCCACATTTGCACCTCGAAATCACTGGCAATGAGCCGCTCAATGATTGCGGCACCGAGTACCCCTGCTCCAAGGCATCCCACTTTGATCTTTTTTTTCATATTGAAAACACCGAATAGAAATTAACAACTCGAGAGAGATAAGCCCGCTCGATTCGAATAGATATAAAATCGTTATACACTCGTTTCCAATTGCTTCAAAATTCAAACATATGAAATCTACGAGTTCCGAATCTATTGTCGTCGTCACTGGGGGTGCCAGTGGAATCGGCGCTGCCTGTGCCACAGTTCTAGCCAAACGTGGATACAAAATAGTGGTTGCTGATATCAATGAGCAAGGCGAAACCGTCTCTCGTGAGCTCGGGGGAACGTTCTACAAAATTGACGTCACAAACGATGAGCAGGTGCATCGAGTGGCCAATCAAATCGAGCAGGAACTTGGCGCTGTACAGCACCTCATCAACTGTGCGGGAATTATCCAACAGCCGCTACCTCCGCAACAATTATCGATGGAGACATGGGACGACATCGTTCAAGTGGATCAACGCGGGACTTACCTAACTTCGCTCGCTTTTTCTCGCGCCATGATCAAACGAGGCTACGGCACCATTACGAATATTGCTTCGATTACAGCCCATAGATCTGTCCCGCTTCATTCCTATGCGCCGGCGAAGGCAGCAGTGGTTGCGATGACCGAGTGCCTGGCTGCCGAATGGGGTCCCCATGGAATTAGGGTTAACGCGATATCGCCTGGACACACAGTTACTCCAGCTCTTCAACATGCGATTGACTCAGGTGAACGAGATATCGATTTGCTGACGTCGAACGCGCTAGGCCGGATGGTCAATGCGGAAGAAATCGGAACAGCGGCAGCATTTCTTATCAGCGACGATGCGGCAGCAATCACTGGGGTTAACCTTCCCGTCGATTGTGGTTGGCTGGTAGCTACGACGTGGAATACTTATGGCGGACTCAGGACCCAATCACATGAATAGACATCGAATGCAACATAGGTCGACGAGGAAAACTTTCAAGTATCTTTTTTTATCTCTTGCTTTGATGTTTACATTCACAATTTCCAACGCACAGGAATACGCGTTGAACGATCGGATCAGCCTGAAACCAAATGAGGCCAGTGAGTTCGATACGGCTACCACAATATTCCTCGATGTCAGAACAGACAAGGAGTGGCTTAATGGTCATATCAAAGGCGCGAAACACTTGCCTTTGAAACGATTTAAGGCTGATCTCGAGAGTGTTATTACTGACAAGAATTCGCCTGTTATTGTTTACTGCGCATCCGGCGGACGCGCGATCGCAGCATCGAAATATATGAATCACCTTGGGTATAAAGCAATCCCCGTGATCGAAGGAGGATTCATTCAAATGCTATCCGCCGGCATGACAGCAGAAAAATAAGGGGGCGTCCTCTCACCCAACCATGACGACATTTCGTACCATGTGCCCGATGAATTGTCATCCGACTCTTTGTGGGGTCGAGGTCAATATTGAAAACAATCGAGTTGTATCTGTCACGGGCGATGAGAAAAATCCGTGTAGTAAAGGATTCATATGTGGCCGAGGGAAAGCGAGCGCGGAAATTCCGCACAGTCCGCAGAGGGTCCTACACCCGCTTTATCGCGAAAGCATCCACGATGAGTTTTCGAGAATTCCTTGGGCAGATGCGTTTGATCTCATGTATCAAGGCCTCAAAAATCCGAGACGTGCTGCCCTATGGGCCGGTCATGGAGCAATGTCGAACAACTATGGTACCCGCATATACCCCCAACTGATCAATCGGTTCGCCAATCAATGTGGCGCATTATTCTGGGATCCCTCCATCATTTGCTGGGGGCTCGGCGCATTTGGACTACATCTCACTGGACTGACCGAAACAACATCAGGAATTGAACTCGCCAATCACTCAGACCTCATCATTATGTGGGGCGCAGATTTCTCAAGTCAACCGCTGACTGCCCAGCATGTGCTCGCCGCGAAAAAACGCGGTGCAACATTAATCTCGATTGATGTCAGAGGAAATCAGACAACTAAAAAATGTGATGAAAACTATGTCATACGTCCCGGAACTGATGCCGCACTCGCAGTCGGATTAATGTGCGTCATCGTGGAGGAGAATCTAATTAATGAACAATTCATCCAAAAACACACCATTGGATTCGATCAATTGAAAAATTATTTGGTGGAGTGTGATCTTGACGATATCGCATCAAATACCGGGATAACAACGAGCCAAATTCAATCATTAGCGAGACAATATGCATCAGCTGGTTCAAGCTGCATTATGCTTGGCGGAAGCTCAATGCATAAGGGGAGTAATGGGTGGAATGCGTCACGCGCCATCTCATCCTTACCCGCTCTGACTGGTCAAGTAGGCAGGCCTGGTGCAGGTCTCGGTCCGCGACATGGCGGTTGGCCTCATGGTTCGAGATTTTTAGATATTTCTGCCCGGAAGAAATATGAAGGCTCAAGTGAGGCCACTCTTCAAATGGCCAACTTTCTTCAAAAATTAAACGATAAAGAAATAGACTCGCTGTTTCTTTTCGGATCAAACATCGCATCTTCATTCGCAAACACTAACGAGCTTAAAAAAGGATTGAGAAACTTACCACTCATTGTCTGTCACGACTTATTCACTAACGAGACATCAAAGGAATACGCACATCTATTACTTCCCTCGACAACGTGGTTGGAAGAGATCGGTTGCAAACGCACGGAAAACCACTTGCACCTAATGGAACAAATACAAAAGCCGATCGGCGAGGCTAAGTCCGTGTACGACATTCTTTCAGAATTATCCAGCAGACTCGACTTGACCGACTTTAATATTTGGCACAACGCGGAAACACTGGTTGATCACGCAATACGTGAAATTTCCGATAATTCGCTCAATATTGAAGAGCTGAGAAAAAATGGTGGGCACGGCGAGTTGAAGGTCGGAACTACCTCTCATCCAGAATTCGTTTTCGATACACCGACCCAAAAATTAGAACTCTGGTCACGTCGCGCAGAGGAGCATAACCTGGCGCCAATTCCAATCTCTAACCTACCGACTCAGCCACATGATGCCATAAACGAGCAGTCTTACACGCTAACGTTTGGGAGAACAATGGATCACTTTCATGCGTTCTATAACCACGGACGCGCAATTCCTTCAATGAAACAACACGATCAACAACCCGTGATTACCATGAATAGAGAGGACGCAACATCTCTTGGCGTGGACGATGCGGATGTCGTCGTCATCTATAACGAACTCGGAGAATTCACAACAAGCGTCAAACTGTCGGAAGAGATACCACGTGGTGTTTTGTGGTCTCGCTCCGGATGGCAAGGCCTTAATCAGATTACTCAATCAGACTCAGTGATTGGCAACAATGCAATACGCATAACTCCCGTATCCTCTGGGCAATCTTCATTCGTATCAAACGTAAAAATCCGGATCGCGAAAACTACAGAAAAAAACATATTTTGTTCCAAACAATAAGATTCATATCGATTGGAGTCCTAACTCACCTGGCATTCATTTCGACGCGATTTACAACATCTTTATATGCAATTGATAAAGATGCCTCTACGTTCACAATCGGCACAATACTCTCCCTTTTCTCCTTAATACCGATGCTGATCTCAGTTCGAATCGGACGCTGGATCGACCAATCAGGACCCTTATCCCCAACGATAACTGGAATTATTCTCTTAATCGTTGGCGCTCTCTTTCCACTCATGTTCTCGTATCAGACTGCTGATTTAGCTCCGTTATTAGTCAGCGCAACACTCGTTGGAACTGGTTTCACCCTGTCGATTTTATCGATGCAACAACATCTTGGAGAATCAAGCAAACCAGAAGATCGGTCGACCGTTTTCTCCTGGTTCGCCATGGGTGTATCTGTATCAGGGTTCGTTGGTCCCATTCTGTCCGGCATCATCATCGACGCTGTGTCGCATCGTCCAGCGTTCTTGATACCGATAATATCAAGCATCGTTGCACTCATCTTTTTATGTTTCGGACAGAAACCGAAACATAAAAATAGTCCTCCAAGTAAACTCAGAAAAGGGAATAACCCATTCCAACTCTTGCGATTCACTGATTTACGAGATGTATTGATCGTCACTGGAATCATTTCCATGTGTTGGGATTTGCAGAACTTTGTCATCCCTATTCACGGTGCGCAAATTGGTTTTTCCGCCTCTAAAATCGGGGGAATCTTCGGCGCATTTGCCGTTGCAACCTTTGCAATACGCATCTTCATGCCAACCGTCCGGAAGTTCACTACCGAGTGGCAAGTTCTACTGGGTACGCTCGGGTGCGTATCGTGTTGCTTCTTCCTATTTCCGTTCGTGAAAAGCTATGCGGCGTTCCTGGGTATCGCGTTGATCCTCGGGCTTGGTCTTGGAGCAGCGCAACCCAACATCATGACCCTAGTGCACACAACTGCTCCCCATAACCGCGTTGCCGAGGCGCTGGGACTAAGACTCACAGTTATTCACGGTAATCAGGTACTACTGCCCATCATATTTGGGGCATTTGGAACAGCGCTGGGAACTTCTGCGATTTTTTGGACCGTCACATTCATCGCATTAGCCGGTGTGATATTTATCCTAAGAAAAGAAAAACATAGGCGCTAAAGTGATACTTCACAACGCCACAAGCAAACCTCACCCTAACCAACCCCAAGTCTCGTCACACTTCTGAACACGCCCCTCGCTCTCCAATTTGATCAAATGAGCCAAGAGAGAGCGCTGCGCGAGAGCGTGCAGTTTCTCGTCTACATCATCGTACGCGTCAGTAACGATATCCCCTAGGGCACCAGACTCTAGTCGTTGCATCGCGCTTATGATTTTTAGTTCTCTCTTCCTTCTGTGGATCAATAATCTATCAACGATTTCAGGGAGGTCATCCATTAAAAAGCCATGTCCGGGCGCGACCCACTTGACCTCAAAGTTCGTCAGTCGCCTTAACGATTTTAAATATTGAATCATGTCACCATCCGGCGGGTTAATCACCACCGTGGACCCTTGCATGATGTGATCACCGGTGAAGAGTATCTGGGCCCCCTCCATCAGAAAACAAAAATGATTGGACGCATGGCCAGGGGTATGAATTGCATTCAAAACGGTGTTCCCACTCGCTAAACGTAAGCCATCATGTAGATCAATATCTGGAATAAATGTCGCATCTTGTCTTTCTTGAAACCTAGGTAAATAACCGACTAGCTTTGCACCAGTTTTTTGTTTCAGATACGTCGCACCTGGAGAATGATCAAGGTGAGTGTGCGTGCACACCACGCTGTCAATACAATCTTTGGTTAATTCACGAATCAACTCGAGGTGAACCGTCTCATTAGGACCTGGGTCAATCACGATATAACCGTCACTCTGATTACCCAAAATATAAGTATTTGTTCCTGGCCCCGTCATGACACTAGAATTTGAGGCAGTCAAGCGAATAACACCATTGTGAATCGTAATTGGTTCGTTTGGATGTATTTCTCTGGACGCAGTGCCTTTTTGCATTGGATCGAGCTTACTGACTTCCGTATATGCAAAATCCCCTGGCAGCAACAGTTTTTTCCCACCAACACCAACACTCACCTTAGGGTTCATCGGCTTCATCGGCTTGTCGGATTTTGCGTAATCTATCGCCTCATCGACTGACTTAAATTCCAGTAGTTGTTCTAACGTCTTGTACGTCGGGAACATGAGATTAATCTCACCCTGAGAGTTTAAATTCAATGCCTCTTTTGCAGTCAACCATCTGTGACTGACCAACTCTCCACCATCGTGCGATACGGATTGATTATCTGGGACTTTAGCGATGAAAAACCTCGTGTCATATCGTCGAGGACGCCCAGCTTGCGTAATCCAATGGCTTAAATAGTGCAACTCGTCAACAGCTGGGTCGAGTCCTTCATTATTGAGTAACTCGTGAAACTCACAGTCACCGGAAAGCATCTGAGCGCGCAATCGAGCCCGAAGCATCTCAGTGTCGGTTGCTGAATCTGGCGCTGAATTTTGTTTTGGCATCGAAAACAAAACCCCGACCTCCTCAAAACACTCACGAATCGCAGCGATCCAGTAATCAATGGCACCAGTCTTTATACCCAACCGTTGATTCGCGTATTCAGTAGAAAGACGTATCGATTGACCAAAGTACTTCGGCGAATCAGTAACATCGACAGCCCCTCCGGGAAACACGAAAGCACCAGCTGCAAAATTCACTTTTTGAGTTTTCTCGGCAAGTAAAATTTCCATGCCTTGTTGCCCATCCCGAACCAATACCACTGTTGCTGCGGGTCTCGGAGTAACGACGTCACTCATATCTGGGCGAAATATTAACGAGGAAACTGCGCAAGAACCAAAGCCACAGCCTCAGTGAGACGCTTGGCGTAGGGCAAGTGTAAAAATTCGTTAGGTCCGTGTGCATTAGACTTTGGCCCCAACACACCAGTGATCACGAATTGCGCTTGTGGGAAAAAATCTCCTAACATTCCCATGAACGGTATGGTCCCTCCCTCCCCCATCATCGCAACGTCTTTGCCGAAAACCTCTTCAGACGCAGATTGAAGTGCCGCGTACAACCACTTACTCGTGGTTGGAGCATTCCAACCCGTAGCTGATTGATCAGGCTCAAATCGTACAATTGCACCGTAGGGAGGGTTTTCTTCAAGAAGTTGTTTTAACTTTTTAGTCGCTCCCTCTGCATCTACAGTGGGAGGAAGTCGAAGGCTAAGTTTCAAAGAGGTTTTAGGTCGCAAAACGTTGCCTGCATCAACAATTGGAGGAATGTGGTCCGCGCCAATGACAGATAGAAATGGCCTCCAAGTTCTATTCAGCACGGCCTCAGTGAAATTCTGAGTCATGGGTTGAACATTTGCCTCAAAGGGGAATCGATCCAGCAGCGAGGGGCCAATAATCTGTCCTGCCAATTCGGCCTCTGCCAAACGATTCTCTGGAATTTCCACACAAAAATTGGAGTCAATGATCGATCCTGTCCGTTCGTCCTCAAGACGACTCAATACACTTCTCGCGATTCTGAAACTAGAAGGGACAATGCCGCTAGCGTCTCCTGAATGAACTCCCTCAGAAAGCACCTCGACATGCAATGTGCCAGCGACCATCCCTCTCAAGCTCGTGGTCAACCACAATTGATCGTAATTACCACAGCCTGAATCCAAGCCAATGACTAGGTCAACATCACCAATCCGGGAACTCAGCGACCTGAGGTAATAAGGTAGGTCGTAACTCCCGCTCTCCTCACAACATTCAATCAGGCCGACGATCCGGGGTAATTCCTCACCTTGTTGCTGTAGCGCTGAAACCGCTGTGATTGATGCGAATACCGAATATCCATCGTCAGCACCTCCACGTCCATACAGCTTTTCATCGACGATCTTGGGACTCCAAGGCCCGAGTCCCTCTGACCAACCAACCATCTCTGGTTGTTTATCAAGGTGCCCATACATGAGCACAGTACCGCCTACATCACCTTGAATCTCGAAAAATAGAACTGGAGTCCGACCGTCGATACGGATGACTTCAACGTGAAGACCTCGAACAGGTTGGCTCTTAACCCAGTTATCAGCAAGCTCTACAGCTTGGTCAATGTGGCCGTTTCGATCCCACTCATGATCGAAATGCGGGGATTTGCATGGAATCTTAATGTAATCAATCAACAGCGGGACGATTTCGGCATCCCATTTCCCGTTGACAAACTGTCGGAGCGCTTGGCTGTCAACCATCTTAAGTTATCGCTTTACACCTAAAAAAGTGAGGCGTCGACTTTAACGTAAATCCTCGACACCCCTGACTCTGACTTTCAACGAGAATTACGCTACCCGCTTGTGACTGTAGCGCCGAACACGAATGTCCGCCTGCTCTTGGTGACCGGCAAAACCCTCGACAGCACATAGTCTTGAACAATACTCACCAACCATTGCCGTCGCTTCAGGCTTCACGCGCTGATAGGTGCAGGTTTTTATAAATTTACCCACCCATAATCCGCCAGTGTAACGAGCAGCTTTTCGAGTCGGGAGAGTATGGTTCGTCCCGATAACTTTATCACCGTATGACACGTTGGTCTCTGGCCCTAGAAATAACGCTCCAAAGTTAGTCATATTGTTTAAAAAGTAGTCGTTATTTTTGGTCATCACTTGCACATGCTCAGACGCAATACGATCAGCCTCTTTGACCATCTCAGCATTATCTTTACATAGGATCACCTGACCGTAATCTTCCCAAGCCCTACCAGCGATCTCCGCAGTGGCTAATACCTTCAATTGTTTGTCAATCTGCTTCATCGTGTCTTCAGCAAGGCGACGTGATGTCGTGAGCAAAATCGCAGGGGAATTGGGACCATGTTCTGCTTGACCCAGCAAATCAGTCGCACAAATTTCTCCGTCCACAGCATCGTCTGCGATCACTAGCGTCTCGGTTGGGCCGGCAAATAAATCAATACCAACACGACCCGATAACTGACGCTTTGCCTCAGCGACAAACGCATTCCCTGGACCCGCGATCATGTCAACAGGTTTAATGGAATGGGTACCAAGAGCCATGGCGCCGATCGCCTGGACTCCACCCAGCGCGTAAATCTCGGTCGCACCAGCCAAATGCATTGCAGCAACAATTGCGGGGTGCGGACTGCCCTTGTAGGGGGGCGCACAAGCGATAATTCTCTTCACACCGGCTACTTTCGCCGTCACGATGCTCATGTGGGCTGAGGCGACCATTGGATACTTTCCGCCAGGGACGTAACATCCCACACTGTTAACAGGAATATTTTTGTGGCCAAGCACGACACCTGGGAGCGTCTCCACTTCTACGTCACGAAGAGAGTCCCTCTGAATTTGAGCAAAGTTTCTGATCTGTGCCTGAGCAAACTTAATATCTTCTATGACCTGTTTCGGCAGGCTTTTGACGCATTCGTCAATTTCCGCTTTGCTTAATTTAAAATCTTTAGGATTCCAATTATCGAATTTCTTGGATAACGCTCTCACAGCGACATCCCCACGCTTTTCTATGTCAGCCAAGATTTCCTCAACGGTTCCGCGGACTTTAGCAAGATCCGCAGCGTCATCTTCCGCTGAAATTCCTTTTTTCAACCAAATGGCCATGTATGGCGCCCCTTAAATCATTGATTTATAGAAGTATTAACCCCCTGATTGAGAGATAAAAAACTTCAAACCCGTTATTTTCGTTGGTATACGACGCTGAGTCAATTCCCCCGCCCAAAAGACCAATTTCGGCAGACTACGCGACCGTCGTACAAGACGCAGTACGTTAAAAACCCCCAAAAGTAGTAGACTGGCTTCAATCCTCATCCACACAACCGCCATGAGCCATTTTCACCTGACCACACACCTAGCACAACAATTCGAGAACGACGGCTACTTTATTGTGAGAGGGCTCTTCGATCAGGAGGAGATCGCAATACTCAGAGAAGCCATTGAGCATGATCAAAATCTAAAACAGCGCTTATATGACAGGCATGATGCATCGGGCAAAAAAACAAAAATGGCGACTTGGAATCACCCTGGGGACAGCGTCTACGGACTTGCCGCAAGAAGTAAAAAAATTGTCGAAACCATGGAAACACTGCTAGGCGGCGAGGTTTATCACTATCATTCAAAACTAACTGCGAAAGAGCCACGGGAGGGTGGCGCATGGGAATGGCACCAAGATTATGGCTATTGGTATCACAACGGAATAGTGTTCCCTCAGCTTGCCAGCGTGATGGTCGCGCTAGACAAAACGGATCGCGAAAACGGGTGCCTGCAAGTTATTAAAGGTTCTCATACTGTGGGCCGTATCGAACATGGTGTATTGAAGGGAGAACAAGTCGGCGCGAACACACGCCGTGTAGAAGAAGTTCTCAAAATTCTGCCCGTTGAACATATAGAGCTTGAGGCTGGCGATGGGGTATTTTTCCACTGCAACGTACTGCATCGATCAGATCAGAACCGATCCTCTAGGCGTCGGTGGACCGTAATACATTGTTACAATCGCGCGTCGAACAATCCGTATCTGGAACATCATCATCCTGGATACACCCCCCTCAAGAAAGTCGAAAACGATGAAATCAAGAAAGCTGGGGTGCGCTTTTCATCCCTTCCAGAAGACTTTAATCAGCAGTCGGTAAATCCACCAGAACTTACAAAAACAAATCAGTGAATCGCCCTGTAGAGTCCAAGATCACACTCAATCAAGAATTAGCGACTGACAACATGATCGGAATATTCGATTCAGGCATTGGCGGTCTTTCAGTCACTGCTGATATCTTGAAGATGATGCCCTTCGAGGAGATAAGCTACATCGCGGATACTAAGTACATTCCATACGGAACAAAGGCAACCGATGAATTAATCGAAAGATCATTAAAAATTAGCGATTTTTTTATTCGGCAACAATGTAAAGCTATCGTGGTCGCGTGCAATACGGCTACCAGTGCGGCAATTGAAATCCTGAGACAGACATTTGACGTCCCAATCGTTGGCATAGAACCTGCCGTAAAACCCGCGGCCGGAAAAACAAAAAATGGCATCATCGGCGTACTCGCAACAGAGAATACACTCTCGGGTGGCAAATTATTGGCACTTCGAGAGCGACATGCAAAAGATGTCGAGGTAATTTATAGAGCGTGCCCCGGGCTGGTGGAGGCGATCGAAAATGGCATCGATAATGAGATAACTATTGAACAAATTATTACGCCACACATCTCGTTTCTCAAAGAGAATCGTGCAGACACAATCGTGCTGGGCTGCACACATTACCCACTGGTCAAGTCACTCATCGAACGCGTCTCGGGTAAGGAAATAGTCGTGATCGATCCGTCACCCGCGGTAGCCACTGAAGTCAAGCGCCAACTTGACTTAAAAAACTTATTACGGTCGTCAGGTGCGCCATCCCATGTTTTTGCTCAAACTGGGAATAATGATTATTTTCAGCAAATCATCTCGAGCCGTCTCGGATTAGAGACTGTCCCGATACGCATTGAAGTGTAGGTAGACTCCCTTATCAGTCTCGAATTAGGGTGTTCACCCATGTGGACAAAAATACAATGGCCCCGCCAAGAATGATCCAGACATCGGCTGTTTCCTGATAAAAAATAAATGCAACACATGCAATCAGAGGTAAACGTAAAAAATCAACAGGCACGACGATCGAAGCCTTTGCCAACTTGAAGGATCGAACCATACAATAATGCGCTGTCAGCGCAAAAACTCCCACACCAATTACCCATGGATATGCGCTCAAAGAAGGCCAATGAAAATTTGGTATCGCGAATACAAAGGCGATCGGAAATTGAATTAATGTCATATAAAAAACGACTGTTATCGGCGAGTCATATGACGATAAAAATTTAGTTGTCGTGTAGGAACCCGCATACAAAAATGCGCCTAATAGGACAATCAAAGACACAGGACTGATTATCGACAGACCTGGTCGCACCATCACCAAAATACCGATAAACCCTAGACCAATTAACGCCACTCTTTCGCGGTTTAGTCGCTCTCCGATGAATACTGCTGCTAGGATTGTAGTCCAGATAGGTGCTGTAAACTCGAGAGCAAATACTTCCGCCAGTGGCAAGAACGCGATGCCGTAAAACCAAGCATATTGGCCAAAAAAATGAGTCGTATTTCGCAAGACGTGGAAACGAAAATAACTCGTTCTACTCGCACCCCAACCGAAATAAGACATCGCGATCGTCATGACTACGAGACCAACAAAATTTCTGAAGAAAACAATTTGACCAGTCGTTAACTCATGCGACAGCTCCCTCCCCGCCACTGCCATAAACGAGAGCGATAGCGTGGCGCCAAACATCCACACGACAGCAGTCAATAATGTTTTCTTAGACATCACCGCAAGATCTGGTCGTCACATCAGATAAGACCTATTGCGCCTAGGGTCGCGCCAATCAACATGAGTAGCATTAGATGGACCTTCGTACGCCATATGATCACAGCGATTACGATCACAAATATCGTTTCGACCGTACTTGAAAAATTTTTCATGAGCACTAAACCAGTGGCCAACAATAAGCCAACAACGATTGGAGCAGAACCGAGCTTAAAAGCCCTTACCCCGGGCCTTCGTGCATTAAATTTAGTCCAACGAAGTGCGTAGAACGCGAGTGTCGCCGACGGTACCACCATTGCAAGTGACACTGCGATCGCTCCTGAAAGTCCGGCAACTTGGTAACCAAGAACGGCGACCATCAGCGCGTTGGGACCGGGAGATATCTTTCCAATTGTGACGGCCGCTAGAAACTGATCGTGGGTCAGTAACATTCGTTCATCGACCAAAACTCGATGCATATCTGGGGCAACTGCCATCACTCCACCAATCGCCAGAAAAGAGAGCAATACAAACTGAAGCAACAAGGTGACCCAATCAGCGACACTCACCTCTGATCCCCCTCAGCGGAGATCCTTGTCCACGCCCAGACCAATGAGATCGAGCCGCACACTATGACTATCCAAACAATCGGAATACGAAATACACCAACAGAAATGATCACGCCGATCATAAGCAGTAGTGGTATTGGCCAACCCAATAACCGAAAATCAACTCCTGAAGCCAAGCGCGTTGCTGTCCCAAGAGTCATGCCAACAGCGACCAGAGTCATTCCTTTTACCGCTCCCGTTAAGAGAGGGCTCGATTCTAAAAACCCAAAACCGCTAGCTACGATGAGGATCACGAGGAACGGTAGTAGCAACATCCCCAACAATGCGGATACAGCTCCTGACCAACCAAAATATCGATCTCCAATCATTAGAGCTAAATTACAGACATTGGGTCCTGGCAACACTTGGGATAAAGAAAACATTTCTAAAAATTCTGCGTTAGATAACCACCGCTTTTTGTCGACTAAATGGCGTTGGGCCACAGAAATGACTCCACCAAACCCTTGTAACGTCAATAAAGTAAAAACAAAAAAAATCTCTAATCGAGTTCTTGGGCTTATCAGCTGTGATTGTGGTTTTTTATTCACCTGAGGTTTTTCCTAAAAATCCTGGGCAAAACATTCTGCAACTCATATGTCTTCATAAATTACGGATATCATACGCTTAAAGAAATACTCAAAAGCATGCCTAAACAATAAGAAAATCGATCAATGAAACCAATTAATTTGACTGATCTCGACCCAGTTGATTTAACGAAAATCAACAGAGGAATCGAGAAAGAAAGTCTTCGAGTTGGGCCTGAGGGACAAATAAGTCCGCTCAATCATCCGAAGGCATTGGGGTCAGCTTTAACGCACCAAAACATCACGACTGATTTCAGCGAGGCACAACTTGAATTGATCACAGACACGCATCAGTCCGTAGATGCTTGCCTTAATCAACTCCGACTAGTACATCAATTTGTCAGCCGCAATATCGGAGATGAATATTTATGGTGTGCAAGTATGCCTTGCTCACTTCCAGATGATCATCTAATCCCCATTGCGACATTTGGCACATCAAATATTGGAACAGCAAAAACAGTGTACCGACGAGGACTATCGGTACGCTACGGCCGGAAAATGCAAACGATATCTGGGATTCACTTCAATTTCTCGTTGCCAGAAAACGTGTGGAAATCACTGGTACTCCAAACTGGTGAAACCGTACAAGAGACTAAAACAAGAAATTATTTTTCACTGATAAGAAACTTCAGACGTCATGCCTGGATTCTCCTGTATTTGTTCGGTGCTTCACCAGCGGTGTGTCAGTGTTTCGTAGATGGCCGGATTCACCACCTCAATGACATGGGACACGGAACCAAATATTCTCCGTATGCAACCTCATTACGAATGGGCCCACTTGGATACCAAAGTGACGCTCAATCATCCATTAGCGTCAGTTTTAATAGCCTTGGGAATTATGCGCGATCACTGTTTGATGCGCTCACCCAACCTCATCCTCCTTACGCTGCCATTGGTATCAAACAAAATGATGAATTCACTCAACTATCAACTTCTTTATTACAAATTGAAAATGAATTCTATGGCACTGTACGCCCAAAACAACCAGCGCAATCTGGAGAACGTCCCCTTCTAGCGCTTAACCGCCGTGGCGTTGATTACATCGAGGCAAGATGTGTCGATTTAGATCCGTACAGTGACATCGGCATTACTCGAGAAACGATTGCGTTTCTCGATACGTTTTTGATGTTTTGCCTCCTGGAGGATAGCCCAATTGATTCGGCAGATGAAAATCTTTCGAATCACTCGAATCAACATTTGGTTGCTGAGCGTGGTCGAGACAAAAGCATCCGTCTAAACAGAGACGGCCGCTATATTTCAGTAAAAGATTGGGGGCAAGAAATTATCGAGAAATCTGCCGCAATCGCCCAACGACTTGATGAGGTAAACAATACGAAGATTCACTCCGAAGCCCTCGTAAGAGCAACACACTGCCTACTTTCACCGGAACAAACCCCATCGGCAAAGGTTCTCCACGATATCAAAGAAAACTATGATGGATCGTATTTCGATTTCATTACTTCAATGTCGAAGCAATACACCAATGACCTCAAGACAGCTTCCATGTCCGATGAGCAACACGAATGGTTCATGACTCAAGCGAATACGTCGATAGAGAGACAGAAAGACCTAGAGGATTCGAACGAGGGAGACTTTGATTCTTTTCGAGAAAACTATGTATCCCAAGATGACTCTAAGAAATTTTTAATCTCCAGCTAATGGCTTTATACTGCCCTCATGTAAGCGTCAGAACGCACTGTTGTAAACGCCCCCATCAATCAAGAGACTCTGTCCGGTGATGTAGCCAGCGTGTGCACTGCATAAAAACGCACACGTTCTACCGAATTCATCGGGCTGACCAAAACGATTTGCGGGAATCTGTGATGCCCGCTGCTTAGCGATTTCGTCCACACTCACTCCGGCTTTCTCAGCCCAAGAGTTGAGCCCTCCACGCAAGCGGTCCGTATCAAAGAAACCGGGGAGAATATTATTAATCGTCACATTATGATCAGCGACAGTTCTTGCGACACCCGCTAAAAACGCTGTCAACCCCGCACGCGCACCGCTCGATAGATCTAAACCTGGCACAGGCATTTTCACACTCATCGAGGTAATGTTCACGATCCTTCCGAATTTTTGTTCGATCATATGATCGATGACCTTCTGAATGAGCTCTATCGGTGTAACCATGTTCATCGTCACGCCCTCTAGCATTGCGTCCCTGCTTAATTCCCTAAAATCTTTAAAAGGAGGGCCCCCATTATTGTTCACAAGGATATCTGGCGTCGAACACACACCCAGCACTTTCGCTTGTCCTTCGTTCGTACTGATGTCCGCCAGAACTGGCGTCACTGTCACACCTGTTTTTTGAGATAACTCATTCGCAGTCTGCTCCAAGACTCGCTCATCTCGCCCATTTAACACCAGGTTGACACCCGCCTCCGCCAAAGCATTCGCACAAGCTTTCCCCAAGCCCCTGCTCGAAGCGCATACGATCGCTGTTTTACCTTTGATACCTAAGTCCATATTTCCCCCTGTAAATTTCCTGTAGATGTTACCGAGACGAAATCCCGTAGAAAAAAGCGTTTATCCAAGACTGAGCCTCAGACTTTGCATCAATGATGTCTTGCTGATTCATGCGTTGAGAAAGTAAGTTTAATTGAGCATTTGCATTCTCATCAAAGTTGATCGTTCCAGATAAAAATAACCACTTATATCCTTGTCGATCATCTGAATTGATCAGTTGTCCATTTTTATGCAACATCCCGAGATTGAACATTGCGTAGGAGTATCCTCGATTAGCAGCCTTTTCGAACCAGCGTCTGGATTCCTCAATGTCAGGTTGCCCCAGATCACCATCTCGATATAAGACGCCTAATCCATTTTGAGAGCGCACATGCCCACGACTGCCTGACTGAATCCAAAAGTCAGCGGCCCCAGCATAGTCTCGACCAACGAAAGCCTCATAACCCTGATCAAAAATATTCTCCAACTCCTCATTAGCATATGAGCTGAAAGCCAGAGTTACCAAAAAAATCCAAATCGCACCTAATCTCACTGATCGCATCTCACCCGCCGTCATGTGTTCGCTACTTTAGACCGACCATTTTATGCATTTGGGCACCAAATCGCCAAATTGGGTTTTGCTGGCAATACTCAATAGCGAGCTGAACGTGTTTATCAATGAGTGGGCCATCCATTGGTTGAATAAAAAAATGATCGAATTCCCAATTTAGGAATAATTTTGGGTCTACACCAGCTTGGGGATAAACCAACTTTAATTCATGACCTTTCTTGGCAACGACAGACGTATGCCCCTTTGGACTCACGCATATCCAATCAATACCTCGGGGGATCGGTAACGTGCCATTCGTCTCGATGGCCACTTGAAATCCTCGGTCATGCAATGCCTCGATTAATGGTTCATCGAGCTGTAATAGCGGTTCTCCTCCTGTACACACCACATAACGTCGATCTGTCTCACTCGATGGCCATAGTGTGGAAATGAGCGCTGCAAGATCATGTGGAGACTCAAATTTACCTCCATTGACGCCGTCAACACCAACGAAATCTGTGTCGCAAAATTGACATTCAGCCGAAGCTCGATCTGTTTCACGACCACTCCATAGGTTACAGCCTGAAAAACGACAAAATACGGCCGCTCTGCCAGCTTGGGCACCTTCACCTTGTAAGGTGTAAAACATCTCTTTTATGCTGTACGTCATCTCTATATCGGGAGCGCGGGAACTGAGTTACCCCAGTCTAGAATCACACCCGATCCACGTGTTTCAAATAGATCAATTCGCTCGAGCTGAGGTAGATCCAACGCAGCCTCAGCTCTAATCCATCGCGCAATACTCAATGGATCGTTATCGTCCAAGTTCTTGACCTCATAGAGTGGTCGATGGTCAAGCGCATCGAAAACCGGTTTAAATTTTTCCTTTACATCACCGTAGTCGACGGTCCAGCCGAGTATCTCATCAAGATCGGCCGAGAGGTGAAGTCGACATAAAAATGTGTGACCGTGAATATTTCTGCGAGTATCGGAAACCGATGCATTCCGAACCTTCACAGCACTATCGATTGAAAAATCCTTCCAAATCTTAAAAAGAAAACCGTCGTAATGGGCTCCACTTGTCGCAGTCTCATACACCGTCACCCAACTCAACTCGGGCAAATACTCCTTCAGATGATTCCAAATCCAACGAGATATGAGCTCACTCGTTGGATTCTCAAGCCCATTTATCTCATTGAGACATTGATGATGCAAGCGACCATGCAACAGTTGCCAAGACCTTTCAAGGCGTTCGTATTCAACACCAAAATTTGCGGACTCTACCGATGAGCGCGCATGAATAATCACTTCGAAGCCATGGCCATGCATACGCCCACACTTATGCCCCTCTGGAACATTAGGTAGGCGGTGAGCCGCCTCAAATCGAAATTTACGCCAAACATGCGCATCCCCACTGGCATCTAAATCGATACCCTCGTTTTCCTGGCTTCGTAATCCAACGGAGTAAATAAGATCAGAGCTGAGACGATCCCAGATATATCGGGCAACGTTCTCATCAGTTGGAATCTCTATTCTGTCATTTAGAAAACTGTAATCGAGAGAATCAGCAACTACGTCAATCCGTTTTTGCAGGTGATCAAGCGATGACAAAAACGTGCCTCCATCAGACGAAAAACGAGCGCGCGCGTTGACCCGATAGCTGTGCCCATGGAGCCTTCTCGCACGATGCTTCTCGCTGAAATCGGCTATCTGACATGCCGCCTCAAAAGAGGAGCTCCCCGATATCAATACAATCTCCGACAAGCGTTCCATTGTTTCTAGAATAATAAAAACACACGAATTAATTAGACACTGCTAGTGTACGATAAAGACGCTAAACGTTAACTGGAGATCACACGTTATGGATATGCAACTTGATGGAAAAAGAGCACTTATCACCGGTTCAACTTATGGCATTGGATATGCGATCGCTGAAGCCCTTGCAAAAGAAGGGGCAAACGTCGTCATCACGGGTCGATCACAAATTCGAGTCGATGAAGCCATTGATAAGATCAACGACTTGGATCGAAAGACAGCACCTATTGGCATCGTTGCCGACTGCACGACGCGCGAGGGCTGCGAATCCGTGTTCAACAAAATTAGTGAGGTAGAGATCCTCATCAATAACCTTGGAATCTATGAGAGAAAACCATTTTTTGAAATTGAGGACGGTGACTGGGAGCGCTTATTCAATGTAAACGTGATGAGCGGTATTCGGTTTACGCGCTTTTATACACCCAAAATGGTTGAAAAGAATTGGGGTAGGGTCATTTTCGTATCGAGTGAATCTGGTCTAAGCATCCCCCCAGAAATGATTCACTATGGTTTCAGCAAAAGCGCTCAACTCAGTATTTCCCGTGGTTTAGCAATGTCCCTGACTGGGACCGGAGTAACCGTCAATGCTCTATTGCCTGGCCCAACCAGGACAGACACAACCGAACGCCAACGCCGAGAACGCGCAAAAGAATGGGGGATTAGTCTGGAACAATTAGAACAAGAATTTTTTGAAAAATATAGATCAACATCGATTATTCAACGGTTTGCTGAGGCTCATGAAGTCGCTCCCCTAGCCGTATACCTGTGCAGTCCTTTGTCAGCACTTACCACGGGCGCTACACTGCGCGTGGAAGGAGGTATCGTCAATCAGATAACCTGATTAGCACTAACCATCTAATGCGCTTGACTGGTTTTTAACCGCCATGATCCCGAATAGATTCTTTGTGTTGTAATTGACATATCGCCAGCGACGTATGACCAAGCGAGCGTCTTTTTTCCGTCAGATGTTTCGACAGTAATCAAGGACCTATCGTACTCGTTTCGGCTAGAGCCGAAATCTAAAAAACCCTCGACTTTGTCAAGCTGAGCTAATGTGGTAGCTAAGTCTTGAAAAAAAATCAGCTCTCCCTCGATTTTGTCAGCATCTTCGTTCGCCTTTATGTCGAGCATTGGATAATCAAGCTCAGTCTCGTATAACACCCCGCTTGTGGAAGCGCTCGATAAATCTAATAGCACTGACGACTCGATAACCCACGATCTGCTTTCGCCACTCAATAACGTTCCATACACAAATACGCCTAAGAGCGAATTCGGGAAACCATCTCCGCGTGCGGCATGAAAAAAGGAATCCGCCTCATGATCAAACCGGACTAATCCTCGATGTACCGCATCGAAATAATCTGATGTCGGCTCCATGAAATGGGACTCGGACTCAGGAACCACGGAATAGGTCACCGCTTCTTGGACCGAACCATCGGGCCTCAAGACAGTGCATTGGATACGTTGATACACTCGCTCAGAGACGCCCTCCTTAAAATCGAGCGCCCGCCATCCTTCTTCACTGACTTCAAAAAGTGCACCGTAAACACAAGCGCCTGGTCGCCGATGAATGTTAAGTGCCCCACCCCCTCTCGTGGATGAATACACATTAAATACCAACTCATGGTCCGGCAAGAAGGCTCTATCAATTGCTTTAATACAATCCGCACGAAACCCATTTCGGTAACAAAATCGCTCCCAGTCCTCTACGTCAAGGTTAGAGCCATAGGCAAAGTACAGCAATGAAATTCCTCGAAATTATTTAACTGAAGTTAAAACGTGTATGACTCTAGAGACCAACAAATCCTTAACCTTTTTCCCGTATGCGACCATGTGAGGTGCGATGGCATGCGCTTTCAGTGCTGCCTCATCACGCCATTTCTCAATAACAATAAAAGCATCCTCTCCAACTTTTGTTTGAAAAGAACCAAAATCCTCATCAATGACTGGTTGGTACTCAATACACCCATCTTCGGAACGCACGGCATCGAGGTTTTGTCGAGCGGCCTCGAGCACCTCATCACGTTTACCTGGCTTGGTCGTAATCACAGCAACGACGTGTATCATTGTGGCTCCTTTACTTTTATTAAAACTCCTCTGGCGCGCTTAATATACCGTGATGCTGGGAATACTTCAGAAAAAATTGAACACAATTGAAGCGACACCGATCCTAAAACAAACTCTATTCGTATTATTGGTGTTTGCCACTTGTGCGCTTCATTCGTTTGCCGCGCAAATGGTCGAGCCTGGGTATGAGTTCAAAGACTGTGATGACTGCCCAATCATGGTTGTGATACCTGAGGGCCAATACGGTATGGGTGGGCCCCCGATTGATCAAGGCCGCCCTTTTTCAGAAGGAGAATTAAGACTTGTCAATGTACCTCGTTTCTCGGTCGGGAAATATGAAATCACCGTGAACCAATGGCGAGCTTGCGTCAATGACGACGGCTGCCAAGAAATAAAATTGGAAGACTGGGTCGAGGGAGAACACCCCGTGGCCAATATATCTTGGACGGAAGCAACAAAATATACAAAATGGTTGAGTCAAAAAACAGAAAAACCGTACCGACTCCTAACTGAGGCTGAGTGGGAGTACGTTGCGCGAGCGAACGGGACACGAGCACGTTTTTTCGGCGTCAAGAAAGAAGAAATTTGTCGATTCTCAAACGTCTATGACGAGACAGCTGAAGAAGTACTGGGCTATGGATTAGAGTCTCTACCTTGCTCTGATGGATTTGAGCATTCGGCTCCGGTAGGAACATTTAAGCCCAACCAATTTGGCGTTCATGACATGGTTGGCAATGTGTGGGAATGGGTAGAGGACTGTCAAGCAACTCATTGGCGGAATGCACCCAATGATTCATCTGCCAGAGTCTCTGGAATTTGTACGGAACGCGCGTACCGAGGAGGCTCATGGTTAAGTCATCCACCGAAATATCTCCAAACACACCATCGTTATAAGTTTCTCGGGTCAAGAGAAATCGATCTTGGCTTTCGGGTCGCCTTATCCCTAGATGCACCATGATACGAATACGTAGGACAAACTTACTAAAACCTCTTGTGTCACTTCTTATTTTCTGGGGATGCGCTCAAGCACAAGACTTAAATTCAGAGGTTTTCAGAGACTGCTCCGGTTGCCCAGAAATGGTTGTAATTCCGTCAGGGCCTTACGGTTTTGGCTCTCCTCCGAATGAATTTGGTGGACCTTATAACGAAGGCTACATTTTAGATATATATTTTGAACAACCCTTTGCAATTGCAAGACATGAAGTCACATTCACGCAATGGGAACTATGCGCCGAAGACAATGTGTGTCGACCAATTGATGACGAGGGTTATGGTCGTGGAGAGAGACCCGTCAATAATGTATCTTGGGAAGATACTCAAGTATTCGTCGGCTGGCTCAGTAACAAAACAGGAAAAACATATCGATTACCCTCAGAAGCCGAGTGGGAATATACGGCGCAAAGTGGCACAAAAAGAAAACGCTTCTTTGGCATCAACCCGGAAGATACTTGTATTTTCGGGAATGTTTACGATGAAGATGCGGAAAGAGAATACGCATATGGCTGGCATACTCTGCCTTGCCGGGATGGATTCACAGGCCCCAGCCCAGTCGGCTTGTTCGAACCAAACGTTTTTGGCACTTATGACATGTTAGGCAATGTGTGGGAATGGGTGGAAGACTGCCTCAATCCAAATTGGAGGCACAGTAGAGCCCCGTTAAATGGAAGCGCGTATACCGACGGTGACTGTGATCAACGCGCTTACCGAGGAGGATCCTGGCTCACGAATCAACCATATTATTTACGCACTGCTGAGCGATATAAATTTATTCGGGTCAATCAAATCGATCTTGGCTTTAGAGTCGCACGCGATTTAGACTGAACACCAACGATCGGTTGGGTACGATCCCTCCGCGCATCAGGCTCTAATTTTTAATCAAACAGTCACACTTGCAATTGGAAAACCCAGAGCACGAGGCTATACGCAGCGACCGTCACCAAAATCACACCGATGAGATTCAAAAGAAAACCAGATCGAGTCATATCTCTCTGTTCTAAATAACCGGAGGAAAACACAATCGCGTTTGGTGGAGTCGCCACTGGCAGCATGAACGCACAACTGGCAGCGAGCGTTGCTGGAATAACCAGCAATAGAGGTGGGTCGCCAAGAGACACTGCGAGAGCTCCAACCAAGGGTAAAAAGGCTGCGGTCGTCGCCGTGTTAGAAGTCAGCTCGGTTAACAAAACCAACATCAAGACCATTGTGATGACGAGCACGATCGTAGGAAATGCACCTAAGACGGTCAGTTGGCTTCCAATCCAACTCGACAAACCCGACTTGTCGATGAGTGAAGCAAGCGTGAGGCCTCCTCCAAACAACAGCAAAATACCAAAAGGAATCTTCTTCGCCCACTCCCAATTCATCAAAAAAATCCCTTTACGCCAATCGACAGGGACTAAGAAAGTCGACAGACCCACCGCCATGGCAATGACCGAATCAGATAATGCAAGTCCGGGGATGACAGAGTTAAGCCACGGTCGCGATATCCAAAGCGCCGCTAACAATAAAAAAATCAACCCGATCATAATTTCACCGAACTCTGGGTCACCTTGCTCAGCGAGCTTAGCGTCGATCGACTCTTTGATCTGTGGAATCCGCTTATTTTCGATCTTAAAAGCTACTCGGGTTAACACCACCCATACAGCAACTAACATTAAGACGGAAATTGGTAACGCGACTAACATCCAGTCAACAAAACCGATCTCAATACCATAACTTTGTTTTGCGAACCCTGATAAAAACGCATTAGGTGGAGTGCCGACAAGTGTCGCCATGCCACCGGCAGATGCACCGTAGGCCAACGATAACATCAGCGCTTTTGAAAACGCATCCCTTTTCTGTCCATCATAGGTGGAGTGGGCAGCAAACACGCCAACGACAGATACTGCGATCGGTAGCATCATCAACGTTGTCGCAGTATTCGATACCCACATACTGAGAAACGCGCTAACGACTAAGAACCCACCCAAAACGAATGCTGGTCGATCACCGCTAAACCGCAAAACAAATAGCGCAACACGTAGATGAAATCGCCATCGCTCCATAGCCAGAGCCACAATAAATCCCCCCATGAACAAAAAAATAACAGGATGAGAATATGCGACAACTGACTCCTTGACCGACGCGATGTTGAGCAAAGGAATAAGGGGAATCGGTAACATTGCGGTCGCTGGAATAGGAATCGCCTCGGTCATCCAAAATATCGCCATTAAGACGCCAAGCGCCGCAACTCGCCAGGCCGTATCGTCCAGTCCCTCAGGCGCGCTGCTAAGTAACATCGCAATAAAAACAACAAGACCAACCACCAAGCCAATTCTTGGAGCCTTATGGTGTTCCACCGCTGGGTTTCCAGCATTCATAAATTCTCCCTTATCTACGGTTCGGCTAAAAACTAAAACATCGGTCGACGATGCGACCAAGGCTTAGCTGATTCAAAACCCTTGGAAACTTGAAACACCAATAAATCGGCATTTTTTTTACACACGACTTGCAACCCCACGGGCAACCCCTTCGAAGTCACGCCGCAGGGAACGGACGCGGCCGGTAACCACGTGAGATTAAATGGATAACTGAACCCAGCCCAAGACATCCAATCCCACCATGCACTATCCCAATGGTCAGGAATTAACTGCGAGTGTGGAAACGCTGCAACTGACAAGGTAGGCGTCACGAGCACATCAATATGCTCGAAAAGAGACCGAACGTTCTCATACAAAACAAATCGATCACCCTGAGCCTTGGCATACTCGACTGCAGAGTACGTTTTACCAAGCTCTATCATCTCAATCAGCCCAGGGTCCATTTTTTCCGCGTAATCCTTTACATAATCTCCGTACATCATTAAAAGTGACACAGAAAACATGCAATACTGCGATTCTCTGGGGTCCTGCCACGGGATACGAACTTCATCGACAACACACCCGAGGTCTTCAAAAATATGAACCGCATCAGAGACCACTTCCTCAACCTCTTGATCAATTGGCAAATACCCAAGGTCTGGACTATACCCAATGCGCAGCGCGCTTAAATCTCTGTCTAATTTGTGCACATAGCTGTCTGGATTCTGATCAATACTGGTGATATCCAAGTCGTCGGGACCACTGATGGACTGCAACATCAGAGCCGCATCCTCAACCGTACGGGTTATCGGCCCAACGTGCGAAATCAGTCCGTTGACGGGCATAGGGAAGTAAGGCACTCGACCGTGTGACGGCTTAAATCCGTACACGCCACAAAATGCAGCTGGAATACGTATCGAGCCAGCTCCATCTGAACCCTGGTGAATAGGACCAATGCCAGACGCAGCACAAACTGCAGCGCCAGCGCTCGATGCTCCCGCGTTCATCCCTAACTGCCATGGATTGTGCGTCGCTCCAGTCAGGGGGCTACGGCTGACACCCGACCAACCAAACTCGGAAGTGGTCGTCTTACCTATTGAAATAAGACCTGCATTTTTCATCCGGCGAACATGCAAGTGATCAATCTCAGGGATCCGCGTCGCAAAAACATGTGAGCCAGCCATCGTTCTTACGTTTTTGGTTAAAGCAAGGTCTTTGATCGTCGTCGGAATACCGACGATCGGGGGACAGTCAGTTGGTGACCTCAAAAGTACCTCGGCACGTCGTGCCTCTTGCAAAGCCATGTCGTATGTGGGCGTGCAAATGGCATTAAGAGTCGGATTCAATTTTTCCGCTCTCGCAATTGTTGCCCTCATATACTCTACTGGGGATAGTGCTCGAGACCGGTAGAGCCGCAAAATCTCGCTTGCGGAGAGATAATGAAGTTCTTCCGCTTCCATTTTTTAAGACAAACCGAGGAACAAGTGTGTTGACGGAATGAATGTCAGCCCATGTTCAACATCATTTGAGCGACTGACTCGGTGATTACTTGATCTTCTACCGGCTTCAAACCACTGACGCCAACAGCCCCCAAAAAATCCCCCCCAGATGTAGTGAGTAAATTTCCACCCGGTAAAGCCGTCATCAGCGGATCACAAAAATATCCAATGTCTACCTTATCGGTGCGCAAACGCTCCAAAAACGCGTCCGTGGACATCCCCATTCGCGTTGCTGTGTGTGCCTTCTGTTGAGAAATGGCGATGCTTCTGATTGGCGCACCATCCATACGTAAGAACGCAACCTGATATCCATAAGTATCACAGACGGAAACACATATAGGACGACCAAATTCACTGGCGGCTTTATCTACTGCGTGGTTGATGCACTCTCTTGCTTGCTCTAACGAAATATTCTTCACTCGAATCTCCTAACTTAAAACTCCAATCTACTACAAACGGCTCTCATTTTTCGTTGGTTAACCCTCGATCTCCATAAGTGTCCGCAGGACCCATTCCACCTTCCCCGAGACGCCCACTATCGCCGAAATGACCCTGACCCGGAACATAGTTCACTTCGATCCGAATACCATCTGGATCCTCAAATAGAACCGAATAATAACCAGGTGCGAAACGACTACCATCCTCTGGAGGATGAATGACTCGAACTCCATCCAGCGTATTCAGAAATGAACCAACCTCGTCAACGTCGTCTCGAGACCGTGCTCTAAAACAGACGTGATGTAAACCGCTGACATCCTGATCAAACTGAATAGAGCGTTTCTCTTCTGGCGCCAATCGAACCAAAACACCAGTGCGGCCGCCGATACTGTAGTGCACGTCATCCCCGTCAACGAGAGGACTCATGGACAAAAATTCACATAAACGTCTCCAAAAAAACAAGCTAGATCGTTTTGACACCGTGAGCTGTATGTGAGCGATACCATTGATATTGATAGCCATTTATCCCCTCGACTCGATTTTTATTGTCATATTGTGCGTGTAGCACAGTATGGAAAGTGCTATAAACACTAGGATACTGACTATAGATAATATTTGGAGGAATCTCGGGATGATTTTTAAAGGACCCCACGCAGATGTCAGCGCACCGAAAATTAACGTCGTTGACTTTGTCCTCGGAGATTGTGACGCTCACGCATCAAAAACTGCAATCATTCAAGCCGAGACCGGCAGGAGAATTTCGTATCAAGAACTCATCCAAGATGTCAATCATGTGGCAAATGGTCTCAGCGCGAGTGGATTTGGAAAAGGTGATGTGCTAGCGATATACAGTCCAAATCTTCCCGAGTACGTCTCAATATTCATTGCAGTGATGAAACTCGGTGGGATATGCACGACCGTTAATCCGCTCTACACATCAGATGAATTAGCCAAACAACTCAAAGACTCAAACGCCAAACTAATCATCACGGTACCTGCGTTCCTGGATAAAGCTCAGGACGCAAAAAATAAGTCAGACGCAAAAGAGATTATTGTCATCGGCGGCGCTGATCAATACCGAAGCCTTGATGATTTGATGAGAAATGATGGATCGTCAAATACATCGAAGGTTGACTCGGAAAATGATGTGTGTGTTCTACCTTACTCTAGCGGCACAACAGGCCTACCTAAAGGGGTCATGCTGACACACTACAACCTAATCATGAATATGTGCCAGACGGCTGGCATGACGAGCCATGAAGCAATCCAAGAAAAAGACACCGTCGTGGCAGTGCTTCCTTTCTTTCACATCTATGGCATGGTGGTCATCATGCTCTACACCCTATTCCGTAGAGGCACGATGGTCTGTATGTCCAAATTCGATATGGAAGTGTTTCTCTCAGCAGTTCAAGAATACAAAATAACAAAGGCCCCACTCGTACCTCCAATTATCCTAGGGCTCGCCAAACATCCACTCGTAGATCAATATGACCTCTCCAGTTTGGAATTGGTCATGTCTGGTGCTGCGCCGCTAGGAGCTGAGGTCGCTAGAGAGGCATCTCATCGCGTGGGCTGCAAGATCGCTCAAGGCTACGGAATGACAGAGGCGAGCCCAGTGACACACCTCACGCCAACCAATCAAGGAGACGGGAAGATTGGCTCTCTTGGGCTTCCTATCCCCAACACTGAAGTCATGATTGTCTCCCCTGAAACAGGACAGCCTTTAAACAAGAATGAAAATGGCGAAATTTGGATACGAGGGCCTCAAATCATGAAAGGCTATCTCAATCGACCAGATGCAACTAAAGAAAGTATCGATTCAGACGGGTGGTACCACACCGGAGATATCGGATACGTTGATGATGCAGGATATTTTTATGCGGTAGATCGGATGAAAGAGCTGATCAAATACAAAGGAATGCAAGTTGCCCCAGCAGAATTGGAAGCACTTTTGCTAACGCACGAAGCTATCGCTGATGCCGCTGTAATTCCAGTGGAAGATGAAGAGGCTGGAGAATTACCGAAGGCATTTGTTGTGTTGAAGCAAGATCAGTCTCTCAATGAGCCAGACGTCATGGATTTTGTCGCGAAACGAGTCGCACCACACAAAAAAATTAGGATTGTTGAATTCGTTGGTCAAATTCCGAAATCTGCCTCAGGGAAAATTCTCAGACGGGTTTTAATCCAACAGGAGAGAGAAAAACAAAACTAGTCAGTTACGTCATTGCTAACCATCCAAATGGTCTAGCAATGACACAACGAGCCCACCGCTGAAATTAATCTAGCCTTTTAGGCTCCGGGAAAAAACTAACTGGTGTCATTAGTTTATTTTTTTGACTCTCGAGAGCTCCCAGATTCGCACTTTCCTGCAAATAATTTTGCCAATCTGGATCCGCCATCATCGCCGCTCGTTTCTTTTCTCGATCACCAGCGTTCTCGTAAACCCACATGTGAACGTATTCATTTGGATCACCACTTTCACAATGTAAGTAAGCGAGTGGTTGGCCTAGATGACGGGTTTGCGCCGGTTTACCGAGTTTTTCATACAACGCGAGATGTTTTTTTATTGTTCCAGGACGACAACGGTAAGTTCTGACATCAATCAACATTTCAATCACCTCCAAATACTGGTTACTTGACGATTTCTAACAACTCAACCTGAAAAACCAAAGTAGCGCCTGGACCTATTTTAGGTGGAGCTCCTCGATCACCATAAGCAGTATCCGCCGGACAAATAAGCTCAGCCTTACCGCCAGTCTTAATTTCCTGCAACCCCTCAGTCCAACAACTGATGACTTGGCCCAAACCGAAGGTCGCCGGCGCACCTCTAACGTAGGAGCTGTCAAAAACAGTTCCGTCAAGGAGTTTGCCCTCATAGTGGACCTTAACGGTATTTTGCGGGGTCGGGGCATCTCCAGATCCTTCTGTGATCATTTTCACAAACGCTCCAGAATCAGTTTTTACTACGGAATCATCGCCTTCAAATTGCTTGAGGTACTCGGCAGAGGCAGCAGACTGCTGTTTCGCAACAACTGCAGCCCTATCTGATGCAAATTGGTTTATCTTAGCTGCGTACACTTGCATATCAACCTTTGGCTCCTCGCCCTTTATCCCATCCAAAATCCCTTGCACAATAGGCTTTAGCTCTTCCTCACTCAAAGCAAATACGCCGAGCTGATTACTAATCGTCATTCCTATTGCGTATAGAGTTTTCTGTTCATCTGTCTCTAATTTCGAATCAGCATTAACTGCCTCGTTGGAGCAAGCCGCAGCAGATAGCAAAATAAAACCAAAAAATAATCGCTTCATCTATATCTCTCTTAAGGTGAATATCAAAGACGCAATACTAATGTATATCTTACCCCCGCACACTCCAAGGCATATTTGCATTGCAATCTAGCGCGCCCATTGATTATAGTTTGTGACTTGTTGTGACTAATGGAAACCCCAATAAAAAGGACAAGCGCTATGGTCAAAATTTATCACTCTTCGGGAACTCGAGGCTTCAGGATAATTTGGGCCTGTGAAGAATTGGCGGTTCCCTACTCAATTGAACAGGTCGACTTTTCCCTCGAATTTAGACTGAGTGACGACTTTTTGGCGCTAAGTCCGGCCGGCAAAGTACCCGCAATGATAGACGGTGATACGGTGATGGCTGAGAGCGGAGCAATGTTGCAATATCTCATCAATAAATATGACTCGGGTAACCTACAACCCAAAATAAACCATCCCTCTTACGCGCGATATCTTCAATGGAGCTGGTTTGCGGAGGCTACATTCACCATCCCGATCTCAGAAATGATCAAACATAGACGAGCATTTCCAAATAACGTGAATGAGCAGGTACTTAACGAATTTATCAACAGAGCTCAATTTTGCGCAGATGTGCTTGATAGAGAAGTGAGCGACCAGTGGATCATCGGAGAACAATTCACAGGTGCGGACATCATGCTGGGCATGACTTTAAGTGGATACAAAAAACATGTGTCGAATGATCTACCAAAGCGGCTCGAAGCTTACTACGAGCGGCTAACACACAGGCCGGCGTTTATCCGCTCAAGTGAAGTGGAGACACAAAGCACCTAAACCGTTAAACGAATGTCAGATTTATTAGGAATGGTACGAGGTCAGTCTTGTCCACCCTCGACTGAATGGCCTCCGTCTCGCCATCTCAGCATACCACCAGATAAATTCGCGATCTTCTTAAAACCGACTTTAGTCAGATGTGCTACCGCCTGCGCCGATCTCGCTCCCGAGCGGCATACCGTTACTACTGGAAGATTGGAATCTAACTCACCAGCTCTTTGCATTAATTCGTCAAGAGGAATGAGCTTGGACCCTTTGATGCGCCCCAGAGATCCGTCATATTCGGACAACTCCCTCACATCAACGACCTGAACCATCGGCAAAACCTCTTCCAGTGACGGAGCCTCGATTTCCCAAATCCCAGAAAATGTATATTTCAGATTTGCCCAATCTGGGGCGGCATCCTGCGCATCGAATGTGTCCGGCCTGCCACACTTTAGGTTTGCAGGTACTGCTCTGTCGATTTGTTTTGGATGAGGCAACTTGAGATTCTTCATGTATCCAGAAAAATCATGAAGGTCGATATCCCCACCAAGCCTTGGATTAAAGGCCTTTTCCTCAGCAACACTAGATGCCGTTAATCCTCGATAGTCGTGCCCTGGATAAAGGAGGCACGTATCCGGCAAAGAGAAAATCTCCCTCCTCACTGATTCATACATCAGGTCGGGGCTACCTTGCTGAAAATCAGTCCGCCCACTACCTCGAATCAAGAGGCAATCTCCCGTGAAAGCCATTGAATTATCGTCGATCACCAAAGTGATGCATCCATCGGTATGACCCGGAGTCGACCGTACGAGTAATGTACGGTTACCAAAACTAATCTCGTCTCCCTGAGACACGTAACGGTCGCCTCCATCGGCACCGCTGTCTCTGGACAATACAATCTCGCTACCTAACGTTTGCTTCAGTAACCAAGCACCAGTGATATGGTCAGCGTGAACATGTGTGTCTACAGTAGCGACAAGCCTGAGGCCAATCTCTGAAACCAGCGCTCGATCACGGTTTGCCTGTTCAAAAACTGGATCGATCAAAATACACTCTCCCGATTCCGAGTCTCCCAAAAGATAAGTGTACGTTGATGAAGGTTGATCAATTAATTGACGAAAAATAAGCATAAATTATTTAGATATCTGGGATGTAATCATTAGTAACTTTAGAAAATGAGGCTGCGCTCACCGACAAGACTGATCCAAATCCAGTGTTTATTTTAAAGCGTCGTCAACGAACTTGTTCGTGAATGTGGCTTCCACGTTAATTTTCTGTTTATCCAACTGATTGAAGCGCGAGAGCGACTCGACCACGGCGAATGGCCCATCCTCAGAAAATCGACCGGTTACCGAGTAATTTGGCCTTTGCCTTCGCAAAGCAGCTCGATACAGTGCAACATCCTTCATGAGATATGCCTCTGGAACGATATCAATAACTTCTTGATCGGACGCAAGATTTAACCACTGAAGCGCTTTAACCATACCGCGCGTCATCGCAGCGATCACATTGGGGTTGGCCACTAAAAATTCTTCCTTTGTGTACAGAGAAGCGGTAGGAAGCGCGGATCCATATACTTTTTTGGAACCATCCACACTAATTGTCTCGGCGACCTCTATAGCCCTACCGCTTTCTAACAAGATCGTTATCGCAGGCTCAACATTCGCAAGGGCATCAATATGCCCAGCTGAAATCGCTGCAATCGCGCTTTGCCCCGTACCAACCCCGATGATCGAAACGTCATCAACGGACAAATTTGATTGAGCAAGCAAGGCCCGAACAAACATGTTCGTCGATGAACCGGGAGATGTCACGCCAATTTTCCATCCCTTGAGACTGGACGCATCACGCCAGTCTTTCTCTCGTTTTTTTGAAATGACCAAAGAGATTGCCGGGGTTTGGCCTTGAACCACGAACGCTCGAAGAGACTGTCGCCGCGTCTGCATCATGATCGTGTGATCGTAGCCACCGGAGACAACATCTGCGCTACCACCCATTAAAGCTTGCAGCGCCTTCGATCCTCCGGGGAAATCTAAAATTTCAACCTCAAGGCCTTCGTCTGAGAAAAAACCTTTTTGCTCAGCAATCGTCAGTGGTAAGTAATACAGGGTCGCCTTTCCACCAACTGCGATCGTAATATTCGACCTTTCTAGTTGGTCAGCCTGTACGGAATTGGCAAAATTTGAAGCACACCAAATAACCAGAAAAAAATTGATGACTCTCATAAAACTCTGATGGATCAGAACCATGCCCCCTCAAAGCCAAGCAAAACAACATCGCTCACAAATAGGTATTTCATGTTGATGTGTTGGTCTTCTCAATTAATTAAGTACGGCTCGAGAGCAATCTTGAGATCCCCCGGCATTGGGGTTGGCCTCTTTGACTCTAAACTCGTGAGCACAACTGTTGTGCCAGCAGACATTCTCTTGGACCCATCCTCTCCCAAGATCGTATAACGGATGCCCAACGATGACGTGCCGATTTTTGTAAGTCCAATCTGGACGTCTATTCGCTCACCAAATCGAGTTGGTGCGAAAAAATCCGTCTCGAGCCTAGCCATTGGCCATCCAAGCTTCAATACATTGATGTAGTGATAATGGGGGTGCCCAACGTGGATAAAAAAATCTTCTTTAGCCTCGCTGCAGATATAAAAATATTGCGGATAGAAAACGATACCGAAAGGATCGCAATTGGAGAACTGAACAAGCTTTTTTACGGAAAAGATCATAATGGCGATTGTACGCCTGTTCCAGTTTTGCAATATCAAAGCGAAGAAACTGACTTCGAACCTCAAAAATCAGTGAAAGTCACTGCTTCAATAATGTGCGCATTAACACGCTGCACTCAACCAATCGGTCGTACTCTCTTAATAAATCTTTAGCACAAGAGGCATATTCCGAAAGCGCAGTTACCACGCCCATCACAGAAAGATTTTTACCAGATAAAACTGATTTCTCTTCGAAAAAATTACACGCCCGTTTACCCCACATCCTCCTGACAGAGCCAGACAACCAAACCTTGACTAAGCTTGGGTTAATAGCTCGATATTGCCACGAACGAAAAACTTGGATGTCGTCACGAGATACCGTTAACATCCTCTGGATGGTGGGCAGAATATTTTGTAGCTGCGAGGGGATGCGATATGCAACACTTCCGGTCAATGCGCTTAAGCCGACAGGGATACTAAGGTTATTCTCCTGTTGATACCATCTCGCCATTAATCTCAACCCACCTCTCCCCTGATCATTACTCACAACCAATTGAAGTCGAAAGAGTTCACCAGCACCCAAATTTAAGTCGTAATATCTCGGGAAAGATAAAATCAAAAAAAGATGTGCCCCATACCTTTGCTGATCGACCGATATGTCAACGTCATTTGCATCAATCTTCAGTGTAAGTAAAGACCGCTCAACCTCATCGTGAACATCTTGATGAGGAATATTCTGATACCTATTTGTGAAGCGTGAGGAAATATGACGTCCACTCAGGCCAACGTCATAACGAGTGTTCTCCGACTTTCGGCCAGTGAACGAAGACAGAGACAATGCCGTTTGGCGCCCTCTGACGTACGCTGCTTCATGATTGTCGCGACTTAAGCGATCAAACTGATCACGAATATTTAAAATATTCTGTTGAGCGAATCTATCGGATAACTTGGTTTGAAAAAAACTGAGCTGCTCCATCTTGTGCCTCCTGGTGTTTGCATATTTGATGGATACAGTTTGACGCTAGTAGTGGCTCACCAGATGAGCCTCGTCAGAAATTAAGAAAAAATAATATTCAATTAAATCATATATTTATTGATATTTTGCCAATCCAGATGCGAATTTTTCCTTGATTAATTCCCTTAGTGACTGGGGAGATATCACTTCGACGTCAGCGCCATATTTCATGATATCCATCACAAGCTCGTGCGGCGCCGAGTAAGGTAACTCCAAAATTAGCTCGCCAGAATTCGTCGTACGTATCCGTTGATCCGGGTGCCATTCCTCGTTCACAACCCATTTAGATCTTTCAGGATTAAACTTGAGCGTTGCCCATTGAACATCGACACCTGAGAAAATACCGTACCCAGACCCCAATACTTCGTCTAGTTCGCGAGGCTCGCGTTTGATCGCATCATCAGGCAAAACCTCCGCATTTTTAATCGCGTCTAAAGAAAAACTTCTTATCGATTCAGCTCGATGGCACCAGCCATCGACATACCAATTGTCTCGGTAATAGACGATTCTTTGCGGCGAGATGTCACGCTGAGTCAACTCATTTCTAGCTCTGACGAAATACTCGATTGCAAGCTGCTTGCCACGCATCAAACCCAAAGCAATCACATCGAAATACTTAATTTGTCTCGTTCTAGAGGCGACATTAAGAATCTTAATGCGGTCTTTAATCGAGTCCATGGAAAAATCACCAACAGAAACGATGTCATTCAATTTTTCTCTAAGCGGCTCTAATCTCGACCCAAGCAATCCAGGCTGAATTTGAGTCAAAAGAGATTCCATGGAAAGTAAGGCGAAGATTTCTGATTGATTAAACCATATGCCTGGTAATTCATAACTCGGCGCGTTACCGTCGATCTTGTCGAAGTGATACCCTCCGTTTTCTCGATCCCAACGAATTGGCGCATTTAAGCGATCACGCATGTACTCAATATCACGCTTAAATGTCGCTCGAGATACAGATAATTCATCTAAGAATCGCTCTATTGTGACGAAGCGATTCTCTCGGAGTAGACGATCAATCTTATAGAAACGTTCGGTACGCTCCATTTAAACCTCCGATGAAAAATGACCTAATTGGGGCATGCTGTTTGTCCAGCTCATTCGATTAGGCCCTGAATCTCCTCCACAGTTAGAAACTCAGATAAAACGGTTGGCTCGGCTCCTCGCGAGGGATAAAAAACATATGTGGGAATACCTGATCGACCGAGAGATGCCAACGCATTCGCGATACGCTCATCTTTATTGGTCCAATCTGCAACAAATAAAGCAACATCGTTGTCTTTAAAAAGTTGTTTGATCGCTGAGTCACGAAGCACAACTCTTTTGTTTATTTGACAGGTGACACACCAGGCCGCCGTAAAATCGATAAATACTGGGTCACCACGATCTCGGGCAGCTTGAACACCCTCTTTAGTCCACGGCATCCAAGTCAGCTTGTTTTCCCCATCGTCATAACGGCCACCATAACTCGCTGAAAACTGATAAATCGACACTAATGAGATCACAATGAGCGCTAGCAAGACGGCACACCATCTTCTGCGATGGTTGTCGTGTGAGTTTTGATAACGCCCGAATACCCAAAAAATAAACCCGACCAACACGAGTGCTGCGAGCGCGAGAGCTAGAGTATTCATGTCGGTTTGCAACCCCAGCACCCACATCAACCAGACGACCGTCAAAAATAATGGCAGACTCAAAATGCTCTTTAGAGTCGACATCCATCGACCTGGCTTAGGTAAGATTTTGGCTATTCTTGGACTGGTGGCGAGCAACATGTACGGCAACGCCATCCCGATACCCAGCATGAAAAAAATCAGCATGCTGGCCGCATGACTTTGAGTTAAGGAGTAGCCAAGAGCTGCCCCCATGAGGGGCGCGGTACACGGCGTCGCAATGACCGTCGCCAATACCCCTGACATAAATGAAGAGTTGAATCTCGAATTTACAGATAAGTTACCAACTGTTTGAATCCGAGTCCCAATCTCAAACAAGCCATTCAAGTTAAGCGCCAACGCGAGAAACAAAACAGACAGCGCAAAAATGATTTGGGGAGACTGAAGTTGGAACCCCCAACCGACTTGCTCTCCGAGCGCGCGCAAGACTAAAAATACTGACCCGATAAACAAAAAAGTCAGCACAACCCCAGCTCCAAAAAGTAACGCGTCCTTCACTCTTTTCTCTGCGGCGGTGTCCACTCTTTCCACAAGTGTCAATGCTTTTATTGCGATTATGGGTAAAACACATGGCATGAAATTTAAAATTACGCCTCCGACCAGTGCGAAAATCAAAGCGATCCACAACGACCCTATATTTGAATCCATTTGAACCATGTCCGGAGCATCTTCAAGCAAAACAACTCGCTCTGGATGCGCGTTGATGACTTTCCCAATCCGCGAGATATCTTCATTAGTCTCAACAACTAATACGCCATTAACACCACGCTCATACACATCGCTCCCTTCAATGAGCTTCCCCCGAACGCGTCTTCCACCCGAATATCGATCGACAACTTGTACCGTCTGCATATCGATTTCCCCTGCTGTATAGGGGAAATATTCAGCGTGAACGATGTCCTCGTGTGGGTCATCGCCAAGATCAATAGCCCAATCTCCATCATCCGATACCACTACCCGATACAATTCGGCAGAAGCATTATTAGGTAACGTCTTAAGTGAGTTTTCTAACTCCTCAACAGATTGAGAGGATCTATTTGACGAACCGATCGAAATCGTGCGCGCCACGCTCGCACTTCCTGGGATACACAATTCTTTACAAACCAACCAAGACACATCTGCGGCAATCGTATACACCGCGGAGGGACTTGAGCGAGGCCAGCTGACCGTTTGAGGAAAAACAACTGAGTCCTTGTAGCCGTAATTCACAAGTTCTCCAACAGTGAATCTCTCGGGTATAGGCCAAACTCTGGGACTAATCGCAAACTGGTCCGGCAAACTCCACGCGATTTCGGTTGGTAATCCGGTATCACCGGGATTCCGCCAATAAATGTGCCAACCCTCGTCAACGGTCAATTTAATTCCGAAGAGAGCGTCCCCCACATCTGAGGCCACCTCGTCGTACTCTGCAATTAATTCAACTCGAACGTGATCGGCAAATGCAACACTGTCGTTCGCCGCAACATTGGGCGCAGCCAATAACGATAACAATATGAGAGCGAATCTTTTAAAAGCTGTATCAGAAAAACTCATAGTGGACAGTATAGTTGCAAGCACGGATAAGAGTGTGAGCCAAACTGTCTTAGGGCTCTATCGGAGCTACTAGTTCAGAGTTAATCGGGCATCGGCGTTGCTTGCCAAGAGATAAATTGAAGTCTTTGATCTCTCATTATCCAAATAGAGTGAAACAACATATCTAAATTTTTTTGTCTGCCGCGTGACACTACTTTGAATTGCGCGCGTCCGGTAATCACAGCAATATCTCCGTAAATTCTCACCCTGCTGTCGGAACGCTCCATTTCCTCGTAAATTAATTTTTCCGTTTCAATAGCCTTTATAAATGAATCCTTCGTGTCCTTAATCGTGCTGGAGTGGAAATAGATGAGATCTTTACCCAACAACCTGTCTAGTGCCTCAATATCCCCCTCAATCTGGGCCTCGTAGCGATCGTCCTCTGCACTTAAGACATCAGCTACCGATAACGAACTGGTTAATGATTTATTCATACACACCTCTGAGCGAAATGATTGATTCGTAACAACAGATTAAATAAAACGATGAACCGAACCGAATATTCCACCGTCCTGAAATAGGATGTCAATGAATATTTAACTTTAGAGCGACAACTCGGTTAGATCTAGGTAACGCTCAGGTTTTAAGACACTCAGGGGAGGAGGTCTGAACTATCTAATGAAGCTACTCCGGCACGGAGGTCGGACTGTTGGCTGGGTCAGCCATCTGTTGATTAGATTCAAATTTTTGCAATTTTTCCTCGAGGGTCAATATTTTGCTTTCTAGATTCTCAAAGCGCTCTAATTTCGCCTCTAGAGATAGAACTCTCGACTGAAGCTCAGCAATGAGAGACTTGTCTTCGTCCATCATCGATTGTTTGTATTGTATTTCGCTCAAACGATCCCTTAAGAAACTTTGCTCGGATAATTCAGGCTGAATTATCTCCAATTCATCGAGGCGCTTGAGCATTGACTCAATATCAACCTTGTTGAACGCCATTAAATCATCCAACCGTTTAGCTTCGGAGTCCAAACGAAAGAGCTGCTTTTGAATTGACTCATAATCGACCAAAATTTGTCTCAAACTATCGTTGTGCTTGCTGAGAGTATCCTTATTAATGTCAACAACTTGAGCAACAGCAGATAACGACGATAACTCATCAAAGAGCGTCATAAATTGAGTCTTATTGGATGAGATCTCCCCCTCCAACACCTCCATCGTCGCCTTGAGACGGTCCAATTCGAGCAGCTTCTGATCTAGAGCTGCGATCCGGTCGCTAGTCTCGAATGTGCTTTGACGCAACTCTGAGGACTTATTCGTTTGATCAATGAGTTGCGTTGTGATTGTTTGGATCGCACCCTCAGCGGTTTTAAACCGCTCGTCCAAACTTTTATTCAAATCACTGAGTGTATTTAATTCAAGCGACAACCCCCCAAGCTTTCGACTAAGGTCGGAGTCTTTCACATACGTGTCGGCGTAGGAGCTCAAACGCTCCTCCAATCCAGACAGACGCTGATCGACCAAGGTCTTTGTCTCATCACGGACTCGCTCGTACTCTTTGAAACTCTCTTTGATATCTCTATCAGAGATAGAACGTTGTTCATTGGCGCGTCGAAACTCTAGACCCAGTTTATCTACCACGGATAAGTTAGCATCTAGTTGAGCCTGTAACTTTTCAACACGAATCAACAAGTCGTTCAAATTTTGACTGATCCCCTGGTGTGCGCTGACCGAGTCATTGTGATTATCAACATTAGTTAATTTCGCAACACTTGACTCATAGGATTCGTTGATGGCAGCGACCTGATCTCGAAGCTCCTTGTGGGACACGTCGCTTGTATGCGCTAGACTCGAGAGATCGAGATTGAGTTTATTTACTTCATTAATAAGCCCATTTAAATCGTCAACAAGGACTCTTACCTTGGCTTCCAAACACTTCGTTTTGTTGATAGATCGAGAGCAATCCACTTTGATATCTGACGATTCTACAATCTCAGCAGCGTCCACCAAAGTTACATGAAAAAGTAGTAAAAATATCGTGGCTAATCGCATGAGCTTACGAACTTGGATTTCAAACCTAAATCTTACCAATAAAAAAAGGGGCGATCGGATCGCCCCTTTTTTGAGAATGGTTGATGTCTCGACTCACATCAATATACGAAATCTGCGCGTCGGTTTTGCTGCCAACTGGACTCGTCATGTCCCAACGCAACCGGCTTTTCAGAGCCAAAGCTTGTGATTGAGATCCTGTCAGAGGCTATTCCAAGAAGCTCCAGGGCTGCTTTAACCGCCAGCGCCCTCTGATTTCCCAGCCCAAGGTTGTATTCGCGACTGCCTCTCTCGTCACAGTTACCTTGGATCTCAACTTTGAGATCTGGATTCGCTCTGAGATACTTCACGTGCGACAGAATCACGTCATCGAATTTTGGCAATATGAAACTCTTGTCGAAATCAAAGTAGACAGATGCCGTTGGTTTCCCGACCGGAACAACGTCGTTGACGACCCCAGTTTCGGCATTAGCTGCTTCTTTGCTTGCTTCTTTGGCGGCGCGATCAGCTGCTTCTTTGGCGGCGCGATCAGCTGCTTCTTTGGCGGCGCGATCAGCTGCTTCTTGCTTCAGCCGCTGCTCCTCTGCAATTCGCGCCTCTTCCCTTGCTCGAGCCTCCTCGTCCAAGCGTTCTTGCTCACGCTGTGCCGCTTCTGCTGCTTCTCGTGCAAGGCGCTCTTCTTCGGCCTTTCTTTGAGCGTCAGCTTGCTCTTTTGCCCACTCCTCGTCTAGTGGAGCTTCGATGTAGAAATCACCATCAGTCGCACTCTCGGCTGACATTTCCTCGATCATGTCGGATGATCCAGTTTTGGTCTGTGTCTGGCAAGCAGTTAATGCGAATAAGGCAACTAGAAGCGCTGCGAGCTTTAAAAGGCGTGAAGAAATCAGCATTGATTATCCCTAACTTGTTGGTTTTTAGTCACGTTTACCTTCATACATGATATCACATCGTCGAATAGACACTAAGGTTGTGCGAGATCCGTAGCTGACAGCTGTTGCGCCGCCGCAACACGCGTGAGGCTATAATTGAGTGCCTCAAGACACAACTTTTTTATGATCGACATCGGCAATCATGGTGACCCCAACTCGCACTGACTACTATCACTTTCAGGAGATCCCAACACGCTGGATGGACAACGATGTGTATGGCCACGTCAATAACGTCGTTTACTACTCTCTATTCGATACTGCGGTGAATCAATACCTGATAGAGCGAGGTGTGCTCGACGTTCACACCGGCAAACAAATCGGTCTCGTCGTTGAAACGCAATGTCAGTACCTTTCATCGATCACTTTCCCGGATAAAGTCGTAAGTGGTATTCGAGTGGCAAAAATTGGGAATACTTCTGTGCGTTACGAAATCGGCCTCTTCGTGAATGATTCTGTCACCGCAGCGGCACATGGTTACTTCGTTCACGTTTACGTCGATAGAGAAACACGTCGCCCAATTCCGTTGAGCGCGAGTCTTCGTAACGCTTTGGTAAAGATCGCAGTCGACTCTTGTAAAGATTAGAAAGGCAAAAATATAATGATCATCGATACTGAGCGACTATATGTTTCGAGCAAAAAACGCAGTCTGAGGTCAGATGATTCACGCACTTAAAGTCCACCTAGTTAAACTGAATTTACTCAATATTTCACCCCATAGAGACCACTTTATGTTTTTCAAATTTCTCTCAATCGCAGTTATCAGTTGGGTGACCTTTGGCATTACCACCCTCGAGGCGAGGGAGCCTCGTACCAACGATCTCACAGCAATCACTCAATCTCATTGGAATTATGAAACTGCCCGCCACTTACTAGAGCGAGCGGGTTTCGGCGGCACTCCCTCTGAAATTAAAACGATGGTGGAATTAGGGCCTCGGGCTTCGGTTCGAAAACTCGTATACTTCCCACGCACCGAAGATTCTCTATCGGAATTTGATCATTCTGGAGTGCACGATCCGGGTATTGAGCCTTTCCCAGCGTCACGCCCTGCTGCGACCAAGCTCGCTAAAGAGACGGGGGAAGCTATTGGCGTAAAAGTCAAACCAAACGGTAACCGAAGACTACAACCCGTGGTAGACCGTTTTTTTTACTGGCTAAGAGCGAGCATGCTGGAAAGCCACCGCGTGACCAATTGGTGGGCAAATCGAATGTTATTAACTGACAAGCCGCTCGAAGAAAAGATGGCTTTGTTCTGGCATGGACACTTCGCAACGACGGAAGACAAAGTACGAGACTATCGAAAAATGCTCAAACAAAACGAGCTTTTTCGTAACGCCGGAACGGGTAATTTTAGAGACCTGTTAATAGCGGTCTCGCAAGACCCTGCTATGTTGTCCTTTCTGGATGCTGGAGTAAATATTAAAGGCTCGCCGAACGAAAACTTTGCCCGAGAGATTATGGAGCTTTTCACAATGGGGGTCGGGAACTACACTGAGGAGGACATTAGAGAGGCAGCCAGAGCGTTTACGGGCTGGAATTTTGTTGACCTCGAATTTACTGTCAACACGGACCAGCATGACGCATCCATCAAAACATTTCTCGGGAATACTGGAGAGTGGGACGGCATCGCGATCATCGATATGATTCTCGAGCAGCATGTAACTGCGGAATATATCGCCGGAAAAATATATCGCTACTTTGTGAGGGATGATCTAGACAAAGACCTCCAGAGCACGTTGGGCAACTTCCTCCTCGAATCTGATTACGAGCTTGCACCGTTGCTGGAAAAAATATTCATGTCGGAAGATTTTTACAGCCCGGATTCAATGGGGACGCACATCAAGTCACCTGTAGAACTCGTCATCTCAACTTATAGAAAAATGGAGCTTGATTCATTACCCGGGGTGCCAGATTTCAACGAGACAACTAAATCTCTCGGGCAAAAACTATTATTTCCCCCAACTGTAGCAGGTTGGGCAGGCGGACAAAGTTGGGTAACCCCGGGCTTACTACTGTCCAGAGGAAACTTTGTATATGAAACTGTGTTTCCAGACATCAATTTTCTTCCTCCCGACCGATACCCAGGCGGCAACTACCAGATCGGCGTTGTCGCAGAACGTCTTGCTGCAGGTGATGACGTAGCAACCGCCACTCAGCCAGCTGACCGTTATGTCTCCTCGGCCTCAAACGAAATGGTTGATCGAGACGAAGAATTTAATACACGACTCGGCAGTTACCGAGGCTGGAGAAAAGCTCTCGAAAAAGTAAAACCAATTGAAAGAAATCCCGCAAATATCAATCTCACCAATCTAGCACTTGCCGCAAATTGCAAAACAACACGCGACGTTGTGCAACACTTTAGCCACAGATTTTTTTCGATTGACCTCGACGAGGAGACCATCTCATCGATCTCCAATTTCCTGACCGAACAATTAGGAACGAGTAATTTTTTAGAAACGACGACATTTTCAGAGGAACATCTTAGGCAAACACTACATTTGCTTCTTTCTCTACCAGAGTATCAATTAGGTTAATGACATGAATCACAACTTTAGATCCACGCGGCGCGATTTCCTCAAAATCGCTGGAATCACGACGTCACTAGGTGGACTGACCACTCCCCTACTTGGTGGACTGACAGGGACCGCATTCGCAGGTAATGAAAAGACAACGGGTGACGGTAAGATACTCGTGGTTCTCGAGCTATCTGGTGGCAACGACGGATTAAACACTCTCGTTCCGTTTGGTGACGATGCGTATTATCGAAATCGTCCGAAACTCGGCATTAAGGAAAATAAACTTCGAAAAATCGACGATCACTTCGGGTTCAATCCTGACATGGCGGGTATGGAGCGACTCTATAAAGATGGAAAAATGGCGATTTTTCATGGTTGCGGTTACGACCAACCATCTTTTTCGCATTTCACATCGATGGCTTATTGGCATACCGCTGCACCAAATAGTGGGGAGTCTCTGGGGTGGTTTGGAAGGCTCGCCGACGCACTCGACCCGACGCAAACGCCAAATTTCATCGTTAATGTCGACGAGATCCAATCTCTAGCAGTGGTCGCGAAAAATCATGTCCCTGTAGTGTTTGATGATCCGGCTGAATTTGGCCGCAAAGGACTATTTGAGTCTAGGTCGCTGTTAGAAATGGACCGATCTCACATAGCAACGGCTTCAAAGGCTCAACAAAAACTCTTGAATCTTGCAAGAAGCGCGCGTCAAGCGTCTGAAAAAGTAAGGACCGCGTGTGCCGCATACAAGACACCTGTTGACTACGGCATCAGTTCGCTTGATCTAGAAAAAATTGCCGCACTCATCAACGCAAATATGAGCACGAGGCTCTATTACACATCGTTTAGACACAATGCGTTCGACACGCACGTGCAACAACCAAACCTACACCAACGCTTGTTAACGTATTTCTCTGATGCGGTAGCTGGATTCTTTACGGATCTTGAGCGCATTGGGCGGGCAGACGACGTTGTCATGCTCGTATTTTCCGAGTTCGGGAGACGGGTTGCAGAGAATACAAACCTCGGTACTGATCACGGCACGGCTAATAACATGTACCTCATCGGCAACGGCGTTCGCGGCGGACATTACGGAGTGGTACCCAGCCTAACGGATCTGGTTGATGGCAACCTTGTTCACACCACAGATTTTCGTCAAGTGTACGCAACAGCGATGAGCGGATGGCTGGGGCTTCAGGATCACTCATCAGTGCTTAGAAAAAAATTTGAAACATTTCCGGCTTTTGGATAGCCGGAATCGTCAAGCTTCCCAAGGATGGTTGATTTTTAAGTCACCAATTAAACGGGACGCCCCTGAATAGGATAATTTGGATCAGAATAACCAGGCGTAGAAGGATGTCCTGGCGCGATCAGCTCGTCTACGAATTTTTCATCCTCTTCCGTGACCGTGAAGTCCATCGCTCCGTAATACTCAATCCATTGATCAAACGTTCTCGGTCCACCGATGACGCTGCTCACGATCGGGTTAGCTAAAACCCAAGCAACTGCGAATTGAGCCGACGAGATACCTCTGGATTCGGCATAACGGACAAACTTCTGTGCTATGTCGAATGACTCCTCACGAAACTCAGTTTCCATCATCCGCTTATCCTTACGCCCAGCCCGAGTATCTGCACCAGGGCTTTCCGTGAAAGAATACTTCCCGGTTAACACACCTCTGGCAATTGGGCTATACGGAACAACCCCGATCTCAAATCGCTTACACGCAGCCAAAATCTCGACCTCAGGCATACGATTTACCGCATTGTAGTAGGGCTGACAAACAATCGGCTGAGGCACATTAAGCTCGCGACACAACATGACTACCTCGGCAATACGCCAGCCTCTGAAATTCGATAGACCAAAATATCTGATTTTCCCCGACGTAATCATGTCTCCTAGAGCCATAATCGTATCTTCCAAAGGTTCTGGTTCGTAGTCTCTATGCAGGTAAAAAATATCTATGTAGTCTGTCGCCAATCTCTCCAAGCTATTTTCAAGAGAATGCATCAACCATTTTCTTGAAAGACCACCTTGGTTTGGACTGTCTCCAGACGGCTGACCAGCCTTAGTAGCAAGAACCCACCAGTCTCGGTCATTGTGAAGCAAACGCCCCAAAGCTTTTTCAGATTCACCGTTCGTGTATACGTCTGCAGTATCAATAAAATTGACTCCCTGCTCTTTGGCAGACAACACGATTCGACTTGCATCCGAAAAATCAGTCTCTCGACCAAACATCATCGTTCCCAGACAAAGTCTCGACACTGTCAACTGGCTTTTCCCGAGTTTGCGATATTGCATAGTGACTCCTAACTGATTATGGTTCGAACTTATAAGGATTAGCACAACGATAGTAGACTGTAGCAAGATCTTCACGACAAATCCCGCAACCGAAATTAGAAAATGATGTCAGATATTCCAAAGCAAATGAAAGCGATCGAGATTACAAAGCCGGGAGATGCTGACGTTTTGATGGCAACCTCTCGCCCTGTTCCGACACCTAAAAATAGTGAGGTACTAATCAAGGTCAGAGCAGCAGGCGTCAACCGTCCTGATGTGATGCAGCGAGCGGGGTTGTACCCCCCACCAAAAGGAGCCTCTGACATACCCGGCCTAGAGGTTGCAGGAACGATCGTTGCTGCAGGCAACGCGGTCACCGGATTACAGGTCAATCAGAGCGTCTGCGCTTTAGTCGCCGGTGGTGGTTACGCGGAATACGTAACTGCACCGGCCACACAATGCCTACCAATACCAAACGGACTCAGCATCGTAGAGGCTGCATCGTTACCTGAAACCTACTTTACCGTGTGGTCCAATGTCTTTGACCGGGCGCGCCTGACCGAAGGTGAAACAATCTTGGTTCACGGAGGGTCCAGCGGAATTGGCACTACAGCCATACAGCTCTGTAGTGCGTTAGGGTTTGATGTTCTGACGACTGCAGGCACCGAAGAGAAATGTCAGATATGTGAGGAGCTTGGCGCGAAAAAATCAATCAACTACCGCACAGAAGAATTTTCTACCTCGGTCAAGTCCATCACAAATCAGAAAGGAGTTGATGTCATATTGGATATGGTCGCTGGGGATTACCTACAAAGAAATTTGGAATGCTTGGCAGATGATGGACGGTTGGTCATTATCGCGTTTCTCGGAGGGGTTAAGACCACGATCAATATGACCGACATCTTGAGACGCAGACTAACCGTCACAGGATCAACGCTGCGCCCAAGATCTGAGGAATTCAAACAAAAAATAGCAGTTAATTTATTGAAATATGTTTGGCCATTGATTGAAAATAAACAAATTAAACCGCTAATCTATCGTTCATTTGCTCTTGAAGATGCAGCGCAAGCGCACCGACTCATGGAATCAAGTGTCCACATTGGCAAGATTGTGTTAGAGGTGAATTCAGAGGACGACCGGAACTAGAGATATCGATCTGGCGGATTGATTCTCAGGTGATTACCAAGCTCACTCAACGCACGACGATAAACATCTCGTTTGAATTCAATAACGCCCTCCAAGGGGACGAAGAATTGATGCCAACGCCATGCGTCAAACTCGGGTTGGGGAGACTTGCGAAGCGAAACATCAGTATCTAACCCGACCAAACGAAGCAAAAACCATATCTGTTTTTGTCCCTTATAAATATCCCTGGTGTCCCTACGAACATAGTTTTTTGGCACGTCGTAACGCAACCAACCCTTTGTCCTACCGATGATTTGAACGTGGTGAGCCTCAAGCCCCACCTCTTCATCCAACTCCCTGTACATTGCATCAACTGGGGATTCACCTGCTTTAATGCCACCTTGAGGAAATTGCCAGGCATCCTCACGAACACGTTTACCCCAGAACACTTCGTTTTTTTTGTTACAAAGTACAATCCCAACGTTAGGACGGTATCCATCACGATCAATCATGACTACACCCCGTCAAATTCTCATATCGACATTTTTACACAAAAACCAACATCTACAGTCAATCATAAATCAAGGTTTTTCTCCGACTTGGATCGATAGGAACGTGCTCGACTAATCATACGACCAAAATCGACACCATATGCCTGATGCAAATCACGAGCTCGTCTGGATGCCTCTAAAACTACGCGCCTAGGGGGAGATTGTTTGAATGCCAAAGCAACAACGTTTCCCTTTTTTTCAGTTGGAATCAATAGATTATTTTCGAAATGATCTTCAATTTGCCAAATTCGTTCATTGAGCTTTGGATCATTCGCCCATAAATTTTGTAAGTAGATTCCGTCGTGTCGCAGACTTCGCTTCACGTTCTCTATAAAAAAATCACTAGTAAATCCGTCAGGCACACCATGACCATCAAATGCATCTAACATCACGACGTCATACCCATCGTTCACATCGAACCAAGTAGTCCCGTCTCCAAGTTGGACACTTAACCGAGCGTCGTTCTCAGGAACACAAAAATACGCCCTAGAAACATCAATCACCTCTTGAGAAATCTCAACAACATCAACCCGAGTGGTTGGTAAATACTTCCATATAAACTTCGGTATAGAACCACCGCCGAGACCAACACAAGCTACTGAACTCACATTCGAATGAAATAGCAAAAAAGCCATCATTGCCTGCGTGTAATCCAAACATAACGTATACGGATCAGAAATTCTCATCGAACTTTGTACCGTTGGTGTCCCAAGGTATAGACTTCTGACACCATCTTGCTCGCTCACATCAACTGAAAATTCTTCCCGACGCTTTCGAAACAAACCCCGTTTTTTGAACATGCTTTACATTCAATGAAATCTAAAGGCGCATTCTAATACCGATATAAGTACGTGCAAATTTCGTAGAACGCATAAAATAACCGTTTACCAAATATTGAACATAGCCATGCGATTGACGCAGTTTTTTCTTAACACACTGAGAGAAGCCCCAAGTGAGGCCGAACTCATATCACATCAACTAATGATCCGAGCAGGCCTAATTAAGAAATTAGGCAGTGGGCTTTACTCATGGATGCCCCTCGGACTGAGAGTTCTCCGAAAAATTGAAAGCATCATTCGGGAAGAGATGAACCGATCTGGAGCGATCGAGTTGCTCATGCCTGCAGTTCAGCCAGCTGAGCTATGGAACGAATCTGGACGCTGGGATTTATTCGGCCCTCAAATGCTCAAAATTACTGACCGACATGATCGGTCATTCTGCTTCGGTCCAACGCATGAAGAGGTGATCACCGACATTGCGAGGCAAGACATTCGATCTTACAAACAACTGCCCATCAATCTTTACCAAATACAAACGAAATTTCGTGACGAAATCAGACCAAGATTTGGAGTCATGCGTGCGCGAGAATTCATCATGAAAGACGCATATTCCTTTCATGCAACATACGATGACTTGCAGCGAGAATACGAAAACATGCACCAGACTTACTGCAGAGTTTTTGATCGACTCGGGTTGCGATATCGGTCCGTAGCTGCAGACACAGGAGCCATTGGTGGGTCGGGATCTCACGAATTTCACGTTCTCGCCGATTCTGGAGAAGACGTGATCGCCTATTGCTCGCAATCTGACTACGCTGCGAACGTCGAGCTAGCCGAGGCTCTACCGACTACCCCATCCACCAGTGAACACATCAATCCAATCGAGGAGGTGGAGACACCCGGAGCAAAACGATGCGAGGACGTCGCGAAACAATTGGACATACCACTTTCAAAAATTGTTAAAACCATTGCCGTCGTTGCAGAAGACCAATTTGCCCTATTACTCCTGAGGGGTGATCGTCAACTGAATGAAATCAAAGCGTCCAAAATAACTGGACTAGAAAAACTCAGATTAGCAACGGATACAGAAATCAAAAACCATTTAAATTGCGTGGCCGGATATATAGGACCGGTAGGAATTCCTGAAGATGTTCGAGTAATCGGTGATTTCTCCGTTGAACATCTCACCAACTTTACCTGTGGAGCCAATAAAGAACCATTTCATTACGTGAACACAAACTGGCGAGACATCAAGAACACGGTTGAGTTCTTCGATATCCGAAATGTCGAGGCCGGTGACGAAAGTCCAGACAAAAAGGGAACACTAGATATTTGCCGTGGCATTGAAGTAGGGCACATCTTCCAGCTCCGCACCAAATATTCGGAAGCACTTGGATGCCAATTCTTAGACGATCAAGGAAAAAGCCAACCAGCCGAGATGGGCTGTTACGGTATCGGGGTATCCAGAATTGTCGCAGCTGCTATTGAGCAAGGCCATGATGACAGAGGCATTATCTGGCCACTTTCGATGGCTCCATTCGTCGTTGCCATCGCAGCAATCGGTTACACAAAAAGCTCGGAGGTCAAAATATTTTCTGATACCCTTCATCAATCATTAGAGGATGCGGGGATCGATGTACTACTCGATGATAGAGGCGAGCGGCCGGGCGTCATGTTCGCTGATTTAGAGCTTATTGGCATTCCGTTTAGGCTCACCGTAGGTGATAGAGGCTTGAAGGATGATGGACTCGAGTGGACTAATCGCAGAACAGGTGACACTCAGAAGATCTCGGCAGAAAAAGCCTGTGACTTTATCATCGAGACACTGTCACGTGAATATCGTTTGCAATGCGACGCGTAAAAAATGATTGAAATTCTCGTTTTATACTATTCTAGGAACGGCAGCGTGCGTCAGATGGCTAAGCTAATCGCTCGAGGGATTGAGATGATTCCCGGAGTGGCTGCAAAATTACGCACAGTACCAAGCGTTTCTGAAAATCATATTGCAACAGATCCGCCAATTCCGCATGATGGCCCCCCTTACGTCACCGAAGAGGACGTTAGAACATGTGCCGGGATCGCCCTTGGCAGCCCAACGCGTTTTGGGAATATGGCCGCACCGATGAAACATTTCATTGACCAACTAGGGGGTGTGTGGTTTGACGGAAGTTTGGCCGGCAAACCCGCAGCAGCATTTACATCAGCAAGCTCCATGCACGGGGGGCACGAGGTAACGCTTACAACGATGATGTACCCCTTACTTCATCTTGGAATGATCATCACGGGGATTCCCTACTCGTTGGGGCCTTTGAACTCGACTCAGACTGGAGGAACTCCTTATGGGGCCAGTCATTTGTCCGGACATCAAGGTGAGCTTCCAATCTCAGAAGATGAAAAAGCGCTCTGTATTGCTCAAGGAAAATATCTCGCTTCGATTGCTTTGAAGCTATCCAAAGACTGAACTCGGGATGCGCCTCACACAAACCTTAAGCGTCGCTTGCTTGATCTCAATGAGTATATGGTGTGTTCTTTGGGAGGGATATCTAACGACAAACGTCGGTAACGGGTCTTGGATGACGATCAAAAGCATACCGATCATTCTTCCGTTATTCGGAATATTAAGAAACAAAGTGAAGGCGTATCAGTACGCAGTGCTGCTGGTGTTTCCATATTTCATCGAGGGGACTGTACGCACTTATGCCGATACTGGCGTAGATTACACGATGGCGGTCGGTGAGTTAACTCTATCATTATTGACTTTCGTGACTCTCTTATACTCGGTAAAAAAAATCAAAAAACATTATCAATGAGCTCAAAATATGTGGGGCGATTCGCACCAACCCCATCAGGCCCGCTTCACTTTGGCTCAATAGTTGCTGCTCTCGGAAGCTACTGTGATGCGAAACACCATGGCGGTCAGTGGTTATTGCGGTTCGATGATTTAGATAAACAACGTACCAACGCCGGTCATGCCTCTCATATCTTAAGAACATTAGAAAAATACGGATTGCACTGGGATATGGAACCCGTCTATCAAACTCGACGTACCCAGTTATACAGAGAGTGGATTGAAAAACTCCAAGAATCTGGAGCTTCATATCCCTGTGGTTGCACACGTAAAGAAATCAAGGAACGAGCTAAAGAAATTGTCAACGGTCACCGTTACGATAATTTTTGCAGAGATAAATCACAAATAAAACAACCGAGAAGCTATCGCGTAAGACTACCAGCGCCATGCGTGACCACAATTAATGATTCAGCCAAAGGGAAAATCTCTGAAGATCTGGCAAAAACCTCAGGGGACTTCATCATTTACTACAGTAAAGACCTTCCCGCTTATCACCTAGCAAGTGTCGTGGATGATCAAGAAATGAATATCACTCACGTTGTTCGAGGTGACGATTTACTACGCTCCTCTATCAGACAAGCCCATCTTCAAGAAATTCTCAGTTTAAATACGACCAAGTATCTTCACCTGCCTCTCGCGATGAGCGAGAGCGGAAGGAAATTATCGAAACAGAATCATGCTGAGCCAGTAAAGACAATCAACGCCGGTGAAACCCTCATTCGAGCGCTACATTTTATGGGACAAGATGTTACAAACATCAAAGACGTTATGAAGGTTGAAGAAATCGTCGCATCGGCCATCAAAAATTGGTCGAGAAAACCAATCGGCTCCTCCACTCTGGGAGCGATTTGTAGGACTACAACTCACTCCACTCAAAACCAAGATCAGTGATCGCTTGCTGAATTTGCGAAAACGCTAAAGACACTTGCTCTTTCGGCCCTTTGACTCCCAGCTCGACTTTACGCCGCCTATCGGATGTGATCGTAGGGAGACTAAATACCTTGCACATCGGATATTTAGATAAGCATTGATCCATGACGGGAATCAATTCACTCTCTGGGGCATCGAGAATTAAAATTGAGCGCTCTACATTAGGAGTGGCCACACGCTGATCTTCATACTCATTATCCAAAACCCACTCCATCATATCCCATGCCATTGAAGGAAATCCGGGAAGAAAATGGTGTCGATGGATACTAAACCCTGGAATGCGATTGAAAGCGTTAGGAATGATGCGAGATCCTTCAGGAAACATCCCCATCTTAATCCGATGAGGGTATGCATCCTCACCAAACTGCTCCTCAATCTCTCTTTTCGCCTCAGAATGAACGACCAACGGAAGTTGAAGTGCAGATGCAATGCTTTGCCGCGTGTGATCGTCTGGGGTTGCGCCAATGCCACCGAAACTAAACACCACGGTACTCTCTTTAAGAGTACGCGAAAATACCTGTATCAGTGCCGATGAATCATCCGGCAAGTAATTCACCCAACTAACCGAAAGCCCCCGTTTCGCGAGGATCTCCACTGATCTCGCGAAGTGACGATCCTGCCGCTTGCCGGACAGGATTTCATCCCCGATGATAATTACGCCAATTTCCATCAATTCAGAATAGTCACTTAGCTCATTTACATGAATAATCTAAATCCAACTTCAAAATTGTACTTGAAAGAGAACGACGTATTATCGCCCCATAGCGTTGTTCCAGGACGGGCGTAGAGCATCATCGAAGGCTTGACGAACCGCCCAAACTCTAGTTCAAAATTACCGGTGGATTGCTCACCTCTTTCGTGATCCCACAGAACAACCGGTTCGAAAAATAAATAGTATCCATGACTCAATTTTTTCATTGCTGGTAGTTTCAACGCCGAGAAACTCACGTCATCTCTTGAGTCATCACCACCTACTGTAAAAAATGTCTGGAACAATGGGAACGAAAAAAGCCCCAAACTGGGAATCTTAACGAAACCAAAAACTGTGGGTGCGACGAGATTTTTTCCACCCCCAAGCTCTGCATCAGATGCCGTGTCCCATTTGGTTTCTAGTGACAAAAATAACGAATTGCCAGCATCCGTAGTCGTCGCTTTGTATGAAAACCTTGCGGTGATATCGCCATTTCCACCCTCGGATCCGCCTTCCACGAAATCCTTGTTCACAAAAGGTGTTTGAAGACGAACTGAAAATCTCTGACCGATTGGGAAATCGTACAGCGGATCAATGACGGTAGTTTTATCTCCAGATTCACTCTCTTTAAATTCGGTTCTCACAAAAAGACGTGTTTTAGGGCGACCGGGATCTAAGTTTTTAGCCGCTTCGGTTTGAGTCGGTTTAGTTGCATCCTCGGCAAAACCTGGAGAGACGATTAAAAAACTTATAGCAATGACAAATACTCTCAACACATTCTTGCGACGCACGTTCGAATTCCTTAATTTAAGTGTCAGTTCTTGAACAAAAACCGCAAAACAATTCTGGGCTAACAAAAAAGCCGCGTATTCTCGGATCTGAACAACGCGGCTACTGATAAGCGAGGCATTATAACTGAAACAAACAATGACTTGTGTCATCACCTCAGACTGGATGACAAACCTCTAGCCCTTCTTCGGTTAACGTGGCCCTTAAGCGATTCACAAATTCTAAAGCGTGCTCACCATCACCGTGGACACAAATGGTATCGGCATTTATCGGGTATCGCAGACCATCGACACACTCCACAACTCGCTCATGAATCATTCCAAGGATTTGTCTTACCGAATCATCAACGCTCGTAATTAACGCGTTCTCCATCGCACGGGGAACAAGCGAATCTGGAGTTAAATAACGTCGGTCAGAGAATACTTCCTCAGCAATTCGGAGTTCAAGTTGTTTTGCTGCTACGACCCACTGTGAATTTGCTAGGCCATAAATTAATAAGTTTGAATCAATGCGAGCTACTGCCTCACAAAATGTCAGCGCGGTATCGAAATTTCTCGCGGCAAGGTTATACAAAGCGCCATGCGCTTTCACATGTGACACATGTCCGCCCAAGCCCGTCGCATGCTCCATGAGCTCACTGATCTGCCTACGAATGATATCCTGAAGTTTTTTATCCGGCACGTCCATCTCAACACGACCAAAATTGATTCGGTCCACAAACGATGGGTGAGCGCCAATCGCAACGGAGTGTTCTAGCGCAAGAGAGATCGTCCGTCGCATGGAACGTTGATCACCGGTGTGACCACCACAAGCAATATTTGCGGATGTAATCGCTGGCATGATCGCTCGCTCTTTTCGCTCCCCATCTGAGTTTGTGTATTCGCCAAGATCACAATTTAAATCGATGTAATGAAGCGTCATCACATTTCCCGCAAGCGGTTTTTGATGCTATCAAAAAGGAGTTTCTGCTGATGCGCTTCTGAAAGTAACGCAGACTGAGCATTCTCTAGATCAAACTCTGCGAACTTGACTTCATCACCAGGACAAAGCTGGACAAGCATTGATCTGTCAATCGATATCACCTCACCAAGGGTCGGGTACCCACCGATAGACTGCCGGTCAACTGACAAGACTATCGGTTGACCATTAGGTGGGACCTGAATCGATCCAAATGTGACGGGTCTGGACTGAGTATTCTCAGGCCTTTTCAATGTGATCGAATCGCCAGAAAAGCGTATCCCCATACGATTTGAGTCTGCGTGGACGACATACCTGGCGCTTAGGAACTGATCTCTATCGGCTCTCTTAATAGAGAACCAATTTTCATTGGGGATAAAACGTATTAATTTCTCGTTGCTCCGCCATGACTCAATCAGGGGGCGAACACTCCACAAGGGTGCCCAAAAACCATTCTGGATGAAACTCACTTTCTCTTCCATAAACTCGGGTTTAGTCACATCATGAAATTGGTCGATTAGATCATCCTTCATTAATCTTCTTCCTAATAAGCCCGGAAAATCGCTTGTAATATCTGTGGCACTGCTACCCATGATCGGATCAATTTTAAACCCACCGGCGACAGACAAATACGCAAACATGCCCGATTTGCTCTGATTAAATGACAGAGTTGATTTTGCTTTAACCCTAATAGGGCGACCGTAAGGCGCGACTACATTATTTATTTTGAAGTCAAAATCGGCGCCATAATAAGCGAGAGTACAGTTTCTCAAAGTTGTGAGCTCTGGGCCTAACATCGCAAACTCCAACGTTGGAAGCTCTCCCGAATTTCCAACTAAGGCATTCGCGACACGATGTGAATACTCGTCTGCCGCCCCACACACACGAACGCCTTGAGATTGATATCCATTGCGCCCTAAGTCTTGCACCGTAGTCAGTGGGCCGGGCCGCCTGACTCTAAAGACGCCCAAATTACTATTTTTCACTGGCCTTGCGATCAGATTGATTGGTATCGTCGAATTCTTCACGTGAAATACAATTGAATCTCACTCGATCCCCAACACGTAAAAGAGCCCCACCATTTTCTTCAAACGAGAAAAGTCTTGTATTTGTGCGGCCAATGATATGCCATCCGCCCGGAAGTGCCGACGGATAAATACCAGTGTAATTGGCAGCTAGCGCAACACTACCCGCTGGAACTCTGACTCGCGGATTTGCTCTTCTCGGGACAATCAACTTGGGATTGATTCCTTCAAGATACGGAAATCCGGGTGCGAAACCAATGGCACCAACCACGTAACTTGGCGCGCAATGCATGTCGATCAACTCACCAACCGAAAGATCTCGCGACTTCGCCAAATCGGTCAAATCCAAACCGAACTTCGTGTCGTAACACACAGGGATTCTGAATTCCCGACTCTCGACTGGTAGCGCTGAACTATTTTTTTCATTTAATAACTTCTGAAGATCAGTGACGATCCGATCGTAAGGCGAATGTTTTCGATCGCCAGCTAAAAGAGCAGGATCATAGTGAATCGAAATACGGCTGAACGCGGGTACCACATCGATAACTCCGACTAGCTTCCTACGGGTGATAAGAGCCGCAATTTTTGCGATATTCTCCGCGCCTCCCTCACCTGCGTTCTCAAAATCCATCAACACCGCCCTGTCTCCAAGCGGATTAAAAATTGGCAGCGTCAACACCTAACGTTCTGAGAGGTACAAAGGAAGACACGAACTTAGCGGCACGGTAAATCTCCAGCAGGCACCTCGCGACAAGTGATCCGAGAGCGATCCGCGTTACTCGTGCACCACATTGTTTTTCCATCGCAGCGTGCGCACCAGTTTGAAGTGGACCCGCTTCGATCAAACTCACTGGGAATTATTTCAACATCTCTAACCGAACAACTAGCTTCACGAGCTGTCATCATCGTCTTACTTCCACATCCCGATATGATGACGACGATGCCTAGAATCAAAATAATAAGGGCTTCGCGATTGAAACTGACAAAAAGCTTATCCAACACTCTATCCATTTAACTCATTATGTACTGCTCAAGTTGTTCAATCGTATGTTGTTGATCGGAGATCATCTCTCGCACAACATCTCCAATTGAGATAACTGCCACCACTTGTTTGTTTTCAATCACTGGCAGGTGACGCACTCGCTTTTGAGTCATGACTGCCATGCATTGTTCCGCCGTTCTCTCCGGAGAAACACATATAACGTGGCGCGTCATAATCTCGGATACTTGAGTATCCCTCGAGGACTTACCCTCCAAAATCACCCTTCTAGCATAATCTCGCTCGGAAAAGACACCCACAAGTTTGTCGCCACTGACCACGACTAACGCCCCTATATCGTGTTGCGCCATTTTCTTCAGTGCCGCATACACCGAATCATCCGGCGCGACAGAAAGTAACCGCTGCTCTTTCCCTTCAACAAGCTCCCTGACAGTCTTCATGAAAGCCTCCATCTAACGGTGATATAAGCCCAGTATCTGACTCAAATATAGGATTTGTCAACGCACTGGAAAGAGTGATTCTTTCGTGATAGATTGGCCAAATGACGACACAACTCAAAATTTTAAGCGTGCTGCTTGGTTTTGCCGCATTATGCGGTCCTACAAAAGCCTCCGAGGAGATTCGAGTGTTGTCATCCGAAGCTCGAACCAGCGGCGATTTTGGCGGCATTCAAGCCGAGAGGTATAACTTTGACTTTGGCGAGACAAAGGCATGGCTTCGAGAGGATGGTTACTGGCAAATAGAGGGGGATGTTGCTCATCACTCAGGGTTTTGCGCAACGTATCAGCTGGGCATTCGATTTGGAACCGGAAATCCTGGATGCTCAAACGCAGAGTGGATCAATGACCCCTTATTTGTGACTCGCCGATTCCAGTGTAACAACGCTGGATCATTTCACGTCGGTGGAGAATTTAGTTACACGGCACAAAAAAACTTCGACGCGATTAACTGCGCACAGCGAGTCTTAAAATGTTCGGGGGCGTGTAACTAGAAAAAAGCCCCTTTCGGGGCTTTTCAGGCAACCAGTTTTGCTTTCTCGAGAGGCACCTGCTCATCCGAGAGCGTTTGTATCAGCACCTTTCTCGGCTTTTTCTCGTCTGGAATCACGTTCTCTAACTGAATCGTTAGGAACCCATTAGCGATTTTGGCTCCTTTGACCTCAATCGTTTCGGCCAAAGTAAACTCATGTGTAAAGTCCCTCGTCGCAATGCCCTTGTGTAAATATTCTCCGGCGGCTTCATTGCTCGCCTCACCCGAGATACTCAATTTATTGCCTTCGACCGTGATATCAAGCTCGGACGCCAGAAAGCCAGCAACCGCAACTTCGATACTGTAGTGGCTGTGATCCACCTTAAGAATGTTGTACGGAGGGTAATTAGTCGATTTTGAGACGCTATTGCCGTCTGCTAGGCGTTCGAACGCATCGACCACCCGATCAAATCCAACCGTATTCAATAGATAATTCCTTCCAAACGAGTAACTCATGTCTATGTCTCCTAATTTCAGCAAGTATTAAACGAGCGTTTGGGCCCCGAAAGCACCCTCACGATTCGAATATGGAGACATAATCGATAAATTCAACCCATAACCTTAAAAATTCATTCAAAAATTTCAATATGGTGGGCCTGGTGCTGTCCTGTCGGTTTGCTGATTCTTAATGCTCGCATATCTTTAGCGCCCGGGACGACCACACGAGAGACGTTACTTATCGGTCGACCCTCCCAGCGCATTGGGCTATCCCAACGAAACACATGCGTATCGCCATGAACAATTAAAACAGTTTTCTTGCTGTTAATTGCTAAAGGAATGAGTGTATCTCCGATGATTCGCTCGAATCCCGTATTCAGCTTGCTGGGAAATCGTGTCATCCAATCGACAAAAGGGTCACCATGAAAAAAAATAACCAGGCTAGAAAAACCTTCATGTTTAAGTCGTGAGAAGGCTTTCTCGAGCCAAGCGATATCAGCATTTAATCGCCTCTCATACTCAACTTTCCCTTCTTTCGATGTGGCCGATATATTGTTGTTACTGCCAACGATATGAACTGCCACGAACAAAGAATCACCGACACTCCATATTTGATTCTCAACAAACTCAGAAAAGGAATCACTGATTAACCCCTGTGAAACCAGATTGATGCTCGTCGTGGCATGGAAGTAAGATTCATCAAAAAATATATCCCGAAGACGCGTCAATCGCTCCAAGGGATCGTAACTACCATTCGTAATCCGATGACAGTCTGTCCATTCATTATCACCTGGGGTGTAGATCAGAGGGTGATCAACGCGAGCAAAAAAAGCTCGTTGCATCTCAAAGCTCTCGTCTGAACACTCACTGGAACCACTCTTGACATCGCCAACATGAACGACAAATGAAAGCCTCTCATCATTAATTTTCTTAATTAAGGCCGAATATCGAGTCACTGTTGACTCATCATCACCATACGGCATGTCTCCAAGCACTACGAAGTCATCTGCAATCGCTGAGAGAACTATAAAATAAAACAACCCAGCGACGGCGAAACATATTTTTCTCATCGCAATCATCCTCTGTGATCGAATCGTTAATTTGTTACGGCTTTTTGTACCACCTGATCGGCTGAGCAACTATCGGCTTCTGAGGTAGCTTTCGCTTCAACAACTCCGATGAAAATTTTTCCCCCTCCTCATCGGCTTGAGCAGCATCAACAATGGATCGGATTACCACAGCCTTTTCGGTCTCCGTTGTCGACAAATTAGGCAAAACCGTTTCCAATATGTGGAGTAAGTTATCTCTTCCCCGCTCATTAGTCGAACCATAGCCCTTGATGAGTCGCCCAGATCGGGCAACTTCGAAAGCAACACGAGGAGACTCGGTAAACGATGCTGTAACCCCGAGGAGCCACTGTTCAATCAGTTGTTGCTCCTCTTGGAATCGACTACCGAACGTTCTGAGCCATTTAAACGAGCCTAGTAATCTGAATAACCCATATCCAAATACCGATGACGCTCTCAACTTCATAGGAAATGACAACGCACGCTTACCACTCTCTAACCTCTTCCTATGATAAAGCATGAGCGGAGCGGCTAAAAATGGGGGCAACAAACCAGCAATCTCTGGGATTCCAGGCTTTAAAAAATCATAAACATGCACAACGTCCTCATCATCGGCCTTCAAATCTTGTCGAATCCGATTGATACGGTCTGATTTGGATTTTAATCTCGCCACCTTGACGATATCGTCAAAACACATCCATAAAGCGAGATACCGAGCCACTTCAGCCGTTACGCCAAAATCCCCTGCTTCGCCACCAGCCGATAGGCGCTCCACCTTAGCGACGTTAATCACTCGATCCGTGTATGAAGACGCGTAACTGACATTCTGGTACTCAGCAGTCCTCTCTATACCGAGCGTCACAAGTTGTTGAACACTCAACGGTAAGAACCCTATTTCTGGAATGGTCTGACTTGCCGTGAAAGAATCCACAGTAAGAGATACTTGCTCCGGGCCATCACCCGTATCTCCGGTTATTGTCGATAGCGTCTGTGAATAAGCTCGATCAAAACCACGTAAGCTTGCCTGAACGCCGCGCCCAGAACTCTCAATCACCGATTCAAATAGATCTCGAGGTATCGGCAGCACCGAACTGGCCGCGATCGCACCAAAGAGGACTGCGCTGACGACTGTGTTTTCTTCAGCAGCGATAGCCGCCATATCAAACGAGATAACGTCTTTACTTGATTGTGAGATTTCCTCAATCAATGCTGATGAATCAATTCGACCATCCGACAAATTCATCTTTTCGGCGTTTGTGTATACGCGAGAGATTGATGTGAGAACACGAGTCTTGTCTGCCGTGACCATTCCTGCACGAGTTTGCCTGGCAGTTTCAAGTAGCTCGGATGAAACCAAAAAATCCAGATCTCCTGCGACTGGATTCAAGCTGAATATTGGGCGTCGATCACCGAGATCAGCTTTAGCAACGGGATACACCTCGACGTAATACGTTGTAGCGCCAGTTCGTTGCGCAACCCCAGGTACCGAGGTGCTTTGAACAAAAAAATTAGCTCGAGTCGCCACTTCAAATAACCACTCAGCCAATACGCCACCGCCCTCTCCACCAAGCGCACAAATTAATATCTTGATTGGTGTATCAGTCATATCGCGCAATTAGTTTTTGGCAATAACGGACATCACAGCCCGGCTGAGATGATTCACAACTCGTTCCCACGGCTTCGGGTTTTTAACAATCTCAGCACGGTAAAATGACGGACATAAAGTAGCCGAGTGAGCATTTTCACCACATAAACCACAGCCAACACACCCATCGGATATCGTAGCAACTGGATCTTCTTTTAAGGGATCGGGGTTATCTTTGAGAGTGAGTGATGGACATCCGGAAATGCGCATACACGCGTGGTCTCCAGAGCACACATCATCATCAATGCCATACTTTACTCTTTCGTATCGCTCGCCATGCTGCTTTAATGCCGCGATCCACGGTCGAATTCGCCTCTGTCTCTCTAGCTGACATTCTCCCTCAGCTACAATAATCTTGAGCCCATCGAACCGAGTCGTAAAAGCTTCATCCAAGATCCGCTTCACACGTTCGACATCATAGGTGTAAACGGTCCTGATCCACTCGACTCCGATACCACGCAGCGTCTCCTCAATCGTTTTGTTACGGTCTACCAAACTTTCTTGTTTTTTAGGTGCACTGGCTTTAACTTCCTCGTCTGGGGTAGAGATGATTTCCTGCGTGCCTGTCGCCGAGGTGTAGCCATTTTTAAAAATAATTAATACTGCGTCGTCACCATTGAACAATGCCGACTGAACCCCTGTCAGTAAACCGTTATGCCAAAAACCTCCATCCCCCATGATAGATAGCACTCTGCGGTTCATCATCGGTGACACACCCGCACGGCTTGCGAGACTCATACCGTAACCCAGGATGGAGTGACCAAAACCAAATGGGTCAAACGTACCAAAGGAGTGACAACCAATATCAGCAGCGACATGAACTTTGCCAAATTGCTTTTGGTTTTGCTTGAGCGCTGAAAATACTGGACGCTCGGGACAACCAATACAAAACCCAGGAGGTCTAGGCGGCAGTGGGCTCAAATTACCTGGTTGAACCGAACAGCCGGTCTGGCCAGCTGGCCCCTTAATCAGCTCAGTCTCAACCCCGGACGATTTATCGGGAGGAGATAGAAAGCGTTCAACACCCTGAGATACGCCATCGACTTTATACTCACCAGATATCGCGAAAAGATCCTTACCGTGAACTTGAGTGTTCAGCCGCCTACGACTAAGCTGCGCGATGATTTCCAATTCGATGAATTCAGGTGCGCCTTCTTCGACAACAAGAATTTTCTCTTTATCACGACAGAACTCAACGAGCTCGTCCGGGACTAGTGGATAGATGACATTCAAGACCAAAATTGGAATTTCACTCTCACCAAAATGATCAGAAAGGCCCAATAACGTCAGCGCCCTCACCAAGGTGTTGTACAGCCCGCCCTGAACCACGATTCCAATATTCGATCTCTTGCCTGTAAAAACTTCATTTAGTTTGTGCTCCATGATGTACTGACGAGCCGCGGGAATGCGCTGCTCTTGCTTGAGCTTCTCGTGAACGAAAGTCACTGGCGGGTGAGCTAACTTTGAGTAGTCAAATTGGGCTGGGTCCTGCATCAATTTGTTGGTTGAAATTTGCGGCGCAATATTATCTTTCGCCTTGAAGCTTCCTCGGACGTGGCATGTCCTTATGCGAAGCTCAACCATCACAGGCATATTCGACACCTCGGATAGCGAGAAACCCTCCTCGACTAGACGGACCATCGTCTGCAAGTCTGGCCTAGGATCGATAAGCAACATTGTTGACTTTAGGGCAAATGCGTAAGTACGTTCCTGAATCACGCTAGCACCTTCACCATAGTCTTCCCCGACGACAATCATCGCGCCACCCGTTACTCCAGGCGAACTCAGGTTCGATAACGCGTCGGCTGCAACATTGGTCCCAACAATTGACTTCCAAGTGACCGCACCACGAACTGGATAGTGAATTGAGGCACCTAACATCGCTGCGGCAGAAGCTTCATTGGAGCACGGCGCTACGTGAATACCTAACTCTGACATGTACTCTGTCGCTTGAACCATCACATCGAGAAGGTGGGATACGGGTGCCCCTTGGTAGCCTCCAACATAGGACACTCCGGATTGGAGCAACGCTTTAGTTATCGCAAGGATACCTTCGCCCTGAAACTCGTCCCCATCACCAAGCTTCAGAGATTGTATTTCTTTACTGAATGATTTTTCCATAAACTGCGTCGCCGCTACATAAGTCCAAGATCATCATATCAAAACCAGTATCGTGCCCCTCAAACAGCTTTGAGTATAAGATCTAACGCTTTCTCGATTCTCTTAAAAGATACGGGCTTTGGTGTTTTGAGCTGCTGCGCCCAAAGTGACACCCGAAGCTCTTCGATGGACCACTTTAACTCGCTTAAAAGTTCAATCTGACTCGCATCACGGCAGCGATCAAGCCCGATGCGAATTCGATTCGATATCGCATCAATCTCCTCTTGCCACATCAGATCTTTATGTGGATCTGCTATTGCCTTTTCGATGCGAAACATGATTGAGGATAAGTAGCGTGGATAGTGTCTCAAATATTCGTATGGCGTATCCCTCAGAAAATCGGCAGACATCAATTGGAGCAGATGATCATTAATAGCACTGCGGCAACTTGGCTCTAATACTTTCTTTTTCTCCTCAATGCCAGTCATAACCGTCGCGTACTGATCAAAAATAGCCTCAGTTAATTTAGACAGCTCATTCGCTATGGTTACAAGGTCAGTTTTAGCTTTTCGGGTTTTCTCCAAAAACTCGGCCTGTGTCTTGATTGTGTTTTGGGGTAAAGATAAAGCGCGATTCGCTACCGATTGAAGCAAGAGCTCCATAAGACGATCTTGAACAGAGGAGCCTTGAAGGATAACACCATGTTGTCGAAGCAACACCGAATATTGGAGCGCACGCGACACTATGGATGAAAGTTGTTTTTCAACAAATTTAAACTGCTCTTTTGCTGAAAGTCTGAATAGTCTTTGAAGTCCACTAAGCGACATCCTGCGCGCATCCATCTCAACGTCAAGAAAAACCATCGATACAGAATCACCATCGTCTCTCAAAGCCGGATAACCTGTGGCTCGTCTACCATTTACGGTAACCGTCACGGCATCCGGCAAATCTCCAAAATTCCAAGATTTCAATCCTATTTTTTGGCCGACATTTTCCTCTTGAGTTGAAAAAGCGTCTTTTGCTTTTGATCCGAGCTCACGCTTTAATTCGGATAAGTTTCTGCCGCATTTTATTTCCACCCCTGCCTCATCAAGAATTGAAAAATTCATCATCAGATGTTTTGGGATGACTAAGTTTGAAAGATCCCCTATCGGGACTGTAATGTTATGACGATGCTTGAGGACAGAGGCAATATGTTCGTAGAGTGATATTTTTTTCTGTCGAAGATCACCTACGACGGCGTCAACAAATTGATTTACCGGAAACAGTTGTTTTCTGACCACCTTAGGGAGCGCCTTAACTAATTCGGTGATTTTCTCGCGCAATAAGCCTGGAACTAACCACTCAGTGGTCTCCTCGTGCACTTGGTTCAATAGTTCAATAGGTGCGGCCAAAGTGACCCCATCCAGAGGGTGTCCGGGCTCAAAACGGTAACTTAATTGAAAGTGGATACCATTGATCTCAACTTCATCGGGATAAAGATCGTAGGTGCCCTCATCTACTTCACGCCTGATGAGTAACGACTTCTTCAGATAAAGGATTTTTGGGTCCACTCGTTCGACACTTTTACGCCATTGCTCAAATTGAGTCCAAGTATTGATATCTTTTGGCACGCGCTCATCAAAAAACGAGTGGATAATTCCCTCGTCAACCAGAAGGTCATACCTTCTAACTCGCTCTTCAATACTTGAAACGGCCTCCATCAGCTCTTGGTTATGGACCATAAAAGGCGGCGACTTTTTTACATGTCCATGTACCAGCGCATCCCGAATGAATATTTCCCTCGCGTCCGAGGGAGCAATCGGACCATATTGAACCTGTCGACTGGCGACAATAACCAGCCCATAAAGCGTCACTTGTTCATCGGCGACAACGCTCCCTAAGTTTTTTGACCAACGAGGTTCTCGATACGTTGAACGTGTCAGATGTTTTGCGATTGGCTCAATCCATGTCACGTCAATGGACGTAACACCCCTTGCGTATAGTCGCTGAGTTTCAACAAGCTCCATTGCGACAATCCACTTAGGCTTCTTCCTTTTTAGATTAGAAGACGGGTGAATTTGAAATTTTATTCCTCGAGCACCGATATAGGTTCCGTCCTTGTCTATCAGGTAACCGATATTACCCAGCAATCCGGATAAGACAGATCGAATCACATCTTCCTTTCTGGAAGACCCGCTCCCAAGCGGGATGCCAATATCTTTCGCTGTCGATTTGAGCTGTTGGTAAAGCTCTCTCCATTCAAACATACGCGCCACAGAAATATGTCTTTTTTGACACGCTTCTTTCAACCGCCGCTTTCCCTGTTTTTTTTCGAATTCGCCTTGGAACCACTCCCAAACGTCTAACATTAAATCGAGGTCAGACTTCTCTCTCTTGGGCGACTCGACATCATTCTGTCCCTCACCAGAGAAGCTATTGTCTCTCACATCCGGAACAGAAAAACCAGCTGCTAGCTTCAATACTTCATCTGTACATCCATTTTCTCGACTCGCAAGAACCATGCGTCCAACTCGTGGATCAAGAGGTAGTCGAGCTAACTCCGTGCCCAAACGGGTCAACTGTTTACTGGGATCAATGGCACCCAACTCCTCCAAAAGTTGATAACCATCGGTAATGGCACGCGGGATTGGCGAATCAACAAACGGAAAACTTGACGGGTCTTTGAGACCAAGAGACTCCATTTTCAAGATCACCGCGGCTAGAGACGACCTAAGGATCTCCGGATCAGGGTGAATAGGACGACTCTCAAAATCACTCTCAGAATACAATCGAATACAGACGCCATTCATCACACGCCCACTGCGTCCTGCTCGCTGATTGGCTGAAGCTTGTGAGACGCGTTCGGTCTGAAGCATTTCTACTTTGTTACGGTAACTGTAGCGTTTGATCCGCGCGAGTCCAGAATCGATGACAAATTGAATATTCGGAATGGTAAGCGACGTCTCGGCAATGTTAGTGGCTAAAATAATTCGCCGCCGATCTCCTCGAGCAAATATCTTATTTTGCTCAGTTGGGGAAAGACGAGAAAACAGCGGTAGAAGCTCCCAAAATTTTGCTCTCCCACCACTCAAGAAAGAACGACGGATAAGCTCTAAACCAGATTTAATTTCTCGCTCTCCAGGTAGGAATATAAGCACATCCCCCTGTCCACCATGTGCCTCAATACGACTCAAACTTGAAATAAGAAGATCGTCTTCAATGCTGTCTCTTTTCTCTGCTTCAAGACTTTGCTCATCAACATATTGGATATCTACCGGATAAGTTCGTCCCGAAACCTCGATGACAGGCGCATTCCCAAAATGTGCTGAGAACTTCTCTGAGTCAATCGTTGCTGATGTGATGATCAACTTAAGATCATGTCGTTTTTTCAGTAATTTCTTCAGGTATCCGAATAAAAAATCGACGTTTAGATTTCTTTCGTGCGCCTCATCGATGACTATTGTGTCGTATGTATCGAGAAATCGATCAGACTGGGTCTCTGCGAGTAGGACTCCATCGGTCATCAACTTAATCAGATTCTTCGGATCCGATTTATCTGAGAATCTAACCTTATATCCAACGATGTCCCCCAACTCAGTGCCAAGCTCAGCAGCAATCCGGTGAGCCACCGTCCTGGCCGCAATACGCCTGGGCTGTGTGTGCGCTATTTGGCCTCGCACACCTCGCCCCATTTCGAGTAGCATTTTTGGCAGCTGGGTGGTTTTCCCAGAACCAGTCTCACCACATAGGATGATGACCTGATTCTTTTCAATCAGCGTTTTAATTTCATCTTGCCTTTCAACGACAGGAAGCCGAGTGTCATACTCAACCGCTGGGATCCTTGATGCCCTGTTAGCTACCTGGTCCACTGACGCCGCAATATCCGCCCTAAGTTTCTCGAGGCTCACATTCGGGGGATTTGAGCCAGCGCTGCGCTGGATTGTTCTCAGTCGCCTTCGAAATTGAAAGTGATCCCTGGTGAGAGTGTCGTCAATAAGTTTGCCGAGTTCGGTGTGTGTGGAACCCATACGCATGTCACAGCAAAGAAACTAAATTGGGTGATGCAGACTCGCTTCGACAGTAAAGTAGGAGAACGGTTCTGAATTTAGGCCGACCCAACGTGATTAGCTGAAGCCTTTGAATGGCGAATGTCTTTCACACCACGCAGCAGTTGATAAAAGGTAGTTATCTTCGTCAACAGCACCAACAATTTGCAGTCCGAGGGGAAGTCCACGGGGACCCAGGCCGGTGGGAATTGTGATTGCCGGAGCTCCCACCAGCGTCCACATAGAACAGAAACTCGGATCACCCGTCACTTGCAGTGTGTTCGGCGCCTCACCTGTTGTCGGTGGCGTGATAATGGCGGAATAGCCTCGATCCATAAAGGCGGCGAAGCTATTTTGCAACGCATTTTTCTTTTTGACCGCGTCTTTGAATTGGGTTTCCGTGACTTTATCTCCCTCCTCAAGGGCATTAATCAAAAAATCCGAAAAGTACCCCTTGAATTCAACCCTAACCGCCTTTGACACTCTAGCCGCCTCATACAACATGATCGTTCGATGAACTTTATGTGCCCGGTCAAATTCTCCCGGCAACTCGATGACGTCGATTGTAGCCCCAGCGCTTCGCAAACGCGCTATGTCTGCGTCGAATTGCACACGCGCCTCTGGCTCTGCGAGATACCAAGAAGGGGTTCGCACTGCGGCTAACCTGGGGGCATTTTTCAGGGCCGGGGCGTCAGGAGCAATGCCCGAGCGTCTACCCGCAAAGCTTGATGCAAGAAGCGCTGTGTCAGCCACGCTTCTCGCAAACACTCCAGGTTGATCCAACATTGGAGAGAAAGGCATGATTCCATCAGTACCCAAGAGTCCTCTCGTCATTTTGTAACCAACCACACCGCAATAAGCCGCAGGACGGATGACAGACCCATTGGTTTGCGTACCAACAGCTCCAGGGATAAACCCTGCCGCGACCGCAGCAGCAGAACCGCTTGATGACCCACCCGGAGTATGTTGCAAGTTCCAAGGATTGCGAGTTTTCGAGGGAACCATGAAGGCTGCTTCCGTTGTAACGGTTTTCCCGAAAACAAACGCGCCAGACTTCTCAATTCTATCGACTAGGTCAGCCGACCTCTCTGGAATAAAATTTTGATATAAGCATGCGCCCATCTCGGTTGGGATACCGGCTGTAAAGATGTTGTCTTTCACCCCAATAGGTATTCCGTAAAGCGGGTGGGCCGCTCTAAGAGCTCCAGCCGCACTGTCTGCTTTTTTTGCGATATTGAGCGCTCTGTCTCGATCAAGCCATTGCCATGCTTGGACACTGCCCTCCAGCTCATTGATTCGCTCCAATAGGCTGGATATGTAAACCGAAGGTTTTAGCCTACCGTCCCGCAATCTTTTGGAGACTTCATGTAGGCCAAGGCGAAATAAATTTGTCGTGGGCATATGTCGTACTTAATGAAATATTTTTTTAGAACACTAGCCGGTATTCTAAAGGTTTATTCTCGATTTACCCAGTTTAAAGGTGGACGCCCATGCGCCAAAACCTCAACTAGATTGTTCGCGGCAGTCATCGCCATTGCTTTTCTTGTCGATTCTGAACCACTCGCGATATGCGGTGATAAAACCACATTTTCAAGATCAAGAAATTCCGGATTTATTGCCGGCTCCCCCTCAAAAACATCCAGACCGGCCGCATAGATCCGGCGGTCTTTCAAGGCTCGTATCAGTGCTGAATCATCAACAATGCCGCCGCGTGCAACGTTCACCAAAACAGCCCTTTCCTTCATCAAAGATAGTTCTGCTTCTCCAATGAAATGATGAGTCGCCGGAGAGTAAGGAAGAATCAACATCACGACATCTGCTTGGCGAAGGAGATCATCTTTGTTAACAAACTCAGCACCAAGTTGCCTCTCAATGTTGGCATCCACCTGGTTCCGACTGTGGTACAAGGTACGCATACTAAACCCTCGGGCGCGTTTAGCGATTTCTTGACCGATGCGCCCAAACCCAACGAGACCGAGCGTAGCTCCATGGACATCAATGCCGAGCATTTGCTTTAGGTATACCGACCGCCAATTTCCAGACCGTAAATAGCGTTCCGCCTCCCCCATTCTTCTGCACGCAGCAATCATCAAACCAATCGCAAAATCTGCGACGCTTTGATCAAGCACACCCGGCGTGTTGGTGACAATCACATTTCTTTTCGAGCACGCTTCTAGATCGATATTGTTATATCCGACAGCGGTGTTAGCAATAATCGAAACATTGCGTGCCGCCGCCAAAAACTCCTCATCAACGCGATCGTTAGACGCAGTTTGTATCCCATCGGCATCGGCAATCTTGTCGAAAATCAGCTCCCTGGAGAGTTTTTCATCTCTTTGATTCGCATCAACAACAAAATACTCTTCGAGACATTCAATCGTTTCATCAAATACTTCCCTAGTGACGACAACTTTCTTCATGCTGTTCTTTCAAAATTTAACCACACCGTATCTTAGCGACAACTCCTAGATAATCAACATGCATTTCCAACTGGAAATACAGGACTAATCGCCCTGCTGACCATGCTAATATCTGTTTGGTTAGAGACTTTCAACCACAAAAAAAACCAGCATGGATTGATTAGGAGACCATAGGATGAACGGACAAACTGGGACTAGATCTGCGTATCTTCTCAACTTTTTAAATGGCGCGCCGAACTGGTACAAAACGACCATTATTCTCTTCCTGATCGCGAATCCGATATTGTTTGCGACCGTTGGGCCGTTCGTCACCGGCTGGATCTTGATTCTCGAGTTCATTTTCACTCTCGCTATGGCTCTAAAAGCCTACCCACTTGCCCCCGGGGGACTCCTCGCAATTGAAGCGGTCGTGATTGGCATGACTTCACCAGAGACGGTGTACCACGAAATTGTGCTCAACTTCCCCGTGATTTTGCTCCTGATGTTTATGGTCGCCGGCATCTATTTCATGAAGGGTCTACTTCTATTCTTGTTCACGAAAGTGCTGGTTAATGTCCGTTCTAAAATAGTCCTCTCGCTGCTTTTCTCATTCATGGCGGCATTTTTATCCGCATTTCTCGATGCACTCACGGTAACTGCGGTCATCATTTCGGTGGCAGTGGGCTTCTACAGCATCTATCACAAAGTTGCTTCAGGTAAGCATATTTCGGAAAAGCACGATCACACAAATGACGATGGGTTTCCAACTGACAGACAAGACGAGCTCGAACAATTTAAGAGTTTTCTCAGAAGTCTTATGATGCACGGGGCAGTCGGTACTGCACTCGGGGGGGTGTGTACCATAGTTGGTGAACCACAGAACCTGCTGATAGCTCAACGAGCTAACTGGGAGTTCATTGAATTTTTTGTCCGAATGGCCCCAGTCACAATCCCTGTTCTGTTTGTTGGTTTATTCACATGTGTCATCGTGGAAAAATTCAAGGTAGCCGGCTATGGCGCCCACATACCGGAACGTATCAGAGAGATCCTCGTCGATTTCGACCGACAGGAGGCAAGCAACCGAACGTCCCAAGACAAGGCCAAATTAGTGATTCAAGGACTTGTAGGAGTGTGGTTGATTATCGCTCTAGCACTGCATTTAGCCGAAGTCGGTATCATCGGCCTCTCGGTAATTGTATTGATCACCGCACTCAACGGCATCATCGATGAGCACGAGATCGGATATGCGTTTACGGAAGCGCTACCATTTACCGCTTTGCTGGTCGTGTTCTTCGCCATCGTCGCGGTTATTCAAGATCAAAACCTATTCGCAAGCATCATCCATTATGGCCTCTCGGTTGAGGGAGATATGCAAGTCGCGCTGTTCTACGTGGCAAATGGTGTCCTATCGATGATCAGCGATAATGTCTTTGTCGCGACCGTCTACATCAACGAGCTGGCGAAGGCATTGCTCGATGGCATCATCTCCAGAGATCAGTTTGACCTACTCGCAGTAGCGGTCAACACGGGAACAAATATTCCGAGCGTTGCGACGCCCAATGGTCAAGCAGCTTTCCTTTTCTTATTGACGTCAGCACTAGCACCGCTAATTAACCTTTCGTATGGAAGAATGGTTCTGATGGCACTGCCATATACGCTTACAATGGCCATTACCGGCCTAATTACTGTGATGTTCTTACTACCTCAAATGACGGATTCTATGTACGAGAGCGGGATGATAAAGCACCACTCTGCAGCGGAGATGGGCGCACAACAAGACTCAAATCATCATTAGATTTACGGTTAGAGTCATCGTCGTCAAGATCTATGACGACGATGACTCGTGTCTCAGGTTAGGCCTAATCGAGACTTGAAGTCAGTGCTTGCGGCGAGATCGACGACGCCACTCGATATAAACGACCAAACGCCATATTCCGAGTATTGACGTGTAAACAGTCGTGGCACCAATGATCGCAAACAAAATCAAACCGATCGCAACGTTCTTTCCTACCGACATGAATTTGTCGAACCAACTGACAACCATATCTCCAGCTTGATAGGCTGCACCAGTAATGACATTCGGCGTCTCTGGCTCTAAGACAGAAAATACGAAAGCCCCCATTTCATTCGCAAAAAAGTAAATCGGTGCAAACGTAAAAGGATTGGTAATCAATGTGGTGGAGATAGCGATTACAATGTTCCCCCTCAACCATACAGCTACGACAGCTGCAACCGGTATTTGCAGCACTGGGACTAGGAACCCGAAAAAAATCCCTATCGCAGCGCCAGTCGCAACACCCTTTCGGTTTAAATGCCAAAGCCTCGGATGATATATTGCGGGACCAATCCACCCAACCCATTTATTACGTCGTACAGACTCGACAGAAGGCATCCAACGCCTCAGCTTCGATCGCCACCCCTGTCGGACTTTTCTCGTCATGTAATGGAACCCTTGGAAAGAACTGTCACAACTTAATAAAATCCGCTTTCGATGGATAAAGTTGATTCATTCATCATTGAGTAGAATCACGTGTACCCTAAACGGACCATGGGCGCCGTATACCAACGTCATCTCAATGTCTGCGGTTCGAGATGGACCGGAAATAAAATTAACTTGTCTCGGCAGATCACCGACCTCCTGACGAACCAGAGACCACGCGTCCTCCATCGTTTTGACGATTCGACTCGTTCGAAGCACTGCGATATGAGTCTCCGGCAAAAGGCTTGTCGTTGCCGGTGAGAATTCACCCGATAGCGTCACCAAAGTCCCAGTCTCAGCGATTGCACAAAAACTCCCGGTGACTCCAACTTTATCGCTTCCTTGAGCTGGTCTTGCTTCCATCTCAAGGCCAGCGCTCGCCCAATCCAGACTTTGATAATCATCCCACCCGACTAGATGTTTCTCTAGTGCGTTTTCAGTTAAGTACTTTGAGACGGCTGTTGGGAGATCTTCAATACGGTCGATCTGATCAACCGACGACGCAGAAGCTCGACTTTGCTCAATGAATTTCTGCAATGCATCCCAGCTCAAATCAGGGTGGGGTCCGCGCGGATGTTCAGAAATACGCAGCTCTGGAGCGCCGCCAAGAGCGACAGTGGATTTCGCAACTGCGTTTGCCGCTCTGATTCTCGCCAATATATTTTCCCTAGCAGACATACAGACTCTCCCAAATAACTCTACTTCTTGTGACTGTAAATATCCCGAAACGTACGCCCTCGAGGTGCTGGCAAATCACGATGCGACGTCCATTCACTGTCGAGCAAGGGGATTTTTCTGATGTACCCTTTTTGACCGCCCAACATTTTCCCTAGTCTGCCTAATATACGCGTCACAACGGCGTACAACCTCGGTCTGGTTGCACAATACGCCCAGATTTTTAAGCTCCATCTCTCGCTAACCGATTTCAAATTTCTCTCGAACTGCTTCTCTCGCAATTTACGCATTAAGTCGGGCAAAGGGATTTTGACTGGACAGACCACACCACACTGGTTACAAAATGTCGCCGCATTGGGCAGATCGATCGCATTTTCGATCCCTTTATATGCTGGAGTTAGGACTGAACCAATTGGACCCGGATAGACCCACCCGTAGGAGTGACCGCCAATGTTCTGATACACAGGACAATGATTCATACATGCTCCACACCGAATACAACGGAGTGCATCACGAAGTTCCGAGCCCAGTACCCTCGAGCGACCGACATCTAGAATAATCACATGAAATTGTTCGGGGCCATCATGATCCCCTAACTTTTTCGCTCCGGTGGTCATTGAGACGTAATTACTAATCGCCTGTCCCGTTGCAGAGCGAGGAAGCAGGCGCATGATAAGAGCGAAATCGTCAAGTGTAGGAAGACACTTTTCAATACTACTGATCGCGACGTGCACCCGAGGCATCGTCGTTGTCATACGACCGTTACCCTCGTTCGTGACGATGACCGTAGACCCAGTTTCAGCGATCATAAAATTTGCACCGGTGATGCCCATGTCAGCATCAAGAAAGTGCGGACGAAGAATTTCTCGAGCTTCGTGGGTCAGTTTTTCGATATCGTCAAGCCTTTGCCGACCATGCTTTTCGGCGAACAAATCAGCAATATCATCTTTGGATTTATGAGTCGCGGGAGCAATAATATGTGAGGGATGCTCTCCTGCCTGTTGAATGATGTATTCGCCAAGGTCAGTCTCCTTGACATCAATACCGTGACCCTCAAGAAAGCGGTTGAGCCCCGTTTCCTCTCCGATCATCGACTTCGACTTTATGATCTTCTTGACCTCATTCTCTTTCGCGATGTTCGCGACAATCGAATTCAATTCCTCTGCTGATTCAGCCCAATGTACGATAGTCCCAGAGTCAGTCGCACGCTTTTCCCATTCCTCGAGGTAATAATCTAGGTTAGCAAGACAATGGTTTCGCACGTCCGCAGCAGCCTGTCTAATTTCCTCAAGGTTATTGAGATCCTTGACCGCCTTCGCACGAGATACAACAAATTTACCTTTCGCTTGACTCAGTGCTTTTTGGACCTTCGGGTCCCTGAGCTTCTGGCTGGATACACTTTTAAATTTGTGTGATGTGAGCTCCATGACTGATACCGATTTACTCGCTGTCGTCACTCATCATGCCAGCAAGAACCTCTGACACGTGAAGGACCTTAGTTGTTTTGTTACCCCGTCGACGCAAGCGACCCTCGATATTCATCATGCAACCGAGATCTCCCAAGACGAGCGCGTCAGCCTCTGTGGACTCCACATCGTCGCATTTAAGATCAACAATACGCCCAGAAATATCGCCATATTTCACTGAAAACGTGCCACCAAAACCACAGCATTCCTCAGCACCGGGAAGCTCTACAATCTCTAGATCGGGAATTTTTTGGAGCAATGATCTTGGCTGTTTTTTAACACCTAATTCCCTCAGCCCCGCGCATGAATCATGGTAGGTGATTGAACCTCTAAAGGGTGTTGCAAAAGATTCAACACCAAGCACCGTTTCCAAGAAGTCCGTCAATTCGTAGGTTCTCGCCGCAAGCCACTGAGCTTTTGCTTTCAGGTCCGGAGATTCATCAAAAAGCTCCTCATAATGGACCTTTACCATGCCGGCACATGACCCCGATGGAATAACGATATAGTCAACATCCGAGAACTCGGTCATTAACTTCTTCGCTAAGGCTTGACTGGATTTTCGATCTCCTGAGTTGTAAGCCGGTTGACCGCAACATGTCTGGCTTTTGGGGTATACAACCTCACATCCAGCTTCCTCGAGGAGTTTAACTGTCGATAGTCCAATGTTAGGTCGTATCGCGTCGACAAGACACGTAACAAAGAGTCCAACTCTCATAATTTTTCCGTTAAAACTTCTCTATGTCCCAGCAATTTCATACCGACACACGAGAAAAAAATCGAAGACAAAACGCCAACGATAGTAGCACACTGGCTCTAGGCTTTCCCTAATGAAATGTCAATTTCACTATATGGAACTTGTAACCAAAAGGCTGTTGGCGTAGACTATTGCGCTGCACCATTACAGATCAACAGAACTTCAACGACTTATGCAAGAAGCAGCAAAAACTTCGATACAAGTCATCGACCGCATGATGGACCTCATCGATGTACTCTCCTCCGCTGGCAAACCAGTGAATCTAAAAGAACTATCCAGGTTGACGACATTACACCCGTCGACTGCGCACCGAATACTGAACGCGCTGGCTCACTACCGCATCATTGATCGCGTCGATACTGGAAGTTACAAACTTGGAACGCGTCTACTTGAACTAGGCAATATCACGAAGGCACGTATCGATGTTAGAGAAGAGGCACTTCCTCACATGCGCGAATTACATCAACAACTTCAGGAAACCGTAAATCTCTCTATCCGACAAGGAGATGAGATGGTATACGTCGAACGCGTGGCCTCGGAGCGATCGGCAATGCGGGTAGCTCACCTTGTCGGGGCAAAGGCACCCTTACACGTGACGGCAGTTGGCAAATTATTCTTACTGCAAGATGGGCTTGAGGAAACAGAGCAATACGTCAAGCGCAATGGCCTAAGCATACTCACAAAAAATACCATCCGAGACACACAAACGCTACACCGAGAACTATCGAGAATTCAGGAACAGGGTTACGCATTTGACAACGAAGAGGCTGAAGCTGGAGTCTCATGCATTGGAGCGGGAATCTATGATGACTCGGGACGTATGGTAGCGGGGCTCTCAATATCTAGCCCCTCAAATAGACTGAATCGTGCGTGGGGCATTCAAGTGAAAAAAACAGCTGATCTGATTTCATCGACTCTCGGGTACAAATCTTAGTTTGCGTCTCACCATCACCTAATTTTTCGATATCACGCTACCGAACTAATTTTTTTTCGAGGCAGCTCGTCGCTCCAACCATCTCCGCGTGCGTCCAGCGTCTCCTAGTCGAGTCAACTTACCCCAAGAATCTAGAAAGATCATTGCGATCGATTTTCCTGTTACCGTAGTCTGCATCACCAGGCATTGCCCTGCCTCACTGATATACCCCGTCTTCTGTAAGCCTATATCCCATCTGGAATTTCTGACAAGTCTGTTGGAATTGACGTAACTTAAATTAACCTTACGTTTACCTCGTTTCGCGATCAATTTAAATTCCCGGGTGGTCGAGTATTGCTTAATTAACGGATAGTCCATCGAGGCTCGGATGAGTTTGAGTAAATCTTGAGCACTCGAGACGTTGCCAGGCCGAAGTCCCGTTGAATCAACAAAGAAAGAATTTTCCATACCAAGAACAACCGCCTTCTCATTCATCGCTGCTACAAATGCTTGTTTTCCCCCAGGAAAAACTCGAGATAATGCAGCAGCCGCTCTATTCTCAGAGGCCATGAGGGCTAACTTTAGGGCCTCAGCTCTTAGTAAAGTAGTTCCCGTTTGCAACTTTGATCGAGAGCCTTTGTAGCGGTCAATGTCCTCCTTAGTGATCGTGATGGACTCCAGGAGAGGCACTCCTGAATCAATCAAAACCATCGCTGACATCAGCTTGGTGATTGACGCAATGGGAACAGACTCATCCGCATTTTTCTCATACAGAACCTGGTCACTATCGAGGTCAACAACGAGACCGATTCTAGACTTCAAACCGGGGTTGGAACTGCGCGCTTCAGCGGTCTCGTTGGAGACGAGCAGCAGACCAAATAAAGCGACAAAGATATAGATAAATTTCAGGTCTCTGGATCTACACACGCTGACTCGTTGGCAGTAGTTACGAATAGGTTGCTCAGTTTACTGAAAACCATAGAATTATTCAGCCTGCTGCAAGTGCCACATTTGCGCGTACTTGCCGTCTAGTTGAATCAAGGTTCGGTGAGTCCCGCGCTCGATGATGCGCCCCGCCTCCAACACGATGATCTCGTGAGCGTGGCTAATCGTCGATAGCCGGTGCGCAATAACTAACGTGGTTCGATTCTGAGATACGTCTTTCATTGCGTTAATGATTAGCTTCTCACTCGATGAATCAAGCGATGAAGTTGCCTCGTCAAAAATCATGATCGGTGGGTCCTTCAGCATTGCCCTCGCGATTGATATCCTTTGTTTCTCACCGCCGGACACCTTTAATCCACGCTCCCCGACTTGAGTGTCGTACCCCATTGGAAGTCGCTTAACAAATTCGTCTAACTGCGCAGCCATGACAACTCGACTCAGGTCATCCTCAGAACAATCAGGTCGCCCATAACGAATATTGAAACCCAGGGAGTCATTAAATAAAACCGTATCTTGCGGGACTACTCCAACCGCTCGACGAAAGCTATCTTGGGTAAATTCTTTTACATTTCGATCATTCACAAGAACTGCACCCGACGTGACATCGTAAAAACGAAAGAGCAACCGAGCAATAGTTGTTTTGCCAGAGCCACTCTCGCCGACAATAGCGACGGTTTTCCCTGATGGGATGAAAAAATTAATGTCTTTTAGTGTCTCTCGACCACCACCGTATGAAAAATTAACCCCCTTGAACTCGATAGAGGGAATTTTCAAGTCACTGGGATATGTTTCATAACCATCTTTGACCTCCTGTGGTTTCTCCAAGAGATTGAACATACGCTCCATATCAATAAAAGCCTGTTTTATCTCACGGTACACCATACCCATGAAGTTGAGAGGTATGTATAGCTGTATTAACAAGGCATTTACTAGCACGAGATCACCAATCGAAAGAGTGCCTCCAACGACTCCATCAGCTGATAGGATCATTAATGTCGTTACCGCTAGCGCGATAATGACGCTCTGTCCGATATTTAAAAATCCTAATGAGGTCTCTGTCTTAACGTCCGCTCGCTCATACCCTTTCAAGAATTGGTCGTAACGATCGACTTCAAAGTTTTCGTTATTGAAATATTTCACTGTCTCATAATTCAACAGACTGTCGATAGCTTGAGAGCTGGATTTGTTATCCCACTCGTTGGCTTCCCGTCTTATCTTCATCCGCCACTCCGAGATCAAAAAAGTGAATAGCAGATACAAAACGACAGCTGAAAAAGTAATGGCAGCGAAACGCCAGTCAAACTTTCTCACGAGGATGACAGCAACGAACGAAAACTCAAGAATAACCGGTATGATTGAAAAGAGTGAATAGGTAAGTACTGTCGAGATCCCCTTTGTCCCTCGTTCGATCTCGCGAGATATACCGCCTGTTTGACGGTCAAGGTGAAATCTTAAACTCAGCCCATGCAGGTGTCGGAAAACTTTGATAGCGATTTTTCTAGTTGCTCGACGCGTGACCTTAACAAAGACGACGTCACGCAATTCCGCGAACAATACTGTTGAAAATCGTAATGCACCGTAGGCCAACAGAAGCGCTAGAGGCAAAATTACGACTTGTTGCGTGGGGCTAACTGCGTCAACAATCTCCTTTAAAGCTAGAGGAACCGAAACATTTGCGACTTTTGCAAGCACTAGACAAATAAGCGCCGCGATCACTCTGTACTTATATGCCAACACATATGGTGCAAGCGTGGAGATCAGCTGCCAGCGCGTTTTAGACATAGAAACCTCGCGCTAAATTATCTGGATCTGAACCTAAATTTATGAGATGGCCAACATTCGGTCCAGGGATACTCTCGCCAAGGCTTTTTCACTAACTGGCACGGAAATTTGATTGACGACATTGCCGTCGACCAAGTTCTCCAAGGTCCATGCAAGATGCTGCGGATCGATACGATTCATCGTCGAGCACATACAAACGAGCGGAGACATGAACTCGACGACCTTTCCTTCGCTCTTAAATTCATCAGCGATGCGACTCACCAAATTTAATTCAGTACCAACTAACCAATGCGTATCAGCCGGAGCATCTCTGATCGTATCAACGATAAACTCTGTTGAGCCCACATAATCTGATTTATCACAGACCTCAAAGCGACACTCTGGGTGAGAAATCACGAAACCATTCGGATTCTTTCTCCGGAAATTATCGATATGCTCTGGTTGGAACATTTGGTGCACAGAACAATGGCCTCTCCAAAGGAGGATCTTCGCGTTACGTATCTCTTCCTCTGTTAAGCCACCCATCCATAAATCGGGGTCCCAAACTTTCATGTGTTCATCATCAATCATCCCGAGTTGATGACCGGACCATCGACCTAAGTGTTGGTCGGGGAAAAAGAGAACTTTCTCTCTTTGCTCTAGTGCCCAAGATAAAATCTTGGGGGCATTTGAAGAGGTGCAAACAATCCCACCGCGCTCTCCACAGAACGCTTTCAAGTCAGCTGCTGAATTAATATACGTAATGGGGGTCACGCTTGGCTCATCGCCCAAAACGTTTTGTAATTCCGTCCAAGCACGATTCACCTTAGACAGATTCGCCATGTCTGCCATCGAACACCCGGCCTCGAGATCTGGCAGCAAAGATTTTTGATCGTCGCTCGACATAATATCTGCAACTTCTGCCATAAAGTGGACGCCACAAAAAACCATAAATTCGGCACTGGTTCTTGATGCCAAGCGGGACAGTTTTAATGAGTCCCCTCGAAGATCGGCGTGTCGATAAACATCGGCTCGCTGGTAATGATGTCCGAGAATCACTAAATCAGTTCCTAGCTTGCGCTTCGCATCGTGAATACGCGCATCGCATTCTTCTACTGACAGTTCTTTGTAAGTTAAGAACTCTCTAGCAGCCACCAACTCCATATCTCGCTCACCCTTCAGCTTTGTTTAAGTTTCCAATGTGCTGTTTATTATCGTACAAAAATCTCAGCGCTTTGGCATTGGTCCAAGAAAATACCTGATCGATCGCTTTTTCAATATCGCACCACTGATATTGAATGTGTTCTCGACGAGAAATACGAATTGTTGCGCATCTTGGGACCATGAGGCCAAAAGTATGTTCCGAGTTATGTGTTACACCAGGCGCATACCGATGACGCCAGTGTTTAAAAATTTCAAACTCGTTTTTAATTCCCCAGTCCTCAAGAAAATAATCCGAGGCAGTCAAACCGGTTTCTTCCATTAATTCTCTGACTGCAGTCTCTCGAAAGGTCTCATTTTGCTCTTGACTTCCCGTAACGGACTGCCAGTATCCTGGCCTATCCGCTCTTTCCAACAACAAAACGCTTAGATCCTCTGCATAAACAACCACCAACACTGAGCGCGGAATCTTATATGGGATTGATTCTGCCTCTTTGGCACCCATAAGCAAAGAACCTACTCGACGCCCTCATTATTTCGTTGAGGTTTTGCCGGATTTCTGAGCTTGATGTGCAACTCGCGTAATTGTGATTCATTCACCGGCGACGGAGCACCAGTCAGCAAGTCTTGGCCTCTTTGTGTCTTTGGGAACGCAATAACGTCTCGGATAGACGTAGCACCACACATCAATGTAACAATCCGATCCAATCCAAACGCGATTCCTCCGTGAGGAGGTGCACCCCACTTGAGACTGTCGAGGAGAAATCCGAATTTAGCACGCTGTTCCTCTGGTGTTATTTTTAACGCTCTGAATACACGTTGCTGAATTTCTGGTTTATGTATTCGAACGGATCCTCCGCCGATTTCCCAACCGTTTAACACCATGTCATAGGCTTTAGCGTACGCTTGCCCTTGATTTTCCTCTATAAGATCCTCATGCCCCTCTTTGGGTGACGTGAACGGGTGATGCCTAGCGACCCATTGATCCGCGTCTTCGTCGTGTTCGAACATGGGGAAGTCAACCACCCATAAGGGTCTCCAGGCATTCTCCCTTAAATTCAGATCTTTACCAACCTTCTCTCTTAGCGCACCCATCGCGTCATTGACCACCGAGTGTTTGTCCGCACCGAAGAATATCAAGTCTCCATCGGAGGCATTGGATAATTCAATAACCTTCAATACAGTGTCTTCCGACATAAACTTTATTATCGGCGACTGCAGTCCATCAAGACCCTGTGACAAATCATTTACTTTGATATACGCCAATCCCTTGGCTCCATAAATGCCGACAAAATTCGTGTAATCGTCGATCTGCTTACGACTCAATTCGCCACCACCCGGAACGCGTAAAGCGACAACTCTACCGCCTTTCATATCAGCTGCTGTCCGAAAAACTTTAAACTCTTCGGATTTCATGAGATCGGTAACATCTGTAAACTCAAGTGAAATTCGAAGGTCAGGTTTATCGCTACCATACTTGTACATCACTTCATCGTAAGACATCACAGGAAACGGGTCTGCCAAGTCAACATTCAAAACTGTTTTAAAACAATCGCGAATCATGGACTCCATGATCTCTCTGATTTGCTCTTCCGACAGAAATGATGTCTCAATGTCAATCTGCGTAAACTCAGGCTGCCGATCCGCTCGAAGGTCCTCATCGCGAAAACACTTGACGATTTGATAGTAGCGATCAAAACCAGAGACCATCAGCATCTGCTTGAACAACTGAGGACTTTGAGGTAACGCGTAAAACTCTCCATCATGCATACGAGATGGAACGAGGAATTCTCGTGCCCCCTCCGGAGTCGATTTATACAAAAACGGCGTTTCCACATCGATAAAGCCTTGATGGTCGAGATAATCACGAACAAACTTCGAGACCCTTGATCGAAGCTTCATGTTTTCCTGCATCTGGGGCCGACGAAGATCGAAGACTCTGTTCTCGAGTCGAACGGTCTCTGAAGGCTCTTCCTCATCAATAGAAAACGGCGGTGTTTCGGAGGTATTCAGAATTTCTATATTGCCAGCGAGAACCTCGATAGCACCACTTATCAGTGCCTCATTTTTGGTACCCTCGGGACGAGAGCGAACACGACCCGTAATACTCAACACATATTCGTTTCTGACCTTATCCGCAATTTTGAAGGAATGATCATTATCTGGGTCACAAACAATCTGAACCAGTCCCTCTCGATCTCGAAGGTCAATAAAAATAACACCTCCGTGGTCCCGTCGTCGATGTACCCACCCGTAAAGATGTACGTCTTGGTCGAGATAATTCGTGTCGATCAGACCACAGTAATTTGTTCTCATGAATCTATCGTTCCCATTTATAAATTTGTTGTCACAAAATAAAGGACGCTCACAGCAAATAATTGCTTACGCCTAGATCAGGAGTCTGTCGTGCCACCTGCTACTTTTGATGCGTCACCTGAGTCACCACTCTTCGTACTGGTACCCTTTGAATCTGCGATGGACGCTGGGCTGTCACTGTCTTTGCCTTTTTTACCATCCTTGAAATCTGTGACATACCAACCGCCACCTTTCAACTGAAACCCCGCCGCGCTGATCATTTTCACCAAAGTAGCCTTACCACACTTCGGACAATCAACAAGTGGCGGCGAGGATATTTTGCGCATGATCTCGTGCTCAGATTCACACGACGAGCATCGATATTCGTAAATAGGCATGTATTAGCTCCAATATAACCGCGAAAGTATAGCTCAAAAACGCCTGATTTATCGAATCTCCGTCCGATTCCAGAGCGGTCTCGTTGAGTTAGTTATCATATAATGAACGGATGTTCGGCCGACTTCCTCTTCGTGATAATCAACGCGTCATTAGCCATCGAGGTGCGGGGCTACTTGCACCAGAAAATACGCTTTCGAGCATCACGCAAGCCAGAAATCTTGGCTTTCACAATATTCACTTTGACGTTCATCTAACTGCTGACGGTATACCGATACTGTCCGCACAAGACACTCTCAACACCCTCGACGACATCAACGGGCCTATCAGTGAACAATTTTTCGATCAAATCAACAGAGTTGACGTGGGCAGCTGGTTTGGAAATGAGTTTTCTGATGAGAAAATCGCGACACTGTACCAAGCGATTAATGTTTGTAAAACGCATGATATCTTACCGGTGATTCAGCTTTGTCCCGAAAAAAAACAAGATGAATCGATTGCGAGAATTTGCGCGAATATGATTCAAGAAAACTGGGGGAAAAATGATAGTCCGCCGATACTGATCTCTGCGAGTGAATCAACACTATTAACACTCATGAAAGAGAATCCAGACATCCCTCGGGGACTCGTATGGAGTGACACAACGGAGTCTGACGAGAAGGCTACAGAAGGATTGACATGCAACTCCGTATGGGTAAACGGCAACAGAGTGAGTATCGATTTAGTAAATGCACTCCACAAAAGAGGGATATTTATTGTTGCGACAAATATCGCCTCTTCTATCGACGCCTTGGACCTCATTGAACTGCAGATTGACGCCTTGATGACAAACACACCAGACATCATTGGACCAAATTTTATCTGACAGCATTTGCATCAAGCAGCCATCTTCTCAGATTGTGGCTCAGTCAAACGGCTCACCAACGAATCCCACTTAACTTTAACTGCCGCGACATTCGCCTCTTTTACATGGCCAAAACCACGAATTTCGTCTGGCAATGCCAACAAATCCCTCACGACATCAGCATTAATCACTTCGGCACTCTCAACGATCTTATCGATGATCTCGATGTAGTCTTTGATTAGTTGTCGCTCCATCCTACGTTCCGCCGTGTATCCGAATATATCGAATCGAGTGCCTCTCAAAAACTTAAGCCGGCTCAAAGATCGAAAAACAAGACTCATCCATGACCCATACTCTGATTTTTTGAGGTGACCAGTATCTGGATCTTTTCTCGAAAATAGTGGTGGTGCGAGGTGGTACTTAATTTTATAGTCACCTTCAAACATATCAGATATTTTCTTCTTAAAAACCCCGTCAGAATGTAATCGAGCCACTTCGTATTCATCCTTGTAAGCCATGAGTTTAAAAAGATACTTCGCAGCGACTTCAGTGATCCCAACAAGCTTCTGATGATCCGCCTCTTTACGAGCAAGCTGCTCGATTAAGCGTTGATATTTTTGAGCGTACGCCTTGTTCTGATATGCGATCAAATAGTTTGTACGGCGCTCTATAACCGCATCTAAAGAGGTCGGCTCTTCGAATTCGCTATCACGATTTTGTTGTGCAGACGGCAACAATTTTTTTACGGCATTTATGTCATAGCGCGCACGCCTTCCCCATAAAAATGCCTCTTGATTCATGCGTATTGAGGCGCCATTAAGTTCTATGGCTTTATTAATCGCATCGTGGGTCACCGGCAGTAACCCCGCCTGATACGCGTAACCAAGCATAAACATGTTAGACGCGATGGAATTACCCATCAGCGCCGTCGCTATTTTGGTCGCCTGCACAAAATCTACGTTGTGATTACCGACGCGATTTTTTATCGTCGTTTTCAGATCAAGTGCTGGGAATTTGAAGTTTAAGTCTCTTGTAAACCCACCGGTCATTTGCTCGTGAAGATTCACAATGACAGACGTTTTACCCTCCGCAGCAAGCTCCATCGTCTTCTTGCTTGCCGTAGTCACAAAATCACAGCCCAGGATCAAAGAAGCCCCACCTGCGCCAAGACGAGAAGATTTAATATCACTCTGTTGCTTCGCAATTTGAAGGTGACTCCAGACAGCACCACCTTTTTGCGCCAAGCCCGCCATGTCCATTGCGGCAAAAGATTTACCTTCTAGATGCGCGGCCATCCCAACAATCGCGCCAATGGTTACGACGCCAGTTCCGCCAATGCCGTTGACAAGGATGCCATATGATTCATCCAAGCCAGGTTGCTGGGGATCAGGTAACACAGGGAACACCTGCGAGGTTAGATTTTTCTCGGCTTTGGCAGCTCGTCTTAACTCACCACCATGAACAGTCACGAAGCTCGGGCAAAACCCTTTGACGCACGAGAAATCTTTATTACAGGCGGATTGATCAATCGCCCGCTTACGTCCAAACTCGGTCTCAAGCGGCGTAATTGAGACACAGTTAGACTGAACACCACAATCCCCACATCCCTCGCATACTCGTTCATTAATCACTGCCCTTTTTGCGGGATCAGGATACGTGCCACGTTTCCGCCTGCGTCTTTTTTCAGAACCACAGGTTTGATCGTACACGATGACCGATACACCTTTTACCTCGCGGATGTGTTTTTGAACTTGGTCGTAATCATCTCGATGGTGAACGGTAACGCCCTCAGCAAAACCAGCATTTGCGCCATATTTCTCCGGCTCATCAGTCACCACAACAACCCTCGTCGCACCCTCTGCCGCCACCTGCTTCGTGATCTGAGGGACAGTGAGCTGGCCATCCACATGCTGGCCACCAGTCATCGCGACAGCGTCGTTATACAAAATCTTGTACGTTACGTTCGCACCAGAAGCAACCGCCGCCCTGACTGCCAGATATCCAGAGTGGAAATAAGTACCGTCGCCAATATTTTGAAAAACATGCTCCGTCTCTACAAAATGTGACTCTCCAATCCAACTCGCCCCCTCACCGCCCATCTGGGTGTAGCCGGTGGTATTTCTGTCCATCCATTGGGCCATAAAATGGCATCCGATTCCGGAAAGAGCGATAGAACCATCGGGCACTTTCGTCCCCGTGTTGTGTGGACAGCCAGAACAAAAATACGGAGTACGCTCCATCGGTGGCTGCTCCGGCAGCATTTGTGAAAGTGAACGACGATAATCCAATCGTTTCACTAAATCATCGTCTGAAGACTCCTCCAAGATACGCTGTCCAAGTTCGATGGCAATTTCATGAGGATCTAGAGCGGCGTTCGATCGAAAAAGAGGCTTACCAATCTCGTCACTTTTTCCAATGACTTGTGGTCGCTTATCAAGACCATACAAAATCTCTTTTAACTGAGGTTCGACTAATCCTCTTTTCTCCTCAACCACAATGATTTTTTTCAGTCCATCCGCAAACTCAATCAACCCAGTGGGCTCCAGAGGCCACGTCATTCCTACCTTGTATACTCGAATACCGAGCTTGTGCGCCTTGGCCTCGTCAATACCGAGGTAACTCAACGCTTGAATCACATCTAAATACGATTTACCACACGTGACGATACCAATACGATCGTTTTCACCTTTAATATCAACTCGATCAAGCTTGTTCGCACGTGCAAATGCTTTAGCGGCCTCGAGTTTGTATTTATGCAAGCGCTCCTCTTGCTCAAGCGGTGGGTCGGGGAAACGAAGACTCAACCCTCCATCTGGCATGACAAAATCAGTTGGATGAATAATCCTCACCCTATCCTCACCAACATCGACGGTTGCACTCGCATCAATTGTGTCTTTCATACACTTTAGGCCTATCCAGGCACCTGTATATCGCGACATGGCCCAACCGTAGAGCCCGAAGTCAAGAAGCTCTTGAACACCCGCAGGATTCAATATAGGCATCATCGCGTCGACTAAGGCGAACTCGCTTTGGTGTGCAGTGGTCGACGACTCGCAGGTATGATCGTCTCCCATGAGGGCGAGTACGCCGCCATTTGGGTGTGTGCCAGCTAGGTTTGCATGCCGAAAAACATCTCCAGATCGATCAACACCCGGACCTTTCCCGTACCAAATTCCATAAACACCGTCGTATTTCGGTTTGCCATGCAATCCCGCTTGTTGCGTACCCCAAAGTGCGGTCGCAGCAATGTCCTCATTGACGCCAGATTGAAAAACGATATTGTGTTGCGACAAATGCTCTTTTGCTAACCACAGCTGCTGGTCGTACTGACCTAGAGGACTGCCTCGATAGCCGGATATGTAACATGCTGTGTCAAGTCCGTTTCGTTTGTCTCTGGCGTGCTGCATTAACGGCAGCCGCACCAGTGCTTGTGTGCCGTTCAGGAAAATTCGTCCGTTTTCGACAACGTATTTATCCTCTAGGTGAACATCTCGCAACTTCATGATTTCTCTAGCCCCCGTCTACTTCTTCCAATAAGTGCGCGATGGTATCCGCCATCGGCCGTACTAGTATACCTTGGGTTTGGAGTGATTATTCCCACAGAGATATATAATATCCGCTGCAGAATATACATATCCCATTGACTGTTATGGATGAAATCACAGAGGCACCCTACCACTTATCTTTGGATGTTAAGGGGCTTAATTGTCCTCTACCTATTTTGAAAACCAAGAAATCGTTACAACAGATTAACGTCGGAGAAACGCTAGAGGTATTTACCACCGACCCTGGTTCAGTTCCCGACTTTAATGCTTTTTGCCGGCAGACAGGACACGAGCTCGTGTCCACAGACGAACTTGAGAATTGTTACAGATTCTTGATCAAGAAAACCAAATAGAGTCGCTGTTCAAAAACCGAGCTTCTTGATTAGAAAGGAATATCATCCTCCAAGTCGTCGATTCCTCCAGAAAATCCTCCTCCATTTTGAGGCTGAGATTTCTCTGAGGAGCCGCTAAACTCACCCCCACTGGAGGCACGCCCTCCGAGCATCTGCATTCGGTCACCAACGATCTCGGTAGTGTATTTGTCTTGCCCCTCTTTGTCGGTCCATTTGCGAGTCTGCAAGCGTCCCTCGATATAAGCCTGGGAACCTTTTTTTAAATATTCTCCTGCGATTTCCGCAAGCCGACCAAACATAACCACACGATGCCATTCAGTTTTTTCTTGACGATCACCATTTTTATCTTTCCATGTGTCGGTCGTTGCGAGACTCAAATTCACCATCGCGTCGCCGCTTGGCATGTATCTAACTTCAGGATCTCTTCCTAAATTACCAACCAAAATTACCTTATTGACGGATGCCATATCTTTTTCCTATTCAGTTATGCTCACACAAAATGTCAAACAGCCCGCAACGACCTAAACAGTAACTCTAACCGCTTTGTCCTCATATAGCTATCAATCATAAGATACTGCAATCGGGTCTTGAAGTTTTAAAGAAATCATCAACCAAATAATGGCCCACCCAGCGCAAAAGAGAAAAACCCCATGCCAAGCATAGCTTTGATATATCACTCCGCCCATCAACCCACCGAAAAATGTACCGAGGTATTGACTCGTGCTGTAAACACCCAGCGCTGAACCCTTGGATGAGGCATGGGCCACACGCGAGACCCATGATGGAAGTAACGCTTCAAGCACATTAAACGCACCAAAAAAAGCGACCATCGCGATACCAAACTGAAGAATATTCGCCTCAAACCCCCAAAGCACCACTTCGACAGCGAATATGAGTCCGACGCAGACAATAAAGACGGGTTTCCTAAGCTCAAACTTCTCCGCAATACGTATCAAAGGCAACATGATTCCGAGGCTCGCCACCATAACGTACAGATAAAATTTCCAAACATCTTGGACATGTGTGTGTTCGCTCAAGAAAAACGGAACCGCGATGAACATCGACATAAGAATGCCGTGCAATGAGAATATTCCGAAATCAAGGCGTAAGAGATTAGCGTCAGTCAATATGGCCCGAAGAGGTTTTGGACCAACTCTGACGGACGCTTTAACTTGTTCCCGCTCATTTTCTGGAACAAGAAAATGGACAACGAATATCGCACAACCAGACATGATTGCCGTTATTAAAAAAATCCCTGGAACACCCACGATTGGCTGTAACAATGGACCGATAATAATTGACAAAAGAAATGTGAATCCGATCGTGACCCCGATAATTGCCATGGCCTTGGTACGAACACTGTCGCGAGTAAGATCAGCCACAAGAGCAATCACCACTGCGGAAACAGCACCTGCCCCTTGAATCGCTCGACCAATGGAAAGTAAGAGTAACGATTCAGCAAGTGCCGCGACAATACTTCCGATAATAAATATCAAAAGCCCTAGGTAAATTGTCCGCTTTCGTCCCCAAAAATCGGACAAACGACCAAAAGGAATCTGGAAGACAGCTTGGGTGAGGCCGTATATGCCAATCGCAATTCCGATACCAGTCGCGTTCGCCCCCCCAGAAAGATTGCTCGCGTAAATCGCCAAGACTGGCAAAATAACGAACAATCCGAACATACGTAGAGAAAAAACACCTGCTAGCGCAAGACTCGCTCTTTTCTCCGTAGGGGTGAAACTAGGCATTGGCTGTGACGTTATGTGACTAATATTTTTCTTATTGAGTATAGTAGCAGGTTCGACTTTGCCAAGATTTCTGACTCACGTTAATTAAAAAATGGAAACCATTACTGTTAAAGGTGCCCGAACACACAACTTAAAAAACGTCGATCTTGTCATCCCAAAAAATAAATTAGTTGTCATTACCGGGCTCTCTGGCTCCGGTAAATCGTCGCTTGCGTTCGACACGTTATTTGCAGAAGGACAGCGTCGATATATCGAGTCTCTTTCCACATACGCCAGACAATTTTTATCGGTGTTAGAAAAACCTGATGTGGATTTTATCGAGGGGCTATCGCCCGCTATCGCAATCGAACAAAAAGGAAGAAATCAAAATCCAAGGTCAACGGTTGGCACATCGACCGAGATTCATGATCATTTGAGACTACTATTTGCCAGGACTGGGGAGCAGCGATGCCCCAGACACGGCACACCGTTACGGGCTTACGCTGTATCTGAAATGGTGGAATTTATATTTTCTCTTGGCCTAAACGAGCGAATCTTAATCCTGTCGGAAATTCCTCTCTCAAACAATCAACAACTAAATGAATTGCTAGACCGACTAAAAGCTCAAGGTTTTTTTCGGATACGCATCAAGGGTACAACTTTTGATCTTGACGACAATCCGGTAATTGAATTTGATGACATAAAGTCAATCGAAGTCGTGGTTGATCGACTCAAGATCACTGCTCCATCTAAAAATCGAATCGTCGAATCGATTGAAGCTGCATTAAAAATCAATTCCTCTGGCATCCACATCAATGAACTCAAAGAAGATAAGAATCACTTTCTATCGAAATTGAAAGTTTGCCCTCGCTGTGATTACACCGCGCCAGACTTAGACCCAAAAATGTTTTCCTTCAACCATCCCAGCGGCGCTTGTTCCGCGTGCGAAGGGCTCGGTGAAATTGAAGCATTCGACGAAGGAAAAATCATCGCACATCCTTCTTTGTCTCTAGCCTCCGGGGCGATCAGCGGTTGGAGCCGTTTAAATCCGTTTTATTATGATTTGCTCACGAGTCTGAGCGCTCATTTCGCATTCGACCTAGACACCCCATACGAAGAACTTCCTGAGGACATCAAAAAGGTCATCCTCCATGGTTCGGGGCAACAAAAGGTTGAATTTAGATACAGAGCTCGAAATGGCGGTTCAAAACAAGAGGTTCATGCGTTTGAGGGCGTCATAACGAATTTTGCTAGACGATACCAAGAATCAAATGAGCCGGCGGTTAAAGACAGTCTTAGCAAATTCATCAGCACGCTTGCGTGCCCCGACTGTAATCGATCGAGATTGTCTGAAGCCTCGCGAAATGTCTTCGTTGAGGGAAAATCTTTGGCGGAAATAAACAACTGGTTCAATATCAGAAGTCGCCGAATTCTTTGAACATCTGACACCAAAAGGAAAAAACAAGGTTGTCTCTTATAAGATCGTCCAGGAGATTCGAAAGAGGGTCGGCTTCCTAATAGAGGTAGGTCTGGGTTACCTTTCATTAGGCCGACAATCGACAACATTATCTGGGGGTGAGGCGCAACGGATTCGGCTGGCGTCCCAAATTGGATCTGGATTGAGCGGCGTCATGTACGTACTTGACGAGCCATCGATAGGGCTACATCAAAAAGACAATCAACGCTTGATCCATTCTCTTAAAAAACTCCGAGATCTGGGCAACACGGTCATTGTCGTTGAGCACGATGAAGAAACGATATTGAATGCCGATTTTATCGTCGATTTAGGTCCAGGCGCAGGAGATTCCGGAGGAAGAATTGTTGCCTCAGGACCACTTAAAACAATCGTCTCTACAAATAGCTCTATAACTGGACCTTATCTTTCTGGCGAAAAAACAATATTCAGAGGGGCGCAAAAAACAGTCACCTCGAAAACTCCAAAAATAGAGCTGGTTGGTGCGATTGGTAATAATTTGAACAACATTACAATTGAAATACCCGTTGGAGTAATCACGTGCATTACAGGAGTCTCGGGCTCTGGAAAATCCACGCTGATAAACGAAACCTTCGTTCCTGCTCTCAAGAATAGCCTGAACAGCAAATCAAATAGGCCAAAAAATTACGAAGAAATAATCTCAGCTGGCAACACAAAGTATTTGGTGAATATCGATCAAACTCCCATTGGTAAAACCCCTCGCTCAAATCCAGCAACCTACACAGGCCTTTTTAATTTGATAAGAGAGGTCTTCTCACAAACACCCTTGTCAAGAGAGCGAGGATATGCGGCAGGACGCTTCTCTTTCAATATCAAAGGCGGACGATGTGAAGATTGCCAAGGAGAAGGAAGTATTCGAGTTGACCTTAACTTTTTGCCTGATGTGTATGTCCCCTGTGATACGTGTAAGGGACTCAGATACAACAATGAAACGTTAGACATTCACTATCGAGGAAAAAATATCGCAGAAGTCCTGGACATGTCGATATCCGAAGCACAAGCTTTCTTCTCGGCGATCCCCGCTATGGCAACAAAGCTGACCACCTTGTCAGATGTCGGGTTGGGTTACGTCAAACTGGGACAAAGTGCGAGCAGTTTGTCTGGTGGGGAGGCACAACGAGTCAAGCTAGCAGCTGAGCTCGCGAAAAGGAATACCGGCAACACCGTGTATGTTTTAGACGAACCAACGACGGGACTACATTTCGAAGATATATCTTGGTTACTCAAAATATTAGTAAAACTGCGAGACCAAGGAAACTCTCTCGTCATAATCGAACATAATCTAGACGTCATATCTCGTGCAGATTGGATAATCGAGCTGGGGCCCGGTGGCGGGAAATATGGAGGGAACGTTACCGCCGTTGGAACACCCAGGGATATTTCCAAAACAAACAGTGCGACAGGAAACTTCTTAAGGTCTGTCGTTTTAGACCAAATTTAGGGCTGATAAAACCCAGTCCAGGAGCCTACGATCTACGATTTATTCGCTAGCCTCGTCTGCAGCGGACTCGGTTTCCGAGGAGGGCCGATCCATCAACTCAACCAACGCCATTGGCGCATTATCTCCATGCCGAAACCCATTCTTAAGAATCCTCAAATAACCACCGCTTCTATTCGAGAACCTTGGGCCAAGCTCGTCAAATAGCTTCACAACCATCTCGCGGTCACGTAGGCGTGAAAAAGCGAGTCTTCTATTTGCAACCGTGGCTTTTTTTCCGAGGGTAATAATCGGCTCTGCAACTCTGCGCAACTCTTTAGCTTTTGGCAATGTTGTCGTTATGGCCTCATGGCGCAACAGAGAATTAGTCATATTCCGAAACATCGCGGTTCTGTGAGCGCTGGTACGGTTTAATTTACGAAGTCCAAGACGGTGTCGCACTGGAGTTTTCCTTCCTGTTTAGCTAAATCTCGTTAATGTTTTTATGACGCTGAGGGTGGCGACGAAGGCCAATGATCAACCTGCATTCCTAGCGATAATCCTCTTGACGCTAGGACGTCTTTAATCTCATTTAATGATTTTCGACCTAGATTCGGAGTCTTCAACAACTCCGTTTCTGATCTTTGTATAAGATCGCCGATATAGTAAATGCTCTCAGCTTTAAGGCAGTTTGCGGACCGCACAGTCAATTCCAGATCATCAACGGGACGTAATAACTCTGGATCGATCTCGGGGGCATCTGGAGCTCGCTCCTCTTCTGTCGTGCCTTCCAGGTCAGCAAAGCTGGACAACTGCTCCATTAAAACTCTGGCAGCGAATCGAACGGATTCCTCTGGATCGACAGCACCATTCGTTTCTATATCAATCACTAACTTGTCTAGATCGGTTCTCTGCTCAACACGAGCACTTTCAACCGAATAGCTCACCTTAGTTACAGGGCTGAACGATGCGTCTAGGAGCAAGGAACCAATCATTCTGTTCTCGTCCTGATCTCCGGATCGTACATTCGCGGGGACATATCCTCTGCCCCCTTGGACCTTCATCTCTAAACTTATCTTTCCTCCTGGAGCCAGGTGGGCAATAACGTGATCAGGGTTTATGATTTCAACGTCATGACTAGCCTCTATGTCTCCGGCGACAACAGCACCTTCCCCTTCTTTCGCCAGAGTTAAGGTGATCTCGTCGCGGTTGTGAAGTTTCACAACCACACCTTTCAGGTTCAAAAGGATATCAACAACATCCTCTTGAACACCTTCAAGTGTTGAGTACTCGTGCAATACACCATCGATTTTTACTTCTGTCGGAGCAAACCCTGGCATCGAGGAAAGCAAAACTCGGCGTAAGGCGTTACCAAGAGTGTGTCCATACCCTCGCTCAAACGGCTCCATAATAATCTTGGCACTACCTGGAGAAGTCAAACGAACGTCAACAATTTTAGGCTTCAAAAAACTTCCATACATATATTCGACCCTTTTTAAAAGTTTCGAAAAATAAAGCCACGTAGAACTACTCTACGGGGCCTATATTCGTAAATTACTTCGAGTAAAGCTCAACCACTAATGATTCGTTGATTGTTGATGGTAGGTCAGCGCGCTGAGGCACGGCCTTGAACACGCCCTTAAGCCCTTTAACATCGACCTCTACCCAATCCGGAAAGCCACGCTCCTCAGCCGCTTCTATTGATGCTTTAACCCTGAGATGCGATTTGGCCTTTTCCGAGATTTCAACGGTGTCCCCCGGCTTGACAACAAACGAAGGAATGTTAACTCTCCTACCGTTGACACTCAGACAATTGTGCCTAACAATCTGTCGCGCCTCAGTGCGGGAAGCACCAAAGCCCATACGCAGCGCCACAGAGTCAAGTCGACTCTCAAGACCTTGGAGCAACAGTTCACCGGTAACACCTTTACGTCTCGCAGCCTCTTTATAGGTTTTTCTAAACTGTCGTTCCAGTACACCATAGATACGCCGTATTTTTTGTTTCTCTCGGAGTTGTCTACCAAAATCAGAAAGTCTGCCACCTTTTTGACCATGCTGACCGGGAGCATACGAACGTCTCTCGATTGCACACTTATCGGTGTAACACTTCTCGCCTTTCAGGAACAGCTTTTCGCCTTCTCGTCGACACTGTCGGCACTTCGGATCAGTATTTCTAGCCATTTAAAACTCCTTAAATTCTTCGACGTTTCGGGGGACGACATCCATTGTGTGGAACGGGAGTGACATCCGAAATACTCGTAATCTTGAATCCAACCGAATTTAATGCTCGGACAGAAGATTCCCTTCCAGGACCAGGACCCTTAATGCGAACTTCAAGATTCTTGACGCCACATTCCTGAGCAGCTTTACCCGCTGCCTCTGCAGCAACCTGTGCCGCAAATGGTGTACTTTTTCTTGATCCCTTGAAGCCGTTAGCTCCTGAGGTGGACCATGAAAGCGCGTTACCTTGTCGATCCGTAATCATAATAATGGTGTTGTTGAACGAGGCATGCACGTGCGCAATACCTTCAACAACGTTTTTCTTGACTTTTTTACGGACCCTTGAGGTGTTTTTAGCCATCCTATTTTTCCATCCCGTCTAATAAACTGGTTTTATTTCCTAGTGATTATCTGATCGCTCGCTTCGCACCTTTTCTGGTACGCGCGTTTGTTTTCGTTCGCTGACCCCTAACTGGTAATCCTCGTCGATGTCGAGTGCCGCGATATGAGCCTAAATCCATGAGTCGTTTAATATTCATGGATACTTCTCGGCGGAGATCTCCCTCTACAACGAATGTTCCAATCTGATCTCTCAATTTCTCGATCTCGTCCTCAGTCAAATCACGGATTTTCACGGAAGGGGTGATTCCCGCGTTCTCACATATTTTGTAGGCGCGCGTTCTGCCCAAACCATAAATTGAGGTTAGTGCAATCCAAGTGTGTTTTTGATCCGGGATATTAACTCCAGCAATTCGAGCCATAATTTATCTCTCTGAAAGTACTATTAAATGTTTTTAACCCTGTCGCTGCTTATGGCGAGGTTCCTTGCAAATAACGCGCACGACATTATTTCTGCGAATAATTTTGCAGTTCCGACACAACTTTTTTACCGAGGCTTTAACTCTCATAATTTCTCCTTAACGGGTTGGAATAGCCCCACCCTTTAAATTGGATTTTTTCAACAAGCTTTCATACTGGTGTGACATCGCATAGGCCTGAACTTGTTGCATGAAGTCCATCGTCACAACCACAATAATCAAAAGGCTTGTTCCCCCGAAGTAAAAGGGAACATTCCACTTAACGATCAATAACTCGGGAATCAAGCACACGATTGTGATGTAAATTGCGCCAACGAAGGTTAACCTCGTGACAATCCTTTCAATGTACTTGGTCGTTTGGTCACCAGGTCGGATTCCCGGCACAAATGCACCACTTTTCTTCAGATTGTCTGCAGTTTCTTTTGGATTGAATACTAGAGCTGTGTAAAAAAAACAAAAGAAGATAATGGCCAACGAGTAAACCACCATATAAGGAATCTGCCCGGGATACAGCAAAGCTCCGATATCGCGAAGCCAATAAAGGCTTTCGTTGGAACCCAAAAATTCCGCGATGGTTGCAGGGAAGAGAATAATACTAGACGCAAAAATTGGCGGTATCACACCAGCCATATTGAGCTTCAAGGGAAGATGCGAGCTTTGACCACCGTATACTTTTCGACCAACTTGTCGTTTTGCATAATTAACCAAAACCTTGCGTTGACCTCTTTCAACGAACACAACGACACCAGTGATAACAATAACACCAACGAATATCGCGATAACAAGTGGAATGGAGAAAGAACCCGTTCGAACGAGCTCAAGGGTTCCGCCAACCGCGGTCGGCAAACCGGCAGCAATCCCCGCAAAAATAATCAACGATATCCCGTTTCCTATACCACGTTCGGTAATCTGCTCTCCAAGCCACATTAAAAACATTGTCCCAGTGACAAGCGTGACTACCGTGTTGAACCTGAAGGCCAAGCCGGGATCCAAAACCAAATTTGCTTGGGACTCGAGCGCAACAGAGATGCCGATCGCTTGAAACGTTGCGAGCGCGACAGTTCCATACCGAGTGTACTTCGTGATTTTCTTCCTTCCAGATTCACCCTCTTTTTTCAGCTGCTCAAATGTGGGAACAACCACAGTCATGAGCTGCATGATGATCGACGCGGAAATGTAGGGCATGATCCCCAATGCAAAAATTGCAAACCTCGAGAGCGACCCACCCGAGAACATGTTGAACATTCCGAGAATACCGCCCTGCTGAGACTGGAACAATTCAGCAAGCTGAATAGGATCAATACCAGGCACTGGTATATGAGAACCTATCCGGAAAACCACAAGCGCAAAAAGCAAAAACAGTAACCTTTTCTTAAGGTCACCGTATTTCGCCCCGCCGCTCCTATTGTTCGTTCCTAAAGCCAATGTTTATTCCTCGACAGATCCGCCAGCCTGTTCAATGGCTGCACGCGCTCCCTTTGTCACTCGAATACCCTTTAGCTTAAATTTCCTATCGCCTTCCAAAGCTCCCGACAGAAATATCTTCGCCGCAGATGAAAAATTTGGGATGATTTGTGCCGTTTTCAGCGCCTGCAAATCGACTTCTTCTACGCTTAACTTGTTTAGATCACAGAGACGAACTTGACGGGTGTAACCCTGATTGAGAGACCTAAAACCCCTTTTTGGAAGACGTCTGGCCATGGGCATTTGACCACCCTCAAAGCCGACTTTATGGTATCCCCCAGCGCGCGAATGTTGACCTTTGTGTCCACGGCCAGCAGTTTTACCCTTGCCGCTACCGATTCCGCGACCGACCCTAATGCGGTTTTTCTTGGAGCCCTCTGCGGGGCTCAAATCGTTTAGTCTCATTTCGTGTTACCCCTCGACCTTGACGAGATAGTCGACCTTAGAAACCATGCCTCTAACCGACGGCGTGTCTTCTAACGTGACGGTGTGTCGAATTCTTCGCAAACCTAGACCTCGTACAGTTTCTCTGTGGCTCTTCTTGGCACCAATGACACTTTTTACCAGTGTCACCGTGATCGTGTTGTTCTCTTTCTTAACGGCGGCGTTCATAATTACATCACTCCAAAATTTCTTCTACCGTCTTGCCTCGTTTCAATGCAACCTCAGACGGCGAGTTCATCGCAGCAAGTCCATTCAAAGTCGCACGGACGACGTTATAAGGGTTTGTCGACCCAATACACTTGGCAAGGATATTCGTGACACCCATCACCTCGAAAACTGCTCTCATGGGCCCACCTGCAATAATTCCAGTTCCTTCAGAAGCCGGTTGCATATATACCTTTGCCGCACCATGAATACCCACAACACTGTGCTGAAGAGTCCCGTCTTTTAGTGCTACTTTAAAAAGCTTTTTACGAGCCTCCTCCATGCCCTTCTGGATCGCGACAGGTACCTCCCTTGCCTTTCCTTTGCCCATACCGATCCCACCGTCACCATCACCCACAACTGCGAGCGCGGCAAAGCCGAGAATACGACCACCCTTGACCACTTTCGTGACACGGTTGACCGCAACCATTTTTTCACGGAGCCCGTCTGAACGTTCTTCTGATTGATTTTGAGATCGTGCCATTTTTACCCCTTAAAACTGTAAGCCGGCTTCACGCGCCGCGTCTGCCAGTGCTTTAATCCTGCCGTGATAAACGAAACCTGACCGGTCAAAAGCCACCTGCTCGAGACCCTTATCCTTTGCCCGTTGGGCAATTCTCGTGCCCACATCTATAGCTGACTTCACATTGCCACCGTTTGAAGAACCGATCTTGACCGCCGCCTCCACAGAGGAGGCAGACACAACAACTTTTGAATCGCGATCCAATATCTGGGCATAGATGTGCATGTTGGTCCGGTGGACCTGCAATCGGTGTCCCGCCCCAGACTTTGCAATTTTAAATCTTATTTTTCGGGCTCTTCGCGCTCTAGAGGAATTTTTATCTAACATGTCACAACCTTATTTTTTCTTGGTCTCTTTCATGATCACACGTTCATCTGCATAACGAACCCCTTTACCCTTGTATGGCTCGGGTGGTCGATAACCTCTTACATTAGCAGCTACCTGACCAACCAACTGCTTGTCGATCCCTTTAATCACGATTTCGGTTTGCTGAGGCGTCTCCGCCGTGACACCTGTTGGCAAATCGTGAACAACCGGATGAGAGAAACCCAGTGACAAGTTCAGTTTATTCCCTTGCGCTTGAGCGCGATAACCAACGCCGACGAGCGTGAGCTTTTTCTCAAAGCCAGAGCTAACACCAGTGACCATATTTGCGAGAAGTGCTCGCGTGGTTCCATACAACGAACGGGCCGACTTGCTATCATCAACGGGACTCACCGTTAACGTGTCCCCATCTTGGGAAACCTTCACCAAATCACTGAACTCCCGAGCTAACACCCCGAGGGAGCCTTTTACCTCAATCTTTTGCCCAACAATTGACACCTGCGTACCTGATGGGATCGTTATTGGACTCTTACCGACACGTGACATTTGAATACTCCGATTAATTTTCTTAAGTGCGCCAATCGTTAGCCAAATTTAGGCAACGAATACAGAGCACTTCACCGCCGATCCCGGTTTTGCGAGCCTTCCGATCAGTCATCACACCCTGAGGGGTCGACATGATTGCTACCCCCAATCCGTTCATTACCCGAGGGATATCTTGCGCACCCTTATAAATGCGCAGACCAGGACGGCTAACTCGCTCGATTTTTTCAATCACAGGTCGACCTGAATAATATTTAAGAGATAGCTCTAACTCAGGCTTCTTTCCCGACTCATCGACTATATTCATTCCATCAACGTAACCTTCATCAATCAACACCTGAGCAATAGCCTTCTTGACTTTGCTGAGCGGCATGCGCACGCTAATTTTTTCAGCAAGCTGGGCGTTTCTGATTCTCGTTAACATATCAGCAATGGGATCACTCATACTCATAGCTGCACTCTCCTACCAACTCGCTTTGATAATTCCAGGAACTTCACCTCGCATAGCGATTTCTCGAAGCTTCCCTCGGGCTAGACCAAATTTTTTAAATACACCTCTAGGCCTTCCAGTTAACGCGCAACGATTTCTAAGCCGCACTGGACTGGAGTTACGAGGTAATTTTTGCAGCGCCATACGGGCCAAGTACTTTTCTTCCTCAGATGCGTTAGCGTTCTTGAGAACTGCATCTAACGACTGTCGTTTTTCTGCGTACTTGGCGACGGTTGAACGACGCTTCGCATCTCTGTTCATGATTGATTTTTTAGCCATATAAACCTCAGTTCCTGAACGGAAAACGGAAAGCAGAAAGAAGCGCTCGAGCCTCTTTATCCGACTTCGCAGTTGTAGTGATTGTGACGTTGAGCCCGCGAAGAGCGTCTATTTTGTCGTATTCAATCTCTGGAAATATGATTTGCTCGCGAACACCCATGTTGAAGTTTCCACGACCATCAAACGACTTCGCTGGAATTCCCCTGAAATCACGGATACGCGGAATTGCAACGGAGATAAGGCGATCCAAAAACTCAAACATGCGCGTACCACGCAGGGTCACCTTACATCCAATGGGGTATCCGTCCCTGATCTTGAACCCGGCGATCGATTTTCTCGCTTTCGTGATGATTGGTTTTTGTCCAGCGATCAGAGTCAGGTCATTGACGGCGTGCTCTAACACTTTCTTGTCAGCAACCGCCTCACCGACGCCCATATTCAATACGATCTTGGTGATGCGAGGCACCTCCATGACGCTTTTGTACCCAAACTCTTTCAATAGCCCAGGAACAACCTCATCTTTGTAAACTTTAACTAGCCGAGCGTCCACTGCGCTTTTTTCTCCGTCAGTCATTCAGAACCTTTCATGAATCAACCATTTCGCCATTAGAACGAAATACGCGAACGCGAGAACCATCCTCAAGCGTTTTAATACCCACTCGATCACCTTTGCTGGTCGCAGGATTAACGACTAAAACATTCGACCTTTGAAGAGGCATCTCCTTAGACACAATCCCACCTGCCGCTCCGGTCATGGGATTTGCTCGTTCATGTTTTTTTACACGATTGATTCCCTCAACCACCACCGTCGAGTTGGATAAGACACGCAACACGGTTCCCTGTTTCCCCTTGTCCTTGCCTGCCGTGACAAACACTTTGTCACCCTTACGAATTTTTTCCATAACTAGTCCTTAGCGCGAGTTAGAGAACTTCCGGAGCCAGAGAAACGATTTTCATGAATTTCTCTGTACGAAGCTCCCGTGTCACAGGTCCGAAAATACGCGTGCCAATCGGCTCGAGTTTTGTATTGAGGAGAACCGCTGCATTGCCGTCGAATTTAATCAAAGAGCCATCCTGACGACGCACACCCGAGGCCGTACGAACAACTACCGCGTTGTAGACCTCACCCTTTTTCACTCTTCCCCTGGGGGCTGCCTCTTTGATGGCCACCTTGATGATGTCTCCGACACCCGCATATCGTCTTTTAGAGCCACCGAGGACTTTGATACACATAACAGACCGGGCCCCAGTGTTGTCAGCAACCTGGAGTCGTGATTGCATTTGAATCATAAGTTATACGCCTACATTTAACCAACTTACTCCGTCGTTACAAACGACAGAACAGTATTGGCACCCGTCCGGGTTAATTGCTTCTCGACCCGTAAGTCAGACGACGATCAACACCGCATCAAACTTACAAAGCCGAACATTGTAAAATAAAAATACCTGCTACACAATACCCGACTAGACGATCGTGGCCTTCTCTACAAGCCGCGCAACGGACCATGTCTTAGTTTTAGATCGAGGGACACCTTCCTCGATGAGCACCGTATCTCCGATAGAGCACTCGTTTGCCTCATCGTGAGCGTGGTATTTTGTTGATTTCTTGACGAATTTCCCATAGAGAGCGTGCTTCACTTGCCGCTCAACAAGAACGGTGACAGTTTTTTCCATTTTATCTGAAACAACTCGCCCCATGAGGCGGCGTCGGTTGGCTTTGGTATTCTCAGACATCGGCAGTCACCTTTTTGGCTAGTACGGTTTTGACGCGTGCAATATCACGACGCACTTTGCCCAACTCGCTTGAATTGGTTAGCTGCTGTGTCGCCTTTTGCATTCGTAATGAAAATTGAGCCTTTAGTAAATCATGTAACTCTTTGTTCAGTTCGACCACAGTTTTACTATCTAAATCTTTCGCTTTCATGATTTACCCCAATTGGCGATGAACGAACACAGTACGCAATGGTAGCTTTGCCGCAGCCAACCGAAACGCCTCTCTAGCAACGTCCTCTTGAACGCCATCCATCTCGTATAAAACCTTACCGGGCTGAATTTCAGCAACCCAATATTCTGGATTACCTTTTCCGTTACCCATCCTCACCTCTGCTGGCTTCTGGGAGATTGGTTTGTCAGGGAAGATCCGAATCCAGATCCTACCGCCCCTTTTAATGTGACGAGTCATCGCCCTTCGCGCTGCTTCAATTTGTCGAGCAGTTAATCTACCCCGATCAATCGACTTAAGTCCAAACTCACCGAACGAGACCTTCGCACCACGAGTAGCGACACCGTAGTTTCTCCCCTTGTGGTACTTTCGAAACTTGGTTCTAGACGGTTGCAGCATTATTCACTCCTGATTTTCGCTGTTTTTTGGGCGCTGGAGCGGCATCAGCTGGCGTCGAGGCTTGTTCATTCGCGCCTAGCACCTGTCCGCGGTAGATCCAGACCTTAATTCCTATGATTCCATATGTCGTCAGCGCCTCGGACACTCCATAATCGATCTCTGCGCGAAGTGTGTGCAAAGGTACTCGGCCCTCTCTGTACCATTCAATCCGCGCAATATCTGCACCATTCAATCGGCCTGCGCTCATGATTTTGATTCCCTGAGCGCCTAACCGCATCGCGTTTTGCATCGCGCGCTTCATCGCCCTACGGAACATAATGCGTTTCTCGAGCTGTTGCGCAACAGAATCTGCTATCAACTGTGCATCAATCTCTGGCTTTCTCACCTCCTCAATGTTGAGGTGGACTGGAACTCCCATCAGTCGTTGTAGTTCAGCACGAAGGATCTCTATGTCCTCGCCTTTTTTACCGATTACGATGCCTGGACGAGCGCTGTGAATCGTAATACGCGCATTTTTTGTCGGTCGCTCTATCACGACCTTCGCAACCGATGCGTGAGCCAAGCGCTTCTTCAAGAATTTACGAACTTCGATATCCTGAAGCAACATACCCGAGAAGTCTCTACCGGTGGCATACCAACGTGAACTCCAGTTACGCTGAACCCCGAGTCGGAATCCAATCGGATTAATTTTTTGTCCCATATTCGCTCCTTAAGCTCCGTCACCAACAGTCACAAAAATGTGACACGTAGGCTTCAATATCTTCACACCACGACCTTTCGCTCTAGGTCTAAATCGTTTGAATACCGGACCTTTCTCAACATAAATCGTGGCCACCTTGAGCTCGTCTATATCCGCCCCATCATTATGCTCAGCGTTAGCTATCGCAGACTCAAGAACCTTTTTGACAATCTGCGCGCCCTTTTTTGGGCTGAAGCTCAATATGTCTAGGGCCTTATCAACTGATAGGCCGCGGATTTGATCCGCTACCAGACGCCCCTTTTGAGGAGAGAGTCTGACACCTCGAAGTTTTGCAGATGTTTCCATAGTCAAGCCCTCTTCTTATTTTTTACCAGCGACTTTTTTATCTGCCGCATGACCTTTGAAAGTTCTCGTGTTGGCGAACTCACCAAGTTTATGGCCCACCATATTCTCAGTAACATAAACGGGAATATGCTGGCGCCCATTGTGAACGGCTATTGTCAAACCAACGAAATCAGGAAGAACCGTTGAACGCCTTGACCAGGTCTTAATTGGCCGCTTGCTATTTTCCGCGATAGCCTTTTCAACTTTCTGCATGAGATGCAGATCCACGAACGGTCCTTTTTTTAGTGATCGTGCCATATCTAATCTACCCCTTACTTCGCTCGACGTCGAACAATCATGTTCTGAGTACGTTTATTTTTACGCGTCCTAAATCCCTTCGTGAGTGTTCCCCAAGGGCTGACTGGATCGCGCTTGGTCCCAGTTCGGCCTTCACCACCACCATGAGGGTGATCGACTGGGTTCATCGCAACGCCTCGAACCGTTGGCCTGACACCTCTCCATCGCTTAGCACCTGCTTTACCGAGGCTGCGTAGACTGTGTTCGCTATTACCGACCTCACCGATCGTGGCACGACACTCAATCGAAACCTTCCGTATCTCGCCAGAGCGAAGTCGCAGCTGAGCGTAGGGGCCCTCTTTGGCAAGCAACTGAACCGAGGCCCCAGCTGAACGCGCCATCTGAGCACCTTTTCCTGGCTTCAACTCAATACAGTGTATGGTCGTACCGACTGGAATGTTCTTGATTGGGATACTGTTGCCAGGCTTAATCGCAGCCAGTGATCCGTTGTTGATCTGATCTCCGACACCGACGCCACGGGGCGCAAGTATGTATTTACGCTCGCCATCGGCGTAACAAATCAGCGCGATATTCGCGCTTCTATTCGGGTCGTACTCAAGACGTTCAACTCGACCAGGGATTCCGTCTTTATTTCGCTTAAAATCGATTACCCTATACAAACGTTTGTGACCACCACCTTGGTGCCTCGTGGTGACATGTCCCTTATTGTTTCTACCGGCCCGCTTGTTCAGCGCCTCAACAAGTGGAGAGTATGGCCTTCCCTTGTAAAGGTCCTTATCTACGACCGCGACAACACCTCTACGGCCAGCCGATGTCGGATTCATTTTAACGAGTGCCATTAGTTAATCTCCCCTGAAGAAAGGTCAATATCCTGCCCAGGCTTGAGACAAACGTAAGCTTTTTTCCAATTTTTGCGCTGACCAATTCTTTGGCCAGTACGCTTCTTCTTTCCCTTAACGTTTACAACCTGAACACTGTCGACGTCTTTCTTGAATAACACCTCAACAGCGTTTTTAATTTCCGCTTTAGTTGCGTCAGTCGCAACCCTAAAAACAAACTGGCCTCTCGAATCAGCGACCTGGGTACTCTTCTCGGAAACGACCGGACCCAAAATCACTTTCAGCAACCGCTCCTGACTAAATTTGACCTGGCTCATGACAAAGCCTCCTCGAATCTCTCAACCGCGTCTTTGGTGATGATCACCTTCTCGAAGTGAAGCAAGCTAACAGGATCCGCTTGCGATGGGGTTAACACATCTACGCTATGTAGGTTGCGTGCTGCCAAGTAAAGATTTTCATCTGGCTCGTTAACAATAATCAATGCGCTCTGTAGCCCAAGTGACTTTACTTTTTCGTTGAGCAACTTCGTCTTTGGCACATCGACAGAAAAAGAATCAACAACCACGATGCGATCCTCTCTCGCTAATTGTGACAAGATCGACGCAATTCCAACCTTGTACATTTTCTTGTTAACTTTATGCGAGAAGTTTTCATCTGGACTTGACGGAAACACTCGGCCGCCACCACGCCAAATTGGACTCCCAGCATAACCAGAACGGGCTCGGCCAGTACCTTTTTGCTTCCACGGCTTTCTGTGAGAGCGATTAAGGTCACCTCGAGCCTTTTGCGCCCGAGTGCCGCTTCTTCCATTCGCTAAAAAAGCTACGACCAATTGGTGAATGAGTGGCTCGTTATACTCACGCGCGAAAAGCGCATCAGAGACTGAGACCGATCCAGATGCCACCCCAGTATCATTAATCAACTTGAGTTCCATGGTCTAGGCTCCCTTCTTAACAGATGGCACAACGACGACATCTGAGCCATCGGAACCAGGGACAGCGCCCTTAAGGAACATCAGGTTGCGCTCTTTATCAATCTTAACCACGGCGATATTCTGGATCGTGCGCTTGACCGATCCAAGATGGCCTGCCATTTTTTTACCCTTGAAGACGCGACCGGGGTCTTGGTTCATTCCAGTGGAACCATGTGCGTTGTGAGTGATCGACTGACCATGACTTGCGCGCTGAGACGAGAAGTTGTGACGTTTGATCGCACCAGCAAAGCCTTTACCTTTGGTCACACCAGAAACATCCACGAATTCGGTGGACTCAAAAAGCTCGACGTCGATCGCCTGCCCTAACTCAAACTCTGGGTTTGCAACGTTAAATTCGTGAAAACCACGGGCGCTCTCAACACCAGCTTTAGCTAAATGTCCGGCAGTCGCTTTGTTGATGCGACTCCGACGCCGTTGACCGTATGCGACCTGGACGGCAGCATACCCGTCGGTCTCGACTGTTTTCAGTTGAGACACTCGATTATTCGACACGTCAACCACCGTCACGGGAACACTGTCACCGCTTTCAGTGAATAACCTCGTCATTCCGATCTTACGACCGATCATTCCTATAGACATTATTCTTTCCTCAAATGAGGGACCCACTACAATTGGCGGATCTAGTTTTAATTTAAGCCAGGTTAAATCACTAACCTAACCAGATTTGTTACTACAACTTGATTTCTACATCGACTCCAGCAGGCAGATCCAACTTCATCAAAGCATCAACCGTCTTCTCAGTTGGATCAATGATGTCCATCAACCGTTGATGAGTGCGCATCTCCAACTGCTCCCGAGATTTCTTGTCAACGTGAGGAGAACGCAACAAATTGAATCGCTCAATACGAGTGGGCAAAGGCACTGGCCCCTTGACAACCGCTCCAGTTCTTTTCGCAGTCTCCACGATTTCTATCGCTGACTGATCGATAAGCCGGTAGTCAAACGCTTTTAAACGGATTCGGATTTTTTGGTTTTCCATTAATTATCTCTTCACAAAACTGACAAAATTACTACCCAGGCGTCTACTCAATTACTCGGTTACTTTGGATACAACGCCGGCACCGACAGTTCGACCACCCTCACGGATCGCGAAACGCAAGCCCTCTTCCATAGCAATCGGCTGAATCAGAGTAACCTTCATCTGCACGTTATCACCAGGCATCACCATCTCAGTACCCTCTGGCAAATCACATGAGCCAGTCACATCCGTTGTTCTAAAATAAAACTGTGGTCTGTAACCGTTAAAGAATGGAGTGTGTCGTCCGCCCTCTTCCTTACTCAAGACGTAAACCTCAGCCTCAAACTTAACGTGTGGTGTGATCGAACCAGGCTTAGCCAACACTTGACCACGCTCAACTTCATCACGCTTCGTACCACGAAGAAGAACACCAACGTTATCGCCAGCCTGACCTTGGTCAAGCAATTTACGGAACATCTCAACGCCCGTACATACCGTCTTAGTTGTATCCTTCAAGCCAACGATTTCAATCTCATCGTTAACCGTGATGATGCCGCGCTCTACACGACCAGTAACCACTGTTCCTCGACCTGAAATTGAGAATACGTCCTCAACTGGCATCAAAAACGCCATATCCAGTGTTCTTTGTGGCTCTGGAATGTATGAGTCCAGGGCTTCAGCCAATTTCATGATCGCCTGCTCACCATGCTCACCCGTGTCACCTTCAAGCGCCTTGAGGGCTGAGCCAATCACGATTGGAGTGTCATCTCCAGGGAAATCATATTTAGAGAGCAACTCTCGAACTTCCATTTCAACAAGCTCGAGCAATTCAGCATCATCAACCTGATCAGCTTTATTCAAAAATACGATGATGTACGGCACACCAACCTGTCGTGCAAGCAAAATGTGCTCTCGCGTTTGAGGCATCGGGCCATCTGCGGCTGAAACAACCAAAATGGCGCCATCCATCTGCGCCGCACCCGTAATCATGTTCTTCACATAGTCAGCGTGACCTGGACAGTCAACGTGCGCATAGTGGCGATTATCCGTCTCATATTCGACGTGAGAAGTATTGATCGTGATACCACGAGCTTTCTCTTCTGGCGCATTGTCAATCTGATCATAACCCTTGGCTTCTCCACCTTGCTTCGCAGCCAATATGGTCGTAATAGCGGCAGTTAACGTCGTCTTACCATGGTCAACGTGCCCAATCGTTCCAACATTCACGTGCGGCTTTGTCCGCTCAAACTTTCCCTTTGCCATGATGTCCTCTTAACTAAATTTAATTTTATGTTTGAAGAATTAATACCGTTATTTATTTGTTTACAACAGCCTCAGCAACGCTCTTCGGTGCCTCGGAGTAGTGCTTGAATTCCATCGAGTAAGTTGCCCTTCCCTGGGTAAGAGAACGCAATGTTGTTGAGTAGCCAAACATTTCTGACAAAGGCACCTCGGCCTTAACCGCCTTACCGCCCCCTGCCATATCTTCCATGCCCTGTATGGTCCCTCTTCTCGAGGATAAATCGCCCATAACGTCACCCATCTTCTCTTCTGGCGTTTCGACCTCAACAGCCATGATCGGCTCAAGCAGTGCCGCGTTGGCTTTCCGCATACCGTCCTTAAACGCTAAGATTGCAGCCATTTTAAACGCGTTCTCAGATGAATCGACTTCGTGGTAGGAGCCATCAAACAGCGTGACTTTCACATCAACAACTGGATAACCCGCCACAACTCCGGATGTCATTGCCTCCGTAAGGCCCTTTTGAACAGCAGGGATGTAGTCTTTCGGAACCACTCCACCCTTAATGGCGTCAACGAACTCAAATCCTTGTCCTTGCTCTGATGGCTCCATCTTGAGCCACACATGCCCATATTGGCCTTTACCGCCACTTTGCTTAACGAATTTCCCTTCAATGTCAACGGTTTGCTTAATGGCTTCTCTGTAAGCAACCTGAGGCTTTCCGATATTCGCTTCAACGCCGAACTCTCGTTTCATCCGATCCACAAGAATCTCGAGGTGTAATTCACCCATTCCCGAGATAATCGTCTGACCCGACTCTTCGTCGGTCTTAACCCGAAACGACGGATCTTCCTGCGCTAGACGACCAAGCGCGATTCCCATTTTTTCCTGATCACTCTTAGTTTTCGGCTCGACTGCTTGCGAGATAACTGGCTCAGGGAACTCCATGCGTTCAAGAATGATCGGCTTGGATGGATCACAAATCGAGTCGCCAGTCGTGGCATCCTTCAGACCAACAGCCGCTGCAATATCCCCTGCTCGAACCTCTTTCAATTCTTCCCGATTGTTCGCGTGCATCTGAAGAATCCGACCGATACGCTCCTTTTTCCCTTTGATTGGGTTATAGATGGTGTCACCCGCATTAACAACTCCCGAGTAAACCCTAAAGAAAATCAGTTGTCCGACGTAAGGATCGGTCATGATTTTGAAAGACAGGGCCGAGAATGAATCTGCGTCATCCGCCTTTCGAGAAGCAGGATCACCTGCCTCGGTCTCTCCCTTAACGTCGGGGATATCCACAGGGGACGGCAGATAGTCAACCACACCGTCCAGCATTGCCTGAACACCTTTATTTTTGAATGCAGTACCGCACATCATCGGTACGATTTCTGTGGCAATTGTTCGTGTTCTGATACCTTTTTGAATCTCCTCTAGAGTTAGATCTCCCTCCTCAAGGTACTTCTCCATCAGCTCCTCACTGGATTCAGCGGCAGCTTCGACAAGCTTCTCGCGCCACTCGTCAGCCTGAGCCTGTAATTCGGCAGGAATCTCTCGCTCTTCGTACTTGGTTCCAGCTGTCGCTTCGTCCCAATAAATCGCTTTCATTTTAACGAGGTCAACAACGCCCTCAAAGCCTTCCTCAGCTCCAATCGGAATTTGCATCAACACGGGATTGGCTTTCAAACGAGCACGCATTTGGTCGTACACTTTGAAGAAGTTAGCTCCCTGTCGATCCATCTTGTTAACAAATGCCATTCTCGGCACCCGGTATTTATTCGCCTGACGCCAAACCGTTTCCGACTGCGGCTGGACACCGCCCACGGCACAATAGACCATACACGCGCCATCAAGAACACGCATCGAGCGCTCAACCTCGATAGTAAAATCAACGTGCCCAGGCGTATCAATAATATTGATCCGATGCTCAGGAAGATTTCCGTCCATTCCCCGCCAGAAACAAGTCGTCGCTGCAGAGGTGATCGTGATGCCACGCTCCCGCTCTTGGGCCATCCAGTCCATGACAGCAGCGCCGTCGTGAACCTCACCGATTTTGTGTGACACACCGGTATAGAAAAGAATTCTCTCGGTTGTAGTGGTTTTGCCAGCGTCAATGTGTGCGCTGATACCGATGTTTCGATAACGATTGATTGGTGTTGTGCGAGCCATAAATCTTAAAAACGTGTCAGTTTAAAAACGGAAATGCGAGAACGCTTTGTTTGCCTCTGCCATACGGTGAACTTCATCCTTCTTCTTCACCGCTCCACCTCGGCCCTCTGCCGCCTCTTTGAGCTCATTCCCCAATCGCGCAGCCATCGATTTTTCGCTTCGTGCGCGAGCAGACTCTCTTAGCCAGCGCATTGCCAAGGCGTTCCTGCGAGAGGGCCTCACTTCGACGGGAACCTGGTAGTTCGCACCGCCAACACGTCTCGACTTCACCTCTACGAGCGGCCTGACATTGGCAAGAGCGCTATTGAAAATTTCTAGAGGGTCTGATTTCCCAACTTTTTCTATATGGGTGAAGGCGCCATAAACAATTCGCTCTGCAACCGATTTCTTACCGCGCGTCATGATTACATTCATGAATTTCGCAACCTCTTGGTTGTGGTATTTTGGATCCGGCAACGTTTCTCTTTTTGGAACTTCACGACGTCTTGGCATTGAAACCTCTTGATTCTTTCCTAGTTAATTAACCTTTGGCGCGTTTCGCACCATACTTTGAGCGCGCCTGTTTTCTATCCTTAACGCCCTGCGTATCTAAACTTCCGCGAACAACGTGGTATCGCACACCAGGCAAGTCTTTAACACGGCCGCCGCGTATCAGCACAACGGAGTGCTCTTGGAGGTTATGACCTTCACCACCGATGTAGCTAATCACTTCGAAACCAGTCGTGAGTTTAACTTTCGCTACTTTTCTTAGCGCCGAGTTTGGTTTCTTGGGTGTCGTCGTGTAGACACGAGTGCACACACCGCGCTTGGCAGGAGCTCCTCCGAGCGCTGGCACTTTGCTCTTCGCGATCGGCACGGATCTACCTTTACGCACCAGCTGATTAATAGTGGGCATATTATTACCTTAGGTCCTAAATCTATAAATTAAGGCCTGGTGAGGGACAACTGCCAAAACCAGGCCGTGTTCAACTTATTATCCCGGCGGCTCTCACCAGGAAAAAGACGGGGGATTCTAAGACCCCGCCATCTTAATGTCAAGCCGCCGCTTCGTTTTCACTCTCCGAACTTTCCTCTGCCGATTCACTGGAATCTTCCGATATATCGGCAAAAAGATCAGGCTCAGGGGCTCGCTTTCTCGTCCTGTGATACGCGAGCCCAGTTCCAGCGGGGATCAAGCGACCCACAATGACGTTTTCCTTAAGTCCTCGTAGATCGTCCTTTTTGCCCATAATCGCAGCTTCTGTCAGCACTCGAGTAGTTTCTTGGAACGAGGCGGCTGATATAAAGGAATCGGTTGAGAGGGAAGCCTTGGTAATACCGAGAAGGATATTGTCGAACGAAGCTGGGGTTTTACCCTCAGAGACAAGCTCTTCGTTTGCGGCCAACACCTCGGACCTCTCGACCTGCTCACCTTGAATGAACTCAGAATGCCCCGAATCAGATATGGTCACACGTCTCAACATCTGCCGAACAATGACTTCGATGTGCTTATCGTTGATGCGCACCCCTTGTAGCCGGTATACGTCCTGGACCTCATCAATAATAAATCGAGCGAGCGCCTCAATTCCTAATAACTTAAGAATCTCATGTGGGTCTGGCGGCCCATCAACGATCATCTCTCCAACATTGACTAGCTGGCCCTCATGAACTAACACGTGCTTGTCTTTAGGGATCAAAAATTCGTGGGAAACTCCATCGCTGTCAGTAATAACCAACCGTTGCTTCCCTTTGGTGTCTTTACCGAAGGATACTGCACCAGTCACCGCAGCTAGGACTCCTGAATCCTTTGGTGAGCGTGCCTCAAACAACTCAGCAACACGGGGTAGACCTCCCGTAATGTCTCGGGTTTTTGAACTCTCCTGCGGGATTCGAGCTAAAACTTCACCGATACCGACTTTTTGACCGTTTTTGACTGTGATCACTGAATTTACAGGTACAGTAATATTTACCGGAGTATCAGTCCCAGCAATTTTGATCTCCTCCCCTTCATCGTCAACAAGTCGAACACTCGGTCTAGAGGACTTACCTTGACTGGATGAGCTGCGCTTTGGGTCAGTGACGACGAGCGTAGACAAACCAGTAATGTCATCAATTTGCCTTGTGACGGTCACACCCTCTTCTACGTTCTCGAACCGCACGGTTCCGGAATATTCAGTGATGATGGGTCGGGTGTGAGGATCCCAATTAGCGAGCACCTTACCAGCACTCTCAGAACTACCGTCACTGATATGCAAAAGCGCGCCATAGGGCACTTTGTGTCGTTCACGCTCACGCCCAACGTCATCATGCACGACGATCTCGCCCGACCGAGAAATAACCACTTTCTCGCCCCGCTCATTCGTAACATATCGCATTTGAGCAGAGAACTTAACAACACCCTTGGATTTCGACTCGATTTGGCTGGCTACCGCAGTTCGGGACGCAGCGCCTCCGATATGGAAGGTTCTCATCGTCAATTGCGTGCCTGGCTCGCCAATTGATTGAGCCGCTATCACACCGACAGACTCACCGGAGCTGACGAGGTTACCACGCCCAAGATCTCTTCCGTAGCACTTAGCGCAGAGTCCATAACGTGTTTCACACGTAAGCGGCGTTCTGACTTTGACCTCATCAACACCGCTGTTTTCAACTCGATTGACGAGACTCTCATCAAACAAAGTCCCGGCGGTTGCGAGTAGTGCACCATTTTCAGGATCGATCAAATCTTCAGCAACTACTCGGCCAAGTATTCTCTCGCCAAGAGGCTCAACAACCTCTCCCCCCTCAATTAAGGCTTTCATGGTGAAGCCGTTTGCGGTACCACAGTCGTCTTCTACAACGACCAAATCCTGAGTCACATCAACCAACCGTCTAGTGAGGTAACCGGAATTTGCGGTTTTCAACGCAGTATCCGCCAAGCCTTTACGTGCTCCATGAGTCGAAATGAAGTACTGAAGAACGTTGAGCCCTTCTCTGAAGTTCGCTGTGATTGGCGTCTCAATAATGGATCCATCTGGCTTTGCCATCAGACCACGCATCCCGGCGAGCTGCCTTATCTGCGCCGCAGATCCACGCGCGCCAGAATCGGCCATCATATAAATGGAATTAAATGATTCTTGGAATACCTCTTGGCCTTTTTCGTCTTTGTATGATTCCCAAGAGTTGGTACTTACATTCCATTTTTTGACCGGCTCTTTACCTAAACGGTCCATCATTGCTTTTGCAACGACGTCCCCGGCTCGCCCCCAAATATCTACCACCTTGTTATAACGCTCGCCCTGAGTAACCAGACCAGAAGTGTACTGACCCTCAATTTCCTTAACTTCTTCTTCTGCCTCTGACAAGATTCTTTCCTTGTCCTCGGGGATTTCCATATCTTTAACAGCGAATGAGAGTCCGGCCCTGGTCGCAAAGCTAAATCCCGTGTACATCAATTTATCTGCGAATATAACCGTCTCTCGAGTGCCGCAATCTCTGAAACTCGCATTAATGAGTTTCGATATTTCTTTTTTCTTCAAAGCCTTATTCAGGATTTCAAATGATAAGCCCTTGGGCAGTATCTCGGATAAGAATGAACGGCCAACGGTCGTCTTGTATCGGTTGACTCTTTCTTGAACATTACCGCCATCGTCAATTCGATGTTCGGAGATACGAACCTCACAAGACGCTTGCAGGTCAATTTCTCCGTTGTCATACGCTCGCCTTGCTTCAGTGACGTTGGAAAAACGCATACCTTCCCCTTTGGCACCCATTTTTTCTCTCGTCATGTAATAAAGTCCTAGGACGATATCTTGAGAAGGGACGATGATTGGCTCGCCATTGGCCGGAGAGAGCACATTGTTAGACGCCATCATCAACGTTCGAGCCTCCATTTGAGCCTCTAACGACAAAGGGACATGAACCGCCATTTGATCGCCGTCAAAGTCAGCATTGAACGCCGCACAAACCAATGGATGAAGCTGGATCGCCTTGCCTTCAATAAGAACCGGTTCAAACGCTTGAATGCCCAACCGGTGAAGAGTTGGCGCACGATTCAAGAGCACGGGATGCTCTCGGATAACATCCTCGAGAATATCCCAAACCTCTGGCACCTCTTGCTCAACTAAGCGTTTCGCAGCCTTGATGGTAGTTGCGAGTCCAAGAATCTCCAACTTGTGAAAGATAAATGGCTTAAATAGTTCAAGCGCCATTTTTTTCGGAAGGCCACACTGGTGAAGCTTTAATTGCGGGCCCACAACAATAACCGAACGGCCGGAATAATCCACGCGCTTGCCTAATAAGTTTTGTCGGAAACGACCACCCTTGCCCTTAATCATGTCAGCCAGCGATTTCAGAGGACGTTTGTTAGCTCCTGTCATGGCTTTGCCACGGCGTCCATTATCCAATAAGGAATCCACCGACTCCTGGAGCATCCTCTTTTCGTTGCGACAAATGATTTCAGGAGCCTTAAGCTCTAGTAGCCGCTTCAAGCGATTGTTTCTGTTAATCACGCGACGATATAAGTCGTTTAAGTCTGAGGTTGCAAAGCGCCCGCCATCTAGTGGAACGAGTGGCCTTAGATCCGGCGGAAGTACCGGCAAAACCTCCATAATCATCCACTCTGGCTTGATCCCAGATTTGTGGAACGCCTCTAAGACCTTCAATCTTTTAGCGATCTTCTTGATCTTAGTATCCGACTCTGTTTGGCTAAGCTCTTCCCGTAGCTTCTCAATCTCTCCGGCGATATCGATATTTTTTAGAAGCTCTCGGATACCTTCAGCACCCATCACAGCGGTAAATTCATCTCCGAACTCTTCAAATTTCTCTAAATAATTCTCTTCGGATAGGAGATCGCCCTTATTCAGCGGGGTCATGCCAGGATGTGTCACGATATAAGCTTCGAAATAAAGCACACGTTCAATATCCCGAAGTGGAATGTCTAGAACGATGCCAAGTCGGGAAGGTAGTGACTTTAAAAACCAAATGTGAGCAACAGGAGATGCGAGCTCAATGTGTGCCATTCGCTCGCGTCTTACCTTCGAGAGTGTGACTTCAACACCACACTTCTCACAAATAACTCCCCGATGCTTCAGTCGTTTGTACTTACCACAAAGGCACTCATAGTCCTTTACTGGACCGAATATCTTGGCACAGAACAAACCGTCTCTTTCTGGCTTGAAAGTGCGATAGTTAATCGTCTCGGGTTTCTTGACCTCACCATACGACCAAGAACGTATTTTCTCAGGCGAAGCCAGCCCAATACGAATTGCGTCAAAGTCTTCCTCTTGATTGACCTGCTTGAATAGATCCATCAAAGTTTTCATTGTGTGTCCCTTATAAAATTCGCTCGATAAAGAATGTGAATAAAATTAGCCGCGATCGAGATCGATATCGATGACTAGCGACCTGATTTCTTTAACTAGAACATTGAAAGATTCTGGCATCCCAGCGTCGATCTTATGCTCACCTTTGACGATATTTTCATATACCTTCGTTCTTCCACTCACGTCGTCGGATTTAACGGTCAACATCTCCTGCAACGTATACGAAGCGCCATAAGCCTCGAGAGCCCAGACCTCCATCTCACCGAATCTCTGACCTCCAAACTGCGCTTTGCCTCCAAGAGGTTGTTGTGTAACCAAGGAGTAAGGCCCAGTAGACCGCGCGTGCATCTTATCGTCTACCAAGTGGTGCAACTTCAATACGTGCATATATCCAACAGTGACCTCCTGGTCAAACCTATCCCCAGTTCGACCATCGATAAGCGCTATTTGTCCCGTCGAAGGAAGGTCAGCCAACTCCAGCATCTGTCTTATTTCCGATTCATGCGCACCATCAAAAACCGGAGTTGCAAAAGGAACACCTTTCGAGAGCTGCGAGGCAAGATCCAAAACCTCTTGATCCGAAAGCTCCCCAATGTCCTCATTCTTCCCACTGGTGTTATAAACCTTATCCAAGAATGCTCGAAGCTCTCCTATCTTGGCTTTAGCCGTGAGCATAGCTCCGATTTTTTGCCCAAGACCCTTCGCAGCCCAACCAAGATGTGTTTCAAGAATTTGCCCCACATTCATTCGAGAGGGAACGCCGAGTGGATTCAGTACGATGTCCATTGGAGTTCCGTCAGCTGTGTGTGGCATATCCTCGACCGGAACGATCTTGGATATAACCCCTTTATTACCGTGTCGACCCGCCATCTTGTCGCCAGGCTGCAATCGGCGTTTGACCGCCAAATAGACCTTGACCATTTTCTGAACACCCGGCGGTAGCTCATCACCAGACGTCAACTTCTTCTGCTTCTCGTCAAAACGAGCGTCAAAATCCAAACGAGCCTGCTCTAAACCCTCTTTGATCTGCTCAATTTGTTGAGCGGCAGCGTCGTTAGCTAGTCTGATGTCAAACCAATCATATCGGTTCAACTCCTCTAAGTACGCTTTTGTGACCTTCGAGCCACTTTTGAGTTTATTAGGTCCACCATTGGCGACCTTACCCGTCAACAACCTCTCAAGCCTTCCAAAAGCGTCGTTCTCGACGATGCGCATCTGGTCAGATAAGTCTTGTCGGTAGCGCCCAAGTTCATCATCGACGATCGTTTGAGCTCGCGCATCACGGTCAACGCCCTCTCGAGTAAAGACTTGAACATCAATAACGGTACCGGCCATACCTGATGGTACTCGAAGCGACGTGTCCTTAACGTCCGACGCTTTTTCACCGAATATTGCTCTTAGCAGCTTTTCCTCTGGGGTGAGCTGAGTTTCTCCCTTTGGAGTCACTTTACCGACCAGCACATCTCCTGCCCGAACCTCAGCGCCAATATACACAATGCCGGATTCGTCCAGTCGGCCTAGCTGAGCTTCAGATAAGTTGGAAATATCTCGAGTGATTTCCTCGGTGCCGAGCTTAGTATCTCGGGCCACAACAGACAACTCCTCGATGTGGATCGAAGTAAATCTATCCTCAGCAACGATTCTCTCTGAAATCAAGATCGAATCCTCGAAGTTGTATCCGTTCCAAGGCATGAAAGCGACAAGCAGATTCTGCCCCAGGGCAAGTTCTCCTAAATCAGTCGAGGCGCCATCAGCGATGACGTCGCCGCGCGCGATGACGTCACCCGGCTTAACAATTGGCCGTTGATTGATGTTGGTGTTCTGGTTGGACCGCGTGTACTTGACAAGGTTGTAAATGTCTACACCGACATCACCCGCACGCGTCTCGTCATCATTAACGCGAATAACTATTCGCGAAGCGTCAACGTAATCTACCAAGCCGCCTCGATCCGCCTGCACTGCAGTTCCAGAATCCACCGCGACAGTTCGCTCGATTCCCGTACCAACAAGCGCTTTCTCCGCCCTCAATGTTGGGACCGCCTGTCTCTGCATATTCGATCCCATCAAGGCTCGATTGGCATCATCATGCTCTAGAAACGGAATCAAAGATGCAGCCACTGATACGATTTGGGATGGCGCCACATCCATCATATCCACACGGTCTGGCGCGACAAGCGTGAATTCGCCTTTATGACGCGAAGAGACCAGCTCGTCAGTCAATTTACCATTCTTATCGTAAGACGCGTTCGCCTGCGCAATGATGTGTTGCCCCTCGTCAATCGCAGAAAGATATTCGATCTGGTCTGTGACCTTGCCATTTTTGACTCGAATGTATGGTGTTTCGAGGAAACCGTACTCATTCGTCCGAGCGTAAAGTGCAAGCGAATTGATCAAACCAATGTTTGGTCCCTCAGGTGTTTCAATCGGACAAACCCGCCCGTAATGCGTTGGATGAACATCTCGCACTTCGAATCCGGCCCTCTCTCTCGTGAGACCGCCAGGGCCTAACGCCGATACTCTACGTTTGTGAGTGATCTCGGACAATGGGTTCGTTTGATCCATAAATTGCGATAACTGCGATGAGCCGAAAAATTCGCGAACCGCTGCCGACACCGGCTTAGCATTAATAAGATCATGCGGCATCAAATTTTCTGACTCAGCTTGAGACAACCGTTCTCTAACCGCTCGCTCCACACGCACCAAACCAGATCTAAACTGGTTCTCCGCAAGCTCGCCAACAGACCGAACTCGTCTGTTCCCAAGATGATCAATGTCGTCAATGTCTCCACGACCATTACGCAGTTCTACGAGAATGGAAATGACTGCCAATATGTCTGCATTGCTAAGAATCCCATCTTGAGGCACGCCATTTTTTTCCGCCTCCGCATAAAAATTCTTTAACCAATCGGAAGCCTTGTCATCAACGACCTCTGGGTAGGCTCGACGGTTAAATTTCATTCGACCCACAGCAGATAAATCGTATCGCTCTGGCGCGTAAAAGAGCCCCCCAAACAGAGAATTCACGGCGTCCTCAGTGGGCGGCTCCCCTGGCCGCATCATCCGATAAATAGCCACCTGGGCTGAAAGTTGGTCGGGCGTATCATCAGCTCTGAGTGTTTGAGAAATAAATGGGCCCTGATCTAGGTCATTGACGTAAATCGTCTCTATTTCTCCAATATTTGCTTCAACAAGCTTCTCAATCAACTCTTCCGTCAATTCGTCATTAGCTGCCGCAATGATCTCACCAGTATCAATATCAATGATATTTCTAGCCAAGATTCTGCCAACCAAGAAATCTTGCTCTACCGGAATACGATCAACTTTCGCAGCGATCATGTCTCTGACGTGCTTCGCAGTGATCCGCTTATCTGTCTCGACAATAAGCTTCCCCTGCTTGGTCTTGATATCTACACGAGCGATTTCCCCACGGAGCCGCTCAGGTTTTACATGAAACTCAACACCTTTCTTGCCAAAATCAAACTTATCAAAAGAGTAAAAGAAACCAAGTATGTCCTCAGCGCTCATGCCAATTGATTTGAGCAGTATGGAGACAGGCAGTTTTCGCCTTCGGTCGATTCGGAAGTACAGATGATCTTTAGGATCAAACTCGAAGTCCAGCCAAGAGCCTCTGTAAGGAATGACGCGGGCCGAGAAAAGTAATTTTCCAGAGGAGTGGGTTTTTCCTCGATCATGTTCAAAGAAAACACCCGGAGATCTGTGAAGCTGAGAGACGATAACGCGCTCAGTTCCGTTGATGACAAACGACCCGGTTGATGTCATTAACGGGATTTCCCCCATGTAAACGACCTGCTCCTTTGCTTCCTTAATCGACTGTTTGGGAGAATCTTTGTCAAGCAGTGTCAGCCTAACTTTAGCTCGAAGAGGAGCTGCATAGGTCAACCCACGTTGCTGACACTCTTTAACATCAAACGCTGGAGTGCCAAGTTGGTAACTTACAAATTCCAATCTAGCGTTTCCAGAATGGCTCTCAATGGGAAAGATTGATTCAAACGCACTTTGGAGCCCAAGCTTTTGCCGCTCACCCTCTTGAACACCTGATTGCAAAAATGTTTCATACGACTCGAGTTGGGTCGCGAGCAGGTACGGAACCGGTGCAACTCCCTGCCGTTTGGCAAAACTCTTTCGAATTCGTTTTTTCTCAGTGTAAGAATAGGCCATCGTGTCTCCGTGAAGATCCCGAATAAATGGGTTGTGATAATTGAGTTGACTCAAACAAGTTTGGCGGCTGGCCTCTACCAGCCTCTGGCGGACAGTTGGTGACCCAACCCGACCAAACAACAGTAATGCAAAAATTTACGTAAAAGTGTCGCTTTTAGGTAAATTCTCGCCGTGAAGCTAGATGGTACTCACCCTCACGGGCGAGCACCAAAAATCATTGTCTCGATTATTTAACCTCGACAGATGCTCCAGCTTCTTCGAGCTGCTTTTTAAAGTCGTCAGCTTCAGCTTTCGACACACCCTCTTTGATTGGCTTCGGAGCTCCGTCCACAAGGTCCTTCGCTTCTTTAAGACCAAGCGAGGTAATAGCCCGAACAGCCTTAATCACCGCCACCTTGTTATCACCGGCGCCGGCAAGGATGACATCGAATTCAGTTTTTTCTGCACCACCCGCTGCATCTCCACCAGCGGCGGCACCTGGGGCAGCTACTGCAACAGCTGCTGCTGCTGCTGAAACGCCAAACTTTTCTTCCATCTCCTTGATTAACTCTGACAACTCAAGCACTGACATACTTGAGATCGCTTCCAAAATTTCTGCTTTATCAACAGCCATTTCACTTATCTCCTGAAAATTTACTTAATTTAAAAACTATTTAGAGCAACGCTCACGCGGCTTCTTGTTCCTTCAAATCTCTGACTGCTGCAACGCCTCGCACAAACTTCGTCGGCACCTCATTAAGGGTTTGGACAAATTTCGCTATTGGGGCCTGCATCGTACCCAGCAATTTAGACAAGAGCTCTTCGCGGCTAGGCATCTTTGCCAATTTTGCAACGTCTTCGCTAGACATCACTTGATTTGGCATCGCACCTAATTTAACGATGAACTTATCGTTGTCTTTAGAAAAATCACTGAGAACCTTAGCGGCAGCGACAGGGTCCTCAGAAATGCCATACGCAAGAGGACCGACCATGTCATTTGACAGCCCCTCAAAGGGGGTGTCCTTAACTGCCAGCTTAGCCAAAGTATTCTTGAGAACTCGCAAGTACACGCCGTTGTTACGCGCGCTCACTCTGAGTGATGTCATCTGATCCACCGTCAACCCTCTGTACTCAGCCAACACAACTGTTTGAGCAGCAGACAATTTATCTGTGATTTCCTTGACGACAGCCTCTTTTTCTTTACGATTGAGACTCAAGTTTCTCTCCTATTGTTAACAAAAGTGGGTAAGCAACCCCCACCACCCGTTCAATAGCGTTCCTTGGCACAAGCATCAGATCTAAAGAAAATTTCCAAAAGATCGAAAAAACTCGCCCTCGGTTTCACTATCTGCGTAGGCCAACAATCAAGTGACTGTCGTTTAGGTTTTTTCAAACACCTACGGTCTTTGACAGCCCGGACCATTCATCAGCATGGTCCGGCACCAAAGTTCTTATGTATCTAGTTTGTCCAACTCGCCTGATCCAAGCGAAGTCCGGGACCCATCGTACTAGATAGGGCGACTCGCTTTAGATATACCCCTTTGGAGGAGCTCGGCTTATTTTTATTCAATGCGTCTATCAGTGCCTTAAAGTTTTCCAACAAATCAGCCTCAGAGAATGAGGCCCTACCAATCGTGCAATGAACGATACCGGCTTTATCGGTCCTGAACTGAACCTGTCCAGCTTTGGCATTCTTTACCGCCTCAGACACATTAGGCGTCACAGTTCCCACCTTGGGGTTTGGCATCAAGCCGCGTGGGCCGAGAATTTGACCCAACTGACCGACGATCCTCATGGCATCAGGTGTTGCGATCACGACATCAAAATCCATCTGACCCGACTTCACTTTTTCAGCCAAATCCTCAAAGCCTACGATATCCGCTCCAGCCTCCGATGCTTCGCTTGCCTTGTCCGCTTGCGCGAAAACAGCAACGCGAACGGTCTTACCCGTTCCCTTCGGTAAGACCACAGACCCGCGAACAAGCTGGTCAGATTTTCTTGCGTCGACTCCGAGGTTGACAGCTATATCAATTGACTCGTCAAATTTCGCACTCGCGTTTTGTTTGGCCAACGATAGCGCCTCATCCAAACCGTAGAATTTGTTTCTGTCCACGGTCTCTTTAACTTTTTTAAATCGCTTTGAAATTTTGCCCATGTTTAGCTCCCCTCAACTTCTACGCCCATGCTTCTAGCGCTACCGGCAATGATCCTTATGGCTGCCTCGATGTCGCCTGCATTGAGATCTTCCATTTTTGCTTTAGCGATTTCCTCAAGTTGGGCCTTAGTGATTTTCCCAACCTTATCGGTGTGTGGGCGAGGACTTCCTTTATCCAGCTTGATTGCTTTTTTGATGAGAACTGAAGCTGGTGGGGTCTTGACAATAAACGTAAAGCTTTTGTCAGCAAATGCCGTGATCACAACGGGTAACGGCAGACCAGGCTCATAAGTCTGAGTTTTTGCATTGAATGCTTTACAAAACTCCATGATATTGAGACCACGCTGACCAAGCGCCGGACCTACGGGTGGACTCGGATTAGCCTTGCCCGCAGGAATTTGAAGTTTGATGAAACCGATTACTTTCTTTGCCACAGCGACACTCCCTCAGAGTAAGTGCGGGTCCAAACGCTCGCCACAATACCTTGCGTCAGAGCTCCCCAAATTTAGTTAGCCGACAATTATAACAGTAAAGCTTTCCTTACCGCAAAAGAAAAGGATGGCTGAACTCAGGCCTTTTCGACCTGACCAAAATCTAACTCCACGGGTGTTGATCGTCCAAAAATTGAGACAGAAACGCGAAGTTTGTTTTTTTCGTAATTAACCTCCTCAACGTTACCGTGGAAGTCCATGAAGGGACCGTCTTTGACACGAACACTTTCACCGGCCTCGAAGAGGATTTTAGGTTTAGGCTTTTCAACACCCTCCTGAATCTGGCCAAGAATGCCGTCGACCTCTTTTTGAGAAATCGGCGAGGGCTTATTACCAACTCCTCCAACAAATCCCGTCACTTTCGGTGTGCTTTTGACCAAATGCCAAGTCTCATCCGTCATGCTCATCTCGACCAAGACATAGCCCGGGAAAAACTTGCGCTCACTGATTGACTTTTGCCCTCCCTTGATTTCGACAACCTCCTCCACCGGAACCAAGATTTGACCGAATTCAGCCGCCATGCCGGCACGCTCAATGCGCTCTGCCAGACTTTTCTTAACGCTTTTTTCGTAGCCAGAATAGGCGTGAACGACGTACCATTTCATAGCTGTCAGGCCTCCACACCCAGTAACATTCGCACCAACGAACCCAGCGCGCCATCAATACCCCAAAGAATGAGCGCCATCACTAAGACAAACACCACAACGACGCCTGTCGTTTGCACCGTTTCCTTTTTCGATGGCCAGACAACTTTTTTAGTTTCAACGATCGCCTCTCGGCAAAACTGAATGAGCTCTCGCCCCTTGTCTGTGAGAGATAGCACTCCGAGGGCTAGCAACAAGCCAATTAGCGCACACAGAACTCTGACCACAGAAGGCACTTCCGTGAGCGTGTAAGAAGCCACTACGCCCGCAAGAAATATTAGAGCCGATAGGCTCAATTTCAATCTATCCATCAACATCTACAGCCAGCCTTTCCGAAGCGACGTCAAATCAAGTTTCTTTGGCAGGCCAGGAGGGTCTCGAACCCCCAACCTTCGGTTTTGGAGACCGACGCTCTACCAATTGAGCTACTGGCCTAACTAAATTTCTACAGTTATTTTACTCGGTTACTTTGGATACAACGCCGGCACCGACAGTTCGACCGCCCTCACGGATCGCGAAACGCAAACCCTCTTCCATAGCAATCGGCTGAATCAAAGTAACCTTCATCTGCACGTTATCACCAGGCATCACCATCTCAGTACCCTCTGGCAAATCACATGAGCCAGTCACATCCGTTGTTCTGAAATAAAACTGTGGTCTGTAGCCGTTAAAGAATGGGGTGTGTCGTCCGCCCTCTTCCTTACTCAAGACGTAAACCTCAGCCTCAAACTTAACGTGTGGCGTGATCGAACCAGGCTTAGCCAACACTTGACCACGCTCAACTTCATCACGCTTCGTACCACGAAGAAGAACACCAACGTTATCGCCAGCCTGACCTTGGTCAAGCAATTTACGGAACATCTCAACGCCCGTACATACCGTCTTAGTTGTATCCTTCAAGCCAACGATTTCAATCTCATCGTTAACCGTGATGATGCCGCGCTCTACACGACCAGTAACCACGGTTCCTCGACCTGAAATTGAGAATACGTCCTCAACTGGCATCAAAAACGCCATATCCAGTGTTCTTTGTGGCTCTGGAATGTATGAGTCCAGGGCTTCAGCCAGCTTCATGATCGCCTGCTCACCATGCTCACCCGTGTCACCTTCAAGCGCCTTGAGGGCTGAACCAATCACGATTGGAGTGTCATCTCCAGGGAAATCATATTTAGAGAGCAACTCTCGAACTTCCATTTCAACAAGCTCGAGCAATTCAGCATCATCAACCTGATCAGCTTTATTCAAAAATACAATGATGTATGGCACACCAACCTGTCGTGCAAGCAAAATGTGCTCACGCGTTTGAGGCATCGGACCATCTGCGGCTGAAACAACCAAAATAGCACCATCCATCTGCGCCGCACCCGTAATCATGTTCTTCACATAGTCAGCGTGACCGGGACAGTCAACGTGCGCATAGTGGCGATTATCCGTCTCATATTCGACGTGAGAAGTATTGATCGTGATACCACGAGCTTTCTCTTCTGGCGCATTGTCAATCTGGTCATAACCCTTGGCTTCTCCACCCTGCTTCGCAGCCAATATGGTCGTAATAGCGGCAGTTAACGTCGTCTTACCATGGTCAACGTGCCCAATCGTTCCAACATTCACGTGCGGCTTTGTCCGCTCAAACTTTCCCTTTGCCATAACTAACCCTTAATTAAACTGATGCTAAAAAATTAAAATTTAAGCCCAAGCATGGTGCCCATGGCGCGGATTGAACGCGCGACCTCTCCCTTACCAAGGGAGTGCTCTACCACTGAGCTACATGGGCACACGGTTCAAGCAACTCATGGAGCGGGTGAAGGGAATCGAACCCTCGTCGTAAGCTTGGAAGGCTTCTGCTCTACCATTGAGCTACACCCGCCCGCAACCGACTTACGGCCCAACCGCTACATCGATCGCGCCGCAAAATCGAGTTTCTTAAGTGCTATACAAAACGCCCCAAAAAAACTACAACATCATTTGGTGGAGGGGGAAGGATTCGAACCTTCGAAGGCTGAGCCAACAGATTTACAGTCTGCCCCCTTTGACCGCTCGGGAACCCCTCCGAACGAAGCCGAGCATTATCGTGTTTTAGCTTTTCGTTGTCAATTGTACATTTGACCCTGGATTGGCTCAGAACGAAAACAAACTCGCACAAAAACCAGTGGTTGAGGCTAGCCAAGACCAATTTGGCCAATTACAGCGCGGAATCCGTCGTCTTAACGGTAAAGGTAAAAATGTAATGAAGGCTATACGCGTGGATTTGTTTCTTATATCGTTGGCATCATAAAAACTCAGAAAGCATCGACCGACGCGGATGATAGCGAAGCAAATTGAAGGAATTTAGCCATGAAAATCAAAAGTCTAGAAACTATTGAACTTCGTATCCCCTATTCCGTTGGCGCTGAGGCACAGACCAGCGCATGGGGGGGAAAAGACTGGTCCACAGCAGATGCATTGTTCGTTCGAATCGAGACCACAGAGGGTGTGGTCGGATGGGGAGAAGCTTTTGGATACACAATTATTCCCGGAACAAAAGCCGTCATAGAATCCATGATTAAACCGTTATGCGAGGGACAAACAGTCGAAGACATAAAAACATTCATGGACGATTTGCAGAAAAAATTACATATATTTGGTCGAGGCGGGCCGGTGATTTATGGCCTATCGGGACTGGACATTGCGCTTTGGGACATCTTAGGTAAAACAACGAAGACCTCAATTTCCGACATGCTGGGAGAATCAAAACAACAGCAAATCCCAGCATACGCCAGTTTGGTGAGATTCGGAGACCCTAGCGCTGTTAGAGAAAGCGTCAAAAAATGTGTGGACCAGGGATTTCGTCACATCAAATTGCACGAAATCGATTATGAGTGCATCGTGGCTGCTAGAGACGTTGCGGGTGATGACATCGCCATCATGCTCGATGTCAATTGTCCTTGGTCTGAGGATCAGGCCATTGAGATGGCTAAAAAACTCCAGTCTGTAAATCCCAGCTGGCTTGAAGAGCCGGTTTGGCCACCAGAGGATCACCAGGCATTGGCAAGAATTAAAACAAAGGGCGGCATTCCAGTTGCAGCGGGGGAAAACGCTGCGACGCTGACACAGTACCGAACCCTCTTCGAATCAAACTCGGTGGATATTGTTCAACCCAGCCCAATAAAAACGGGAGGTATCTCAACATTGAAAGAGGTATTTGCCCTAGCAGATCAATTTAGCGTCAGAGTGGTCCCACACAGCTTTTACGAGGGGCCTGGCTTACTCGCGGCAATTCATGCTGTTGCTTCTATGTCGTCCGACCCGCTGGTTGAATGGCGGTTTTTTGACTGCGAAGCGCATGTTTATGGGGATGATATCGTCCCATCGAATGGATACCTGAGACTGCCTGAAGGCCCGGGTCTTGGCCGAGACCCGCTAGAGGAAATTATCGCAAGATATGAAGCCGAATAAAACACGAACGCCCGAAACCTCGATCCCTATCGGGCGTCACCCATGCACCGAGGGGTCAAGAAACCGCGATTTCTATCACAAACTCAATTTCCACAGGGACTCCACGTGGTAGCTCTGCTACGCCCACAGCGCTTCTTGAGTGACGTCCTCGCTCTCCGAAAATTTGCACAAGAAGGTCCGACGCCGCATCCAAGACGCGTGGCTGTTCAATGAAACCCGGAGGCCGATGACACAAAACCCGTCAGCTTGACCACACGAACCACAGAATCAAGATCACCCAAGGTATGCTTGAGCTGAGACAATGCTGCCAAGACACACCGTTCAGCCGCTCGCCGCGCCTCGTCAATGGAGCAACTCTCAGCAACTTTACCGGTTATCAGGCCGCCATCTTCCTGCCACGGCAGCTGTCCACTGATGTAACAAAGATTGCCGGAGGTTACTGTTGCCATATAGTTAAAGGCAGGTGACTTCACGGTTGGCAACGTGATGTTCAGCTCATTGAGCCGGTCTTCGATCGTCTGCATTTTGTTATTTGTCCCCTCTCAGTTTCAATGCGTATGCCATTACTTCGAAAACATAGTTTTGCTCCTTCACGCCACGAAACAAATACGCGCTCGGTCCAGTCGCATAAATGGCAACGTCTTCGCCTCCATGTGTCTCAGCTGAGAGCGGGATGAGCGTTTCTTGATGATAGGTTGGCGACTCGGTATCGACCACATCTAAGTTCTCACGGCCAGCATTTATCAGCTCGTCGTAGACCATGTCCCCACCGGGATCCAAAACATGCATACCGGGACCGTTAACATACCCCAAAGTGGTGTAGGGACGGCCATCAGCATCTAGTTTTGGCGAATTATGACCTGGCTCTACTACCTTGCCAAGTATAGGATTACCCCGCTTAGGGTAACCCGAGATGGTAAATACGTGGCTATGATCAGCGGTCACTATAATCAACGTCTCTTTGAGGTCAACCATATCTAGAGCCACGTCAACAGCTCGCGACAGCTCCACTACCTCTGCTAATGCTCGGTAGGCATTATTCGCATGATGACCGTGATCGATGCGCGCGGATTCCACATGCAGAAAGAATCCACGCTCATTTTTAGAGAGCGTCTCAATCGCCGCTCGTGTCATTTCGGGTAAGGTGGGTACTGTCATTTGTTCAGAATTCAAATCGGTTCGATAAGGCATGTGAGATTCGCTAAAAATGCCGAACACCTTTCGCACATCTCGACCAGGTAAAGAGAGGAGCTCCTCTCGAGAAAATACGACAGAACCATCTGGAAATCTTCTCGTCCAGTCTTCAATCAAGTCGCGCCCATCATCACGCTTCCCCTCACCCACCACCAATTTTGATCCACCGGTAGGGATAAAAGCACTTAGCCCCCCACCCAGAGCCACATCAATTCCATCCCCATAAGAAAAATCAACGAATTGGCTTGCAATGTCAGGAACATCTGAAGAGGTCGGCACATCCGCATCAGATTCCCAGTTTCTATTAGAAGTGTGAGCGAAGCACGCGGCAGGAGTCGCATGAGTGAGGCGGGACGTGGTCACAATACCAGTGGATAATCCTGCTTGCTCCGCCAACTCGATAAGATTGGGCACGGTTCCTCTCACGATCTTTTGCCAACTCTCCTCTCCGAAATTTATCGATTCGTCCACACCAATCACACCCCCATTGGTCTTCACTCCAGTCATCATTGCACTCATGGTCGGAGCGGAATCTGGGGTTTGCTGATTTGCGCTGTAAGTCTTTGATAGTGCTAGGAAGGGGAATTGTTCAAAGGAAAGACTATTCTCTTCACCCAGCAATCCTTTTCGCTGCCCATCGAATATCCTAGCGGCGGTTACCGTGGAGACACCCATCCCGTCGCCAACAAACAAAATCACATTTTTCGCATGGGCTCGATTCACCACCGCCGTCAGCTCAGACTCAAGAACCTTTCGTTGATCCTCGGTGGCTGCAACCACATTGCCAGATAGTAAGATGACAGGACACAGAGTTAAAAACAACGCGCACCATTTTCTCCAAAAAATCGAGATATGGCGATTTGATAGACTGGTCGATATACACTTAGTCAAGATTGTATGGCTTTCAAAACAGTAAAACGTTATCCGCGATTAAATGTGACAAATACGGTTCCCGAAGAAGACTCTACAACACCCAAAGCACTGAAAAACCCTCTGCTCACGAGCGTGCTCGTACTCATGGCCGGCATATTTGGGTTATTTATTATCGCAAACTTAGCAACACCCGAGGACTTTGGAAATACGTTTACATATCTAATCACCATCCCCATCCTTGTGCTCGTACCCGGACTTTGCCTGGTCGCTGCAGTCGTGTCTTTATATATCATTAAAGGAACTCACCCAAACAATTCGTTGCTCGCACGGGGACTGAGTGCTGCTGGCCTTATACTTAATATAGCGTGCGTTGGGTCATTCTTAATAACGATCTACGCAATTTTTTAAGGCCATCTAATACTTTCCATGAACTCAAGTTGGATCCAACATGAACCAAAAACGTGAGGCTACATTCATATGACGAAGATCAATCTGAACTATGGACGTGGCTCGATTCCCATCGAAATAGATGAATCATGGGAAGCCGAAATCATTCGTAAGCCTAAGATGCCAATCGTTCCAGAGCCACGGCGCGCAGTTCAAAAGGCACTGCTATCCCCGTCCTCTGGTCCATCGCTCCAAGTGGTCGCAAGAAATAAAGAAAGCGCCTGCATCCTCATTTGTGACATCACAAGGCCAGTGCCAAATGGTCTTTTACTTCCAGAAATCGTATCTGAATTGATGACGGCGGGGATACCACGAACCTCAATTAAAATCTTAGTCGCTACTGGACTTCATCGCCCCAACTTAGGAGATGAATTATCAAGACTGATTGGTGATAAATGGATTTTAGAAAACATTGAAATCGTCAACCATAACGCAAAAAAGAGTGATGAACACGTGTTGGTCGGGACGACAAGCAAAGGCACTGTGGTGCGCCTGGACCGTCGATTTGTTGACGCCGAGGTAAAAATCGTCACAGGCCTCGTCGAACCACACTTCATGGCGGGATATTCAGGAGGGAGAAAAGTCATCGCCCCTGGAATCGCCCACGAGGAAACCATCACGACATTTCATAACCATAAATTTATGTCTGATCCATACGCGGACAGCTGTATCTTAGTGGGGAACCCGCTTCACGAGGAACAAACTGAAATCGTCAGTATGCTGGGTCCGGTTTATTGCGTTAACACCGTGTTAGATGAGCACAGAAATTTATCTTATGTAAATTTCGGAGAGATCATTAGCAGTCATTTGGAATCTGTCAATTTTGCACAAGAATACCTCTCAGTCACAGTCGCTCGCCGTTTCCAAACCATCGTAACTAGCGCCGCGGGATATCCACTCGATCAAACGTACTACCAAACTGTGAAGGGGATGGTCACCCCGTACAAAATCTTGCAACCTGGTGGCGACCTTATCATTGTGTCGGATTGCTCCGAGGGGCTCGGGTCGAGCGAATATAAAGATGCGCAACGTCGCCTCATAAAGCTAGGTTACACATCGTTTTGCGAGTCGATTGCTAAAAAAGACTACGCATCAGTCGACGAATGGCAAACGCAGATGCAAACTAAAGCGATGAAGGTAGGCAACATCAACTTGTACACCACTGGACTGAATGAGGCTGATCGCGCGCTCACGGGAGTGAATATGATTTCAGATATCAATGAGTTTATCCGCCACTGCGCCCAAAGGAATAAGAACACGCTAGGGGAAACCAGTCTCGCGATCATCCCAGAGGGACCGTACGTCGTCCCCAGACTTCAAGATTGATTGCCACGGCCAAAACGATTAAATTTTAAAAAGAATAAATAGAAAAGGGGATTCTGTGATATCCGACAATATTGACGTCAATATAGCTGGTGGGCTTAACTTCCCGCTAAGTAAAATGGTTCGTGTAAAACAAAATTTTGAAGCCCCTATCATTGATGATATTCCACGAGTCATCGCAGAGGAATTTAAAAAAGAAGCAATAGTAAGGACCATAAAAGCCGGGCAGACAATCGCGGTAGGCTGCGGTAGTCGAGGAATTGCCAACATCGATGTCATCACGCGAGCTGTCGTCTCAGAACTTAAAGCAGCCGGGGCTCAGCCATTTATTTTCCCATGCATGGGGAGTCATGGAGCGGCAACAGCAGACGGTCAAAAAAACGTACTTGAAGGATACGGCATCACGGAGGAGGCGATCGGTGTCCCGATCCGGGCAACAATGGAGACTGTCATTGTGGGACACCTCACCGATGGAACCCCGGTTCACATGGATGCCAACGCCGCTAAAGCGGATGGAATTGTCGTTATCAACAGGATTAAACCGCATACTGCATTTAGAGGTGCAACAGAGAGTGGCTTAACGAAAATGCTTGCCATAGGTATCGGCAAAATAGTTGGTGCTGCCACTTACCACCAACATGGGATGGATATGTTTCCATCATTGTTACCAAAAGTTCGTGATGTAAACATCAAAGCGCGTAATGTGATGTTCGGTGTGGGTGTCGTCGAGAATGCCTACGATCAAACAGCAGTCATTGAAATTATTCCAGCACACCAAATTGGTGAAAGAGAGCCGTTTCTACAGGATCTAGCGAAACGGAATATGCCAAAACTAAATTTTACGGACATTGACGTGCTCGTCATCGATGAGATGGGTAAAAATATTAGCGGTGCTGGATATGATCCAAATATCACGGGCCGGAATCGAAGAGCTGTCGAATGGAACAACGAATTGACGGTTCAAAAAATCGTGGTTCTGGGCTTGACGCCAGAGAGCCATGGAAATGCCACTGGTATTGGTGGTGCCGACGTTACGACGATGCGTCTTTACCAATCCATTGACATTGGCGCAACCTACGCCAATGTCATTACATCAATGAACTTAGATGGTGCAGCCATACCGATCGTGATGAACACAGATCGAGAGGCAATAGCCCTCGCAGTAAAGACTGTAGTGAGAAAAAAAGTAGACGAATGCAGAATTGTAAGAATCAAGAATACATTATCTCTGGGAGAAATTGACATTTCTGAAAACATGATCAGCGAGATCCAAGATAGACCAGATTTATTTGAAGTGATCTCGACGCCTAGTGAATTTTTGTTCGACGCACAATCCAAACTTTGTGACTTCTGAATTGTTTTTGCAACACGACCCAAAACAAATCGATCAAATTGACAAGTCTCAATATTCCAAATTAACAGTAAAAAATACTTTTATTTTTTGTTTCGGAATTAAAGCATTATTTATAACCGAGAGGTTTAACTCACATTTAGCATCGAGAAGGGAAAGATTGATGACGTCTATCCACAAAAAATGTGGATAACGTGGAAAACTTTTTAATTGATACAAAGTTTTTTTGTTACTGCGTCTCAACTTTGTTTATGCTGATTAAAAATTAATCAGATTAAAAATCGTTAAGTAACCTAAATGAATATAGATTATCTGAAAATTTCCTAATGAGAATAACAGAGATTCGAACGATACCCGTAGAAGCACCACTCAACGAGACGGTATACGACGCAAACTACACCATGAAAAACAAACCAGCCTTGCTGGTGCAAATAGTGACCGACACTGGTGAGTACGGAATTGGTGAAGCAGCTCATTTCGGCGGACCAATGGCATCCACTGCACATCTCATTGATCACGAGTTGAAACCGTACCTCATCGGAAGTGACCCCATTAACACCGAGCTTCTTTGGGATCGTATGCATAAACGTGCTTATAAGCACGCTCGGGGTGGTGCGCTGATCGCAGCGATTAGCGGACTTGACATCGCACTTTGGGATTTAAAAGGAAAAGCGACGGGACTTCCCTGTTGGCGTTTGATGGGCGGATACAGGAAGCGAGTGCCTGCTTACGCGACCGGTGGCTTTTACACACGCGACGACAATCTATCCGTACTTGAAAATGAAATGAAATCCTATGTCCATGCCGGTTTTCGAGCGGTCAAGATGAAAGTCGGGCGCAATAGCGGTGTAGAACTATCGCCACTGCGAGCCTCAGAAGATTGCGGCATTGCGGAAGTAAGTCTAGAACGCGATATTGAGCGCATTGCTCTTGTCCGACAAACAATAGGACCAGACCTAAAACTCTGTGTTGACGCAAATGGTGCTTGGGATGTTGCCACGGCAATCCGAATGGGTAAAAAAATGGAACCGTATGATATCTACTGGTTCGAGGAGCCTGTCTGGCCGGACGACGTCAAGGGAAGTCAAGAGGTCGCGCGAAGGGTTGACATCCCCATCGCAGGATACGAAACCTGCAGCTATGGCACCATCGATTTTCAACGATATATTGCTTGTCGAGCCGTCCATTTTGTCCAACCTGACGTCGCATGGTCTGGCGGCCTCACGGAATGCCTAAAGATCGCACACCTTGCTCAGGCAGCAAACCTTCCTGTCGCACCACACATACATGGCTCTGCTGTAGCTGTTGCAGCTGGAGTGCACCTTCTAGGTGCAATTAAAAATGGCAGTATGGCGGAGACAGTATTTCCAGCTCACGCCCTAATGAATCAATTGGTGGTCAATCCGTTATCACCAGATCCAGGAACGGGAGAGATCGTTTTATCGGAGGAGCCAGGGTTGGGTATTGAGCTGGATTGGGATGTGGTTGATACGTACAGAGTAACAGGAGAGTAGTTTAATTGGGCTGAGACGCTGGCTTCCATTCTCTTGTTTTCTTCTGGGCGAGTTTCAACTCATCCGGCGATAAAACCGTCGCAATATAATTTCTTAGATTCTCCAGCTGTTCTCTTTCCTCTCCTTTACTCGCTGTGGCAGCAAGATTACTCCACATGTAAGAGAGGACTAGGTCCTTTGCAATACCGCTTCCCTCGTAAAACATCCAAGCCAATCGAATTTGTGATGATAAGTCACCTTGATTAGCTGCCAACGAAAACCATTTCACCGCCTCATCAGGCTTATGGGGAACATTTTTTCCCTGCTCGCAAATGAAGCCCATCATGTACTGAGCATATGCATCACCAGATTCAGCGACTGGACGGTACCACTTCATCGCTTCTCTATGATTGGGGGGAACCCCCTCATCACCGAAGAAATAAATATGACCAAGCGCACCATGTGCTTCGGCATACCCAGCACTGGCGGCAGTCTCGTACCAACCGATGGCGTCACGGGCGCTTTTTACAACGCCATCACCTTGTTGGAGCATGTAGGCAACCATAAATGCGGACTGACTATCTTCCGACTTGGATGCTTTCTTGAACCATTCAAACGCCTTCTTTGGATCTTTATCGACACCATCGCCCTGATAATATGCCCACGCAAGCGTTGCATATGAAGCGGCGTCTCCACCCTCAGCTGATTTTTTCAAGTATTCAAACGCCAAGGCAGAGTTGATTTCCACACCCTCGCCCTTGGAATACATAAAAGCAACCAAAGTACTTGCTTGTATGCTTCCCAAATCCGCTGCTTGCTTCAAATAAGAGGCTGCTTGAGCAAGATTTTTTTGAGCTCCTTTCCCGTTGTAATACATCCACCCCAACGCAAATTTGGGATATACGCGTCCGTCTTCCGCCGCTTTGACGTACCACTTAAACGCATTTGTGTAGTCTGGTGTTCCAAGTATTCCAGAGAAATAAATGTATCCCAACATTTCATGAGAATCGACATCCCCCGCTTTAGCCGAAACTTCATAAGCGGCAATTGCTTTATTGACGTCTTTTGGGACCTCTTGACCGTCAAAATAAAGCGAGCCCGCAATGAGCGCCGCCTCAGTGTTACCGCTGAGCGCAGCCTTTAAATACCAACTGGCGCCCAAAGAGGCGTCCTTTTCTACATATTTTCCGGTCAGGTACAGGTTGCCCAGTTTCATCTGTGCATCTTGATACCCTTGCTTCGCACTTTTTTCATACCAGCGAATGGCCTGAGAGAAATCCTGTGGCGCCCCTCGGCCGTTAAAATAAGATTCCCCAAGATAAAATTGTGCGTTTGCTTGCCCATCTTTTGCAGCAGCCTCGATGGTACGAAATGCGTTGACATAATCACCCGACTCATAGGCCTGGATCGCCTCGTCCACCTGACCAAACGACGGGGTCGAGAAAATGACAAAAATGATTAAAGCAATTCGCGCGAATAACATTCAAACTCCTCGTGGATGCAACAATCCTAACGACTGCGTGAAACGCTATTAGTCGTGGCTCGATATCGATGATAACAAGTTCAACAAGTAGGGAAAAGTTACTGTCCCGAGAACCGACGCCAAATAACTGGAGAGCGCCTCAAAAAAAGTTCACAGAGGTATAGAAATGCTGCTGTAAAAAGTAAAAATGGCCATAGATAAAGTCTCTTGTATGCAAGATCCTCTCCTGGGTCAGCAATCTCAGATGAAGACGCACCAACACGCCCTCCGGTAGACTCGGCAACCGCATTGAGGAGTTCAATGTTTGGGCCAATAAATCGATATTCATCAGGAAATCCTGGAAAAACTGACCTCGACCCAGCAGCTCGAGTCATCTTTTGGGTCACGCCACCACCCTCAGTCAATACGCCAGAAACGGGATTTTGCGAAACGAAGGGTGTCCTCAGTTGATAATGCCCCGGGGATATTTGCGTCATCGGGAGAATTTGCGGACTCTCTCCGCGGTTGATCTCGAGTGTCGGTTGCAACCCGTTCACAAATTCACCATCTTCAGTAAGAAGCGTCAGATCAAAAACGGCCAACTTGCCATCTTTAGCAGCACTAAAAAAAACGGTATCTGACCCAAGCTGTTTTACAACGCCTCGGGTCAATTGTGACCAAAACTGCCCATAACCCTCCCATTCAATCCAATCAGACGACCACCGATTTTTCACGTCTGAAGTGAACAATAAAGTTTTTCCTAACCCATACTGCCAACGAGTCAAAAGCGGTGCGCCCTCTTGGGTCGCGAGGATGACTTCAGCAGTATCCTTAGCTTTGACGGCAACGTGTCCCTTGAGCGGTGGGGCAGCTGAAAGATCAATACCTTCCATCGCCTCTATCGGCTGCTTTACGACTGACAAGATGTCTTGCTCAACCAGACTGGTACTCACAACCTTCTTGGTCTCTTCAGTAAAAATTTGAGGAATTGATTCAGCAGAAACGGCCATGTAATTTCTACCATTACCCCAATCAGCGATTTGGCGCATTAACCCAGGATTTCCGCCCTCGCCGATCGTCACGGTCGAGATCACGATATTTTTCTCTTTCATTCGCTCCACCAAGCGCTCAAATTCAGCTGGCGCCGTATCACCGTCCGACAAAAGAATCACGTGCTTTGTTGGGGCGTCTAAATCCCTCAACAAACGGTAAACAATACCAAGCGCTGGATAAATATTTGTTTGTCCACTAGCCTGAATCCGGCTAATTAGCGCCTCAGCTTTTCTCTTCGACTTAACCGGCTCGACAGGAACCGGCACATAGGGCTGTGAATCAAACGCAACGACACCGAAATAGTGCTGTTCCTCCAAGAGATCTAACGAGGCACGCGCCGCTTCTTTCGCGTACTCAATTTTTCGACCCTTCATACTGTAGGATCGGTCAATCGCAATCACAATCGCAATATCTTTTCGTTTCTCTTGAATTTTAAATTCAGCGGGCAAGACGCTTTCAAGCGTCGTGTCTGAGTACCCTTCTTCGCCAAAGGTATTTTCACCACCCGCAAATATAAGCCCACCGCCTGAATCTCGAACATAAGACTGGATCTCCGACATCAACGCTGGTGGCAATGAGCCCGCTAAGACATCAGACAAAATCACTGCATCATACCGCTCTGCCCAACCATCCGTTGGCATAGCGCCTTTTACATCGACGTTAAATCCATCTGATGTGAGGGCATCCTTCAAAAATTGAGATGTTCCCTTCATACCCTCCACGTACAGCACCCTTGCCTCAGGCTCAACCCACATATTGATGCGAGAAACATTGTTGTCCTTATAGGTGTCTCCAGGAGCATCAAGTTGAACAAGTACATCAACAGCGCCGTCCACCGAAAATTTGATCGGAACCGATACCTCATTTACACCCCCACGAAGCTCCGCTTCAAGTCCACCAATAGTTTCGCCATTGGCACTGATCGCTAGTGTGGCTTTTGTCTCATCTGGGCTATGCACACTCACACTGGCAATAACCGGTTCCCCAGCTCGGCAACGTTGTGGCAGCTCAACATTGTCAATCCAAAAGTCTTGCACTTGAGACGCATCAGCCACCATTGGATAAATTCTTGCGTCCACCTTTCTAGAAGAGCTAACAGTATCTAATAAGGACCCTTCCGTCTGATTTCCATCAGAAAAAAGAACAATCCGTTTAATCGTTCCTGGCTCTAGTAGAGCAAGCGCCTCGTCAACAGCTGCCTCGATATTGGTCGCCGACTGCTCGACATGCTCGCTGGACTGACTTTGTTCTGACGAATCTGAAACCGATAAATTACGAACCTCTCCTGTCGTGTTCACAACCGCCCGATTCTCACCGAAAACAATGATTTTTGACGCACTGGGGGAGTATTTCTGCTCGAACTCATCTACCCACGTTAATGACTTATCTAAAAATTCAGGAGAAACGCTTCGCGATGCATCAAGCGCATACACCACCGATAAATCCTGCCCAGGATAGCGAACCACCGGCTGGGACAAACCAACAACAATAGAGAGCATCACGAGGGTACGGACAACAGAGAGCCAAGAAAGATGAATTCGAGATAGTGTGGTCGACGTACGCAATGCTAACCACCAGAGTAGGGGAAGGATTAGCAACAACCATAGCGCGTGTGGGTTTTCAAAAACTAACATGTCTCTAGAGCATCATTGAGTAATCCTTCGGTGGTACAGACCCCACTCAATGAGCAGAAGACCGAAGGCAATAAAAGCTAATATAAGGGGCAATGAATATCGATTACCTGTACTCGTCGGCAAATCGCCAAACTCTATATTTGATAATCGAGAATTATTCACATTACTGTAGCGCACCTCCAAATTAGACACTGAAATTCTAAGCGGCCCCTCTGAAGAAAACGCGGTGTACAGGCCCGGCGCGGCGGTCTCGATGTAAGCATGATTGTCAGCATGCCACACCTCTAGCGACTCTCCATCAAGCGCGAAAACCTGCGCCACGTTAAACGGCAGCTGAATCGCCCCGGGTTTAGCGTAAATAAGCTCCGGCTCATCAACCAACCAAGTCAACGCATTTGAAAGAAGTATCGGAAAGTCGGCTAGAAGACGTAAATTAGAATCGCGGACATTAAAGCCAAACAACAGAGTGCGAGGATCCCCCGAAGTCACAACAGCGACGGCTCCTTCACCCTCAGCCTCGATCAACGACTTGCCCTGCACTCGGTCGGCCAAGAGGAACGTATCCCCAATGACCAAATCGGTTAACGATACGCCCTCTAAGATTTCATGCTCAGAAGATTTGTTTACCCGCAATTGAGAGCTTTGACTTTTTATAAGCGCCAATCCATCCGAGCCATTTGAGAGTCCAAATATGATCGCTGGTATCTTTGGACGCTCTGTCACCGCGACGCCCTCGTAAATCAAGACGTCAAAATTTAATTGCGCTTGATCAGTCTGAATTGCCTCTTGCGTTATTTTTGTGACGTCGACTCGAGGGACAAGCGGTAGAAGTGAATAAAGGCTCGATTGCTCATCACTCGTGATCAATCCAACCCGAATGTTACGCTTCGTCGCGACATAGCTGAATGCGGTGTCATCAGCATCAAAGCCATCATTATCGGCAATGACAGTCACCTTCGCAGGACCACTCGTTAATCGTGACGCGTCAAAAACATGGCGTTTTACTTCAAAGGGAGCCATCCTGATCTGAGTGATCAACGAATCAGCATTTTTTTGACTGAGCTCGACCTTGACAACTTGTTCTTCACCACCTGCATTCATTAGCTCAACCAGCGCTTCTCTCCTAGATAAGTCACCGGGAACACCACTAAAAGAGAACTTTGTAATACCTATATTCGGGATAGGTTTGAAAAACGAAATTACTTCATATTCGTCAGGAACTGAACCCAAAAGCACGCCATCCGTGAACACAAACTTTTCTGAGACATCAACATTCGCCACCACAGACGGGACAATTGGGTCCAACCCATCACTCAAGGTAATATTCTCAATCTCTTCTATAGCGACAGCACTCGGCTGAAAAGATGGCGTAATGATCTGTCTTTGAGTGTCAACAATCATGACCGGCACGTCATTACTGTAGGAGCCGATTAGAGAGGCTGCCGCATCCTTTGCTAAAGCGAATCTAGTCTCACCGCTATCGGTCAGAGCTGCCATTGATGGTGAGTTATCCAACACAACCAAGATTCGATCTGAACCTTCCGTACCGAACGACAATCTCCCCGCAGAGGCTATGATCATGATGATGATAAGCAACGCCAGCAGTAGTGAAAGCCACCACCTCCAGCGATCATGCAAAACTCGAGTGCTTTCAATGACCCTCCGCCAAATAAGATTTGAGGCCACAACGCGATTCAGAATTGGCGGGTTCAATAAATAAATGATGATCGTAGCAACGATAACCGCGAGTAGCACTGCACCAAGCACGGAGGGAGCGAGGGTAAATACGTTCATCGAAACAAGCCCTCTTGTTTCATCGCTGTCAACACAGATGCCTCGAAATCAACATCCGACCTCAACGGCACGTAGCCCCAACCCGATCGACGAAAAAATTGCTGGGTCTCGGTGCAATGTGATTTAAAGACCTCGCGATACTGCGCTAGGGTTTGTTGCGTGATGTGTGTATCGATCGTTTCCCCCGTCTCGGAATCAAGAAGGGCTACTTGGCCAACAAGCTCTGGATCAGACTCCTCCGGGGAAATGAGATGCCCGGCGAACACGTCATGCCCATGTTGCATGATGGGCTTAAAACTCTGCTCTAGATTCTCTGGCACCAAAAAATCAGACACGACAAACACAAGGCCACGAGTTCGTCCGCCCCCAAAGAACCGTCTAAAGGTACTCTCAATGTTTGTTTGCCCACCTGTATTCAATGATTCGAGGAAATGCATCGCTCGCCACATTTGGTTTTTACCGCGTCTACCAGGCATCTCTTTCAATACGCCATCAGCAAAAGAAATCAGACTGACTCGATCATGGTTCAATAAGCCAACGTACGCGAGAACAGCAGCAAATTTTTTAGCTATCTGAAACTTTGTGTTATCCCCTACACCCATCGAAGCACTGTTGTCGATAAATATATAGATAGGTGTATCGGCCTCTTCCTCGAACATACGCAGCACCAGTCGATCCAAGCGCATGTACGTCGCCCAATCCAAATTACGAACATCATCCCCAGGAGAATAAGGGCGATAATCAGCAAATACCATTCCAAATCCGGTTCTTTTCGAGCGATGCTGTCCTCGTAAATGTCCGGCGACAGGTTTTCTCAACAACATAGAGATCCCGTCTAACCGACGAAGAAATTCTTTGGACAATAATGTACTCATGAAAATATCGTCTTAATTAAACCAAGTGCACCAACTAAATGATTCGATGGGTTTAATTTTTTGGGACATCAAGGTCACGCAAGATCTCGGTCAGAATGTGATCGGGGTCTATTTTCTCAGCCTCAGCTTCAAAGTTAATCAACACACGATGCCTCAAGGCAGGTAGAGCGACATCTCGAACGTCCTCGCCACTGACATAGGACCTTCCATTGAGAAGCGCATTCACCTTTGCTCCGAGCACTAGAGATTGAACACCCCTAGGACTGGAACCAAAACGAACATACTGTTTGGCAAGCGGATGGCCTGACTCGCTCTCAGGATGACTGCCGAGTGCGATTGCGATCGCATATTGCATCACCGGCTCCGCGATGGGCACCGCCCTTGCGACATCCCTCATCTGCAAGATCTCACTCTTGCCTATAATCTGCTGGACCGGAATCTCGTCCTGTTGCGTCGTACGATCGACAATCGTTAGCAGCTCACCAGCCTCAGGAAAAGAGAGTCTCAATTTAAATAAGAATCGATCCATCTGAGCTTCCGGAAGGGGATAAGTGCCTTCCATTTCAATCGGGTTTTGAGTTGCCAACACAAAAAATGGTTGGTCAAGTTTGTGAGTTTCTCCCCCAGCAGAAACACTGTTCTCCTGCATTGCTTCTAGTAGCGCCGACTGCGTCTTCGGGGTTGCTCGATTGATTTCGTCTGCGAGCAACATGTTCGCAAATACTGGGCCTTGTTGGAATTCAAATGACTTGTTGCCGCCCTCGGTCTCACGAACAATGTTGGATCCAATGATGTCTCCTGGCATTAGGTCCGGAGTGAACTGAATTCTGGAGAAACTCAGATCAGTGACATCGGACAGAGTTTGAACGAGCTTGGTTTTACCGACCCCTGGGATCCCCTCAAGAAGAACATGTCCACGAACCAATAAACACGTGAGCACGTTGGCAATCACGTCTTTATTCCCAACGATAACTTTGGAGACCTCATCTACAACGCCTTGAAATCTTTCTTGGAATACTTTGATTTGCTGCTCAGCATTAGCACTCATTCTTTTGTCCCCTCATGTAACTCAATGAAATATTTTTTAACCGACTGTTTTCGCTCGACTGACACAAACTCAACATCCATAGATTGCGACACACCATATTTCGCTCGATCGACTTGCTGAGCCAACTCGGTCGTCGACTCCCCTTTCTTGCTCGTCTGAAACTCCCAAGCGGATTCATCGTTCTCTTCACTATCATCTGCTTCAATCTTAGTTTTAACGAGCTTGAGAATCGCGTCCTCCAGTCGCTCGGTCATTCTTCCTTCAATCGCTTGTGCGGCAGCATGTCCATCGGGCGCACCAGTCGAACTCCCATCATCGCCCTCGTCTTTTTCATTCGGCGTCACAGTCCCTTTTCGAAACATCGACCCTCCAGACATGTCGTTGTTTCCCGAGTCTGGAGAGGGTGTACCACTCGCTTCACTCGCCTGATCCTCCCAAGTTGACAGTCGACCTCCCATGTCACTTGCAGACGTTTGTACCGCACCGATTCTCTCTCCCATTTCTTCCATACGAGCGCCAGCTGTATTCGCTCTTTGCTGACTTTCCATATCTTGCTGCGCCTGTTCCAAATTCTCTATCAGTCGAGTAACATTATTCGGGTCAGGCTGACCCACCTCATTCATCGTATCTCTCGCATTGTCACCCAAGTCGGAGTTCACAATTCCCTCGGTCCTATCGATACTCGCAGTCTGCTGATCATCATCATTCGTCTCTCCGCCTTGTGAATCCTCGGCACTCTCGAGCTCTTTTTGCTTCTCACGAAGCATGTCAATCGCCTCTTGTATCCGACCCTGCTTCAAAGCCTCACCAATTTCTTGGAACCCGTCTTGGTTAATCAAGACCTGTGACAATTTCGATATTCCCTCTCGCGTCAAAAGCGCATCCATATTGATCTGGTCAATCGCTTCTTTCGCTTTTCGTATGGCTTCTTTTTTTGCCTGATATGGCAAATCTGATGCTTCTATCGCCTCAATCGCTTGGTCAATTTCCTCGATTCCAGTTTTATCAAGCAAAACATCCTCGTTCGAACGATCTTGAGTCAATCCTGATCTAACAATCTCCTGCGACGATTTAACGGTTTCAGCCACAACGATAGACTCAGTGGCGTAAATTGATGCGACGAACAAGAGAGCCGCTAAAATTGCCAGGTTAAGTGTGTCCGGATATTTGAACGGCACGACTTCTCGAGAGTTAATTGTCGCTGCACGTTGATTGGCATCAACGACGTGCTCTCTGATAAACGAGTGCTCTAACGTATCTCTAGAGAATTCGTCTTGCCGAGAGAACCAAAGGGCACTCCGAGCTTGATCACGTGACATCATCTTCGAGTCGACAAGACGCAACGCATCGATTTCTGAGACACGCCTCCACGCAATAGCGATAACAAACACACCGACACAAACACCGGTGACGAGACACAAGACCACAAACGAGGGAGTTCCGAAAAAAGGGAACCACTTAGCTACTACCCACAGAACTGAGGCCGCAAATAAAGAGACTGCTACAAAGAAACTAGTTTCGCTGATAACGCTTACTAACCTAGCGCGACGCGTGACCTGAAGAACTAAGTTTTCTAGTGACATTAAACGAGACATAGCGGCGAATTGTACCTCAATGGAAAGCCATTAACTTGGCCCCGGCCGTTCTTTTTTGCGATACGAAAATATTTTGAACCGACGTTTTGTGCTGACATCTTCGGATATACTCGGCAAGATGAAGTTCCGCGTTCTTAACAATAAATTGCTCACGTCAGCAATCACGATTGTCTTCACGAGTGCTCTGATACAAGCAGCATCTCTTAGCAACACGTACGCGTCTGACAGACCAAATATCGTCTATATTCTCTCCGACACGCCAACTGGGCGAGAAGTGGGGTTAAAATCGACTCAATCAGGTAGAGCGACCAATATCGAAAGCCTGGCTAAGTCAGGAGTGACTTTCACCCGTTTTTACAGCCCGCCAGGCGCATCTGCATCGAGGGCGGCAGCTCTGACAGGCCGCTACCCCTTTCGTCTCGGGTTTCAAACAGGATCTGTCCTTCCATGGAGTACTTACGGGCTTGCACCAGACGAGCGTCTGCTGTCACAAGCGCTGAATCTCGCCGGCTATAAAACAGCTTTTTTTGGCTCTTGGCTTTTGGGTCATTCGCAACGTTCATTTTTACCGACACATCGAGGTTTTGATCACTTTCGAGGCCACCTCACGCCATTGAACGCGGACATTCAAAAACTCGATCTGCGTGGCCAAAAAGACTGGTTCCATGACGAGAGACAGGTAGACTCACCTGAGTCCGTTCCCGAGTTGATAGGTAGAGAAGCAGCTCTCTTCATCACAAAGTCTTCGCCAAAAGAGCCGTTATTTTTGTTCGTGAGCTTTAGTTCACCCAACCTTGCTCAAACAAACCACGATGACTTTGACTCGGAGGCCCCAACGGTAAAAAATACAGACCAAGCCAATAGTCGTGCGGATAATCTCTCGATTGATCACGCTCTAGGTCAAATTTTGAAGGCCCTAAAATCATCAAATCTCCTTGACAACACGCTAATCGTTTTCCAATCGGGAAATCAACTAGGATTCAAAGAGTTAGCTTGCGCGACAGCATCAGAACGTTTAGAACTGTCACCAGGCTGCCTCAAAGAAGAATATATCCGACCACGTGTAATTTGGTCGTGGCCAGGCAAGATTACTCACGGGACCTCTCCATATCTTGTCCACGCTGTTGATGTTTACGCAACACTTTTAAATATCGCAGGCGCTTCCACTGACCGTCAATCGCAAGTCAAACCCCTTGATGGCGTTGACATATGGCCACTATTGATTAACCGTAAGAGTGAGGTGAGACAGTCAACGATAATCAACATCAACGAGTTTGGTGGCGGCATCATCCATGGAAAATGGAAATTAGTGAGTCGAGGGTCACTCCCTTACAGAGTCGAACTGTACGACACAGAGAATGACCCTTTAGCAAAAATAAACGTGGCATCAAAATATCCCGACCTAACTCAAGAACTCACCAACGAACTGATTGATATTTCGTGGGAAATGGTTCCCTCACTTTATTTAGAGGACTTAATGAAAGCCAAGCATCATCGGACCCCACTTTTTTAACATTCGCTCACCGAAATCGATCAAACTGTGAGGTAGCACATAACTTAAATAACCAACGTCACGTAACCATGAATACTGCGATCAACATTGAAGAGCTCAGAGCCAGTGCGAAGAAACGGCTACCCAAATCAATTTTCGAATTCATCGACGGGGGTGCCCAAGACGAAATCACCCTCACCAACAATAATCGAGATTTAAGATCCATATATTTGGTACCGCGCGTTTTGACAGATATAACAAAACGCTCTCAAGAAACCACAATATTGGGATTCAAACATTCATCTCCATTCATCCTCGCCCCAACGGGCCTGGCAGGGCTTCTCTGGAACAAAGGGGAGATCGGAGCCGCGAAAGCGGCACGCAACAAAAATATTCCGTATTGCCTATCCACCGTAGCGACATGCAGCATTGAAGAAATCACTGAAAGCGCGCCCGCCCCTCATTGGTTCCAGCTTTATGTGCTTAGAGACAGGGGGCTCACTCGCGAATTCATCAACCGCGCAAAAGCAACAAACTGTGGTGCGTTAGTTGTCACGGTGGATACAAAATTACAAGGTGCTCGGGAAAAGGACATCCGGAACGGTTTTGTTGTTCCACCAAAGTTCACTGCACGCACCATTGTTGACTTTATCGTCCATTGGAGGTGGTTATTCAATGTGGCGATGGGTCGAAAAGTCAAATATCGTAATTTTGAAAATACAAGCATCAATGCAGACAGCGTGATGTCAATTACCGAATTCATTCGTACCCAGTGGGATTTGTCAGTTAGCTGGAATGATATCGCCTGGTTCAAAGAACAGTGGGAGGGGCCCCTTTTAATCAAAGGCATCTTGTCGCCTGAGGATGCCAAAAAAGCAGAAAGTATTGGTGTGGACGGGGTAATTGTGTCCAACCACGGAGGAAGACAATTGGATGGAGCCATTTCGGCGATCAAGGCGTTACCGAAAATTAAAGCTCAAGTTGATGAGAACTTCACGGTGATACTGGATGGAGGAATACGTCGGGGGTCGGACATTGTAAAAGCAATGGCGCTTGGCGCCAGCGCGTGCATGCTTGGCAGGCCTTGGTTATACGGGCTAGCTGCCGCTGGGCAAACTGGAGTCGAACGATCCATTGATATCTTGACGCAAGAAATAGACCTAACAATGGGTCTACTGGGAATCAAAAGTTTGAAAGAACTATCACCACAATGCTTATCGTTTGAATGACGGACCCGAAGCATCTTTCTCCGACCGAGAGTCTTCGCCGTCGTTGATGAACTGGTCTGCCAATGCCCTGTATAGGGGTCTTTGACATACAACTTTCGAACATCCGGCTGCCAACAAGGATGCGGCCATCAACGGCACAATCATGTCATGGTTGTCTGTCATCTCCATCACGATGACAAAAGCAGTAACAGGCGCCTGAACCACTCCAGCAAAATATGCCACCATCCCCAGAACGACAACAGCACCGAGCGGTGCGTACGGCATGAGTGTCGCTATGTTTTGGCCGAGACCGGCACCAACTGCCAGTGACGGTGCGAATACTCCACCGGGAATACCACTAATGTACGCGACCAAAGTTGCCAGTAATTTGAGGATACCAAACGACTCCGGTACCTGATCAGACCCCTCCAGAATCAGCCGAGCCTCGTGATACCCCGTACCATACGTCGAGCTACCTGATACCGTGCCTATGACCGCGAGAACAAATCCACAAATTGCGGCAAATAATACTGGTTTCTCGCGAATAAACCTACCGACTTTTCCTGGGACCCCCCTGGAAATAAAAATAAGAAATTGGCTAAAGGCACCACCTAAAACACCACCGACAACACCACAAATCAAAACTGGCAACCAAGCTTTAGACCCATAGAGTACCGCTGATGTCACTCCAAAATAAGTGTAGTCCCCCAGCCACCATATCGAAACAATACCCGCCACAATCACCGATGTGAGAACAGTACCGCTCGTGCGGCTTTCATAATTGCGGCTCATCTCTTCGATCGCAAAAACAATGCCGGCCAACGGTGTGTTGAAAGCGGCAGCGACGCCAGCAGCTCCACCCGCGAGGATCAAACCTCGTTTTGTTTCTACCCGAGAGAAACGCGTTAGCCGACCGAGCGACTGCATGATCGACGCGCCAATTTGAACTGTAGGCCCCTCTCGACCGACCGATGCGCCAGAAAAAAGTCCCAATACAGTAAGCAAAAATTTTCCAAAAGCTAGTTTTATGGAAAGGTAGTTACTCCGTTTATTCTCATCTTCGGTGTTGATTGCTGCGATCGTTTGGGGAATTCCACTTCCTTGGGAGCCAGAAAAGAATTTTCGGGTGAGCCACACCACAGTCGCGAGACCCAAAGGCCCCACCACAAACGGCAAGAGCGGAGAAAACTCGACCATTCTTTGGTGCAATGAATTCGCGCTCTCGGCACTTATCGCGAATGCGATGGCGACAATACCCACTAAAACCGCACCTAGCCAAAGCGTAATTCTTCGCAACCATAGCCGTGGACTAAACCAGGCGTGGCGGCTACGACGAAGTAGACTCGGTGGGACTACACCATTTGACATCTTGTATCGATCAAGTCTCTTGATTCCTCGGCTTACCCATACCAAGCGTTAGGTAACAATACAATGTTCAAGACTCACTAGCATCCTGGAACCTGTGACCACGAACTGTAGAAGTAATCTTTGTTTGCCACCACAAACATGACTTACTGTAACTGATCCAAGATTTATTTTAAACCGCTAGCACTAATTAATTTTCGTCTCGCCAAAGACGCAATACGAATATGAGGTCACGCACAAACAGCACCTTGATATCCACTACTCACGTAGTACGCGAAATCCTAGATCCTGAGCTCCTAAACCTGGATATCTAAAACGATGCGATTCCACGAGATAATACGGCTCATTGCTTAAATACGACCCTCCTCGATAACCACGCAACGAGCAATCTCCATCAAGCCACGACTTTCCATCTGGAGGGGCACCTCTCCAATCTGGGCTCGCACAGTCCTCTGTCCATTCTGAGACGTTTCCAAGTGTGTCATAAAGCCCAAATGAATTCGGCGCAAAACTCCCTATCGGAGCGATTTCAGCAAAGCCATCGTCGCATGGGGTTAACTCATCTTGAACAGGAAAATCCGATAGAACCGACTGATCGAAGGTGTTCGCGTATTGACACAACTCACTCATCGGAATATCAAAATAGCGATTCATTCCCAACCCAGCGCGCGCGGCATACTCCCACTCAGCGTTCGAGGGTAAGCGATATTTGAAACCCGTCTTTTCAGTCAACCATTTCGTATAACTGCTTGCTTGAGACCACGTAACGTCTGTAACCGGATACGATTCTTTATTTTCGCTAGAAGAAGGCACGTCAGCGCACTTTCCGTCGAGAACACACAAACCCCACTCTCGAACGGTCACCTCGTATTTTCCGATATAAAACGAGTCAGAAAAGGTAACGCGATAAAAAAAACCCTCATCGTGAGGATGGCCTGGACCCCACGGCGCATTTCTCAGCTCAAATGACCCTGCCGGAACTTTCAAAAGTTTAGGGCAAGCCTCACAATCTGAGAATTCCTCGTTCTCAGCGAAAACTACTTTCGCGACAAATGAGGCGAGAGCCCCACAAATCAAAATGAGAGATATTTTTCGCATTCGGCAAACCGCGCGACCAAGAAATTATGGACACATCACGAGTCTAGCATGCTGGTCCACACGTGGCAGAGCCATCAAATTACGTACGAGAAACGGCGTTTTTATTGAGTGGTGGGCCCACCAGGACTTGAACCTGGGACCAAAGGATTATGAGTCCTCTGCTCTAACCAACTGAGCTACAGGCCCGCCGATGAAACGAAATATTCAAGATTCAATGGCGCCGTCACCCGCCATTGTTATCCATGAAACTCTTGAGTCTCTCTGAGCGGGAGGGATGCCTCAACTTTCTGAGCGCCTTGGCCTCGATCTGTCGTATGCGCTCACGAGTAACATCGAATTGCTTCCCGACATCCTCAAGTGTATGGTCAGTAGACATCTCGATACCGAAGCGCATTCTCAGCACTTTGGCCTCCCTAGAGGTAAGAGTATCCAAAACCTCAGACGTTGCGTCCTGAAGACTCGTATACACTGCGGCATCGTCAGGTGCAGTCGTCGCAGTATCCTCAATAAAATCTCCTAAGTGAGAGTCCTCGTCATCACCAATTGGAGTTTCCATCGAAATGGGTTCTTTCGATATCTTCAATATTTTCCGGATTTTATCCTCAGGCATTTCCATTTTTTCGGCGAGCGTTGCAGGATCTGGCTCCGCCCCAGTCTCCTGAAGAATCTGCCTCGAGATTCGATTCATTTTGTTGATCGTCTCAATCATATGAACGGGAATCCTGATGGTTCTTGCTTGGTCAGCGATCGAACGAGTGATGGCCTGCCTGATCCACCAAGTGGCGTAAGTGGAGAATTTATACCCTCGGCGATACTCGAACTTGTCAACGGCTTTCATGAGACCGATATTTCCTTCTTGTATCAAATCAAGGAACTGCAAGCCCCGGTTCGTGTATTTCTTCGCAATAGAAATGACCAGTCGTAGGTTAGCCTCCGTCATTTCTCTTTTCGCTCTTCTAGCTTTAGCCTCACCGGTCGACATTCGACGATTAATTTCACGTAGCTCCTTTAGCGGAATTCCGATACGGCTTTGTATTTCCGCCAAACTTTTTTGGCACTCGAGCACATCAGGCGCAATTCTGAGTAGCGACTCACCGTAGCTTTTTTTGATATCGATCTCACGCTCGACCCACTCAGGATCGATTTCGCTCCCCGGGAAAGTTTTAATAAATCTGGACTTAGGCATTCCGGCTTTGTCCACGACAAGATCCATGATCGTTCTCTCTTGGTGGCGCACCTCATCAACCAAAGCTCTGACGCAATCGCAGAGGAACTCAATTTGCTTCGCGGAGAAACGAACGTATAGGAGCGCGTCAGATATCTCGGACTGAGCTTTGAGATATGCTTTGGATTCAGTTCCACCCCGGGCAAGCGCGCGGAGCATTTTGGTATTTAGTGTTTTTATCTTGGAGAAAATCTCTAACGATTCATTTTTAAGCAATTCGAGGTTCGCTCGTTGGATTGCCGCTTGAGCCTCTTCATCATCCTCGGAATCATCCTCAGCATCGTCGTCATCGCTATCGATACTAGACGCTTCAGCCCCCACATCAACAGACTCCTCCTCTTGCTCCTCTTCTGGTGCGTTTGGATCGACTAGGCCATCGACAACATCATCGACTTTGATCTCGTCATTTTCAATCTTAGCGGCCAAATCAAGAATTTGCGCTATTGTCATCGGGCACGCCGAGATCGCCTGAACCATGTGCTTCAAGCCTTCCTCGATACGCTTCGCAATCTCTATCTCGCCTTCTCTCGTAAGAAGTTCAACGGTACCCATTTCACGCATGTACATGCGTACAGGGTCAGTCGTTCGTCCGAATTCCGAATCAACCGTTGATAGCGCTTGTTCGGCCTCTTCTGCTGCATCATCATCGGCAACAGATGCAGAATTATCGCCCATCAACAAAGCGTCGCTGCCGGGAGCCTCATCGTAAACCTGAATGCCCATGTCGTGCATCATGCTTACAATAGTCTCTAGCTGCTCGGCCTCGAGCATCTCGTCAGGAAGATGGTCATTGATCTCCGCGTAAGTGAGGTACCCCCTCTCTTTGCCCTGAACAATGAGTGTCTTGAGCCGTGTGCGACGAACCTCCGCGTCTATCGGGGCCTGAGCAGTAGACTGGGCCGATTTTTTTCTTCTGCCCCGCCGTTTCCTAACAACATTAACCGCCATAATCTTCTAGTCCTAATGAGATGCTTGACCAAGCCGTGACGACGTCGTCACAGAACCGCGTATTGTAACGGTTTTTGACTCGTTAATCTGATTTTTGTGGCCTATTTTTTGACAAGCCTTGCAAAATCTCCCTATCCTCGAGTGAGAGGGTGGATAAATCCTTACTTTTCAACACCCTGTCAGCGATCGCATTACGATTCCATCGCTCTAGTTGGGCCCACGCGTTCGTATATTCCTCCTTCGCATTATCCAAGCTGGTGGCAGTAACTAGGTAACGTAATGAAGCCAATTTCTCTCGTTTATCAATATCATCTTTGAAATCAGCGTCTCGCATCTTTCCGAGCACCACAGTTCGGTCCACCTCGTTTAGACAATGAGTCAACACATAGTGCAAAAAATCCACTTCCCTCTCAGTCACATACTTGCCAAGGTTGGCTCGATAGGAATGCAAATAATTCACATCTCGCTCTGTAGCTAACGAAGGATAGATAATCAATATTTCCACGATATGGTTGATTACTGAAGGAGTCCGGTTGCTACGATTTGGTGGGGTCCCGATTCGCCTTGAATAGGTTTCGCGAACTGACTTACCGTTTTCAAAATTTTTTTCACCAAAATCACCTTGCTCTAATCCAGTCATCTCGACCAACCGGTTGCGCAGTAAGGTCCTCATTACAGGAGCTTTTTTGATAGCAGGTAAATGAGCAGAGGCTAGGTGCGCCAGCTTAGATTTACCCTCGATCGTCTGCACGCCACCAGCCTGGTCCGATAGCTCGGAAAGTAGAAACTCTGACATTGGCAGTGCTTCAACAATTTTTTTCTCAAATTCTTGCTTACTGTATCGACGAACAAATGAGTCCGGGTCCTCTCCATCCGGCAAGAACATAAACGAGACTTTTTGCGCATCCGACACCTGACCTAACGTGTTCTCCAAAGCTCTAAATGCTGCTTTTTTACCAGCCTTATCCCCATCAAAACAAAATATGATCTCCGCAGCGTACTTTAACAATCGAGACACTTGAAACTCTGTTGTCGCGGTGCCTAATGTTGCCACCGCGTAATCAATCCCATGTTGGTGCAGACCTACCACATCCATGTAGCCCTCCACGACCAACACTCGTTTCGAGTTTCGAATCCCTGATCTCGACTCCCAAAGACCATAGACCTCTTTGCCTTTATGAAAAAGATCTGTCTCAGGTGAGTTGAGGTACTTCGGCTCCCCTTCACCTATGATCCGACCACCAAATGCAATCACCCTCCCTCGGTGGTCTCTGATCGGGAACATCAACCTATCCCTGAATCGATCATATCTACGGCCATCGTTATCCTTAATCAAGCCGACCTGACCGAGGAGCTCTGATTCGTCATAATCTGTAAATACTTCCCGCAAGCCTTGCCAATCAGAGGTCGAAAATCCAATAACAAATTTGGCCGCAATAGAGCCAGTAATTCCCCTGCCCTTCAAATAACTCACCGCACGGGTAGAGCCTTTAAGTTTTTGTTTGTAGTGCGCAGCGGCTCTATTCATCACCCCGTACGAGGGCTCAATATTTGTTCGGTGTTCAGTCGCTTTTTCACGGGCATTATCTGGAACAGTCAAGCCAACACGATTAGCGAGCTCAGTAACGGCTTCTATGAAGCCGAGACCTTGGTATTCCATTAAAAAAGATATGGCAGTTCCGTGCGCACCACAGCCGAAACAATGATAAAACTGTTTTTGTTGACTGACTGTGAAAGATGGAGTCTTCTCGTCGTGAAACGGGCAATTGGATGAGAGATTCGAACCAGACCTTTTCAGCTTTATAAATCCCTCGATGACGTCAACAACGTCAACGCGGTTCAGGAGCTCATCAATGAAAGCTTGAGGGATCATGACCTTTGGATTATACCCATCTACGAATGGGAGATATGTTACCCAGAGGGTTGATCAGATTGAGACCAGATACCACGCCAGGCGAGCAAAATGATCCTAGCTTAACAACTCCCTCACCCGAGTTGAAACACGAGACAAGTCGGCCTTGCCGGAGAGTTGGGTTTTTAGCGCCGCCATCACTTTTCCCATATCTTTGGGCTCACGGGCATCTAAAGAGGACAGGGTCTCTTGAATGATTAACTCAACTTCCTCATCGCTTAGCTGTTTTGGCAAGTAAGTTGTTAAGATCTCAAGCTCTGCAGATTCTTTTGACGCCAAGTCATTTCTGCCAGCCTCGGTGTAAATTTGGATCGACTCTCTGCGCTGCTTAACGAGTCTCTCAACAATAGTCAGCACGTCAGAGTCTGTAAGCTGTTCTCGCTTGTCAATCTCCTGTTGTTTGATGGCTGCTAATAGAAGCCTTATCGTCGAGACGAGGTCTGCATTCTTGGACTTCATCGCCGAGCGCATGTCCGCTTGGATTTTAGAAGTTAGACTCATTGGAATTTACCTTTGTCCGTTGCGGGCACAGAATAATGTTTACACAAACGTTACGAAAAACAAAAAACGGCGTTCCTATCTAGAAACACCGTCCTCTGTACCAAATGCGATACAACGAGTATCTCAATACATTTTTTGCGGGAGCGTCTGACTGCGTATGCGCTTATGGTGCCTCTTTACCGCTGCAGCGTGCTTTCGCTTCCTCTCGGAGGTAGGCTTTTCGTAAAACTCCCTAGCTCTTAACTCGGTAAGAAGGCCAGTTTTCTCCACTGTCCTCTTAAATCTCCTCATCGCCACTTCAAATGGCTCGTTTTCTTTGACTCTTACAATCGGCATGTACGTGTGTTTATCTGCAGGTTTATTTGAAAGGGGGCGATTCTAGCAAATTTGACGGACTTATGGCAAATCTGTTTGAATCGCGTAAATTTTAGGGGACTAAATGCTAGTACTAGGAATTGAGAGCTCATGTGACGAGACAGGAGTAGCGCTCTATTGCTCCAGACAAGGGCTGATCGCGGACGCGCTCTACTCCCAAATTGAGCTACATAAAGATTTTGGTGGTGTTGTGCCTGAGCTCGCGTCACGAGACCACATAAGAAAAATATACGGCTTGGTACAAACTGTATTGAGCGAGGCAGGACTTGAGAAAGACGCCATCGATGCGGTCGCGTACACAAAAGGGCCTGGACTCGCTGGCGCTCTACTTGTCGGTGCGACATTCGCCAATGCATTGGCTTACTCTTTGAAGATTCCCACAATTCCAGTGCACCACCTGGAAGCTCATTTACTCTCCCCTCTGCTTAGCATTCCCGGCATCGAATTTCCGTTCATCGCACTACTCGTATCTGGCGGGCACTCACAAATCATGCGAGTTGGACGAATAGGCGAATACTCAATATTGGGAGAAACTCGTGACGACGCAGCAGGTGAAGCTTTCGATAAAACAGCTAAAACTCTTGGACTACCCTACCCAGGTGGCGCTTTACTATCAGAGCTGGCCAAAAAAGGGTAATCCAGATAAATTTGATTTTCCGAAACCAATGCTCCGTTCAGGTGACTTAGAGCTGAGCTTTAGTGGTTTAAAGACCGCGGTCGTGAATCTTTTATCTAAAACCAGAGAGAAAAGTCTCGCAGAATCCAACTCGTTAAGAGCGGACATTGCGGCGAGTTTTCAAGAGGCCATTACGAGTGTATTGGCAGAGAAATGTTCGAAAGCTCTGATCGAAAATAATTGCAAAAATCTTGTCGTTGCCGGCGGCGTCGGAGCAAACGATGTTTTGAGACAAAAATTAACTGATATGACTGAAACTCTGGGCGGCAAGGTATTTTATCCGCTGCCAAAATTCTGTACCGATAACGGTGCTATGGTCGCTCTCACAGGAGCCCTCAAATTCGGGGACAGCACTCAAACACCTTCAACTTTCACAATCAAACCGCGCTGGTCACTAGAGGCGGCTCGTGAAAGCCATTCGTAATGCGGTTACTTTCTATCGCGAGACCCCACCTTAGGTTCAACGCCCTTCAGTAGATTGACGACATTTTTCCTGTGATTAAGTATGAGCAGTACACTCATCACAAGAACTAAGATAAACGGTACTCCAAAATCAAAACGGAGAAAAATCATTACAGGAGCGGCAATCGCTGCGCAAATAGCGGCAAGAGATGAATATCTCGAGAGCACACAGACCGCAAGCCAGGTGACTACCACAGGCAAGCCGACAATCCAATCCAATCCGATCAGCCCTCCACCAGCCGTAGCAACTCCTTTGCCACCCTTGAAATTATGAAAAATGGGGAATACGTGTCCAATGAAAACTCCCACTAACGAAGTCGCAGCCATGTGCTCCCTTGGTAGATCTAGCTCAAACACCACAGAGAGAAAAATTGGTACAAAAATGACTGACAGTGCTCCCTTCATCGCATCTCCCAAAAGCGTCACAAAAGCTGCCAATCGATTACCAGTTCTCAGCACATTCGTCGCTCCAGGATTTCCCGAACCATACGAATACGGGCTGGGGAGAGACATACACTTGCTCACCAAAATGGCAAATGACACCGACCCGAAAAAGTAAGAAACAATTAAAGGCGCGAGATATAGCATGCTGGTCTCCCTAACATTCAGCCCCGAGGGTGATGTTGTTGATGTATGTTCTTTAAACGTTCTTTTGCAATATGAGTGTATATCTGCGTTGTCGATAAGTCAGAATGTCCCAGTAACAGTTGCACGGAACGCAAATCCGCACCATGGTTAAGCAGATGGGTTGCAAACGCATGGCGAATTGTATGTGGTGACACCCGTTTTTTAATGCCTGCAATCTGTACATACCGCTGTACGATATTCCAAAAAGACTGGCGTGACATCGCCGTCCCTCGATTCGTCACAAACACAAAATCCGATAAGCGGCCACGAAGTACTCGAGGTCGAGAGGCATTAATATAATTTTTGACCCAATCGACACAAGGCTCGCCCATTGGAACCACTCGCTCTTTCGCCCCTTTACCGATCGTACGAATTAATCCGTCGATCAAATTGATTTGTGCCATCTTCAGTTGCACCAACTCTGACACCCGAAGTCCACTGCCGTAAAGAACCTCAAGCATCGCTCTGTCTCTAAGACCGAGGTCAGTATTGATGTTTGGCGCTTCAATGAGCGAAATAACCTCATCCTCAACTAAGATAGACGGTAGTTTACGGCCGATCTTCGGTGATGCGACGTTCAAAGTCGGATCTGACTCAATCCGGCCCTCTCGGTGCAAAAATTGATAGAACCGCCTCAAAACAGATAAATGACGAGCCATTGTCCTCGCCTGTTTCCCCTGGGAAAAGCAAAAAGCTACATAGCGCAGCAACGTCTGGCCCTCAGCAGCTATCAGAGAAGCGCCAGCGACATCATTCTCAAGCCACTTCATAAAGGAGTGAAGATCGCGTCGGTAGCTATCTAATGTATTTGCCGACAAACCATCTTCCAGCCACAGCGCATCACAAAAATAATCGATCCAATCCTTATTAGACTGATCGGTCGGTTTTTTCATTGATAACGGCTCTCTCATGATTGAGCAACCACAACTTAACACTTTTCTCAAAATGGCCTATCGAGTGATTGAAGCCTCCAATTCCCGATTTAGCAACGACCCTGTGGCAAGGAATGATCAGAGGGACAGGATTATCGCCGCATGCCATCCCAACAGCTCGGGCGGAGGAGCCTAGCTTATTTGCAATCTGACCGTACGTTCTGGTCGAGCCGGATGGTATCAACGATATTTCGTGCCACACTCTTTCACGAAAACTCGTGCCACTCGCCCGGTAGTCAATGGAAAAATTTGATTTGGGGTCAACAAAATATGTCTTTATCTGTTTAAACAAATTGGAGACGATTGAGTCTTCTGGGAAGTTATCGCGAGCTGTTTCCTTTGAAAAAGTTACTTCCAGTATTTCATTATCACTGGCTCGAACACGAATGCTCCCAAATGGGGTAGATAGGTAACCTTCCATAACATCAACCAAAGTGTATGCGTCGAAAATTTTCTAAACACGCTCGGTTGACGTTACCACGATCCAAAAAAAATGGCGACCAAGAGGTCGCCATATCGGCTAAATATAATAGGACTATGAACTTGCTTTAACCCTATTGGGTAGCTTCTCTTTAATTCTCGCGGATTTACCAGAACGCCCCCTCAAATAATACAATTTCGCGCGTCGTACATCTCCGCGTCGCTTGACTTCAACACTTGCGATGAGGGGGAATATGACTGGAAGGTTCGCTCGACCCCAACGCCAGACGAAATCTTTCTGACGGTAAACGAGGAATTCAAACCGCGGTTTCGTTTCGCGATAACCACACCCTCATAGGCCTGCACACGTTTCCTCTCGCCTTCTACAACATTAACATTGACGACAACGGTGTCTCCGGGGGAGAAGTCTGGAAGCGAAGTGCCCAGTCTGTCAATCTCTTCTTTTTCTAGTTGTGCTATTAAATTCATTTCAATCACTCCTTGGGCCGCGCATTATACATGGAAAATCGCAGCCTTAGCAATTAACTATTTTTTGTTCTCACCGCCTGTATTAGAGCGGTTTTTTCCTTCCCACGACAACAAATCAGGGCGCCGACTGAAGGTCCGGTCAAAGGCCTGTTGTTTCCTCCATGCCTTTATTCGCTCATGGTGCCCAGACAGCAAAACTTCCGGGACAGGACTACCGTTAAAAATCTCGGGCCTCGTGTATTGAGGATACTCGAGTAAATCGTCCGCAAAACTTTCCTCCGCCAAAGAGCCTGATTGGTTAAGTGCGCCTGGTAACAATCTTACAATCGCATCGAGTAAAGACATGGCAGGCAACTCTCCACCAGACAATACATAGTCGCCAACAGAAATCTCCAGATCGATACTCTGATCAATAACTCGCTGATCAACTCCTTCATAGCGACCCGCAAGTAGGATTAACCCCTCTCTCTCTGACAACGTCGACACTATTTTTTGTGTTAACGGCACCCCCTGAGGAGACAAAAAAATAGAGATCGATTCTTTGACGCCCTTACTCTTTTGGCGACTAACCGCCGCACTCAACGATCGAGTCAGAGGTTCAGCCATCATCACCATTCCAGCGCCACCACCAAACGGCCGATCGTCGACCGTTTTTCTTGGATCGACTGTAAAATCTCGAGGATTCCAACAAACAAGTTCATAGAGCTGACGTTGTTGCGCTCTGGCGGTTACGCCGAAATCTGTCAGTGCGGAAAACATTTCAGGGAAAAGCGTGATGACATCAAAATATTTCATATCAGCACGGCCCCTACTTTAAATACTCAGGGTCCCAATCGACAGAAATCGTACGATTTGGCAGATCTACACTCAACACGATATGACTGACCCAAGGTATCAAGCTTTCCTCACCAGGGCAGGTAACCACCATCGTTGGTTGCGCACCAGCTTCGAATAAATGACTAAGAGTTCCGAGGCGCTTACCCTCTTTGTCTTCCACCACACAACCTTCAAGTTCATGCCAGTAATATTCATTGCTTGCCAAGACCGGCATCGAGCCGAGGTCTACCAAAATGTCGGCCCCCCGAAACTTCGCGATTTCTTCGCGATTTTCAAGTCCTGTAAGTTTCGCAAACAATACATCTCCATTGACGCGAGTCTGCTCGACTGCGACTTCGTGATGCACTTTTTTTACGGAGAGATACCAGGTCGGGTAGCTGGCCAGATTGGTCGGTTGAGCGGTGTAAGCGTTTACCCGCGCCCATCCTTTAACTCCATAGGGGGCAGAGATTCGCCCCATGACAATCAATTCTTTAGGCTGCCTTTGACTTGGCAAATTGCTTGACTAATCTCGCTACGGTATCGGAAAGTTGCGCACCTTTTTGTTGCCAAAAATTGACGCGCTCAGAATCGATTCTGAGGCCCTCTGCGCCCTCAGGAGCTTGGGGGTCATAAAACCCAACGCGCTCTATAAACCTTCCGTCACGCGCATTTCTGGAGTCTGCCACAACCATGTTGTAGAAAGGACGTCGTTTTGCCCCACTACGAGATAATCTAATCACTACCATAACTTGTTAATCCCACATATTTATTGGTTGCAAATCACATTGCGACATACAACTTGAGCTTAGCCGATATTTTACCTGTTTTTTTGATCAAAACGCAATATTCAGCGTTAAACCCGACGTTAACGGCTCTAAGAATCTTGTGCCCCATGATAGATAGAATCCAAAAACTCGACAATCGACTGGACGAGGGACTCCTCTCGTCGTTCGAAAAAATGTAACGCATTGGGGATAATAACTTGCCGAGAGCCTGGCACTTTCATGATTTGCTGCTTCCTCTCATATCCGCCCACAACCGTAATTTCCCAATCATCAGAGGCGTAAACGTCCATCACGGGAATTTTAATTCGGAACATCTCCTGCAAACCATTCAAAATACTGATAAAGACCCATGAATTCACGAGTGTTTCATCGACAGTAATCAGATAGTGGTTCGCCATGGTCGCGCCCAGGCTATGCGACACAATCGAGATATCGGTATGGCCCATTTCATGCAACACCTCTGCGGCTCGGTCAAACCGGTGAAACGCCTCTGGGTAGGTGGGAATGTAGTCCCCAACTTTCGCGCCGCCACCCAATATAGGTAACTGAATCGATAAGGTACTGTAACCGGCTTCCGCCAGTAACACTCGAAGCATTCCGTACAATTCGAAATCCGGGTTCCACCCTCTGCCGTGAGCAACAATCACCGCACCTCTAGGTTTTTCAGCTTCCGTGTAAATACCCAAGAATTTGTGTCCATTGGACTGCTCGATCCAAATTGGATCGCCCACTATGATTCCAGGAAGAATTTGATCAGCCCAATTTTTTTCTCGGTCATAATCAGCCTTGGCTTCATACTCAATGGCATAAGAAAAACCAGTTAGACTGAAGAATACGCAACACATTGCGACAAAAACCTTGTAGTTAACCCGCCGCAAGTAGAGCGCGTCAAAGATAACCGACAACCAATTCATCTCATTCCTCCGAACATTCCTTTCATACCGGACATCATTTTCGCGAGTCCGTTCCCCTTACCCATCATCTTCATCATTTTTTGCATTTGACCGAATTGATTCAACAGTCGATTGACCTCTTGAACTGAAACACCCGCACCCTGGGCAATTCTCCGCTTTCTCGAGGCCTTTATTATTTCAGGCTTCATTCTCTCACGCGGCGTCATGGAATCGATGATCCCTATCGTTCGACCAACCATCCGATCATCTTGGGGAACCGCCTTAGCCGCACTCGCAATACTGGCAGGCAATTTTTCGAGAAGCTTATCCATCCCGCCCATGCTTTGCATCTGGGCCATTTGCTCCCTGAAATCCTGCAGATCAAATCCCTTGCCACTTTTTATTTTTTTTGTAAGTTTCTTTGCTTGTTCCTCATCAACTGATTGACGCGCATCCTCAACTAACGAAAGGATATCTCCCATACCGAGAATGCGGGATGCCAGTCTTTCTGGGTGAAAAACATCCAACCCAGACATCTTCTCGCCCGTGCCAATAAATTTAATCGGCGAGCCAGTGACGGTTCTGACAGTCAACGCGGCACCGCCCCGGGAGTCTCCGTCGAGTTTCGTCAGCACAACACCCGTGAGCGGAATCGTATTTGAGAAAACCTGCGCAACGTTTACCGCATCCTGACCTTGCATCGCATCGACCACAAACAAAATCTCTGCAGGAGTCAGAATCTCGTGAAGTGACTGAATTTCATTCATCATCTCCTGATCAATTGACAAGCGCCCAGCGGTATCGACCAGAAGCACATCGTAAAAACGTTTCTTTGCATGCTCGAGAGCTGCCGCTGCAAGTTCATCCGCCGACGCACTGTCGTCAGCTCCGTAAACATCAACATCAGTTTGACGACCGATTGCAGCAAGTTGAGCGCGGGCAGCTGGTCTTCTCACATCACAACTGACCATCAAAACACGCTTTTTCTCTCGCGTTAATCGAAGCCCCAATTTCCCACAAGTGGTTGTTTTTCCAACTCCCTGTAAGCCAGCCATCAAGACAACCGTGGGAGGCGTATTTTTCAAATTGAGATCTTCTGTTGGGCCCATCAAGTGGACTAATTCATCCCTGACAACACCCACCAGCGCTTGGCCAGGAGTGAGACTACCCAAAACCTCCTGACCTAATGCTTTTTCTCTGACCTGTTCAATGAATCGCTTCGCAACTGGCAGGGCCACATCTGCTTCAAGAAGCGCGATCCTGATCTCCCTCAGAGCGTCTTTCACATTATCATCAGTGAGCCGCGCGTGCCCCCTGAGTGTCTTGACAACACGACCGAGACGGTCGGTTAAATTCTCTAGCATTACAAGTTACAGTCGTTAAACGATACGTGAGCCTATTGATTCGCGATTTCTGTTACGATTCAAACATAAATATGGTCCTGATTCTACTTCATATATCCGTTAGCCTCTCGTACGTGATTCTGGGAGCGTTGACGTGGAAAGAGTTATCCCGGGCGACAAGCGCATCGGAAAGCCCAACTATCGTTCTTCGTCGCCTCTCGACGATCTCATTGATACCGATCGGCTTGCACCTTTTGCTGACTCATCAGCAGGCTATTGGGACCGGACAACTGCATCTAGGTTTGGGTAATGTAGCCTCGCTCATCGCAGCTATTACTTGCCTCATCTATGCATGCAATAGCCTCTACTCAAGCTGGAGCTCACTGCCAGCGTTTTCGTTGCCTTTCGGAGCATTTTTCTCAATTCTCCCAATAGTCGACCCTGCGACAGTTCAAATCCCGAATTCGGAGCTATTCGTTTTTCAAATCCATTTGACATTGTCGGTAGTCGCTTACAGCATCCTCTTGGTTGCCCTTCTACATACCGTGCTTTTGGGTTTTGTCGAAAAAAAACTCCACGAACACAAACTCTCCGTTTTTATAGAACACTTGCCCCCGCTATTGAGCCTGGAGAAACTGTTAATCACGATAATTTGGTGTGGGTTCGTCGCACTCTCCCTCGCACTGTTCACCGGTTGTCTCGCATCATCAGAAATACAAAACGTCTTGTTCCCGATCACTCATAAGACAGTATTCAGTCTTTGCTCTTGGATAACATTGGGGTTTCTTTTGTCGGGTCACTACATAAAAGGCTGGAGAGGAAAAACAACCAGAAAACTGTACATCGCAAGCTTTACGCTTCTGGTGCTCGCATACTTTGGCTCGAGGTTTGTAGCAGAAATCATTCTGCACCATCCCCAATATTAAACGTCTATCCCCAAGATTAAACGTCTATGGACGTTAAGTCGCAATAATACTTACCACTCTCAGGCAAACACACAAATCAAGTTATGGAAAACGTCTCTGTACAGACACTGCTCATCATATTCTTAATCCTCATCGGAATTTCTGCATTTTTTTCGATATCCGAGACGAGCATGATGGCATTAAATAAATATCAACTTAAACACATGGCTAAAAATAACCACAAAGGCGCCAGAAAAACTCTGGGGCTTCTCGGTCAAATTGACCGACTGTTGGGAACAATACTGCTCGGTAATAATTTATCCAATACCGCAGCAGCGGCACTCGTCACGACTATAGCCTTTAAGTTGTTCGGCGAAAACGAACTTTCCTTAACAATCGCGACACTCGTGGTCACAACCGCTTTGCTAATCTTTAGTGAAATCACTCCAAAAATAATTGGAGCGAGCTACCCGGAAAAAATTGCACTTCCGGCTAGTTACATCCTCGAGCCAATGATGCGACTTATGCATCCCTTCGTAGTAATCGCCAACACGATTGTTAACGGTATACTTTTTACATTCCGAATCAAAACAAAAACAGGCGCCCAAGCATCGCAATTGACCCAAGAAGAGCTTCGCACACTCGTATTGGAAGGCGGGAATTACTTGCCACACAAACACCAATCCATGCTGGCAAATTTATTTGACTTACAAGCAATCACAGTCGAAGACATCATGATTCCCAGGAACAAGATTGAAGGTATTGATCTCAATGCTTCTGATGAACACCTTAAAAATGAGATCTTGACCTCAAACCACACCAGGTTACCAGCGTTTAGGGAGAGCATAGATTATCTTGAGGGCATCATACATATCAGAAAACTACTAAATGTCTCAGAGGACAACGAGATTTCGGGAGAATCAATACAGCAGGTACTAAAAGATCCATACTTTATTCCAAAGGACACAAAGCTATTGGCCCAACTGCAAAATTTCCAAGAACGTCAAGAGCGAATGGCGTATATCGTGGATGAGTATGGCACTCTCATGGGCATGATAACGATAGAGGATATCATCGAGGAAATTGTCGGAGAGTTCACGACGCAATCACCGATATTAAGTGCGTCGGGGAAAGTATTAAATGACGGAAGTCTCGTACTTGATGGATCGATGACGCTAAGGGAAATCAATCGAGATTTCAAACTTAATTTAAATCTCGAGGGCCCAAAAACGCTTAATGGGTTAATTTTGGAACACTTGCAACAAATTCCAGAAACAGGAATTTCGATACAAATTGATGGTTACTATATGGAAATTCTTCAGACGAAAGATAAATCAGTGAAATCCGTGAAACTCACGTCAAAAATATCTAACTGACGTGTCTGACCGGCTGATCGTAGGACTGACTGGTGGTATTGGATCAGGTAAAACCCTCGTGTCTGATACATTCGCGACTCTAGGAGCACACGTAATCGACACAGACGTGATATCTCGTGAGCTTACAAACCATGATTCGTCGACCATAAAAGAAATACAGCGGGTTCTAGGGAAAGAAATATTAGAGGATGGGCTAATCAACCGAAGTGTCCTCCGAGACCTGGTCTTCAATGACATCAGTGCAAAAGAAAAATTAGAAAAAATACTTCACCCAAAAATTAGAGATATGGTCGTACTCGCATTAAAAGACCACATTGACTCTTATGCAGTAGTGGTAATTCCGCTGTTAACAGAGAAGGGGGCTTACCCGTTCATTAATCGGATCCTTGTCGTTGATTGTGATGAGCAACTACAGATCGAAAGAGTAAGCCAGAGAAGTAACCTCAACAAAGATATGATCATGAAAATAATTGATACCCAAGCTTCCCGAGAGGAACGGAAATTAATCGCTGAAGACATGATCACCAATAATGCCGACAAACAAAGTCTCATAGAGCAGGTGAAAAAACTACATCGAATGTATCTTGAGATTTCGCGGCAGGATAAGAATTGACAAAAACCATGCCCAAAACCATAGTCATTTGTCCCACATGTGGAAATTCTGTAACGTGGCAGCCAACCTCGAAATTTCGTCCTTTTTGTTCCGAGCGATGCAAATTAGTAGACACAGGAAACTGGGCAACCGATAGGTACGCCATCGAGGAAGATGAATCTTTTATCGACGACCCAGACGGGTCAGTTCCAAGCTGACCTCATCAGCGACACACCGGCAGCTCCAGATTTCCATGCATCTGAAAGGTCACTTGGAACCATGCCCCCAAGGGCGTAAACGGGAATATTCGAGTGATTCGCCATGTGGGAAAATTGATCCCAACCGAGTGGATTCGCATCAGGATGTGATGGAGTCGTTTTAACTGGGCTCAACACCGCAAAATCCAATCCCAATGAGCTTGCTTTTTCCAAGTCGTCAATGTTATGACACGAGGCCGCACACCAACCTATGTCTGGTCTTTTGCCGAGACAGCGCAATGAATTGGAAGTAAAGTGGACTCCATCTGCGCGAACCGAACGAGCAAGGGCCACGTCGTCATTAACCAAAACAATATTATCCTCTCGTTCGCGAATGATAGAGACCGCTTGTTCACAAAATTCCTTTAGCTTCGACCCTACCAAACCTTTTTCCCTAATTTGAATGAGACGATTACCCGATGACGTCACTCTCTGGAGTTGCTCAAGAAAATTTGATACGCCAAACTCAGTGGCGTGGGTAATTAGATACTCGTCCTTTAATGTGAGCGCTTGAAGAATGCAAACATTTGGTCCAAGAAGCGGCTCAACACCAATTTTTTGAGGCAACTCCCAACTCAAAGCCTGTCCTTCACGACCTCGAGGGACTCCGCTCCAATCGGTTACTCGAAAGAACTGAATATTCACCGTACCATGAGGATATTGATGAGTTCGTGAAATCCACTCTCGTGGATTCTCTATCTTTATTCCAATTTCCTCTGACAGCTCTCTCGAAAGAGCGTCACGAGGCGATTCACCGGATTCAATTTTGCCACCTGGAAATTCCCAAAAACCAGAGAAAACTTTACCTTCTGGCCTCTGAGCCAAAAGCACCTCTGAATTGGAATTGACCAGTACAGCCGCTACGACTTTAATCATGCTACAACGAACTTAACGAATCTGTTTTTTCTGTCTTATCAATTCCGAGCCAACTTCGTTTCTTGCGAATTGGTAAGCAATACGACCGCTTCGCGAACCACGCTCTAATGACCACTGCAAGGAGCGCCGAATCACATCATCAGTCGGCTTGATAGATCCGGAAGATAGCTTTTTCACCCAATACGTCACGATCTTCAAATACTCATCTTGGGTAAAACCATCAAAGTGGATCCAAAGACCAAATCTTTCAGACAGCGAAATCTTCTCTTCGACGTTCTCGCTTGCATGAATTTCCTCTCCTCGGTACTTGGTTTCCAAATTATCCGTCATGTATTCAGGCATCAAATGACGTCGGTTAGAGGTCGCACAAATCATTACGTTTTCCGATGAACCAGCCACAGAACCATCCAACGCGACTTTTAACGACTTGTACGCATCGTCATCAGAACCAAACGAAAGATCATCACAAAAAATCATAAATCGATATTGTTCATTGGAGATGGTTTCGATAATCTCCGGAAGCTGGTGCAGGTCAGATTTGTCGACCTCGATTAATCTAAGACCGTTTTTTGAATATTTATTGAGGAGGGCCTTAATCAGAGATGACTTACCAGTGCCTTTGGAACCTGTCAGAAGTATATTGTTGTAGGGGTACCGAAATAGAAACTGCCGAGTGTTAAGGTCCAACAACTTCTTTTGATCATCGATAGCGTACAGATCTCTCAAGCTAATTCGATGCGGAATCGAGACTTCCTGCAAATAACCGGAATGCCCTTGACGGCGCCACCGGCAAGCAAGCGCCCGTTTCCATTCAATGGGCTCCTGACCCGACGGCAACAATCGCTCCACTCGATCAAGCATCTTCTCCAACCTAGACATCAGCAAATTGAGATCTGACACCATCAACTCCGATACTCTGCGTTAATCTTGACGTAATCGTAAGACAAATCACAAGTCCATACTCTCGCCTCTTCGCTGCCCATCCCTAACTCGATCGTTACCGTGATTTCTTTCCCCGACATGATGGGTTTGACTTGATCCTCTGCGTAAGACGGTGCAGGGGCGCCATCCTTAGCAACAATAACGTCTCCAATAAATAATGAGACATTCAACACATTTAGATCTGCCACATCCGCTGCCCCGATAGCAGACATGATTCGACCTAAATTTGGATCACTGGCAAAGAAGGCTGTTTTAACAAGAGGCGAATTGGCGACCGAAAAGGCAACTTTCCTCGCATCCGACCGATCACGGGCACCATTCACTCGAATTTCGATAAACTTCGTTGCACCTTCACCATCCATCACGATCTTCTTCGCGAGGACCTGACACACATCGGTGACATTGTTTCGTAAAGTCTTGTAAGCCTCTGAAGATTCATCGGTTATTTTCGGATAAGCAGCCCTACCAGTCGCAATAAAAACAAAACTATCATTTGTGGATGTGTCACCATCGACCGAGATACAGTTAAACGATCTATCTGCTGCATATTTAGCGATTTTTTTCGCGAGGCTTTCTTCAACTCCTATATCAGTTGCAACAAAAGCTAGCATCGTTGCCATATTGGGCTTGATCATGCCCGAGCCCTTTGCAATTCCTGTCACATGCCCGAAAAAATTTTGAATTTGAAATTTTTTTGACGCTAGCTTGTACACCAGGTCTGTCGTTAAAATTGTTTTTGCGGCATCAGCCCAATCATCTGTCCCCAGCCTATCCACGCAGGTCGGAAGCGCCCTGAGTATTCTCTCAGCTGGAAGTTGCTCCATGATGACTCCGGTCGAGAACGGTAATACGCTTTCTCTGGGAATATTTAGAAGCCGGGCAACCTCATCAGTGATAAGTTGTGCTGTTGCCAAGCCTTCCGCGCCCGTACCTGCATTCGCAATTCCCGTATTGATAATTAACGCGCCTATACTAGCGCCGTCCTTGAGCCTCGCTCGGCAGATCTGAACTGGAGCTGCACAAAACTTGTTTAATGTAAATACTCCCGCAAGGACACACCCCTCTTTTAGGGCAATCAGTAAAAGGTCTTTCCTGTTTGTTTTTTTGATCCCAGAGGCAATCGCCCCAAACGAGACTCCGTCTATCGGAAAGCTTGTACCGATATCCTCAACCGAATCGCGCATTTTCATGTTCAAACAAGTCTTCCATGACAATGTTTGAATTTTTTACCTGAACCACACGGACATGGCTCGTTGCGCCCAACTTTTTGCTGAGATCTCATAATCGGGGTTCCTGGAGAACCAACAGGCCCCTGCTGCCCGCCCGTAGCACTATCGGCGGAGTGATTGTAGGACACGTTACTGACAGCACCGGACTGTTGTGACACCTTTTCAACTTGATCAGCACTTCTAATTCGAACACTCATCAGAATCTTTGTGACTTCATTTCTGACGGTTTGCAGCAAGAGTGAAAATAGTTCAAACGCCTCTCGCTTGTACTCTTGTTTGGGGTTTTTTTGGGCATAACCTCTAAGATGAATGCCCTGCCTTAAGTGATCTAAGGCCGCTAAATGCTCCCGCCAGTGAGAATCAATACTCTGCAACATGACAGATCTCTCATACTGATGCACCGCCTCCTCTGGCGCGTCGCTCATTTTAGATCTATAGAACTCTCCTGCCTCGCTGATGACTTTCGACACTACGGCTTCTGACTCAACCTCATCCAAGCTCTCGATCCACGATTTGATGGGCAATTCTAGTGTGTAGTCCGACTTTAAAGAAGCCTCTAAACCAGCAATATCCCATTGCTCTTCCAGACTATCCTGCGGCACGAAAGTCGATATCACATCGCTTAGTGCCTCTTCTCTCATCGTCGTGACAGCGTGCGAAACATCGGTTGAATCAAGGATGTCGTTTCTTTGCTCATAGATGACTCCCCTCTGATCATTGGCAACATCGTCAAACTCTAAAAGTTGTTTCCTGATGTCGAAATTACGGCCTTCAACTTTCCTCTGCGCGTTTTCAATTGCCCGCGTCACCCAAGAATGCTCAATCGCTTCTCCCTCCGGCAGCTTCAAACGATCCATAATTGCTGAAACTCGATCGGACGCGAAAATCCGTAACAACGGATCCTCTAGCGACAAATAAAATCTCGACGAGCCGGGATCTCCCTGCCGGCCTGATCGTCCCCGGAGTTGATTGTCTATCCTTCGAGACTCATGGCGCTCAGTGCCAATGATGTGCAATCCTCCAGCCGCCAAAACCTCCTCTTGTCGTTGTAGCCATATGGCAGAATCTTCTCCCTCTGTTTTGCTACCACCCAACACAATATCCGTGCCACGACCCGCCATGTTCGTCGCGATGGTGATCATCTTAGAACGGCCCGCTTGGGCTACGATCTCCGCTTCTCGCTCATGCTGCTTCGCATTCAATACTTGGTGGGGTAGTTTTTCCTTATCTAACAATTTTGAAATGAGTTCGGAATTTTCGATCGAAGTAGTTCCTACCAGTACCGGTTGTCCCTTTTGATAACATTCTTTGATGTCTGCTAACACGGCGTCATAGCGCTCCTTGCTAGTTTTATAAACCTGATCCATACGATCATCTCGGACCATCGGCTTATGGGTTGGAATAATAACGGTCTCCAAACCATAAATTTGCTGGAACTCATATGCCTCAGTATCTGCGGTTCCAGTCATGCCAGACAACTTGTCGTACATTCGAAAATAATTTTGGAATGTTATTGAGGCTAGCGTTTGGTTCTCTTTCTGAATTACCACATTTTCTTTCGCTTCCACTGCCTGGTGCAGTCCATCAGACCATCGCCTGCCAGACATTAATCGACCAGTAAATTCGTCAACAATAATAATTTCATTGTTTTGCACAACGTAATGTTGATCGCGGAAGAAGAGATGATGTGCCCTGAGGGCTGCATAGAGGTGGTGAATTAGCGAGATATTAGACGGGTCATATAGCCCCTCTCCAGATTGCAACAACCCAGCTCGGGAGAGCAATTCCTCGGCTCGCTCATACCCGCCCTCGGTCAAAATAACCTGATGCGCCTTTTCGTCAACGGTGAAATCACCCTCATCTCCCTCCGTTTTCGATATACTCAACTGAGGAGCGATCTTATTGATTTTCGTGTAGAGGTCAGTATTGTCGTCAGCTTGCCCAGAGATGATCAGTGGTGTTCTCGCCTCATCTATTAATATGGAGTCGACTTCATCAACAATCGCGAAGGATAAGTCTCTTTGCACCTTATCCTGCGTTTGGAATACCATGTTGTCTCGAAGGTAATCAAAGCCAAATTCATTGTTCGTACCGTAAGTAATATCCGCCGCGTAGGCCTTGTGCTTTGTCTCGTGATCCTGACCAGAGAGGTTAACGCCGACACTCAAACCCAAAAACTCGTAAACCGCTCCCATCCAATCGGCATCGCGCTTCGCCAAATAATCGTTAACGGTGACTACATGGACGGACTTTCCTGACAGCGCATTGAGATACGCCGGCAAAGTAGCAACGAGCGTTTTTCCCTCTCCAGTGCGCATCTCCGAAATTTTTCCAGAATGTAGCGCGATTCCCCCGAGAAGTTGCGCATCAAAGTGACGCATACCCAGAACGCGCCTACTGGCCTCTCGAACTACTGCAAAGGACTCTACCAATATGTCGTCAAGCGATTCACCTTCCGAGATTCGCCCTCGGAGTTCGGAAGTTTTATTTTTTAAATCTATGTCGGGAAGGCTTTTCAATCCCTCCTCCAGAGCATTGATCGCTGCAACTGATTTTGCGTAGGATTTTAGGAGCCGATCATTCCGGCTTCCAAAAACACCTTTTAACATTTTGGAGAACATTATCTGAACTTTGTGGGACTGTTTTAATTAATCAATTAGTCTACCATGAGCGAACTACTGATGAGGTTACACTCTAAGCCTTGAGAACGCCCAACACGGCCGCGAAAAACGACAATAACGATTAACAGAAACATTGACGACCCACATATCAAAAATCATCTCAACTTCGCCAGTTCTAAAGATTCTTCAGGGAAGAATAAGCGAGGAACAGAAGCTCGAGAAGGACCTGATGGAGCACATCCCAAATAACATCAGGCGCCTGATTGCCCATACATCCACGTCAGGCGCTACTGCAACGATCTACACTAATAATGGCACGGCCGCAGCACGGCTAAGACAAATGATTCCACGATATCAGCAACTGCTACAAACTAGAACAACAAGAAAAATTACAATCAAGGTCAAACCATTACCACCTTCGACTAGCGTGCGAGGGGGCCAAACAAAAAAGCTTTCCACCGCCGCTCGAAACGCGATTGGTGATATGAAAAAAATACTTCGCTACTGATAAGGCTGGTCGGTCAACTGTAGATCTTAGACTGTGATCGATCTCTCACCGACCAAAAGAGTCAGGAGTCTGCAATTAACTCAGGCAATTTGAAGGCTTGAAAAGACGACTCCATCAACACTAGAGGTCTTTGAAAACTCGATTTGCTCCCATGCGCTCTCAGTCTCTATTAGTTTTCTGAGTAGCAAATTATTCAGCTCGTGCCCGGATTTGTAAGCGGAGAAGGCCCCAATAAGAGGGCGTCCAAGCAGGTAAAGATCACCGATGGCATCAAGCGCCTTATGTTTCACGAATTCATTCTCGTAACGCAAACCGCCAGAATTCAAAATACGATATTCATCCATGACGATCGCATTATCAAAGCTGCCTCCTAGTGCCAATCCCTGAGACCTTAGCATTTCCACATCCTGCATAAACCCAAAAGTGCGCGCCCGGCTCACCTCTTTAGTGTACGACACAGTTTTAAAGTCCAACTCAACAGAGAGGTTTTTTTCAGCAAATGCTGGATGATGAAAATCAATAGCGAAGTCGATCTTAAAACCATCATAAGGCTTAAATTCAACCCACTTATCACCAGATTCAACTCTGACAGACTGCTTTACTTTGATAAATTTCTTAAATGAGGATTGTTCCTCTACGCCTGCAGACTGGATAAGGAAGACAAAGGGCGAGGACGAGCCGTCCATAATCGGGACCTCGGGTGAAGTGAGATCAATAAACGCATTATCAATTCCCAGTCCACATAGCGCGGACATAAGATGCTCGACCGTCTGCACTTTGACCCCGTCCTTTTCTAGGCAGGACGACAATCTTGTATCAACAACCGAAAAGGGGTTTGCCTCAATCGAAACAATGGGGTTCAAGTCAACGCGCCTAAAAACGATTCCCGTATTAGGAGCTGCTGGCCGCAACGTAAGCGAAACCTTTTTTCCCGTGTGGAGGCCGACCCCTGTTGCTTTGACGAGATTTTTTAATGTTCGTTGCCTGATCATGTGACGAAGCTTTATATGTTCCGTGATTATTTCACATAATCTGCTGCCGGCCAAGGATAGAGGAATTTCATTCTCGTCTAATCAGCTTGCCGCCTAAGAAACGCTGGAATGTCTAGATCCTCGACACCATCACGCTTCAACGCATCTAAGGTGCCCTGTCGGCCCCTGCGCCTAATAACCGCTGGCACATTTTCACTATCGCTCGCTACCTCAGAAACAGCGTCATCAGTTCCTGTACGCAAGACCGACAACGGTTGTGTGGACCTCCTTACGTTTGATCCTATGCCCGTCGCCACGATGGTAACTCGAACCTGATCCTCTAATCCCTCGTCTATCACCGTTCCGACGATAACAGTGGCGTCCTCTGCGGTGAAATTCCGTATTGTTTCCATGACCTCATGCACTTCTTTCATCTTAAGGTTGAGTCCGGAGGTTATGTTGACAAGGACGCCTCGAGCGCCGTGCAAATCAACTCCTTCTAGTAGAGGACTCGCGACAGCGCCCTCAGCCGCCTTTCTCGCCCTATCCTCACCGCTAGCTACATTAGACCCCATCATTGCCATACCCATCTCTGACATCACGGTCCGCACATCAGCAAAGTCTACATTGACCAATCCCGGACATTTTATGACCTCAGCAATTCCAGATACAGCGCCCAATAAAACGTCGTTGGCCGCCTTAAATGCATCCAACATCGACACGTCATCACCCAACACATCCATTAACTTCTCATTTGGGATCACAATTAACGAGTCCACATTTTGAGTTAGGGCCTCAAGCCCCTCTGCCGCTACAGATTGACGCTTGCCTTCAAAAAGAAAGGGTTTGGTCACCACCGCAACAGTCAGAACGCCAAGTTCTTTCGCAACTTCAGCAAATACGGGTGCCGCTCCGGTTCCAGTTCCGCCTCCCATGCCTGCCGTGAGAAACACCATATCGGCTCCGTCAATCAAGTCCGCTATCGTTTCTCTATCCTCGATCGCAGATTGTTTCCCAACACTTGGGTCAGCGCCAGCCCCCAATCCTTTGGTGATTCCTACACCAAGTTGCACGATTCGATCCGCTTTGTTCTTGGCAAGGGCTTGAGCATCGGTATTTGCACAGATGAACTCAACACCTTCCACACCTTTTTCAATCATGTGATCGACCGCATTTCCACCACAACCACCAACACCAATCACCTTGATTACGGCCTCTTGCGACTTTGCGTCTACGATTTCGAACATATCAACTTGCCCTCGCTTTTGTTGCACATGATAACAACTTAGACTGACCGTTACTACATTGATCTCTTAGAAATTTTTTTGGAACCATCGCTTCATTTTTGATGCCACCTCTTTCACAGATCCATTTTTAATTTTGTCGACCTTCTCTTTCTCAAGCTGGGAGACCCCAGTCTCAAGAAGGCCTGCTGATGTTGAATATCTTGGGTTCCGCAACACTTCCGACAATGACCCCGTATACGCCGGCGTGCCTAAACGCACCGGCATGTGTAATACTTCCTCCCCAAGTTCGACCATACCCTCCATCGCGCTACTACCACCCGTAATGACCACACCCGAAGACAAGAGCTCCTCAAAACCGCTACGACGAATTTCAGCGAGCACCAACGAATACAATTCCTCCACCCTGGGCTCAATCACCTCGGATAACATCTGTCTAGATAACTTCCTGGTCGGGCGATCTCCAACGCTAGGAACTTCGACTACCTCATTAGAATCTGCCAAGCTTCGGTGCGCGCACCCAAAGCGTCTCTTAATATCTTCCGCATCCTTAGTTGGTGTTCGGAATGCCATTGCAATATCGTTTGTTATTTGATCTCCTGCAATCGGTAATACCGCGGTGTGTCTTATTGCCCCCTGAGTAAAAATCGCGATGTCACTCGTTCCGCCGCCAATGTCTATAAGGCACACTCCGAGATCCTTTTCATCGTCTGATAGAACCGCTCGCGCAGACGCTAGGGGTTGCAGAACAAGGTCAGAGACCTCAAGTCCACAACGTCGAACACACTTCAATATGTTCTGCGCAGCAGAAACAGCGCCAGTGACAATGTGCACCTTGACCTCTAACCGCAACCCCGACATCGCGAGCGGCTCTCGAACGTCCTCTTGCCCGTCGATTGCAAACTCTTGATTTAAGACGTGAAGGATTTGTTGATCAGATGCAATCGGAATCGCTCTAGCGGTCTCAACGACGCGATCAATGTCAGCTTGCGTGACCTCATGGTCCTTGACCGCCACCATACCGTGAGAATTGAAACTTTTAATATGGCTTCCGGCAATACCGGTCCACACCTGCTTGATTTTGAAGTCTGCCATGAGCTCTGCTTCCTCCAGAGCCCGCTGAATCGCACTAACCGTGGATTCAATATTGACTACAACGCCCTTTTTCATTCCTCTGGAGGACGCACTGCCCAAACCGATTACCTCGTATCCCCCATCGTCAGTCACCAATGCGACAACCGCTGCGATTTTTGAAGTCCCAATATCGAGCGCAACTATGACATTGGAGTTCTCTCTGACCTTATTCTTCGTATTGTTTTTCGCCCATTCCATATCACAATCAACTCAGACTAGGGGATTAATAAACTGTAGAGCTTACAGAAAAACCGTTCGCGTAACGCAAATCAATGTAGTCAACTTTTCTTCCCAGGGATTTCTCCACCTCTGGCAAAAACCTCATAAACCGGAGGAAACGAGGCTCTAGATTTTCTTTTCCAAGCGCGAGTGTCGGCCCACCTCTCAGACGAGCTAACCAAGAGCGCTCGTCGCTTAGACCCAAGTACTCCAGACTAAGGCCAGAACCCTGCAACAGACGGTCAAGCTTCAGATATTCACGAACCACTGTTTCATGCGAGTTAGGAGGACCGGACAACATGGGCAGAACCTTACTTGAGGGAACTTCAAAAAGGACCCCGCCAGAATCCAACAACCCACCACGCTCCCAGCGCGCAATCTCTTTTCTTTCCTTGACATAAACTGTAAGCGACCTAGGCCAATCTCGTGTTATCTCGACCGATTCAATCCTCGGAATTTCCTCTAATGCGCCCTTGGCCGCATTCAAATTCAAGTTCAAGAATCCACCTTTAAAGTTCTTGACTATGGTAGATCTTAAGCCGTCTGCTTCTAGATGCTGAACGTCTCCGCGCACATTGATGACATCAACGTCGAAGTAATCAGTGTTCATCAAAAACACTGCCCCTGATAATAGGAGATACGTTGTCGATCCTAGCCATAGCAGCGCGCATATCTTGTTTAAAAGACGGTAGTTATGCCACATCTGTAGTTAACAATATCTTTAGTACAAGTTCATCAAACGATAACCCTGCCGCTCTCGCGGCGAGAGGTACGAGACTGTGGTCTGTCATTCCCGGCACGGTGTTAACCTCAAGAACCCAAGGCTGATGATTTTTATCTAACAGAATATCGACCCTGCCCCAACCACTGCATTCAAGACTTCGAAAAGCTCTCATTGCCATTTCTTGCACTTTGACGTCAACACTCTCTTCGAGTCCAGAGGGACAAAAATACTTCGTATCACTGGAGTGATATTTCGCTTCGTAGTCATAGTTATTATTGGGCGCAACTATCCGAACCACTGGCAAAGCAATTCCATCGAGAATAGCGACAGTCAACTCGTCACCCTCAACGAAATGTTCAACTAAAACATCGCTGTCATACTTCAACGCGTGCTCGAAAGCTGTCTCGAGTTCATCCGCGGAGCAAACTTTCGTAATCCCAATGGTTGAGCCCTCTCTGGAGGGCTTAATAATGACCGGATAATCTTCACCGACCATAAAATCCGAGAGGTCATCGACGGATCGCACAACACAAAAACTGGGCGTCGGAACGCCGCTATGCTCAAAAACAATTTTTGATCTGATCTTATCCATTGCTAGCGCACATGCTGCGACACCACTGCCGGTGTATGGCATCCCTATGGTATCGAGATAGCCTTGTATCGAACCATCCTCTCCACCTCGTCCATGCAGCATGACGATTGCTCTGTCAATGTCAGTAATTTGTTCGTGCCAATTCTCTGTGCCGGTATCGACCAACCGGGCATGTACCCCTTGACGCTCTAGAGCTTCGTAAACCGCCACACCAGAACGAAGTGATACCTCTCTCTCGGAGGAGAGCCCGCCGAACAACACACCAACACGACTTGAATTAAATGCGGTTGTCAAAGGCTCTCTCCGACTACCCTGACTTCTGTTTGTAAATCAATCTTGAACCGTCTCTTAACGGTTTTCTTTATTTCAATCATCAGGTTTTCAACATCCCGACTGGTCGCACCCCCGCAGTTTACGATGAAATTTGCGTGTTTAGTCGAAACACTCGCTCCACCAATCGATCTCCCCTTAAAACCGCATTCCTCGATAAGCCTAGCCGCGTAGTACCCGTTCGGATTTTGAAATACGGAGCCGCAATTTGGTTGACCTAAAGGCTGTTCCGCAACACGCTTCCTCAAAAGATCCTTGATTTTTTCCCTGGATAGATCTGAGTCACCCAAACTGAAACGGAACGTTCCACCTAAAAAAAATTCCTCACCATCAAAATTTGGCTTCACGCATCTGTACGAAACAGAGAAATCTGAGGGCAGCCTTTGTCGCACTATTCCCTCTCGCGTTACGGTTTTCACGCTCTCGATATGATCCCATGTCTCTTGCCCGTAACACCCCGCGTTCATCGTCAATGCTCCTCCAACAGTCCCAGGAATGCCTGCCATAAACTCGCCCCCATGGAAACCCTTGGTCGCAGCAAAGCGAGCGAGCTTGGGAACTGGGACTCCAGCACTCGCGTAGATCAATCTCTCGCCCCCAACATCCGAAATGCGTAGATCAGAGAGCCCTCTGTGCGTGTAAATCACTAGCCCTGGAAATCCACCATCTCTAACCAACAAATTACTGCCTAGCCCCAAAAATAAAAAAGGAGAATCCAGGTGTTGGCCAGACTTAAGGAAAGCAACCAAATCTGACTCGGAAGATGGCGAATATGCGAAAGCCGCATCCCCACCAATTCTCAAGGTATTTTTTTTCCACATCGGTACATTGGTCTGAACTCGAGATTCAATTTTCACGACTATACTCACCTGGGCAAGCCTACAACACCGTCATCCCGAGAGGTACTTAGCTGGGTGGCGAGTAGCGCGGGCACCTGAACAATCGACCCAGCACCCATCGTGACCAGGACCCCTCTGTCACTGATCGCCTCAGGAAGCACTTCGATCAGTTCGTCAAAATCTTTAACGCAGATCGGTTTGACCTTAGATGTCATCTGGATCGAGCTGGCCAAGTTATCAGTAGTAATACCAGGTATCGGGGGTTCTCCAGCCCCATAAATTTCTGTCAAGATCAGCGAGTCGACTTTACTCAAAATTCTTACAAAATCATCAAAGCAATCTCTGGTCCTAGAAAACCTATGTAGTTGGTAGACTAATGTGATTTCTCTATCCGGGTAAGCCTCTCTAATTGCCTCAAGGGTCGGCGCCACCTCGTTGGGATGATGGCCATAGTCGTCGATCAACTTGACCGTTTTACCGCCCAAAACGATATCTCCCAAATGCTGCATCCTTCTCCCGACCCCCTGGAACTTCTCTAACGCACGGCAAATAACGTCATCGCCAATTCCCAACTCAGTCGCCACCGCAATTGCTGCGAGACTATTCAGCACGTTGTGCCTGCCCAGACAATTCAAGCGAATGTTGAGGTCTGGATACTCTTTTTTGTGAGCTTTTAACTTACGTCGCACGATAAAACTCATCGCACCACCGGAGTAGCTCGCCTGTAATGCGCGGACCTCTGAATTTGCTGAAAAACCGTATGTTACGACCTGTCTCGATAGTCTCGGCAATAGCTGCCTGACTCCGATGTCATCAATGCACATGACAGCGCAACCGTAAAAAGGGATATGTGATACGAAGTCATTAAACGCCTGGATGAGTCGATCGAAGTTATGATCGTACGTCTCAAGGTGATCGTGATCGATGTTAGTTATGACGCACATTGTCGGACTAAGATGAAGGAAAGATCCATCAGACTCGTCCGCCTCCGCGACGATGAAGTCCCCCGCCCCAAGCTTCGCATTGGCCCCAACAGACTCGAGTCTGCCGCCAATGACATAAGTCGGATCTAACCCCCCCTCGGCGAGTATACTCGCGACCAAGCTCGTAGTTGTGGTCTTGCCGTGTGTTCCTGCAACTGCGATTCCACTTTTAAATCGCATTAATTCAGCTAGCATCGCGGCTCGTGGCACGACCGGTATGCTTTGTTTTTTTGCGTACTCGACTTCAGGGTTCCCTTTACCGACGGCGGTCGAGACCACCAAAACATCTGCGCCCTCAACATTCCCTCCTGAATGACCGATGAAAATCTTGATGCCAAGATTCCTCAATCGCTCGGTAGAATGCGATGATCGTAAGTCAGACCCCGACACACAGAACCCAAGGTTGTGCAACACTTCAGCAATACCACTCATGCCAGACCCACCAATTCCGACGAAATGAATTGACTTAACCTTGTGTTTCAACGAAACATCTCCTCAAGACGTGCACACATGTCATCAACGGCTCTCGCGGATGAATATTTCTGTGCTGAACCAGCCATGTCTCGCAACTGCTCCCGCGTTAACGTCGATAAAAGATTCGATAAATGATCAGCGGTGAGATCTTTATCATCCAGCAAAAGACACGCGCCAATTTTCTCAAGGTGGCTTGCGTTCACTCTTTGATGATCGTCAACTGCAAATGGATAAGGTATCAAAATGCTGGCAACACCAGCTGTCGCGATTTCCGATACTGATAGGGCACCTGCTCTAGATATGACCAAGTCACAGACGGCATACTCGGCAGCCATGTCATCAAAAAATTCAACCACCCGCGCCTCAACACCATACTGCTCATAAAGATTCGAGACAAGCGTCGAATTACCGCCGCCTGCTTGATGGACAACTATCGGTCTTAAGAGGGCTGGCATTTTCGAGATAGCAAGTGGGACCAATTCATTAAATTTCCGGGCTCCAAGGCTACCTCCGGTTACCAGCAAACAAATAGGGCCAGTTCTCCCACTGTATCTACCCATTGGGGACATCATGTCATTAAAACTTTTTCTTATGGGATTACCAACAAATACTCCGCCGTTCAGCACACTCGGAAAACCAAGAAAAATTGTTTTACTGAACTTTGATAATAATTTATTAGCCAAACCTGGTACCGAGTTCTGCTCATGAATAACCAAAGGGACACGCGCAAGGACAGCAGCAACTCCGCCGGGAATACTGGGGTAGCCACCAAAACCCAAAACAACATTTGGCTTCATTTTTAAAATAAAAATAAGCGCTACGGAAATCGCCCTTATGAGATCAAAAGGGAGACGCAACAAGCGCGAAACACCTTTTTTCCGAACACCCGAAAAATTCAACAACAACGTCGGGTACTTGTCTTTGGGGACGAGCCGGCCCTCGAGCCCGTGAGTGCCCCCCATCCAATAGACCGACCACCCCAAATTGGAAAGACGATCAGCCATCGCTAAAGCAGGGAATATGTGTCCCCCAGTACCCCCTGCTGTTATCAAAATCTTTGGCTTCAAAGACTCATACCTTTCATCAAAATACGATTCTCATAGTCAATCCTAAAAAGAACCCCTATCGCCAAACAATTCATCATCAACCCACTTCCGCCAAATGACAACAAGGGTAACGTTAACCCTTTGGTTGGCAGCAAACCAACGTTCACCCCCATGTTGATCAAAGACTGCACGCCAATCCATACACTCACACCGTAGGCCACCAAAGATGAAAAATAGCGCTCTAGTCGAGCCGCTTGATTGCCGATCATTATCATACGAAGGACTAGCCATCCAAATGCTGCAACGGTGAGAGCGACTCCGACGAAACCCATTTCCTCGCCAATTACCGCGAGAATAAAATCCGTATGAGCCTCTGGCAGATAAAATAATTTTTCAATACTCCCACCAAGCCCGACTCCAAAAATACCCCCACTACCAAACGCCATTAATGCATGAGAGAGCTGATACCCTGTGTTAAAAGGATCTGCCCATGGATTCATAAATCCGAAGACCCTCTCCGTTCTATATTCTGAACTGAAGATTAAAGCCACGAATGCCACACATAACAGTACGGTCAAGGTAGCAAACCATCTCCAATTCATGCCTCCAAGAAAGAGTGCACCCATCGCGATTGCGGTAATTACAACGAAAGAACCGAAATCGGGCTCGAGTAAAAGAAGGACTCCAGTAACAAGCATGACGCCGAACAGCGGCATAAACCCGTTCCTGATGCTCGACATGTGTGACGCTTTTCGAATCGTGTAGTCAGCTGCATAGATGACAACTGCAAACTTCATAAATTCGGACGGTTGAAAACTTAACCCGGCAAATCGAAACCACCTCCGGCTATAGTTCGCCTCATGACCTATCCCAGGAATCAACACCAGGAACAACATGACGAGGCCTAGCAGGAACAAGAGGGGAGCAAAGTTTTGCCAATACTTGACGGAAACTTGCGTCGCAACGAGCGCAAGGGATACCCCGATACATAAAGCCAGCAAATGCCGCGTAAGGTATTGGTAAAGATTACCCCCCGATAGAACGGAATTTTCGGCAAGCGCGATCGACGAAGAGAACACCATGACTACACCTAGACCCAACAAAGTAATCGTCAACCAAAATAAAATCTCATCAAAACCAAGTCTTGATTGGAGCTGACTGCTCGCTGAATTTGAAAGTTTTCGATCAATCATGAGAGAGACATCCTGTTTACTTCTCTCGCAAATGTTTCTCCTCTGTGAGCATAGTTTTCGAACATATCGAAACTGGCGCATCCTGGCGACAAAAGAACCACACCGCGATCGCCTAGCATATTGAGCGAGACCTTAACTGCCTCGCGCATATCCGAGACACCGACAATCGACACGCCACTGGCCGAGATCATCTCATGAATGAGTCCTGCATCTCGACCCATCAAAACCACACATAAGACTTTTTTTGAGAGTACTTGATTAAGTTCCGTAAAATTTTGTCCTTTTGATTCGCCACCCAAAATTAATACACATGGACCGCTTACACCAGTTATCGCAGCAAGAGTCGCCCCAACATTCGTAGCTTTCGAATCATTCAAAAATGTAATTCCTCGAATATTGCCAACAATTTGCATACGATGATTTAATGGCTCATACAACTCGAGCGCTCTTATTCCCTTTTCATCGATGTCAACAACCTGATTAGCTATCGCTAGTGCCGCTAAGGCATTTAGAACGTTATGTTGACCACCAACACTGAGGTGAGAGACAGGGCAAATATCGACATCTCCCCAGCACAGCATACGCTCCCCCATAACCTCTCGAGTTCCCCACTCACTGGCAGATTGAGGGGCTGCCAAACCAAAACTACCCGCCGCAAGATCGTGAGACAACAAAGCGCGGGCTGGCGCGTCGTCACGGTTAACAATTTTTCGGCTCTCACCATTAAAAAGCCGACCCTTCGTTTGTTTGTAATCGGAGTACGAGGGATAACGATCCAGATGGTCTTCGGACAAATTAAGAATAGAAGTCACCGAAAAATCCATCGACTGTAGTGTTTCGATCTGAAAACTTGACAACTCGATCACAAATACATCGGGCTGCGCCCTCTCGCCGTGTTCGATGGCATACAAAATATCCAGTACTGGTACCCCAATATTTCCAACGGCAATCGCATCTTTCCCCTGCCCATTTAGAATTGCCTCGACCATCTTTACGACGGTGCTTTTACCATTGGTGCCAGTTACAGCGACTGTATGAGCACGCATTCGCTCTTTATTCTCAAACATGAAAATTTCGATATCACCAATAATTGGCTTACTCTGTTCATTTAGATTTTCCAATTGAAGGTCAGCGAGTGGAATCCCTGGGCTCGGAATAACGACGTCCACTTGTTCAAAATCGAATTTGGAAAGATCTTCAAGAAATACCTTAGCGTCAGGTAACTCATCGATAATCGAGGATATACCAATCGCATTTCGATCGGCGTCCCACACAAAGACCCTCAGCCCCCTACTAAGAAGCCAACGAACAGCAGAGACTCCCGTCTTCCCTACACCCAAAACCAGTGCACTATCGCCAAAGGGAAACTTGTAACTCATTGTCCAAAGGTCGTGATCATGAAGTATCCACAGGATAAACTTGAATATTTATCTAAGCTTGAGCGTCGAGAGGCCGATCAATATCAGCATCATGGTGATAATCCAAAATCGAACAACCACCTGATTTTCCTTCCACCCTTTTAATTCAAAGTGATGATGCAGTGGCGCCATACGGAATACTCGTTTGCCAGTAAGCTTAAAAGACAAGACCTGAATCACTACAGATAGCGTCTCGACAACGAACACGCCGGCCATGATAAACAAGACAATTTCCTGATGAATCACAACTGAAACAACACCAAGCGCGGCACCAATCGACAAAGCGCCCACATCCCCCATGAACACCTCGGCGGGATACGCATTGAACCATAAGAATGCCAGCCCAGATCCAGCTAACGCAGCGCAAAAAACAACCAACTCGCCCGCACCTGGCACATATGGAAAAGCAAGATATCTCGAGAATTCGTAGTGACCGGCAACATAAGCAAACACCGCGAGTGCAGCAGCAATCATGACCGACGGCATGATTGCTAGTCCGTCCAGACCGTCGGTTAAATTTACCGCATTGCTGCTCCCCACGATTACCAAAAAAAGCCAAAATGGCGAATAGCACCCCACCCAGAGGGATAGCCGCATTTTTAAAAAATGGGATCACCAGCAACGGATCAGAGAAGACAGCAATATATATAGCCGCTCCAAGACCGAACAATGCTTGAGCAGAAAATTTTTGAATTGCAGTCAACCCGTGTGGACTCTTCAAAACCACCTTACGATAGTCGTCAATCCATCCTACAAGGCCAAATAGCGCAGTCACGATGAGGACAAGCCACACCCACCGGTTCGACAAATCCGTCCAAAGTAACGTTGTCGCTATTGTCGACGCTAATATAAGCGCGCCGCCCATCGTCGGCGTCCCGGTCTTTACCTCATGCGTCTTTGGCCCATCTTCTCGGATCGTCTGTCCAATTTTATAAGCCGTTAACTTTCGGATCATGCGCGGGCCCAAAATAAAAGATATCAATAGCGCCGTTAACGCCGCCAAAACGGCGCGCAGAGTAATGTATGAAAAAACGTTAAATGCACTGAAGTAGTCTTGTAAATACTGCGCTAAGCTCAAAAACATTATCTACACCCTTATTCACATGTGCCGGACTTTAGCGCCAAACAAAATCGCTCCATCCGCATTGACCTCGAGCCCTTGATTAAAAAAATACTTCCAGGACTTTGGCTCGTTAAAATTCGCTCACATAATTTCTTGCCAGATAAAAAATGTTCGCCACCGCTGCCAAAAGACTCGACAGCGAGCCGTGACAGTTCTCCAATACCAAAAAGGTGCGTAAAACCTCTCCTCTTTGCTTCAATCCCAACGGCTGCATGCATGGCATTACCAAAGGTCCCTAGTTCACCCATATCTCCGAACACAAAAACTTTTGTGCCGCTCATCGAGGCCGTGTAGCGAATCGCCGCACTGACCGAATCAGGGTTAGCGTTGTACGAGTCGTCTATCAACATCGCTCCAGAATGCAGCCTGGTCACCTCTAGACGCCCTTTTACTCCGGAAAATTCTTCTAGCGCTTTCTGAGTTGAAGATTGGGGTAATCCTAACTTGCTAGTCGCGGCAATAGTCGCCAGCATATTTATTTTATTATGTTGACCGTTTACTTTTGGTCGGATCAAAACGTTACAAAAATCACTAACAATCTTCAACCTGTTTGAGTCGAGTGCCTCACCGCGAATATCCGCCGAATCGTTGAACCCAAACGTTATGATGGACTTATCCTTAACTTGATCCTTTAGAAAATCAAAATACGCGTCATCTGAATTCAAAATTACTATTCCGTCTTGCCGAACCCCTGTAAAAATCTCTGCCTTCGCCTTAGCGACGGCGTCCTGCGAGCCAAGCTCACCGATGTGCGCAGTTCCAATATTCGTAATTAGCGCAATATCTGGCCTGACTAACTTGGACAACAGTCCCATCTCACCCGCATGATTCATGCCAAGCTCCAACACGACAAAGCGATGTGATGCCCGAAGACGAAGCAACATTCGAGGTACACCAATGTCGTTGTTGAGATTACCCTCTGTAGCCAAAACGGCACCATCCTCAGAGGATGCCCGCAGCACTTTTGCGAGCATATCTTTCACCGTTGTCTTACCGTTGCTACCAGTAATACCAAAGACTAAAGGTGAAAATTGATTACGCCACCATCTAGCCAGCTCGATGTATCCCACACGCGTATCAGGCACAACTAGAAAAGCCAAATTTTTAACGCTTTTACCAAGACCATCCGGGACACGAGAAACCATACAGGCGACCGCCCCATTTTGAGATGCTTCAGCTATGAAACTATGGCCATCGTAATTTGGTCCCTTTATCGCAATGTACAAATCACCATGTTTTACGGCCCGGCTGTCAGTCGACACATTCGACACGGCGGTATTCTCTGGCCCGATCAATTTTGTCTTGGACTCCTTCGCGTATCGAGCGATGTCAAACATTCACAGACACTCCTCTTCCCGAGCAGTCACCCTCGATGCTTCTCAAAACTTGGGTCGATATCGCCACATCGTCAAACGGTATTTTTTTACCCCTGACATCTTGATATTTTTCATGACCTTTGCCCGCTATCAACACGATGTCCCCAGGGGCGGACATCTCGATGGCCAGGTTTATCGCGGCTTCTCGATTTTCTTCAATAAGATAGCCATCAACATTATCGGCAACAATGTCTGAAATTATTTTTTTTGGATCCTCGAATCTTGGATTGTCACTGGTAACAATAGCGACATCCGCACCTTTGATAACTGCCTCACCCATGTCGAAGCGCTTTGTTGAATCTCGACCGCCCCCTGCACCAAATACACAAATTAATTTAGCGTCACTTTGTTTGATTGAATTAAGGGCGGATAACGTTTGACGCAACGCATCGGGTGTATGGGCGTAATCAATAAACACGGAGCGCGAGAAACCACCCGAGAGCTTTTGAAGACGACCGTCAACTGGCTGCAATTTTTTCACCACATTACAGACTTCGGGAAATTTAAATCCAAGACTCAGAAGAACCGACGTCACAGCGAGTAGATTTTGCACATTGAAGCGACCAATCAAAGAACTGTTGATCTCTCCTATGCCCCAGGGAGTAACCAAGTCAAATTTTGCACCGGATACATCTAAGAATAAATTTTTTACTCGCACATCAGCTAAAGGATTTTCATAACTGTACGTCACCACATTTCGCCCAACTGAACGAAGCAGATCAGCAATCTCTTTTCCAAATTCATCGTCAATATTGAGAACCGACTTAGAGAGATTCGGTGTAGAAAACAACCTCGACTTAGCTAGTCCATATTCATCGATCGTACCGTGATAGTCTAGGTGATCATTCGTTAGATTAGTGAAATAGTGCGACGTCTATCTCTGTCCCATCTAGTCGACCTTGATCGAGAGCATGGGACGAGGCTTCCATCGCCACTCCACTCACCCCGCCATCGACAAGTTTACGAAACGCCTGTTGAAGCGTGACCGCATCAGGCGTTGTTTGCCCCAAAAGGGAATCGTGTTCAACGGTGGTGCCATAGCTCCGAATGCCTAATGTACCAATACTCGCCGAGTTCAGCCCGAGTTTGACTAATGCTTGAGCAATCCACTCAGCGCACGTAGTCTTTCCGTTCGTACCAGTGACCGCACAAATTTTTAATAAGTGACTGGGATTCCCGTAAAATCGAGACGCAAACTGGCCAACAATTTTTCGGATTTCCCTCCAGCCAAAATTTGGGACGTTAACGGCCACGGGCTTCACTTGATCAATTGACTCCCAAACTACGGCTGAAGCACCTCGAGACACTGCATGGTCTATATAGTCTCTTCCATCAAGAGATGAACCCGGATATGCAAAAAAAACGTCTCCATCTGAGACTCTTCGGCTATCTATTTGAACTCCTGTGAAGGAAACACCAAGATCATTGAAAGCGGCTTGAAAACTCCCGTAATTATCATTGTGTTTTTCAGCCAACTCGCTTTTAAGGAATCGTTTGGCTTCGGAGAATTTCATACCTTGTCCGGTGGTGTAACTACTTTAACCTCTTGGGTTTCAGTGGGAACCTCTGGCATCACACCCATTATTCTAAGGGCACCCTCCATGACCTTTTTAAAGGCTGGAGCAGCCACCTGGCCGCCATAATATTTCTTACCCTTTGGCTCATCTACCGAGACCGCTACAATTAACCTCGGGGCAGACGCAGGTGCCAACCCAACAAAAGACGACAAATAAAGATCTGCAGCATACTTTCCACCCAGAAGTTTATGTGCTGTCCCCGTTTTACCAGCAACTCTGTAGCCGGGTATTGCGGCGGAACTCGCAGTCCCTCCCTCCCGGGTAACCTGCTCTAGCATCGTCAACACCTGGCTCGCAGTCCTCTCAGAGATGACTCTTTCACCATCTATGTCACCTCTAGCTTTTTCGAGTGACACTGGTAATAATTTTCCGCCAGTGGCAAATATTGTGTAAGCCCTCGCGAGTTGTAATAAGCTCACCGATATACCCATGCCGTAGGATGCGGTGGCTTGATCTATTGGCTTCCACTCGCTTAGGGGACGGAGCTGGCCAGATACCTCTCCAGGAAACTTGCTTCCAGTCACACGTCCGAAACCAGAGTTTGCCAGTAAATTACGCAAACGCTCAGCTTGTAACATCATCGCGATCTTCACCGAACCAACGTTCGACGACTTTTGAATAATCTCTGTAACCGTCAGCAAGCTCTCGTCCGGATGAGTGTCCTTAATCGTGTATTTGCCAAATCGTAAACGCCCATCCTCGATGTCTACGAGGGTCTTAGGCGTAATTAAGCCATCTTCCAAAGCCGCAGCCACTGTAAATGGCTTCAACGTTGATCCTGGCTCAAACAAATCAACTACTGCTCTATTTCTCGTCCATTCAGGTTTGTACGTTTGCCGATTGTTTGGATTGTAGCTCGGCCAATTTGCAAGAGCTAAAATTTCTCCACTCTGTACGTCTAAGACTACGATGCTTGCCGACTTTGCCTGATGTTCTTGAGCCGCGTTTTTGGCCTCCCTAAATGCCAAATACTGAATATTGCGATCAATCGATAAGGCGAGCTCTTTTCCGTTTTCCACTGATGCCAAAGTCGCTGGCTCCTCGACGACTTGTCCACGCCTATCTCGAATAACTCTAAGGCTCCCTGGTTTTCCGGCGAGCCAATCCTGATAGGAATATTCCAACCCCTCTTGCCCCGCATGATCAACACTGGTGAATCCAATTAAATGGGCTGACGCGTCACCACCAGGGTAATAACGCTTATATTCAGTTTGTAGCGCAACTCCTGGTAACGAGAGCGACATAACTTTCTCAGCAGTTTGCGGTGCGACCTGTCTTTTAAGATAAACAAACTCTCGGTTCGTTTGGCCCAATCGCCTCGAAAGCACTTCATGGTCGACACCGAGAATCCGAGCCAATTCCTTTATTTTTTCTCTGGGAATCTCTTTGAGGTTTAATTCAGACGGATTCGCAAATACGCTCGCAGCCTCAGCACTGATCGCAAGTGGCTCCCCATTCCTGTCGCGTATGACACCCCTCGTCGCCACAAGCTCCTTGGTTCTTTCGTAACGTAGCTCGGCCTCAGATTGTAAAAACTCGTGATTCACCCCTTGGCAGTAGAACGCTCTGGCAATTAAGGAGATGAACCCAAGGAAAAATAGGCTAACTACGAACCGTGCTCGCCACACAGGGAAACGGATACTCAGGGCTGTATTTGGACGCCTATTCATCAGCACCGCTCCTAGTAACGCCGATCAATAATCTCTCATCTTTAGGCCCGGGATACTTCATTTTCAAGCGAGCGACGGCGAGCTCTTCGATGCGCGATGGAGATCCCCAATACCCTCTTTCTATAAGAAGCTTATTTTGCGTCTCACGAATTTGCGCCTCCGCGACTCGCATCAATTCAATCTCGTTAACCAATTTGCGAGACTCATGTCTCGACACAACGAGCGAAAGGGACGAGAGGAGAATTCCACCAAAAAATATCAACGCGACTTTCACGCAGTGACCCTTTCAGCAACCCTCATGATTGCGCTGCGAGACCTGACATTTCGAGATATCTCAGAACTACTGGCCCGTACTGCTCGTCCAACCTGGCGATACATGCTCTTTGGCAACTCACTCGCCCTCACAGGCAAACGATCTGGAACGTCAATTGAACATATCTTTTTAAAAAATCTTTTAACGATCCTATCTTCTAGCGAGTGAAAACTGATAACCACAATCCTCCCGCCTACGCTTAGCCGTGATATCACGTCCTGCAAGAATTGCTCTAGGTCCTCCAATTCTCGGTTAATAAAAATACGTATCGCTTGAAATGTTCTTGTCGCCGGATTCTTTAATACCTGATACCTTTTTGGAATCGCATCGGTCACAATATCGACTAGTTGTCGGGTAGACACCAATTCACATGTCTGTCGTTCTTTGACAATTTTTCGCGCGATATTCTTAGCGAATCGCTCCTCTCCAAAATCTTTCAGGACTTGAGTAATCTCATCGGTGCTCGCACCGTTTAGCCAATTGGCAGCACTCATGCCTTGGGTGACATCCATACGCATGTCCAAGGGGCCGTCAGACATAAAACTGAAACCACGGCTTGCGTCATTTAACTGCGGAGACGAGACACCCAGGTCGAGCAAAACACCATCGATTTCAGCTATTTGATAACCGGATAGGATTCGAGTGATATCAGCGAAACTCCCATGGACAATATGAAAATTTTCCGCGGGCAAAGAATTAGCGGAGAGCACGGCATCGGCATCCTTGTCCACTGCAATCAGGCGACCGCCCTTGCCAAGTTTTTTAAGTATCTCTTTACTGTGACCACCCCGGCCAAAAGTCCCATCTAGATATGTGCCTGACGACCTCACGTTTAACGCGTCAACGGCCTCGTGTAGAAGAACTGAAAAGTGTCCCTCCGACTCAGTGCGAATTGAGGTCACCGAATACTCTTCCAAGGCTAAAGAGAAAAATTTTCCATGCCATCAGGCATCTCAAAGGGATGATCATCAATGACGGATATTTGCCTATCCCAACCGTCTTGCCCCCAAATCTCAAAGTGACTGCCCTGCCCCACCAACATGACTCTTTTGTTCAACTCTGCAAACTCACGCTGACTTGGAGGAATAGTCACTCGACCGGAGGCATCCAGGTCCATCTCCTCCGCAAAACCAACCAATAACCTTTTCCAAAGGCTTAGTTTTGCATCAAAACTGGAAAATTGGGTGATTTTTTCGCGAATCGGCTCCCACGCATCAGAGGGGTACAAGAGCAAGCATCTATGCGGATGAGAAGTAAGCACTAACTTATTATTTTGACTTGAGGTAAGCTGATCTCGATATTTTCTCGGAATTGAAAGACGCCCTTTTGCGTCAAGATTGATCCCCATAACCCCCTGGAACACGACTGAATTTCGCTCCTGCGTAGGCAAATAACCCATTATTTCCCACATTTTTCTACTTTTTCCCACTCTAAGTGAATTTGAGGAATAGGTCAAGAAGCAGAATGTACGAATGTCAGGACGACATTGCATCGAATAAGCATGTGAAGAGAGGAGAGAAGAAGTTAGCCTGTAAGCCGGGTTCTGTCTTTCGACCAATCGGTCGAGAGGCAATCATTCATCTGGCTCAAAAGTTACCTTTTGAATCTAGCGACCTACCCGGAGACGACGCGAGCCACGCCATTGTCCCCCTATTTGGTCTTGCTCTGGATGGGGTTTACACTGCCAACCCTGTTACCAGGATTGCGGTGAGCTCTTACCTCACCTTTTCACCCTTACCCAAGAAATCTTGGGCGGTATATTTTCTGCTGCACTGTCCATCGTCTCGCGACGTCCGGCCGTTAACCGGCATCCCGCTCTATAGAGCCCGGACTTTCCTCCGCGCGAATTTATTCGGCAGCGATTGCCCGGCTAACTTCCAAAACGAAGTATACTATTAAAATCAGTCACTTATAAATAATCTCTATATTTCATCAAGGGAGAAACTCCAGTCGACAGCCCCCCCACTTCGAAAAGGCACGATGGTGCCCGACTGATAAGGTAGCTCCTCCGGCACCTGACGAATTTTTCGCCTTAAGGTCGCCTTTTGTTTATTCCTCTCGAGCCCGTAAAAATTCGCACCGTTGATTGACGAAAAACATTCGAGCGCCTCTAATTTTCCAACCGAATCAAATGCCTCCGCGTATAGCTCCATTGCGGTCAGTGCAGAGTAAATTCCTGCACAGCCGCAGGCACTCTCTTTCGTGGCTCGCTCATGTGGTGCACTGTCAGTGCCAAGAAAATATTTTGCTGAACCAGAAGTTGCGGCATCGAGTAACGCCAATCTGTGTCTCTCTCTTTTGACAACAGGCAGGCAATAATGATGGGGATTTATACCTCCCACAAAAAGCGAATTTCGATTTATTAGAAGGTGATGGGCGGTTATCGTTGCGGCAATATTTTTTGGAGCGTCGTCAACAAACTGCACAGCATCCTCAGTTGTGATGTGCTCGAGAACAATCTTCATACCCGGAAATTCTTCCTTAAGATAACTGAGCTGTGAATCGATAAATTTTTTCTCACGGTCGAAAACATCGACCGAAGGATCGGTGACCTCACCGTGAACGAGAAGCGGCATACCCACATCGGTCAGTGCCTCAAAAACTTTCCCGCGCGCCTTTAGGTCTGTAACTCCTGAGTCAGAATTCGTCGTGGCACCAGCTGGATAATACTTAACTGCAAATATGAAGCCAGATCGTTTCGCCTCTCGAATATCCTCTGGGCGAGTCCGATCGGTAAGATATAGCGTCATCATGGGTTCAAAAGATCGCCCAGGCGGGATTGCCGCCAGGATGTCCTCGCGGTAATTGGCAGCAAGCGCTGCTGTTGTCACAGGTGGACGCAAATTCGGCATCACAATGGCTCGCGCGAACTGGCGAGAAATATGATCCACTGTCAGGGGAAGTAGATCATCCGACCTCAGATGCACATGGAAATCATCCGGCTGAATGATACTTAATTGACTCACACTACTCGCACCAGGACTCATCTGCTCTCTTTCATTTTTATACCCAATTCATAGACGCGCTTTCGATTGTACCCCCCGTGTTTAGCCACTATGGATGCGGCTTTACCCAACGGCAAACAATCTATCAACTCTCTGAGAAGAGTTAAGTGCTCGGGGATAATCTCGCCTAGCTTCGAATCATTGAGATTTGGGATAATCAATACGGTGAATTCACCCCTCGATTTGTGGGCATCCGATCTTACCCAGTCAACTGCTTTCGACGCGGGTAAGGAAATGATTTCTTCATTTAATTTTGTCATCTCCCTTCCGAAAACCACAATCGAATTCGGACCGAACATGTCACATATATCTTCCATTGCTTCACTGATCCTATGTGGACTTTCAAAAACGCACACCGGCACCTCATCATGACTCAGCTTTTGCAACACCTCCCTTCTCTCCTTCGCCTTACTCGGCAGGAAGCCCGCAAACCTGAAATCCGGTCTAGACGCGCCACCCACCGAAAGCAATGTGATAACAGCGCTGACTCCCGGGACAGGGATCACTTTGTAGCCAGCAGCTCTCACTTTACTCACTAAAACCCCACCAGGGTCACTAATTCCGGGAGTTCCAGCGTCAGAGACCAGCGCGACCCGCTTTCCAGAAGCTAGCAAATCAAGAATTCCATCTGATGATGCGCCCTCGTTATGCTGTCGGTGAGAGATCAACCTCGTCCGAATGTTCAGATTAGAGAGTAGTTTTCTGGTCACTCGCGTATCCTCCGCGGCGACGACATCTACCCCCTTCAAAATATCAACACTCCTGATAGTGATGTCTGACATGTTTCCAATGGGAGTCGCCACAACATATAGCGCAGGCTCTTTTGATAGCTGGTTTTTCAATTCATCACCCATGGACACGCCAAATGACTTCAATGTAACGCACGTGTAAGCTTCGTGTAAATCTCGAATCAAAAAACTATCTTCCGAAGGGTACCGTGCATCAGGTAAAATTGGAGGTCAATCAACGCAGTAAAGATTTACGCGACAGCAGAAAATTTATGGACATTCAGAGCAGGATTTCCCAAAACTTTATCGAAAGCATCGAGGAAAAGAAAAAGGCGCAGGCAACATTAGTTGCGAGCATCGCCGAAGCGATCCAAACAATGGTGACAAGCCTACAACGCGGGAATAAGATCTTGGCGTGCGGCAATGGCGGATCTGCGGCGGACGCGCAACATTTCTCGGCCGAACTACTCAACCGCTTTGAGCGTGAACGACACCCACTGGCTGCTCTCGCACTTACTACTGACTCGTCGACTTTAACGTCGATTGGTAACGATTATGATTTTGCGCAAATTTTTTCAAAGCAGATCAAAGGTCTCGGTCAGGAAGGCGACGTTTTGCTGGCGATATCGACTAGTGGCAACTCAGCAAATATCATAGATGCTGTCAATGTCGCTCAAGAAAAAAAAATGAGAGTCATCGGTCTCACTGGGGGAAGTGGTGGAGCCCTTTCCGCCACGCTGCGTCCTGAGGACACACTGATTTCGGTCCCGAGTAAGAAAACCGCAAGAATTCAAGAAGTACACTTGTTGTGTTTACATTGTTTCTGTGATGGAATTGACGCAGTCCTTTTAGGAGATAAATAATGATCAAGAAAACCCTCTATCTGCTAGCGCTAGGGATTACTTATGTGTCACTGCAAGGTTGTCTCGGTCCGGCAGTAGTTTCTGCAGGCGTAGGCGCTGCTATGGTTTCTGAGGACCCAAGAACCGCGGGTACGATAGTAGACGACAGGGTTATTGTGAGTAAGCTATCTAGCCGCATTAAGGACAAGTACCCAAAGGAAACCAACGTGACGGTAACTGCATACAACCATGTCGTGCTACTCACTGGTCAGGTCACTTCAGCAGATATTAAAGACGATCTCATCACGATGGTTCTAGAAACCCAGAGTGTGCGGGATTTCAAGGACGAAACCACAGTTGGAGAACTTAGCGGGTTTAAGGAGGCAGCGAAAGACGCATCTATTAAAAGTCAAGTCGTTGCGCTACTTACCAAAAATGCTGATGTTCGCTCCATCAGAATAAAAACAACTGTTGAGCTTGGAACCGTGTACCTCATGGGTTTAGTCGCTCGGGATGAAGGTGAGACCGCTGCTCAAATAGCGGCATCGGTCAAAAACGTTGTCAAAGTAATAAAAATCTTTGAGTACGTTGATTGACGCATACACCCCAAAAGTGATGTTGGCAAAGACTAGCCTCAACGCTTGGCATTTGTCGACGTGGGCGTCAGGGTAACATTCGTTCGTCTCCATAATCACAGGAACTTAATCCACTTGGGGGGTATCAACTGTTGCGATGGACATCCAAACAAAGCCCCTTAAACGAAAAATACTCAACGTCGATGAGTTGAGGTCGGCTGCGAGTGCGAACGGTCGTCCCGTGGTGTTTACAAACGGAGTATTCGACCTACTACACGCCGGACATGTCACATACCTTGAACAAGCTAAAACAATGGGTCGCTCGCTATTTGTGGGGGTGAATTCAGACGATTCGGTAAAACGTCTTGGCAAAGGGGATAATCGTCCTTTCAACAAATTAATGGACAGAATGATTGTCTTGGCAGCACTCGAGTGCGTGGACTACGTTGTTCCTTTTGAACACGATACGCCGATCGAGTTAATCAAAATAGTGAAACCTGACATCCTTGTGAAAGGCGGGGACTGGGAAATCGAAAATATTGTTGGTTCAACTGAGGTAGCCAGTTGGGGGGGGCGAACCGTCTCTATTCCTTTCGAATACAATGTTTCCACGACGGAGATTGCAAGGCGCATCGTCGGAAAGTGACCCATGAAATTCACCATTGCAATATCGGCACTTTTATCCTTATACGCGTCGATTTGTGGTGCAGCTGGAACCCACGCGATCGCGATGCACGGTTCCCCGAAGTACCTGCCAGATTTTGATCACTTCGATTATGTGAATCCACACGCTCCAAAAGGCGGAACACTCAAACTGGCCTCTGTTGGCACATTCGACAGCTTCAACCCATACATTCCAAAAGGAAATTCTGGGGTTGGGGCCTCTGTCGAGACACTGCTTAAGACAAGCGCGGACGAACCTTTTAGTGCCTACGGCCTAATCGCCGAAAGCGTGGAAGTCCCAACTGACCGCAGCTGGGCTAAATTCAAGATCCGAGGATCCGCGCGTTGGCATGATGGTGTTCCGATTAGCGTTGAAGATGTTATCTGGTCACTAAACACGCTCAAAGAAAAGGGTCACCCCTTCTATCGGTTCTACTACGGTGGAGTCAGCTCTGCGAGAAAAGTTGACAAAGATGTCGTGTTGTTCGAATTTTCAGACAAAAGTAATCGAGAACTCCCACTGATCGTGGGACAAATGCCAATACTTCCAAAGCACTACTGGGAAAATCGAGACTTTACCAAAACGACATTAGAGCCCCCTTTAAATAGTGGGCCTTACAAGATCAAAACGTTTGAGCCGGGCCGATTTATTATTTTGGAACGCGTCGATAATTATTGGGGAAATAGTCTTCCGGTAAACGTTGGACAAAATAATTTTGACGAGATTCGAGTGGATTACTACAGAGATGAAACCGTAGTCAGAGAGGCCATAAAATCTGGTGACATTGACTATCGAGAGGAAAACCAAGCTAAAGCTTGGGCTCTGGATTACGATACTCCTGCAGTAACATCTGGGCTGCTCAAGAAGGTCAACATCAGACACCACAACCCGACGGGAATGCAGGCCTTTGTATACAACACACGGCGGCCTGTTTTCGAAGATGTTCTCGTGCGTGAGGCACTGTCGTACGCGTTTGATTTTGAGTGGACTAACAAAAATTTATTCTTCGGGCAATACACCAGAACCAACAGTTTTTTCTCAAATTCCGACCTAGCTTCCAACGATCTCCCATCTGAGCGTGAGATTGCGATCTTGACGCCATTTCGCGATCAACTCCCCTCAAAACTGTTTCAAACAGCATTTAAATCACCTGTAACCGATGGTGAAGGTTGGCCTCGCGCCAATCTAGAAAAATCAAGGACATTACTGCAACAGGCAGGATGGACTGTTCGGGATATGCGGCTCACAAATACGGTAACAGGCGAGCCTTTCATATTCGAGATCCTCTTATACAGCGAGGGTTTCGAGAGAATCGTGCTTCCATTTGTGAGAAATCTTTCAAAGCTCGGAATTCAAGCCAACGTAAGACGGGTCGACCAGTCCCAATACGTGAACCGGATCAGAAGCTTTGACTTCGATATGATTGTCTCTGGCTGGGGATCTTCAGAGTCCCCAGGGAATGAACAACTAGGACAGTGGTCATCATCGGCAGCAGACTCGCCAGCGGCCAGTAATTATGCAGGTGTCAAGAACCCTGTCATCGATGCATTGATTGAGGGGTTAATTCGAGCGAAAACAAGAGAAGACCTCGTTGCGCACACACGAGCTCTGGATCGCGTGTTACTTCACGGACATTACGTGATTCCACAGTGGCACCTTCGCTCACAAAGGATTCTTTATTGGGATAAATTCAGCATGCCGGCGATCACTCCAAAATCCGGCACATCGACAACATACTGGTGGTTTGACGATGAAAAATCTCAAGCGTTAGAGAACAATCGTATTTCTAGTGCAAGCCAAGATGATGGTGACTCTGATTCGTTCAATTCGACAACCCTCCTCATCGGACTTGCGCTATTAACGGCACTGATTTGGATCAGGCGCTGGAGGAGGCAAGTTTGACTTCATACATCCTTCGACGACTGTTACTCATAATCCCCACCCTACTCGGGATCATGCTAACCAATTTTCTGGTTATTCAAGCCGCGCCGGGCGGTCCTGTAGAGCAAGCAATAGCACAACTCTCAGGACACGGAAATGCCATAACAGAACGCGTAACAAAAAGCGGTGGTACGGAAACCATTGCCGCGCCCTCACAAAGTACCAGCATCAATGAGCCGAGCCGATATAGAGGTGCGCAAGGCCTAGATCCCGAGTTTATCCAGGAGCTCGAGCAACGCTTTGGTTTTGATAAGCCCATGCACGAACGTTTTTTCAAAATGCTCTCGGATTACGTGGTGTTTGATTTCGGCAAAAGTTTTTATCGAGACACCGATGTCGTTGATCTAGTGCTAGAGAAACTACCCGTTTCCATTTCTCTCGGACTATGGACAACATTGATCGTGTACCTGATATCAGTTCCCCTTGGAATACGAAAAGCCATCTCTGACGGAAGCCAATTCGATCTCATGACGAGTTTTGCAATTGTGATAGGCACTGCGATCCCCGGGTTTTTATTCGCGGTATTCTTGATGGTCCTGTTCGCTGGAGGCAGTTATCTAGATTGGTTTCCTCTTCGAGGTCTTCAGTCTGAAGAGTTTCTCAGTTACTCGGTTCTAACTTGCGCAACCAATCTGCATTGCGTTTCAGATTATTTCTGGCACCTTGCCCTGCCAGTCATCTCCATGGTGATCGGTGGCTTCGCCGGCTTAACGATGCTGACTAAGAACTCATTCATTGATCAAATCAATCAACAATACGTCCTGACAGCAAGAGCGAAAGGACTCACAGATAATAAGGTTCTGTATGGTCATGTGTTTCGTAATGCGATGTTGATCGTGATCGCTGGATTTCCGTCAGCTTTAATTGGAATATTGTTTACGGGATCGCTACTCATCGAAATCATCTTTTCGTTAGATGGTCTCGGCTTGCTCGGGTTTGAAGCGGCTTTTAGTCGAGACTATCCCCTGATGTTCGGCTCACTCTTTTTTTTCTCGCTCTTGGGTCTTGTCATGAACCTCATTGGTGACGTCATGTACATGATCATCGATCCTCGAATTGATTTTGAAAGTCAAAACTAAACGACGTCGATAACTCAAAATGACGCTTAATCCGATCACAAGCCGAAGGCTACAAAATTTTAAAAATAACAAACGTGGCTGGATATCCTTTTGGATCTTCGCGATCTTAATGTTATTTACTCTGCCAGCAGAGTTTATAGCCAACGACAAGCCTATCGTGGTTTCCTATAAAGGTGAGATTTTCTTTCCTATCTTTAAACAGTACGAAGAAACCACGTTCGGCGGCACATTCGAGACAGAAACAGACTACACCGACCCCTACATCGTGGAGAAGATCGAATCCTCCGGTTGGATTCTAAATCCACTGGTGCCATTCAACCACCAAACGGTATCTTGGGACCTTCCGATGCCCGCCCCCTCCCCACCGGATAGTGAACACATCCTGGGCACTGACGATCAAGCACGAGACGTTCTTGCGCGCGTGATATACGGATTCAGGATATCAGTGCTCTTTGGCTTTTCTCTCACAGTTGTGAGCGCGATCATTGGCGTCTTCGCGGGAGCTCTTCAAGGATATTTTGGTGGGTGGGTAGATTTGGTCGGTCAAAGATTCATTGAGATTTGGTCGGGAATGCCAACCTTGTATCTGTTAATCATTCTGACGAGCATCATAGAACCGAATTTCTGGTGGCTCCTAGGATTGTTGTTGTTATTTAGCTGGATGGGTTTCGTTGGCGTCGTTCGCGCAGAGTTTTTGCGAGCTAGGAATTTCGACTACGTCAAAGCTGCTCGAGCGTTAGGATTGGGAAACACGAAAATTATTCTCAAACACGTACTACCAAACGCTCTCGTTGCGACCATGGCATTCATGCCGTTCACGCTTGCGGGATCCGTTACCGTGTTGACCTCTCTCGATTTTCTTGGGATAGGGTTGCCCGCAGGGTCAGCTTCTCTGGGCGAGTTACTGGCCCAAGGTAAGGCAAACCTCCAGGCGCCCTGGCTTGCTCTAACTGGTTTTTTCGTGATCGCGCTGATGCTAAGCCTGCTCATCTTTATCGGCGAGGCTGTGAGAGATGCATTCGACCCAAGGAAATTGTTCACATGAGGATCCGAAAACGACATCCCCTCAGTTTCAGGACACGCTTATCATGTTGCTAGACATTAAAAATCTCAGTGTGTCCTTCGGTCGTGATGAAAAGAAGAAGACCGTTGTCGAAGATATATCACTGAGTATAGACAGAGGAGAAACTGTCGCTCTTATTGGTGAGAGTGGCTCAGGCAAGTCTGTCACCGCACTTTCGGTGCTTCAATTATTGCCTTACCCCCTAGCGCGGCACTCAAAGACGAGCTCGATTCGCTTCTCGAATACAGAGCTAATTGGAGCGGATAAAGAAACGATTCGTCGAATTCGTGGAAATCGAATTTCCATGATTTTTCAAGAGCCCATGACCTCTCTCAATCCTTTACACACCATAGAAAAACAAATCAGCGAGGTATTATTCCTTCATAAAGGGCTTACCAAACAAAAATGTAGGAGCCGGGTAATAGAACTACTTGAGTTAGTCAACATTCCAGACCCAAGGGGCCGATTGAATTACTTTCCACATCAATTATCTGGGGGACAACGTCAACGGGTGATGATAGCAATGGCTCTAGCAAATGATCCTGATCTACTCATTGCTGATGAGCCAACAACAGCAGTTGATGTCACTGTCCAAGCACAATTACTGCAATTACTCAAGGACATACAGAAGCGTTTAGGAATGGCGATACTTCTGATAACGCACGACTTGAGGGTCGTTTCTAAAATTGCATCAAAAGTTTATGTCATGCAAAGCGGCAAAATTGTAGAGTCTGGGCCAATCCCTCAAACTTTTGATGCGCCTCGTCACGACTACACGAAAATGCTCATTGGCTCGAAGCCATCAGGCAGCGCGATGCCATTAAAAGCTGACAGTCGTGTCACTCTTAAGCGTGAGCGACCTTCGTGTCTGGTATCCCATAAAAAAAGGTCTTCTTCGAAGAACTCATGGCTTTGTGAAGGCCGTTGATAATGTGAGCTTCACGTTGCACGAAGGGGAAACATTAGGTGTCGTTGGAGAAAGCGGATCGGGGAAAAGCTCTCTCGGCGCGGCCTGCGTCAGACTGGTCGATAGCACTGGAGAGATCCAACTACTCAGCGATCGAATCGACACACTATCGCAAAAGGAATTACGGCCTCACCGAAAACACCTACAAATTGTGTTCCAAGACCCCTTCGGCAGCTTGAGTCCTCGCATGACGGTATCGCAGATAATTGGCGAAGGAGTAACTCTTCACGGATTAGCAAGATCGACGAACGAACTAAACAAAATCATCGACCAAGCGTTAGATGACGTCGGACTCGCTCGCGATAGTCGCGATCGATATCCTCATGAATTCTCTGGGGGACAGAGACAACGAATATCGATCGCAAGGGCATTTGCGGTCAGACCAAAATTAATCATCTTGGACGAACCCACCTCAGCACTAGATCTTTCGATTCAGTCACAAATTATTGCGTTACTCAGACGCTTACAAGACAAATATTCGATGTCTTATCTTTTCATCAGTCACGATTTAAGTGTGATCAAAGCGCTATCTCACCGAGTCATCGTCATGAAAAATGGGCAAGTAGTCGAGCAAGGTGAGACACAGACGCTGTTTGAAACACCCTCGAGCAATTACACGAAAGAATTAATCGCTGCGGCAATGAATATAGATCCCGTTTAGATACACTCTCATTGATCTAAAACGGGAGGCTCTGGCGGACAAGTGACCGATGTCATCACCTCTGCGAGCTCGCGAGGGAATGATGTCTCTTCAAAACTATCTTGTGCTGCCACGTTACGCTTCACCAAAAGCATTAATCCATCGGATTCATCGAACCACTCGGCCGAATAATTAAACGCCAATGCAAGATCATTTATGCGTTCACGGTCTAGATCAGGAATCTGGCCTGATGTGACACGGTAACACTCTCGATTCAGTTTGGGTGCTTATGGAAGTCTTGATTATCTCGATGTAATCAGGATTAATTTGATTGGCCTCTGGGCCATAATCGATCTGCAATCGGGGCTCGAGATAAAACACGTAGCCGCCAATGCATAGATTAGCGACGATCAACAAAAAACTTATCGACTTCGCCATAAATCATTAGAGCACCTAGTTAAAAAACACGTCATAAAAAATTTAGCCCGTGATGTCACGTGAAATCTCTAGTAATCCTTTCATAACCAAGTGGTCTTCAACGACAACTGGCAGCGATAAGCTTTCAGAAAATTTTTCTGCAGCGCCCCCACTTAAAATAATCTTATCCGGTTCGTGTCCGGATCGGGCCATGTCGTCACAAAACGAATCAATTGTTGTACACGTTGCCTTAACGATACCCGACGTAATTGCCGCTTGTGTTGAACGTGGTAACACAGTAACGATACCCTCATCACTCTGCAATAAATCAGCATTTTTACCTAACGACTGATGCATGAGCTCGTATCCGGGAATAATCAGCCCGCCAAGAAACTTTCCATCCGCGGTAAGTCCATGAATTGTCGTCGCCGTCCCCGCACACACAACAACAACATTCCCATTCCAAGAGAATGCGCGCCAATTAACATCGCCCAGCGATCCGAGCCTAACTGACGAGGATCATCATATGAATTGGTGACGCCACATTGCAGTGGCTGCGATTCTACCCAGTACGGATTAATGTCCCAATTTGTTACCGCAGCCCCAATGGCCTCCGCCGCGACTTCACCCGCGACATTTGAAACCACAATTTTTTCTGGATTCGGCAGGTCTTTCCAGTATAAGGGGAGCTTTTTGACGCTCGATAATGGACAACGCCCGAAAAGGCTAAATTTTCCGGAAGCGAACACAGCCCATTTGATCTGGGTGTTTCCAATATCAACAGTCAGTATCATTAATTTTGGCCGCTCCAAATAGTCAGTAGTCTACAAGAACCTAAGATCAAGAATTAAGAGCTCTCTACGCGTTGCATCTGAACCTCGCCAGATAAAAAAGACCTCTTGGTGCCAGCCACATCGAGAATGAGCTCACCGCTGTTGCCCACCCCCGCCACTTTGCCTGATATGAGCTCATTGTCGGGGGTGCGCAAATGAATCAAGCAGTCCTGAAACCGATGGACCGCATCATACTCACCACGAAATCGCGAAAATCCATCGACCAAGAAAGATGACACCATCTCATCCAACTTAATTAGAATCTTCGCAATGATCAAATTTCGATCCAACGACATTCCTGACGATTGCAAATCCGTTACTGGCTGATCCAATATATCCATTAACGATTGCGGTAAACGTACATTCAGCCCTATCCCAATAACAATACCCACGCGGTCTGACTTACGGTTTGCTTCAACCAGAATGCCACCAATTTTAGAGTCCTGACACATCAGGTCATTTGGCCATTTGAGCGTTATATTTCTCGAACCGAGATCCATAAGTGCGTGAATGACTGCAAGACCAGCGACCAACGACAATGGTGAAATATTCAAAGACGTAGTTTCTCGGCTCAAGGTGTACGCAATCGAGAAAGTGATCGATCCTCCGGGGATTGACATCCACGATCGCCCCTTAGTACCCCGACCCGCGTTTTGTTTTTCTGCTACCAAAACCCGTTTCTTGATCACATTGACCGTCGGGGTACACGCCATCAGGTCCTGGTTTGTTGAACCGGTCTCATCAACGACATCAATCACATAATCCGATTTTAAATCGACTGCATGCGCCCATATTTTTTCACCATCAATGGGCTCCGCGACACGACATAGCGACAAACAATTCTCGGCACAAGAGATAAACGTGTGATCAGCGTTGACTTTCTCGACACCCATTAACAGTGTGTTTCTATCTACCCCGAGCGCAATACTCAGCGAATCAATAGAAACTGGATATCCGTCAGAAAGTCGAGAGAATAATGAACCAATCCATTCCATATGGTTAGCGCGCAGCGCTCTGTATTTTTCCAGGAGCAGTATAGTCTCGAAGTCTAGACTATTAACGGGTTTGTAGCTAAGGTATTTCTATCTTGACACAAGGTGATTCGCACAGCACATGAAATTCATCAGCGCCCTCATTGAGCAACACCTCAAACGTTACGAGAAACTCGCAATATCCGATATCTATAAGCTGTTACACCAAGCAGCTTTAGGCTCTAGTCACGCAACCGACAGCAAGGAAAACATACATGCGTCATTGGAGAAAGAAGTCAGCACGCTACAAGACGGACCCAAAGAACCTCTCGTCGATCCCATATCGCCTGACGGTAAATTAGCAAGAATTCATTTGCGTCCATATATTGCGAGCAATTATTCACTTAGTGCGTTGTCCGACGCATTTCATAAAACGGCAAACGAACACCAGGGATCAACCGATAAACTGGAAAAATTTTGCGATTGTTTCGTCGAACTTTCGGCAACCGGATATCCTCAACTCTCATATCGAGATATCGCCGCATTCATTGAGAAAGTTAAGATTGATTCTTATCCCACAGTGAGGCACTCGGAGACGTTTCGACTGGCCCATCAGCCAGCCTACCGGATCATTCATCTGGACTTTCTGGAACTTGATTAAGTCGTGCTGTTGTCGCTTGATAAACGTCGATTAATCGACGTTTATCAGTAGGGTAAAATTTGGACTTCAACACCTCAACAGCGTCACATTTAAACGACGCCGAAAACGGAAATACAAACGAGTCATTCACGTGAGCGAAAAAAAACCAGCCTCGACCAGCAACTTCATAAAAACCATCATAGAGACAGACTTAAAGAGCGACATCTTTAAAGAGCGCCTTTGGGGTGGTCAGCCCGGCCCTGCGCCCACACATCAATCCGGCACGGTAGACTCAGCGACTATTCGCACGCGATTCCCTCCCGAACCAAACGGATACCTTCATATCGGGCACGCAAAGTCCATCTGCCTTAATTTCGGATTGGCCGCAGAACATAACGGTGTTTGCCATCTCAGGTTCGATGACACCAACCCTGCAACAGAGGACACCGAATACGTCAACTCAATTCGAGAATCAGTCGCTTGGCTTGGTTTCAATTGGAATGAAAATGAGTATTTCTCGTCGGATTATTTCCAGACGCTTTTCGACTTCGCAAACCTCCTAATCAACGAGGGGTTAGCTTACGTTGATTCACTGAACGCAGAGGAAATTCGGAATTATCGTGGGACTCTCACGGAGCCAGGAAAAGATAGCCCATACCGAGATAGGGATACTGACGAAAACCGAAGGCTCTTTCAAGAAATGAGAGCAGGGAAACACCCAGATGGCTCCCATGTCTTGAGACTCAAAATCGATATGGCAAGCCCCAATATCAACATGAGGGATCCTGTTGCATACCGAATTAAACACGCCACACATCATCGAACTGGAGATGACTGGCCAATTTATCCGAGTTACGACTTCACTCACGGTGTTTGCGATGCCCTCGAGAACATTACCCACTCAATTTGTACGCTCGAGTTTGAGGATCACAGACCACTATACGACTGGATCAATGAACAACTTGCGCTACTTGGTCAATTACAGCGCCCTCTGCCACAACAAATTGAATTTGCAAGACTCAATTTATCGCACGTGGTCCTATCAAAGAGAAAACTCATACAGTTAGTTAGAGAGAAACACGTTGACGGTTGGAACGACCCCAGGATGCCGACACTGGTGGGTGCGAAACGGCGCGGTTATACGCCAGAGGGTTTTCACCTCTTCACCGATCGAATCGGTGTATCAAAAGCAGACTCATTAATTGACTACTCCATCCTTGAGGACTGTATGCGAGAAACACTGAATCAGTCTGCTCTCAGAAAGGTTGCTGTACTCAACCCTATTCGTCTAATCATCCAAAACTACGACCCTGAAAAAACGGAGATTTGCGAAGCACCAAATCACCCACAACGAAAAGATCTTGGCACCAGAGCGTTTTCATTATCTCGAGAATTGTGGATTGAGAGAGAAGATTTTTCTGAGAACCCACCGAAGGGATACTTCAGATTATTCGTGGGAAATACCGTCCGACTAAGGTACGGTTATGTCGTGAAATGCATTGGCTTCAACACAGATCAAGCTGGGAACGTTTCAGAGGTGTTATGCGAATATTTCCCCGATTCAAAATCTGGGACACCTGGTGCAGATAACTACAAAGTTAAGGGAAATATTCATTGGGTCGATGCAAACAATTCCATTGAAGCTTCGGCGATTTTATTTGACCGTCTCTTTCTGACTGAACAGCCGGGCAAGAGGGGGGACTTTTTGGCTGACCTCAATCCGTCCTCAAAAACGACAGTAAATATCCAAATCGAAGCCTCGGCAGAAAATGTTAAGGCTGGAGACACATTCCAGTTCGAGCGACATGGTTACTTTACAGTCGACGTCGATAGCGATCAGAGCGAGCGTTTGATATTCAACAGAACAGTCACTCTACGAGACAGCTGGAAAACTTGATTCCCTATTTAAGACACACGAATGACGATCCATCATCAACGACGGGACGAATCATGTCGGTCATTTTATGACATTTGACTGATATCGAAGCAGAACAGGATCAATCAAAAGTAGTATTCTTCAGACGAAACCCTCCAGAATCGATTGCGAGAATCAAATGGATATCAAAGGATACGACGCATTTTTGGAATTACTGAAATCGGAGGGCATTAAATTCTTATTTGGTAACCCCGGCACCACAGAGCTCGCGATCATGCAAGCTTTAGGTAACCAAAATGATATTCAGTACGTGCTTGGTCTCCAAGAAAGTATCGTGGTCGGAATGGCAGACGGTTATGCTCGTGCGTCAGGAGAATTGGCAGCCGCCAATGTCCATGTCGCTCCAGGCCTTGGTAATGCAATGGGATCCATTTACAACGCAAAATTCTATGGCTCTCCAGTTCTCATCACTGCCGGTCAACAGGAGCAAGGACACGGACTAACTGAGCCGATGCTCTACGACCCGCTTGTCCCAATTGCACAACCACTCGTAAAGTGGGCCACCGAGTGCACGAGACTCTCTGATCTTCCTCGAATCATCCACCGAGCATCTAAAATAGCGCTCACACCGCCGACTGGACCCGTCTTTATAAGTTTACCTGGCGACGTGCTCGACGCTACGGAGGACATCAACATCGGGAATCCGACACGAGTCAGTACGAGAGTCGTACCCGCGATGGATGTTTTGCATGATTTTAGCCAGCGACTCTTAGCTGCACAGAACCCAGCCATTGTCGTCGGGCACGAAGTATCCACAACTAATTGTCTCGATATGGCTGCAGAACTGGCGTTGCGTTTAGGTGCAGCAGTATTTCAACAAACCATCCCGTACTCAGCTCAGTTTAAGAGCGAACACGCGACGTTTATGGGCGCATTATCAAGAAACCAGTCAACGTGCCGAGCACAACTTGATCCCTATGACATCGTCTTGTTTCTTGGCTCCGATGTTCTCAGAATGTCCGTGTACAGCGATATCGATCCGTTACCAAAGCATATAAAAATTCTTCAAATATCCGAGCGTGATCATGAGCTTGGTAAAAATTACCCTGCAGAGGTCGCCATTCGCGCACACGTAATGGAAACGACGAGCGCCCTCAATCGTAGCCTCGACTCCCTGATGACGAGTGACCAAAAACTAGCAGCACACAATCGCATTGAAGCAATCAAAGCGGTCAATTGGTCAACTCAACGACTTACCTGGGCTGCTGACACCGCGAAGCTGACCAACGGCTCTCAAATGCACCCAAATAAACTCATCCTATCGTTGGTGAACGCGATACCGGAAAATTCAATCGTCGTTGAGGAGGCACTGAGTTCATCGGTAAACTTATTAAATTATCTTTCGATGAAAGATCATCAAAGTTATTTCGGGCTGGCTTCAGGCGGCATTGGTTTCGCGATGGCTGGAGCCATCGGCATCTCTCTTGCTCAACCCAATCGTCCCGTCATCGCGCTCATCGGTGATGGTAGCTCGATGTATAGCATTCAGGCGTTGTGGACTGCGGCACACATGAAGCTCCCCATAACCTATGTCATCGCCAACAATAAAGGGTATCGAATTATCAAACAACGACTTAAATCGTTTCGAGGAACAGACAAATTTATTGGTATGGACTTCAACGATCCGGAAATCGACTTCGTTAAATTAGCTCAATCAATGGGTATCAACGCGCAAAAAATTCATCTCCCAGAGCAGCTGGAGGCGACAATTAAATCCTGCGCATCTGACGGGGGAACACATTTGATCGAGGTCGACGTGTTAAGCCACGTTTGACCATGTCGAGAGATGCCTGAACAAAAAATGTTTCAACCAAGAATACACACTCGTTTGCCCGATAACACAGTCATCCAATATTACGACTCGCATCCAATTAATGAATCTCAAATTATGGATGCAATTAAGAGTCTCGATCTAAGAGATGAGCCTCTCAGACCACATCATTTGTTTGCTTTCGATCAGGATCATTTCGGCGGACTGGAGGCGACTAGGACACTGGCACAACTCAGTCAGATGAACGCCGAGAGTGCTGTGCTTGATGTCTGCTCTGGGGTTGGAGGCCCCTCGAGATTCTTTGCTGATCAGTATGGCTGCTGTGTTACCGGCATTGATTTTACCGAGACGCGTCGAAAAACGGCAATTAAGCTCACTGAAATGGTGGGCTTATCCGATAAAGTGACATTCATTCAAAGCGATGCAACCGAGATGCCGTTTGATAATAATGAATTTGACATCATCGTCGCACAAGAGGCTTGGTGTCACATTAGCGATAAGAATCAGTTGATCTCCGAGTGTTCACGAGTGATGGGAACGGGGGGAACTCTTGCCTTTACTGACATTGTCAAACACGACGCAGCTACGGATCGCACGTTAGAGCGTTTGGGTCACGAGATGACATTTCAAGGACTTGCTTCGATTAATGACTACGTTTCTATTCTTGAACATCATGGATTCACTATCAAAGAAGCGTCAGATTTAACAGATGAATGGGCTCGGATATTAGTCAAGAGATTAGAAATGTACCGTGGATTAGAGCAAAAAACGACTGCGGTTCACGGCGAAGCGAGGGCGATTGAATGGGACCGCGCCTACTCCTTCTTTGTCAACCGATACCAAACGCGTGAACTGGGTGGCGTTCGAATTGTGGCAAATAAATCAACCTGACTGAGATGCTGCTAAAAACTGAACCATTAAACGAGCATTTTGGAGCAGAGATTCTCGGGTTGGACTTGCGTGATGCGATGACCCCAGAGATCGAGCAAACGATCAAAAAGCTTTTCCTCACACATCAGCTTCTGTACTTCAGAGGACAGGATCTGAGTCCTGACGATCATGTGCGATTTGGAAAAATATTTGGCGAGCTGCAAATTCACGTGATGAACCAGTATCATGAATCCGAGCACCCCGAACTCTATCGATTAAGTAACATAGGTGAAGACGGTAAGCCCAATGGAAAATTCCCGGATAAAGGGACTCACGCCTGGCACACAGACGCGTCATGGCAGCCATTAACAGGGGGAGCAACGATTATCTTCTGCGAGCGTGCAACCACACGCGGGGGGGAGACTCATTTTTGTGATATGTATCGTGCGTATGACCGTCTCCCATCACTGTGGATACATAGATTAGATGGAAAACGTGCTGCGCACAGTCTGGATTTCTCTCGCAATCGAAGACATGGCGAACAACCCATGACGGAGAAACAGAAAAAATCAACACCCTCAGTTGATCACCCGATCATTCGCACACATCCAGACACAAAAAAGAAGACCATCTTCCTCGGTGATCACGCCGAGCACATTGTAGGTATGAACTATGAAACCGGAAGACTCTGGATTGAAGAGCTAAACAACGAACTCATTATTCATGAGGATCTCACCTACCGACACAAATGGGCAATCGGCGATCTTTTAGTGTGGGATAACCGATGTTTATTACATAAGGTCACCGCTTACGATGCCACAACGGAGGGAAGAACCATCCGGCGTTGCACCACGTTAGATCCTAGAAAACCAGAGTGAAATGCCATCGGGGGGAGATATGAAAAACGCAGCTAAAGAGAGATTAACCGCTAATGAACTCGCCATTGGAATTGGCGTAAGACATGTGAGGGGACCTGAAATCGCACCAATCATGAAAAGTGCAGGATTTGATTGGTTATTCATAGATCTTGAACACGGGGCGACATCGGTCGAAAATGCGGCCTCAATTTGTGTGTCCGCTCTTTCAACAGGAATCGCGCCAATTGTAAGAGTGCCTCAAGGAGATTTAAATCTTGGGACACGATGTCTCGATGCAGGGGCACAAGGTATCGTAATGCCGCACGTTGACACGCCTGAACAAGCAAAAAAAATGGTAGAAGCCTTCCGCTTTAACCCCATCGGGAAGCGATCAATTGCTGGAAATTACGCCCACTTCAATTTTCAATCTAAACCAGCCAAGGAAACAACGCAGCAATTAAACGATAACACCTTGCTCGTCGCAATGATGGAAACGCCCAAGGCGATTGAAAACGTCGATATGATCGCAGCGACCCCTGGTATTGATGCATTATTAATGGGAACCAATGATCTATGTCTAGAGCTTGGGATCCCCGGAGAAATTGACCACCCCAAGGTAACCGAGTGTATCGAAACCATGGTTGCCGCCTGCGTTAAGCATGGTAAATGGGCAGGACTTGGGGGCGTTTATGACCAAACACTGCTGACTAAATACATCAAACATGGTGTCAAGATGATTCTTGCTGGTAACGACGTGACTCTCTTGCTCAGCGCCGCTACAGACCAAGCGCGATTTGTGAGACAAATCGGCAATTAGCCATGCTGCGGTATCTTGTTACGCTCGCTCAGTGGTCGTTTTCACATGATCAGGAATGTGAAGTGTCCTGGTGGGGAAAGCCATCTCAGCCCCATTCGCTTCGATAATCCGACTGATCTCAAACATGACCTGCTCTTTGACTGCGTGGTACTCAGCCCAAACAGTTGTTTTAGTAAACACATAAATAAAGAAATTAACCGATGATTCGGCGAACTCGTTGAGGTTGACCATCTTTGTTTGGTTTTGATCAATATCCGTGTTGTCGTTCAGATACTGCCTCACACTCTCTAATATTTTTGGAAGTACAGATACATCGTCGTACCGAACACCTATATTTTCGTAAATTCTTCGATGAGACATCCGCGATGGATTCTCGAGCGCAATCGTTGTGAACACAGAATTGGGTACATAGAGTAAGCGTTTATTAAAAGTCCTAATGGCCGTAACGCGCCAACCTATTTCCTCAACGACACCCTCAATGTCACGGTCTGGCGATCGAATCCAGTCTCCGACCTTGAACGGTCGATCAAAATAAATTGTAAACCCGCCAAACACGTTCGCCAGTAAGTCCTTCGCTGCTAAACCGACCGCGATCCCGCCAACGCCACCGAAAGCTAACAAACCACCGATGTTGATTCCCAAAGTTTGAAGCACAATCAAACCCATCGTGATCAGTACCGCGCCACGAAAAAGCTTACCCAAGCCTTCTATCAACGTCTTATCAAATGACTCTCCCTTCAAGGTCTTAGATTCAATATATAAGGCGACATATATGTTGACAAAGCGCAGTAAAAACCAGGTCAACATCGCTAGGATACCGACGTTGCGCGCGGTAGGAACACTCTCGAAAATGACAGAGTCGGTGTGAACTCCGGCAATGTACGCTGCAATCGACAAACCGAGAATCCAAATGAGTCCTCGTGTCGGACCAACTAATGACTCAAAAAACGCATCATCCAATACGTTCTCTGTAGACCGAGTCTTGGTGCCCAATTTGATCACGATGCGACGAGAAAAGGCTCCCATGATCAAAGTCGCCAAAACGATAAAAAACACTTGAAGTTGCCAGTTAAGGCTCCCCCCAAGCATGTGGGTTAGACTAGAAATCCACTCCACCGGTCATCCTCCCTTGTTATCCAGGTCGATTGTCTCAGTTGTTGAGCGTTTTTTCAAACAACATAGATGGGTCCTTAAACGCTTTAAATTCCAAGGCATTACCACTAAAGTCCCTCACAAACATCGTCGCTTGCTCACCCGCCAGACCTTTAAAACGAACGCGGGGTTTAATCAAAAAATCCACAGAAGCATTTTTAAGTTTTTGTTCTAATTCATACCAATTCTTCATATCTAGAACGACACCGAAATGCCTTAATGGAACATCATCACCATCGACCCTGTTTGCACCTTTGTCTACCGCATGATTGACATCTAAATGGGCGACAATCTGATGCCCATAAAAATCAAAATCGATCCATTCGTGACTCGATCTACCCTCGGGACAACCAAGTATCTCACCATAAAAACGACGTGCCTCCTCTAGGGAGTGCACAGGGAACGCCAAGTGAAAAGGTTGCGTTATCGCCATGAAAGTAGCCTAGAACAGAAATCTTTCGAGTGAGTGAAGATGGGGTAGCAAAAAAACATGTGATACAGTCCTGCAATCCTAAACGAAACTAAGCAATATTGTAGAGGTAATTTAACAATGTCTGGACACGACAAAGTAGCCCTAGTAACTGGGGCAGGAAGCGGAATTGGTAGAGCAGTCGCGCTAGAATTTCTAGCAAACGATTACAAGGTGGTGCTAGCAGGAAGGCGAGAAGATGCGTTGAATGAGACCGTCAGTTTGTCTTCACCAAACAAAGATAATGCACTCGCTGTACCGACCGATGTGTCTGACCCTAACGCCGTGCGTGAACTATTTGAAAAAACCAAAATATCGTTTGGACGACTCGATGTCCTGTTCAATAACGCAGGAATGAATGCACCACCGGTTTTACTTGAAGATCTATCGGACGAGCAGTGGACCACGATCGTCAATGTCAACTTTAATGGAATGTTCTTTTGTATTCGGGAAGCTTTTCGAATCATGAAAGACCAACAACCTCAGGGCGGTCGCATCATCAATAACGGTTCTATTTCTGCACACGCTCCTCGCCCGAATTCAATCCCGTACACCGCTACAAAACACGCGGTCACGGGGCTTACGAAATCAGCGTCTCTTGACGGGAGAAAATACAATATCGCTTGCGGACAAATTGATATTGGCAACGCAATGACAGAGCTAGCTGCCAAAATGGCAAAAGGAGTCCCACAAGCAGATGGAACGATTAAGGCGGAGGCAATGATGGACGTGAAAGAAGTAGCCTCTGCAGCACTCCATATGGCCAATCTGCCCCTAGACACGAATGTCCAATTCATGACGATCATGGCGACCAAAATGCCTTTCGTTGGCCGAGGATAGAAACCTTTTCGAGCTGGCATGACGGGAACTTGGTGGCTCTGGATCCCGATCACGCTGTTTGCGTCAGGAGCTCAGGTCGCTCGTAATGCCTCCCAACGCCAGCTACAAGGGGAGATTGGGACGCTTGGTGCGACCTTCGTTCGGTTTGTCTTTGCAATACCGTTCGCGTTTGTTTGGCTTGCGATACTTTTTTTCATCAAACCTCCCTCCGATTTCATTTTTAGTTTTCACTATTTCGCATGGCTGTTAGTAGGATCAATCAGTCAAATCATGGGTACTGCGTTGATGTTGAAAGCCATGGATGGAGAGCACTTCACGCTGGCCACAGCTTATGTTAAGACGGAAGTTCTACAAGTCACCGTATTTGGGATCGTGTTTTTAGCTGAATCAATTGAAGCCACGACAGTACTCGCGGTCACAATAGCAACAATCTCGGTACTCACTTTATCACTACAACAATCCGGCTCTTCCTCGATTCTCGGCAACCTACGATCGCGCGCAGCCATGTATGGGTTAGCGTCAGGAGCAGCATTTGCAATATCGACCGTTGGTTTTAAAGGCGCGACAATCAGTTTAGGAAGTGATTTCCTACTCACAGCCGCGTTTAGCGTCGTCGTCTCGCAAGTCCTTCAAACGGTTTTGATGACACTGTATTTTTTAAAGTACAAACGAGGACTTCTCACTCGTATTTTTTCTACGTGGAGGAAATCCTCAGTTGTCGGAATCTCGGGCGCGTGCGCTTCGGTTGGTTGGTTCACTGCGATGGCAATCGAGCCTATTGCCCACGTCAGAACACTGGCGCTCATCGAAGTTTTAATCAGTTACGTGATCTCCGTAAGACTATTTAAAGAACAGCTTCAGAGAGGTCAAATTATTGCAGTGATTTTATTGACCATCAGCGTTGGCGTAGTCACCCTCGGATCAAAATTAGATTAAAAGAGTCGGCCCATAGACCAAATTGGGTTAAAAGCCCCAAAAACGAATGCAATTACAAAAGCCAACAACGATTTCGGCGCCATTTGATTAAAACTTTAGTCACTATGGTCATCGAATACCAATTGAGCTATGTGGTCCCTCTTCTAATATCACCGTCTTGACACGCTCTTCGATATCCTCGAGTGTCAAATTGTCGTCATGTGCCCACTGTATCAATCCGAGTACGTCACGATCATTCACAACTGGTCTCCATTCTAGTCTCGCATCGGGTCCATGACACCTCGAGAAACAATTGTTGGGGCCATCATGAGCCCAACGAGTACCAGTCGCTCTGAGTAACATCAACACCACATTCGCATCCGCTCGGCTCGCAGACTCTAACTGCATTCCCTCATACAACATCTCTTGGGCGGCACGCCATGGGTGATGCTTACTCTTCACAGCGTAGTCGTAAAAAATAGCGCTTTTGATATATTCCGACTTAAGCGCTTGTCCATAGACGTCCGTGTAGAGCCTAGGGAAACCTCTTCCATCGATCAGGCTACTTGCTGGAACGATCCACACTCTACCGTTGGATTGATGATAGATAAGCTCGTTTTTGGTCTTGTACTCGACAACGAACGAATCTTCAACTGTCTCTAACTCAGGATCACCGATAAAGCCAGTCTGTGCCGCATTAGTATTTACATAACTGCTTACCAAGAGCGCCATCAAAATAGCGCGCCTTATCAGATTGATATAGCTCATCGATCTCCCGTCGTCTAGTGCGATGAATTTACGTGAATGAAAAGTGGATTTAGCTTAAGAGATAGCATCCCTCTCGCGACTATGCTTGCAATGATTTGTATCGTATACGCTTTGGTTTAGCACCCTCTTCGCCAAGCCGCCGTTTCTTTTCTTCCTCGTATTCCTGATAATTCCCTGCGAAGAATTCGACATGCGACTCACCTTCAAAAGCAAGGATATGAGTTGCAATGCGGTCTAAAAACCAACGATCGTGCGAAATCACCAAGACTGAACCAGCAAATTCCAGCAAGGCGTCCTCCAACGCACGAAGTGTCTCTACGTCCAAATCATTTGAAGGCTCATCCAACAAAAGTACGTTGCCGCCCTCGATCAAAGTTTTTGCAAGATGCAACCGACCACGCTCTCCGCCAGAAAGTGAACCCACAACCTTTTGCTGATCACTTCCTTTGAAATTAAAGCGACCGAGGTAGGCCCTAGACGGCATCTCAAATTTTCCGACCGTCAAAATATCTAAACCGTCAGATACTGCCTCCCACACCGTTTTATCATCCGGAAGTTTATCTCTGAGCTGGTCAACAGAGACTATTCTCGCCGTTTCGCCAATTGTAATGTCACCCGAATCAGGTGCCTCATCTCCCGTTATTAATTTAAATAAAGTCGACTTACCTGCACCATTTGGCCCAATGACTCCGACGATCGCCCCAGCTGGAATCGACATAGATAAATTTTCGATTAACAATCTTTCCCCAAAACCCTTGGATACGGATTGAAAGTCTATGACCTTATCGCCAAGTCTCTCGGCAACTGGTATGAAAATCTCTTGTGTCTCATTACGCTTTTGATAATCGTGAGAGGAGAGTTCCTCAAAACGCGATAACCGCGCTTTACTTTTTGCCTGTCTAGCCTTCGGGTTCGCCCGGACCCATTCGAGCTCTTTTTTCATTGTTTTTATTCGAGCTGATTCCTGCTTCTCCTCCATTTCAAGACGCTTTTCTTTTTGCTCTAACCAGGACGAGTAATTTCCTTGCCAGGGAATACCATGACCTCGATCAAGCTCCAATATCCACTCCGCTGCGTTATCCAAGAAATAACGATCGTGAGTGACCGCGACAACTGTTCCAGGAAATCTTTGGAGAAATTGTTCGATCCAATGAACGCTCTCCGCGTCTAGATGATTCGTTGGCTCATCAAGCAAGAGCATATCGGGCTTTGAAAGTAAAAGACGGCAAATCGCGACCCGACGCTTTTCGCCACCAGATAAGGTCGATATCTTCGCATCCCACTCGGGTAGTCTTAATGCGTCAGCAGCAATTTCTAGTTGGAGATCAGAATCAGAACCTGCAGCCGCAATAATCGCCTCATAACGAGCCTGCTCTTCTGCTAATTTATCGAAATCCGCATCGGGCTCTGCGTAAGCCGCATAAATTTCATCGAGCTTTTGTTTTGCGTCTAAAACTTCACCCAAACCCGCCTCGACCGCTTGCCTAACGGAGTGTTCTGGGTCAAGTTGCGGCTCCTGAGGCAAGTACCCAATTCTGATTCCAGGCATGGGGACTGCCTCACCCTCTATTTCAGTATCCAGCCCAGCCATGATTTTAAGGAGACTAGATTTACCTGAACCGTTTAGACCCAGCACTCCAATCTTCGCTCCAGGAAAAAAAGACAACGAGATATTCTTAAGTATCTCTTTCTTAGGAGGGACAACTTTCCCTACCCCCATCATTGTGTAAACGTATTGAGCGATAACGTAACTCCTTGTTATTAAAATCAGCGTCCTAAAATTGGCGCCTTACCCACCGACCTTATCGTTGCAAGCACCTGTATTCAAACAATCCTCACTATCGGTGGTGTGTTACTTCTGTTCCTGATCTTCTGTTTGATACTCTCGCAGTTTTTCTTGGTACTCCTCTTCTGAAAGGCTATGCCAACCAATGCACTTTCCTGTTGGACTTCTACCGCATCCACAATCCATTTTCAATACTCCCAGTAATTTATTAGCACGTAATAATTATAATGATCTAAAAATCAATGAAGAGATATCCAATGCTGAAAAAACTATGTTTGTCACTCTACTTAATATCATTCGCGGCAAGCGTCAGTGCTACGGAAATGAAAGACAGCATTGATTACGAGATGGATCGTGTAAATGCTGAAAAATTAAAAGCTCAAAAAGAGAAACAACTCGAGCGCGAAAATAATGAAACCTCTTCTCAGTGCTCCTCTGAGGACGCTGCGAATTCATCACTCTGCAATAGCAACCAAGATGATGGACGCAATCAGTAATACCACCATCAACACGAGTGCTCGGTGGATGGTAATGCTTGTGGTTACCATGTTGTCTATACCAACAACATTTGCCGAAAGAACGCTTTACTGTAATGAACAAGGGATTGGAGAACTCCGAGACGACGGAGAACTCGCAAATCTGGGAGAAGACGCTTTCATCCTGAAGGTAAGAGGGGACTGGAAAACCGTTCAGACCAATTCACTCGCTAAAACTGATTTGTTCTGTAGTCAAATGCACCCTGGCTCCAAGCCGAATCTCATTCGTTGTCGTGACAGGGATCGAACGTTACTAATAGACAAACAGACTCTCAGATACGTACTTTCAAGAATTAGCGCTTTGGGATGGATCTATCCGGGCGATGACTCCGTCGGTCGCATTTCTTTCGGCAGTTGTAAAGAATTTGGCTAACGGCTAATTATTGATATTCGGACTCCATCGCCCTACGGATATCAACAGCAGCCGCGCCCTCATCGAACTCTACATCAGCCCAAGTCACAGGGGAGCCGGCTTTAATTGAACTCTTAAGTTTCAATCCGTGAGCCAATCCAAGCGGTAAGGCATTCAAGCCTAAGGACTTTTTTGCCGGCGCAAGTTGGCCGACCACGGTATAACCACCCTCGCCATCCAACACGTCATTGACGTTTAAATCTTTTTTAGCGACCGCCATAACGTCAGCACGAAACCCCGTAGGTGAGCCAGTGGGTTCCGACCTCAAACCCACTGATGCCACAGAAATCCCGACCTCTAAACCGATAAGGTGCCAACGCTTATATAAGGATGCGTATCTCCCACTGTCATCAGTTTTGACGCCATACTCCTCAAAACAATTTCTTATGTACGACGTATCGCCTTCAAATACCACCCAGACACCGAACCGAATGTCATAAGGAATTGGAAGACCCGATCCATCCAGAGAAGAAACGACCTCGACTTGGCCTCTCTCTGTTAAGCACCCCCCTTCCGCTTTGGGGCGCATTAAATTTGGAATGTCCTCAATACTGCCGCTTGGATAGGTCAGACCATCAATCGGGGCATGCAGCCCTGTCGCGTTACAGACCGCCACGCTCTCGATCGCTGGCTTTGACCCATCGAGAAACGAGTTAAACATCTTTGGATTCAAACCACCTCGTTCAGCTTGTTCGGGAGTGAGCCCATAATGACCCCAAACCGTGTCAGGAGTTGATTGGGCAAAATGTGGCATCCACTTGTGTCCTCTCCCCGCGCTGACCACTTCGAACCCCGCTGATCGCGCCCAATCAACTAAATCACAAATCAACGCAGGCTGATCCCCATAGGCAAGGCTATATATCACGCCATGCTGCTGCGCAAGTTTAGCTAACTGCGGCCCACAAAGGGCGTCCGCCTCGACAGTGACGTTCACGACATGTTTCTTATTCGAAAAAGCTTCAATAATGTGCTCAACCGCGGAAGGAGGGTTTCCCGTCGCTTCGATAACAATATCAATGCGCGGGTCTGATATGGCTTTGATCCAATCGTCAGTTAGCCACGTGGCCCCAGACCGTACCGCGTCATCAATAGATTGGGCAGAGCATTTCTCTTTCGCCCATCCGATTCGATTAAGGTTGTTAAGGGCATTTTGTGGATTGATATCCGCAATCGCGACAATATGCACTCCTGGTGTCTTCGGCACTTGAGCCAGATACATTGATGCAAATTTTCCTGCTCCAATTAATGCCACTCTAATCGGGTTTTTATCAGCTGATCGCTCGAGAAGTTTTTTGTATAAATTCACGTTAGTAACCTTAGAAACTGATGAGGGTGTTAAGCGGATATCAACTCGCCTGGAGGTATACCATCCGCCCACGGCAAGTCAACTGTGTAATCGTTGAGAAGACAGTCGTCTGGCAAACAGCTAATCGGGTCAAATTGACGATGCGCGAGGTACCCAGGCCGCTTAAATTGACGGATATGATTAGACACCGCACATAAGCTTAAATAGACCGTGCGGCGGTGCCATGGAGACAAATTGGGTCCGGATCCATGAACCAAACACGAGTGAAACAAGAGCATCGAACCCGCTGGTCCCTTCGGCGCCACGATACCTCCATCGTTAGCAAGCTTGGTGATCGTCTCGCCATCAATCGTCCAGAGCGGATAACTCGTCGTTGTAGTATCGTGTTGCGCTTTCACAACCCCGGTGCGATGACTTCCCGGAATAAACATCAAAGGGCCGTTAAACTCGTTAACGTCGTCGAGAAATATCGCGATATTCATCGCCCTCGGCTCTGGCATTTGATCATCCTCATGCCAGGTCCCAAAGTCTTGATGCCACTGCCACACATCGCCATCAAAGGCCGCTTTTGCGTTCACTTTGAACTGGTGCATATAGACCGATTCGCCATAAATCTGCTCGACCGGATTGACCATTCGAGGGTGACGAGCAAGGCGTGCGTAAATCGAATTGTAAGTGTGTATCGCAAAACTTGTGCGAACTGAATTAGAATTTTTCTCGCGCACGTTAGCAACAATATCCTTCGAAAAAATACCCTCAAGCTCGTCAGTGAGCGCCTTCACTTCGTCTGGTTTGAACAACGAAGGGAAATATAGATACCCATCTGCCTCAAATTGCGCAAGCTGCTCTTCGCTTAAATCATTCATCAATTCGTCCCTTTACCTCTGAATATTCTAAACACCACGGCCATGTTCCAATGCTTCCGCAAGTGATTCGCCCGCACCCTCGCTATGCGAACGTGCCAATGATTCCGCTTTCTGATCATCGCCCGCATTAATCGCGTTTAATATGAGTTCGTGTTCATCCCAAATCACATCAATATCTGACAATTGGGTCACGACAGCACCCATCGCTCTTCGGATATGCTGCCAATGAAACTGCGTGGCGTCCTTAATCATGGGATTTCCAGATAGATCGTAAATGCTCTCGTGAAATTCAAGGTCTGCACTAATCATCAAAGAGACGTCCCCGCTCGCAGCAGCCTCACGCCCAGCAACAATGAGGTTTGACCTAAGCCGCCCGTTCGTTTTCGCTGCATGTTTTGCCGCCAAGCCATCTAACACTGACCGAACTTGGTAAGTCTGCCTGATGATCACAGCATCAATGGGTGCGACCATCAGACCGCGTCGGCCCGCATCGACAAGGAATCCGTCTTTACGTAATAATCGTAACGCCTGTAAGACCGGTTGACGAGACACGTTGAGCAACTCAGCGAGACCTTGTTGCGTGACTCGTTCGTTTGGTTTTAGCTGGCCAACGCATATCGCTTCAAACAACCGTTCATAAACTTGTTCAGTCAAATCTGGAGCAGATTCTATTTTTGTTAGGGCCACAGAGAAAAACCTTATATGTTTTTTGTATACAGAATACACTATGTGGAGAAAGATATCTGGATTATCATCAAGGATTTGGCATGACCTAAGTTTTGTTATATGGTCTGCGCATGCTACGCATCAGCAACCTACAACGTGCGGTGATCGGACTCGGAGTCGCCACGATTCTTGTGGCTCTTTTACTCCCAAAAATCAGGACTTTAGAGGTCAAGCCACCTGTCAAGAACAACGACATTGTTTGGAAACAATTCACCATTGACGCAGAGGCGACCATCGCTGTCGATGGCATCACCGAGAGCGCAATTGTATTCGTGTCCAACAACCACCCAAGAGCAAGATTAACCATTACGACAGAGGGCAACTTCAACAAAAAACCTCTTGAAATCGTCAAATCACTTTGTCGAACAGACCGATGCTCATACTCGAATTATCGTCATGAAAAAATAGATGGGGCTATCGCACGATTCAAGTCACTTGAAGACCTTCAATTAGTACTAGTACGATCGCGTGCTCAAGACGTCTGGATGGAGTACAAAGGCCCTGCGTCATTGTTCCGATCTTTTGAACACATCATCAGTCAAGTCAATCAACAAACCACCCTGAAAAGCGCCGTCATTTAAACTCGCGTTCAATCGGCCGTAAAAAACGAACGAGCGACTCACCGTGCTGTCTGTCCTAGACGTAAAATAAATAAATTCACAAAAACGGTGAGCACTGTGCAAAAAGAAATTCGTCTAGAGGACTACACCCCATCCCCTTTTTTGATACCGGAAACGCGCTTAAACGTCGTGGTCAAGTCGGAGCACGTTGAAATTCAGTCGGAATTGAAAATAATTCGAAATCGGAAAATCAACCACAGCGGCCCCTTGACGCTCAACGGATCAGGGCTGCACCTCAAATGCATCAGTAAAAACGACAAACAACTTGACCCAAGTGAATTCGAGATAACTGAGAATGACCTCACGATTTTCAATCCAGATAATGACTTTACTCTTACAACAGTAGTCACTATTGACCCAGAGAAAAACTCACAACTATCCGGTCTATATGCGTCAAAGCACGGATATTTCACGCAATGCGAAGCGGAGGGCTTCCGAAGAATCACCTATTTTTTAGATCGTCCAGACATCTTATCTCGCTTTACAACCGTGATCCGCGCACCCAAAGAGCGCTTTCCCGTACTGCTATCGAACGGAAATCTAGTACACACTGACGACACAGGTGAGACGTCAGTAGTGACATGGGCCGACCCGCATCCAAAACCTTGCTATCTATTCGCTATGGTCTTGGGTCGCCTCGAAAAACGAGAAAAAATATTTCAAACCAAAAGCGGTAGATCGGTCACATTACAAATATACGCGCCTACAAATCAAATAGGGCAAACCGAATTCGCGATGGCGGCACTTGAGCGATCAATGAAATGGGATGAGGATCGCTTCGACCTAGAAGTTGACCTAGATCAATACATGATTGTCGCTGTAGATGACTTCAACATGGGGGCTATGGAAAACAAGGGGCTCAACATCTTCAACACCAAATACGTGCTTGCGGACCCCGACATCTCAACAGACAGAGATTTCATGTTACTCGACAGAGTCGTTGCTCACGAATATTTCCATAACTGGACGGGTAACCGAGTGACCTGTCGCGATTGGTTCCAGTTGAGCCTCAAGGAAGGGTTAACTGTCTTCAGAGACCAAGAGTATGGAGCCGATGTTTATTCAAAAGGAGTGCAACGGATTCAAGAGGTTCGCAACCTCCGCACCATCCAGTTTCCGGAGGATTCAGGGCCAATGGCGCATCCGATTCGACCGAGTGCCTACATAGAGATCAATAACTTTTATACTGCAACCGTTTATGAAAAAGGGGCGGAAGTGGTTCGAATGATCCACACGCTACTGGGTGAGGAAAAATTTCAAAAGGGGATGAAGCTCTACTTTGATCGTCACGACGGGCAAGCTGTCACAACCGAAGATTTCGTGTTGGCCATGGAGGATGCATCGGGTATCGATTTGAAGCAATTTCGGCGGTGGTACACTCAAGCTGGCACTCCCGTATTAGAGGTAAAAGACGCGTTTGACGCCACAAAACAAACCTATACCCTTTCGTTTAAGCAGCACTTCGGGCACAGCAAGTACAAGTCCAATCAGCCTGTACAAATTCCACTCAAACTAAAACTCTTCAATGGGAACGATTTGGGTCAAGACGAGGTGCTCGTCAACCTAACAAAGAGTGAGGAGGAATTTTCATTCGACAATATATCCCAGAGACCCACGCCCTCTTTTCTAAGGGACTTCTCCGCGCCAATCATTCTCGAATACAATTACGACAATGAAGACCTCTACTTTCTGCTCGCAAATGACGACAACGCCTTCAGTCGTTGGGAAGCAGCTCAAAAACTTCAAAGCCGCCTCGTTCTTGATCTTTATAAACAAGGTAAATGCGATCAAAACTTTAAGTTTGATCCCTCGTTCATCTCCGCATTAAAAACATCTTTCAACGACAAAGAGATCGACGACGCATTCAAATCAGAATTGTTCGCGACTCCTTCAGAGATCGAACTGGCCGAATTGTTCGATTTCCTCGATCCAATTCAATTGCATTGGGCGAGGAATACACTCAGAGAACACATTGCTGAGTCCCTTGAACCACATTTCCTTGATCAGTACCACAAACTAGTTGATGCCGAACTGTACAGTCCAGATCATCACTCCGCCGGAGTCAGGGCACTAAAGAACGTCTGCTTAAATTTTCTTTGTACATCGAATAAAAAAGACCACTCAAGATTAGCGTTTGAGCAGTTCATGAGAGCCACGAATATGACTGCGCGTCTTGGAGCACTCCAAGCTCTAGCTTATTCAGATTCACCAAAAAGAAACGAAGCGATCGACTTATTTTACGAACGCTGGCAGACAGAACCTTTGGCTGTAGATAAATGGCTATCAATTCAGGCAGCTTCAAGTAAGGGTGACATCCCGAAGGTGGTCCAATCTCTCATGCAGCACGAGGCTTTTGACATCAAAAACCCCAACAAGGTGTTCTCATTACTTAGAACTTTTGCGAGTAATCATGTTCATTTTCACAATGAGGATGGCGTAGGGTACCAACTCATCAGTGATGCAATCATTCAATTGGATGAAATCAACCCTCAAGTCGCCGCACGCCTTTCTCGCAGCTTTGACTCCTGGAGAAAATTTGATAGTGTTAGGCAGTCTCACGCAAGAAAATCAATGGAGGCGATTCTAAACAAGCCTCATCTTTCAAAAGACACCGGCGAGATCATATCGAAAACACTCAATAACTAATTTCAAAAAAATTTATGGCCGAGATAAAAAAAATAACCATTTACCATAACCCCCGTTGCAGTAAGAGCCGCCAAGCACTGGCTTTATTGGTTGAGAATGCTATTGAACCCATTGTTGTCGAATATCTGAAAAGCCCGTACACCAAAGAACAGCTCCGCACTTTATGCAAGAAACTTAACATGCGGGCTCAAGATCTCATTAGAAAAAACGAAACGGTTTACAAAGAACGATTTGCAGACTCTGAGTTGAGCGAGGAAGAATGGATCGACGCAATGGTCACACATCCTATTCTTGTTGAGCGCCCTATCATTGAAAACGCCAACACCGCGGTGGTTGGTCGGCCACCCGAGAGAGCAATGGAAATAATCTGAGTGTGTAACGAGAATGCGACCTTAGACTTTGTCAAACTCTTTTGGGCTCATAGTCATAATCTCTCAAAAAACCTTCTAAAACTCGGTCCATACTTTTGACGTGCTCCTTGAACCACTCAAACACGGCATGTGCGAGAAACTGCCCAAATCCAGTATCTCCATTTACAACTCGCTTGCGCACCTCGAGACAAATTTCAAGGACACTATCGTGCTCATCCACGTGACAACTCAAGGCAGCATATGACACATCCTCCATCCACAGCCTCTCTTGCTCGAAATGTGCTTGTGTATGTTCAATGAAGCGATCTAGGACCGGTAATAAGTCCATCCCGTCAAGCTCAGCGATCTGACTCAAATACCCAATAAATTCTTGATGGGTCTCATCAAACGCCCCACTATCGAGCGATAGGGCATCAGACCACTCAATAACCGAAGGTCGCAAATCGATTCACCGACTTATCGGTGAGCTTGGTTAAACCTGTCCAACAGCACCGATCCCGGACAAAGCTCTTTTTGTTGCAGGCTATTAAGTGGAGCCGATGCGGTCGCCAGATTGTCATGAAAATCAGAAGAATTGGCATCGACATGTAAAACACCGGTAACAATCTCTCCCGCAGTTTTCGCCTTTTGCAAATAATGCATTGCCGCTACCCGATCACGGACATCATAATCTTCGGCAACTTTGCGAAGTCGCAAAACCGTTCCATCATGCTGAGTGATTTCCTCCAATGAGCCAGGCTCATAGTCAGCTGTTATCGGATCTCTCGGAGTCATCACGTCTAACCGATTGACCGATTCATTATGCTCCCTAACGTAGTCAAATCCCTTAGTTGACCCCGAGTGATTATTGAATGCAATACACGGGGAAATACAATCAATAAACGCAGAACCTTTATGAGTAATTGCTCCTTTGATCATCGGAACAAGTTGAGACTTATCTCCGGAAAAACCCCTGGCGATATATGTCGCTCCCAGCTCCATTGCCAACATGACCAAATCGATCGATGAGCTATGGTTTTCAACCCCCTTTTTACTCTTGGAACCCCGATCAGCAGTCGCTGAAAATTGTCCCTTAGTTAATCCGTAAACACCGTTATTCTCGACGATATACACCATGTTTACACCACGGCGTAATATGTGGGCAAATTGCCCTAGCCCGATAGAGGCAGAATCACCGTCGCCTGAAACGCCAAGATAGATGAGATCTTTATTCGCCACGTTGGCACCGGTTAACACGGAGGGCATTCTTCCATGAACGCTGTTAAAACCGTGGGCATTACCCAAAAAATAGGTCGGCGTTTTCGAAGAACAGCCGATCCCAGAGAGCTTCGCCACACGATGAGGCGGGATGTCCAAGTCATAACAAGCCTCTACAATCGCTGCACTGATCGAGTCATGTCCGCACCCAGCACACAGGGTCGACACGGCGCCCTCATAATCACGCCTCGTATAACCGTGTTTGTTTTTTGTTAGATTTGGGTGATGCAATCGCGGCTTTGTGATGAAGGTCATAATCGTCCGTTACAAGCGTTAAACAGTCACGTTACGTTTTTTATTTAGTTGGAGCGCATCAATCGCCTTGGTGATTGATGTGCGAATGAAACGTGCCGTGATAGGACTTCCATCGTAGTGGAGTACGCTGGTCAATTTTTGCGGATCCACTCCAGACTCAGTGATCAAAAGCTGCCTCATTTGCGCATCTCGGTTTTGTTCGACAACGAATACGCTATCGTGGTCATTGATAAAATCTGTTACCTCATCCCCAAATGGAAATGATCGTATTCTCAGGGCATCAATAAAGCGATTATCGCGCTCTAGTTCATGTAATGCCTCGTACATCGCGGCTGTTGTCGAGCCGTAAAAAATCACGCCAACAGATGTGTCTTTAGCCGCGTCAGTAAAGAGGGCTTTAGGAAGCTCCGATCTTGCTCGATCAAACTTCTTCAGCAATCGCTCCATATTGTCCTGATAATCAACGCCCGACTCACTATAGCGTGCGTAACGATCTTTGCTGGTGCCTCGTGTGAAGAAAGCACCCTTCGTGGGATGCGTTCCGGGTAGCGTTCGATACGGCACCCCATCATCATCGGTATCCAGATAACGACCAAATTTCTCTAAATCTTCCAGCTCCTCTCGATTAAGAACCTTACCTCGATCAAATTGATATGTGTCATCCCACTCCAAAGGATCAACAAGGTGGTCGTTCATTCCAATCTCAAGATCCGATAAGACAAACACAGGTGTTTGAAACTTTTCCGCAAAATCAAAAGCCTGGAAAGCCAACTCAAAGCACTCCTTTGGGTCTGATGGAAACAGTAGTAGATGTTTTGTATCCCCATGTGACGCATAAGCACATGCCGTAACGTCAGACTGCTGGGTTCGAGTCGGCATCCCAGTTGACGGTCCTCCCCGTTGTATGTCGAAAATAACCGAAGGAATTTCAGCAAAATAGGCCAGCCCGATAAATTCTTGCATCAAAGAAATACCTGGGCCTGAAGTACAGGTAAAAGCCCTCGCTCCGTTCCAAGACGCACCGATCACCATACCAATAGAAGCTAATTCGTCCTCAGCTTGAATACTGACAAACTTATTTTTACCAGTCTCATGATCATGTCGGTACATCCGACCGTATTTTTCAAAACCCTCTGCCACGCTCGAAGATGGCGTAATTGGATACCAAGCCGCGACCGTTGCTCCCCCATAAATACATCCCAAAGCGGCAGCAGAGTTCCCATCAATAAAAATTCGATCACCCACTGAGTCGGAACGCTGAAGCTGATATTTACCGGGACAATCGAACTCGTGACGCACAAAATCTAAACCCAGATGAAGCGCTTGGATATTCGGCGCGATAAGCGCGTCCTTTCCAGAGAATTGCTCCTGGATCAGTTTCTCAACCTCAACAACCTCCAAGTTGAGTAGGCCACACAGCGCTCCCACATAGACTAGATTTCGGAAAAGCTGTCGTTGCCGAGGGTCTCGGAACTCGCTATTACAAATGTCGGTGATTGGAACACCGATAATCTCAATGTCAGTGCGAAATCGAGAGGCTGGAATATCACGTGATGAATCGTAGATGAGATAACCGCCAGCCTCGAGCTCTAGTTGATCTCGGTCCCACGTTTGCGCATTCATGGCGACCATAATATCTACACCACCCCTGGCACCAAGAAATCCTTGTTCGGAGACTCTCACTTCGTACCAAGTTGGCAGGCCCTGAATATTCGAGGGGAAGATATTTCTTGCGCTCGCGGGAATTCCCATCCGCAGAACGCTTTTCGCAAATAGACGATTTGCAGACGCCGAGCCAGATCCATTGATATTGGCAAACTTAACGACGAAATCGTTGCATATTATTTCTGACACGCGTGCCCTGCCTTAGCAGTTTGAAGATAAAACTTACGCATATCCCAAGCGCCAGTCGGACAACGCTCGGCGCAAAGCCCACAATGCAAACAAACATCCTCGTCTTTCGCCATGATGCGCCCTGTTTTCAGCGATGAGCTCACATAAATACTTTGGTCCAGATTTTTCGCAGGCGCCTTGAGACGCTGCCGCAGATCCATTTCATCGCCATTATCAGTAAACGTAATGCAATCAGTCGGGCAAATGTCAACACAAGCATCGCATTCGATGCACAGCGGAGGAGTAAACACCGTCTGAACATCACAATTCAAACAACGTTGTGCTTCCTCAAATGCGAGTTTCTGATCAAATCCGACCTCAACCTCGACCTTAATATCTTTGAGTGCAATTTTTTTCTCGACGAGCGGGACCTTGTGTCTAGATAACTGAGATACGTCGTTATCGTAAGTCCACTCATGGATTCCCATTTTTTGGCTGACCAAATTGACAATCGGAGCAGGTCGATCCATCAGATCCGACCCATTGCAAAAACGGTCTATTGATATGGCAGCTTCGTGTCCGTGCGCGACAGCCCAAATAATATTTTTTGGACCAAGTGCAGAGTCTCCACCAAAGAACACCTGGGGATTCGTGCTTTGAAACGTGGCTTCATTTAGCCTCGGCAATCCCCATTGATCGAACTCGATACCACATTCTTCCTCAATCCATGGAAACGCATTCTCTTGGCCAATGGCCACGAGAACCTCATCACAATCAAAAATCTCATCAGGCTCACCCGTTGGAATCAGTGACCGTCTGCCTTTCGAGTCAAACTCGGCACGTACTTTTTGAAACGACATCCCAATCAGCGTTTCCCCATCATGTAAAAACTCTTTCGGGACCAGATAGTCATGAATGGGGATCCCCTCATCCATCGCATCCTCTTTTTCCCAAGGGCTCGCTTTCATATCATCAAAGCCGCTGCGCACGATAACCCGCACGTCCTCTCCGCCAAGACGTTTTGCGGTTCGACAACAATCCATCGCCGTATTTCCACCACCTAGGACCAAAACACGCTTCTTAATTGCCTCAATATGTCCGAAGGACACCGAGGACAGCCAGTCAATACCAATGTGCACATGTTTGCTGACCTCAACCCTACCGGGGATAGATATGTCTTTGCCACGAGGTGCGCCAGTCCCGACAAAGACAGCATCAAAATCACCGCTTAAGACGTCGCGCATACTATGCACCTCGGTGTCTTGGATAATCTCGACACCTAGATCCTCGATGTATCCTACTTCCTCGTCAATAATCTCCTCAGGTAGCCGGAACCGAGGTATCTGACTACGAATCATCCCAGCTGATTTTCTTGTCCCGATCAAAAACCGTGACAGCGTAACCCAAAGGAGCCAGATCTCTGGCTACCGTTAAGGAAGCGGGACCCGCTCCAATACAAAGAACTTTTTTTCCGTTGAGATTTTGAGGCGCAATAGGCATCAAACGCTTTACATCGGTTTTATTATCGGCTGCAACCCTTTTCAGTCGACATATCGCAACTGGTTCTGGACTGTCTAAATTCTGCTCCTCAACTCGACCTCGTCGACAGGCAGGTTCGCAGGGCCTATCGCAGGTACGCCCTAATATTCCAGGAAATACGTTTGACGCCCAATTAATCATGTACGCGTCGTTGTATCGACCAGCAGAAATTAATCTAATGTACTCTGGAACTGGAGTATGGGCAGGACACGCCCACTGGCAGTCAACGACTTTGTGAAAATATTCAGGTGAACCGATATCGGTTGGCTCCACACTTCCCTCACTCAAATCTTGAACTCTTCAAGCTCTGTTCGATTACTGGCACCGCTGGAGAAAGTGTAACCGAAACGTCATCAAAATGTCGTTTCTAGGTAAAGTACTAGTTGCTTTACTCAAATGTTGTGACTATTAAGCGACAGTCATCACCCATCACCTTTAATCCAGAACTAGAGAGACAAGCCCGTCAGCCAACTTCGGCTCAAACCAAGTAGATTTTGGGGGCATGACTTCTCCACTATCTGCAATCGACATCAGCTCCTGAATCCCTGTTGGAAACAAAGAAAAAGCACAGGCCATTTCACCGGCGTCAACGCGTTTTGATAACTCACTAACACCGCGCACACCCCCAACAAAGTCGATCCTTTTGTCTTTCCTCAGATCGTGTATTCCTAAGATAGGCCCGAGAATAAGATTCGATAACATGCTCACGTCCAGGCAATCAACAGGATTGGCAGAAGTTGGCAATTTATCTGCAACAAGGCGATACCAAGATCCTCCGAGATAAAGGCCAATGACCCCTTTTCTATCTGGCGCCAAGGGCTCGTCCGACCGAATGACTTGGAATTTATCAGCAATCTTTCTAAGAAACGCTTCCTCCGTGAGCCCGTTCAAATCGGTAACCACTCGATTGTAGGGAAGTATTTTCATTTGTTGCTGAGGGAAAGCAACTGCTAAGAAATAACCTTCCGAAGTCGCAACCACCTCTTTGCTTTCATCTATCGACCTTAACTTATGCACGCGAGAAGCCGCCGCAGACCGGTGATGGCCATCAGCAATATAGAGAGCGGGAAATTGATCAAACAGTCGCTGTAAAGTTTTTACCGTGCTCGCATCGGACACAACCCACACTTTGTGCCGCACGCCATCTTCTGCAATAACATCCAGATCAGGTTCAGATGTCGATGACGAAGCCAATATCGAATCCACCTCCGCTTGAGTCGGATACGCGAGTAACACAGGGCCTGTTTGAGCCGACAACGTATCTATCTGACGAACCCGATCATCTTCTTTCTCAGGTCTCGTGAATTCATGTTTTCGAATGATATTTTGATCGTATGCGGCGATTGACGCAGATAGGACCAAACCCTTTTGAGAGATTGCCTGATGGGTTAACTCGTATACATAAAAACATTCTTGATCGTCTCGAAAAAGCATCCCCGACTCAATCATCCCTTTTAATGTCGTCGCGCCGCGAGCATAGACCTCACTAGAATATGGGTTTGTTCCCGAGGGTAAATCGATCTCTGGTCGAGATATATGCAAAAAGCTGTTTGGCTTGTTCTTGGCTAGGTCGCAGGCTTCTTGAAACGAAATAACGTCATAAGGAGGCGCTATCACTTCTGATGCGTTTTCGAGAGAGGGACGCAAGCCCTTAAACGGTTTGATTAATGGCATGAAGAGTTTGTAATGAGAATAAAAAAACGGCCCAACAAACGTTGGGCCGTCCCATTATATATACGACCTAAGATTACGACAGGTGATTGTTAACGAGTTTCGTCATCTCAAACATTGACACCTGCTTCTTACCTCCAAAAATCGGCTTTAATTTCGCATCAGCGTTAATGTTTCTTCTGTTCTTTGCATCCTGAAGATCATTCTTTTTGATGTATGCCCATATTTTCTTTGTAACCTCTGTTCTGGGCAGTGGCTTAGCGCCCACAACAGCGGCCAAGTCTGCGCTCGGTGTCATGGCCTTCATGAACGCAGGGTTAGGTTTTCTTTTTGCTGCAGTTTTTTTCTTTGCTGGTGCTTTTTTTGCAGCAGGTTTCTTTGCTGGTGCTTTTTTTGCAGCAGGTTTCTTTGCTGGTGCTTTTTTTGCAGCAGGTTTCTTTGCTGGTGCTTTTTTTGCAGCGGGTTTCTTTGCTGGTGCTTTTTTTGCAGCAGGTTTCTTTGCTGGTGCTTTTTTTGCAGCAGGTTTCTTTGCTGGTGCCTTCTTTGCCGTTTTCTTCTTAGCAGCTGCCATCTTCAAGTCTCCTCATTTTAGCTACGATTTCTCGTTGCTGACGCGTCAAAATTGACCTATTACTGCCGTAACCGGCACGCGGTTGTGAATATGCACAGCGTTAAAACTATTGTCAATACTTTTTAAATCTAAAAATGGTATTTGGTGCATTAACAACACAGCAATCAACCGACCTGTCAACCAGGTTTTGGTCCGTATCATGCACAGCTTAAGAGATTAAAGCACGGCTTTAGGGAGCAAGGTATATTTGTCTCTTCAGGCACAATACGATGTTCCACTGCTAAATTTGCAAGCTACTATTGTCACTAGAAAAACTATCGAAACAAATGTCAGCCAAATTTTTCATTGATCAATATGCCAATTACTCAGTTATCTCTCAGGCTACATAGCCAACCGGCAATCAGCTCAATATGACCATTCGAATTGGCTCCGGATCCGCCTGGTGGGGAGACCGTATCTCTCCCGCAGCTGCCAATGCAAATCTCGGAAAACTTCAATACCTCTGCTTTGAGACGATGGCTGAAGCCACTATTTCGGCTGCTCAAGTTAGAAAACGAAAAGATCCCAGCTTTGGGGGATACGATACGTGGCTAGATGACCGTATGAACGCAGTGCTACCAGGATGCCTAGCGAACAACACGAAAATCATCTCTAACCAAGGATGGATTAATCCCATCGGAGCAGCTGAACGGGTTATTTATTGGTTAAAAAAAATTGGGTTACACGGAGTCCGAGTCGCAGCAATAAATGGGAGCTTGATCACTGACGATGTAATTCAAAATACCGACATAATTTTAGAATCGGGATTACCCACAAGCACACTTTCTGATTCAATCGTCTCAGGAGAAGTGTATCTTGGCGCAGCACCAATCGTTGAGGCCCTCAAAGGCGGGGCACAAATCGTCATCACAGGGCGTGTCGCCGACCCGTCTCTATTTGCCGCGCCACTTATGTACGAATTTGGTTGGAATGAGGGCGATTATCACGCTCTAGGGATCGCTAACGGAATTGGTCATCTGCTAGAGTGTGGCGCTCAAATTACCGGTGGGTATTTTGCAGACCCCGGCTTCAAGGACATAGATAAACCTTGGGATCTAGCGTTTCCGATCGCGGAAGTAACGAATGACGGCACGGCCGTAATTACCAAACTGGATAACACTGGAGGAGCGGTCAACCTCCAAACGGTCAAAGAACAGTTGTTATACGAAGTCCACGACCCAGCCAACTACATCACGCCAGACGTCATTGTCGACTTCTCAGCGACAAATCTCAAACAGGTCGACACGAATCGCGTAGAAGTCTCAGGAATCACGGGAAAAAAGAAAACGTCAACGCTCAAAGTCTCCATCGGCTGCGTGGAAGGCCATATTGGAGAGGATATGTTTTTTTACGCTGGAGAGGGCGCGATGAGACGAGCGAGGCTTGCCGAGGAAATCTTGCGTGAGCGATTCAAAATCGTGAATTTAGACGCCGAGGAATTAAGAATTGATTTTCTGGGTCATAACGCAATACATGGAAAAATGACGCCGGATACAGCATCGGATCCTTACGAAGTGGCCGTGCGCGTTGCTGCCCGATGTAAAACGCGCTCGGAAGCCGAAAAGATCGGTCGCGAGGTCGACGGAATGGCTGTGTCTGGTGTCGGAATGACGGGAAAACGGGTCCCACACCAAGACAGAACAAGAGAAATCATTGGCGTATGGTCCTCACTCATCAAGCGGGAATTGGTCTCTCCAACCATCACATTTTACGAAAGTTAAGAGTGCTTACAGTCAAACTAGAACGGGTTGCACACTGCCGCTCTGGCGACAAAGGGAACACGTCGAACATATCGGTCATTGCGTACCGGCAAGAACTGTATGAGTCACTCAAAAGTCAGCTGAATGAGCGTCAGTTTCAACAACACTATGCAGGTGTCATTCTTGGAAAAGTCACGAGATACAGCATTGATCAGCTTTGCGCCCTTAATTTTGTCTGCGAGGGTGCCTTAGGGGGGGGCGTTTCTCGCTCTCTATGTCTCGACAACTATGGCAAATCACTAAGCTCAAGGATATTGTCTTTTGAGTTAGTAATTAGTGCTGAACTCGAGAAATATCTCAAATAAACATGACGCAACGCGATCAACTGCCACACGGTTCGTTTGACACCATCATCAAGAACGCTTCGATTTATGATGGAAGCGGCGGTGCCCCTCAAGTCAACGACATTGGCATCACGGGCGAGCGAATCACTCAGATTGGCGATATATCAGCGAGTGCAAAAAACATAGTCAACGCCGATGGCTTGGCAATCATGCCAGGAATCATTGACGTTCATACGCACTACGATGCTCAATTGACATGGGATCCGACAGTTTCTCCTTCACCGTCTATGGGGGTTACGACGATTGTCATCGGCAATTGTGGATTCGGGATAGCGCCATGTCCACCGGCACTTAGACAAACAATACTCGAAAACCTATCTGTCGTAGAGGGCATGAATTTAGACTCACTTGTTGAGGGAACGCGATGGGAATTCGAAACATTCTCTGAATACCTCGATTTCATTCAAGAACAACACCCTTTTGTAAACGTCGCTGCACTTATAGGTCACTCGGCAATTAGAACTGCAGTCATGGGAAATTTAGCCTCCGAGAGCCCAATGCCATCGAAGATAGAGTTAGCAAAAATGGTGGAGATCGTAGAAAAAGCGATCGATGACGGTGCGATCGGCTTTGCCTCCTCTTTCTCCCCCAATCACTCGGGGTATATGGGGAAACCTATGCCATCGACGATTGCTGGAGATGAAGAACTGGCGGCAATGCTGCAACCCCTCAGGGAAAAACAAAAGGGCGTTTTTGTCATAGCGGCAGGATCTCGCGCGACACCCGAATACTTGGAAAATTTGTGCAAACGGATTGGATGCCCCGTCTTCATCGTCACCGTGCTTGCAATGCATAACGATTCCAATCCTACAGTCGCCTCAAATTATTACAAACGATGCTCAGAAGCAATGGAAAGAGGACACGAGATATACGTACACGCAAATCCCCATCCACTGTCTTTCGATTTTACGCTGAGAAATCCGTACCTATTTTTTTCACACTCGGCCTTTGAAAAAATCAAGCAATCAAAAGAAAATGATTTGGAAAATATCTATGGGAGTGCCGAGTTTCGATCCGAATTTTTGAAAAATTTAGATCAAAAAACAACAGGTGCATTATTTAACGGCGAATGGGAAAAAATTGAACACAATGAAGTCCCGATTACTCAATTAGCGAAAGAACAAAATCAACGGCCTATCGACTGGTTGTTTGACCAAAATCTGGATAAACCTTTCATCGCCAAGCTATTTCAGAATAATGATCATGCGGTAGCAAAACTGTTGAAACATAAAAATGCTGTACTCGGTCTTTCGGATGCGGGCGCACACATGGAATTCTTGTGTGACGCCGGTTACGGTTTGTTTTTTCTGGATCATTGGACAATCAAAAGTGGGGTTTTTACGGTCGAGGAGGCGGTAAAAAAGCTCACATCAGATGTCGCGGAAAAATACAGAATCAAAGACAGAGGGAAGATAGAGAAGGGGTATTTCGCGGACCTTTTACTCTTCGATCCGAAACAAGTTGGCATCACAAAAATGTATCGAACAGAAGATCTACCCAATAAACAAAAACGGATGATGAGAGACTCAAGAGGAGTCGTCGGAGTTTGGGTCAACGGGACACAAATCGTGCGTCAGGGGACCACCATGCGCAATGTCGAGGGGCCAGGGTCAGTATTACGTCGATTTGACTTCTAATCACTAGTTAGAAAGGTCGCACACCTTGCTTTAAGCTTTTGTAACTTTGGCGCGATCACCGCCTGACAATAAGGCTGCATTGGATTTTTATCGTAATATGACTCATGGTAAGTCTCCGCCTTGTAAAACGGCATCGCTGACGCTACTACTGTAACAATTGGATCCGGCCAAATCGCAGCGTTCGTCAACTCACTAATCAAACTGGTTGCCGTAGAACGCTGCTCTTCTGTCAAAAAATATATGATCGATCGATATTGCGACCCAATATCCGCTCCTTGACGATTTAAAGTTGTCGGATCATGAATGACGAAGAAAATTTGAAGTAAGTCATGAGTTGAAACTCTCGTCGGGTCGTACGTTACCTCGACTACTTCCGCATGGCCGGTATTTCCAGAACATACTGAGGAATAATTTGCGTTTGAAGGTGCGCCCCCCATGTAGCCAGATTGTGCGCTAATTACGCCTCTAACTCGAGAGTAAGCTGCTTCGATACACCAAAAACAGCCGCCTCCCAGAAATATAGTTTCCTTATTCATTTATTCCGTTAGTAATGTGCGCTTTGATTGAAACACGAACTACGACAGCGTGCTCGATTGCTATTCGAAAAAGGACAACAGGTTTAGCCTAAAGTAGTTTTCCCCTCATTTCAAATAAAAAGCCCCCCGCTGGTTCAGCGGAGGGCTCTATGGGGAGCCTGGCAGTGTCCTACTTTCGCACGGTATACCTCGCACTATCATCGGCGCTGAGGCGTTTCACGGTCCTGTTCGGAATGGGAAGGAGTGGGACCACCTCGCTATTGCTACCAGGCAAAGCTTAAATCGTTTGCCTTTAACACATGGAAGAAGTATTGGATTATCAGATTGCCACCTGATTAAGTTTTCTTTCGCACAAGCAACCTAACACCCTGTGAATACACAAGGCTATAGGATCAAGCCGCACGGGCAATTAGTATCGGTTAGCTCAACGCATTACTACGCTTGCACACCCGACCTATCAACGTTGTAGTCTGCAACGACCCTTTAGGGAGGTTAAACCTCCGGGAAGTCTCATCTTGAGGCGAGTTTCGCGCTTAGATGCTTTCAGCGCTTATCTCTTCCGTAGTTAGCTACCCGGCAATGCGACTGGCGTCACAACCGGTACACCAGAGCTACGTCCACTCCGGTCCTCTCGTACTAGGAGCAGGCCCTCTCAAACTTCCAGCGCCCACGGTAGATAGGGACCAAACTGTCTCACGACGTTCTAAACCCAGCTCGCGTACCACTTTAAATGGCGAACAGCCATACCCTTGGGACCGGCTACAGCCCCAGGATGTGATGAGCCGACATCGAGGTGCCAAACCTCCCCGTCGATATGAACTCTTGGGGGAGATCAGCCTGTTATCCCCGGCGTACCTTTTATCCGTTGAGCGATGGCCCTTCCATTCAGAACCACCGGATCACTTTGTCCTGCTTTCGCACCTGCTCGACCCGTCAGTCTCGCAGTCAAGCTCGCTTATGCCAATGCACTATCAGTACGATGTCCGACCGTACCTAGCGAACCTTCGAACTCCTCCGTTACTCTTTAGGAGGAGACCGCCCCAGTCAAACTGCCTACCATGCACGGTCCCCGATCCCGATAAGGGACCTGGGTTAGAACCGCAATACAATCAGGCTGGTATTTCAACGTCGGCTCCAAGCAAACTAGCGCCTGCTCTTCATAGCCTCCCAGCTATCCTACACAAATTCCATCACAGTCCAATGCAAAGCTACAGTAAAGGTGCACGGGGTCTTTCCGTCTAGCCGCGGGTAGATTGCATCATCACAACCATGTCAACTTCGCTGAGTCTCAGGAGGAGACAGTGTGGCCATCGTTACGCCATTCGTGCAGGTCGGAACTTACCCGACAAGGAATTTCGCTACCTTAGGACCGTTATAGTTACGGCCGCCGTTTACCGGGGCTTCGATCAAGAGCTTGCACCCCATCACTTAACCTTCCGGCACCGGGCAGGCGTCACACCGTATACGTCCACTCTTCGTGTTAGCACAGTGCTATGTTTTTAATAAACAGTCGCAGCCACCGATTCTCTGCAACCCTCTCGAGCTCCGGGAGCAAGTCCCTTCACCCTAACAGGGCACACCTTCTTCCGAAGTTACGGTGTCAATTTGCCGAGTTCCTTCTCCTGAGTTCTCTCAAGCGCCTTAGAATTCTCATCCCGCCCACGTGTGTCCGTTTACGGTACGGTCCCATGTAACTGAAGCTTAGAGGCTTTTCTTGGAAGCAGGGTATCAGCAGCTTCGCGAAGACAAGCTTCGCTGGTCCCGTGCCTCAGCGTTGACCTCCCGGATTTGCCTAAGAGATCCGCCTACACACTTCACCGGGACATCCAACACCCGGTCTGCCTAACCTTCTCCGTCACCCCATCGCATTACATGGCGGTTCTGGAATATTAACCAGATTCCCATCAGTTACGGCTTTCGCCCTCACCTTAGGGGCCGACTCACCCTGCGCCGATGAACGTTGCGCAGGAAACCTTGGGCTTTCGGCGAGGGGGCTTTTCACCCCCTTTATCGCTACTCATGTCAGCATTCGCACTTCCGATACCTCCAGCAGACCTTACGATCCACCTTCACAGGCGTACGGAACGCTCTCCTACCACTCGAACATCAAAGATGTTCGAATCCGCAGCTTCGGTTTATGACTTGAGCCCCGGTACATCTTCCGCGCAAGACGACTCGACCAGTGAGCTATTACGCTTTCTTTAAAGGGTGGCTGCTTCTAAGCCAACCTCCTGGCTGTCTGGGCCTTCTCACTTCGTTGACCACTTAGTCATAATTCGGGACCTTAGCTGGCGGTCTGGGTTGTTTCCCTCTTGTGTCCGGACGTTAGCACCCGGTGCACTGTCTCCCGTGAATGCACTCTTCGGTATTCGGAGTTTGCCTTGGTTTGGTAGATCTATAACGACCCCCTAGCCAAAACAGTGCTCTACCCCCGAAGGTGTAACACGAGGCACTACCTAAATAGTTTTCGGAGAGAACCAGCTATTTGCGGATTTGTTTAGCCTTTCACCCCTACCCACAGCTCATCCACTAACTTTTCAACGTTAGTTGGTTCGGTCCTCCACGAGGTGTTACCCTCGCTTCAACCTGGCCATGGGTAGATCATCCGCTTTCGGGTCTACACCCACCGACTAATTCGCCCTATTCGGACTCGGTTTCCCTACGCCTCCCCTATAAGGTTAAGCTTGCCAGTGAATGTAAGTCGCTGACCCATTATACAAAAGGTACGCAGTCACCCCTGCTTCAAAAACACTCATATAAAACTGCTTCAATGCCCTTGAAGCAGGGGCTCCTACTGTTTGTATGCATGCGGTTTCAGGATCTATTTCACTCCCCTCCCGGGGTTCTTTTCGCCTTTCCCTCACGGTACTGGTTCACTATCGGTCGATTACGAGTATTTAGCCTTGGAGGATGGTCCCCCCATGTTCAGACAGGATTCCACGTGCCCCGCCCTACTTGTTTTACGCCTAGTTCCACAACTGATCTTTCGCATACAGGACTATCACCTCCTATGGTCGGTCTTTCCATACCGTTTTGCTAGAACAGCTGCTAAATCGTAATGGCTGGTCCGGTTTCGCTCGCCGCTACTGCCGGAATCTCGGTTGATTTCTTTTCCTCCGCTTACTTAGATGTTTCAGTTCAGCGGGTTCGCTTCTCTGGTCCTATGTATTCAGACCAGGATAACCCCTACGGGCTGGGTTTCCCCATTCGGAAACCTGTGGATCAAAGCTTGTTTGCCAGCTCCCCACAGTTTATCGCAGGCTACCACGTCCTTCATCGCCTGTAATCGCCAAGGCATCCACCACATGCACTTAGTCACTTGACCCTATAGCCTTGCATACAACTTAAATCGCATCACTACAGGATAAGCGCTTATGTTACTTAAAAATTCTAAAATTCAAGAGAACATGTTGCACATATCAATAAATTGATATGCAAAACAACACAATCTTTAAACCCATGATTTAACGCATCACCTCACATTAAAGTGATACATCAAATCTACTTCTTCCATATTGTTAAAGAACACTTCACCTATGAAGGGTGAGAACTAAAGAGTCATACACTCCTCACTTCTCACACCTCAACATCAACCAGATCCCACAAACCAAAGGTTGGTGGAGCTAATCGGGATCGAACCGATGACCCCCTGCTTGCAAAGCAGGTGCTCTCCCAGCTGAGCTATAGCCCCTTATCAGATCGTTGGTGGGTCTGGATGGATTTGAACCATCGACCCCACGCTTATCAAGCGTGTGCTCTAACCAACTGAGCTACAGACCCGGTCTAGTACTAGTCTCGAGTTCAGCGGACAACTAAAGCATGTGAGCACTTTGCGAAGCAAAACATTATGTCGCTTGCTATTACTCTAGAAAGGAGGTGATCCAGCCGCACCTTCCGATACGGCTACCTTGTTACGACTTCACCCCAGTCATAAATCTCACCGTGGTAACCGCCTCCCCGAAGGTTGGGCTAGCTACTTCTGGTGAAACCTACTCCCATGGTGTGACGGGCGGTGTGTACAAGACCCGGGAACGTATTCACCGCGGCATGCTGATCCGCGATTACTAGCGATTCCGACTTCATGTTCTCGAGTTGCAGAGAACAATCCGGACTACGACGCGCTTTCTGGGATTAGCTCCCCCTTGCGGGTTGGCAACCCTCTGTACGCGCCATTGTATGACGTGTGAAGCCCTACCCATAAGGGCCATGAGGACTTGACGTCATCCCCACCTTCCTCCGGTTTGTCACCGGCAGTCTCATTAGAGTGCTCAACTAAATGTAGCAACTAATGACAAGGGTTGCGCTCGTTGCGGGACTTAACCCAACATCTCACGACACGAGCTGACGACAGCCATGCAGCACCTGTGTTGAGGTTCCCTTTCGGGCACCAAGTGATCTCTCACAAGTTCCTCACATGTCAAGGGTAGGTAAGGTTTTTCGCGTTGCATCGAATTAATCCACATCATCCACCGCTTGTGCGGGTCCCCGTCAATTCCTTTGAGTTTTAACCTTGCGGCCGTACTCCCCAGGCGGTCAACTTCACGCGTTAGCTACGTTACTAAAGAGGTCTCCCTCCCCAACAACTAGTTGACATCGTTTAGGGCGTGGACTACCAGGGTATCTAATCCTGTTTGCTCCCCACGCTTTCGTGCATGAGCGTCAGTGTTGGCCCAGGGAACTGCCTTCGCCATCGGTGTTCCTCCTGATATCTACGCATTTCACTGCTACACCAGGAATTCCATTCCCCTCTGCCACACTCTAGCCCTCCAGTCACAAGCGCAATTCCCAGGTTAAGCCCGGGGATTTCACACCTGTCTTAAAGAACCGCCTGCGCACGCTTTACGCCCAGTAATTCCGATTAACGCTCGCACCCTACGTATTACCGCGGCTGCTGGCACGTAGTTAGCCGGTGCTTCTTCTGATGGTACCGTCATCAATGCAGGTTATTAACCTACACCATTTCTTTCCATCTGAAAGCGGTTTACAACCCGAGGGCCTTCTTCCCGCACGCGGCATGGCTGGATCAGGGTTGCCCCCATTGTCCAAAATTCCCCACTGCTGCCTCCCGTAGGAGTCTGGACCGTGTCTCAGTTCCAGTGTGGCTGATCATCCTCTCAGACCAGCTACAGATCGTCGCCTTGGTAGGCCTTTACCCCACCAACTAGCTAATCTGACATCGGCCGCTCCTTCAGCGTGAGGCCCGAAGGTCCCCCACTTTCCTCCTCAGAGCTTATGCGGTATTAATCCGGCTTTCGCCGGGCTATCCCCCACAAAAGGATACGTTCCGATGCATTACTCACCCGTCCGCCACTCGTCGCCAGGCCGAAGCCCGCGTTACCGTTCGACTTGCATGTGTAAAGCATGCCGCCAGCGTTCAATCTGAGCCAGGATCAAACTCTTCAGTTCAATCCATTCGCTCTTAAACAAGTTAAGAGCCGCTCGTACTCAAAAATTCTATTAACAAGAATCCTTCAAGTATGAGCACTTCGTATACTACTTATATATATGAGCAAACCAGTGCCATAAAAACACCAGTACATGCGATCAAAATACTAAGCAAACACAAAGTACCCACACGCTTTAGCTATCCGATTTTTTAAAGAACAGTTTCGCCTGAAACACCAGGCGAAGCCGCGCATTATACGGATACAGATTCCTTGGTCAAGAGGTTTAGGGGGAAATAACGGTTATTTCACAAATATTTTTGCGAATTTCCGCTTGCCATGTTGGAGTATTACCGATTCACCGCTGTCTATCGCAGCGTTTCGGTCAGAAATTTTCTCGCCGTTTACTCGGACACCCCCTTGCTGAATCGCCCGGATCGCCTCAGAACTACTGCTCGCCAAACCCGATTGTTTGAGGGCCAATACGACTGGGAAAATGCCATCTTGCGCGTCAAAAGTAAATTCCTCAACATCATCAGGGATACCACCCCGCTGAAACTTTAGCTCGAAATCGGCTAAAGCGGCTTCTGCGGACTGCTTATCGTGAAATCGCGAGACGATTTCTTGAGCGAATAACACTTTGATATCCCTCGGATTGCGCCCGTCGTTAACCTCATTTTTCCAAACACTCGTTTGCGCAATTGACTGAAAAGAGAGCAACTCGATATATCGCCACATGAGGTCATCTGATATCGACATGAGCTTGCCAAACATATCCGATGGAGCATCTTCAATGCCAACGTAATTGTTGAGAGATTTGGACATCTTGTTAACGCCATCCAATCCCTCCAACAGAGGCATAGTCAATATACACTGCGGCTCTTGACCCGCATCTCGCTGAAGCTCTCGGCCGACCAACAGGTTAAATTTCTGGTCAGTTCCACCAAGCTCAACATCAGACTGAAGCGCTACCGAATCATAGCCTTGCACGAGTGGATATAGAAACTCGTGAATTGCAATCGGCTGGCCCGACCTGTATCTCTTACCAAAATCGTCGCGTTCCAACATTCTGGCAACTGTGTAACTCGAAGCAAGTTTAATCATGTCGGAGGATGAAAACTTACCCATCCAGTGAGAATTGAACGCCACCTCGGTAGCATCTTCATCTAGAATTTTAAAAACCTGTTTTTGGTAAGTTTTGGCGTTCGCCAGAACCTCTTCTCTGGACAACGGAGGCCTTGTCACGTTTTTACCGGTTGGGTCACCGATCATTCCAGTGAAATCGCCTATCAAAAATATGACTTGGTGACCTAAATCCTGAAAATGTTTCAGTTTGTTGATGAGTACGGTATGGCCAAGGTGTAAGTCAGGAGCAGTAGGGTCAAATCCGGCTTTGATACGCAACTTGCCTTTTTTCTCTATGCGATTGATCAACTCACGCTCTGAAATCAGCTCGTCAGCACCACGTTTGATTTGCTCCAATTGTTCCTTTACCACCTAATACTCCTCCCAACATACGCCTTGACGTAACGATTTATTCCCGAGTTCTACGTAGTCGAATTTCGAGAGATCCATGATGCCGCATGTTCGAATTCTGGTACACTCTCGCGGGTTATATGACTATCGAGAAAGAGAGTATGGCACAGACAGCACCTCTTCCCACCCTTTCAATTAAGTCGATTTTAAAATGGGGACTGGTGTTTGCTTTACTTGCACTTGGATCAATCGTTGCATTTGGCTTTACTCCACGAGACTCAAGTTTAAATATCGAACAACGCCGAGTCACCGAAGAAATAGACATTAGCGAATGGCGAGCACCGCCAACAGTCCCTTACCGTAAATTTCAACGAGAAATAGTTATCAAACGTGGCGATACTCTGACGTCATTGCTAGAACAACTTCGCATTGATGACGCCGATCTAGAACGATTCATCCTTACCTCCAAAGAGATAAAAAGAACATTTAAGTTAAAAATTGGCGACGCGATAAGAGCTACTGTTGATAATACTGGGCACGCATACAATTTGACGCTTCTTCCAAGAAACTCCCAACCCGTCAGAATCAGTCCCACAACCACCGGATATGCAATCACGGAAGCGCCAACCACTAAAAGATTGACGTTCGGAACAGGTGTCGTGCGAAACTCGCTCTTCGGATCTTTCGATGAAAATGGTATTCCCGAGGAGCTAGCAGCACAAATGGCAGAAATTTTTTCGAGCGAAATAGACTTTAACCGCGATATTCGATCTGGGGATCGGTTCACTCTCGTGTATTCATCAGAGTACCTTGATGACGCTTTCGTATCCACAGGCACTATTGAAGCTGCAGAATTCACGAATAAAGGAGAAACCTTCCAAGCTTTTCTATTCGTGTCCCCAGAAACCGGAGAACAAGGCTATTACACCCGTGATGGGAAGAATGTAAAACGATCGTTCCTGCGTTCGCCCCTGAAGTTCTCGAGAATCACCTCAGGCTTTTCCAAAGGACGATTACATCCGGTTCTCAAGAAGTGGCGTGCGCACAAAGGAGTCGACTATGGCGCGCCGACTGGAACCCCAATCATGGCAACTGGTAAGGGAGTAGTCAAATATCTTGGTCGTAAGGGTGGGTATGGTCGATTCATTGAAATAAGACACGCCAACGGTATCTCTACGCGTTACGCACATTTATCAAGATACGCTAAAAGATTAAAAAAAGGCTCCAGCGTATCTCAAGGCCAAATTATTGGTTACGTGGGTAAAAGTGGTCTCGCGACGGGCCCACATCTACATTACGAGTTCTTAGCAAACGGGACGCAAATCAACCCAACGAAAGCAGTAATGCCGCCCGGCCCCTCGATCACGAAGTCTTTAAAAGACGTCTTTCAAACTCAAATCGAAAAAAACACCACATTACTGGACACCCTCAACCGAAGGTATGCGTCGAGCAAATAAAAATCTAAACGGTTGACTTTCCGTTTTCATCCTATGCCGAAAATGAAGACCCGCAACCACAAGTCGAGGTCGCGTTGGGATTTTTAATTACAAACTGAGCGCCCTCTACGTTTTCTTGATAATCAATTTCAGCCCCAACAAGATACTGATAGCTCATCGCATCGATTAATAGCTTGACGCCATTCTTGTCGACTTGGGCATCATCTTCATTCACTTCCTCGTCAAAGGTAAAACCGTACTGAAATCCAGAACACCCACCACCGGAGACGAAAACTCGCAAATTCAATGAAGAGTTACCCTCCTCCTCTATAAGCTCCTTAACTTTCGACGCAGCAGCCTCTGTAAAGATCAAGGGTTCGGTCTGTTCAGTGGTTACATTCATCTTCAACTCCAATATAAAAACATAATCCTACGACTATCAGTCTACCAACGAGTTCGCGTTAATGTCACCCATCTGCGACTTGACTATGCGAAAAAACAACCGGCTTTCAAGGAACAAGCGGCGCCAGGTCAAGGCCAAGACGCTCATTGAGACCAAACATAATATTCATGTTCTGAACCGCTTGGCCAGCAGCACCTTTTACAAGATTATCGATAACTGAGATCACCTTTACCACACCGGTTTTATTGCACACAGTAATACCTATCTTGCAAAAATTAGACCCCCTGACAGATCGCGTATCAGGGAACATGCCTCGCGGCAGAACGTCCACAAAGTAGGAATTTTTATAGAACTCCGTGTAAGCGGCCCTCACCGTGTGCTCGTCACCGCTCGTGAGCTTGGAGTATAACGTCGCCAATATACCCCGGTTGATAGGCAACAAATGAGGCGTGAAGTGCAATTGGATTTCCGAGTCACTCACACCACTTAGCACCTCAACAATCTCCGGATGGTGGCGGTGTCCATCGACTCCGTACGCCTTGAAATTATCACCGACTTCAGAATAAATGATCCCCAACTCCGCTTTTCTTCCCGCGCCGCTCACACCAGATTTTGCGTCTGCGATTAAATTTTTGGAATCTACAAGGCGATTTAGCAAAAGCGGGGCAAAACCAAGTTCTATAGCAGTCGCATAACATCCTGGGTTCCCAACCAATCGGGCTTGTCTTATTTTCTCCCGGTGAAGTTCAGGCAGCCCATATACGGCCTCCCCAAGCAATTCCGGCGCCTCATGCGGAATGGAATACCACCGGCTCCATTCCTCCAGATTCTTCATCCTAAAATCGGCAGCTAGATCAATAATCCTTACACCTGAATCAAGCAACCTTTGAGCTTGACTCATCGCGACGCCATGGGGTGTGGCGAAAAAAACCACATCACATTTCGACAAATCAGCGCTCGATGGCTCAACAAAAGTGAGATCGATAAATTGCTTCAGACTTGGAAATAAGTCCGAAACGTGCTGCCCGGCCTCACCACGAGAGGTGATGCACGTTAACTCCACATCAGGATGAACGCAAAGAAGCCGAAGAAGCTCTACCCCTGTATAACCAGTACCGCCTACGATTCCAACCTTTACCATAAATGACCTCTAGCCAACCTGTCATGCTAGGCATATTAGCGCGAAACACGCGGAAATAAAAAAGGGCCGCGTCACGCGGCCCTTTTCCAGCTAAAAAAATAAATCAACGCTTAGAGAACTGTGGTCTGCGACGCGCTTTCTTGAGACCTACCTTTTTTCTCTCGACTTCGCGAGCATCCCGAGTAATCAAACCGGCCTGTCTAAGTGCAGGCTTCAACGAGGAATCGTAATCGACCAAAGCCCGCGCAATACCGTGCCTAACAGCCCCCGCCTGACCAGATTCTCCACCACCCGAAACATTAACCTGAATATCAAACGAGTTTAACGACTGAGTAATTTCGAGCGGTTGACGCACCAACATCCGCCCGGTCTCTCTTGAGAAAAACTGATCGAGCGGCTTCTTGTTAACCACGATGTTGCCAGAGCCTGATTTAATGTAGACACGGGCAACCGCTCCTTTTCGTCTTCCCGTTCCGTAGTTAGCCTGATTGGAAAATGCCATATATTTAGTCCTTACCTCTTAGATCTCTAAAGCTTCCGGTTGTTGCGCGGTGTGCGGATGGTCAGCCCCAGCGTAGACCTTTAGCTTTTTGATCATCGCGTAGCCAAGTGGTCCCTTGGGGAGCATACCTTTTACCGCGAGTTCAAGTGCCCGACCAGGAGCTTTCTCCTGAAGCTTCTCGAAATTCGTCTCATACAAACCACCGGGATAACCACTGTGGCGATAATATTTTTTGTCTTTTGCCTTATTTCCCGTGACCTTAAGTTGGTCAGCGTTCACAACCACGACATAGTCACCAGTGTCAACGTGGGGGGTGTATATGGCCTTGTGCTTCCCTCTTAGCCTGCGCGCGATCTCAGTTGATATGCGGCCCAACACCTTATCTTTTGCGTCGACCACAAGCCACTTTCTTTCGACCTCGCTATCCTTGGCACTGTAGGTTTTCATAAACGTTCCGTCTTCTAATAGTCTTTTTGGGTTACTACCTGGACGCCTAGACTTCCGGCGAAAGGCGCGAATTTTATCTTCAGGAGAGACAAGTGTCAATCCTGTGGCTCCATTAGATGAGCTCGAGATGTCTCCTCCGAAGAGGCCAATTAGCCCACAGCGTCATGAAGCTTCCTCGTCCGGCCTTCTTTTTTCCAGAATAGCGGCAATGAGTAGTCCCGCTTCATAGAGAATCCATATCGGGAACGCTAACAGTAATTGAGACACCACATCTGGCGGCGTAAATATCGCCGCGATTACAAATGCCCCAACAATCACGTAAGGCCTTGATTCCTTGAGTTTTTTTAAACTCACAATACCCATACGGGTTAAAATGACGACAGCAATAGGCGTTTCGAAGGCCAATCCGAAGGCCAAAAATAATGTCAGGACAAAATCAAAGTATTTTTGTATGTCGGTATTCATTTCCACCCCCTCCGGAGTGAAGGCAGCGACAAAATGAAATACGGTCGGAAAAACGATGAAATACGCGAATACGCACCCGACTAGAAATAAAAGGGTGCTCGTCGCTATCAACGGAACCACCAATCGCTTTTCATGGGAGTAAAGACCGGGCGCGACGAACGCCCAAATCTGGTACAAGACGAAGGGCAGGGCGACGATCAACGACGCGAATAGCGTCACTTTAATTGGCACAAAAAAAGGTGCTGCGACCTCGACCGCAATCATATGCGCCCCCTCAGGCAACTCTGCTAGCAGGGGTTTGGCAAGCAAGCTGTAGATGTCCCTAGCCCAATAAAACAACGTGAAAAAGACGATGAACAGCGCGGCGAACGCTTTCAATAAGCGATCTCGTAACTCAATCAAATGGGAAATAAAAGAATCGGAGTCACTCACGTCATATTCCTAAATATTCCTAAGTCGGGACACGTTGCTGGGCCTAATATTTAAGCGCTTTTGGAAGATTCAGCGTCAGCCTCTGACGAAACTTCTTGTTGAGGCTCTGTAACTTCTGCGTCAACGTGTTCCTCGACCTGACCTCTTTGTATACCGAGACCCGCCATAAGATCGATGCCTGCTCCTGCCTTTTGTGTCTCAACAACCGCTTCATGATCGGTTTTCGGATCAGCATCCAGCGCCTGATGTCCATTCAGCGCTAATCGGTCAGCCTCGCCTTTGTCCGAATTAACCACATCATGCGCTGCATCGGATTCAATGACCGAACTTTTTAAACCAGGTGGTAGGTCTGAATTAACAGAGTCGCGGTCCGATGCAGAGGCGGCCCCATCGGTCAACGATTGATTGACGTCCTTGTTGATTTCGTCCACCTCGGATTCGATGTAATTCACTTGCTGCGTGACGCTCTGCTCTATGTCGTCAGCGGCGTCCTTCATCGATTTTTGAATCGATTTGAGCTCTTCGAGTTGCATCTCCTTATTGATGTCTGATTTAATTTGAGAGGCATATCGCTGCATGCGGCCAAACACGTGGCCCATGGTACGCGCGACTTTCGGTAGCCTTTCAGGTCCGATCACGATAAGACCGACCACGGCGATTATCATAATCTCCGATATGCCGAAGTTAAACATTCAGAAACCCCGATGGTAAGGATATTGGCGATGTAGAACTCTAGACCTTCGTGTGGTCTTTTGCTTCACCCTCAACTACTGTTCCACTACCATCGTCTTTCGCATCTAATTCACTTTTCTTGGCCACCTCATCCTCGTTGGTTTTGACGCCATCCTTAAAACCTTTGACAGCCTTGCCAAGGTCGGAGCCAAGGTTGCCTAGTTTCTTCGTGCCAAACACCAAGACCACCACAACCAGCACGATCACCCAATGCCAAATACTAAAAGATCCCATCATCATTTCGATTCCTCAACTTTCTTCAAACTCTCTCAATGTCGTTTATAAATCATCGCGGGAAGAGGCTCGCTGCCCCCCAGCACATGAACGTGCAAATGAAAAACGTCCTGCCTCCCAATTTTTCCTGTGTTTATCACAGTTCGAAATCCATCGACTGACCCCATTTGCTTTGCAAAAGACTTTGACCGCCCAATCATTCTACCTAACAAACCGTAATCCTCTTCATCGACCTCCGCAAGAGAGACAATGTGTTTTTTGGGCACAGCCAAAAGATGAACCTCCGCCTGAGGATTTATATCTTTAAAAACAATGATTTCATCGTCTTCAAACACCTTATCACAGGGCAGCTCACCAGCAACTATTTTGCAGAAAATACAATCCTGAGCCATATTTAACGTCGCTATACGTCCTTAGGTCGACTTGCTTTTTCAGCAATCCCAGAAACCCCCTCTCGCTTTTCCAGCTCGAGGGCAATATCCTCAACTCGCTTCCCATGATAAGCCATAACGACCAAACAATGAAACCACAAGTCCGCCACCTCTCGAACTACATGTTCAGCGTCCAGATCTTTTGAGGCCATCAAAACCTCCGCACTCTCCTCAGACAATTTTTTGAGTATGTACTCATGGCCTTTGGAAAATAAACTCTCGGTATATGAATCCCCGTTCTGCGTCTCCTTGCGAGACAAGATCAATTCAGAGAGCCTTCTAAAGACATTCAGATCGTTAATCATTTTTTTCCATATATGTCGTTTGATGACTTAAGGATTACCTCGTCATCGAGCCAAGTAGATTTCCTCTCGAGTTTTCTAAAAAAACAACTATTCCTGCCAGTGTGACAGGCAATATCACCGATTTGCTCGACGTGGAGCAGTAATGCATCTCCATCACAATCAAGAAATACTTCCTTTATGTTTTGGAAGTGACCAGACTCTTCTCCCTTTCTCCACAACTTTCTCCGCGAGCGCGACCAAAAACACGATCTACCGGTGCTAATAGACTCCCTGATTGCCTCCTCATTAGCCCACGCCAACATCAAAACTTTGAGTGAGATGTAATCTTGTACTATGACGGCAACCAAACCGTCTTCATTCCATTTAATCTCCTTGAGCCAATCTAAACTCATACTCGAACCTCAACGCCTGCGAGAGCCATTGTCTCCTTGACACCTTGAATAGACAACTCGCCATAATGGAAGACGCTCGCCGCCAGCAGCGCATCAGCTCCACCATCACGTACTCCATCTACAAAATCCTGGGCTGTACCCACACCACCACTCGCGATAACCGGAACTGATACTGCCCGCGAGACAGCTTTGGTTAAAGGCAAGTCAAAACCTGCCTTCGTGCCGTCTCGATCCATACTGGTTAACAATATCTCGCCACAACCAGCGTCCTGCATCCTCAGCGCCCAATCAACCACGTCTAAGCCAGTCGGGTTTCGTCCTCCGTGCGTATAGACCTCCCAACCCGACTGAGTACCTTCGTTTGACCGCGCGTCTATCGCAACGACGATACACTGCGACCCGAAGAAGCTCGAAGCGTCCGAAACCAAGCTGGGATCCAACACAGCCGAGGTGTTGATACTCACCTTGTCTGCCCCAGCCCTGAGTAGATTTTGTATATCCGAGTGCTCTCGGATTCCACCACCTACGGTAAGAGGAATAAAAACTTGAGCTGCCACGTCCTCAATCACTTTGAGTATCAATCCACGCCCATCACTACTCGCCGTGATATCCAAAAAACAAAGTTCGTCAGCCCCTTGCTCATTGTACCGTCGCGCGATCTCCACAGGATCCCCTGCGTCTCTAAGGCTAACAAAATTAACGCCTTTAACGACTCTGCCAGCATTGACATCAAGACACGGAATAATTCGTTTCGTTAACGCCATATTGATAATTATATTCAGCCAAAGTCTTCGGCATTTTTGGCGACTCGGATCGCCTCTGCCACATCGAATGCGCCCTCGTAAATCGCTCTACCAGTAATAGCGCCCATCACACCATCGTCCTCAAGATCGCGTAATGCATGAATATCATTCATTGAGCTAATGCCACCGCTGGCAATGACCGGGGTATCAAGAGATCTTGCCAAGGCGCGAGTGGAATCCAGGTTCACCCCCGTCATCATTCCGTCCCTACCTATGTCTGTATAGATGATTGCCTCAACCCCGTAGCTTTCGAATTTTTTAGCCAAATCAATAACGCTATGGCCAGTGAGTTTAGACCAACCATCAACCGCCACTTTACCGTCTTTACCGTCAAGCCCAACAATCACACGCCCGGGAAATGCCGAACACGCCTCAGATAAAAAACCGGGAGTGCGTACCGCTGCGGTGCCTACAATCACGTAGGAAACTCCAAGATCGAGATAGCGCTCAATGGTGTCTAAGCTCCTTATCCCCCCACCAAGCTGGACAGGAAATAACGGACCTACTGCCTCTAGAACATCACCGATAATTTCGAAATTTTCCGGCTTACCATTAAATGCCCCGTTCAAATCTACAAGATGTAAGTCGCTCTGCACCCAAATTTTTCCAATGAAGCGCCATCGCTCGAGGGTCCTCAGAAAATACGGTTGCGTCATCCATTACACCCTGGCGCAGGCGAACGCAGTGTCCATCTTTCAAATCAATCGCAGGAATCAAAATCATTTCTAGTTCAATTATCGTTGTACTTGTTTAAAAAATAACCGTTACATTTAGTCGTTAAGAGATGTGCCAGCGCATAAAATTTTTCAGCATTTTCAGGCCAAAAGTTTGGCTTTTCTCAGGATGAAATTGAACCGCCACAAGATTCTTGTTGCCGACTGCACTTACAAACGATTCAGAGTAATCAGTTTTCCCCAAGATTAGATCACTGTTTGATGGTTTTACAAAATAGCTGTGCACAAAATAAAAATACTCTCCATCACCGATCCCGTGAAAAATTGGATGATCTCTCAAAATTTGAACCGTATTCCAGCCCATGTGGGGGATTTTGAAACGTGTTTCATCGCTGCTTGTCGGCTTCAATACAAACTTTTTGACTGATCCCTCAAGGAGACCCAACCCATCGACATCTCCCTCCTCACTGTGTTCAAAAAGCATCTGTAACCCAATGCAAATACCGAGAAAAGGCTTAACGGCTGCCGCCGTACGAAGCGAATCAATAAGGTTGCGTTTAGCTAGCTCTCGCATGCAATCTGGCATCGCCCCTTGTCCGGGGAAGACGATGCGATCTGCATTCTCAATATCCCGAGGATCTCCGGACACCTTGACGCTAAACGATGGAGCAGCAACTGATATCGCCCTCTCAACAGAGCGAAGGTTCCCCATACCATAATCGACGACAACGACTGAAGACATACCAGAGAATGAGGCTAAGGTTAGAGCTTTCCCTTGGTCGAAGGTACTTTACCCACATTCCGTTCGTCAGCCGATACAGCGACTCTTAACGCACGGCCGAACGCTTTAAAAATAGTCTCAGATTGGTGATGCGCGTTATCGCCTTTCAAGTTGTCGATGTGAAGAGTAACTCCCGCGAGATTAACAAAACCTTGGAAAAACTCTCGAATTAGATCTACGTCAAACTCACCGATACGTCCACGCACATAATCTACAGTGTACTCAAGCCCAGGCCGGCCAGACAGATCGATTACCACCCTTGACAATGCCTCATCAAGCGGGACATAAGAGTGCCCATAGCGAGAAATTCCAGTCTTTTCTCCCAAGGCTTCTTTAAAAGCCTGACCCAGGGTAATCCCGACGTCCTCTACCGTATGGTGCGCATCAATGTGTAAATCACCCATCGCCTTGATAGTGATGTCGAACAAGCCGTGGCGCGCGACTTGCTCCAACATGTGGTCGAAAAAACCCAACCCCGTTTGAATATTTGAACTGCCGACCCCGTCAAGGTTGATCTCAACCTGAATTTGGGTCTCAAGGGTGTTCCTTTCAACTTTCGCAAAACGTGACATCAGGATAATAGAGTTGGTATTCAGACTTTGATATTTTATACGATACAACCCGCTTTATTCAGCCAAAATTGTACGCAGTCGGTCTACCAGGATTTTCATATCATCCGCAGTACCAATGCTGATTCTCAGAAAGCCCCGTATGCGATCAGGGTTCGGGAAATGGCGAACGAGAATATTTTGTTGCCTCAGTTTTTTCACAATCATTTCTGCCTCAACGCTCGAATGCCTAACGAACAGGAAGTTAGCCGAAGAAGGCAGAACATGAAAATCCAGCTTGGCCAACTCATCTGAGACCCAAGATCTAGTTGAAACAATTTTTTCAACTATCCGAGCCAAGTAACTTTGGTCTCTAATCGCAGCCTCTGCTCCAACCAGAGCTAATCTATCGACCGGATATGAGTTGAAACTGTCCTTGACTCGATACAAGCCCTCGATTAAATCTTCGTGGCCAATCGCATAACCAATTCTCAACCCAGCCAGAGAGTAGGACTTTGAAAAAGACCGAGTAACCAACAAATTAGGGAATACAGTGGCAAGCGACGAAGATGTCTGCGCTCCAAACTCGACGTAAGCCTCGTCGATTACAACAATAGTGTCCGGCCGAGACTGCAAAAATCGCTCTAACGCCGGACGATCTTTTTGTATACCTGTCGGAGCATTCGGGTTCGGGAAGATAATCCCACCAGACCGGGACGGGTAAAGCTCGAGATCTATCTCGAAATCAGTCGTAAGCGCGACTTGTTCGTAATTGAGATCAAACAACTTACAGTACGTTGGGTAAAAACTGTAGGTAATATCGGGAAAAAAAACCGTCTCGCCAACTTTAAATAGAGCGCGAAATGCATGTGCCAAGACCTCGTCAGACCCATTGCCAATAAAAACGTTTCTGGCACGCACGCCCTCTTTCTCAGCAATCGTCTCGCGTAAAACCAACGCCTGAGGATCAGGATACAAACGCAACTGGTCTCCCAAAGAGTCTCTAATTGACTCTATGACCTTTGGACTAGGCGCGTAAGGATTCTCGTTTGTATTGAGCTTGATGATCGAGGCATCGTTTGCCTGTTCGCCAGGAACGTAAGGGTCTAGACCTTTGACAACATCACTCCAAAATTTACTCATGTTACTTAAATCGTCTTTCCGCAGATGCCGCATGAGCTTCTAGGCCCTCCTCCCTGGCTAGGGTTGCAGCTATCAAACCCAACTCCCTGGCACCCGAACGACTCACCTCGATCACGCTAGACCTTTTTTGAAAATCATAGACGCCGAGTGGAGATGAAAATCTTGCCGTTCCAGAGGTGGGTAAAACGTGGTTCGGGCCGGCGCAATAATCACCGAGAGACTCAGATGTGTACTTGCCGACAAAAATTGCACCTGCGTTCGAAATCTGATCGATGAGTTTGCTGGGATCTGCAACCGACAGCTCTAGATGCTCTGGTGCGATCTGATTCACAAGTTGACATGCCTCATTAAGATCACGCACCAAGATTAACGCTCCCCTGTCCGACAGGGATGAGCTAATCACATCTTTACGAGGCATGTCTTCAACCACAGCCTCTATCCGACTTTGCACGGCGCGCAAGAATTGCTCATCATCGCTTATGAGTATCGATTGCGCGAGTTCATCGTGCTCTGCCTGAGAAAAAAGATCCATAACGATCCAGTCAACGTCGACCGATCCGTCACACACAATGAGTATCTCGGATGGGCCAGCGATCATGTCGATACCAACTGCACCAAAAACCTTTTTTTTCGCTGCAGCAACGTAAGCGTTGCCCGGCCCGACAATCTTATCGACTCGCGGAATTGTTTCCGTCCCGTAAGCTAAGGCACCAATCGCTTGAGCACCTCCTATTTTAAAAACTCGATCGATATTTGCTATGTCCGCTGCCGCCAGAACAACTGGGCTTATGTGTCCGTCAGGACACGGAACAACCATCACGACCTCGTCAACACCAGCCACTTTTGCGGGAATCGCGTTCATCAGCACCGACGAAGGATAAGCCGCTTTTCCTCCGGGCACATATAACCCGACTGAATTAATTGCCGTTATTTTTTGCCCCAGCCGATTGCCGAAATCATCAATATAAAACCAGGATTCATTCTTCTGACGCTCATGGTAATCACGAATCCTGTCAGCCGCTTGCGTCAATGCGTTGACGACTGACTCATCGACGAGCGATGTCGCAGACCTCAAGTCCTCACGATTGAGCGCCAACTCGTCAATAGATGAAACTGACGTACGATCAAAGCGATTTGTGTATTCGACTAACGCCGCATCTCCCTCAGCCCTAACAGCCGCGAGTATCTCATCCACGGAAGCCTCGATCGGCCCTGCTGTTTCTTGCTCAACTTGAAGAATACGGTCTAATGTAGCGCCAAACTCTGAATCCAGCGTCGATAGAAATTTTAGCTTTGGCATGATGGAGACTTTAATTAACTTGAAGTTCGCTCAAAAGCGTTGATAAATGGTTGGATCAGGCCACGCTTGAGCTTCAGGGATGAGGTGTTAACAATCAGCCTCGAACTGATCTCTAAAATCTCCTCGACAGGAACCAAATTGTTTGCCTCCAAAGTCTTTCCTGTAGACACTAAATCTACGATGACATCTCCAAGCCCAACTAAAGGAGCGAGTTCCATGGACCCATACAGTTTGATAAGGTCAATTTGTATGCCTTTGCGAGCAAAATGAGCACTAGCGGTCCTTACATATTTACTGGCAACGCGCAATCTCATATTACTACTTAGAGCCCTTTGATAATCAAAATCAATTGGCGCTGCAACCATCATCTTGCACCGAGCGATACCAAGATCCACCAACTCGAATAATGAATCTCCCGATTGCTCCAACAAGACATCTTTTCCAGCCACACCAAGATCTGCTGCACCTCTCTGCACGTAAGTTGGCACATCACTCGCTCGAACGATTATGATTCGAAGACGAGGGTCACTCGTGCCAATAATCAGTTTTCGTGATTTCTCAGGATTCTCAACTAGCACTACTCCCATTCCAGCAAGAAATGGAAGCGTATCCTCTAAAATCCGCCCCTTTGAGAGGGCAATGGTAACCATATCAGTCATGACTCATTCAAATTAAACCGAAAAATTAATGCGTAGCACTCGAACGATATCGCATTTAACCCGACACTCTCTTAATCATGGCGCCTAAGCCAACAAGCTTTTCCTCGATTCTTTCGTAGCCTCTATCAAGATGATAGATTCTGCCGATGGTCGTCGTGCCTGATGCCACCAGTCCGGCCACCACCAGGCCAGCAGACGCGCGCAAGTCAGTTGCCATAACCTCAGCGCCGAGAAGTTTGTCAACGCCATGTACCACCGCCATATTACCCTGAATGTCAATATTCGCGCCGAGACGCTTGAAGCTCTTGCACGTGCATAAACCGGTTTTCAAAAATGGTTTCGGTAATCAGGCTTGTCCCATCCGAGACCGTGCTTAACGCCATGAATTGAGCCTGCATGTCCGTAGGGAACCCAGGGTATGGGGCGGTTTTGATGTTCACAGCCCTAAGTCGCTTATGAACTCTTACACTGAGAACATCAGCTGACGTATCCACATCTGCACCCGCCTCGCCAAGCTTCGCAAGCATCGTGTTCATAATATCTTTATCCACTTCCCGCAGAAGTACTTCACCACCAGCAGCAGAAATCGCTGCTGCGTAAGTGCCAGCCTCGATACGGTCTGACATCACAAAGTGATCAAAGCCTCGAAGCCTCTCAACCCCCTCAATCCGAATCGTATCCGTTCCAGCACCGCTTATTTTGGCCCCCATCTTTGTCAGACAACTAGCCAAATCGACTATCTCCGGCTCCATTGCGGAGTTTCGCAACGTGGTCACACCATCTGCAAGCGTGGCTGCAAGCATCAAATTTTCCGTTCCTGTGACTGTCACGAGGTCAAAAGTAATGTCCGCTCCAACCAACCGATCCGCTGTGACCAAAAGATAGCCATTATCGATAGCCACTCTCGCTCCCATCGCTTCGAGTCCCTTCACGTGCTGGTCAACAGGCCTCTGCCCAATTGCACAGCCGCCAGGCATTGATACCCGAGCTTTTCCGTATCTGGCCACCATCGGCCCCAGAACCAAAATTGACGCTCGCATCGTTCGAACCAAATCGTAGGGCGCCTCTAGCTTTCCCACCGAGTCAGCGGCGAGAGTAACCGCCAACTTGTCACCCAACTCGACACCTACGCCAATGTGTCCCAAAAGCGTGAGCATCGTAGTCACATCCTCGAGATGAGGTAGATTGCGAACGACAACCTCTTCAGATGTCAATAAGCTCGCACACAAAATGGGAAGCGCTGCATTTTTCGCCCCCGAGACGCGCACCTCTCCAAAGAGCTTGGCTCCGCCCTCGATGACAAGCTTTTCCACGCGATTGTTACGTCCGTGTTACGCGTTCCACTCAGCTGGCGTGAGCGTTTTCATCGATAAGGCATGAATTTCTGCCTTCATACGCTCTCCAAGCGCCGCGTAGACGATCTGATGCCTTTGTACCCGATTTTTACTCTCGAACGAGGCACTGACAATTACCGCCTCAAAATGCTGACCATCACCGTTAACCTCGATATGTTCACAGTCAAGTGACTCTTCAATATATGTCTTAACATCACCCGGAGTAACCATCTATAACTTCCTTTTTATGTGCGCAGCTTGTAACCACTGCGAATTATGTGCAAACAAACATATGATAACGATAGTGTAGCTAAGGAGACCACACTCACGCTGATATATATCTCGGCATCAGAGTGACCAAAGAAACCACGCCTAAAGCCGTCAATCAAGTAGAAAAACGGATTAGCGTGTGATATCCACTTCCAAAATGCAGGCAACTTCTCAACCGAGTAAAAAACTCCAGACAAAAATGTCATAGGTAGAATTACAAAATTCTGAAAAGCGGCAATCTGATCAAATTTTTCCGCCCACACGCCCGCAATTAGACCCAACGATCCGAGCATCACGGCTCCACAAACAGCGAAAAAGATAATTAATGCGATATTGTTCACAGGCAACTCAACAAAAAAAAGCGATGCAAGAACAACCCCTAATGCCACCAAAGTGCCGCGCACACACGCCGCAAGAATATAAGCAATGAAAAACGAAAAATGAGATATTGGAGTAAGCAGTAAAAATACGATGTTGCCCATAATTTTAGACTGCGTCAGACTGGACGAGGAGTTTGCAAACGCATTTTGTAGCAAACTCATCATTGCAAGGCCTGGCACCAAAAAAGTGACGTAATCCACACCTAGACCAGGATACACTTCAGCCCGACCTTTCAAAGCATGCGAGAAAATAAGAAGGTATAACAGCGACGTGAGGATGGGGGCTCCCAACGTTTGAAAACCAACCTTCCAAAACCGCAGCATCTCCTTTCGAAATAGTGTTCTAAATCCGCTCATGAGTGCTCACGAAGACTTATTACCCGTCATGATTGATAAGAATACGTCCTCCAAGTCTTCTCTTTCGATCTCCATCTTATCTATCTCGAATCCGGATTCTCTTAAATCTCTGAGAATATTTTCCACCTCGCTCGGTCCAGAAAGTTTGATTAAATATTCACCGTCAGTAACGGAGACTAAGCGAGCATAGTCACTCGGCTTGACCTCGTAAGGAACCTCCCCCTTAAGCCTCACCCGGAGCAGTGATTCTTTCTCTCGTCGCAGCAAATTAGTCGTATCCTCAATAAGTACGATCTCGCCTGCCTTTAACATTGCTACGCGGTTACACAAACTCTCTGCCTCTTCAAGGTAGTGAGTCGTGAGAACAATCGTGTGGCCTTGATTATTTAGTTTTTGGATGAAGTCCCATAATCCTCTCCTTAAATCAACATCCACTCCTGCTGTTGGTTCATCGAGAATAATGACTGGCGGCCGGTGAACCAGCGCTTGGGCAACCAGCACCCTTCTCTTCATCCCACCGGACAAAGAACGCATGTTTGCGTCAGCCTTATCAACTAAATTTAAATTATCTAAAATTTCATCAATCCAGTCGTCATTATGTTTGATACCAAAGTAACCCGATTGAAATCTCAGCGTCTCTCGGACAGTGAAAAAAGGGTCAAACACCAGTTCTTGAGGAACAACACCTAGCGCTCGTCTTGCGCTTTGGTAGTCTTTAACGACATCGTGCCCCATCACCTCGACCCGACCACCATCCGCAAGACAGAGACCAGCGATGATGTTGATTAATGTCGTTTTCCCCGCTCCATTTGGACCCAGAAGACCAAAAAACTCTCCTGACTCGACCTTTAAATCGACACTCTCGACGGCTTTGATATGTCCAAATTTCTTGGAAACCTGCCGAACGCTAATCGCCACTGAAGTATTCGTACTCAAACTCACCCGACTTTTAATAATTCGTCAACACCATAGAGTTTCGCCAACGTTACTGCAGCGTCAGGCACACCGACAAATTTGATGTGCTTTTCAACAAAACGAAGACAAAAGAGCATCAGTGACACGATGGATGAATCAAACTCTGTCACTGCCTCGAAATCAATGGACTCAATACCCTCAGTCAGATTTTTCTCTATGAAATGTAGCTGATCATTGAAGCTCGACAGATCAACTTTTCCTCTAACGAATAGGGTCTCACCCCGATCACAAATGACCATAAGATCACCTCAACGGCGACTGGTCAGCAACCAACGCTTCGGCGTTTTTCTGTCTGAGCGTGATTATTAGCCCTTCGATGCCTGATGTATCGATTTCTCTTTTGAAAATAGAGCGATTGTTAATGATCAAGCTAGCGCCGTCTATTTGCAAATCAAAAACCAGCCACCTACCTTCGATAAACTCCATCTCGTAATTGACGGAAATTGGTTGCGCAACTGCCGTAGGTAATCGAATAATAGACTCGACTGTCGCCCACTCTGGTTTTTCAGATTTTTTCAGTGGCAAAACCTCGATTTTGATCCCCTTGAAACGAGTAAATGCAGCCGCATAGGATCTGATAAGTAGCGTTCGAAATTCACTGATAAGCGCTTCCCTTTGCTCAGGTTTCGCCTGACGCCAAGGTCGGCCTACGGCGAGTCTGGTCATTCGGGAAAAATCGAAATGAGGTGCAACTCGCGCCTCCACAAATTGTAGCGTTGCAGCGATGTCGCCTTTTGAGATTTTTTCATCCGTCTCTATCGCATTCATTATTGAATCAATGGTCGTTTTGACCAATTCATCAGGTGACTGGGCCTGTGCCAGAGCATTCCCCATAGCTAGATAAAAAGTCACTAAAAGGAACAATCTATGAACGACACGCTTCATTTGCTTTACTCCAAAAATTCTAAAATGGACCGCTTGCATAAGCAGCCGATCAATTACCACCACCCTCAGACATCTTGCCATAAAGAAACTGGCCAATCACTTTCTCAAGAACAATGGCAGATTGTGTAATGCGAACTCTGTCGCCATCGACAAGATTGTCCACATCGCCTCCGGGGTCAATCCCTAAAAATTGGTCGCCCAGTAGCCCAGCCGTCAAAATGGAGAGAGAGCTATCTTTGGGGAACTTGAATTCTTCATCTATTCTCGCGCTCACAACCGCACGTAAACTCTCGTTGCTAAAAGACACAGACTCGACCCGCCCCACAACCACGCCCGCACTCTTCACGGGCGCCTTAGCTTTAAGCCCGCCAATGTTATCGAACTCAGCATAAATTTGATAACCCTCAGACTTAAACATGGAATCTACGTTTCCCGCTTTGAGTGCCAAAAACAATAACGCCAATAACCCCAACGCCACAAACAGGCCGACCCATAGATCAACACTCGCTCTCTCCATTTAAACGCCCCCTGTAAACATAAACGCGGTTAACACAAAGTCTAACGCCAATACAGCTAACGCTGAGGTTACCACCGTTCGCGTTACCGCCCTGGACACACCTTCCGCCGTTGGCACAGCCGCGTAGCCTTCGAAGACCGCGATCCAGCTCACGGCGAAACCAAAAACAACACTTTTGATCACCCCATTTAAGATGTCATGATAAAAATCGACGCTAGCTTGCATTTGTGACCAAAATGCCCCACCGTCCACACCGATCACAACAACGGTAATAAGATATCCTCCTAGGATGCCAAACGCTGAGAATATCGCGGCGAGCAAGGGCATGGAGACAAATCCCCCCCAAAACATTGGAGAGATCACTCGGGCGTGTGGATCAACCGCCATCATCTCCATAGCTGAAAGTTGCTCAGTTGTTTTCATAATTCCTATCTCAGCTGTAATAGCGGAACCAGCTCGACTTGCAAACAACAGCGCGGATACGACCGGACCCAACTCTCTGACTAAAGACAAGGCTACTAGAGTACCAACTGCACCAGTGGAGCCGTAACGTTTTAGCGTCTCATAGCCTTGAAGTCCCAAAACCAGCCCGACGAATAACCCCGAGACCACAATGATGACCATAGAAAGCACGCCTGCAAAATGTATCTCGTCCACTAATAATCGCGGCCTACGCAAAACGATTGATGACCGAGTTAATACTTTCGCGATAAAAGAACTGGCTACACCCAATCTCCAAATTGAATCGATGATGGCGTGGCCTAGACTAGTTAAAGTTTTGACAATCATTTTTTTAGCCAGTGAGAAACGGGGATTCCGAGGTCCTTCGCAATATTCTCGGACGCGACATGAAATGGAACAGGGCCATCAACCTCACCACCAACAAACTGTCGAACAAACGGATCCTGAGAGGCGATAAGCTCCTGCGGTGTGCCACGAGCCGTAACTTGACCTCTGGACAGAAGCACTACCTCGTCCGCGACTTTAAAAGATGCCTTGATATCGTGCGTCACAAAAATAGAGGTAATGCCAAGCGCATTATTTAAACGCCTGATCAAATCACCCGTTATCGCTGTAGATATCGGGTCCAGCCCAGTAAATGGCTCATCGTAAAGCATGACCTCAGGGTCCAGAGCGATCGCCCGCGCTAGCGCGACTCTTCGAGCCATTCCGCCCGACAGCTCCGAAGGCATCAATCTCGAGGCGCCACGAAGACCCACTGTGTGTAGCTTCAAAAGGACCAGATCTCTGATGGCCACCTCCGGCAACGAGGACTGCTCCCTCAAAGGAAATGCGACGTTATCGAACACATTGAGATCAGTAAACAACGCCCCGAACTGAAATAACATCCCCAATTTCCGTCGAAATCGGAAAAGCTGATCGTAGCTGAACTGATTAATGCTCTCACCATCATATGAAACGTCACCGGAATTTGGCTTAATCTGCCCCCCAATCAACTTAAGTATTGTGGTTTTACCGGATCCACTACCCCCCATTACAGCTGTTACTTTAGCCTTGGGAAAGCCTACACTCAGATTGTCAAAGATCGCTCCACTAGCGTAGGAGAACTTGACTTTTGTCAGTTTAATCACGTCCGATGATTTAAGCATGCGGTTCTAACTTGGTGAGGCTAAGAATATTTTGAGAAAACCGTCCTAGGCTTAGAAGTTAACACAATCCCGCGTGGTCCACCGCATCGCCTGTATTAACTCTAATCCTCGTGTCTTACGATTTAGCTGAATGAATCACTCTGGTGCGTTGAGCATACGGTATACTCGGCCGAACAATCCAACGAACAGAGAGACTCACGGAAAATGTCCATAAATCAGTATGTTGAGACTGCTCGAACAGTGTTCGAAATAGAAACAACAGGGCTTCAAGACTTGCGAAACAAACTAGACGACTCTTTCAACAAAGCTTGCGCGTTGCTGTCAGCCTGTAAAGGCAAAGTTGTGATAATGGGAATCGGAAAGTCGGGCCACGTCGGTCGCAAAATTGCCGCCACACTGTCCAGCACGGGCACCCCCTCCTTCTTTGTCCACCCTGCGGAGGCCAATCATGGAGATCTTGGCATGATAACTAATGACGACGTAGTCATCGCCATTTCTTATTCAGGGGAGACTCGGGAGATAACATCAATGATCCCGATCCTTAAACGCGAGGGCATACAGCTTATCACCCTAACTGGCAACGCTAAATCATCACTGGCCAAACTCGCAGACATTAACATTGATTGTGGTGTCGGCAGCGAAGCATGTCCCTTGGGGCTTGCGCCTACAACGAGCACAACTGCGGCACTAGTCATGGGTGATGCCATCGCGGTCGCACTGCTCTCCCAGAAAGGTTTCTCCGCGAAAGATTTCGCCCGCTCTCACCCCGGTGGCTCGTTGGGAAAACAGCTACTCACTCGTGTGAGCGATGTCATGAAAATGGAATCTGACCTACCCACAATATCGGTCGAGGCTGATATTCGTATCGCAATAATGGAAATCACAGAGAAAAAAATTGGCGCGACCTTGGTTACCAAAAATAAAGAAACTGTGGGTATTATCACTGATGGAGATTTACGTCGAGCGCTCGAGAAATGCTCGGATCTCAAAGAATTAAAAGTTACTCAAATAATGACAAAAAATCCCAAATCTATCGATTGCAATGCGCTTGTGTCGGAGGCCCTATCGACAATGGAGCGACTGAAGGTCAATCACTTGGTTGCCGTTGACGATTCGGACTTACCGGTAGGAATTATTGGACTCCATCAAATCATGCAAACAAAACTACTGTAATGACAAATGTGAAAAGTAATCTTGATTTAATAAAAGCTGTCCTTCTGGACGTTGATGGTGTTATGACTGATGGAAAACTTCACTACTCCGCGCGTGGAGAAGAAATAAAAAGCTTCGATGTCAAAGACGGGCTCGGCATCCAACTTCTCCTGAATGCAAAAATATTAGTCGGAATCATTAGCGGGAGGAACTCAGATGCTCTGGAACAGCGGATCAAAGACCTAGGTATTCAACACATATATGTGAGCTCTAGTGACAAGGAAAAAGATCTCCAAAAGTTTTTGGAAACCACAGGCCTACGGCGAGAAGAAGTAGCGTACATTGGCGATGACTTGCCAGATTTGACAGCTATTAAGATGTGTGGTTTTTCAGCTTGCCCCAGTGACGCATGCTCTGAGGTTCTAGACGCTGTTGATCACGTGTCCAGCAAACGTGGAGGCGACGGAGTAGTCAGAGAAATTGCTGAACTGATCTTACGATCAACGGATAGATGGGCGCCGATAACAAGAAGATTCGGGTCAGAATGAATGTAACAACCCTACAAAACAGTCGCTCTGATTTTGGCACTATTTGCGCTTGCAATATTTTCTTGGTCCCAAATCTATTTTCGTGCGGAACACGCGCGCGGGCTCTCTTCTCAAACGAGCCCAAAATTTTTTATTGAGAATGCACAAGTTCGGCGATTTAACTCTTCTGGTGGACTCGAGTTTACCTTGAACGCGGACACAGTTTTTGGGTCAGACGACGGAACATCGTTCAGGATGACAAGACCTCACGTCGTCCACAATACTGCAACACAAGCCAGAGGTGTCACTTCAGCCGATATGGGAGAAATGCTCCAGCGGGATAAGTTGGACCTCCGTGGTAATGTGACATTGTCGTTTACCCCACCTGATAAGCGCCCTAAGACCACCGCCACCACAACTTCTGCTCATATCAATCTGAAAACTGGACTCGTCACATCGGACCAACCAGCGAATTTCACAAGAGAAACTCTTACGGGAAGAGGTGTCGGATTCTCGTACGATAACGAAGAAGGGCTACTCATGATAAATTCAGATGTATCACTTACTTTGATCGCAAAATAACATCATGAACGCCAAGATCGTCTTTCGCATCGATTTTATTTGTATTTACCGCAGGCTGCTTTACTTCGCTACTTGCAGAAAATGCTGACAGAGCGCAACCCATTAACATAGAAGCAAATCGCGGAACAATGGACGACAAAACCAGCACTGCGACATTCGAGGGTAACGTCGTGCTGACCCAAGGGACCCTCGTAATTCGCGCAGATGAGTTGACCGTTATCCAGGAAAACGATGAATTTAAAAAAGGAATAGCCATCGGAAAACTCGCGTACTTTAAACAAAAGCGCGAAGGATACGATGACTTTATTGAAGGGGAAGCAGAGCGGATTGAGTACAACGCGATAACCGATGAGTTGCGTATGTTTCGAAACGCAAGGCTCTGGAGAGACGAAGATGAGGTACACGGACCGTTTATTTCATACGATGCAAGCACAGAGCAGTTCATGGTCGATGGCTCAGGCTCATCAGAGGACTCTGGCCGAGTCAAAGCAATCATCAAGCCAAAAACAAAAGATCAATAGCTCGCGCCTGAGACTTGCAAACCAACGACTTGGGAGATTGGAAAAGTGCTAAGAGCGATCTCTCTTCATAAAAAATATCGATCTAAAGTCGTTGTCGAGAACGTATCCTTAGAGGTAAAAAGAGGCGAAGTTGTCGGTTTGCTGGGTCCCAACGGGGCGGGAAAGACCACGACGTTTTACATGATCGTCGGAATTACTAGGTGTACGAGTGGATCCTTATTGATGGACAACGTGGACATCACCAAGCTTCCAATACACAAAAGAGCCAGGTTAGGCATCAGTTACTTGCCACAAGAAGCCTCTATTTTCAGAAAATTGAATGTGGAGCAGAACATACTTGCAGTCCTTGAACTCAATGGGTCCCAAAACAAAAGACAGCGTTTAGATGAGTTACTGGACGAATTAAATATTTCCCACCTAAGAAAAAGTCGGGCGCTTGCTCTATCAGGAGGAGAGCGCCGCCGCGTTGAAATAGCGCGCGCGCTGGCTAGTTCACCAAGTTTTATTCTGCTCGATGAACCGTTCGCTGGCGTTGATCCCCTCGCAGTGATTGACGTAAAAAAAATCATCAAATTCCTAGCTACAAAAAAAATCGGTGTGGTAATCACCGACCATAATGTGAGAGAAACACTGGATGTGTGTGACAAAGCTTACATCATTAACCAAGGGAACTTACTCGCTAGCGGAGACACCGACACCATCGTGGGAGATGAAACGGTCAGAAAGGTGTACCTCGGAGAACAATTCACGCTTTGATAATCGGCGCACATCGTCTTATAGCGAACACATAGAGTTGATTCGACAGTGAAACAAGTTTTACAAATCGGACAAAAGCAAAGTTTAAGTCTGACGCCAGAACTAAAGCAATCGCTAAAATTTCTGGCGATGAACAACATGGAGCTTGCACAATCTTTGCGTACGATATGCGAAGAAAATCCATTTATCGAAGTCGATATTCATTCACAAGAAGTACGAGTCGAAGACCTCGAATGGGAAGAGACAGAGACAACCTGGGACAGCGCCGATAACGGATATCTACGCCCGCGAGATCAGCTGACTTCTAACGTCCCAGTTGACGCGCATGCTCGGCAAGAAAATTTTAGGGCTACTACACCTGAGAGCTTCCGGATGGAGCTAAAAGACCAATTAATCAGTAACAACATTAGCGCAACAGACAGACTTTTAGTGACATTCCTGATCGACTCTGTTGATGAAAAAGGATTTTTGACCGATACTTTTTCCGATCTTAGACTCAATTTCCCCAAAAATTCTAATTGGGCTGAAAACGACTTTGAAAGGTGTAACGAATATCTGAAGGCGCTGGAGCCCAACGGGGTAGGTTCTCGTAACCTTTCGGACTTTCTGACGTTCCAAATCTTACAATCTAAGCATCCCACGCATATCCAGGATATCGCTATTAGGATAGTTCGAGAGCACTTGAAACAACTTAGCACCAAAAATCGCCAAAAAATCGCGATGTCGATAGGGTGTAAGGCTTCGGATGTAGAAAAGGCGATCGAGCTGATCACCACTCTAAAATCTCATCCAGTAATGGATAAGGCACCGAGTCATCATTTGGAAATAATTCCAGATCTAACGCTAAGCCGGGACAATGATAAGGTGGTAATCCAAATCAACTCAGAGTCGATACCCAACGTGGTGCTGAGCACTGATTACGATACTTTGTCTTCACAAAACCGGGACGTCATCAATGAGCAAATCCGCAAATACCTGGTAGACGCAAAATACGTCACTCGAAGCGTAGAGCAACGAAAAAACACCTTAATACGTGTGGCCGCGGTAATCTTCGATATACAACGAGATTTTCTGCAAGAAGGCAGTAAAGGACTACAGCCACTAACCTTGCAAGAAGTTGCAGACCGTCTGGAAATACATGAATCGACCGTGTCGAGAGCAACGAATGGAAAATATATCGCAACACCGAGGGGAATCTATGAACTTAAATATTTCTTCTCTGCGCAATTAAGCAGAGACGAAAACGCATCTTCAAGGTACATTAAAGAGCTTATTGCGAAAATCATTAAAAACGAAAACGCTCATAAGCCGTTCAGCGATCAAAAAATCCAAATGCTGCTGAAAGGAAGAGATATCAAAGTTGCGAGAAGGACGATTGCAAAATATCGAGAACAACTTGGCATACTACCTTCTAGTATGAGAAGGAAGTTTTAACATGAACGCTAAAATAGGAGTACAAAAACTATTAGAATGTGTAACGGTTCGACTCGATGTAGAAATATCTAGCAAGAAACGGCTATTTGAAGAAATTGGTTTGATTGTGGAGAAATCGCAAGCAATTCCTCGGTCTGAGGTATTTGATGCGTTATTTGCCAGAGAGCGGATCGGGTCGACTGGCATAGGGCACGGGGTTGCAATACCACACGGAAAATTACCAAACTTAAAAAGATTTTGTGGCGTCTTCGTTCGTCTCGCGAACCCCATTCAGTTTGAATCCAATGATCATCGACCCGTAACCTTAGTCTTCGCATTACTCACACCGAGAACAAAACACCAAACACAACATCTAGATTTGCTATCACATTTCGCCGAGGTATTCAGTAGGGTCGAGAATCGCGAAGCTCTCGTTTCGTGCTCTAACGAAAATGCCGTTTTAAACATTCTGGGTAAATCCGATGTCACACATCACGGTCAATCAAATATATTCTGAAAATCAAGAATCACTCAATCTATCGTGGATCTTGCGTGGTAACGCTGATTCAAACAGCCTAAATACTGAAAATGTAAACCGTTCTTCACACGGTCTTATCGGACACCTAAACGTACTACACCCAAATTGGATTCAAATATTCAGTCGGACCGAAGCAGCACATTTTGCGACGATGACTAGTAGCGCGCAGACTGAGGCGCTAAATAAACTCAGAAGAGATAACACATCATGCTTGATTATTTCCGACGATGAGGTCTGTCCGAGTTCGATTTTAAATTTTGCCCGTACCGAAGGCATCCCTGTGCTGGCAACCACTCTACCTAGTTTACAAATTATTTGGGTCATCCGAACATACCTTGGAAGAGTGCTAGCTGAACACGTAACCCAGCATGGCGTTTTATTAGATGTACTTGGAGTAGGCACGATGATCACTGGGAAAAGTGGAGTTGGGAAAAGCGAACTGGCGCTCGAACTTATATCCCGGGGTTCTGGGCTCGTAGCAGACGATGTTGTCGAACTCTTTCATATCGCCCCAAAAACGCTCGAAGGCAGGAGCCCTGCGCTTTTAAAAGACTACCTGGAAGTTCGAGGCCTTGGAATGTTAAATATTCGAACGATATTTGGTGAGACTGCTGTCCGAAGGAGAAAAAATCTTAAACTCATAGTCGAACTAGTTAAAGTTACCTCCTCGAACCATTCGACCAGTGACCGCCTACCACTAACAGCGACAACTGAAACCATACTTGGCGTTGACGTCCGAAAAGTACAGCTTCCTGTCGCAGCTGGTCGTAATTTAGCAGTATTAATAGAGGCTGCGGTACGTAACTTTGTGCTTCAGTTGCGCGGAATCGATAGCACCGCTGAATTCATGGCTCGACAAAATTCCGCGATCGGGAATAGTTAGATCCTTTCAAAATCACAGAGGCCAAAAAAGTGGAGATTACGGTAGTCACGGGGATGTCCGGATCAGGCAAAAGTGTGGCACTGAAAATCATTGAAGACCTTGGATTTTATTGTATCGACAATCTTCCACTAACGCTCTTGGAGCCCTGTATTGAGACTCTTGAGAACCGAGGCTATAGTCGTGTTGCAATCGGTGTGGATATCAGGAACGCCTCAACACTGACCCAGATAAAGGTCCATCTCAACGAATTCGTCTTAAGGTATAAAGAGATCAAAATCATCTTCTTGGATGCGACAGATGAAGATCTCGTTCGCAGGTTTTCTGAGACTAGAAGACCTCACCCACTTGCTGCACACTCAGGCACGGTGTTGGATTGCATCCGCAAAGAGCGTGAACTCTTCGCAACTATTGGAGCAATCGCGACCCATCTAGATACAAGCGGACTGTCACCAACTCAACTTCGGTCTCACATCAAAGACACAATAAAAATCAGCGATCTCGATTTCACTCTGATTCTCCAGTCCTTCGGATTTAAAAACGGCGTACCCTTGGATGCGGATTTTATTTTTGATGCACGCTGTCTTCCAAATCCCTACTACGAGGAGGACTTACGATCTTTCAATGGATTGTCTCCTGAGATCGAACAGTACTTCTCCGATTTCATCGCAGTTTACGAATTTATAAAGGATATCTCCGTCTTCACCGGAACGTGGTCCAGCAAATTCAAAGAAGATGGTCGAAAGTTAGTCTCGATATGTATCGGATGCACCGGGGGAAGCACAGATCCGTGTATGTGGTCGATCAACTTGGCAAGACCTTGCAAAGTGAATACGACATCGTAACGCGCCACAGAGACTTACATTAGAGTTTCAAATTGATAATTTTATCTACCAGCCGAGGAGTTCCTATTCTGCCGACATCACCCCTTTCAAACCATTTGTAGATTGCGCTATGGGTTTTGAAATTTACTCGGTCGACGTCAATAACTCTTACAAACACTTCGTACTCAATGTGTGTCAACCTGTATTTAAATACCGAAGTATCGCCGAGGTGCTTGATCATGAACCCCAGATCATTTGAAAAATTATTGACGGTATTGTCTTCGATTGCATCTAAATGAATGAAATGCCAAAGCCCACGCCACACACCGCCATGAGCCGTTTTCTCAAAAAGCAACTTCTCCGAGCATTTGAAAACTGCCACATATAACGCTCTTTTTGTGGGCGGAGTTCTTTTTTTGCTGACAGGCAGATTATGTTGCTCGCCGTGTTTGCCCGCATAACAAAGTTTTACGAGCGGACAAATATCACAACGAGGAACTTTGCGAGCACAAATGGTCGCTCCGAGATCCATTAACCCCTGTGTATAGATGTCTGCATCTGATTCAGGTAAATTTTTTTCAGCGAGACTCCATAACCTACGCAAACCCAAAGCTGTGTTGACGACCTCTTTCACTCCAAAGACACGCGACAAAACTCGTTTGACGTTACCATCCAGGATGGGGTACGCGCGACCAAACGACAGTGACAGGATCGCACCTGCAGTCGATCTGCCGATACCAGGAAGACTAATCAATTGGTCGAATTGATTCGGCATCTTACCATCATGTTCGCTCACCAATTTTACTGCGGTCTTTAGCAGATTTCGCGCCCGAGAGTAATATCCTAGCCCACTCCATAAGGCCATTACATCCTCTTCGCTCGCGTTCGATAATGCCTCGATCGTGGGAAATCTTTCAACAAAACGCGTGAAATATTTCTTAACCGTTTCCACTTGTGTCTGCTGCAGCATGATCTCCGATATCCATACCTTGTAAGGACTTTTGTCCACCTGCCAAGGCAAATCATGTCGCCCAAATTGCTGCTGCCAGCTAATCACTAATTCGGAAAACTCGCGCAAAATAAAATCCAATCACTGCCATTTTCAACGATACATATCAGCGGTATCTAGAGTTAAGTGTTTGATGAAAGAAAACAGGCACGTTAAAAAATCGAACCCTTTTTATCGAAACTCCCCGATATCAACCAATTAATAAACAAACTCAAAATGATAAAATTTCAAGATTAACATTCTAAGGCACATAAGCCATGGTAGAAGTTCAGGTCAACGGCGCGTCGATAGCATTAGAGGACAACACGAGCGTCGACTCACTCGTCAACAGCCTAGGATTATCTGATAGGAAAATTGCCATAGAAATTAATCATCAAATTGTATCTCGTAGCCGTTATGATTCCATCACGTTAAAACATAAAGACAAAATTGAAATCGTTACAGCAGTAGGTGGTGGATAACATCGCAAGAATCGAGTTGGAGAGCACTTTTGAACTCAAAAAATTTCACGATCGGCACCCGATCTTTTTCTAGTCGACTAATAGTCGGAACAGGAAAATATAAAAATTTCTCTGAAACACAATCTGCAATCAAGAATAGCGGAGCGGAGATTGTGACTGTTGCCATCAGGCGAACCAATCTAGGCCAAAAGCCATCAGAACCGAGCTTGTTGGATTACATAGATCGAGATCGGGTAACTCTGCTGCCCAACACGGCCGGATGTTACTCGGCGAATGAGGCAGTGAGAACTCTTCAATTAGCTCGAGAATTATTAGAGGGACATGACCTCGTTAAGCTTGAAGTTCTGGGTGATCCAACGACACTCTTCCCCAATGTCACAGAGACGCTTGTCGCTGCCGAGCGGCTAATCCGGGATGGATTTCAAGTAATGGTCTACACGTCCGACGACCCTGTCATCGCCAAACGACTTGAGGAATTGGGGTGTGTCGCCATCATGCCTCTCGCTTCGTTAATCGGCTCAGGAATGGGAATCCTCAATCCGTGGAATCTGAAAATCATTATCGATAATTCTACGGTCCCAGTCATTGTCGACGCAGGGGTGGGAACGGCATCCGATGCCACGATAGCCATGGAAATGGGTTGTGATGCAGTGCTTATGAATACGGCAATTGCAGCTGCAAAAGATCCCATTGGCATGGCGGGAGCGATGCGCAAAGCAGTAGAGGCTGGTAGAGAGGCTTTCCTTTCGGGCAGAATGGCAAAAAAAGCCTATCAAGCTTCTCCGAGCTCACCTAAGACTGGGTTACTCACACCCCAAGGATAATTGCAGCGGCGTGAGTCATGTACCAACGAAAAATTCGTAGTTATATCTTACGTGCAGGACGAATGTCCAAGGGACAAAAAGAAGCAAGATTAAAATTAGCTCATAAGTATTTGATCGATTTCCGCGGAGATAAGCCCGTAAATTTTGCCTCAATATTTGGGAATAAAAATCCCACAGTGTTAGAGATCGGTTTCGGAATGGGGGATACGACCTTCGAAATTGCGAGAAACAATACAGACACCAACTATGTTGGAATTGAGGTACACCCTCCTGGAGTGGGACGTCTGTTAAACCTTTGTGAGGCTGAGGCGCTAACAAATGTCCGTGTCATCGAGCGAGACGCAACAGAAGTAATACCTAAGATGTTTGATCGTGGCTCCCTTGCTGGTGTTCATATTTTCTTCCCAGACCCATGGCCCAAAAAAAGGCACCATAAGCGACGACTGATTAACAAAGAATTTGTTGACATGATTGCGACAACCTTACAGGAAGGAGGCTACTTACATGTCGCCACGGATTGGGAAGACTACGCAACAGAAACCTTAAATATTCTCGAACAAAACCCTATCCTACAAAACATATCAGAAGCCTTTACAGCTCGGCCTGACTGCCGTCCTGTGACGAAGTTTGAGCGACGAGGAATTAATTTGGGACATAACGTATTCGATATGATATTTCGAAAAATATCGAGCATTTAAATTCATAGGAACTGCTGTAAAACATCATTTAAAAAATTCATTCCTTCACGCGTGGTCCTTATCCGATTTCCTGATGTGTCTAGTAAACCGACACTAACTAAGCGATCGATTTTAGAGTTGACGGACTTGATGGAAAGGCCTGTTCTATCCTCGAATAAAGTGGTTGGCACGCCGTCAATCAAACGCAAGGCATTCATAAAAAACTCAAATGGAAGACTCTCGACATTGACCCGATGTTGACTCTGGATACCCGAATGAGTCATCACTTTGTCCATATAGTGTTTTGGCTGTTTATACTTTGCAAATCTAATCACGCCCTCTGAATCAGAAATTTTAGAATGCGCGCCCGCACCAACTCCAAGATAATCACCAAACTCCCAGTAATTAAGATTATGTTTAGACTGATTCGAGGGGGAACAGAATGCTGAAACCTCGTAGCCAAGAAAACCATTTTGTTGCGCGAAGTCACCGATGTGTTCTTGCATCTCGAAAGCTAAATCATCGGACGGTAGTTGAGGCGGATGTTTCGCGAACCATGTGTTAGGCTCGACCGTGAGATGATAGATAGATAAATGATCCGCACGAATGGTCGCAACTGCGCGCAAATCATTACCCAACATTTCTAACGTTTGGCCTGGTAGAGCAAACATCAAGTCAACATTCATATTGGCAAACAAAGAGCGAGCTGTCTCCAAGCTTGAGTACGCCTGATCGGCACTATGTACTCTGCCTATCGCAGCAAGAAGCCGGTCGTTGAATGTTTGGACGCCAATGGATATTCGGTTAATACCGGCGTCAAAATAGCCCCCTAATTTCTCCTCATCTGACGTACCAGGATTCGCCTCGAGCGTAATTTCAGCAGAGCGGTCAACATCGTAATTATTTCTAAGCTGAGTCAAAAATTTGCTGTAAAACTTTGATGACATCGTGGACGGTGTACCGCCGCCAAAAAATACCGTCATTATTTTTCGATCGATCAAGTACTTTCTGTTCTCACTTAAGTCACGCAATAGCGCATCTAAATAATTTTCCTCCGGAATAGACTCTCGAATTTCGTGCGAGTTAAAGTCACAGTACAAACACTTTTTCTCACACCAAGGGATATGAACGTAAAGCGAAATGTGTTCTGGAATTTGCAAATGAAACAGCTCCCTTACTATCTCAACAATAAACCTCAGAAATTTTCACGAATCATTGCCATCATTGTCCTTAAGGCGTGACCCCGGTGGCTGACGCTATTTTTTTGTTCTAACGTCATTTCCGCACCAGTCAAATTCATCTGTGGATCGAAAAATATTGGGTCATAGCCGAAGCCACCGTCCCCCCGAGGTTCATACAACACTTGCCCGTGCCACCGACCTTCGGAAATTAATGGAGAAGGATCTGTACTGTGGCGCATTAGAGCAAGAGAGCAGTGATAAAAAGCCGATCGGTTGGATATGGCAGCCATACTGCGCAAGAGTAAATTCACATTTCCCTCATCAGTAGCCTGATCACCCGAATATCGAGCAGATTTAACCCCCGGTCGCCCATCAAGCTCTGGGACACAAATTCCAGAGTCCTCGGCAAGTGCCGGGAGCCCAGAAAGCTTGGCAGCGTGTCTCGCTTTCTCTAATGAATTCTCCACAAAAGTGATATGTGGTTCGTCGCAGGGCAGAATCCCCAGCTCGCTCTGACTCACAAGCTCAACACCAAAGTTCCCCAAGAGTGACTTCGCCTCTTTGAGTTTACCCTTATTACTCGAAGCAAAGACTATCTTCATCAAACGCATTAAACGTTTACTCCTAAGCAAAGCTTTTGCATGGAAATGAGTTCGAGAATGCCTTTCTGGCCATAGGCGAGCATCTGTTCAAGTTGCAACTGATCGAAAGGCGCACCCTCAGCTGTGCCTTGAATTTCGATGAATTTTTGATCCTCAGACATAACAAGATTAAGGTCCGTTTCGCACCCCGAGTCCTCAACATAATCCAAGTCCAGAAATACCTTTTCAGAGACGATTCCTACAGAAATAGCCGCGACGAATTTATTTACAGGCATCTCCAAAATAGCCCCGGAGGCGACCAAATTCATAACAGTTTCATACAACACAATGAACCCCCAGTTATACTCGCAGTTCTAGTTCCCCCATCCGCTTCGATCACATCACAGTCAATTTTTATCGTTCTCTCCCCCAACTTCGATAGGTCTGTCACAGACCTCAAACTTCGACCAATCAATCTCTGGATCTCCTGCGTCCTGCCTGACTGCTTTCCTTTTGCAGCCTCTCGGTCCATGCGTGATTGCGTCGATCGAGGCAACATTCCATACTCTGCCGTAACCCAGCCAGCCCCACTTCCGCGGCGAAAAGGGGGCACTCTATCCTCTAACGAGGCGGTGCAAATCACTCTGGTCTTTCCAAACTCAACCAAAACCGAGGCATCTGCCGCACTAATAAAATCTCGTGTGAACTTCACCTGTCTCAGTTGATCAAGAGTACGCCCTGCTCTACTCATATCGTTTCCTTTGTGCCTAGTATTTATTCAAATATCAAACCCTCGAAGATAGTGTCATGCTATCTTAAGGCGCAAGATTAACAAAACAAACTCCGCGATCATTCATGACCTACAGTATGACTGGTTACTCCTATCACGAGATACCAACAACAACCGGATCAGTAACCGTCGAATTGAGATCTGTCAATCATCGATTTTTAGAACTACATTTTCGCCTTCCAGACATCCTCAGACAGTTTGAACCAGACTATAGGAAAATCATCTCTTCTCAGTTGAACCGGGGAAAAGTCGAATGCAAGATAATTCTAAATACGCACGAGAATCTAAACCCTCAGGAAATTTCTCAAACGGCCATCTTTGCTCTAAAAAAACTAGAAGACCAAGTCTCGAAATACTTTCCAGACGCCAATAGGCTAACAACTAATGATGTGCTAAAAACACCAGGCGTATTGAGCACACAAGAGGAAAACGTTGACGAAGTATTCGGAAAGAGCAAAGGTGCCCTCGATCAGGCGATTGATAAAATGCGGATCTCGAGAGGCAACGAGGGTGAAAAACTTGAGAGAGTCATCAGAGAAAAAGCAGCGGAAATACACGAATTAGTCATTAGAATTTCCCCGAAAGTACCCGACATCATTGCAAAGTTTGAAACAAAAATAAGGGACAAACTTACCGAAAAAGCACTGGATATCAGTGATGAACGACTGGCGCAAGAGATCGTGTTATTCGCTTCTAAAATCGATATTGAGGAGGAGTTAAAGAGGCTCGAAGTTCATTTATCCTCACTCAACGAAATCCTATCCTCTAAAGGCCCAAAGGGTAAAAAATTAGACTTTCTTATGCAAGAATTGAACCGAGAAGCCAACACTCTGGGTTCCAAATCTGCGGATATTGAAACGACAAACGCAGCGATTGAATTGAAAGTCGCAATAGAACAAATTCGCGAACAAGTGCAAAATATCGAGTAAACCCATGTCGAATATTTTTGTAATTTCCGCACCATCTGGAGCTGGCAAGTCGACCCTGATCAATGAACTGCTTGCCAGAGATCCTACGCTCGTCAAATCTTTATCAATCACTACGAGACCGATACGTGAAGGAGAAGTCGACGGGTTCGATTATATTTTTACGACAGAAGCAGAATTTCGAAACCGGCTAGCCAGTGGCGAATTCATCGAGTATGCGAATGTTCACGGCAATTGGTACGGGACCAGCAGGGCATCGCTAAGCCAGCAAATTTCCAAAGGTTGTGATGTGTTATTGGAAATTGATGTACAAGGTGCCGCAGTAATCAGGGAGCTCTTTCCCGAAAGCGTGTCGATATTCGTGCTGCCTCCGAATAAAGAGACCCTGCGCATTCGACTTGAAAATAGACAAACTGACTCCAGAGATGTGATAGAGCGCCGCCTCAAAGCTGCGTCCGACGAAATCACAAGAGCCGGAGAGTATCAGTATGCTATTATCAACGACGAACTATATCGATGCGTCGGGGATCTTCAGGCAATTATCCAGGCCGCTCGAATAAAAGTGATGAAAAATTCCATCCTGGAGACTTTCGGAAAAATTTAGGAGACTTATCCAATGGCCAGAATCACAGTTGACGATTGTCTAGAAAGCATTCCAAACCGATTTGAGCTGACTTTGGCGGCAAGTTATCGTGCGCGACAATTATCGATCGGCAATACCGCTCTAGTCGAGGAAAATCATGACAAACCGACTGTGATTGCACTCAGAGAGATCGCGTCGGGCCATATAGGCATCGATATTCTCGACAACGCTAAGTAACCTATTCCACATCTAACTGACCTCTTCAATTCAGAGCAGAGAATATCAGAGTAACTTGACCCGTCCGAGATCCTTCGTATGCACACAGAGGAAACAAATTACGACGGAAATCTTTCGAGTCCTCTAATCAATAGCGCTTCACGTTATCTTCCAGAAGCGGATATCTCGACTCTGCGCGACGCGTTTGAATACAGCCAGCAAGCCCATAAGGGGCAATTCAGGAAATCTGGGGAGCCTTATGTTTCCCACCCTGTTGCTGTATCCAGCATACTTACCGGATGGAATCTTGATGCGCCCGCGCTAATCGCTGCGCTTCTGCACGACGTCGTGGAAGACACTCCGGTCACGACAAAAGATATCAATGATCGGTATGGAGCGATAGTCGCAGAGTTGGTCGATGGCGTCTCAAAGCTAGATCGCATCCAATTCGAATCTCAAAAGCATCAACAAGCGGAAAATTTTCGAAAAATGCTTTTGGCTATGTCCAAGGATGTGAGAGTCATTTTGATCAAGCTTGCCGACAGACTCCACAACATGAGGACCTTAACGGTCATGCAGCCCCAAAAAAGGGCTCGTATCGCGAAAGAAACGCTTGAAATATATGCACCGATCGCCAATCGATTGGGCTTGAACGACCTTTACCGTGAATTACAAGAGCTCTCTTTGTCACATCTTTATCCGAACAGATATCGAGTCCTAAATAAAGCACTGAAACGTGCAAGAGGTAATCGCAAAGAATTAATCAGTCAAATATTAGAATCGATCAAACACTGTCTTTCTGTAAATAATATTTCTGCCGATGTATCAGGTCGGGAAAAAACAATTCACAGTATTTACAGAAAAATGACTCAAAAAACTCTGTCCTTCGCCGAGGTTTTTGACATTTACGGTTTTCGGGTAGTCGTCGAGGATATTGCGTCCTGCTATCTTTCTCTCGGTGTCCTCCATCAGGAATTTAAACCGGTACCAGGCAAATTTAAAGACTATATTGCGATACCAAAAGCCAACGGATACCAAAGCTTACACAGCACGCTACTAAGCCCTGTTGGTACGCCGATTGAAATACAGATTAGAACGAGTGAAATGCACCAAATCGCGGAATCCGGAGTGGCATCACACTGGCTGTATAAAGAGTCCAGAGACGATTCATTATCTGAACTTCAAACCCGCACACACCAATGGATGCAAAACTTACTGCAACTTCAATCCCAATCGGGAACCGCGACCGAATTTCTAGAGCACCTAAAGCTTGATCTCTTTCCAGAAGAAATTTATGTTTTCACTCCGAAAGGGAAAATTGTGTCCTTACCAAGAGGGTCAACACCGGTCGATTTCGCCTATGCCGTTCACACAGATGTCGGAAATGCCACGGTCGCAGCGAAAATCAACCACGAGTTGTTTGCGCTATCCACTGAGCTTCGGAGTGGAGATCGGGTGGAAATCATCACCTCACAACATGCTAGACCTAACCCAAATTGGCTTCGTTTCGTCGCAACAAGTCGTGCACGATCACAAATACGACATGAAGTAAAAACCCAACAACATGAAGAATCTGCGCAGCTTGGAGAACGTTTGCTGAAACAGGCCATCACGGATCTAAAAAAATCACCCGATGCAATTAGCGCCGATCATTGGCAAAGATTAGCGAAGGAAAGTGCTGGTAAAACAAAAAACGAAATCTTGTCTGAGATTGGTTTGGGTAAACAACTAGCGGTAGTCGTCGCCAGACACCTACTCGCTCTCGATGACAATGAAGATAATCAATTAGATGCGAAGAAAACCAGTCTTGTGATACACGGGACTGAGGGCATGGCGCTACAATTCGCAAAATGTTGCCGACCAATTCCAGGCGATCCAATAATTGGCTACCTTAAGAAGGGACATGGTCTCGTTGTTCATACACATGACTGCTCTGTATCCAGAAGAGCATCGAATGACCCAACCAAATGGATTGATGTCCATTGGGCACCAGATTCGTCAAAATCTTTTATGGTAACGATACGGGTGCTCGCAACTAATGGCAGAGGAGTGCTCGCTCGAATCGCTTCAAAAATATCTGAAGCAAGTGCAAATATTGAAACCGGTAATTTTGAACAAGGTGACGGAACGACATATGCAGAGATTAATTTCTCTATTCTCGTGACTAACCGCATACACCTCGCCAAAGTCATCCGAAAGGTCCGATCGTTGAGCGACGTCGTTCGCGTAAATCGCGTCAAAGGGAATTAAATCACGATTAATGGCATTTATTTGATTTAACAACCGGACGAGTAAGTATCAAATACATCGGCGGCAAAGTATGAATAACCACTCAAAACCAACATTACTGATCTTGTCCTGTCTTTTTGCTATCTCGGTTGTATCGTTTACTACTGCTCAGGCAGAAGACGAAAAATATACAAGACAAGAATCTTTAGAAATCGAGGGGTTAGAGGCCGGTTGCCATGTGTGCGAATGGCGGCCTCAAATTCATGAAAAGCAAGCCAAAGATCAATGCGGCGTTAATCATTTAGGTTCCCCAAACATCGGGGTTTTTGAGTGTGGGTTTGAAACTGACTGCACGAGGGTATGTCATTTCCTGGGCTGCGCTAGCGACTCTCCAACGAACTAAACACTAGAATGTACACCGACGGCAGCACGAGATTACCGCACTACCGTCTCGCTGCGGAAACAGTTCGTCGTCAGGGTCGAGCCATCTCGCACGTAGTGGTTAAAGTCGTATCCTCTGCAGCAACGATGAAGTCAGTCCTCGGGCCAATGCCGGTCCGCTCCACATCGTACTTAACACCATCACTTCCCGCTTTTTTGAAGGTCGAGACGTAGAGTGGTTGAACTAACTGGTGATTGTCACTCCTCATCCACACCTCTCCAGTCACCCCCTCATAACGTCCATTCTCCATCGCTTTGGCGACTGACAGGGGGTCCGTTGAGCCTGCATTCTCGATACCCTGAACAAGAAGTTCCATCGCATATTTCAACGTGAGGAAAAACAAATCGTCATTAGCTTCTGGAAACTTATTACGATACGCCTCCGTGACCGCATCCGATTCAGCACCTCCAGCGTTCACATGCCACATCGTGACCTGTTTGACACGATCTACCCCTGCCTCACCAATTGCCGCAGGACCACCCACAATACCAGCGTAATAAGTGTAAAAATCAGCCTGCAATCCGGCATCTCGGGCAGCTCGAATTAATAGCGCCAGATCAGCCCCCCAATTGCCAGTCACTACAGAGTCCGCTCCAGAAGCTTGAATTTTCGCGATATACGGCGAAAAATCCTTTATCTTTCCTAAGGGATGAAGATCATCTCCGACAATCGAGATATCAGGCCTTTTTTCCTGGAGCATTGTCTTCGCTGCGCTGGACACAGCATGTCCAAAGGAATAATCTTGATTGATCAAATACACTTTCTTCACTGATTCAGTCACTTTCATCATGTTCGTGATGGCCTGCATCTTCATATCAGCGTCAGCATCGAATCGAAAGTGCCAAAAATTACACCGGTCATTGGTCAACGCGGGGTCCACTGCACCATAGTTAAGATAGACCATCGCCGCATCAGGGTTGCGCTCATTGTGCTTGGCTACCGCGTCGGTAATTGCTCCCGCTACCGCGGATGAATTACCTTGAAAAAGAAACCTCACCTTTTGATCCGCCAATTGCCGAAATGCGATCAGGGACTCCTGTGGGTTCGCTTTACCATCAATTGGAACAATCTCAAACTTTTTACCGTCTAGGACGCCGCCACGATCATTGATTTCATCAACGAACAGCTGTAGCTCGCGCAATCCGTGCTCACCAACGTTAGCAAACGGTCCAGATAACGGATCAATGTATCCAAGCTTGATGGTCTCTTGTGTCTGGTTACAACCCGATAAGAACAAGGCGACTAACATCGCCGACAGACTCGTGATCAACTGTTTCATTTTTCCCCCTGACGTTATAGTTTTCTGTGTATTTTTGAGTCAGCATACTCCAAAACAGAACAGGCTGATAACAATCACGCAACTGTATTGATGAGTGATTTAAACCCCGCCACCCGACACTCGACCTCATCCCCGCTTGAAATGGGAATGGCTCCTGGAGTGCCAGTGCTAATGATATCTCCAGGATATAAAGTCGAAATATCAGAAAAATGAGATACCAAATAAGCAGGCTGAAAAGCCATATTCGAAATTGTATTCTCTCGATACAGCTCACCATTTTTCCATGTGCCAACGCGTAGTGAAAGTATGTCCGGCAACTCATCTGGGGTGATTAATTCAGGACCAAATGAAAAAAAAGTATCGAAATTTTTTGCTTTAGTTAAAAAACGCGGATTTCGCTTAAGAATATCTTCTGCGGTCATGTCAATCACCAAACAAAATCCCGCAACACACGACATGGCCTCATTTTCCGATACCCCTTTGCACGTTTTTCCGATAACAACGGCAAGTTCTGCCTCGGCGGTGACCCGCTTCGATTGACTAGGCAACGAAATAGGATCTCCAAAACCAATGATCGTGTTGTCACCCTTCATAAAGGATGCAGGCTCAGTGGGGTGCGGCGCGTTGAGATCTTTAGCATGGTCAAGATAATTGAGGCCAATACCAATGATTTTTCTGCAGTGACGATACAACGGTTTGAATGAAAAATTTTGTCTTGATTGATTTACGCTCAAAGCATGCGCTTGTTCATTCAGTACTAGATCCAGCCCTCGTTGCAGTAACGAGAAAACATCCGTCGGCCAATTTGCAGAAAAGTGCTGGTTGATGTCATCTACCATCACAACTCCATCAGAGACGACTACGGCAGCGGATTCATGACCATTCTTATCAGCGATGGTACAGAGTCTCATGAGAACTCTACCCTGCTACTCACGTAGTTCCCGACGCGCTTTGACCGCTCGGTCCAATTCGTCAAGAGCCTTACTAGTATCCTCCCAAGCAATGCATTCGTCAGTGATACTTTTACCGAACTCTAAGTTCCTTGGGTCAACTTTACCGGGCTCAAAATCTTGGGATCCAGATTGGATGTTACTCTCAATCATCACACCCATGATGTCACTGTGGCCTGACGAAATCTGATCAGCGACCGTTTGAACGACTTCGATTTGCTTTAAATATGATTTATGACTGTTGGCATGGGAACAGTCAACCATCACACTCCGAGATAGCCCTACTCCCTCGAGGCGATCACTCGCTACGCTGACGCTCTTTGAATCATAATTTGTCAGCTTATTCCCACCCCTGAGAATCAAATGACAATCACCATTTCCTTGAGTACGAACTATCGCCACTTTCCCATTTTTGTTGATAGACAGGAAGTGGTGCTGATGAGATGCGGCCTTAATGGCATCTATCGCGACCTTGATTTCCCCATCGGTACCATTTTTAAATCCAATCGGCGCCGAGATCCCCGAAGCAAGTTCTCGATGCACCTGACTCTCAGTCGTTCTCGCGCCGATCGCTCCCCAAGCAATCAGGTCCCCTATGTATTGTGGTGAGATGGTATCCAATAATTCGCTGCCAGCTGGCACACCAGCATTGTTAATCTCGATAAGGACTTGTCTAGCAATTCTTAGTCCCTCATCAATCCGAAAACTACCATCTAGATACGGATCGTTGATTAACCCCTTCCAGCCAACGGTAGTTCTCGGTTTCTCAAAATAAACCCGCATGACGACCTCCATCGTAGATGCGAACTTTTCCCTCAGTACCGCAAGCCTTTTGGCGTATTCAACAGCCGCCACTGGGTCATGAATCGAACACGGGCCCACGATCACTAATAAACGATCATCATGACCGTGAATAATTTGCTGAATTTTTGATCTGACATCGGAAACTAGCGCCTCAACCCTCGTCCCAACAATAGGAAAAAACCTCATCAAATGCTCAGGAGGAGGTAATTCTAAAATGCTCGCGATTTTTCGATCGTCCGTATGACTCGATTTCAATTCCATCAAGGTCCTTTTTAGCGCAAATTTAACGTAATATTAGAAAAGACTTACTGTTTTCAACCAATAATATTGCTGGCACGTTAAGAGATATTTGCTCTCAGGTAAGTTAGATGGAACTATTATGCAGTTTTTCGAGCCCTACGGGCTCTTATATTAAATTCGTTAACCAGAAGCAAAAAGACTCAGAGGGGACAAAAAATGATGAGACAAAAATTGTTACTCGGATTATTTATCGGATTGCTGTCGATAAATAATGCGTTGGCGGAGCAAAAGAAAGAAAACATGTGGGATGTCATCGTCAACGATGATCGTTTCCGAACCTTCGCAGTCATGGTGGAAAACGCGGGAGTGCAACATCTTTTCGACGGAAGGACCAACATGAGCGCGACCGTGTACGTACCAACCGATTTCGCATTTGAGACAATGCCACAAGCGATGAATTCTGCATTACGTATTAAGACAAACAAGAAACCGTTAATGCAGCTTATTCGTAGTCACTATTTCATTGGTACAAAAACAAATGTCGCCGAGGGTGAAAAATTTGTGACGACTAATATTAATGGAGATCCAATCACAATCGAACGGGCCACTGACCTTTTCGTCAAAGACATGGTCGTTCAAAGCGAGCCGATCAAAGTGGGACGGAACACGATCGTGCCGATTGACTGCGTCATGTTCGTTCAGCCGAGCAAATCTGACTACAGGTTAACGCTAGAGCAACAGGAAAACTCTACGATTACATCTTGCTGTTTGAGAACGATGAAAGAGGTTGCAGCCTTTATTATGAACGTAGCCTTCTAGGATCCACGCAGTCGGAATTACCACGGCAATCAGTTTGCGACCAAAGGTATAGAGAAATCACGCACCGCTTTTGTCGCGAACTGAGTGGTTCTAGCGCACCTGTCTCATGTCACGCATTTCGCTTACGCATGAAGAGCGCTTCGATTCGAATAACCAAGGTGAAGAATGACCCTGGTAGGCGGTCGGGGGCTCGAACCCCGGACCAACGGATTAAAAGTCCGCTGCTCTACCAACTGAGCTAACCGCCCACTCAAAAAGGGGTGCATTTTAGCGGCTTATGGGCCTGTAGGTCAACTAAAGACCGGTAGAGTACTGCCTAGTTAAAATAACGTGTGGGATCAGCTATTCCGGCCTCCTCGAAACCATTGCGCCTGATTCGGCAAGAATCGCAATAACCACAAGCTTCTCCAGCCCGATTCGCTTGATAACAAGACACTGTTGCCGAAAAGTCGATACCCAGATCCAAGCCAAGCGCTATGATCTCTGATTTTTTCATATCAATTAACGGCGCATGAATTTTGATCTCACCCCCTTCAACACCAAAACGAGTCGCAAAATTCGCCAATCGCTCGTAAGCACTAATATATTCGGGACGGCAATCAGGGTAGCCTGAGTAGTCGACGGCGTTAGCTCCGATAAAGATGTCTTCGGCACCTAACACCTCAGCCCATCCCAATGCGATTGATAACATAACGGTATTGCGAGCGGGGACATAGGTCGATGGGATTGCTGATGTTGGCTCAGTGGGTACATCCAGGCTCCTGTCAGTTAGCGAGGATCCACCGATCTGATCTAGGCCGATATTAACGACTTTATGTTCAGCGACCTCGAGTCGCTCACAGAGTGTCTTCGCAAAATGTAATTCAGCAGCATGCCTTTGGCCATAGCTTATCGAAAGCGCGTGGCATGAAAAACCTTGTTTTTTCGCGTAGGCGACCGTTGTCGCAGAATCGACTCCTCCAGAGACAAGAATCACTGCCTTTCGCCTCACCAACCTCTAACGCCTTTCAAGCTCAAGAAGTCTTTTTCTAGCAAGAGACAAATTACCTTTATCCCCGGCACACACGGATAACGCATCATCCAGATAGTTTCTTGCAATATTTTTGGAGCCTAGCTCCATATACGTCGTGCCTAACAACAAAACTGTCGCACACTGCTTGTTATGCCTGTCTAAATGAGGCAACAGAGCGAGCAAAATGTCAGCAGCTTCTTGACTACTCGGGCTTGTCAACTTGATTTGCGCTTCGGCTGACCGATACCTTCCACTCTTAGCAAACAAGTTACCTGGATATTTCGCATAAAGGTTGTCGAAAAGAATCTTCGCGTTAGCAAAATCTCCTGCCTTGAACCGCGCATAGGCATAATCATAGTAAGCTTTTATCTCGCCCTCATTTTCAAGTGAAGGGGCTCCTTCAACTTCAGCAGTTGCATTTTTTGGACTCTCGATCATCGACGGTGTCGCTGAATTACTTGCTGATGTTCCTACATTGCGTTCTATCTCACTCGAAAGAGTATTGACCAAAATATCCAGTTTTTTTCGAAGGTCGCCATCAAGTAATGTCACGCGACTTTCTAGCTCTGAGAGCTTTAAATTGAACTCCCTCAAAACTGTGGCAAGCTCAGATCCCGAATCATCCTTGATCGTGAGCTTCGCCTCTAGCTGATTAATCGTTCCAGACAAGTCGGTTACTAAAGCACGAATCTGCTTTAATTCAGTGATATCTCTGCGCATGTCGTCAACGTCACTCCTAATTGACTTTAATTCCTCCTCCATATGTTGGAGTTTATAAAAGCCAGAGATCTCCGATCGACCATCATTTTGTTGCATCTCGAGTGCGTCGTCTCCGAAAATCGGAAACGGCACATACACCAAGGTAATCACAGTTAGTATGTTGATGAAGGTCTTCATCAGAGAACGCCCCCAGGGGCCGGACGATTAGTATGAATAAACTATATCACTGCGTCTATTTTTTGCTCTACTGGCTTCGTCCACCCCAAATGATACTGGACGTTCAGCCCCGTAGCTGACGACATCTATTTGAGCAGGATTAGCTCCCAACAATACCAACGCTTCCTTCAGTTGATCGGCTCTTGATTGACCGAGAGATAGATTGTATTCCCGGCTACCTCGATCGTCACAGTTGCCCTCAAGACGTACCTTTACTTCGGGATTTGTCGCCAAAAACTTGCCATGTGCCTCTACGATCGGACGATACTCCGCCCGAATAATGGAACTATCAAATTCGTAAAAAATGCTGCGCTCTGCAAGCAGTGAGCCTTTTTCATTCAACTGATCTCGAATACTAGCCGTATCCACCTCAGAACCGGCGATTTGCTCAGAATTATCCTGCCCTCGTACCTGCTCCTCCAGAAGCCTCTGCTCCTCTCTTTCGAGCTCTCTTCTAAGCTCTTCTTGCTGCGCACGCAGCTCTTCGTCATTCGCCCCTATCTGGTCGGCATCCTGACCAGCGTCAAAAGCGCTTCGGTTGGACTGGTCGAATAGCTCTCTTTGCTCAATTTCTGCGCTCGTCTTCGTCTTATTTGAGCAGCCGACAAATAAGAACGAGAAAACGACTACTAAGATGACTTTATATTTCACAGCGTCTCCAAAACTAATCGTTAATCAACGGTCCCCACGATGGTTCTCGAAGCTCGCCGAACGAACCAGAGTAGCGAGCTTTAGACCGACCATTTTTTGAGACAAATCTCAATATACCACGACCACTTTGCTCAGAGGCATACACAATAATACGCCCATTGGGGGCAATACTCGGGGACTGATCAAGAGCTCCATTGGTCAAAATTTGAGTAACTCCCGATTTGAGGTCATGAGTCGCCACATTGAATCCAGCACCGTCATTATGGATCAATACGAGGAAATCGCCGTCGTGACTCGATTTCGCAGACGCATTATATCGACCGGAGTATGTCAATCGCAATTCCTTACCACCAGACACCGGAATGCTGTATATGTTTGGCCTACCGGTCCTGTCAGAGGTAAAGATGACAGACTCACCATCTGAGGAGAATGTTGGTTCCGTATTGATCGACTGGTGATTCGTCACCGGCCGGAAAGCTCGATCCACCATCGATACAAGATAAATGTCAGATCTGCCATTTTGAGACACCGATAGCGCTAAAGATTTGCCGTCTTTGGACCACGCTGGAGCCGAATTAGATCCTCGATATGGTCCGATAATTTCTGGCTCTCCTAGAGCTTTACCAGACTTAGGGTCGACCGACACAACATAGACCGCAGCCTTTCTGTTCATGAATGAGACAAACGCAATATGCTTACCATTCGGCGACCATCGTGGAGACAAGATCGGCTCCGCCGTACCAAAGATCTCCCGAGCGTTATGGCCATCTGAGTCAGCAATAACCAACGAAGACCGCTCTTTGCTGCGAACGACGTAGGTGAGCTTAGTCCTAAAAACACCAGGTTCACCAGTTAGCTTTTCATAAATTAAGTCAGCGAAATAATGAGCTACCTGTCTCAACTGACGCGGATCATCTTTTACCTTAAAACCAATCGTCTGTTGCTGTCCGGGTATGTCGTAAAGCCTGAACGAAACTTCAATTCGTCCATCCTGTCCGCGCTCGAATTGACCAAGCACCAGATTCTGGGTTCCACGATCTGTCCAGATGCCATATTCATCGGGAGCTAATTTAGATCGTCCGCCCCAAGAAACCTCAACGCTTCTGGAGGCAAATATTCCAGTTTTCAAAAGATCACTGGTAATGATTTCGGCAACCTTCAAACCGAGGTCACTATCGCCGTCGAATGGCACAATAGTAATGGGTATTTTTGCACCTTCGTCTGCGATGATCTCAACCTCCACTTGACTAAAAACCACATTAGTCGATAAGGCCACGCAAGCGAAAATGAGCACAAAACCAGAAATTAAACTGCGGCTCGAGTTAAACATTAATACCCCACTAAAATTCAAAGATAATATTTAATCCACGACCAAACGTGCTTTGATAAAAAGACTCTTCTTTCGGTACAGGAAGCCTACCAGCTTTCTTGTGAGCTGTTTGAATAGCTTTTGCCACCGACTCATCATAAGAGACATTACCGCTGGACTTAATAAGCTTTGGTTCTCCAATCACTTCACCGCTCTTATTCACCGTAAGCTTAAATTCGACTTTCAAGCCAGAGCTAGTAGCATCGCCCCCCCACCTCCATTCGTCGCGAACCAACCGTCTTATCGCGTCTACATATCTCTCCAGTTCTGCCTCAAGAAGCTCACTGTTTCTCGAACGCTCGGCCGCATCGGCTACCTGTCTTTTTTTCTGAAGGGCCTCTGATTCTCTTACATCTTCATTGTAAGTTTCCAGCGTGTCCTTAATTTCTTCTTTCGTTCTCCTAAGCTCTTCAATCATCCGAAGTCGTTCTAGCTCCTCTAGACGGCGCTCCTCTTCTCTCTGGCGTCTGATTTCGGCGAGTCTTCTCTCTTCCTCCTGAATGCGTTTCTTTGACTCTTCCTGTTCTCGCTCCATCTCAGTTTTTTTGATCTCTGCGCTGTTACCTTTGTCCTTTAGTTTGTCTTCAGGAACAAGTTTTTTCTTGTCAGCAAGTTTTTCTTTCTCAGCATTCAACTTTCTCTCTAATTCTTTCTTCTGCTCTAACTCTTCTCGCGCTCGTTTTTTATTTCTCTCCTCAATGAGCTTCGCGCGCCGCTGCTCTTCGCGTTTTTTTTCATCGGCTCGTTTCCGTTGTTCCTCACGTTTTTTTTCTTCGGCTTGCTTACGCTGTTCCTCACGTTTTTTCTTCTTTAACGCAATATCACTCGAACGCTCTGGCCCTGGCTTAGGTTCAGGTTTGGGCTGAGGCTTAGGTTCAGGTTTGGGCTGAGGCTTAGGTTCAGGTTTGGGCTGAGGCTTGGGTTCAGGTTTGGGCTGAGGCTTGGGTTCAGGTTTGGGCTGAGGCTTAGGTTCAGGTTTGGGCTGAGGCTTAGGTTCAGGTTTGGGCTGAGGCTTGGGCTGAGGCTTAGGTTCAGGTTTGGGCTGAGGCTTAGGTTCGGGCTTGGGCGACTGAGCGACTGAAGGTTGGCTATCATCAATGGGCGACCACAGTTCAACCATCACGGGCTCAGGCTCTCGAGAATTCCAACTTAAACTCACAACTAGAAATAAAAACAGCACGAAGTGAACCAGAATCGATAACAATCCCGATTTGACTCTTAGATCCTTCATGTTTTGCAGCATTTATTCCTTTGGCGTCACCATCAGCCCAACTCGCTCGACACTCATCTTTTGCAGCACGTCCATCATTTCCATCACTCGTTCGTAACGCACATTCTTATCTGCCGAAATTAATACGGGTTGCTGTGGATTCTCATCTTGCTTGTCGTTGATCACTTGCAGCAGCTCAGCCCAACTAACGACTCGGCTCGATTTAGATCGCTCTCGGTCAACATAGGCAAAGTCACCTCCTGATTTGATGATCACCTCCAATGGCCGCACGGGGATTTGTGAAGATTCCCCCACGCTTGGTAACTCAACGACACCGGGATTAAGCATGGGCGCGGTAACCATAAAAATCACGAGCAACACGAGCATCACGTCGATGTACGGAACAACGTTCATTTGATTGATTACTTTTCGACTCTTTCTTGCCATACGTTCTCCGAGCGCTTTTCAAAAAGTCGGACGATCAACTTGTTTTTATTGATCGTTGCAATAAGTTCGAAATCTCATCAATTCCGCTGTCATAACTCGATGTCAAGCGCTCGACGTCACGCACAAAATGGTTGTACGCTAACACCGCAGGAATTGCCGCGAATAACCCCATTGCAGTTGCAACAAGAGCCTCAGCGATACCAGGCGCGACTTGTGCAAGTGTTGCCTGACCAACATTCGATAGGCCTCGAAACGCATTCATGATCCCCCATACCGTCCCAAACAGCCCCACATACGGACTAACCGAACCGACTGTGGCGAGAAACGATAAATGTGTCTCGAGACGATCTAGCTCTCGTTGATACTGCGCATTCATCGCCCGGCGAGTTCCGTCCATTAATGTCGTTATCGACACGCCACTTTGTTGACGTAATTTTGTGAACTCCCTTAGCGCAGATTCGAAGATTCTATCTAACGCACCTCTCGCCTTGCTTGCTCTAACATGTTGATAAAGGCTACCAGGGTCATCTGTCGAGGATAAATATCGCTCGAACATACGAACACTTTTTAGCGCATCCTTGAAAATCTCTCGCTTCAGGAATATGTACCACCACGAGACAAGTGAAAGCCCTAGAAGCGAGAGCATAACAAGTTGAACCAATAAGCTCGCGTTACCAATCAAAGAAAGAATTGACATATCGTCGGAAACTGCTACCGGCATACAACACCCTCATGAGAAAAAATCATAAATAACCTCCCAATATCTCTCTCATCGCCTCGGGAAGTCTTGTAGGCGTAAAATCTTGTTGCGTGACAACGGCCAAGTTAACATTCGCAGTCGCGAGTATCAATCCATTTAATGTAATGGACTGGTGGAGAGTAAGCTGCGCTCGACCAAGATCCAACTCGTCAACCGAAACGGTTATCTCGTCATCAAGCCTCGCTGGCTGGCGATAGGAAGCCATTACGTTTCTAACTACCAGCAGCACACCATAATCTTTCACGATTTCAGATGAGGACAATCCAGCCTGTCGTAACCAATCGGCTCGGGCGCGCTCATAGAAATCAAGATATCGAGAGTGGTACACAATTCCCCCGGCATCTGTATCCTGGTAGTAAACCCTACAGGTTGTTTTGAAAATTCCTAAACTCCCCCTAATAGGTCTTTCGTTTTTTGATTTGGGTCATCTAACCCGAAATGCAAGTATGTTCTCTCTGTCGCAACTCGTCCCCTAGGGGTTCTTTGCAAATATCCTTCTTGAATCAAAAATGGCTCAATGACGTCTTCGATGGTATCTCTGGATTCACCAATTGCCGCGGCCAAGTTATCTACCCCAACTGGACCACCGGAAAATCGTCGAATAATAGCCTCGAGTAGCTTCCTGTCCATGATGTCTAAACCCTCGTTATCCACATCAAGAATATTGAGCGCATCATTGGATACATTTTTATCAACCTTGCTGTCAAATTTGACGTCTGCGAAGTCTCTTACCCGCCTTAACAGCCGATTTGCAATTCGCGGCGTCCCCCTTGATCTTGATGCGATTTCTTTCGCACCATCCTCATTGATCTCGGTATTCAGTAGTGATGCTGAACGTCTTACGATTTGAGTCAGCTCTGCGGTAGTGTAAAACTCAAGGCGGGATACTATGCCGAAGCGATCCCTCAACGGATTAGTCAACATGCCTGCGCGAGTCGTCGCACCTACCAGAGTAAATGGAGGCAAATCCAACTTTACGGATCTGGCTGCTGGCCCCTCACCGATCATGATATCCAACTGGTAATCCTCAAGCGCAGGGTACAAAATTTCCTCTACCGCCGGAGACAGCCGGTGTATCTCATCGATGAAGAGCACGTCATTAGGTTCGAGATTCGTCAGGAGTGCTGCTAAATCTCCAGCTTTTTCAATGACCGGACCCGAGGTTTGACGCACGTTAACCCCCATTTCACGCGCAATGATGTGCGCAAGGGTCGTTTTCCCGAGCCCTGGTGGGCCAAAGAGCAGCACATGATCCAAAGCCTCTCGACGGGACAATGCCGCTTGAATAAAGATACTCAGTTGTGACCGTATTTTTTCTTGGCCGACGTAGTCATCCAAACGATGTGGCCGCAAAGCCCTTTCCGACGTTTCCTCCTCCACGGCAGCGGGTCCTGTATTCGCAGAAACGAGTCGATCAGTCTCAATCATATTCGCCTGTAACTCACGATCTGGCAGACCGATTAGCCATTCGCTAAAAAACCTGACACATATGGCTCTATTGCCTCTTTATGGATATCCGTAGAAACGTGAATTCTCTCAACCATGTCATCTAATTTTTCGTTTATGCGTCCAGTTAAACTAATAATCAGAGTAGTGAAATACCTTTTCCCAATCGAGGACAGCGCGAAAGTTTGTGCAGCTACCCCATCTAATTCTGAGGTAGCAAACCTCATCGCCTTTTCCTCCTCACTGTAGAGCTCACGCATATAATCCAGATCGTCTTCCGCACCGGCAACGTTTTGCTTCAATTTCCCAGAGAAAGTGAGGCTCATCATAACTTGTTTAGATATGCTGTGGTTGATGACCTTCGCCTGTTTTGCTCCGATCTCTGTACTAAAGTGCGAAAGAATTTGCTCGATCTCACGAGATTCAAAATTCTCCGAGAGCATCTGATTCCACTCATCTTTTAGCCACCGTGTCGACTTAAATGCGTCGATGCTCTCCGGCTCAACAAGCTCGACGAGAGCCTCCTCAGCTTGACGCCACCACGCACTGCTTGAGTTCCACTTTGGTCCTAATTGACGCTCTTTACCAACTTGCTTGAGATAAGCTCTAACCGAAACCCGAGACTCTTGTTTCAAGAAATACACGCCGAGTGCTGTCGTCGTTTTAAAGTCATGTGCGTCCAACAACTGTGAAGACAGTCTATCGTCCGCCGAGGCTGAATCGAAACAAAATCCTAAAAATACCAACGATATTAAGGCGAAAAGCCGAGCAGATGGCCTCTCGACTAACCGGTATATGCGACTAGAAAATCTAATATCAATATATGCGTTGATCATCTTTGAATTATAGCCGATGCCTTTGCTCAGAATCACCAGAGAAGACGAGTAAAATCAGGCTAAAAAAGTTATCAGCTCACATCAATTTCAATGCTTGTCTGATAATCTCCGATAGCGGTAAACCCGAGTCAACATTTTTTATTGCCGCCCTCGCGTCGCGATCAGAATAGCCCAAAGAAACCAGCGCGCTCACAGCATCGTCAGAGAAACTCGCGGAAACCGATCCGTTACTACCCGCGACATCGTCTGACAACTTACCGCGGAGCTCAAGTATCAATCGCTCCGCAGTTTTTCTACCCACTCCAGGCACTTTAGTGAGTCGCAGAACATCTTCATCCATGATAACTCGCAACAAATCCGAGAGGCTGAGGGCTGACAAAATTGCGAGAGCAATTTTTGCGCCTATGCCATTCACTTTCAATAATTTCCTAAAGACTGAACGCTCCTCAGCCTTTGAAAAACCATACAGGAGATGTGCATCCTCTCTGATGGCTAAATGAGTATGTAGAACCACTTCCTGACCGACATCGGGCATCTCATAGATCGTACCCATCGATGCCTCAATATCGTACGAAATTCCCCCGACCTCGACCACCAAGTTCGGTGGTGCTTTTTCGATCAATACACCTCGAATTCTACTGATCATCTTTCCTTAACCGCCCTCATCGATATTATTGGGAATGAGCGTAACAGATCGCGCAAGCAAGCGCGTCTGCAGCATCAGTTGATGGAACTGCCGGTAAATTTAGTAATCGTCTTACCATCTCCTGGACCTGAGATTTATCAGCGTGCCCGTTCCCAACAACTGACTGCTTCACTTGAAGAGCGGTGAACTCCGCTACGGTGACATTTTTCATTACGACGGCGGCAATGGCCGCGCCGCGCGCTTGCCCAAGCAGCAAGGTAGATTGCGGGTTAACGTTTACGAACACTTTTTCAATAGCTGCAACGTCGGGCCCATACTGGGCAATAACCTCGCCAACACCTTCAACAATTTCTTTTAGCCGCTCCGATAGATCAGACCCGCTCGTCTTGATCCGGCCACTAGTCACATATTTGATTTGTTTATTTTGTTGCTCAATAACACCAAAACCCGTAACTCTCAAACCCGGATCAATGCCCAGAATTCTCACGGCTAATCGCCCACAACAGAGTAAACATCAAGATTGGAAATCGGCAGTGGTATAAACATCTTGAACATCATCGAGGTTCTCAAGAGCATCCAAAAGTTTTTGCATCTTCTCAGCATCTTCTCCACTGAGTACGTTTTCGGTCGTTGGCTTGTAAGTGACTTCGGCAATCTCTGGCTTTAATTCTGCCTCTTCAAACGCTGCTTTCAGCGCCGGAAGTCCTGAATTATCTCCGATAACTTCTATCGATCCGTCATCATTCACGACTACGTCCTCAGCACCACCGGATAATCCAGCTTCCATCACTGCCTCTTCATCAACTCCGGGAGCAAACACTATCTGGGAGCAATGCTTGAACAGAAAGGCAACAGACCCATCAGTGCCTAAATTACCGCCGTGTTTGGAAAACGCATGCCGGACCTCAGCGACAGTTCGTTTGATGTTATCCGTGAGGCAATCAACCATGACTGCTGCTCCCCCGATACCGTATCCCTCGTATCTAGCCTCCTCGTAATTCACCCCCTCTAAGCCACCAGAACCCTTTTTGATCGCACGCTCAATCGTATCTTTGGGCATATTAGCGTCCAGCGCCTTATCAACAGCCAATCGGAGACGGGGATTAGCCGAAACCTCTCCGCCACCTAACCTCGCTGCAACAGTAATTTCTTTAATTAGTCTCGTAAATATTTTTCCCCGTTTGGCATCCGCCGCTGCCTTACGGTGCTTGATATTCGCCCATTTACTATGCCCAGCCATAATGCAAAGTCACTCCAGTGTTATTAAGCCTTTCGTAGGATCGACAAAACGCATACTAGTGCACCGCTTTAACACGACATCACACGTTGAACCGAAAATGCATGACATCGCCATCGATCACCAAATAATCTTTTCCTTCTAGCCGCATCTTACCGGCCTCTTTCGCAGCATGTTCGCCCTTGAATTTAACGTAGTCATCGTATCCGATGACCTCGGCTCGAATGAATCCTTTTTCGAAATCCGTGTGTATCACCCCCGCGGCTTGAGGTGCCGAGCTACCTCGGCGTACTGTCCACGCCCTAACCTCTTTTTTACCAGCGGTGAAGTATGTTTGAAGACCCAACAAACCATATGCCGCACGGATCACACGATTCAATCCAGGCTCCTCCATCCCGATGTCGTCTAAAAATATCTGCTTCTCCTCATCATCTAGATCGATAAGTTGCGCCTCAAGTGCTGCAGAGATGGCAACGACGGACGCGCCTTCATCTTTAGACAGCTCGACTAACGCATCGAGATAAGGATTATTATCGAATCCGTTGTCACTCACATTTGCGACATACATCACGGGCTTCATGGTTAACAAAAAGAAGGGGCGAAGTACAGCAAGCTCCTCTTTCGATAAATCGAGCGCTCTAGCAGGCTTACCTTGATTCAACGCAGACTCAACTTTTTGCAATACATCTACGACACGTTGCGCGTCCTTGTCACCACCAGCTCTAGCTTGCTTTTGAAATCTTAAAAGTTGCTTCTCAACAGATGCCAAGTCAGCAAGAGCCAATTCGGTATTGATCACTTCCGCATCAAACGACGGATCGACTTTCCCGTTCACGTGAACCACATTCTCGTCGGAGAAACACCTCACCACGTGAGCAATTGCATCAGTCTCACGTATGTTAGCTAAGAATTGGTTACCCAATCCTTCCCCTTTTGACGCACCAGCCACAAGCCCTGCAATATCAACGAATTCGACAATCGCTGGTATCGTCTTTTCAGGCTTCACCAACTCCGACAGTACGTTCAACCTGACATCAGGAACCTCAACCACACCGACATTCGGCTCGATCGTACAAAAAGGATAGTTCTCAGCAGATATTGTTGCCTTGGTTAAGGCATTAAATAATGTGGATTTCCCAACATTTGGTAACCCAACAATTCCACACTTCATACTTAATTCCTTAGCCTAAATTTTTGATTAATGTTTTGGATTACTCGAATGTAGCTTGAGCATTGCGGTATCCATATCCCCAACTAAAATATTTTCTTGAAGCTCTAGAGATCGATCAAACGATCCTCGGAGAGATTCTCCTTCCTCTTTGGTAGGGCGATGAAGAACGAAGTCAGATACTATTTTTTTATCTCCCGGGTGACCAATCCCTATCCTTAAACGCCAAAAATCTGGCCCAATTGCCTTCGCTATATCTTTGAGTCCATTGTGGCCTCCGTGTCCACCACCTTTTTTGATTTTGACTACACCGGGACTCAAATCAAGTTCATCGTGCACTACCATGATCTCACTCGGCACAATGTCATAGAAGCGACAGAATGCGCTGACCGCTCGCCCACTTTCATTCATAAATGTCTGAGGTTTCAAAATCCACACGTCGGATCGACTTCCTCCAATCCGAGTGACCTCACTGGAGAATTTTCCATTGTCCTGAAACGTCGCATGATTGATTCTGACTAATTCATCGCACCACATGAATCCCACATTATGGCGAGTCTCTTCATACCTGGAACCTGGATTCCCCAAGCCAACAACTAGTCTCATGTCGGGATTGTACCCAAACTCGTCACACAAAAAAAAGCCGAGCAAATCGTTTTGCTCGGCTGTTGGTACGAAGATACAAATTATGATTCAGCGTCCCCACCTTCGGCAGCAGGCGCTTCGTTCGAATCGCCAGATTCAGGAGCACCTTCCTCGCCTCCGTCACTCGCGTCTGAATCAGCTGCGGTATCGTCGGCTGCACTGCCCTTAGCTTTCTGTACAGCAACAATGCCCAAGTCCTCACCACCCTTTGCAAGATGAACTGACTCTACGCCGCCAGGGAGATTCACCTGAGATAAATGAATCGACTCACCGATCTCCAATGAGGCCAAGTCAACCTCAACAAACTCGGGGAGATCTGCAGGCAAGCACGATATCTCGATATCTGTCTCCATGTGCATGACAACCCCGCCACCTAACTTCACGCCTGGGGCAGTTTCCTCGTTAATGAAGTGCAATGGCACTCGCATCGAAATTTTTTCTTTCGCCGATACGCGCTGAAAATCAATGTGTAAGATTTCTGTTTTCCATGGGTGCATCTGTACATCGCGAAGCAGAACCTTCTCAGATTTTCCTCCAAGCGACAGATCTAAGATGGACGCATGAAACGCCTCTTGCTTCAGCTGCATCAGCGTATCTTTGTGATCCACCTCAATCATCGCTGTGTCTTTGTGTCCGCCGTAAAGAATTCCGGGGACTTTACCCGCTCTACGGAGACGGCGGCTCGCACCCGTTCCCTGCGCAGAGCGGATTTCTGCATTTACTTTCATATCTGACATGACTCTTCTCCAAACATAAAGGAGTTGCATCGCGACCAACACAACCCCGAGATAACGCTGGTTACCCAGCAAAAAAATCGTCGTCTAATCTATAAACAACGAAGAAACTGAATCCTCATTACTAATCCGCCTGATCGTTTCAGCGAATAAATTCGCGATCGAAAGCTGACGAATCTTCTGACATTCTTTCGCTGCCTCAGCCAAAGGGATGGTATCGGTCACGACCAACTCATCCAATTCAGAATTATCAATTCGCTCAATCGCTTTCCCAGAAAGGACAGGATGTGTGCAATAAGCGAGAACTTTCTTGGCTCCATTGCGCTTGAGTGCAGCACCAGCCTCGCACAGCGTATTCGCTGTATCAACCATATCGTCCATAATGACGCACGTGCGTCCATCAACTTCACCTATGATGTTCATCACAGTCGCCACGTTCGGTTTTGGTCGTCGCTTGTCGATGATAGCCAGGTCAGATTCAAGCCGCTTCGCGAGGGCCCTAGCGCGAACGACGCCACCGACATCTGGAGAGACAACAATGAGGTCTTCATAACCGCTTTTCCAAATATCACCCAACAAAACAGGTGCAGCGTAAACGTTATCGACCGGTATATCGAAAAATCCTTGGATTTGGTCGGCATGTAAATCCATGGTCAAGACTCGATCTACCCCAGCGGCTTGTAAACAATTGGCAACCACTTTTGCGCTAATCGCAACCCTCGCAGATCGAGGGCGACGGTCCTGCCTCGCATAGCCTAGGTAAGGAATCGCGGCAGTAATTCTCCCCGCTGAAGACCGCTTGAGCGCATCAGCCATGAGAAGAATTTCCATGAGACTTTCTGTCGTTGGCGTACAAGCTGATTGAAGTATGAATATGTCTCTGCCTCGAACATTTTCAAGCAGCTCGACCATCACCTCACCATCGCTAAATCGTCCCACAGTTGCCCTACCAAGAGGTATGTTCAAATGCCTGGCAACATCTGAGGCTAGGGCGGGATTCGCATTTCCCGTAAACACCATCAAACTTTCGTATGCCATCTAAATACCTGTTCCTCGATACGGTTGCCAAAACACCCTGGCATCAATACTAGATCGGACATCAGAACAAGCTCTTGAATTGAGCATGCACTGATCGTACTGGCTGGGGAGGAAGGACTCGAACCCTCGCATGGCGGAATCAAAATCCGCTGCCTTAACCAACTTGGCTACTCCCCAAAAACTTAAACTTACAAGCAACTCATCAATGGATGTCGATTGAAGCCCTTTGCCACAAAACCAAGCCACTTATTAGGCAACTCAGCAAGTACGGCCCTGGCGGAGAACTCATCAGGGAAGGGACAAAAAACGCCCGAACCTGAGCCCGACATCGCCGCTGCTCCATGGCGATTCGCCCAATCAAGCGCAGCCCCCACCTCCTCGTGCAATCGACACACCGTCTTTTGAAGATCATTTTGACCCGAGAAAGACGAAAAGGCCGATATTTTGATCGGTTTGGAATTCCGTGTCAATTCTGGATCACAGAAGATGTCTTTTGTAGATACCCTGCAGCGGGGATATATCAGCAAATACCAACACTCGTCCGGCTGAACGGGCGTCAATTGGTCGCCAATTCCCTCAGCAAAGGCTGCTTTACCACCAATAAATACCGGCACATCTGCCCCCAAAACGCTCGCAAGCTGGATTAAACGATCGCGCGATAAATTTAACTCCCATCTTTTATTAAGCACGAGTAAAACCGTGGCGGCGTCCGAACTGCCGCCTCCAAAACCCGCACCATCGGGAATGCGCTTGACGACATCAATTTCAACCCCTTCGGTCACTCCAAAGGAATCGCGTAATAATTTCGCCGCCTTGACCACAAGATCGTGGCTTTCAGGCCAAGCATGCTTGGACACGCGCTTAACCTGTGGGGCGTTTGTCCGGCGTATTCCGATTAAGTCCTCTAAATTAATGAACTGGAAAACCGTTTGGATCGAATGGTAACCGTTAGGGAGCTTTCCAATCACTTTGAGAAATAAATTAATCTTCCCGGGTGCCGGATAATATGTAAATCCTGCCTTCTCCATTACGAATCAATTCTGGACCAGGTATCGACTACGAATTTGAGTTTAAGGTCATCGTAGCTAAGTCGCATGACTCGTGGTAATGCTGAGTTTTCTTGATACTTCTCATAGGTTATTTTCCACCCACTTTGTTCTAAATATGTGAGCCTGCCTTGCTTGTCACGCGGCGAAATACGGGCAATCCGCGATTTGGGATCAATCAGACCTCTTGCCCAGTACTTCAGTCCCTCAAGCGGAAAACTCCACCCCAGCACCTCGCGTGTCAAAGCCTCTGCCGAAGTCGCCTCATATATTTTGTCTGGAGTCTCGAGCACAGCACCCGATCGAGGAGATACCAAAATGACCGCGATAATTGATCCAACGGGAGTAAGTACATCGACTGTATCGACCTCATTTCGGTGGACCCACTTGATTTTGGCTGAAGAACCCTGCTCATTGAATTTAACCGCCAAACGCCCGGAGATCTCAAATTCAGCATCAACTGCATCAGAGGATGAGTGCCGAAATCGCTCTAGCGTGCTACAGCCGGTAAATAATGCACAAACGAAAAGGACCGTTACTAGCCTAATCCACGCCATGTCGTTTTAGCGTCTCCAATAAGACGTCATTGGAAGGATGTTTCATTACGGCATCCGACCAAATGGACTTTGCGTCGTCCTCTCGACCGAGCACCCAAAGCACTTCTCCCAGATGAGCAGCGATCTCTGGGTGCTTCTCGAGTTCATAAGCGTGCTCTAATAACCCCAGGCTCGACTGATAGTCTTTTAACTTGAAATCAACCCACCCCATACTGTCAATAATTGTTGGGTCGTCTGGAGACAGCTCAAGCGCTCTGGTCAAAAAAATCTTAGCCTCATCGTATCGATCCGTGACGTCCGCTAGAGTGTAGCCAAGAGCGTTGAATGCCTGAGGATTGTTGGGTTGAACTTTGATTAAGCGTAACAACCGCTCTTCTAAAAGATCAATGCGCCCGAGACGTTCAGCCGCCATCGCAGAGCTGTACAACAAACTCGGATGATCGGGATAAGTCTCTAACCCTTGATCAAGAACTGAAAAATATTGGTCGATAAGGCCGGATTCTAGGTAAACCTTACCTTGAAGCTCTATAAACGCGATCCTATGCTCGGGATTCTCCGCTCCCTTCTGCTTCAAATAATCGATCGTCGGCTCAACACCCTCTAGGTTCGCCATGAGTCTCGCTAACTGCGTTTGCGCCTCTATGTATCGATCTCCTTTTGGAACACTCTTGAACCAATTGATCGCAGATTCATTGGAACCTAGTTTTTCCTCAATCAACCCGAGCTGATAATACGCAGCTGGTCTATCCTCATAACCAAGAGAGAGCGCGACGTGAACTCTGTCCTTTGCATCGGCGTATTGCCCAACTTCGTATAAAACCAAGGCGAGCGTAAACCGAACATTCGAGTTTGCGGGCTCGTCTTCAATCAACTGACGCAAATGAGGTATCGCGTCCTCATATCTTTCCTCACTCAGTAGGTCACCTACGGCACTGGCTCTGATACTGCCAGCGTCAGGGTGTGAATCGAGATAGGACGTCAAAAAATCAATCGATTGGCCCACATCGAGCTGACGTAATGCGGATGCTTTCAGCAACACAGCTTGCTCGGATGACGCGTCGATGAGTATCGCATCGTCCGCGTACTTAATCGCCGATTTCGTTAGACCAGCCCGCCAAGCAAGTTGGCCAAGCAAGACTTTCTTCAAGTACGAATCAGGAACACTCGCAGTCACTTCCTCATAAAAATCGAACGCCAAAATGCGGTCGGTTGCAGCACCAACCAAATCATGCACGTATTGCAATTTTTTATCAGGATCCCCCTCCACACTAGAAAAGAACTCGCTCACAATGGGCTGCGCAATCTCAAATTGATTGTTCCTCAGCATCACTGTGAGGTATACAAATTTCGCCTTCACAGACTCAGGCTCCAGGCGATACCATACCTCAGCGGCTTGTCGAGCCAGGTCGACTCTTCGCGCGACGTTGGCAGCCTCAGCCGCCATCTCCGCAAATAACGGCGACTCGTAACTTCGTAACAACTCTGCAAAAGCCTGAGCAGATAGATCATGCAGTTGGTTGTGTTTTGCAAACTCACCGATTAAAAACTTATACATGAGATCAGCTCGAAAAACCTCCTCGGTTTGTGCTGCCATATCTGACGAATTACGGCCTGGCGTCACTCGCTCATCTTCCGACTGGGCCAGCAAACGTGTTTGGGTACAACAAGCGTGATCGACGTTCTGCGCATGACCGTGATAGCCGATCCCTAAACTGAGTACGAGTACGCTGAGCTTGAGTGCGACGGATCTTAGAATTTGAAGATTTTTCATAGCCTGAGGGAAATGTTTATTGTTTAAGAAACTATGAGCGACTAATCTTCAAAAAATTCAAATGGTTCGTAACCACCTATTACCAATGGGTGATTCAAAGAAATGTTATTTTAGGTATATTACCTTGCAAAAATATAGTCGAATGCGGGTTCTCGCCTCATTAAAGAGCGTTCAACCCTAAAAAGCAAGAACTCTCATAACTAAACCTTAGCTTCGCGCAGTTACTCTGATGGATACAACCAACTCAACGAATACCCTTATCGCGTCAAATTTGACCAGACTTTACGGACCTAATGTTGCCGCAAAGGACGTATCCATCAATTTGAAGAAAGGAGAAATCTTAGGGCTGTTGGGTCCCAATGGAGCTGGCAAATCAACAACCATGAAAATGATAACCGGAAACCTAGCTCCAACCGAGGGTTCAGTTCATATCTGTGGCATCGATTTAATCGATAAGCCGCTCGAGGCAAAGAGGAGACTAGGCTACCTTCCGGAGATTCCTCCGGTGTACAAAGAACTTCGAGTTGATGAATATTTACGACTTGCCGCAAAACTTCATCGAGTTCCAAAGCGAACAATCGAAAAATCCGTCACTGCTGCCAAGGAAAAAACCGGACTCATGCAAATGAGTAAGCGTTTAGTTGGATCACTATCCAAGGGCTACCAACAACGTGTTGGGATCGCGCAAGCAATTATTCATGAGCCGGAGGTTGTGATTCTTGACGAACCTACGGTTGGACTCGACCCGAATCAAATTATCGAGATTCGGTCACTGATAAAAAATTTAGGCAAAGCGCATAGCGTAATCTTGTCAACACACATACTGCCGGAGGTTGAAGCTATCTGTGACCGCGTACAAATTTTACACAAGGGTAGTGTCGTGTTTAATGATGCAATCGAAGGATTACGCCAATTCAGAGGGGGCAAATCGGTCCAAGTCTCATTCCGAACTCCGCCGACCGAGAGTTTGCTGAGCTCAGTCATATCTGGATCGAAAATAACGCCTGTCCGCGATGGCGTTTTTCGTGTGTCTGGCTTGGAGTCTGGACAAGATCCGACTGACCAAATTGTTGAGCTTAGCGTTAAAAACGGTTGGGGACTGTACGAGTTAGTCGGCGCTCAAGCAAGCGTGGAAGAGGTGTTTGTCGAGCTGACAAACGAAAATGATGTCACCAATAACGATAACGGCTGAATAAGACAATGATTTTTACAATAGCCTACAAAGAACTCAAATCTATGTTCGCGTCCCCCTTGGCTTGGGTCGTTCTCGCCTTTGTGCAAGGCTTTCTAGCGAACATTTTTCTCGACCAAGTCAACACGTTTATGATCGTTCAAGCGCAACTCGCAAGAACTCCTGAGGCACCAGGCCTAACGGAGTTGGCAGTTGTACCCATGTTTGGCGCCGCACAAATGGTATTGCTCATGTCCATTCCATTATTAACCATGCGGCTGATATCCGAGGAGAAAAGAAATCAAACGATGGCGATGCTCGTTTCTGCGCCGATATCAATGACACAGATTATCGTTGGCAAATTCATTGCGATGGTTTTTTTCTTAGGTTTCATTCTGGGATTAATTACACTGATGGCGTTCTCACTCCTCGCCGGAGGTTCAATCGATATCGGTCTTGTCGTCACGAACCTACTGGGCCTTCTCCTGTTGGGGATGACGTTTTCCGCAATCGGAATCTTTATCTCATGCCTCACCAACCACCCAGTCGTCGCAGCTGTTCTTACTCTTGCTGTTTTTCTTGGATTTTGGGTTATTGGACTTGCGGCATCAAATCCCGACAGTTGGCTTAATTTCGTGTCTATATTGAAACGCTTCGAAGGCTTCATGGATGGGTACATCGCTCTTGCTGACGTTATGTTTTTCGTTATATCAACGGCCGTATTCATAGGACTTTCTATTAGAAAATTAGATTCGGAGCGACTAAGCGCATGAAAATTACAGCCAGGTTTCGCCTTCAACTGTTAATACAAAACGGACTGTTTGTCGCCCTCATTTTAGGTATCGCTACCGTACTTTTAATCGCCGCTGAAAAAAGCAATATGCGATGGGACATGACATACAGTCAGCGTAATACGCTATCTTCTGAGACCTTAGATATTCTGCAAAAGATTCAAGGACCAATATCGATATCAGCATTTGTCACAACTGACGCTGACGGTGACCTTCGGCAACCAATCATCGATTTTTTAACGCCGTATCAACTTGAGAAATCTGATATTCAGATTAGGTTTATAGATCCAAGAGAGGACCCTTTTGCCGCCAAGCAAGCTGGTGTATCAGTTAACGGCGAACTCATCATCAGCTTAGGAGGAAGAAGCGATAGGCTCAAATCGCTCAACGAGCAAGATCTAACCAACTTACTGATGCGCTTAATGAGAACGAGTCAACGCTCAGTCACCGCACTTACCGGACACGGTGAGGGAGATTTCGCCAGACAAGGGGGCAAAGACCTCAGCGACCTTGCCAAAAAACTCTCAAACAAAGGCTTTAAGCTTGATGTACTGAACTTCGCTTCCGGAGATGATATCGACCCTAATGAATCGGCTCTGATTATATCCGCGCCGACCGTGGCACTTTTGCCCGGAGAAGTAAAACGCGTTCAAAGGCACTTGGATAATGGCCTTAACATGTTATGGCTCGTAGACCATAACTCAACCGGCGGGCTTGACCAGATCGCTGACTACCTGGGCATTAAACTCCCTGAAGGCATCGTCATGGACCCCAGTGCGCGAGTCCAAAGATTGCCTGCATCTTTTGCGTTGGCACAATCATATGGCGATCACGCCATCACCAAACCGATGAGTGTCAATACGGTTTTCCCTTACTCCCGTGGCATACTCGATAAGGGAAGCGGAAGTTTCAGCTTTACCCCCTTAGTCGAAGTTGCTCCTGATGGATGGATTGAGACCGAGGGCGTAAAAAACGCGACTTATGATGAAGCGCGTGATATCAAAGGACCCGCGATCATCGCTGCCGCCTTAGAGAGAGAGATAGGCGAGAAGCGCCAGAGGGTGGTCGTCGTCGGATCTGGACGAGCATTTTCAAACGAGTACTTAGCTTCACTGGGAAACGCAGACCTCGTATCCAACATAGTTAATTGGATTTCAGGCGACGATTCGCTAATATCCATAGAGCCAAAAATTAGAATGGACATGACCCTCAACCTCCCTCCAATTGCGGTGTCACTCATCGTTTCAGGGTTTCTATTCGTATTGCCACTTGGATTGCTGCTTGCTGGAGTAATTATCTGGTGGAGGCGACGGCAAGCATGAGATCAAGACTGATCCTAAACCTCATTTTGGTTGCAGTATTGGGTCTTTTGGGCGGATATTTATTGCTTGGAGAAGATAAGAAAAAAGAAGAACCCCAGAGTGTGCTCGGATTGGTCAAGTCCGAGGTCCAGACATTAGAAGTACAAAAATCTGATGAATTTACATTAAAGCTTTTTCGAGAAAATTCAACTTGGAATTTATCGGATCCATTTAGAGCGAGAGCGAATCAAGAAGCGATAAAACTCATCTTAGACCTGATCAGTATCTCCGAACAAAACGCGATCAACGCCACCGGTGATTTCGGATTTAACCCTCCAGCTTACACAGTTAAAATCGACGGCCAGGTCATTGAATTTGGCAGCATCAATGAAGTCACTAACGAGCAATACGTGCGAGCCAACGGAGATACATTGTTAGTCAAGACTCATTATGGCTACAACCTGCCCTATGAGGTCATGATGATATTAGACCGAAAAATACTTAGTCGAGACGAATACCCCACTCGATTTATTTCAAAAAACTGGGCGGCTGAAAAAAATGACGAAAATACATGGTCCCTGGTTGGCTATTCCAGTAACGAACCGATCAATGCATCCGTCTTACAAGTTTGGGCAGCTGAATGGCGAACAACTGCTGCCACAAAAATACTTCGGTCATTGGCTCCAGACGGTGACCCATTGCAGACCATACAGATTGAGTTCTCGAACGATTCATCAACCACATTCTCTATCTATGCCGATCAGGACGGATATTTACTGAAACGCTCTGATGAGGATGTCATGTATCGAGTCGGGCGAGATGCCGGGAGTCGCCTGTTAGACCCACGCGAAGTTGGCAAGACTCTGTAGCCACTCAAACTCACTGAGTAATGCCTGAATTACCGGAAGTAGAAATCACGACTCGTGGGGTCGAACCGTTTATGCGCGGACAAACGATCGCCAGTCTGATAGTGCGCGTACCAAAACTTCGTTGGCCCATCGACAAAGATCTTGACCAAAAGCTCAAAGGAGCGACTATCAAATCGGTCGAGCGTCGAGCTAAATACATTTTGATTAATTGCACGACCAGTTGGCTGATCGTCCATTTGGGGATGTCAGGGAGCTTACGGGTTATCCGGAGAAAACCATCAGAGCCGGAGAAACACGACCATTTCGACATGCGTCTCGAGAATGGGACAATCATCAGATACCGAGATCCACGTAAATTTGGTGCAATCATTTGGACGTCGAGCCATCCGAGTGAACACCCACTTCTGTGTCGACTCGGGCCTGAACCATTTGATACAACGTTTGATGGAAACTTACTCTACCGAACGACTAGGAATAAACACTCAGCCATAAAATCTCACATCATGAATCACCATGTCGTCACTGGCGTCGGTAACATTTACGCAAACGAAGCACTGTTTTGCGCTGGTATTCGACCCACAAAAAAATCAAGTACGCTGAGTAAAAATAAACTTGCTGTTTTGAGCGTTTGCATCAGGGACATACTCGCTCGAGCAATAGATGCTGGTGGAAGTAGCTTGAAAGACTTTTACCGCACTGATGGGTCAACGGGCTACTTCCAAAACGAATACATGGTTTATGGGCGCAACGACGAGCCGTGTCGCGTGTGCACAAGGCCAATCAAAGTGACCATCGTCGGACAACGCTCGACCTTTTACTGTCCAAACTGCCAGAAATAACCCGTCAATTACGGATGGTCAGAGACAGTTTGCAACAACTCGTACTTTTTCAAGAGCTCTAGCTTTGTCTCTTGAAACTCTGGGTTCAGTGGAATGCAGTCCACAGGACAAACCTCTTGACACTGCGGTTGATCAAAATGTCCTACACACTCGGTGCATTTTTGGGGGTCAATTTCATATATCTCTTCACCCTGGTAAATCGCGTCATTTGGACACTCAGGCTCACAAACGTCGCAATTAATACAGTCATCGGTGATCATTAACGCCATATTATTTCGAACCAAGAGTAATCAAACGTTCTTTGATATGCCCCAAGACGATCGGATTGACAAACGAGGACACATCACCCCCAAGAAGCGCGATTTCTCGAACCATCGTTGCTGAGATGAACGTATATTGTTCTGCTGGTGTCAAGAAGAGTGTCTCGACATCGGGGTATAAATTACGGTTCATGCCGGCGAGCTGGAATTCGTACTCGAAATCTGAAACTGCTCGCAGTCCTCTCAGCACGATCTTAGCTTGGTTGAGCTGAATGAAGTCCATCAAAAGTCCGGAGAACCCTGTTACTGACACGTTATCGAATCGCGCCAGCACCTCCTGAGCAATGACAACTCTCTCCTCTAGATTAAAGAGCGGCTGTTTGCCACGACTGTCCGCTACGGCCACGATTACCTCGTCAAAAACACTGGAGGCCCTTCTTACAAGATCCTCGTGTCCACTCGTAAAAGGGTCAAAAGTACCGGGGTAAACGGCTCGATTCACTTTGTTATCCATCCTTATTCATCAGATACTCCCAAAGCGCATAATGCACACGCCCGGCTCTTGATTTTTTGACCACGTTGGCTCCTGGTAAGGGAAGTATCTCTCGATCAGACTCGACGTAAATTTTACCTTCATTATTTAGGTGGCGGGGTAACTCCGCCAGCACTGCCTCATACAAGTCACTGCCATAAGGTGGATCAACGAAAACGATATCAAATTTGGTCGTATTTTGCTTTAGATATTGGACGGCCGCCATACACGAAACAGTTTGATTGATGATCCCGAGCTCGTGACAATTGGACTTTATGACGCGACACACATCAGTATTTGTGTCAACAAATGTCAAGCGCCGCGCGCCGCGCGACAATGCTTCAAAGCCAAGCGCTCCACTGCCCGCGAACAGATCAAGACAGTCCAAGCCATTGAGTGTTTGCCCAAGCCAATTAAACAGGGTTTCTCGGACGCGATCTGGCGTTGGTCTCAGTCCATCAACTGCGGCAAACTTGATGTGTCGTCGCCGAAATGTACCGCCGATGATCCTAACGGAGTTAGCCATCCGTCCGCGAAAATTCCGCTTCAGGCCCGACAATGATCCGTATCGTATTTTCGAGTGTTAATCGCCGCTTGAGCGCATCATTGACCTCCTCGAGGGTCACGCTTTCAACACGCTGTGAAAACGAGTCGATATAGTCCAGTGGTAACCCATAAAAACCAATCGTCGAGTAATAATCCAAAAGCTCTGCGTTGCTATCGACGTTCAGAGCAAACGCGCCAATGAAGTACCGTTTGGCGTTCTGGAGTTGCTCCAAGGTGGGCCCCTCCCTCACAAACTGCCTGGCTAGTTCCATCGCTAAATCAAGCGCGTCTCTCGCTTGATCTTTGCGCGTTTGAAAAGAAATCACAAACGGGCCCTCGGCACGAAGCGGACTAAAATAACTGTAGACGCCATACGTCAAGCCTCGTTTTTCCCTCAGTTCGTCATACAGTATAGAGGTCATTCCACCTCCGCCTAAAATCTGGTTCGCTAAAATTAACGGGAGATAATCGGGGTCGCCACGCTTCACCCCAAGCGCTCCGATCCGTATGTGTGCCTGGGATGCGGGATTGTAGATCACAGTCTCGCGATCGATCACGCCTATATCTGGAGCAATTAACTTCTCGGGCGCTTCATCGCCTATGGGGAGCGCATCTGATAACTGTTCCGATATCTCAGTCGCTCGAGTTAGGGTAAGATCCCCTACAATGGTGATCACACCATTCGTCCGTCTGTAAAACCGTTTATAGAATGACGACAAGTCGCCGCTCGTCAGTGATCGAAGTGATTCTTCAGTGCCTACTCCGGTAGACCGATATGGGTGGTCGGGATATAACTGTTCATAAAATGTTCTCGAGGCAACAGTCCCTGGTCTTTTAACGCTCTCGTTTAACGAGGCAATTCCTGACTTAATCTCTCGATCCAGTATCTCCGTCGGAAATGTCGGAGCATGAAGCATCTCCTCAACGACACTAAGAGAGTCATTTAACTCGTCCTCGAACGCTAAAGACCGCAACGTGAGTCCAGAACGATCTAAATCGAAGGTACCTCCCAGTTGAGACCCTGTGCCGGCTAACCGTTCGGCAAGTTGTTGCTCGTCAGATGCCTCGGTGCCCTTGTCTAACAAACGAAGAGTAAATCGCGCCAATCCCTCCTTCCCAGCGGGATCAAAAGCAGCTCCCGCGGCAAAATCAATTGAAACATCCACGATAGGCAAAACAGAAGTCTGGATAAAGATAACCTTCGTTCCTCCAGAGGTCGTCCATTGATGCCTGTATTCCTCATCCGCAAACCCAAAGCTCGAAAAAAGAGATAACAAACAAAATAATACGATCTCTCTCACTGTGTACTCCTTCGTGAAATACCCTTGGTTCATCATCTGACGCTCGACTTCTTTAGTTTTGTTGTTTTGGAAGCAGCACAGCAACCGTTACCGCCTCAGTGACTAAATATTTCTCAGCAACTGCTCTAACCTGTTCCGGCGTAATTGTTTTGATTTTTTGATGGATTAAATCAGATGCGTTCGAATCGTATCCTATTGCCCACATTCGACCGATTCTGCTCGCTTGACCCAAAACTGAATCATCTGAAAAAATTTGCCCAGCTATCACTTGTGCCTTGACTCGACTGAGTTCTTGTTGGGCTACTCCATCTCGTTTTAAACGCTCGACTTCATCCCACCAAATGGTCTCTAAGTCGTCTACCGTCACTCCCTTAACAGGCGAGAAACCAACGAAGAACGATCCTGGGCCTCGCTTTAGACCATCGTAGCTGACACTCACCGATTGTGCGACCATTTCGTCAACGACCATGCGCTTGTGTAATCGAGCAGCAGCGTGTCCATCGAGAACACCCGCCAGCAGGTACAACGCATATGGCTCCCAATCACCGTCCACATTTTCTAATCGTGGTGCTCGAAACGCCATCGCCTGTGAGGGTAACGTGGTGTTTTCCTTGACGACGATTCTCCTGTCTCCCAACTGCGGTGGCTCATCTTGTGGTTTTCGCATGGGTAAATCACGCGATTCCAACCCTCCAAAGTACCGCTTTGCAAGAAGAAAAACCTCTTCAGGGTCAACGTTTCCAGCAACAACCAATGCTGCATTATTCGGTACATACCATCGCTGATACCAGTTTGACGCGTCAGTCAGCGTCATGTTCTCCAAATCGTTCATCCAACCAATCACAGGTGCACGGTAGGGGTGCGCAACATACATCGCAGCAGATAGCTGCTCCATCAAGACCCCTCGTGGATTGTCGTCAACTCTTTGACGACGCTCTTCCATGACCACCCGAACTTCAGTGTCAAATTCTGTCTGTCTTAGCAATAAATTTTGCATCCGATCAGCTTCAAGTTTGATTGCCAACTCCAACTCATCGCTATGAAGCTCTTGAAGGTATCCTGTGTAGTCGCTAGAGGTGAACGCATTCGATCGGCCACCTACGGAAGCGATCGTTTTTGCATACTCGCCAGGAGCGACACTGTTGGTGCCTTGAAACATGAGATGCTCGAGTACATGCGCAACGCCGGTACGACCGTTTACCTCATCGATACTGCCCGCGCGATACCAGACCATAACCGCCGCTACGGGAGCCCTCGTATCAGGCCTCACAATCACTTTGAGACCATTTCCCAGATCCTGTTCCACGATTTCGGCTGGAGCAGCCAGTGCTTCTCCCAGAAACGAGAGCGAAAAATAAACAGACAAAAGCAGATACCGACGGAACGCACACAAGCAGGTTAAAATCATAATGTCGCCAATTGGTTAATTTTGCAGAGACTGAAGTCGGTTACGGACGTTGTGAATCGCCTTCCCGTCAACTTTTCGTATTTATCGCCGACAGATCGCGTCTCTGGATATTTTTTCACTAATTTTCAAATGTTTAGTTTTTTAAGATCGAACAAAGTTTCAAAATCTGATCAATCTTCTTCAGATAATGACACAACAAGCCAAATTTCCAGTTGGCGAGAGAGCCTAAGTCTCACAAGATCCAAATTAGGGAAAAGAATTAGCCAGGTATTCGGCACATCTACATCCTTTGACGATGACATGTTCGAGGAACTAGAAACCATCCTCTTGACCAGTGACGTCGGTATTTCTGCGACAACAGTTCTACTCGAGAACACGAAGCGAGCAGTAAAAAAAAATAAACTCAGCACAGTTGATGAGGTAAAAGCAATACTGAAATCAGAAATGCTGTCGATGGTTCAGCCCATGTCCGATGAACTGTCAGAGCGAGAAGGGAATCCCTATGTGATTTTAGTCGCGGGCGTTAACGGAGCTGGGAAAACAACAACAATCGGTAAATTAACCAAACAGTTTACTGAGGCCAACAAACGGGTGCTACTCGCTGCGGGCGATACATTTCGCGCGGCTGCTGAAGAGCAACTCCGAATTTGGGGGGAACGTAACCAGGTCACCGTGGTATCACAAGATCGCGGAGACTCTGCAGCAGTAATATTTGACGCAATACAATCTGCGAAGGCAAAACATGTCGATATCGTGATTGCTGATACAGCTGGCCGCCTACCAACGCAACAAAATTTGATGGAAGAACTTCGAAAGGTCAAGCGAGTGATGGGGAAAGCGCTCGAGTCCGCTCCCAATGAAATTGTTTTAGTCGTTGATTCGAACACTGGCCAAAACGCTGCTGAGCAAGTCAAATCTTTCGACGCGGCTCTTGGCGTGGACAGCATCGTCCTAACCAAACTAGACGGAAGTGCAAAGGGAGGGTGTATATTTGGTATTGCTCAATATAAACCAATCCCCATCCGTTACGTCGGCGTAGGTGAAGGGATCAATGATTTAGCGCAATTTTCTGCTCAAGAATTCATCGATGCTATTTTTGACTAAACGGATCGGGAAAGCGTTACAGCTCAAGACTCACCAATGATCGAAACTCAAAATTTATCGAAACGATACCCAGGTGGTCATCAAGCCCTCAAAAACGTGAGTCTATCCATCAGCGAAGGGGAGATGGTTTTTTTGACGGGGCACTCGGGAGCCGGGAAATCAACATTGATGAAACTCATTGGCGGCATTGAAAAGGCAACGAGTGGTCATGTCGTCATAAACGGCGCGAAAATCTCAAATCTTAGCCCCAACGCGCTTCCGTACCTTAGACGAAATTTTGGTTTTGTCTTTCAAGACCACAAATTATTAATGGATCGAACGGTTTTCGATAATGTTGCGTTACCTCTACTCATCTCAGGGTTTTCAAGATCGGAGATAACAAAACGCGTTCGCGCAGCACTGGATAAAGTCGGTCTACTTGAAAAGGAACGGGTTCACCCCATCACACTGTCTGGGGGTGAACAACAACGGCTTTGTATCGCTCGTGCAGTGGTCAACAAACCGGCAATCCTGTTAGCTGACGAACCCACCGGAAATCTTGATCCGGGATATGCTGCGGATATCGTTGCCATGTTCAGAGCATTTAACCGCGTCGGCGTCACCGTTGTCATCGCGACACATGATCCAGCTATGATAGAAGGCCTAGGCGCAAGAACGATTACACTGAGTCACGGAGAAATTGAGCTTTGAGTTGGCTTCATCTCAGAACCATTGCTTTTTACAGTAGCGTAAAAAGACTACTGCTTCACCCTATCGCCAATCTGCTTCACATTATGGTCATTGGGATTGCGCTCTCAATTCCAATGGGCCTTTACATGCTGGCAGACGGCGCTGATCGCCTCACGAGAAAAACGAGTGAATCCAATCAACTGAACGTTTTTTTGGAAGTGTCCGCCAGCAAACAGGCGGTTGATGAGGTAACAGCAAAAATTAGGACAATTTTTGACGGACAAATCGAGTTTGTTGACCGTGACGCCGGCCTGACACGTATGTCGCAAAGACTCGGTCTTGAGAACTTAACAAACAACTTAGACGAGAATCCCCTTCCTCACCTCCTGGTGCTGACGCCCAAAGGCAGTAGTTCAGACGAACTGCATCGCGTCGCATCATCCATCAAGGATATTGAATCAGTCTCCGAAGTACGGTTTGATGCTGAATGGGCCAGACAGCTCGAGTCCGTGATTCATTTAGCTCGAGCGTGCGCCTTGATCCTTTTATCTTTCGTTATTTTTGGGCTAGCAGCGACAATTTTTACAACCATTCGACTACAAATCTCCCTTGCTAAAGACGAAATTGAGGTCACGCGACTTGTCGGCGCAACCAGACGTTTCATTCGAAGACCATTTCTGTATTTTGCTTTCATACAGGGGTTTCTCAGCGGATTGTTCGCGGTCGTTTTGATCCTTATTAGCCTGAAATTTGGCATTCCATACGCTAAGTCAGCTCTCGAAACCCTCGGGATCGTCATCACTCAACCAAGTGTCCCGATCCTTCTCAGCCCGATTGCCGTTAGCACGATGCTGAGCCTCGCGAGCGCATGGCTCTCTGCTAATAAGCATTTGACAAAAATAGACTGTTAAACAATTGCTTAGATAGTCACTAGAACCTTTCCGGGAATTAGCACTCCTATGCAAAGAGTGCTAAAATACGCCCATGGAGGTACCTATGACACATGCGTTAACGACAACGGCCCTACCACCAGTTGCCAGCCTCGATCTCTATATCAAGGCAGTAAACCAAATTCCGCTCCTTAGCGCGGAGGACGAAACGCGTCTGTCAAAACAGCTCAAAAATGAAAACGATCTCGATGCCGCGAAAGCCCTCGTCATGGCTCATCTAAGGGTCGTTGTGTCTATCGCTCGTCGCTACAATGGGTATGGATTGCCGTTCTCAGATCTCATCCAAGAGGGAAATGTAGGTTTGATGAAGGCAGTAAAAAAATTCGACTATGAAAAAGGCGTCCGGTTGGTCTCCTTTGCCATTCACTGGATCAAGGCTGAGATACACGAATTCGTCTTGAAGAATTGGCGCATTGTCAAAATTGCGACGACTAAAGCTCAGCGCAAGCTTTTTTTCAATCTGCGTAGCATGAAGTCGAACTTAGATACACTGGAGCCTAGTGAAGTCAAACGCATCGCCCAGGATTTGGACGTCAAAACATCAGACGTAGTGGAGATGGAAACCAGACTCAATGGCAACGATATTTCTCTTGACCCATTAGCGCAAGATGACGATTCGTACGCTCCGATCTCATTTTTATCGAGTTCGGAAGCTGATCCAAGCTCGATAGTGGAAACGAATCAACTCGAAAGCTCGCAAGCAAAGGCATTAAGCACGGCTTTGTCAACACTGGATGATCGCAGTCGTGAAATCATACAAGCACGATGGCTCAACGAAGATGCGCATGCGACACTTCATGACTTGGCATCACGCTTCTCAGTGTCCGCGGAACGGATTCGTCAAATTGAGGCGCAAGCAATGAAAAAAATGCGGGACCTTTTAGAATAAGATCCATAACGGTCCAGATGGCTTTGGGGAGATATTGCCCCTCAATCAATGTCGAGTAATTTTTCGATATCCATTGCAATTTTGGATGGGTCTGCCCCATAAGGCACAAAAAGCCGAACGAGCCCTTGTTTGTCAAATATGAACGTTGCTGCGGTATGGTCAACAGAGTATGTCGTTGGCGATTGGCCCTTCACTTTCTGATATGTAACCTTGAATTCTTTTGCTGTCCGAGAGATTTCCTCTGGGCTACCCGTTAGCCCAACAAAATTGTGATTGAAAGCAGACACATATTTTCTGAGTAGCTCCGGTTGATCTCTCAATGGATCGACCGTAATAAATGCGACTTTGAACCGATCAGATTTCTCGCCTAAAAGATCCGCCACTACATTCAGGTCTGCTAGCGTTGTCGGGCATACATCTGGACACTGTGTAAAGCCGAAAAATACCGCAACGACATGATTTCGAAAATCTTCAAGACTGACTCGTTGTCCGTCTGGTCCATCAAGTTCAAATTGCCTTGCAAAGTTCGCACCCGTGATATCAGTAAAAAAAAACTCAAGAGAGTCATTTTTTGAATCACGACAACCGGATAAAGCCAGAATCGTGAGGGCGACCAGCGCGAGTAAGCGCTTCACTCGTGAATACAAAAGCATTGGCTCGATCTGTTTAGAGAATCAAATAGTGATCTAAGAGTAACGCTGAAAAAATAAGCGCTAAATATAAGATCGAATACTTAAAGGTTGTTCGCGCAAGTGCGTCAGTGTACGACCTCCAAATTCGATACGCATAGAACACAAAAATGAGACCTAAAATCAGTGCGCTTAGCCCGTAGATCCAATGACTCATCCCCACAGCAAAAGGTAAGAGAGAGACCACCAAAAGTATCAAGGTGTATAGGAACACATGAAGACGAGTAAACGCTTCACCGTGTGTCACGGGCAACATCGGCACCTCCGCTTTAGCGTACTCATCTCGGCGATATAAAGCGAGCGCCCAAAAATGAGGGGGAGTCCACGCAAAGATAATTAAAAACAAAAGTAACGCCTCATACGTCACCTCTCCAGTGACCGCAGCCCACCCAAGTATTGGCGGCATCGCGCCCGATGCACCGCCAATCACAATGTTTTGTGGCGTGAGTGGTTTTAATACGATCGTGTAAATGATCGCGTACCCAACGAATGTCCCTAGGGTGAGCCACATCGTGAGGGGATTAATCCAGTAGTAAAGTAGGAAAAGTCCCACACCTCCTACTACCAAAGAGACCGCAACGGTCTCATTGACAGTCACCGAGCCCAAAGGTAACGGTCGCGCTCGTGTTCTCGCCATTACAGCATCTATCTTTTGCTCCACCAAACAATTCACCGCTGCCGCTGCCCCAGCAACGAGCCATATCCCAATAGATCCGACAATCAGAATATCTATAGAGGCTAACGTGTGTTGCGCCAATAACATCCCGATAAACGCCGTAAACACGATCAACATCACGACCCTTGGCTTCGTGAGTTTGACGTAGTCTTCAAGACGAGCGTAAAGAGACCCTGCCATCACAATTTCGCGACCTTTGTAGTCTGATAAATAGGGCGGTAGTTTAACACCTGACCAATGCGTTAGAAACTGTCATCAATTAACAGTTTTCCAACCTTTTGAGAGCTTCAGCAACTTCGTTACGTCCTTTTTCATCAACGAGGGGTTGATATCAACTGGAAATCGCATCATTAAATTACCAATTTGGTCAACCAAAAAAATATAGCGGGATAAATCAGATTCATCCCCAAACACCTTGAGTTGATCTACATTTGCCAATGAAACAAAAATCGTTCCATCATATTTTGTTAACAACTCAGCATCGTCGATCGCTCCACCGGAAAAAAAATGCACTCTGTTGATCCGTTCCTTTTCCGCTCCTTGAGTCAAACGAATTTGTCGCATCAGGTAGAGCTTGGTTTGACACGTATCGTCACAATAATTTTGATCGATAGCGACGAATGCCCAGCCTCCATCCAACTCGGAAAATGAAAAAACGTCACGAGACACTGCCTTTAAATGTAGTTGAGAGATTGGCGTCGGGCCAATCAATTCACCATTATTGACAAAGTTGCTGGGCTTCCACAAATAATACAGCCCTGTCGAAGCTAAAATCGGCAACACGCAAACAGCGAGTACGATCCACGGAGTCAACGAAGTTTTACTGCCGTTTTTCTTTTCTTGGTTTAATGTATCCATGATATGTGTATAAAAAAATAATCAAAAGACTAAATAAAAGCCACTGTCCTGCGTACGACAAATGTTTATCGATGCCGAAGCTGACATCACCCCAATCTGCTTCTAAGCCATTAATCACCTCGACATCTCCGTCAATACGGATAACATAGTCAAGCACGTCAATAGATGCCCACTCTCGGTAACGCTCGATATTTAAGTTCTGCCAGACATTGCCTTCAATTAACTTTTCACCGATTTCTAACGCGCCATGACCGGGCACTGAAATCGTCCCCCGAATATCTACAGTCCCATCTGGCACCTCGAAATTCGGTAGGACGCCAAATTCTCGGCCACGGGGAATCCACCCAAAATTCACCAGTACTGCCGTTCCGCAATCAAGAAATGTGAACGGAATTAAAATCTCATAACCCGCTTTGCCGTGTCGAATACGATTATCCAACACCATTTTTAGGTCAGAATCGAGTGTCCCTTTGGCAACAACACGCCTATGCGGTTGAACGGTGCCAGAGGCATTGTCACAATTTATTTCTAAAACAGACTTAAGTTGCTGCTCGATATATTGCTGTTGAAGTGTTCGTTTATCCTGAGCCCTGCTGTACTGCCAATATGCAGCACTTAGGGTCAAAATCAAACCAAAAACAGCGAGAATACTGACTCTCCAGCTAGTATGGCGCATAATACGGTTTATCAGATAAATAACTCACTAAAATAGGTCTGAACGCAATGAAAGTAATTGTTGTACTGTTTCTACTAGTAATTTTTGGAAGTTTAGCATCCGCACTCGTGTATCTAGTGAGGGGGAAGGGAACTTCGGATGGTACGGTCAAAGCCCTTACCATTCGAATCGGACTGTCGGTAATTCTTTTTGTTCTGTTAATGTCGGGGTACTATTTCGGAGTGATCCCACAAGAAGGGCTATAAATAAAAAACCCATCCGTTATCTCGGATGGGTTTTTTTATGTTGCGGTTTGAATTAGAGCCAGTAAACAAATATAAACAGCCCTAACCACACCACATCAACGAAGTGCCAATACCACGCAACCCCCTCGAATCCAAAGTGTGCTTCAGGTTTAAAATGCCCTTTTAGGCCCCTAAGCCAAATGACGATTAACATAATCGTACCGACGGTCACGTGAAAACCGTGGAAACCTGTCAACATGAAGAAGGTCGATCCGTACGCACCACTCTCTAGCGTGAGATCAAGGTCGTTGTACGCATGCATATACTCCTCTACCTGAAGGATCAAGAATGCAACACCAAGAGCAATGGTGAGAAACATGAACAAATTCAACTGGCCACGTTTATTTTCTTTGAGTGCCCAATGAGCGATCGTGATGGTCACGCCTGACGTAAGTAACAAAGCGGTATTGATCGCTGGCAAACCCCACGCACCCATCGGGGTGAATGTACTCTCAACACCAGGGCCTGAGGTGGGCCAGCCAGCTGAGAATCCTTCCCAAAGTAACGACCCAGTATCAGCGTCAGCCAACCATGGGATCGATAGGACCCGCATGTAAAACAACGCGCCAAAAAACGCGGCGAAAAACATGACTTCAGAGAAAATAAACCAGCTCATCGCCCATCGAAAGGACACATCAACCTGCTTATTATATTTACCCGACTCACTCTCTCGAATCACAGTTCCGAACCAGCCGAACATCATGTAAGCGATTACCGCGAAACCTGCCAGTAACACGTAACCACCCCCACCGACCGAATTCATTGTCAACGCGGCACCGAAACCAAGCAGCAAAAGCGCTAGCGAACCAACAATTGGCCAATGAGACGGCTCAGGCAAATAATACCCACCAGACTGCGAGCTCATGTTCTTACTCCCCTTCTTCTATTTATACATACGAATTCTATCAATTCGCAACCATGTTGACGATACTCACAACGCCGATAACGAACAAGGCTGCGCAAATAACACCCGTGATTATGACATGTTGTGGCCTCAACGAGGCCAGATCATTTTGTAGATTCTGTCCGCGACCGATTCCTATAAAAGCAGAACACACCGCTCGAAGACTTTGGAAAAATGTATTCTTCTTATTCTCCTCGCGCGTCACGATCGCACCCCTTCTTCTTGAATCTCAGTCGCAGCACTTGAAGTTCCCTCAACCTCAAACATCGTGTAGGACAGAGTCACCGTACCAACATCCGAGGGTAATTCAGGATCCAGCACAAACACAACGGTAAAATCTCGAGACTCACCCGCGTTGATTTTCTGCTGACTGAAACAAAAACACTCGAGTTTCTTCACGTACAGCCCAGCTCTTTGAGGACCATAACTCGGGATAGCCTGTGCATCGAAAGAAATGTCAGTTGGATTTGTGAGCCGAAATGTCGCTTGGACCAACTCACCAGGATGTACAACCATCCTTTTGTCAGTCGCAACTAAATCCCACCCGATGTCACTGCGCACATTTGCGTCAAATTCCATTGTGATCGAACGGGTCTCATCGATTTGTGTATTCACAACCTCGTCGGGTTTTGTAAGGTCATAAACCCCTGTGACCTCACAGATTTTCTTATAAATCGGGACTAACGCATAACCAAAGGCGAACATCAACACCGCTACAACAATGAGCTTTCTTAGAAGCTGTAAGTTCTCGTTTGTTCGTTCAGACATATCCCTAAAGAATCGCGCGACGGATCACGAAACCAAGAAAAAAAACGACCGCTATCGATGCGAGGATCAGTGCGGTTTTTTTATTTTTTTCCATAGTTTGATTATGCTCGAGGTAAAAACAAGACCGTTGGATGCTTATTTCCAACGGTCTCGTGTTAATTACGCTCGACTACCCTTTTAGTTGCGGAGGGGTCTCAAAGCTATGATACGGAGCAGGTGTAGGCAGATGCGTCCACTCCAGCGTGGTTGCCCCCTCCCATGGCTTTTCAGGTGCTTTTTCGCCGCTTCGGATCGCCTTGAGCAAAACGTAGAGGAAAAACACCTGAGATAGACCGAAACCAAACGCCCCGATCGAAGAAATCAGGTTCCAGTCCGCAAACTGGAGCGAGTAATCAGGAATCCTGCGTGGCATTCCGGCGAGTCCTAAGAAATGCTGCACAAAGAACGTCACGTTAAAGAAAATGATGGACAACCAGAAATGAATCTTTCCAAGCCGCTCGTCGTACATTTTTCCAATCCACTTAGGTAACCAGTAATAAACACCAGCAAAGGCCGAGAACAACGCGCCGGCAACCATCACGTAATGGAAATGGGCAACAACGTAATACGTATCGTGCAGTTGGATATCCACTGGCGTTAGCGCAAGCACCAACCCAGTAAATCCGCCGATCGTAAATAGGAATAGAAATCCCATCGCAAACAGCATCGGGGTTTCAAACGTCATCGATCCCTTCCACATAGTTGCGACCCAGTTGAATACTTTGACCCCAGTTGGGACCGCGATCAGCATTGTCGCGAACATGTAGTACAACTGCGCTTCGACCGGCATACCCACCGTGTACATGTGGTGAGCCCACACGAGAAATGAAAGAATTGCAATTGATGCCGTCGCGTACACCATCGACGCGTAGCCAAACAATGGTTTCCTAGCGAATGTCGGAATCACCTCTGACACAACACCAAAGGCGGGAATCGCGATGATATAGACCTCGGGATGACCAAAGAACCAGAAAATATGTTGATAGAGCACTGGGTCACCACCACCCGCTGCATTAAAGAAGGTCGTTCCAAAATGACGATCTGTCAGTGTCATGGTCACCGCACCCGCCAACACTGGCATGGAAGCAACCAACAAGTATGCCGTGATCAACCAAGTCCAAACGAAGAGCGGCATCTTCATCATGGTCATACCAGGCGCTCGCATGTTAAGTATCGTGGTGATGATATTAATCGAACCCATGATCGACGACATACCTAGGATGTGGATTGCGAAAATCATCATGTCCATACCCATACCCGGCTGAACCGTCAGTGGCGCGTACATTGTCCAACCAACTCCTCCAGCACCTCCAGGCGCAAGCAATGCACCGACGAGCAAGATACCAGCAGGAGGAAGCAACCAGAAACTCCAGTTGTTCATCCTAGGGAAAGCCATATCAGGGGCACCAATCATCATTGGAATTTGCCAGTTAGCAAAACCAACAAACGCCGGCATGATGGCCCCGAACACCATGATCAAACCATGTAAGGTGGTCATCTGATTGAAAAACTCTGGTTGTACTACCTGCAATCCTGGTTGAAACAACTCAGCTCGAATGACTAGCGCCATAACGCCACCGACGAGGAACATAACAAAGCTGAACCATAAGTACATCGAACCGATGTCTTTGTGGTTAGTTGTTGTGACATACCTCATGATGCCCGAAGGCACGTGGTGGTCGTGATCGTGATCGTGTACCGCTTCCATTTTGATGCTCCTTAAACGAGTCTCGATTTAGTCCAAATTTAAAAATTAAATGCTATTCAGAGCGTGCTGCTGCAATATCGCTAGGCTGCAGAATATCTCCAGTCGAATTAATTCCATTCCTTTGATACGCAATGACCGCCGCGATGTCCAAGTCGGATAGCTGCGGACCCCACGCTGTCATCATCGGGTTTTTCTTGCTGCCGTTGAGAATGATATCTAAATGGGCTGCCATTGGGCCGGTCGCAATCTTTCCGCCCTTGATCGCAGGAAATGTTGGTGGCATCCCAACGCCGTCTGGCTGGTGACAAGCGACGCAATTCATGTTGTAAACCTGTTCTCCTGCTGAAACCAACTCTGCCACCGAGTACGTCTTGTTGGGGTCGAAAGACGGCGCACCGGAGTCAGCCAATTTGGCTTGAACCCACGCTTGATAATCTTCCTCAGAGACCACCTCAACCACAATCGGCATAAAGCCGTGTTCTTTCCCGCAGAGCTCAGTACATTGGCCTCGGTAAGTGCCGATTTTCTCCGCTTTGAACGCGATGTCTCTGATAAATCCCGGTATCGCGTCCTGTTTGACCGCCAAATCAGGAACATACCATGAGTGAATAACGTCATTCGCGGTCGTCAAGATCCTGACTTTCTTACCCACCGGGACAACGACCGGGTTATCGACTTCTAGTAGGTAGTTCTCACCCTTCTCAGCGGTGCCCTCGATTTGATCTCTGGGTGTTGAGAGGGTGCTATAAAACTTGACCCCTTCATCAAGGTATTCGTAACCCCACTTCCACTGGTAGCCGGTCGCTTTAATGGTCATGTCGGGAGCAGAAGAGTCCCTAGCCGCTAAAAGCACTTTTGTAGCAGGAAACGCCATCGCCACAAGAATAACAACAGGGATCACAGTCCACACAATTTCAACTGTCGTATTCTCATGAAAATTTGACGCCTTGTGGCCGACAGATTTGCGGTGTTTCAATATCGACCAGAACATCGCCCCAAAGACAACGACCGATATGCCAACGATGACCCACATGGTCATATCGTGCAGTGCTTTGATGTCCGCACCAAGTAGAGTGCTGGACGGCGTAAGATTGAGTTGCCAATCAGCCAAAACGATGCCAGGGACTAAACCTAGAGCGATAGCTAACAGACGCACACTTGATGAGAATTTCATGCTTCCCCCAAAAATACTTATATGTGACATTTATAAAGTGCCATATTCTAACTCAAAAAATCCAGAATACTAATTCGCCACCAACAATCTAATTTGCCTCGCCAGCTCGCGCCGTTCTTCTGATATCAGCAATCGTCCGACCTCAAAATGGAGCCCATGAGAGCTTAGAACCAGTTGACAACGACCGACGCCTGTCTCGATCACTTGAACACCAAGCCAAAATCGATTGAATTCCTGAGTCCGTTCAGAGCCGGAGATCCTGGTCTTAACAAGAATAAGATCGCCCTCGCGGGTAATCCGTTCAAAGTCATCTCTCTCTCGCATGATCCACCAGTATGCGACCCCAATTGCAAAGCACTCGACTGCTGCGTAAGGCAAAACAAGCCATAAACCCTGAGCCGCGAAAACGAGGGCTATAAAGACAGTCAATGTTGCGAGCGCACTGAACGCAACCTTGAGCACCCCAATTGGTGCGACATGTCGACGGACGAGGATCGAATCCTCACCAGTAATGTAGCCAGTGCTCGTTGACTCTATCGTCATTTAATAACTCTTAACCTTGGACTGTATCTCAGTATTAAGCCTGTAGTTTGAACTTTGATATACGTCGGGCACGCTATCACAGATATTTTTCTGGGCGCAAGATAACGTCAAAAAAAGAAATAAATTTCCATCTTCATTGACGACTATCAGCTCTTGATATCAATCACCCGACGACCCTTTGGGGACAGTCGCTCTGCGGGCTTCCAAGCATGGCCAAACACCATTTCGACCTTGACATCGAGGCCTGGGGAGGGAGTTTCGTTGCTCGCAACGCTGATCTGCCGTAGCCATTTCTTTTTGCCACCCAAACCTTTACGATCCGGAGCCGCAAAAAGGCACGAACCCTGAACCTTTAAGTCGTCCAACAACCGGACTGGATCAGCATAACTCACCACGAGATTCTCAACTTCCATCACCGGGTCGCCGAATCCCCGCTCAACCAACATATCCCCTAAATCGTGCATATCCAAATGGCTGGCCGATCTGAAGATCACATTCTCAGAACGGGGAGCCACTGCCTGGAGCGTGTCTGGCCCAAACGACGAGAATATAAATAACCCACCAGGCTTCAATACACGAAATGCCTCAGAGAGCACTATAGCCACTTCACTACACTCACGAAAAAAAGGAAGATCCAAATTCGAGAAAACAATGTCAGCAACTCCAGTTTTCAGCGGCAGCGCGCTCAAATCTCCGCATAGTCGCTTTTGGGCTTTTCCCATCCACTCAGCAAGTCTGCCCCGTCGAGGCTGAGCTGAGAGCCTCATTTCCGAAAAATCAATGTGAACAAATTGCGTGCTCCCCTTGTACCTTGAGGGCAAATCATTGTTACCCATTCCGGAGGAGACAACCAAGTGGGGGGAAATCCGGACCAAATCAAGCCTCGCCTCAAGCCTCTGTGAGGCCTCGTGATGCAAGAAATAGTCGCTTCCCGAACGAGAGCAGCGTCGATTTATAGTGCCGCGCAAACGGCTTTTTGCAGCTCTTTTTTCGGCACCTGAGTTATCACTCATGTCTTATTAGTTTTAGCTGAACAATTATGAGTCACACATCCCAACGAAAATATTTTCGACGCACGAGCTTTGACTGGTCTGTAAACTCTTTCGAGTAGCATCATAAAAATGTAATGGCTCTGTTGAGCCATCAAAGATTTCATCGTTTAAAAAAACCATGTTTACCGTCATCTTATATCAGCCTGAGATTCCTCCAAACACTGGGAACATTATCAGGTTGTGCGCGAACACTGGGTGCCGCCTAAACCTAATCGAACCTCTGGGCTTCCACTGGGATCACAGAGCACTTGCAAGAGCAGGACTCGATTACCACGACTTCGCTGAGGTAAAACGTTATCAAAGCTGGCGGGACTGGAAAACAAAGAATCAACGATCGAGACTGTTCGCATTCACTACAAAGGGTGCCAAACGGTTCGATCAGATCGCTTTTGAGGATGGTGACGCCTTTCTATTTGGTCCAGAAACCAGGGGATTACCACCTGAGATACTCAGTGAATTTCCTGAAGACCGATTACTTAGAATACCAATGCGGCGAAATAGTAGAAGTTTGAACTTATCGAACTCGGTCGCCGTTGCAATATATGAAGCTTGGCGCCAAAAGGATTTCCATGAAGGTGGGTGAGCCAATTAGCTAGCCCGTTATGTTTCATCCCGAAGGTTACGGCTAAAAAGCTGGTCTGCTGCTCGCTTCACATCCAAGTTTTCAGACAAAACGTTGCAAACCGCTTCAGTAATTGGCATGTCAATATTCATCTCTCTTGCGATAGATTGCACCTCATAAGCAGTATTAACACCCTCCGCAACCTGTCCTAACTCGCGACTCGCCAACTCGAGCGAGTTACCCGATCCGATCGAAAAACCAAGCCGCCGATTTCGAGATAAGTCGCTGAAGCATGTCAGGCTCAAGTCGCCAAGGCCGGACAATCCCATGAAGGTCTCTGAGCGAGCGCCAAGAGCGCACCCTAATCGGGAAATTTCACTTAACCCTCGAGTCACGAGCCCAGCCAACGCACTCGCACCAAATCCCTGCGCATCACTCATGCCCGCAGCAATGGCAACAACATTCTTAGTCGCTCCCCCTATAGAAACTCCAACTAAGTCATCGGTGAGATATGTTCTGATTCCAGCTGCGGCGAGTACATCCGAGAAAATACCAGGCGAACAATTATCGGTCACAGCAAGACTCGCCAGAACTGGTCTACCTTCACCCAAGTCGCGCGCAAAACTCGGACCAGACAATATCGCGCATTTAGAGCCTGGCATCACGTCTCGGACAACTTGCCAAGGAAGCAACCGGGTCGACCGCTCAAACCCCTTACACGTAACCAGTATTGGCGGCAACTCGGGCAAACACGCCGTACAGCACTCGATTGTTTCTCTAACTCCCTTCACTGGCACAGCCAACACAATCGCATCAGCATCCGCAAGAGCATCTTGGAGCGTCTCAGCAAGACGAACAGAATCAGGCAGCCGAATCCCGGGCAAATATCTCTTATTTTCTCCGGTTAACTCAAGCTGAGAGCGAAGATCCAAATTACGGGCTAATAACCTGACTTCACTCGACTGCCCTAGCGCAAAAGACAACGCAGACCCCCAAGCTCCTGCGCCCAGAACCGCTAGACGCATCGTCGCATCGCCCAAAAATTTAGTGCGGCGGTATCAGACAGGGAGCCGTCGTTAGTGTTTAGTGGCCTCATTAGCTTGAGCAGATTCCTGCTCTTTTTTCCTCGCGCGGTAGATTGCCTCAAAGTTCATGGGCTGCAAAATAACTGGCGGAAACCCAGCTCTGGATATCGACTGAGAGATAGTCTCTCGCAAATATGGGTACACAATGTTCGGGGCAGTTATCCCTAGTGTCATATCGAGGTTTTCGCCATCAACATTTCGAATTTGGAATATAGCAGCCTGACTCGCTTCAACAAGAAAGGTAATTTCGTCTTTGACTTTTGCCGTCACCGTCGCTTTGACCACGATTTCGAAAAACCCCTCCTCTACCTTTTGAGCTGAGTTGTTCATCGCAATCTCAATCTGCGGCGCCTCCTTTTGCTTGAAGACGCCGGGAGATCCCGGAACCTCAAGCGAAAGATCCTTCACGTAAAGTTTTTCGACCGTGAATACCGGCTGATCTTTGTTCTCGCTCATCGTGTGTGACCCCTTCCGATGTTTAATTCTTTTTGGCCAGGAGCTCGTCTAACCGCCCTGACTGATCCAAAGAAACTAAGTCTTCATGTCCGCCCACATGATAATCATCAATGAATATTTGTGGAACGGTTCTGCGACCAGTCCTTTCGATCATTTCTGATTTGCGGTCAGGCTCATCATCAAGATTGACTTTCTCAACGCTGACCCCTTTGGACTCGAGCAGTTTACGAGCTCGAGAACAAAAAGGACACCAATCAGTACTGTACATCACAACTTTTGACATGCTCCGCCCTTCAAAAAACCGTAAAAATCGACCGAACAACGTTTCATTTTGTCGTCGGTAACCCCATCTGCTTCCAAGCGGCTATGCCGCCATTGAGTATAAAGGTCTCCTCGAGCCCCAATTTTGAGCTCACTTTCTGCGCTGATCGAGATCTCGCCCCCGAGGCGCACATAAACACAATCGGCTTACGACCGATTTTTTTGAGTTCAGCGGCCCGACTTTCGAGCGAATCTAAAGGAATATTTTTCGCACCAACGATCGAGCCTGACTCAAATTCCTCACTTGTCCTGAGATCGACCACTGATGCCCCCTCACGGTTTATCAAAGTCACGACTTCACTTGGGCCAATCGATCTGTTTTTTGCCCCCCCTGGCATCAACTTCGGAGCAATTAAGTATCCGCCACTCAAAACCGCAGCGATCACCAACCAGAGTTGGGACGAAATAAAATCAAGCATTTGGGGGAAACTCCTCGTGTAAACGAAATTCTCGAACGCTATTCGTTGTCGTGAAAGCCTGCTGTTGTGCTTCAAAAAATCAAACAACAAGGCTTATGGCGTCAACACATTTTTGTAAAATACCCGCGAAATTCTACTGAATTTCTCCGCACTTATCTCCCGAGAATAACATTCACACTAAAATAGACCCCACCGTATCTTTAAAGAGTAGGAAAGTTTATGAGAAAGCTAGTTCTTTTGCGCCACGGCGAAAGCTTATGGAACCAAGAAAATAAATTCACAGGTTGGATGGATGTCAATCTGAGCTCGAGAGGGGTTGCTGAAGCGAAACAAGCTGGCAAGCTCATGAGCGAAGCAGGATTTTCTTTTGACTTGGTTTACTGCTCTGTACTTAAGCGCGCGATACGCACAATGTGGCTCGCGCTAGAGGAGCTTGACCAAATGTGGATCCCTCAGATTCTCTCCTGGAGGCTGAATGAAAGACACTATGGAGCGCTGCAAGGCTTGAATAAAGCAGAGACAACAAAAAAATTTGGCGAAGAGCAGGTCTTGAGCTGGCGCAGAAGTTATGACACACCACCGCCGGCACTGGAGCCAGGCAGCGAGATGCATCCCAAAAACGATCCGAGATATCGCGAAGTTCGCGAGGAGAACCTTCCGGTAACGGAGTGCCTCAAAGACACAGTCGCGCGTTTCTTGCCTTTTTGGGACGAAACGATCAAACCCGAAATACTCAACAACAAGAGCGTCCTGATTGTCGCTCACGGGAACACGCTCAGGGCCCTCATTAAACATCTCGACCAAATTACCGAAGAAGATATCGTAAGTTTAAACGTGCCAACGGGCATCCCTTTAGTGTACGAGCTCGATGATGGGCTAAAGCCTAAAAACAGTTATTACTTGGGCGACCCTGACAAAGCGGCAGCGGCAGCGGCGGCAGTCGAAGCACAAACCAGGGGGTAGCCATTGAATTGCCTTGAGAAGATTTTTCTTACTTTTACTTTGGGGGCCTGTTCGCTGTTTCTCCCCTCAGTATCCCACGGCAATGACGACTTACAAAGGGAATTAAAAACTCTCGAGAAAAAAGAAGTACAAGAGCGAAAAAAACTCGATGCACAGCAGGCAGCAGAGAAAAAAGCCCAACAAGAACTCAAGAAAACAAAACGAGACCTAGACCAAATAAACAAAAAAATAAGTCAACTTGAAAAACAAGACCAGCGTTTTAAAGACCAAATACGTCAACTAAAAAAAGAAGAGAGTCGATTAAATTCTTCTCTAGCTCTAAAACAGGCGCAATTGTCGCGCTGGTTGCATGAATCCTATATTTCCGGCCGAGAACCCAGCACGGGAATCAAGCCAGATAACAGTGTCGATTCTGTGTATCTCGCAGCGATTTCAAGGCATCATTCCGAAATAATCCAAGAACTAAATATCGAGCTAGAGCAACTCAGAAAAATAAAAGAAGAAACGATCTCGCTTCGGAATAGCCTCAAAAAAACCAGGCGCGCGAAAAGTAAAGAAAAAAGCAAAGCTGAAAAGAAGAGACAAAAAGAATCATCCACCATAAAAAAAACAAAAAACGATATTAAAAAAACTAAAAAATCCCTGAAAGACATAAGCGCAGAAAAGTCGAGCATCAACGAATTATTCGCCAAACTAAGGCGTCAAAAATCAAAGGAAATTGAAAATCGCTCGTTACCCGATTCAAGCGTAAACGGGAAAAGATTCAAATCGCTCAAAGGCCATCTCAGATTGCCAGCTATCGGAATTGTCAGTGAGCGATTCAATCAACGTAGAGAGGGAACGGATTCGAGGTGGGAGGGCGTCTTTATCGAATCGAATTCGGGAAATGACGTCAGGAGCATCGCAGATGGTCGGGTCGTGTACTCCGATTGGCTCAGAGGCTTTGGGAATCTCGTGATTATCGATCATGGAGACCGTTTTTACAGCCTGTACGGCAATAACGAAACGCTGTGGGTATTGGAGGATGATATCGTCACAGCGGGAGATAAACTGGGAACTGTTGGCAATAGCGGCGGTCACAAATCGGACGGAGTATATTTCGAGATTAGAAGAGACAGCACTCCTCTCAATCCGTTGGACTGGGTTAACATCAAATAATAACAACAACCGGACTACTTCCGGAGATAAAGCAGCGAGGGTAGGTATGCGACGCGGGATACAAAAATTAGGGTTAATTTCATTGGGCGTGATAGCCGGAGTGCTGGCAAGCCTGCAGTTCTCTGCCGTAGCAGATAGAAGCGCGGCTCCGCTCCCGATAGACGAGCTTCGGGCCTTCACTGAAGTCTACGGACGGGTCAAAAACGATTATGTTGAAGCCGTAGACGATAAAGCGTTAATCGAACAAGCGATCAACGGCATGCTCTCTGGGCTAGATCCGCACTCCGCATATCTCAATGAAGAGGCCTTCAAAGAAATGCAAGTCGGCACGCAGGGTGAATTCGGCGGCCTTGGCATTGAGGTCAGCATGGAAGACGGCTTCGTTAAAGTAGTGGCGCCAATCGAGGATACGCCTGCTTGGCGGGCGGGACTCAAATCGGGTGACCTTGTCATTAAGTTGGACGAAACGAACGTCAAAGGGCTCACGCTCAACGACGCTGTAAAACTGATGAGAGGGAAGCCGGGGACTGACATCGTGCTGACCATTGTTAGAAAAGGGGAGCCTCAGCCTCAAACCATAACGATCACAAGAGACATCATCCAAATCCAAAGTGTCAAATCACGCATGCTCGAAAAGGACTACGCGTACTTTAGGATCACACAGTTCCAGGAACACACCGGGGAGAAACTCGGGGCGGCTCTTGAGAAATTATTCTCGGAGAACGAAGACCCAATGAAAGGAATCGTATTGGATCTGAGAGACGATCCCGGCGGATTGCTCACCTCATCAGTAGGAGTTTCCGCCGCATTTTTACAACGCGACAAGTTGGTTGTGTACACCGAAGGAAGAGTCCCTGATGCGCGAATGCGCATGTACGCACGTCCAGAATTCTACGCACGCGGCACCAAGGGAGACTACTTGGCGAACATCCCAGACGCTGTAAAGACGGTCCCGATGGTAGTACTCGTCAACGGGGGTTCTGCATCAGCCTCCGAGATCGTGGCGGGAGCACTGCAGGACCACAAACGGGCGGTTATTATGGGGACACAAACATTCGGCAAGGGCTCCGTTCAAACCATCCTTCCTCTCGGCAACACCGGCACTGCCATCAAACTAACGACAGCTCGATACTTCACTCCGAATGGCCGATCCATTCAAGCGAAAGGCATCACCCCTGACATTATCGTCGAAGACGCTACTGTTTCTGCAAAAACCTCTCAATTCCAAAGAATGAAAGAGGCGGATCTCAACAATCGATTGGAGAATCCTGAGGGCGAGTCGAAAGACGTCGATAACGAGCAGGCCGAAGAGGGGAAGAGCGCGCCAGAGCAAGACGATTATCAATTAAGTCAGGCCCTCAACCTCTTGAAGGGATTACAAATCATATCGAATCGCTGATATCTCGTTCTAGCGTAAAATGGCACGGACGCGCGTCGCAAGGCGACTTGCAACGCGCCTTCGTGACGCTGGGGGCTTTACGCTATGAACGACGATCAACTTCTGAGATACAGCCGTCACATCCTACTCGACGAGTTAGGAGTTAGTGGCCAAGAAAAAATCATAAACTCCAGAGTGCTCATCATTGGGGCAGGCGGCTTAGGTTCGGCGGCCGCCTTATTTCTAGGCTCAAGTGGCGTTGGACAAATAACAATCTGCGATGACGATAGGGTTGATCTCACCAATCTTCAAAGACAAATCATTCACAATACCGAGTCGATTGGCGAGCGCAAGGTTGATTCCGCAAAAAAAACGCTCAACTTAATTAACCCAGAAGTAACCGTCGATACTATTGAAAGCCGAATCTCAGGTGATCATCTAGACGAACTCGTTGATCAAGTCTCAGTCGTTTTGGACTGTTCCGATAATTTTGAAACGAGGCATAACGTCAATAAAGCGTGCGTCAAATCAAAAACCCCATTGGTATCAGGTGCATCCATCAAATTTGATGGACAACTCGTCGTATTTGACTCGAGACAACCCAACAGCCCCTGCTATCAGTGCCTTTTCCCGGAAGAAAAAAACCTTGAGGAAACGCGATGTGCCGTTATGGGGGTCTTCTCACCACTTGTCGGCATCATCGGCACCGCTCAAGCAGCAGAAGCTCTCAAACTGATTTCTGGCACAGGTCAGCAGTCTTGGGGGAAGCTGTTTTTATTTGACGCTTTGAGCTTTGAATGGAGGTCGATCAAGCTCAACAAGGATCCTGCGTGTCCTGTATGCGAACACTCAGATGCCTAACAGGATCTAGTCATCGAGATAAAAGCATCTGTAATTGAATATCCCCGTAGTGCGTTGGATCTTTCGCAAAACGACTTTTAGCAAACTGGTGCCATTTGCCAATCACAAGCGCCATTATGAGATTACTTTGGGGCTCGATCTCGGTTGAGGCAACTGGCTCACCTTGATTAATCGCAAATCTTAAAGATTGCCTTAACGTCGCCTCGATTCGGTCATGCAGCCGATTAATACGCTCCTGAAGTCTATCGTCCTCGTACACTAAAGCGTCACCAATCAGCACTCGCGTCATGCCAGGATTCTTTTTTGAAAAGTTCAGCAGCATAGAAACCGTGGCACTGACTTGAGCGAGCCCGCTTTGTTCTGTCGACGATATTTTAGTGATGAGACCAAAAATAGTTTGCTCTATAAACTCAATCAGTCCCTCATACATTTGAGCTTTGCTCGCAAAGTGTCGGTACAAAGCCGCCTCCGACACCTCGAGCTTAGACGCAAGCAGCGCCGTCGTTACCTTTTTGCATTTAGGGTCCTCCAGCATCTCCGCGAGCCGCTGCAATATTTGTATTTTTCTATCCGACGCTCTTGGCATATTGGAAGGAGTGTCTCAATTAGTATTTTGAAGAGCGATTACTCTCTATTAACCACATCATAAACCAAAACATCAGTATATCCGTCTGACAACTGCGTCAACCCAACTTGGACGACAAAGTGACGGGGAAACAAAAACTGTTTTCATCCCCAGCTGTTTGGCTGCCAACAGGTTATCTATCGAGTCTTCAATCATGACACTGCGCCTAGGATCTAGCCGACACTGCTTCAAGATAGCTCGGAATCCTTTGAGGGAGGGCTTGGGATTTAAACGAGTAGACTCGATTGAAAAAGCCTGAGTTACAAAAGGCTCGATACCCAACTGACGTAACATCGGAGTCAAATAACAGTTAGGGGAATTTGAGAAAACTAATTTATCTCCGGGTAAGATCCTGAACAAATGCACCAGTGGCGATTTGGACGACGCCAAGCGGCTAAAGTCACCGACGTCATGTGTCACCTTAAGGAAATGATGTGCATCAATATGATGGTGAGCCACCAGACCGAGCAGCGTGGCTCCGTACTGTTTCCAATATTTGTTTCTCAGATGATTAGCTTCCTCGCGGTCAACTCCTACATGGTCCTGAATGTACTGAGTCATGCGCTCATTAATAATCGGAAATACGCTTAACCGTGAATTGAATAAGGTGTTATCAAAATCGAAAATCCACGTATTTAGTTTGTCGTGCTCGCGATATACGCGTAAGCAGGCCTGAGCAAGGAATTTCACAATACAGTCAGCCCATGGATGCTCGCTAACGACTTCGAATCAACGTTCCCACACCTTGGTCCGTAAGTATCTCCAAAAGAACCGCATTTTTAACACGACCATCAATGATGTGAACGCTATTCACACCACTGCGCGCAGCGTCTAGAGCGGACGATATTTTGGGCAACATCCCTCCATAAATCACACCGTCAGCCACGAGTCGATCAATATCGGCTGGAGTCACCCCGGTGAGGAGCTGCTCCCCCTGATCGAGAATGCCAGGGGTATTCGTCATTAATATCAATTTTTCTGCGGCGAGAACCGCGGCAATCTTACCAGCTACTAAATCGGCATTGATGTTATACGCAACACCGTCCTCCCCAAGACCAATCGGAGCCACAACTGGAATAAAGCCCTGGGAGTCTAAGGTTGTAATAACGTCTGGGTCGACCGAATCAACCTCCCCAACGAGCCCAAGATCCAATGATTCTCCATCCGCATCAATGACCAGTTTTCGAGCACGAATCAAACCACCATCACGCCCCGTCAAACCAACAGCCTTACCTCCAGCCTCATTGATCAGGCTAACGATTTCTTTATTGACGTGGGCGCCCAAAACCATTTCCACGATATCCATCGTCTCCTGATCCGTAACTCGCATCCCTTTTACGAACTCGCCTTTTTTCCCAAGTCGTTCGAGCATCTCGTTAATTTGTGGGCCACCCCCATGCACAATAACCGGATACATCCCCACAAGCTTGAGTAACACAACGTCTCGAGCGAACGAACGCTTTAATTCATCATCAATCATCGCATTACCGCCATATTTCACGACTATCGTTTTTCGATGAAAGCGTTTGATATATGGAAGTGCTTCTGAGAGGATTTGTGCTTTTTTTTGCGCGTCTGCTTGCTTTAGGGACATTGTCGATGTTTGGTTCTTTGATCGCACGATATGGTCTTGATTCTAACTGACTTGGAAACTCTGTGCGTGCCAGTAAACCACTAAAAATCCGATCACTCGTAAAATACGCAGATAAACTTAATGTTTAAGGGAAGCACTCAATCCATCTCAATATGTCGGTTAATAGAATTTTAATAATTTCGCTCTTGTGGCTGTTGCCAGGAATATCTACAGGAGAAACATACGAAGTCGACTCCGATGCAGACTTTTTCATCCTCGGTGACATCACGAATGACACGATCATCGCTGAAAAAAATGTAAATGCATCGATATCAACCGGTGACCTGACGCGACTTATGGCTCTGTACGTCATCTTCAGCGCACTTGATAAGGGTCGCATTCATTTGGATGAATACGTCGAAATTTCAAGGGCCGCCGCCCAAACTCCGGGCGCTCGCATGTTTTTGGTTGCCGGTCAACGAATACAAATCAAAAATCTTATTGAGAGCGTCGCAAGCTATGGCGCCATGGATGCGATGATCGCGTTAGTCGAGGCTACATCCGAGTCCGAATCTGATTTCGTATCAGACATGAACAGAATGATGAGACCACTCGGACTTAAAGAATCACGATTTGTCGGCGTCTCGGACCCAAACGTTCATAAGAATACGTCCACACCAAAAGATCTATACCTGCTATCCAGAGCTTTAATTATCGATTTTCCAGAGTACTACCACGTCTTCAAAACACCACAACAGGAATGGAATGGCCTTATTCAATACAACACCAACAAACTTTTAGGTAGAGACCAGCATAACGACGGCTTGGCCGCAAGCGTTCGAGCTAACGAAGAGCACGTGAGTGCGATTTCCGCATATCGCGATCAACGAAGAATCTTACTAATCCTCGGGCAGAGAGATTCTGAAAAAAAGGTCATGATCGAATCTCAAAGACTCGTCAACCTAGCTTTTGAGGATTACACAGGACTGACATTATTCGGAATGAACCATTCATTAATTGAGGCTACTATCGTTGATAGCACCAAAACCACTCTTAAAATTGGGACCTCTACCCCCGTGGGAGTCAGTGTGCCAACAGCAAAATTAGACTTACTTAACACGAAAGTCGAGACTGTCCAACCTGTTGTAGCGCCGATCGAACGTGGAGATTTGGTTGGAAAGTTAAAAATAAGAATTGGTGAGGAGGTTATAAAAACTTTAGACTTAATCGCTCTAGAAAATGCGCCAAAATCTGGTGTATTTTCACGGGGTTGGGGCAAAATAAAATCTTTTCTTCTAAAAATTATTGAATAATGACGCGTCAACCACACGGATAGAACAATTGAAAATCAACGAGCCAAGCTCTGAAGAAGCAGTTGCTTACCCTTTCCAACTTCCCATAAAAGTTATTGGGCTTACTTCGCCAAAGCTAGAACCAACAGTCCTCAAGATAATCAGGCTTTATGCCCCTGACGTCGACGGACACGAGATATCAACAACGAGCAGTAAAAACGGCAAATATACAAGTATTACGTGTGTTTTTGAGGCAAAGTCTCGAGCGCATTTAGAGGAAATATATGCCGCGTTAAACGCCAATCAGATGATAAAAATGGTGCTCTAACGATCGGCGCATTCGCCGCGATTTGGAATTACGAACGTGTTAACAAAAGATCTCGGAATTCGTGACTATCAAGAAGTATTTGACCTCATGAGAAAGTTTACTCTCGAGAGGCCTACGAACCAACAGGATGAGCTTTGGGTACTCGAACACTTTCCGGTTTTTACACTAGGGATCAACACCAACCCTGAACATTTACCGAAGGAACAAGAGCAAATTCCGTTAGTCCAGTCTGATAGAGGTGGTCAGATCACGTACCACGGCCCTGGACAACTGATCGCTTACCCCTTGTTAGATCTAAAACGCATTGGCATTAGGGTCAAAGAATTGGTCACCCTACTTGAATCAACGGTCATTTTATTACTCAATGAATATGGTCACGAATCATACGGTGAACATTCGCGTCGCGGTGTTTATGTCGAAGGAAAGAAAATTGCTTCACTGGGCCTAAAAATCAGAAATGGGTTTTGTTACCATGGCGTCGCTCTTAACGTGAACCTCGACTTGACGCCATTTCGTTCGATTAATCCATGTGGCTATCCTAATCTTGAGGTGACTAGTATGACAAAATTGGGAATTAGTGATGACTTGAACACTATCAAGGACAAATGGATTCAGAAATTCGTAATGCTTCTATCAAAGAACTAACCAACAAATGGCTACCAAAGAAATACGAGAAACAGGCGTCGATAAAACGGCCAAAAATCCACTCAAGATTGAGCAGGGTGTCAAACTAGATAAGCCGGATTGGATCCGGGTAAAAATTCACTCTGGCGCGCAATTCCTTAAAGTCAAAAGCCAATTGAGAGACAACCAACTGCACACGGTCTGCGAAGAGGCAACATGTCCAAACATCGGAGAATGTTTTTCCAATGGAACTGCCACATTCATGATCTTAGGAGACATGTGCACCAGACGCTGTCCATTCTGCGATGTAGCCCATGGACGCCCGAAGCCTGTTGACATAGCTGAACCAACCCGACTCGCCAGCGCTATAGGTAATATGAATTTGAACTACGTAGTGGTGACGAGTGTAGATCGCGATGATCTGCGTGATGGAGGCGCAAATCACTTTGCAGACTGTATTGGTGCAATTCGCGAAAAATGTCCAAATATCAAGATTGAGATCCTCACACCAGACTTCAGAGGTCGGCTGGAGAAAGCACTTCAGTTACTGGGCCGACACCTCCCCGACGTCATGAACCATAATCTAGAAACAGTCCCCAGATTGTACAAACTGGCGAGACCAGGTGCAGACTACGCGCATTCTCTTAAACTCCTTAGAGACTTCAAACAACAGTACCCGAATATCATCACCAAATCTGGGCTCATGGTTGGACTAGGTGAAGAAGATGAGGAGATTATCGAAGTCATGTCAGATCTTAAAAAGCATGATGTTGACATGGTCACGATAGGACAGTATCTGCAACCCACGAAGGGACATCTGCCTGTGACGCGTTACGTGCACCCTGATCAATTCAGAAAATTCGAGATGTCAGGAAAAAAAATGGGGTTTAAACATGTGGCGTCTGGACCATTGGTCCGATCCTCTTATCACGCGGATGTCCAGGCGCGATCTGGAAATCCTGGGCTCTAATCACTCAATTGATTGTTCGGGTCGTCTTGGGCTTAACCACATCGATGACTGCGAGATTTTTCAAACAATCACTTTCGCTCGAAATATGTTTAAAGCAGCCCTCTTCGAGACACGGGACACAATCCCCTGAACCCTGAACAATCGTGACATTTCCAACACGTTGAGTCCCTCTTTGGCGCCACGGGGTTATTTTTCCAGAATATCCGCTTGGCCACGGACCCCACACCACTGGGCTCGATGGTCCAAAGATAGCAACAGTAGAAATTCCGAGTGCTGCGGCCAGATGTGTCACCGCGGTATCGGTACCGAAGAAACGCCTCCCTTGTTTCAAGACGAACACAAGTTCCTCTATCGACAGTTGATCAACAAGGTTCACAACGCGATCGTCCGAATCATATCGCTTCATCACGTCGGAAAAACGTTTTCCCTCATCGAGTCCCGTAATGACTACGCCGGACTCAGATGCTAACAGCCGGTCTATCAACGCACACCATTTATCCGATGGCCATTCTTTATAGCGAAACTTTGGAGTCAGGTGAATGATGGCGTAATTACCCTCTGCATTACATTGTCTTAACTTATCGAGAAGGTGAGATGCCAAAACTTTTTCGTTGGGGGCAGAGGGTCCTGGAATGTGGTCGCCAACTAAGTCGATTACAACTTCATGGTACATCGTTAAAGTATGCCGATGGTGACCATCAAAACCGCATGACTTAGACAACAATATCCGCTTCCATAAGTGCTTCACACCCGAAACGACAGGACCGTAAGACCTGAGACCAAATAGCCACGAGTAAAGAACGGGCCGATCTCCCGGCAAAAGGGAGACCGCGATGTCGTACCGCCGATAAAAACGACTGATAAGTTTGATATGTTGACCGAACGAGGGACGTTCAGGAATAGTAAGAACGGTGTCTAAGTCACGATTATTCCGAATAATTAAATCTGTCCCCGAAAAGACCAACATGTCAATCCGAGCATCAACATACTTTTTTCTTAATGCAGATACGACGGAGGTAGCAAGAAATACATCACCGATACGGCGCGGGCATATGACCAGTATTTTTTGTGTCTTGTTGATGATAAATCACCTACCCGAAACTTGATGGTTATCCAAACCGATTTTCGCCTTATGTGTATCCGATGCGATTACCGCGTCCAACAATCTCTGATTTTCCGTCAATTGACTCCGGTCGTTCTCTTCGTGCCACAAATGAAGAACCGGAGTAGCAAATCGAGCGCTCTTGACACACAAGCCTTTTTTAATCAAGCGTACAACCAAATCTGAGTCCTCTAACCCCCAACCTTGATACGACTCTTCAAAACCATTGACCGCAACTATGTCTGATTTCCAAACGGATAAATTGCACGTCTTAACCCCCCTCCATTTCTTCGCCTGCAGTTTTCTAAACGATTCAATCGCTGAGAGATCCACCAAAGGTAGTAATCGATTGATCCGACGACGAAGGTAATGAATCACGAAATTACTTGCGCCCCAACCACTCCAATCGAGGCGTTCACGTAGTAGCTCGTTGGTCATCATCTTGGACATTAAGATCCGGTTCCCTGATAGAACCCAGCCTCGCTCCGCTAGTTTTTTGTGATTTTTTACAAAATTCTTTTGAGGAATGCAATCACCATCAGTAAAAATTAAATAATCTGCATTTGATTGGACGATCGCTTTGTTACGAATTGCCGCAGCCCGAAATCCTAAATCCTCGTGCCAGACATGCTTCAAGGAAAATGGCAAGCTGTCTGCCATTGACTTGAGCATTGAGCCAGTTTCATCTTCGGATCCGTCATCAGCAACAATCAGATCAAACCGAAGATCTTCTTGGTTCGTGAAACCTCGAATGACTTCCCGCAAGGCATCAGGCCGATTGTAGGTAGTAACGATTACGGTCGTTTTCAATTTTTTCGTTTATTAAGATAGTGTAGCTTCACATACTTGTAGTATGCGCCCTCAGCATTCGATATGGCGAGAAAAAATCCCTCTGCCCCATCAAGGAATCCCGCTCTAAAAACATACGTCTTCAAAAATGCACCCGCCGCATGCAATAGCGGCGTTAAGACACCGGACTGTTTTCCAGCATCAAAGAGCTGTTGAGCACCGAGGGTGGAGTATCGATTCATCTTCTCAATCACCTCATCTGGAGAGTAAAAAGAATCATGGTCTAGCTTACCCATAAGTCGTCCTGGCACGCCCTTGAATAAAAGCCGCTCATGGACTAGGTCCTGGCTAAATTCAGCCTTTCCAGATTTGAATAAGCGAGCCACGTAATCAGGCCTCCAACCCGAATGCAACATTTTCCTTCCGCAGTAATTGGAGATTCGATCAAGTTCATATACATCATGCGCATTTAAGTCGCCGACGACAGACATAATTTCTTGAGCTAAATTTGGCGTGACAAACTCATCAGCATCGATCGAAAGAATCCAATCGGATGTCGCGAGTCGCATCGCTAGGTTTTTTTGAGGTCCAAATCCTCGCCAATCAGAAGTGTGCACCTTTGCGCCAAATTTTTCGGCGATCGTTAACGTGTCGTCATTGCTGCCGCTATCGACCACCAGAGTTTCTGTCGCCCACTCAACAGATCTTAGGCAGCGCTCTAGCGTACGTTCAGCATTCTTGGTAATAATCACCACAGAAATTGTCGGTGTCGGCATAGGATATCCGTAGTCTCAAGTACGTGGTTCGTTACGCTTTACATCCACACAAATTGGCCATTTCTTCGATGCCCATGTGCCGTCAATCCATACTTGCTGAGTTCGACACCCTTCCACACTTTCTCGCTTCGCTTTCTACGAGCCCGCCTTATCTTCCTTTCGAACCAACTAAGACCCAAAGTCTTGTAATTTCTACGGTTCCCGATGGCATCAGTTTTGGCTAGGCCTTTTTCTTTTTTTATTTGGTCTTGGGTAATCGAACCAAAATGATGCAACCAAGCTGCGCCAGTTATAGCCGTTGGAATATGTGCTCTCTCTAACTCATTGAAGAAAATAGTGTCCTCGAATCCAAGTAACTTTGGCTTTGGAGTGAAATAACCGATGTCAGACCACACACTGTTGTGAACGACAAGACAAACCGCGTGCTTCGCGCCCAATCTCGCCACGGACTGCAGCATAGAGCCTCGCTCAATCACGAAATTTGGGAAGTCGTAATCTAACTCACCCTCGATCATTGCTGGACTAACGACACGCAGTTTTAGATCCACCGCCACATCAATAAGATTTTGGATCCAGTTGTTAGAAACAATGACGTCATTATTCATAATCACAGTCCACTCACTTTGCCTTGCCAGTATGCCTTGATTCCATGCCACGCCACACCCGAGATTACCCTTGTTGAGGATGACCTCTCCAAATGACTGAGCCGACAAATATTCCCTCGTTCCATCGCTACTCCCATTATCGACAACGATAACTCGATCGAGTGGCGTATCCGTAATGATTAGACTATCGACAAATAATTTTGTGTATTCAAGAGAGTTATAACAAGCGAAAGTAATCGAATAATCATGCATGCGCATCCATTCCTCCCAGACAGTTTCCGTTTCGCGTAGAGTCCTTACTATGATCCTTCTGAAATAGAGAATGAGTTCTGTGCATAAACCGAAAATTTACGATTGCTTTTGCTTTTTCAACGAAGAAATGCTTCTCAAACTTCGCCTCGAGACCCTTTGGAACTACGTCGATTACTTTGTCATCTCAGAGGCGACATACACCCATAAAGGCGCCCCACGAGAGCCCCTTTTCGACATCAGTAAGTTTTCCAAGTATAAGTCCAAAATAAGATACCAGCTTCTAGAAACACGCCCACATGGAGAGAATGATTTTTGGAAAAACGAAAATCACATCCGAAATAACCTAAAGTCAGGACTTCAAGATGCTGCACCACATGATTTCATCATCGTCTCGGACCTAGATGAAATCCCCAACCCAAAAAGTATCGACGAGTACAACCCTCGATTTATAAGAGGCGATTTCCTACAAAACTACTACAGCTACTACCTAAACAATCTTTGGGTTGATAAAAATTCCTCAGACTACGGTGTGCCGAGTAGCCCGATGATCTGGCGAGGATCAAAAATTACCACTGGGGATCATTTTCGACATTTCTTTCGCTCTAACGCCACCAGCGTAAGAAACTATAAAAGTCGTGGTCCGCTCCGAAGTATCAAACGTTGGTGGTTTGAAAAAAAACAAATACAGGAAATAAAAAACGGAGGTTGGCATTTTACTTGGGTGCTGTCACTCGACGATATCTTAAAAAAGATGGAGAGCACGGCACACACCTTCGATGATCCTCGATTCAAGGATAAAGCATACTTGTCCAACCAAATCGAATCACAAAGAGATTTCCAAGACCCCAATAAAGTTTTTCAAATCACTCCGATTGACGAGAGCTTCCCAAAACCATTACGAATTGATGGTGATGTGTACTCGGCGTTCATCAAAAAAATTAACGAGTGAATTTACGAGTAAAAACTTGCAAAACTAGCGCTTATAACGATTAAGTATCCTCCATAGCAGCCCTCTTGGAGAACACCAATTTGGAAAATTAGAGTGGGTGTAGGCCCAATCACGCGATGTTGCTCTCAATCGCCCATTAGTGCGCATCCAAGAATCAACTCGCTTTTCAAATGACTCCCCCCCGTGAGCCGGATATCTTCTCGATTCAGGGTGTGAATATCCATAAATTTGGTTTTTAAAATCCGCTGTTCGAACAAGATACATCTGATCAGAAAACCCGTAACCGTAAAAAAACTTGTCGTCTTTAGACAAGCTATCTTTTTCCGCCTCCCGAAATTTCGAATCCCAAGTTAAATTGACGACGGAAACATTTGTTGCATGTGCCAAGAGTTTCAAAGCATCGTGATACCAATTAATCGGCGTATTGTCATTTGCTTTTGTATCGCCTGAAAAATGCAAAAGAAACTCGGTGCGACAAAGGTAAAGAGAGACTAATTCGGAAATCGAGTAGTAATAACCTCGTCCCAAATCGCGCTTACTTAAGCCAAAGAAACTTAATGTCTCGTCCGCGTAATCTGACACAAAAATAAAATCGTCAATCACACCAGCTGAAACAAGTGTCTCAGCGTGTCTAGCGACCAAACGGGGGTCCTCTACGTTGTTGATCATAACCAGCCTATGCGAAGGCAGCGGAGATAGACGAGCCATCGTCTCCCGCAAAAAACCCGACGTGAGTATAAACCTCCAGTCTTTCTCCCAAACTTTAGTTTCTATCGTTAACGAATCCATCGATTTAATTATTTAATCCGTAGAACTGCTTCTCACACACCAAAGTTCAACGATTCCCAGAGCACAACACAGATAAAATATCAATTGTAGAGAGTAAAATACGGTTTGAACATGACAACGTGATCCGCCATTAACTCTCGACCTTGGCTTTGAACCCTCAAAAAATTCTCATTGTAAAAACATCATCATTGGGTGACGTCATTCACAACTTCCCAATGGTGACAGATATCAAACAACAACATCCTGATTGTAAGATCGATTGGTTAGTAGAGGAGGCTTATGCGCCGCTAATAAAGATGCATCCAGCCGTTCACCGAGTCATTCCTGTTGCCATCCGCAGATGGCGTCGAGATTTTGGCCAGCAAGGAATTTGGGAGGAGATATCACAGTTTTCCAGATCACTCCGACGAAATGCCTACGACATTGTGCTTGACTCACAGGGACTCATCAAAAGCGCCGTACTGTCGAAAATATCACGAGGAAGAACCGTCGGGTTCGCGCCAGGATCCTCCAGAGAGTGGTTAGCAGGAATAAGTTACTCAGTAAAGATTCAAGTATCGCGAGAAATGCACATGATCGATCGATGCCGGGAACTCGCTGAAAAAGCGTTGGGCTACCGTGCTAACAAAGAGCGCGATTACGGGCTATCAACTTTGACGAGTAAGGCTTCCGCATCAAATACAGCCACGATATTTTGTGGTTCAGCTCAACACCGAAAACTATGGTCAGTCGGTCACTGGATAAAAGTCATTCGACATATCCAACAACATGGGCTCAAAGTGGAGTTCACCTGGGGCAGTCAAAAAGATTTAGATATCTGTCAAAAAATTCAAGCTGAGGCGGGAGGTGAAATTCTACCCAAAATGGAACTCAACGAGTTGGTATCGCAACTCGGAGAAACGAGATTGGTCATTGGGGTAGATACTGGTTTAATGCACCTCGCGGCGTCTATGGAGGTCCCGTTAATTGCTATTTTTGGAGCATCTGATCCTCTAAAGACAGGGCCACTCGGGCATGGGCCGATAAAGGTATGCGGCTCTTCCACAACATTCCCAGACCCAGAAGAGGTAACAAGATCTGCAACTGAACTTCTGGAGCTTGGTTAGCAATGCTGATCCTCTACCGCATCCTCACATGGATCGTCTTACCGATAGCTCTATTGCGCCTGCTGCTCAGAAGCTATCGTGAACCTGGTTATCGATATCACTTATCCGAACGGATCGGGCTCACCCAACGCAAGACCAGACGACCCATGATCTGGTTACACGCGGTCTCGGTCGGAGAAATCAACGCGGCAGCTGATATTGCGTACGAGATTGACGCCAAATTCGAACAACATGATTTACTCGTCACTTGCTCGACACCCAGTGGAAGAAAATTTGGAGAAAGCATCTTACCCATTGGCACCAAAATAGCCTACCTACCAATTGATACTGCCTTTTTCATTAATCGTTTTCTGACACGAATCAGACCCGTGTGCTTGCTCGTCATGGAAACTGAAATTTGGCCAAATTTGTTCATTCAATGCTCGAAAGCCTCAATACCAATTTATTTGCTGAATGCGCGCTTATCAGAACGATCTATGCGCAAATATTTAAGGTTTAAAAACCTGACGAAATTAGTGACAGCGACAGTAAAAACAACTGTCGCCCAATCTGAGGATGATGCCTCTCGCCTGAGCCGAATTGGCATAAAAAATCCACAAGTTTTCGGCAATTTAAAGTTTGACAAAGCACTAAATGAAACGAAAAACAATAAACTTCAAAAGATCGACCAACTCATCGACATTCAAAAAACGGTAATCGTCGCGTCAAGCACTCGAGAAAACGAGGAAATCTTGATCGTAGATGAATTTCTCAAACAGTGCGGACCCGAGACCTTGCTAGTGATTGTGCCTCGACACGCCAGACGATTTGATGAAGTTGCGAAAATTCTAAAACAGAGAAAAGTTCTATTCTCGAGACGCAGCAACGCTGGCACCTTCAGTGAGACCTGCCGCGTTTTTCTTGGCGACTCAATGGGTGAAATGTATTCCTACTACTCATCGGCAGATATTGTGCTGATGGGAGGTAGTTTCTTACCCAATGGTGGCCAAAATCCGATTGAGCCTCTCGCCATGGGCAAATGTGTCGTCGCTGGGCCACACACCTTTAACTTCGACGAAGTTGTATCCAAGGGAGAAGAAGCCGGGGTGATTTACCAGAGCGAAGACATCACTGATGCGGTCACTCGAATTGTACAACTCACAAACGATCCAGCATTGCTCACACAAAAGTCGACGCTAGCTCGACAATTTGTCAAAGCGCATGCAGGAGCACTGCAGAAAACGCTGGAATATCTGCATTCAGAAAGACCTAGTTGGCGATAAGTTAGTAACACGCCACGAGGCCTACGACGTAATCAGCCAGTCGACTGTCCTGTCATGCGACTCCAAAGGAATATGCGCCACAATCTGCATCGGAAAGATGGGGGCCACCGTGACTGCATGAGGAGCTAATCCGGTTATTACTCGATCATAGTATCCACCACCGTATCCCATACGATGACGGCTTTCTGAAAAAGCCACGCCAGGAACCAAGACAAAATCTATCTGGGTCAATTCAACTTCTCGACTACGATGAGGGTCAGGCTCTTGAATTCCCCATGCTCCAGGGACCAAATCCTTGTAACTCCCACTCCAGCAATGAAAAACCACACGGTTTTCATTTTTTCGAACTCGAGGTAGTACGATTTTTTTCCCATCTTCCAGAGCACAAGTCATAAAGCGAGCCATATCAATCTCGCTACCAAACGAGACAAAGCCTGCGATTACATTAGCAGCTATATATTCGTTCATTGATAACAGTTTTTCGCTAATAAGCACTGATTGCTCGGCGCGATAAGCGGGCGACTGACGATCACGCTGCTCAAGGATACGCTTTCGAAGCCTTTGTTTTTCGATTTTGATATCCATGTTTTTTCGCTTTATTCGAAATACAAAATGTCCAGGGTTAATTTCGAGAGCGTGACTTGTCAATATGTTTTTGGCTTCGTCTATACTGTACTGAAAATTAATACGTAATCAAAAAGCAATCAAGGGGCCACGTATGAACGCAAATCCAAAGTTTTTGCACTCTGAAGCTCAAACCGATCGGGACTCTACGTCCTCCTTCCCCAACTCACGAAAGGTCTATGCGGCTGGTTCAGATGACACCATTCGCGTCCCGATGCGAGAAATATCGCAAGCGGCAACATCGAGTATCAATGGACGAGAGGAAAACCCGGCGATCTTCGTATACGATACATCCGGCCCCTACACGGATCCTGAAATAAAAATTGATATTCAATCAGGGCTTGCAGGGTTGCGGCAAACATGGATAGATCAACGAAACGACACAGAAACACTCCCTGGCCCAACATCCAAGTACGGACAACAGCGCCTTGACGATCCAGATCTAGAGCCACTACGTTTTCAACTACATCGAAAACCTCGCAGAGCACTACCTGGGAGTAACGTCACTCAGCTTCACTACGCACGAAAAGGAATTGTGACGCCCGAAATGGAGTTTATTGCCATTAGGGAAAACTCACAGCGTGAAAAATACCTATCGCGATTGACTGAAGAACAACAGAAATTAATCAACCGACAGCACCCTGGCCAATCCTTTGGCGCGAACATAGAAAATACGATTACGCCAGAATTTGTTCGGGATGAGGTTGCTCTTGGGCGCGCCATTATTCCGGCAAATATCAATCACCCAGAAACTGAGCCGATGATCATTGGCCGCAACTTCTTGGTAAAAATCAACGCAAATATTGGAAATTCAGCTGTCTCGTCCGGGATTCAGGAGGAAGTGGACAAGATGACCTGGGCAATCCGTTGGGGTGCAGATACCGTCATGGATCTTTCCACCGGGAAGCATATCCACGAGACACGGGAGTGGATTATTCGCAATTCTCCTGTGCCGATCGGAACCGTGCCTATCTATCAAGCACTAGAAAAAGTTGACGGCAAAGCGGAGGAACTCACATGGGACATGTTCCGGGATACGCTGGTTGAGCAGGCCGAACAAGGTGTGGATTACTTCACGATTCACGCAGGAGTGCGTCTTCCATTTATTCCAATGACCGCCAACCGAATGACTGGAATTGTGTCCAGAGGCGGTTCCATCATGGCGAAATGGTGCCTCGCTCACCACAAAGAAAGTTTTCTATACACCCATTTTGAGGAAATTTGCGAGATCATGAAGGCATATGATGTTTCGTTCAGCCTCGGAGATGGATTGCGTCCAGGATCCATCTATGACGCAAACGACGAGGCCCAATTCGCAGAACTCAAGACTCTGGGTGAGCTAACTCAGGTAGCATGGAAGCAAGATTGCCAAGTCATGATCGAGGGCCCAGGTCACGTACCGATGCACATGATCAAAGAAAATATGGACCTTCAATTAGAGCATTGTGGCGAGGCACCGTTTTACACCCTAGGCCCCCTGACCACTGATATCGCACCTGGTCACGACCATATCACCTCAGCCATAGGAGCAGCGATGATCGGTTGGTACGGCACTGCGATGTTGTGCTACGTCACTCCCAAAGAGCATCTGGGTCTACCTGACAAAAATGACGTCAAAGAAGGGATTATGGCTTATAAACTTGCAGCCCACGCCGCAGACCTTGCGAAAGGTCATCCAGGGGCTCAAATACGCGACAACGCGCTGTCAAAAGCGCGATTCGAATTTCGATGGGAAGACCAGTTTAACCTAGGGCTCGACCCGGAAAAAGCAAAAGACTTTCACGATCAAACGTTACCCCAGGAAGGTGCTAAGGTTGCACATTTTTGCTCGATGTGTGGCCCACATTTTTGCTCAATGAAAATCACGCAAGATGTGAGAGACTACGCGCAGCAAACAAGCGCCATTGAGGGGATGAAAGAGAAGTCGAAAGAGTTCCTCGACAAAGGGGGTGAGGTTTATCAAAAAACATAACACCTAAAAACCGGGGAAACTTTGGAAAACATTGTCGTTATTGCCCTAATTGGGTTTCTTGAAGGGCTTACTGAATTCTTACCCATCTCCAGCACGGGACACTTAATCATCCTGTCCAGTTTGTTAGATTTTAGGGGAGATGATGAGAAAGCATTTCTCATCACGATTCAACTGGCGGCGATACTCGCTGTATGCTGGTCGCAGCGACGACTCATCACAACAACCGTTAAAAATTTTGCAAAAGAGAGAGCGGACAGCCTGATAATTAAGGTGATGGTTGCATTTATTCCTACTGCGTTGATTGGTCTCTTGCTGCACGATATCGTAAAAACTTATCTTTTTTCCCCGATAACCGTCGCATTGGCGCTGGTGATCGGAGGAATATGCATACTCGTTATTGAGCAACAAGCGCGGGAACCTTCAACAAACGGTTGCGAGGACATCACGCTGTTGCAAGCTTTTCAGGTTGGAATATTCCAAGCACTCGCAATATTCCCCGGTGTATCGAGATCCGGAGCTACCATTTTAGGCGGGCTTCTAATTGGATTTTCCAGGACAACAGCGGCCTTATTTTCTTTTTTCTTGGCAATCCCCACGATGTTTGCTGCGACAGTCTTTGATTTGTGGCAGCACCCGGAACTATTAAATATGAACAACCTTCCAGCGTTAGCCTTAGGATTTACCATTACTTTCGTGACGGCATTGCTCACTGTTAATGGTCTAATCAGATTTGTGTCGCGTCACAGCTTCAAACCCTTTGGCTATTACCGAATCGCCTTTGGCATCATAGTTATTGTGACGTGGTCAAGTGGCCTCGTGGATTGGCAGCCAATATGAAACCTTTCGGATCATCCTTGATACCAAGGTAAGCCTCTGAACTTCCAACCACCTAAATTTCCGCGGTGGCCGTTGTTATCTTTGTCTCCCTCAAAGCCCTCAAGTATATTGACCGCCTTGGTATAACCATTTTGAGCAGCTAAATTCGCGGCTGCATGTGATCGCGCACCGCTGCGACACAGAAACATAACCCAGGAATCTTGAGGCACTTCGGTTTGTAACTGTTGAAGAAAGTCTTGATTGAGCTGGCCAGAGGGGTACATCTGCCATTCTATTTTGATAGAGGAGGGAACGCCTCCCACAAAATTCCACTCTGCCTGTGTCCGAACATCCACAATCAGCGCATGCTGAAACATTCTGCGAAACGTAAAAGGCTTCCTCAGGGCTAGCAGCCCCGAAATAATGCGCGTCGAGACCGCGAATCCGCGCTTGAAATGTCTTTAGCAGTTCCTCAATTTCCATTTTTCATCTCACTAATTATTTGAAATCAAAATAATGCACACTAATGGTGCAAAATAATTAATAAAGCCTCAATTTGGTGCCAATGATGCTCTATCTAACGCACCAAAACAGGTATAATACACACAGCTACGACGAGAATACATTGGCATGATTTATGCTTTTTTGTTTAGTATTGCAGCTTGATAAAAAGTCAAACTCTTTTAATTTTAACAACACTGGTTTAGGAGAAAAAAATGGCTTCGTCCTCAGATGTACTCAAGATGATTGCGGACAACGACGTTAAGTTCGTCGACCTTCGCTTCACCAACACACAAGGTAAAGAACAACACGTATCGGTGCCCGCCAAGGAGTTCGGCTCAAGTCAATTCGAGGATGGTCACGCATTCGACGGCTCTTCAATCGCCGGTTGGAAAGGTATTCAGGCCTCAGACATGCTACTTTTGCCTGATCCTGATTCCGCTCGGATGGATCCCTTTACCGACGAAGCAGTTCTCAACATAAGCTGTGACGTAATCGAGCCGTCTGACGGCATTGGATATGACAGAGACCCAAGATCAATTGCGAAAAGGGCTGAGGCTTACTTAAAATCATCCGGCATTGGAGACACAGCATACTTTGGTCCAGAGCCTGAATTTTTTGTGTTCGATAGCATCACTTGGGACGTCAGCGAGCGAGGAAGCTTCGTAAAAATTGACTCCGAAGAGGCTCCATGGTCATCTGGGCAGGAAATCGAAGGTGGCAATCTCGGACATAGACCTCGCTACAAAGGCGGCTATTTCCCTGTTGCTCCGGTTGATTCGCTCCAGGATCTGAGAAATGCGATATGTCTTGCTCTCGAATCTCAAGGAGTCGATGTTGAAGTTCACCACCACGAAGTTGCTGCAGCTGGTCAATGCGAAATTGGTACGAAATTCAACACACTGGTTAAGCGCGCCGATTGGACTCAGATCCTAAAATACACTGTTCATAATGCAGCGTTCTCTTACGGAAAAACCGCGACATTCATGCCAAAACCTGTCGTTGGCGATAACGGATCGGGAATGCATGTCCATCAGTCGGTATGGAAAGACGGTAAAAACTTATTCGCTGGCGACGGGTACGCGGGACTGTCTGAAACCGCGTTATTCTACATCGGCGGTGTGATCAAGCACGCCCGAGCGCTCAACGCAATCACCAATCCGAGCACTAACTCTTACAAGCGTTTAGTTCCAGGGTTCGAGGCTCCTGTGAATCTTGCATATTCCGCCAGAAACCGATCAGCGTCCATTCGTATACCCCACGTAGCGAGTGATAAAGCGAGAAGGATTGAGACCCGATTCCCTGACCCAATGGCAAACCCCTATTTAGCTTTTTCGGCGCTCTTAATGGCAGGACTTGATGGGATACAAAACAAAATTCATCCTGGAGACCCTGTTGATAAGAATCTCTATGACTTGCCTCCGGAGGAGCTCTCTAACATCCCGACAGTCTGCGGATCCTTGCAAGAAGCTCTGCAAGCTTTAGACGAGGACAGAGCATTCTTGACCCAAGGGGGCGTCATGTCAAACGACATGATTGACGCTTACATCGACCTCAAGATGGAAGAAGTCAATCGGTTCAACATGACGACTCATCCAGTTGAGTTTGATATGTACTACAGCTATTAACCGCGAACTGCTGGCAGATTTGGCGACATCTCAATCTGCCAGCAATCTTTGTTCAAAGTAAATAGATTTGATTACCGCCAAGCAGCAGATTCGTGACTAGATGAATGCAATAAAAGAAGTCCCTGCCTTTCCGGGTCTAGACATGCTCTCAACTGCAGTCATCATCATCGATGAAAAGGGCTACGTTGAGTACATCAACCCGTCCGCTGAGCATTTGTTCGATATCAGCAAGAAAAGCGCAACAGGATTACTATTGAAGAAATTCTTTGAGAATCCAAGTGCGATACTTATCGGTCTCGATCAGATCAGGCATCGGGACGTTAGCTTTACCCAACATGAGATTCCTCTTCAGCTAGCTAATCAAAAAAAACTCGAATTATCATTCACGATTTCTCCGATTGAGGGATACGCAGGCAACTACTCCTTGATTGAATTCGTCTCTCCATCTCAGCAAACCAAAGTTGCCAGAGAACAAAGAATCAACTCAGAAACTGCGCACAGCAGAGAACTCATCAGAAATCTCGCACACGAAATTAAAAACCCTCTAGGAGCACTCAGGGGGGCGGCCCAGCTTCTCGAACGTGAACTCGATTCTGAGGATCATCACGAATACACCTCAGTTATCATCAAGGAGGCTGACCGACTTAAAGATCTTCTCGATAGACTATTAACACCTCACAAACTACCCCAGATGGAGCCCTACAATGTGCATGAGGTGACAGAGCGGGTCAGGTCTGTGGTTAGAGCAGAATTCTCTTCAGGACTTCGCATCGAGCGAGACTATGATTTAAGCCTTCCAGATTTGATAGGTGACAAAGATCAAATCAATCAAGCAGTATTGAACATCACGAGAAACGCGGCCCAAGCATTAATGGGCCGAGGGCTCATTCGACTAAAAACTCGTGTGGCCAGGAATATCACTGTCGCAAACAAATTTCATAAACTGGGCGTTGTTTTAGACGTATCCGACAACGGTCCAGGTATCGCTGAAAACATTCGTGACAGCATTTTTTTCCCATTGATATCTGGCAAGACAGACGGAAGCGGCTTGGGTCTATCCATTGCCCAGACATTTATAAGCCGTCACAACGGAGTGATTGATGTCGAATCAGAACCGGGCCACACCTGTTTCTCTATCACGTTACCAATTGATTTAAGCCTTAGCGCAGGAAAATAACACATGTCGAGTGTTTGGATCGTAGACGACGACCAATCTATCCGGTGGGTCTTCGAAAAAACTTTGGATCGGGAAGATATCCCATTCAGACTGTTCGCATCTGCCGAGGAGGCGAGTGGTGCATTGGAAAAGGAGTTGCCCTCTGTTATCGTCAGCGATATCAGAATGAGCGGTGCGTCTGGCCTAGACTTATTGAAAGAGATAACCCTCAAACATCCCACAATTCCGACAATCATTATGACGGCACACTCAGACCTAGACAGTGCCGTATCGGCTTTTGAGGGTGGCGCTTTCGAATATTTAGCCAAGCCTTTTGATATTGATAACGCGGTCGAGCTGATACGCAGGGCTCTATCAAAAAATAAATCAAAAGGATCCGAATCCGGAGATTTAAACTTTGACAGTGATCTTCTGGGCTCGGCTAAATCCATGCAAGAAGTTTTTCGGACTATTGGTAAGTTAGCCCAGACAGATGCAACTGTTCTTATCACAGGAGAATCTGGCACGGGAAAAGAATTAATCGCCAGCGCGTTACACAAACACAGCAAACGAAGTGACCAACCATTTGTCGCAATCAACACCGCATCGATCCCAAAGGATTTGCTTGAGTCTGAATTATTTGGGCACGAGAAAGGCTCTTTTACGGGCGCTCAATCAACGCGAAAAGGAAGATTTGAACAAGCAGCTGGAGGAACATTATTTTTAGACGAAATCGGAGATATGCCCTCGGAACTACAAACGCGCCTACTAAGAGTATTGTCTGACGGCCACTTTTATCGCGTCGGCGGGCATGAGCCACTCAAAGCAAATGTGCGAGTTTTAGCAGCGACCCACCAAGACCTAGAGAAAAGAGTAACTGAAGGAGAATTTCGAGAAGACCTATTCCACAGGTTAAATGTCATAAGATTAAAAGTTCCTCCTCTAAGGGATAGGGTCTCAGATATACCTTTACTGGCTAATTTTTTCTTGAAACGCAACGCTGAAAAACTGGAAATCGAAAAGAAGATCTTCACTGATGGAGCACTCAAGTACCTACAATCAAAACAATGGAGCGGTAATGTAAGACAACTTGAAAATCTCTGTCATTGGGTGACGATAATGACAACGGGAACTGTCATTGACTTGGACGACCTACCGAAAGATTTTAAACAAGAAAAAAGCCGATCGAATCACGACGTCAAATGGAATCAGCACCTTTCACACGAAGTGGACAACTTACTCCGTCGAGGAGATATAGCTATCTATGAAAAATTGCTACAAACATTTGAAAAAGAGGTTATCGCGTCAGCATTACGTTTCACAAACGGTAAAAAAATAGAAGCCGCCAACCTCATGGGAATCGGGAGAAACACTATCACGAGAAAGATTAGCGAACTCGGTTTATCAGTAGAAAAACGTAAGGAAGAAGCGTCAAGCTAGTTAATCCACCTTCAAATTCAAGGTTTTCCAAGTCTGGCAACAACTGGAGCATGGTCAGATGGCCGCTCCAGCGCTCTATACGATTTCAATATCTCTACAGATACATCAGTTTTCATTAACCCAGATGAAATTAATATGTGATCGATTCGAAGTCCTTGCCTTCTTCGGAATGCATTCATCCGGTAGTCCCACCACGTAAACCGATCCGAACCGTCGTCGCCGTGTATTTGGTCAAAGCTATCGGTTAGGCCTAAGTCAAGGATCTTTTGATAAAGATCTCTCTCAAGGTTCGTGCACAGCACTTGGTCTTTAAACTTCTCAGGGTCGTAGACGTCACGGTCTGTTGGAGCAATGTTGAAATCTCCCAGCAAGATCAGTGACTTGTATCGATTGAGTTCGTCTCGAAGATGATTAATGAGCGCATTGATCCAACGCAACTTATATTGAAATTTATCTGACTCTGTGGTGGATCCGTTGGGAACGTAAACATCAACAACACGAACGCCATCTTGAGTCGTACCTGACAAAACTCGGGCTTGATCATCCTGAAAATCACGAATACCAGACTCAATATTAACCAAACGGTGTTTCGATGCGATTGCTACTCCGTTGTATGTTTTCTGCCCGTGGTAATAGACTGAATAACCATACTTATCAAACACTTCCCGAGGAAATTTAGAATCCTCTACTTTGGTTTCTTGAAGACACACGATATCCGGCGATTGTTCGACAAAAAGGTCTTCAAGGTGATCCGACCGCACCTTCAATGAGTTAACGTTCCAGGTGACTATTTGCATATCAGCTCCTCAACCAGCTCGCTGCTTAAACTGCAGAAAATTCAACCAATACCGCAACATCTCATGCCAAACCACTACTCGCCAAGAGCGCGTCAACGGTCGGCTCTCTCCCCCTAAAGCGCTGAAAATTCTCGGCAGATGGACGTAACCCACCCATCGACAATATGTCATCTAGGAATCTTCTACCTAATTGAGAGATTGATAACCCGGCATCTCGTGACATGGCATAAACATCTGCAGATAAAACCTCTGCCCATTTATAGCTGTAGTAGCCCGCGGCATAACCACCCGCGAATATATGAGAAAAACTATTCGGAAATTGATTGTATTCCGGAACCTGCAGAACAGACACTTGCTCTCTCACTGAGTCAAGAATTGTATAGACGTCTTTGATCTGTTCTATGTGGCCTTCCATATGCACGCGTAGATCAAACAAGGCGAATTCAACTTGTCTCAACGTTTGAATGCCGCTCATAAAATGCTTCGCATCAAGCATTTTTTTAAAGACTTCCTCGGGCAAGTGATCGCCACCCTCGTCGCCGACAGAGATCTCTTTTATGACAGTCCAGTCCCAGCAGAAATTCTCCATAAATTGGCTGGGCAATTCAACAGCATCCCACTCGACGCCATTGATCCCAGAGACACCTATCTCATCAACTCTTGTCATCAAATGATGCATGACATGTCCACATTCGTGAAACAGAGTCTCCACCTCGGAGTGACTCAAATATGAGTCGCTGGCATCTTTACTGATGGGCGGAAAATTACATACCAGATAAGCAACAGGCTTTTGAATGGAGCCCTGTCTTTTCCAGCGACCAATGGCGTCATCCATCCACGCGCCGGAGCGCTTTCCATCTCTGGCAAAAAGGTCCGCATAAAAATACCCTAACGTTTCATCATCCGGCCCTCTAACGGAAAAAAAAGTTACATCGGGGTGCCACACATCAACCTTCTCCTCGACGACACTGACTCCGTAAAGTTGATGCAAAAGCTCAAATAGCCCCCCCATCACTTTGCTCACAGGAAAATATGGTCGTAAATCTTCGTCCTTAAACGAGTAGCGCTCCTCCTTAACTTTTTGAGCAACATAGCTCACATCCCAAGGCTTTAGATCTGAGATTTGTAATCGCTCCTTCGCATACTCTTTAAGGTCAGACAGCTCTTTATCCGCGAAAGGTTTCGCTTTCCGAGACAATTCGTTTAACAGTGAAATTGCATCCTTTGGGCCTGATGCCATCTTCGTAGCGAACGACAGATCCGCAAACGTTTCAAAACCAAGTAACTCAGCTTTACGGGATCGGGCTCGAAGAATTGAAATAATTTGTTCGGAGTTATCAAAAGCGGGATCTCCCTTTGCAGATGCACGGGTGACGTACGCTCGATACATCTCTTCTCTTAGCTCGCGATCGTCACAGCTTTCCATAAATGGAATCCAAGATGGGGCCTGGAGATTAAAGACCCACCCAGGCAAATTCTTCTTGTCAGCCCTGTCTTTTGCATCTGATAAATGCGCTTCCGACAAACCGGAAAGGCGCTCTTCATCGGGCACGTGAAGCTGATACGCATCGGTGGCATCCAGAACATTGTCGCTGAATTTAGCCGACTGAGCTGCAAGCTCCTTTGACAACTCCTTATAGTCTCTCTGTTTTTCGACGTCTAGGCCGACACCACTGAGCTGATAGTCCCTCAATTCATTTTCAAGAACCTTGCGTTGCTCCTCAGACAACTTCTCGTACTCGTCGCTTTGCCGCAAGACGAGTAGTTTATTGTACAAATCTTTATTCTGAGACAACATCGTGTAGAACTCTGTAACTGATGGCAAAATTTCATTGAATATTGACCGAAGTTCCGGGGTGCTCGATACCGCGTTCAGGTGGCTCACTTGCCCCCAAGCACGAGACAAACGATCTACCGAAGCCGTAATAGGGAGCACCGTATCCTCCCACGACAATGCACTCGAAGACACAACTTTATCGATGGAGGATTTCGCATCGCTCAATAATGAGTCCACTGCGGGCTTGATTATTGATGGTTCGATATCGGAAAAACGAGGTAGAGCGCTAAAATCTTCGAGAGGATTTATGTCGGACGAGGAAACCACGGTACTGCCTTTCAAACAAGTTAAAAAGTACGGATTAGTTGTTTTCCGAATAGATTAGTTTCCCATCGCTAATTACCTGATGCACTCGGCCACGAATCGTCTCTCCCGAGAAGGGTGTCCATTTACTCGAACTTTTTAAGTTTGAACAATCAACGGTCCAGTGATGATCAGGATCAAAAATACAAAGATTTGCTGGCGCGCCTTCCTCACTTGTGCTAACTGATGGCATCGAGAGAATTTTTGCGGGGCCAGTTGTCACTTTAGACAGTGCGAATGGAATCGAAACCTCGTCCTCCGTCGCCCACTTAATTACTAAAGCTAAAAGCAACTCAAATCCGCTTGCCCCAAAAGCGGCTTCGCCGAAAGGAAGGTTCTTATCGTCGTCGCTCGTGGGAGAATGCCCCGAAGATATCGCGTCGATTGTCCCATCCCTAAGCCCTTCCCTGATCGATAGGCGATCTTTGGGACTGGCGAGAGGTGGACGCAACTTATATCTACATTCAAAATCCTCCATATCAGCATCACTCAGATGTAGATGATTGATCGTCGTATCGCAGGTCACACTCATTCCTTTTGATTTCGCTTGTCTGATGAGATCCACGGCCAAGGCTGTCGATATCTCAGAAAAATGAACGTGTACTCCTGAATTTTCAGCACAATATAAGATAGTTGATACCGCTATTGCCTCAACGAAATTTGGAACAGACGGTAACCCCAGCCTAATTGCCCTCTCTCCGGAAAACATGACTTCGTCATCGTAGAAACTTTTGTCGCGTGGGGAGATAAATATCGGCAAATCCATCGTCTTGGCGTATTGCATCAGAGATAGTAGGGTTTTGGGGTCCGGAACTGGAGCTTGTCCTAGGGAGACGCCAAAACAACCGGACCGCTTTAACTCCTGCATCTCACTCAACAAGTCGACACCTAAAGATTTAGTCATCGCGCCGTTGATGTGCACTCTCGTCGAGGCAAATCGATCCGAACGGTGCAGTAACATCTCCACCTCAGACGAATCATCAAGAAAGAGCTTCTCATCAGGAGAAATCACTACATCAGTGATCCCACCAGAGGACATCGCAGCAAACTCTCGTTGAGCCAACTCAAGATTTTGATCGATCACCCCACCAAAACGCGCACACAAATCGATTAATCCAGGAAAAATCCACTTGCCCCTCGCATCAATTTCAATATCGAAAGAGTTGACGCCAAGTGCTCCCTCCGCGGAGGCTAGTCTCCCATCAATAACGAAAACATCGCAGATTTCGAACTCATTAGTCCGTACGTCTAAATTCCGACCGCCTCGAATCACCAAATTCATAAGCTATTCCCCAGCAAAACTGCCATGACAGACATGCGAACCGCGATTCCATAAGTGACTTGCGGAAGAATGATAGACCTAGGTCCATCCGCAACCGAAGATGCGATCTCAACACCACGGTTAATCGGCCCGGGATGCATCACGATAACGTCGTTATCGGCCAGCAATAAGCGCTCCTCCGTGAGGCCATAACCTCGGAAAAAATCCTGAGGACTGGGCAACAGCGTCCCAGACATTCTTTCGTGTTGCAACCTCAACATCATTATGACGTCTACGCCCAATACAGCTTTCTCAATCTCATGGAAAACTGTCACACCCAGATCTGAGACGGTTTCTGGCACCAATGTCCTCGGCCCGCACACTCTAATATCATCAACACCGAGAGTTTTAAGAACATGTATCTGCGATCTGGCCACACGAGAGTGCAAAACATCCCCAACGATTGCAACTCGCAAACCATCAAACGAATTTTTATATTGTCTGATTGAAAAAGCGTCGAGTAGCCCTTGAGTAGGGTGAGAGTGTCGGCCATCTCCCGCGTTAATCACATGCACACCACTCGGAACATGTTTAGCGATTAAGTGCGCAGCACCGCTTTGAGAATGCCTGACGACAAACATGTCTGCCTGCATTGCTACTAAGTTATTCACCATGTCGAGTAAGCTCTCGCCTTTACTTTGCGAAGAGGTCGATACATTTAGGTTTACTACATCAGCTGATAAACGTTTTGCTGCGATCTCAAAAGTAGTCCTGGTTCTCGTACTATTCTCAAAAAATAAATTAAATATCGTCTTACCTCGCAGCACAGGAACTTTCTTAGCTCCACCACTCGCAGCAGACAAGAATTCCTCAGCTCGGTCAAGGATGTCTATTACGATTTCCTTGGGCATATTCTCGAGCGACAGCAAATGCCTCAAACCTCTTTCGCCCATCTGACTATCATTCATTACTGCACCCTTATATTTCACGCGACATTGATTGCTAGACCACCAACAGCATTAGGGGAAATCTCAATTCTTTTATGTTTATCAACATCCGTTCGACTTGCGCAAAACTGAGGTTCTATAGGTAACTCTCTGCCACCACGATCAATCAATACCGCGAGTCGTATGGAGGCCGGCCGGCCATAATCAAATAGAACATTGATGGCCGCTCGAGCCGTTCGTCCGCTTTGGATGACATCATCGATCAAGACAATATGTTTCGACGCAACATCCGGGGGCATCTGTGCGCCCTGCTTGTTCCCCGCTAAGCCCCTGATTCCAAAATCATCGCGATGAAAACCAACTCCAATAGAATATTTTGGGCCACTAATATTGAGGGCTTCCAAAATACAATCCTGAACATATACACCACTCGATTGGATACCGATAAACAATGTCTCCTCATCACGAGATGCATTTAGCTGATCGCTCAATAAAGATACGAGTTGATCCGAGTCGAACATCTTATGCTCCCGTTTCGACGTTGGAGGAAAAAAAATCTTGCAAAATCAATTGCGCGGATAACATATCCAAGAGCTCTTTCTTTTTTTCACGACTGATGTTTTTTTTGACAATCAAACGCTCTGCTTCAACGGAAGTAAAACTTTCATCCACGCGAACCACCTCGAGACCAAAACGAGATTCCAATAACTCACAAAATTTAATAATTTTTTTTGCAATTGGGTGAGGCTTGTGATCCTCGTATTGAGGAAGTCCCACGACGAATCGAGTGGGATTCCACTCCTTGACTTCCAAAGCGATTCTCTCAAGCAACTCCTCATCAGATGAATACACAATTGTTTTGAGGGGTCGAGCTAAAGAAAGGTCCTGATAACCCAACGCAATTCCGACTCTCCTACCCCCGTAGTCCAGGCCAAGGCACACGCTATCTGACATGCCCCAAACTCACGAAAAGAAGTTGCGACGCTTTTATTGAAACGGCTCGGTTACTACATCGTTTGCAGCGCGTCGAAAGATGATTTATGGATGGTTTCGGCCTCAGGGGCTTAGAGTGCACCTCCGGAAGGAAATTGGAGGAGCAGATAGGGTCAGCTAGCAGGGACATTAAAAATGGATATTAACCTATAATTCGTTGGCGCACATGAATTTTTTGCAGAGAAGCATCTTGAACAACCTTACAAACTACGACGCACAAAAATCCCGCGAGATGGCAAGCCACTTTGTAAATCCACCTCATCCCGGACTACGTAGACAGGTTTTTGCCTTTGGTTACGAGCTTATCACCTCGATAACGATAATTTTCACAAGTGGATTTTTCGTCGCAGCCATCATTGGTGGGGTCGGGAGCACAAGCTCAAAGATTATGACCAACGTCATCCCGTTAGTTACCGTCTCGCTTTACTACGTTATATGTTGGCGTAAAACTGGTCAAAGCCTCGCACAAAAAGCTTGGGGGCTCAAAGTCACCGACAAAAATGGGGAGCTGCTATCCATGAGCAAATCGATAAAACGTGTTTTTCTATCGGGAGCTCTCAACCTTCTCGGTTTAAGCCTCATATTTTTATTATTTTCAAAATCCCACCAACCATTACAGGACAAAATTTTAGGCACCCTCGTGACATCATCCAGATAACTTGGCTATTCGCCTTTCAATTTGACATATAAGGCAGCGATAAACAAGATTAGAGCCGGTGGCATCAACATGTAAACAGGAGGAGCTATTCTCTCGAGAGTCCCTACAGCCATTGAGAGTTGCGTGAAAAAATAGAGTCCCACGCCAACTAACACGCCATTGAAGACCCAAAAACTCGGCTGACGACCCCGACTATTTGAGCTAACAAACAGCGGCCCGATTAGAATCAACGTTAAGATAATCGCTAAATGGCCAACTCTCTGCCACTGCGTTGAACGATATGAATAGGTATCCTCTCCATTCGCCTCGAGGTGATTGATATATTTTGATAGGTCTAAAAAAGAGAGCGACTCTTGGTCTGTTGCGATGAGATTCACAACACCGTGAGTGATAGACGTTTTTATATCGAACCTTTCTAACTCAGACTTAATGACCCGGTCGTTATCAAACGCCACAACGGAAACGTCGTCTAGCGACCAGACACCATCCTCAGATAGTCTTCCTTGTTCCGAAGATATGATCATCTCTAATGCCCTGTTGTCGGGGTCAATCTGGTACACCACCACACCCCGCACATCGTAGTTATCTGAGATGTAACGGGCATTAATTATTTTGTTTTGATCTTTAAACCAAGAGCCGCTCTGGAATGTTTGAACGACAAGTTCACCGGCCTCATTACTCAAGCTAAATGCTGTCAGCGCACTGGAGGCTCTCGGTTTAACAACCTCACCAACGAATATGGCGAAAGCCATTACAACCAATGCGGTAAACGTTAGTACTTTAGAAATTTTTTTATAGGACAGTCCAGCGCTCCGCATCACTGCATATTCGGAATTAATAGATAGTCGTGCAAACGTCAATAAACAGCCCGTGAGCGACGAAAGCGGTAGAAGTTCGTAGAGGGCTCTTGGCGATCGGAGCAAAGTCTTAAACGCTATAACTTCAAAGCTCAATCCCACATAATGCCCCCTAGAGACTCCTACAATTGTGTCAAATAGAATGAAAAATAGAAGTGAGCACCAAAAGAACATACGCAATGTTCTTTAAAACCTCTCTGGAAATTAATCGTCCGAGTAAAGTCATCTACCGACCAATTTAAAACATAGGGCACTTAACGACCCAGACCGCCATAGCAACAACAGTGACGAAATAACCAAGATTGATAAGTGTGGAATAACATAGCCTTGCCATGGCACGATACTCCCTTGCGCGACCAGAGTCTCGACGAAAGCCAGAACGTTTTTGTAGATAATAAAGAGTAACGCCCCTACCCCGATGGCATACGACTTCCCACCACGCACTTGTTCAAACGATATTGACAGACAAAGCAATGCTAGAAGGACGGCGCTGATTGGAAGCCCAAGCCTCCAAACAAGTTCAGCATGATTCTCGATACTAGGCTCGGAGAAAAGCTTCGATGTTGATTTGCCGCTCTGATGAACATACGCGTTACCACCCACTCGCCTTTCGACACGGATCCCATATTTTGAAAATTGCGTCCACTCAATCTCACTATCTTCGTAGTTAATATCATAGCGATTGCCGGTCTCAGCCACGAGGTAATCCGCGGATAACCCAGGACCTCCCGACTGTCCCCGGCCTGCACTGACTATAGAGGTTCGGCCGTCTTTCTCGCCGTAAACAAACACGCCAGAGAATTTCCCTGTCTCCCGATCTAGAGCATCAATAAAAAAAACGCTAGCGCCATCGCTGGATTCAATGAAGACGCCTGGTGGCGCTACCGAGATATCATCTCGAGATTCAAGATCATTCTTCCTTTCCTCAACTGAGCGCTCCGCCCACGGTGCAATAAATAGGGTTAGCGCAGCGATTAAACACGCTATCGGAAAAGTAAACAGCAATGTAGGCCTGACCCAGCGGAGTATGGACTGACCAGAAGAGTGCCAAATCGCCATTTCAGAATCTCGGTAGCTTCTGCAAACAACCATCGTGACCGTCAATGCAATGCTAAGCGAAAAGAGTACCGGTAGATTTTTGATGCTAGAAAGAAGGTAAATCATTGTCACCGAAGAGAGGGCATGATTTCCATTGGCTGCATAACCCAAGTAGCGGGCTAGCTGAGTAACGGATACAACCAGCACCAGTGCAGCGAGCACCATAACGCACGTCGTGCTGTATTCTTTTAATATTGATTTTAAAAAAATGGTCATCTAGGTAGCAACTTAGCGTCGCGGATCGCGTCGAAGATCATTGACTAGTTTCACACAGCGAGGAATGCTTAATGAACTTTACCATATCGAAAAAGCGTGCGGCCCAATCCGTTGGCACGGTCGTGGTTCCAGTTTACGAGGGGCTTAACTTAACACCATCCGGACAAGAGCTTAACAGCATCTCTCAAGGTTTTATCCAGAAAAAATTCAAAAGTAGGCAGTTCAAAGCCAGTTTGGGTGAGTGTCTTGAAATAGATAACCTAGAGGGAATACAGGCGGAAACGATAGTGTTCATTGGCCTCGGTCAACCGTCATCGATTAACACTCGTGAATTCACCACATTCCTCAAGAAGGCGTTCTCTCGCATCGAGCTTGCCAGACAAAAAACAGCAACTCTTTGCCTACCCGATCTAGATAACATAAATATGAATCGCGCAGCCATCTTTAGGCATGTCTCTCGAATTGGAACAGAAAGCAAATATAGCTACGACATCTCGAAGGATATTTTTAAACACGCTGACATGACAAGCATCAGCGTGAAGATCGATTCGCGTGTCTCTCCATCCGACAGTATTAACCTTCGAGAAGGGGCTGCAATTGGAAACGGAATGGAGCTTGCGAGGGACCTTGCGAACTTACCCCCTAATATCTGTACTCCAACATTTCTCGCCAAGACCATGAAACAGCTGGGGAAACGTAATCGATTCTCCGTAAAATGTCTGAACGAAAAAGATATGGAAAAACTCGGCATGGGTGCGCTTTTATCGGTGTCTCGGGGAAGCGATGAGCCAGCCACGTTGATTCACGCAACGTACGAGGGAGGAAAAAAATCAGAAAAGCCCATTGTCATTGTAGGGAAGGGAATTACCTTTGACACGGGTGGCATCTCCTTGAAGCCTTCTAGTGATATGGACGAGATGAAGTACGACATGTGCGGCGCTGCTGGTGTCATCGGCACCATGCTAGCAGTATCGGAAATGAAGCTACCAATAAACGTAGTGGGGATCGTCGCTTCGGCGGAAAATATGCCGAGCGGTAAAGCCACACGGCCCGGTGATGTAGTAACGAGCATGTCCGGAAAAACGATTGAGATTTTAAATACTGATGCGGAGGGCAGATTGGTTCTTTGTGATGCGCTCACTTATATTGAGAAGTTAAAACCTGCTGCCGCAATTGACATCGCCACTTTAACGGGAGCGTGTGTGGTTGCGCTTGGCAAAGTTGCGACCGGTCTTTTCAGCAACAACGATGAGTTGGCGGGTGAGATTTCTGACGCCGGACGGCAGGCTTGGGATCGTGTGTGGCAAATGCCGGTGTGGGACGACTACACCACCTTACTCAAAAGCAACTTCGCCGATCTTGCCAACATTGGTGGACGAGCTGCGGGCAGTATCACTGCAGCATGCTTTTTATCCGAATTCGCGAAGAAATATCCTTGGGCGCACCTAGATATCGCCGGAACGGCGTGGGTGTCCGGCAAAGATAAAGGGGCCACAGGGAGGCCAGTACCCTTGCTGTGCGAATTTTTAATAAATCGTGCTTCGAATAAATAAACGCGTCAACGATGACAGAAGTCGCTTTCTACACAAACGTGTTAGACGAAACCCGCCTGATTGGTAAACTGATATATAAGGCCCAAACAGTGGGTCGAAAACTTCATATTAGCGTTCGAAATGAACGGCACGGCGAGAAGGTCGCGAAAAATCTATACGGAGCTGAACCCACTTCATTTTTTGCGATTAGTTCTTCGCCTCATAGCATGCATGATCTAACATCGGCAATCATTAGTGACACATCGGACTATGGCCACAACGACATCATCATAAACTTGACCTCTGAAATCCCCGATAACTTTAGTGCGTTCAAGCGCGTGATCGAGATCGTCAGTCAAGATGAAGAGAATATTAATGCGGCACGCAATAGATATCGTTGGTACAAAGACAGAGGTTATTCGATCGCAACGCATAAACTGTAGATGGTAGATTCACCTGAACAATCCAAGACATCACCTCAGATTACCGTGCTCGTACCACGACGCATTAAAAAGACACCACCATAAGTGGTAGCATCTCCGGTCAACCAATCACTTTTAGCCAAGAAGAAAAATTTAATGTCTACCAACACGGACAAAACCGCAAATTCCCATAGCCTAAACAAAACTTTTGATCCAAAAGACTTGGAGAACAAGTGGTACCAATTCTGGGAGCAGTCAGGATATTTCGAGAATACATCTACCGATAAGCTAAACAAGGAGTCACCAGAGTCCTTCTGCATACAACTTCCCCCGCCCAACGTGACCGGGACGCTTCACATGGGACATGCCTTTCAACAGACGCTCATGGATTGCATGATTCGTTACCATCGAATGCGAGGCAAAGATACGAACTGGATTGTTGGAACGGACCACGCTGGAATCGCGACCCAGCTGGTCGTCGAGAGACAGTTGTCACAGCAGGGAATTTCAAGAAAAGAGCTCGGGCGAGAAAATTTTCTTGAGAAAGTTTGGTCGTGGAAACGAGAATCTGGTTCGTCTATCACCCGCCAAATGAGACGCCTCGGTGCTTCGGCGAATTGGCGGTATGCAGACACGGAAGGAAACGAATCAGGTTACTTCACGATGGACGAGAAAATGTCCAAAACAGTCATTGAAGTATTTGTTCGGCTATACGAGGAAGGGCTTATTTATAAGGGAAATCGTCTAGTTAACTGGGACCCGAAATTACAAACGGCGGTGTCAGATTTGGAAGTTGACAATGTTGAGACTGACGGAAAAATCTGGGAAATCAAGTATGACGGCGTTGGAGAGGATTTTAGCATCACCGTTGCGACAACGCGCCCTGAAACCATGCTAGGCGATGTTGCCATTGCAATCAATCCAGATGACGAACGACATAATCACTTGGTTGGAAAACACGTTGAGATCCCTCTGTGTGGGAGAACCATACCGATCATCGCAGATGAATATGTTGACGCATCGTTCGGAACTGGTTGCGTCAAAATCACTCCAGCTCACGACTTTAATGATTTTGCAGTCGGCGAACGTCATAACCTAGAACCGATTAATGTCTTAAACCTCGATGGAACGATTAATCAATCAGGACCAGAGCAATACAGAGGTCTCGACAGATTTGCAGCGAGAAAAGCGATCCTGAGAGATCTTGAGAACATCAACGCGTTAGTGTCGGAGAAACCACATAAGTTAAGTGTTCCGAAGTCTGATCGGACAGGAGAAGTGGTCGAGCCAATGTTGACGGATCAATGGTTCGTAAAAACGAGCGGCATGGCAAAGAAATCGCTAGATGTCGTGGCTAACAGGGAAATCCGATTCCACCCAGAACACTGGACGTCCACATACAATCACTGGCTGGAAAATATTCAAGATTGGTGTATTTCACGGCAGCTGTGGTGGGGGCATCAAATCCCCGCATGGTATGACTCGGAAGGACGTGTATACGTCGCCAGAACTGAGAAAGAGGCAAAACAAAAAGCAACCAAAAAGGGGTACAACGGCACTCTGACAAGAGACGAGGATGTTTTAGATACATGGTTCTCGTCTGCACTTGTTCCATTCACATCCCTCGGGTGGCCCGACGAGACAAGTGATCTAGAAACGTACTTGCCATCGAACGTACTGGTCACTGGCTTCGACATCATTTTCTTCTGGGTCGCCCGAATGATCATGATGACGACCCACTTCACAGGGAAGGTCCCCTTCAAAGACGTTTACATAAACGCCCTTGTGCGTGACGCCGAAGGCCAAAAAATGTCCAAATCAAAGGGAAACACAATTGATCCAATAGATTTATTAGATGGCATTGAATTGGATGATCTCGTCGAGAAATCCACCAAAGGTCTGATGCTCGCGGAGCATCAACAAAAAATTCAAAAATATCTTCTTAAGAACTATCCCAAAGGCATACCTGCTTACGGTGCGGATGCAGTTCGATTCACCTTTACATCACTGGCGACATTCACGAGAACGTTAAATTTCGATCTCAGTCGCTGCGAGGGGTACAGAAACTTCTGTAACAAGCTCTGGAACGCCAGCCGATTTGTCTTAATGAACACAGAGGGCCACGATTGTGGCCTTTCAACACACAGCGCCGAGGCATGTGCAACGGGTACATATTTGAATTTCTCTGCCGCGGACAAATGGATTAGTAACGAGCTGGAGAGAACCATTACCAACGTTCACAAGGGTTTTGACGATTATCGCTTTGATAACGTCGCATCTGCCTTGTATCAATTCATATGGGACGAGTACTGCGACTGGTACCTTGAGATCGCGAAAATTCAATTGGAACATGGCGACGACTCCCAACAACGAGCAACGCGCAGAACACTCATCAGAACATTAGAGAAAGCACTTAGGTTGGCCCACCCAATCATTCCGTTTATTACAGAGGAACTTTGGCAGAAGGTCGCCTCAGTTGCGGGTGTTTCTGGAAACAGCATCATGACGTCGGCCTACCCAACTCCCGGGGACAAAGCAATCGATGAGAAAGCAGATCAGTCGTTAACAAGATTGAAGCAAATTGTATCGGGTGCGAGATCACTAAAAGCAGAGTCAGGTATTGGCCCACATGAGAGGTGGCCCCTGTATGTATCAGGAGACAAGCGATTTATCGAGAGCCTTCGCAACGAAATCATGGCACTGACAAAATCCAGTGAAGTCATTGCATCGGGAGATACTCTGCCAAATGTCGAAGATTACCCAAGCGCGACGGTATCAGAATTCTCCGTGATGCTTAAAATTGAAATCGACAAGGACGTCGAGTTAGAGAAACTGCTGGCTGAGCAACAAAAACTGCTGTCTGAGAATTGAGAAAGAAAAAGCGAAACTCTCTAACCCCAACTACGTGGAAAAGGCACCAAAAAAAGTCGTCCAGCAAACCCGTGAACGGATCAATTCAAATCAAGAAAAACTAGAACGTCTAGCGCTGCGTCTATCGCAACTGTAAATTTAACGCATCCCAAACCCGAGGCAAAAAAAGGGGGCATATAGCCCCCTTTTCATCACAGTACTTTTCAACTAATGTAATTAGTATGAAACTGTAATACCCGCAATGAAGCTGCTTCGGTCTTGATCAGTACCTGTGCCGTCAAAGTTTGCACCTTGTTCCTGGCTCTGGTAACGAACGAAAGAGTAAGCATTCGCACTCAAATCATGCTGGTAGCCAATATCGAAACCTTGGATACCTGAGTCGTTGATAGCTGTTGAGTTGTTGTCCTGGTCACCAAGCTCACCCATGTTGAAGATAATTCGGCCACCGTCAACTGGCATGATAAAGCTTGCGAAGTAACCACCCGCCTCACGCGTATTTCCGTTCTCTGACTGCTCCATGCTGATCATACCGACTGACGCGCTGAAGCTACCGAAGTCATAACCGAAGACAAACTGTGTGCCTTCCGCGTTAGTACCAGCAGTAGCAGCTGAAGCTTCAGTTCCGTCTGCGTTCGATAATCGTCGTAGCTAGCGCAGAGCCGTCAGCTGCGTAATCATCGTATGGTTGTTGCAACCGCCCATCGCGTATGCTGTACTGAACGCACCGATCTGGTAACCCTCTGGATCCGCAGCATCGTTGTTAGTTGCAGCTGCACCCATGATGTATGCTGCACGAAGCTGTAGGTTGTTCATCTGAGGACCAGTCCACCAGATTGAGTCTGAATCTCGGCGAGTAAAGTTGAAGCCAGTTTGTCCGATTCTCTGGAAGTTCAGACCTTCACCACCAGCTGCCGTACCGTTAAGCGCCCAGTCAGCACCGTAGCCATCTGTGATCGCGTCGATCTCAAAAAAGTGCTCGTTTGTTCCGATCGCAATCGTACCAAACTCACCTGTCAAGTTCATGTTTGAGTTACGTGATGTGATGTTACCAGAACTGTCAGAGTGAAAGGTTACCGAATGAAGCGTAAGCGGTTAGTGACATACCATTGTTGAGCTGGTCTGTCCATGTGAACATCAAACGTGAACCACCACCAACACTGAACTGTCTCGTCAGCAGTTGAGTTTTGACCGTTTGTTTGTCTTCCGTGTCACCCATAGTGAATCGCCATTGGGTAGTAAATGTTAACTGAAGGACCTTCAGCTGCCATCGCAGTTGGGGCAACGAATGCACCAGCTACTGCTGCGGCTATAAGAGCTTTTTTCATGTTATCTCCTCAAATATGAGAATTTATAAAACCATACCAAAACACTCGTACGATGTGCTCTGGGATGAAACGACCTCGAATTTTCACTCGAGTTGGCTAGAAGTCTGACAAAAAATTCCGCTCAAATGAAGAAAAACTTGATGAAAAAGACCACTAATGTGTTGTTTAATCGACAATATAAAAAGCGAAAACGGGTTAACAAATAAAAAATTCAAAAATATATATTGATTTTATTAACATTTTTTTTATTTTTTAACGTAAAGTTGATCTGAATCACTCATTTAGCATAAACAATCTATTAAGCTCAAGACCAGGGTCGGTTTGTCGCATAAATGCCTCACCGACCAAGAAAGCCCTGACCCCTGCCTCTCTCATTCGCGATACATCCTGCTCGGCATGTATGCCACTTTCGGTAATTACGGTCCGACCATCAGGGACTTCGCTTAGTAAATCCAGCGTATTTTTCAACGAAGTCTCAAATGTTTTCAGGTTCCTATTGTTGATGCCGATCAACGCAGTCTTTACATCGAGCGCCCTTGATAACTCCTCACGTGAGTGGGACTCAACTAATATATCTAAGCCCAGACTGCTCGCAGTGTCAGCCAATTCCAGCATTTGTTGCTGACCCAACGCTGCAACGATTAACAAAATACAGTCAGCCCCCATGCACCGAGCTTCGTAAATTTGATACGGGTCCACCATGAAATCTTTACGCAACGTAGGCAACTGCGTGGCAGAGCGGGCTGCGACGAGGAAATCGGGTGAACCTTGAAAATAATCTCGATCGGTGAGCACCGACAAACACGTCGCGCCATTGGACTCGTAAGAAAGCGCAATTTCTACAGGGTCAAAATCTTCTCTGATAACCCCCTTGCTCGGACTCGCTTTTTTAATCTCAGCGATCACAGCTGTTTCGCCCTGATTTACCCGAGAGACAATCGCCCGTTCAAAGCCTCTCGGCTCTGGCGCTCCGGGGATTTGTTGCTCTAAGTCACGCAGAGAGTAAATAGCGGAGGCCTTAGCGACCTCCTCCCTCTTAGTTTGAACTATTTGCGATAGAACGTCTGCCATCACTGAACCTTAAATATTGGGGAAAACCGAATTAACCTCATGTTGCATTGGAATACGCGACGAACTCCTCTAACTTTTCACGCGCGGCACCGGACTCAATCACAGACCGCGCGAGCCCAACTGACTCTTGGAGAGATTCACGAAGTCCCAGTACATAGAGTGCAGCCCCAGCATTTAAGCTCACGGCTGTTTTACCTCGCTCAAATTCTCCAGACAACGAATCACGCAACATCTTCACGGCCTGCTCAACTCCATCAACGCGTAGAGATAATAAATCAACCGGGGCGAACCCGAGGTCCTCCACACACACCGTGTACTCGCTAATTCGGCCCTCGTGAAGTTCGGCAACATGAGTCACTCCTGAGGGAGATATTTCATCCAAACCATCGCCGCCACAAACGATCATTGCACGTGAGCTACCCAAGTTTTGTAGGGCCTGCGCCTGTTTCACTAACAACGCTGGATCGTAGACCCCCATGACTTGGCGTTTTGCACCTGCCGGGTTAGTCAAAGGGCCCAGGACATTGAAAAGGGTCTTGATCCCCAACGCCTTCCTGACCGGCGCGGCGTGCTTCATCGCAGAGTGGTGCGAAGGCGCAAACATGAAACCCACCCCAAGCTCATTCAAACACTCGGAAACCTGGTGTGGCTCAAGATCGATTCGGGCGCCCAGGGCCTCAAGGACGTCGGCGCTACCCGAGGAACTTGATACCGATCGGCCACCGTGTTTCGCAACCCTTCCTCCAGCTGCTGCAACGACAAAACTTGCAGCGGTAGAAATATTGAATGTCTTCGTGCCATCACCACCGGTGCCACACGTATCAACCAGTTTCTCTCTGTCCACCACCTCAACTTTTAAAGATAGCTCCCTCATGACCTCGGCGGCTGCGGTCATCTCTACTACGGTGTAACCCTTGACCTGTAGTCCGACCAAAAACCCAGCGATCAACTCTGGGGATACACTCCCACCCATAATCATTCTCATCGCTTCGACCATTTGGTCATGCGACAAATCTTGACCCTTTAAAAACTGCTCAAGAACGTCTCGAATCATCATCGCTACCTTTGATCCAGAAAATTTTTTAGCAATTGGTGTCCATGCTCGCTCAGTATCGATTCGGGGTGAAACTGAACCCCCTGGACAGGAAAATCCTTGTGCCGGATACCCATAATCTCGCCATCATCGGTGGTAGCCGTGACCTCGAGGCAGTTGGGTAGTTTAAGCGCATCAACCGCCAGCGAGTGATACCGAGTGGCCGTAAATGGAGACGGAATATCCGTGAATACCCCAAGAGAATCGTGCGTGACAGGTGAAGTCTTACCATGCATCAGAGTTTTCGCATAAGTGACCACCCCTCCATAGGCATGAGCAATGCATTGATGGCCGAGACACACACCTAGCAGGGGTACTCTCCCGCTGAAATGCTTGATCACCTCAACTGAAACACCCGCCTCTTTGGGGGAACACGGTCCAGGAGAAATCACGACCCACTCAGGATTGCAAGACTCTATTTCGTCAATCGTCACCTGATCATTCCTAACCACCTTCACCTTGGCGCCAAGCTCGGCAAAATACTGCACGAGGTTGAAGGTGAACGAGTCGTAATTATCAATCATCAGTAACATGAATAATCTGTAACCTTAGCGCAGGCAAAAACAAAACTAAAAAAACAACAATGACGATACTTCATTTCGAATCCAGCCGATCTAATCCCGCCTCTGCAACTTGCGCAGCCTTGAGGACTGCCTTAGCCTTATTTTGCGTCTCTAACCACTCACTGGCGGGAACAGAATCGGCCACGATGCCGGCCCCCGCCTGGACGTAGAGCATCTGATCTTTTAAGACCGCGGTTCTAATCGCGATCGCTAGATCCATGTCACCATTAAATCCAAGGTAACCGACCGCCCCGGCATAAATGCCACGCTTGCTCGGCTCTAACTCGTCGATAATCTCCATTGCTCGCACTTTGGGGGCTCCAGATACGGTACCTGCCGGGAAACTCGCCTTTAGCACGTCCATCGCGTTCATTTCCTCTCGTAATACTCCCTCTACATTTGACACGATGTGCATCACATGAGAGTAGCGCTCGATGACCATTTGGTCTGTGACTCGGACACTGCCGTCTTGCGCAACACGACCGACGTCGTTCCTCCCAAGGTCCATCAACATCACATGCTCTGCGAGCTCTTTTGGATCCGACAGAAGATCAGCCTCCAGCTCCAGATCTTCTTCTTTTGTCGCCCCCCTTGGCCTTGTCCCGGCGATCGGGCGAAGTGTCACACCACCTTTTTCCACTCTGACAAGAATTTCGGGTGACGCACCGACGATGTGCAAATGATTCAAGTTGAAGTAGAACATGTATGGGGAGGGGTTCAAGGCTCGCAATGATCGGTATAACGATAAAGGCGGTGACTTAAAGGGGGTCGACACCCTTTGTGAGAGCACAACTTGCATGATGTCGCCCTCCTTAATGTAGCCCTTTGCCTGATCCACAGATGCCGTAAATTTGTCCTCAGGAGTTTCTTCTAGAACCTCGCCAATTGCTCGTTTCGCTTCTTTCGGGGTCACGACAGAACGCTCTAAATCAGCACGCAAGAGTTGGAGCTGTTCATGGGCGACATCCCAAGAGCCCTCAATGCTCGGATCTCCAAACACGACGAGATACAATTTACCAGCCAAATTGTCGTAAGCGACGACCCTTTCAGAATGCAGCAAGACGATATCAGGGGCATCGATAGGATCTGATTTATCAATATTTTTAGCGACCCTTGGCTCTATCAGGTGAACAGTCTCATAACCAAAGTAACCGACCAGGCCTCCCAAAAACCTTGGCAGGTGCTGTGGGTAATAGGCAATAACTCGTTCTCTTATCCTGTTAATCCAATCGAGCGGATCATCTAGACTCTCCTCAGAAATGACAACATCGTCACAAATTTCCAGGCAGCGTTTCCCCCAAACTTCATACCGCTTTGTCGCGGGCAAGCCAATAAACGAATAACGGCCGAACCGCTCACCACCTTGAACCGACTCCAGCAAATAAGAGTAAGGCGAGTCAGCGCATTTCAAGTAAACAGATAACGGGGTATCTAAATCGGCAAAACTCTCGTACACCAAGGGCACGTGGTTGAATCCGAGATCGGCTAGTTTTTTGTATTCTTCTTTGTTCAAATTCAATCCAAATTCGTATCTGTTACCACTGTTTGTCCGGGCATTCGGCGATACCTCGTCATTATAGTTATCTCTGAAACTCTAATTTTTTACAAGCTTCAGGATATCTCGAACATCATCAATCAGCACATCACAATCTAACTCCTCTGCACCCATTCCGGAACGGTATCCGTAAGGCACACAAAAAACTGGCGAATTTGCGTTTCTGGCACACTGCGTATCCGTCACGGAATCACCAACGAGTAATACTTGGCTCGTGTTCGCACCGAAGTAATCCGCCAAATGCTCAAGCGGCAGCGGATCGGGTTTCCGTCGTGCTAAAGAATCGCCACAAATGATGCGCTTAAAAAAGTAGTCAATCTCCAATTTTTTCAAGATTGGCACGGTAAAGGCTTCACTTTTATTCGTGAGGCAAGCAAGGTAAAAACCCGATCTCGTCAGCTGCTCCAGCGTCTCCCTAACGCCCGAGAATAACCTGGTGTTATCACAAACACACTGGGCGTAGTGGGTTTTGAACCTAGCCACCAACTGAGCCTGGCGAGTTGACGAAACACGAAGTCCTGCGTGGCCGAGCAATTCAATCACTAAGTGCTCAATTCCACGACCAACGAAACCTCCGACCAGGGCCTCACTGACGGGTCCAAGCCCAAGGTCGCTCGCTAGCCGGTTAGTGGCAGCACATAGGTCGGGTAACGTATCAGCTAAAGTACCGTCCAAATCAAATGCGATAACTGACACATTGATGGGATAGGCATCAGGACTTTTATGAAACAACATGATCAATTAACTGTGGTGAGCCCACGCCAAAACGAGTCTAAAGACAATTAGCGAGTTGGCCTTTCATTTCTTGGATAACAGTGTGGTAGTCGTCTGCGCCAAAAATTGCCGACCCAGCAACGAACGTATCCGCGCCAGCTTCCGCAACACTGGTAATGTTGTTTGGTTTAATGCCTCCGTCCACCTCCAACCAAATCTCCCGATCAGTCAAATCAATGAGGTCACGCACCTCCGAAATCTTGTCAAGGCTGTACGGAATGAAACTCTGCCCCCCAAACCCAGGGTTCACAGACATGATCAGCACCAAATCGATTTGGTCAAGCGTCCACTCAAGCACATCCAGTGGGCTGGCGGGATTGAATGCCAAACCGACTTTGCATCCAGCTGACTTTATGAGGTTGATGGTCCGGTCCACATGACTGACTGCGTCTGGGTGAAAGGTGACAATGTCCGCCCCTGCCTTGGCGAAATCCTCGGCCAACCGATCCACTGGCTCGACCATCAGGTGCACGTCAACCGGCAACGATGTGTGTGGCCTAATTGCGGCACATATCGCGGGTCCGAATGTCAAATTCGGAACATAATGATTATCCATCACGTCGAAGTGAATCAAATCAGCCCCAGCGGTTTCGACTGCCCTGACTTCGTCGCCCAGGCATGAGAAATCAGCTGATAAGATACTCGGAGCAATTCTATAGTTGGTCATATGACCCCATTAAAAAACAACTGTTGCGATTTGAAAGATACACGAACCTTCCAAGAAGCATCGCGTCAGATAGTGGATTATTAAAGACGTAAACCTTCACAACTACTTACAAATTTTACAATGCCTACCAACTCGACGTATCAGATCACGGTCACAGCCAAGTCTATCTATATCCCCGAACAGTCTGACCCCTCAGCTTCCAGGTACTTTTTCGCCTACCACATAAAAATTGATAACACAGGTGATATTGCTGCTCAATTACTCACTCGACACTGGGTCATCACGGATTCGAATGAGAAAATCGAGCGTGTTAACGGCGAAGGCGTCGTGGGCGAGTTTCCTAAGCTCGCTCCTGGAGAATCGTTCGAATATACCAGCGCGGCGGCTATCGAGACTTCCGTGGGAACGATGGAGGGACACTACACGATGAGGGCGGAGGATGGTCAGGAGTTCGAGGCGACCATCCCACAATTTTCTCTAAGCGTTCCGAGGACACTTCACTAGTAACAAAACGGAGTCGCCGTTGTGATTACTTTTTTTTCTTTGGGATCGTCCACCAAATAATAAAGAGGAATAATCCCAAACCAAGTAAGATCTCGAACACTACCCAAAACATTCTCTTTAGCCTCCGTGAAGCTCAATAATGAATCCAAAGGTCATAGAAACACACAATCCGCGCTAGGCCGATCAATGCGTTTGTCGATCCTAGCTCTCGTTGTTCTCACAGGCGCATGCACGTCGTTCGATACGCACCGAGATCCAGACACTTCGGCCCCGCCTGTGATCGAGCAGTCGATCGAAAAAGAGAACAACAACGCCACAAGACCAGGATATGACGAAATCGTACCAAAAAGTGAGTTGTTATCAATTTACGGACTAAAATCTCACGAACACCTTATCTCGACGGATTGGACACAGATTCCACACTGGCTAACCGACGATCTGGTTGAAACACTTCCAGCTCTGACACAGTCATGCAGCGCCCTCAAAAAATACGCCGCTTGGGAAACCATATGCAACAACATTCCGGAGTTATCCGATCTGGCCGTGAAAGATTTCTATGAAGATCTCTTCGTTCCATTCAAAATCATCAACGATGACGGTTCTGAGAGCGGATTAATCACCGGGTATTACGAACCCCTATTAAAAGGCAGTCGAACGCAAAGTGAGCGTTACCCCTATCCCATCTACGGTGCCCCGGATGACCTGGTGTCCGTTGATACCGATCAGCATCCATCGTTAAAAGATTATCGAGGAATCGCGAGGGAATCAGCAGGGCAGTACGTCCCGTACTACACACGAAAAGAAATAGAAGAGGGGCTTGTTAACCTAAGTGGTAAGGAGCTATTCTGGGTCGCAGACAAAGTCGAACTTTTTTTCTTACAAATTCAAGGCTCAGGGAGAATCGAGCTCGAGGATGGAGAAATTGTACGGGTTGGATTTGAAAAGTCGAACGGGCATCCTTATCGATCAATCGGTCGAATCCTGGTCGATAGAGGTGACTTGCCTCTGAGCAAGGCATCAATGCAGGGGATCAAAAATTGGGGCAGAGAAAATCCAACTCGCCTCGACGATTTACTGAGGCAAAACCCTTCGTACGTTTTCTTTAGAAACCTACCTCAGACTCTCGGAGGACCCATTGGGTCCCTTGGCGTACCACTCACTCCCGAGCGCAGCATCGCTGTTGATAACCGGTATGTGCCCGCGGGATTCCCGGTTTTTATCGATACAACGCGGCCCAATTCAGAGCAATTATTAGCACGACTCATGTACGCTCAAGATAGAGGTGGCGCCATTAAAGGCGCGATTCGTGCGGATTACTTTTGGGGGTTCGGCGACGAAGCTGGACGACTGGCTGGAAGCATGAAACAACGTGTCGCGATGTGGGTGCTCATTCCAAAGTCCTTAGTCACAGGAAAACAGCATGTCCCGCCGGTGATCGATTAACGGGCTGTGTTTAATTGCTCTTCGAGTTGCTCCAGAGTTAACGCACCACTCACTCTCGCCCCATTTTCGAAGAAAAGAGTTGGAGTAGCCCTGACCAACATCTTTTTCCCAAAGGCCAGATTGTCTTCAATTGGATTAGAGCATGTGCTCGGAGCTGTCGGCATGACGCCAGACAATACGTAATCATCCCAAGCACGAGCGCGGTCATCCGAGCACCAAATAGATTTAGAGATTGGGATAGATTTCTCGGTAATTACCGGATAGAGGAAAATATATAGGGTTGCGTCAGACACGGCTCCCAGTGCCTCTTTGTCAAACTTGCGACAGTAACCGCAATTGGGGTCAGCAAAATAGGCGAATTTGCGCTCTCCGTTACCAAATACTCTTTTGATCGCATCATCTAGCGGTAACTGATCGAACGGTATCTCAACGGCCTTCAATGCTGCCGCCTCAATTTGAGCATTCCGCTCGGAGGTCAAATTTCTCATTGAACTCAATTCAATCAGGCTGCCATCAAAAAGGTGTGTGAATTCCTCATCGACGTAATAAACAGATCCGTTAATGACGACTTCGTAGAGACCTAGAAAATTAGTCTCGATCACCGAATCGACTTGAGCCGAAGGAAACCGTTCTTCGAGGTGTCTTCTCAGCTCATCATTCGCGTGTGCCATTAAAACGCTAACGAGTAATATCAATCCAGTAATTTTCTGCATTCTGTCATCCTCAAAAATCGTACCCCGCGGCCTTATTTACTAAAAACCGTTTTGCCAGGTGGCAATGATTTATCAAATCGAGCGAAGTATCCCTGAATAATTCACCAATACGCCGAGAGGAGATTAACGATTCGTGAATCGCCCCTGTTACAAAACTAAAACTCTCAATTTCCTCTCGCCGGGCCCTTCGGTAGCGATTTATAACTGCATCGGAACCAGGATCAACCTGACCAAAGAAAGCAATGAGCTCGACCAGTTTTTGAACGTCTGATAGCCCCACATTCAATCCTTGGCCCGCCAACGGCAAAAACTGATGCGCAGAGTCGCCTACTAGAGCGACTCTACCACTGCATGTTGCACTCGCCTTTAGTTTACCAAGCGGAAATTTGCCGATGGAGGTTTCCAGTGCTCGAATGCCGAGCGGGTTGAATAAAGCACTCACTCGTTCAAGGATGTTGCCCTCATTCAACTCGCGCGCTAGCTCATTTTTCAACGACCAAACTAAATTAGTTCTACCGGAGGGCAAAGGCAGAAATGCGATCACACTCCGGTCCACAAATTTTTGATACGCAATTCCAGCGTGCGAGCGGGCAGTCGAGAAACTGGCGACGACACCTGTGTACTCATAATCGTGATACGTAAAATCAATATTTGCAGCCTTTCGCACCTCTGAGCTTCCCCCATCTGCCCCCACCAGCAATTTGCATGAAATAGGACCGACAATGGTCTCGACGATGACACGATCTTTATCCAAAGTCACACCCTCAAACCCTGCTTCCACGACGTTTGTTGATTGTGTATTGACCGACCCCGAGGTAACGCGAATGAGTTCCTCATACTCGACGACAGTCGCAAGCTGGTCAAAACCGGTCTGATACGCATCGAAGATAAGCGGCGCGTCAGCGCCTGAATAAATCAACATTTTGGAGACCTTTTGGGACCGGGACTCGTCAATTGCGCCCCAGAGGCCTATGTTCCTGAGGAAATCTCTCACCGATGGTCTGATTGTGAACACTCGGTTAGACGCCGGGTATACTCCAGTGGTGGGTCGCGTCGGAATCGACCCTTTGTTTGGGTCCAAAAGCATGACGGAAAGGTCGAATCGACCCAAAGCGCCCGCTAGCGCGTACCCTACGATCCCACCGCCCACGATTAACACATCTACCGACTTCATTGGTTCATTTTACAAGCTGTTTGCAACTTCGATATATTGAAGCATCTTGACAATTATTTCCCTTGACATTACTCTCCTCGCCTGCCTAAAGGCACAACGGCGATTTAGCTCAGCTGGTTAGAGCGACGGAATCATAATCCGCAGGTCCGGGGTTCGAGTCCCTGAATCGCCACCAAATTTCCTTTCCTCAGGTTGATCGATACGGGTGACTCACAGTTACTGGTTCGAACAATCGTTTGAGGGAGACGCATCGGAGGAAGCAGTGAAAAACGTATTATCCGATCGACAAGTCTTCCGTTTCAAGAATCACCCCAGAGACGAGCAAGATCTCATTAGATACTTCTTCAATAATCAAACAACGGGATTTTACGTTGATGTTGGAGCAAATCATCCGACCATACAATCTCAGAGTTACCACCTTGAGCAGATCGGATGGTCTGGAATTTTAGTAGAACCTCTACCCGATTGCGCCGACTTATTAAGACAACAGCGAAATGGAATCGTGGTTCAAGCCGCATGCTCAAACAAAGCAAATCATCACAAAGAACTTGACCTGGTGGTTGCCGGAGGGCACTCGACACTGAACAACGCACCCATCGCATTAGCGAGCGAGGGAAACGGCACCATCAAAGTACAGTGTCGAACTCTAGATTCAATACTCGAAGAAAATAACGTCCCGGCGCAGTTTGAGTTCTTGTCGATCGACATCGAGGGCCACGAGTTGGATCTTTTTGATGGTTTTGACCTCAACAAATGGCAACCCTCACTGATACTTCTCGAGGATCATGTCGTCTCACACGATAAACACAAGCACTTACAGGCGAATGACTACCAACTAATCATGAGAACTGGATTGAACAGTTGGTATGTTCCCGCAAGTGAGAACTATAAGTTATCGTGGCCCAGTCGATTTGAGCAGTTCCGAAAGTACTGGCTCGGACTCTACTTCAGGAAGCTCAGATACCGTAAATAAGAGCAAATACTTCTTTCGTTCAGCCATCCCCTCTAACGTAAATAGCGGACAGGACTGCCCAACTGAAAAGAACGTATCCACTTTTAGATAGGTGAACGTGGATTTCACTATCCATCAGCGCTTCAATGCCTTTGCTCGCCTCCCAGATTTCGACACAAATCACCTTTGGGCAGTACCTCTCAAAATCTAACCCACGAAGCACCGCGAGATCGTGCCCTTCACAATCAACATTGAGAAAATCAAAATCGCCGGGGCAGCTGTTATCGTCTAATATATCCGTCAAGGTTGTCGTGCGCACCGAGGCAGTCTTAACGAAACTTGCAGAACTATCGCTAAACGCACTCTTTGGATCGATCGTTGTCTTCGTCGAGAACGCCCCGGGGCTGAACACATTGACATCCCTCTCCCCATCACTTACTGCCGCTTGAACACAAATATCAAACGGCCGAGCTAACCGAGCAGCAATCACCTTGTCCGATTCCATGTCGACCAAGATACCCCTCCATCCCTTCTTGTATAAGGAATATGTGTTTGATCCGCGTCTCGGATGATGTGCGCCGACATCAACGTAGAACCCCTTACTCTTTATAGGCCTTGATTTAAAAATAAATTCGACGATTAAGTCTTCCGCACATTGAGAGTAAGACTTTTTCCACTTGCTAGGCGAGAAAAAAGCCCGGCGAATCCCTTGAAGCCCAGCAAACAACTTTGACTTAGTCATGAAAATTAGATCAGTGTTAGCGTAGTGGTCATTCTAATCCCAGACTCAGAGCAATTGAATATCATGAAGAGACCCCGCACACCGGATCGCCATTAGAATCTATTCACTGAACCCGAATCAATACAAGAGGCTTCTTGTAAAATACTAGGTGAATTCAGAGTTTGAACACTTTAACCAACCCAATATGAAAAAAATCTTCGTCAAAACGTTCGGATGTCAGATGAATGAGTACGACTCTGAAAAAATTGTTGACCTAATGCGTGATCACGAAGGTTACGAGCAAACAAACGTCCCAGACGATGCAGATCTGATCCTCTTCAATACTTGCTCAGTCCGAGAAAAAGCGCAAGAAAAGGTATTTAGCGACCTAGGGCGCGTCAGGCGCCTCAAAGAGGAAAATCCCAACCTTATAATCGGAGTCGGCGGATGTGTCGCATCTCAAGAAGGTCAAGCAATCGTTTCGAGGGCACCCTTCGTGGACTTAGTATTCGGTCCACAAACGTTGCATCGGCTGCCTAAACTATTGAGTCAAAGAAAAACGAGTGGTCGATCACAGGTTGACATCTCTTTCCCAGAGATAGAAAAATTTGACACACTGCCAACAAAATTAACCTCGAGTTCTACAGCATTCGTATCGATCATGGAGGGGTGCAGCAAGTACTGTAGCTTTTGTGTGGTGCCGTACACCCGAGGCGAAGAAATCTCTCGTCCATTAGACGACGTGTTGGTTGAAGTTGCGACGCTAGCAACTCAGGGTGTACGAGAGGTCACATTGCTCGGACAGAATGTCAATGCATACATGTGGGAACAAGATAGTGAAACTCTGGATTTTTCATTGCTACTAGAACATGTCGCCGACGTTCCTGGCATCGAACGTATTCGGTACACCACATCGCACCCCAAGGAATTTTCAAAGGCGCTCATCGATTGCTACCAGTCATTACCCAAGTTAGTTGATCACGTTCACCTTCCCGTGCAATCAGGCTCTGACAAGATTTTGGAAGCGATGAAGCGGGGATACACCAGCGACCACTATCGGGAAATCATTCGAGATTTAAGAACTGCTCGCCACTCTGTCTCTATTGCCTCTGATTTTATCGTTGGGTTTCCAGGAGAAACAGACAAAGATTTTGAAGAAACAATGCGACTCGTAGAAGACGTCGATTTCGATGGAAGTTTCAGCTTCATGTATAGCCCCAGGCCTGGAACGCCGGCAGCAGCATTACCGAATCACGTCCCTCTAGAGGTTAAAAAAAAACAGACTTCAACGACTACAGGATAAGCTGAATCAAAATTCAATCAGATACGGCAAAGCGATGGTAGGCAAAACATATCCTGTTCTAGTTGAGGGCGCGTCAAAAAAAGGGGAAGGACAATTAACGGGTCGGACAAGTAACAACCGAGTAGTTAACTTTGAGGGGCATAACCGTCTAACAGGCCACATGGTGGATATCGAAATTACAGAATCACTTGCAAACTCCCTAAAAGGGGTGATCGTCACACGATGACCAGATCATCCTCGAGATATGCTACGATTTTGACAACACTATATTTCACGCAATCAGATTGAACACCACCGAAATCGAATTCTCCCCTGTCGACAACGCTCGGCTAGCCAATATGTGTGGCGCTCTTGATGAGAATATCAAGGAAATCGGCAGAGAGCTTGACATCAAAATCGTCAGGCAAGGTGAGAAATTCACACTGGTCGGTGACGAAAAGAAGGTTCGAATCGCCGCCGATACTCTGGCGCTACTCTATGACTCCTCAAAGAGAAACCTAGATACTGAAGACATACAACTTGGTATCGTAGAGATCAGTAGGAAATTAGATATCCCCTCTTCGCAGAGCGCCATTGTGCTTCAGACGAAACGTCGTGACCTTAGAGGCCGAACTCCGAGACAAACGGAATACTTAGCGCAAATCCAATCAAACGAAATTACGTTTGGTATCGGACCTGCGGGTACAGGGAAAACCTATCTCGCCGTCGCATCCGCGGTTGATGCTTTCGAGCGAGGAACAATAAAAAGAATCGTATTAGTTCGCCCAGCAGTAGAAGCGGGTGAGCGATTAGGTTTTCTTCCAGGAGACTTGGCGCAAAAAGTCGACCCTTATCTCCGACCACTTTACGATGCCCTGTACGACCTAATGGGTTACGAAAAAGTCGGAAGACTATTCGAACGAAATTCGATTGAAATCGCGCCACTCGCCTACATGCGTGGCAGGACGCTCAACCACTCCTTCATCATCTTGGACGAGGCTCAAAACACCACTCCAGAGCAAATGAAAATGTTTCTCACTCGTATGGGATTCGGCAGCCGTGCGGTCGTCACCGGGGACTGTACTCAGGTAGATCTACCCAAAGGACAAAAGAGCGGCCTAAAAGATGCCCCATCGATACTGTCAGGCATTAAAGGGGTCGCGTTCACACATTTTGAATCAGAGGATGTTGTCAGACACCCGTTAGTACAAAGAATCGTTAATGCTTACGAACGGATGAATCACGACGATTGAATATCGTTTAGATGAGCTCACCAAAACTTCAATTAAACATCCAAAATCATCAGGCATGGGAAAACCTCCCATCGCGAAAAGACTTCCAATACTGGATATCGCAAGCGCTGTTTGAGGATGCTGACTTAACCTTTAAATTCGTCGACACTGCGGAAAGTGCTCAACTGAATCACTATTTTCGTGGCAAAAAAAATGCGACTAACGTTCTGACCTTCCCCTATCCTGAAACACGACCTATTACCGCTGACATCGCAATCTGCGTGCCGGTGATGATTAAGGAAGCGCACGCACAAAAAAAAGAATTGAGCGCCCATTTTGCGCATTTATCAATACACGCGACCCTTCATGCTCAACAATTCGACCACGGAACTAAAATGGAACGCGAATTCATGGAACTGTTGGAAATAGATATTCTCGACGGATTAGGGTTTAAAAATCCATATTGATTTACTAAAACATTTACTCAAAATGATCCCGAAAAAAAATCGCCCGAGTTGGGCAGAGCGTGTCAACGATTTATTGAGAGCAGCTCCAAAAAACAGACAACAATTGATTGATTTACTGCGATCCTCATTCGAAAAAGGATTACTCGACTCAGATGCCTTGTCAATGATCGAGGGTGTGCTTCAGGTATCTGAAATGTGTGCGAAAGACATCATGATTCCCCGATCGCAAAGCTACATGATTGATATCAAATTGCCAATGAACGAAGTCTTATCAATAGCCGTAGAGACGAATCATTCTCGCTTTCCTGTCCATGAGAATGACAAGGACGATGTCCTTGGAATCTTGCTTGCAAAGGATCTCTTGCGCTATTACAACGATCCAGAAAACTTTGACGTGCGCGACATGTTGCGACCGGCTGTATTCATCCCCGAATCGAAGCCCCTCAACGTCTTACTGAAAGATTTCCGGAGTAATCGCAATCACATGGCTATCGTGGTTGACGAGTACAGCGGAGTTGCAGGACTGATCACGATTGAAGATGTGCTGGAACAAATCGTGGGCGAAATAGAAGACGAATACGATTTTGATGAGTCTGAAGCGAATATTATTGGCTCGGATACGGGAGCGTATCGAGTCAAAGCAGTGACAGAGATATCGGATATCAACGAATATTTCAACACAAGTTTTCCAGATGAAGACTTCGATACGATTGGCGGCTTGGTCCTAGCTCATATCGGGAGACTTCCGAGCAAAGGTGAACGGATCAAAATCGGTGATCTTGATATCGAGGTCATTCGGGCGGATAGTCGTAGGATTCACACCTTGTCAGTCACTAAATTGACATCTGATATCAACAGCACCGGTGAGCCTTAAATTACGGAAACTCCTCTGGCACAGAGGGATTGCCGCGCTCATTTTGGGCGGGTTCACCACATTCGGGTTCGCCCCATTTCACATGTCGTCAGTTCCCGTCATCACCAGTGCCGGGCTATTCTTAATCCTACACAACCAAAATCCAAGACAGATTTTTTGGTCATCGTTCTGCTTTTCACTCGGCCTACTGTTATCGGGCGTGCATTGGATCTTCGTTAGCCTTCATGACTATGGGAACATGCATCCCCTGTTAGCAGGAATTGCGGTATTTGTTTTATGTGTATTGTTCGCACTGCCTCTCGGCCTCGTCCAGTGTGCGCTAGGAAAATCGGTCAAGGCAACCACTCTTAGACTCACCCTCGTCTTTCCAGTTGGCTTAGCACTATCTGATTGGACAAGAGATTGGTTCTTAACTGGCTTTCCTTGGCTTGCGATCGGATATAGCCACGTACCAACTAGTCCGCTATCAACTTATTTTCCGGTTTTTGGTGTCTATGGCGTCAGCCTAGCCTCCGCTGTTTGCAGTGGGAGTGTTGCTTACGCCATTCAGAAGATTAGAGACATGAGAACCGAGAATATAAAGAAACGTTCGATTTTTGTTGGTTTATTACCTGGCGGCATCACAATGCTAGCTGCATTACTACTATATTTCCCGAGTTGGACACAGGAAAAGTCAGCGGCACCATTATCCATTTCGATGATTCAAGGGAATATCCCTCAAGACGTCAAATGGTCTCAAGAGTGGGCGATCCGGACTTTAAAAATCTATGAAAATTTAATCGTTGGGGAAGGTAGCGATCTGGTTTTACTACCTGAAACAGCCCTCCCAGTATTCGAACACTCGGTCCCGAGCTGGTTTTGGGCTTCCTTATCTGAATCAACATCCAGGGTTGGGAACGAGATTATTCTAGGACTTCCAGAAAAGGATTCCTCGGATCGACTATTCAATAGCTTAGTTCATATTCACATGAATGAACGCGATCGTTATCAAAAACATCGTCTTGTTCCCTTTGGTGACTATTTCCCCTCGAATAAGCTGACCTCTCACTTATTTGATTACTTCGATATCCCGATGTCGGACTTTTCGCCTGGGCCGACGAGGCAAAAACCTTTCCAAGTGGGAGAAGAAAAAATTGGTGTTGATATCTGTTACGAGGACGTTTTTGGTGAGGAAATCATCAAACAGCTCCCCGAAGCGACGATTCTCGCGAACTTTACGAATGATGCTTGGTGGGGCAACTCTATTGGACCATGGCAACATTTGCAGATCGCACAAGCAAGAGCGCTTGAGAGTGGGCGAGATCTGTTGCGTGTCACGAACACGGGGATCACGGCCCACATCAATCATAAAGGGCAGATCGTAAAACAAGCCGATCAGTTCAACCGCACAATCTTGAGATCACAAGTTTTAGGTCGCGTTGGATCCACGCCGTACGTAATTTGGGGGAATTCTGCGATATTAGTCCTTTGCGGATCGATCCTATTCGCATGTTTAATGATGGCTTTGGTTAGACCGAAAGACCAAACAAGGTAAAATGTCGCGAATTACGTAGTAACCAATTTCTGCTGATTCATATGATTTTTTTCCAAGACATGATTTTAGAGCTCCAAAAATATTGGAGCTCTAAAGGATGCGCGCTGCTACAGCCCTACGATCTAGAGGTTGGTGCCGGTACGTTTCATACCGCGACCTTTCTAAGAGCAGTTGGACCAGAACCATGGAAAGCAGCTTATGCCCAGCCTTCAAGGCGCCCCAAAGACGGTCGGTATGGCGAGAACCCGAATAGGTTACAACACTATTATCAATTTCAGGTTGTACTAAAACCCTCCCCTGCCGACATTATCGACCTCTATATCGAGTCGTTACGTGTCATTGGTATCGAACCGCGCGATCATGATGTCCGATTCGTTGAGGACGACTGGGAATCTCCGACGTTGGGGGCGTGGGGGCTTGGTTGGGAAGTGTGGCTTAACGGGATGGAGATCACACAATTTACCTATTTCCAGGAAGTTGGGGGAATCGCTTGTAAACCGATCATGGGAGAAATCACTTACGGTTTGGAGCGACTTGCAATGTATCTTCAGCAAAAAGATAGCGTTTACGATCTCGACTGGGCGCCAGGGATCACTTACAGGGATGTTTTTCATCAGAACGAAGTTGAACAATCCACATACAATTTCGAAAAAGCAAACACGGATCTTCTATTTACAAATTTCACCGCTTTTGAGATCGAAGCGAAACGCCTATTTGAAGCTCAGCTTCCGCTACCTGGCTACGAATTGGTCATGAAATGTTCGCACACATTCAATCTACTAGATGCGCGTGGAGCGATATCTGTGACTGAACGAGCAAGTTACATCGGCAGAGTACGAGCCCTAGCGCGACTCGCCGCAAATGCTTACTTAGCATCTAGAAAAAAAACTGGCTTTGAGCGTGCTCCGATGAACTTAATCGAGGCAATCTTCAACCAAGAAGAATCCAAGGAAATCTCAGAAATAAGATCCCACCTGAACGAAGAGCTAAGAGCATGAGTCGCAAACCACTTCTCGTAGAATTGCTGACCGAGGAGCTCCCTCCCAAGGCTTTAAAAAAGTTGGGCGTTGAGTTTGGCAACCAGATATTTCAGCATTTAAAGCAAAAAGAATTGTGTTCAGAGAACACGCAACACAGGATTTTTAGCACCCCAAGAAGACTAGCCGTACTCATTGATGAGGTGCTTTCAACTGCGCCACAACAAACAGTCGACGTAAAACTGATGCCAAAAAAAGTTGGCTTAACTGACGACGGCTCTCCCAGCACCTCACTTGTCAAAAAACTAGAAAGCCTCAATCTCTCGATTCATAGCGTAAAAGATATCGTAGTTCGGAACGATGGGAAGATGGATTTCTTGCATATCCACCACACAAAGGCAGGGGCGAGCTTAGAAGCTGAATTACAAGCAGCGATCGAAAAATCGATTTCAAATTTACCCATTCCGAAAGTAATGACCTATCAGCTTGAGGCATCCTTTGAGACCGTGCGGTTTGCCCGACCAGCTCGTGGATTGTTGGTGCTCCATGGCTCCCAAACCCTCGAAGTTTCTTGCCTGGGCATTGTCGCCAGCGACACGACACAAGGACACCGGTTTCTGTCAACAAAAAAAGTTATCAAACTTACCCAAGCGTCCGATTACGAAAAAATCATGCTGGACGATGGGTACGTTATTGCTAGTTTTGACGAGCGAAAGAAAAAAATCTTGGCCGAGCTAAGACGTCAATCCGAAGTCCATGGACTGTTGATCGATGAAGATGATGCTTTGCTAGACGAGGTAACGGCACTCGTGGAATGGCCAGTCGTCTACCCGGCCAAATTTGAAGAGAAATATTTATCGGTACCAGAGGAATGCCTGATCCTCACGATGAAATCAAATCAGAAATACTTTCCGCTGTTCAACGAAAAAAAGAAACTAGCAGCAAAGTTTCTCATTGTGAGCAATATGGCAAGTGATGACCCAAAAAATATTATTGAGGGTAACGAGAAGGTGATCCGGCCGCGACTAGCTGATGCTCAGTTCTTTTACGAATCCGACCTCGCATCACCGCTCACTGACCAAGTCGAAAAACTCAAAGCGGTGGTGTTCCACAACAAACTTGGGAGTCAGTACGAGCGCGTAGTACGTATTCAAAAACTTGCGATTTCGATCGCCGAAAGCCAAAGCATTAATGTCGAAAAAACTAGCCGAGCCGCATGGCTCTGTAAGGCAGATTTGATGACCGATATGGTGGGCGAGTTCCCCGAACTCCAGGGAATTATCGGCAACTACTATGCAAGAGCACAGGGTGAGGATAATACCGTTGCCGAGTCCATAGAGCAGCATTACCGGCCTCGTTTCGCAAATGATTCGCTGCCCACAAACGATGTGTCAACTTGCGTTGCGCTCGCAGATAAAATCGAGATGCTCATCGGTATTTTTGGCATTGGCCTTACCCCCACAGGGGACAAGGACCCATTCGCCCTTAGGCGACAAGCAATCGGAATCATCAGAATACTCATCGACAATAACTTAGACCTACGGATCGATCAACTTATCAATTGGGGTAAAGAGTTATTCTCCGACAACCCTAACGTAAACATTGATCACGACGCGATTAAAGAATTCATCATAGACCGCCTCCGTGGGTACTTAAAAGATCGCGGAGCATCCAGTGAAGAAATTGAAGCCATTCTCGCAACAGAGTCAAATAGCCTCAACTTAGTTCAGGACAGACTCATTGCACTCCAAGCATTTTCTAATACAGATGATGCAAAAGCACTTGCCGCGGCAAATAAACGCATCAAAAACATCTTAAACAAAAACCCAGCACTCACAAACTCGATCAATGAATCACTACTCTCGCTTAGCGAGGAAATCACGCTTCACAATACAATCCACGCGCTTACACCAGAAATCAACTCTTACATTTCTGACCGAAAATATGGGGACGCCCTCAAGTTACTTTGTACAGCTCGAGAATCTATTGACCAGTTCTTCGAGAATGTAATGGTGATCAGTGATGATGAGTCGGAAAAAACAAATCGTCTTGCATTGCTATCAAATCTTTCAATATTGATGAACTGCGTCGGAGACCTCTCCGTGCTCTCGACTCAATAGGAAAAACAGTGAAGCTTGTCATCCTCGATCGAGATGGTGTAATTAATGAAGACAGTGATCAATATATTAAAAGTCCGTCCGAATGGAAGCCAATTCCCCAAAGTTTAGAGGCCATCGCAAGACTCAATCACATGGGCTTTCGCGTAGTGGTTGCAACAAATCAATCGGGGGTTGGACGAGGTCTGTTTGACATGTCTACTCTAAACGCCATAAACGACAAGATGTATCGAGCTCTAGCGCATGTCGGTGGGAGAATCGATGCGCTGTTCTTCTGCCCTCATCCGGCAGAAATCAATTGCGATTGCAGAAAACCAAAGGCAGGCATGTTACTCGGGATCGCGAAAAGATTTAACGTTGATTTAACGGATGTGCCTCTCATCGGGGATTCGCTCAGAGATCTTCAGGCGGCTTCAACTGTTGGCGCGCAACCAATACTGGTACACACGGGCAAGGGGAAAAAGACGGCTCAGGATTCGCAACTTCCACCGAGTACGATAGAGTTCTCCGACCTCAATGAAGCTGTAAAGTATCTCGTTTCGACAGCCTCGTGATCTCTATCATCCGATGTGTCCTCTTTGAGGTTTTGAGAATCACCCTGACCGTGATTTTCGCGACAATAGCGCCGCTCACAGCGCCGTTAAGTGCACGAGGTCGTTATCGAATCATCACCACGTGGTCCAAACTCGTTACGATTACCGCGAGATTAATCGTTGGCATCAGATATGAGGTCGACGGTCTCGAGAATCTGCCAAAAACGCCTTGCGTGATTATGTCGAAGCATCAATCAGCTTGGGAGACTGTGGCTTTCCAAGTCCTTCTCCCCCCTCAGGTGTGGGTACTGAAAAAAAGTCTTCTGTGGATTCCATTCTTTGGGTGGGGTCTTGCGATGATGAACCCGATTGCGATTGACCGGCGCAACGGTCCACGCGCATTAAAAAAAATGCTCGAACAAGGAAACAATAGAATACGCGATGGATGGTATATCGTCATATTTCCTGAGGGCACTCGCGTCGCTCCTGACGAAACCGGTGATTACCAAATTGGAGGGGCATGGCTCGCTCGAAAATTAAACGTTCCCATAGTGCCAATCGCTCATAATGCTGGTAAGGTATGGCCGAAAAATGCGTTCCTAAAAAAGCCTGGGATGATCTCAGTCGTGGTTGGGCCACCCATACCGACAACGAGCAAAGATCCAAACCAGCTCATAGACGAGGTTAAAGATTGGATAGAGGCTACGACAAAGTCGCTCTGAAGGGGATTGCTCTCGCACTCTTTATCAATGGGGTCTCTGGTTGCGGACAAACAGGACCACTCTACCTCCCTACTGGCGATACAGCGACGACACAAAACGTTTGCCAAGACCCTCAAAGCACGAAAAAAGAGGGGGAGAATTGCGAAGCAACGACTCAAACATCATCGGAGACTAATAAATGACCATCCACCGACTGGGGAAGGATCTATACGTCGAAGATCTCAAATCAGTAGATATTGCACAGCAATTCGGCACCCCATGCTACGTCTACTCTGCAAACACAATCAAAGATAACTTCTTGAGCTTTGATAGAACATTCGACCGCTTCGATCATTTGGTCTGCTATGCCGTCAAAGCAAACTCAAATTTGTCTGTCATTCAATTACTGGCAAAACTTGGGAGTGGGTTTGACATTGTCTCTGGGGGTGAGCTCGAACGCGTCCTCATTTCCGGAGGAGATCCAAAAAAAATCGTCTTTTCTGGTGTTGGGAAAAATCATCAGGAAATCGCGCGGGCACTTGCGGTTGGTATCAAATGCTTCAATGTTGAATCCGTTTCAGAACTCAAACGAATTTCGACTATCGCCTCAGAATTAAACCAAACTGCTCCGATAAGTCTTCGCGTTAATCCAAATGTAGATGCCAAAACGCACCCCTACATATCGACTGGTCTCAAAGAAAATAAATTTGGCGTGGAAATTGAGAATGCCCTCGATATTTACCAACATGCTAAAGACCTGCCATGCATTGAACCTATTGGTATCGATTGTCACATTGGCTCTCAGCTCACGCAGCTCGCACCGATGCGGGAGGCAGCAGAAATTATTATTGATCTTGCCGACAAGCTTGCCTCAACAGGAATTCGAGTTAAACATATCGATTTTGGTGGTGGGCTAGGGATATCATACAAAGACGAGGTGCCGGCGAGTCGCGAATCATTCGTGTCAATGCTATGTGAGGTGATGCGGGGTCGACACGAGGAGATCATCATCGAACCGGGGAGATCGATCGTTGGAGATGCCGGCGTGCTCCTGACTCGTGTTGAATATGTGAAAGAGGGGCCACACAAGAATTTCATTGTCGTTGATGCAGCAATGAACGATTTAGCGCGCCCATCACTATATGACGCATATCATCGCATCGAAAAAGCATCATCAGCAGAATTGGGAGATACTCGTTCACATCAAACCTATGACGTCGTTGGGCCAATATGCGAAACAGGAGACTTTCTGGGCACCGATCGCTCATTGGACGCAAGTGAAGGAGATGTACTCGCGATACACTCGGTGGGAGCCTACGGGATGACAATGAGTTCGAACTACAATACTCGACCCCGAGCCGCAGAAGTGTTAGTCGACCGTGACACGTGTCAGCTAATCCGATCAAGAGAGACCGTGGACGATCTTATTGCGCTCGAAAAAGGCTGCTTAACGTAATAAAGGCCTTGAAATCCACATCAATACCCCAACATAAAAGCTGAAGGCTTAATCCGGTAGAATATTTCTAGAAACACACAATAGGCATCACATAACATGATCGTTTACAACTTAGCCTGTGATCAAGAACACCACTTTGAGGGCTGGTTTACATCACCTGAGGACTTCGATAAACAATTGGCAGATGACCAGGTCGCATGCCCAGCATGCGGCTCGGTAGACGTATCGAAGAAATTGTCAGCGCCCTATGTCAGCACCAAAAATGCGACTAAAAATACCCTGCCTAGCGTTAAAAGCAAGGAAACCGCCCTCGCAGGAATCAATCTTCAGGACCTCCACAACAAATTTATGGAGTACGTGGTAAAAAATACTGAGGATGTAGGCTCTAAGTTTCCAGAGGAGGCGCGAAAAATTCACTACGGCGAAACCGAAAACCGCTCAATTCGTGGAGAGGCCTCGGGCGAGGCCATTCAAGAACTTCAGGATGAGGGCATTGATGTGTATGCACTACCAACTGCGCCCGCACCTCCCGACAAACTGAACTAATAAAACAATTCTGCCTCGGCTTCACAAGACAAACGCAAAAACCGTCTTACTGCTCGCCGTTGTATGCATATCAACAGCGGCGATCTTAGTCCGAAAAGCTCAAATCGAAAGTGCAACATCCAGCGTAATTGCTCTCTACCGAATGGGGATCGCTACGCTTCTAATCGGTGCTTTCTTTAGGCAGCGAATCTATAGTGAATTCAAACGCCTCGACCAAAAGATTTTTTTTACAGTGGCCATATCCGGTTTTTTTCTAGCAAGCCACTTTATATTTTGGATCATCTCACTTGAACATACGACAGTCGCGAAGAGCACATTCTTAGTCACAACAACCCCAGTATGGGTCACACTCATCGGATACTTTTATTTAAAGGAAACCGCATCAAGACGAGCGTGTTACGGGATACTCCTCGCGTTAGCAAGTAGTTATTTTATTTTTTATGGCCCGGATCATGTCACTTCATCCGACGAAGGATCATCAATGCTCGGGGAGGCATTCGCGATTATCGGGGCAATATCGATTGCGGCACATCTCATCATAGGCCGTAAGTTACGCAGCGCAATTGGATTCCAGACATATGTTTTTTTAACATATCTCGCGAGCACTATTTGGGTGCTTATTTTCATTTTGTTATTCGATCGCGGTTCATCTTTTAAATTAACAACTATTGCTTTTACGTACGTTGTATCAATCGCGATCGTGCCGCAACTGATCGGTCACACGTTAATTAATTTAAGCGTAAGGACACTGAGCGCTACGACTGTCTCAACAATCGTTCTTCTAGAGCCAGTCGTTGCTTCTTTTCTAGCTTGGATTTTCTTGCAAGAGGCTCTTCACCCGATCGATTTGATTGGATTTGTCGGCATTTTGCTTGGGACATATATCACCACACAAAACTTAGGCAACGAAAAAAAATGATCTCCCACCCTCATGGCTTACCGAGTCATACTCAGTATTTTTGAGATACCTCGGTAACCTAAAAGCACAAGTAATACCAAACAAAAAAGAAGAGGCTCAGTCGTATCTCTCTTGACTAATATAAAAAAATGACTGACAGCCAAGAGGCTCACAACATAAATCCCTCTATGGAGCCGCTCCCATGAACGTTCGCCAATCCGTCTTCTGATACTCCAACGTGAAGTCAACGCCAATATGGTCAAGCCAATATATGCCCCAACGCCAAGATAAATAAATGGCCTCTCAGTCACATCTTGAAAGATCGCCTCGACATCAAGCAGTTGATCGACAAATGCCCACATCGCCATGTGTAGAGAAGCGTAAGAAAAAGTTACCAATCCAAAAGTTCTTCTAAGAGGGAATAGTCGAGGTTGATTAAATATCTCTCTAGCCGGTGTAATTGACAATGTGATGATCAAGAATGTAAGAGACCACCAACCAGTAAACTGAGAAACATATTCAATTGGATTCGCTGTGAGATCTTGGTTAGCGCCTTTAAAAATCAAATAAAGAAGAGGAAAACAGGACAACGCCACGCAAAACATGCGAATCTTTCGCGCACTCAACACGGGAGACTCACCATCGGGTTAAACGTGAAAACTTTTTTAGCTCAAAAATATTTAGTTAGATCCATATCACGATAAAGTTCAGACACCCATTCACCGTACCCATTGAACATCATCGTATCCCTCTTGAAAAACTCTCCAATGCGTCTCTCCTTTCTTTGGCTCCATCGTGGATGAGATACCGCTGGATTTACATTAGAGTAGAAACCGTACTCATTCGGGCTCGCTTTATTCCATGAGCTCACCGGCTGCTTTTCAACCAGCTTGATTTTAACAATCGACTTGGCACTTTTAAAACCATATTTCCAAGGGGTAACCAGTCTGACCGGCGCCCCGTTTTGGTTCGGCAAACGATGGCCATACATCCCTAAAGTGAGAAGGGTCAATGGATTCATCGCCTCATCGATACGTAGTCCCTCGATGTACGGCCAATCGAGTACGTTGTAATTTTGTCCCGGCATCTGCTCCGGATCATGTAAGGATAAAAATTCGACGAACTTTGCGTTACCTGTAGGCTCGACCATCTTCAATAATGTACTTAAAGGAAAACCCAACCAAGGAATGACCATGGACCATGCTTCAACGCACCTTAGACGATAGACTCGCTCCTCTAGCGGTGCGAGCTGCAATAAAGCGTCTAAATCAAATATTTTTGGTTTATGAACTTCCCCTTCAACGCTTAGTTGCCAGCCCTGAGTTTTCATTAAGTGCGCATGTTTCACGGGGTCTTCTTTGTCCGTACCAAATTCATAGAAATTGTTATAAGTCGTTGCATCATGTTTTGAAGTCAACTCCTCATCAGTGGAAAATTCACTTTCCTTAAAATCTAACGATACCTTTGAGTTATTTGCTACTTGATCCGCTCTCGCGTTGGGGAGCAAGATTAACGATGACGAAGCGAAAGACGCTGATATAAATCGTCGTCTGTTATTAAAAACAGTCTCCGGCGTAATATCTGAGGGTAACACTGTAGGATCTGAGAATCGAAGCGCCATGGAATCACATTATTATTTTAAGTAGACTATCCTCAGACCCTCTCCACGACGAGGAAGTTCAGACCAAAAAAACTGTCGCTAGGCCGAGAAAAATAAAAAAACCCATGCTGTCTGTGCTAAACGTGAGAAGCACCGAAGATCCAATCGCTGGATCTCGCCCGATTCGTTGTAAAAACAAGGGGACCAACATCCCAACTGCTGCGCCAACAATGAGGTTCAACAACATCGCACTCAACATCACGAGCCCAAGCGACATATCTCCGTACAATATCCAAGCAAACAGACCAGCAATCGATCCCCACAATAAGCCATTAACGACCGCGATCCCTATTTCTTTAAATAAAAGACTACGAGCGTTACTGCGCGTAATTTCATCAAAAGCAAGCGCACGCACAATCAAAGTAACCGTTTGATTACCCGAGTTACCTGCAATAGCAGCCACAATTGGCATTAACGCCGCCAGCGCTACTAGCTTCTCGATTGAATCCTCGAATATACCTATCACCCGTGATGCAAAAAATGCTGTTCCTAAATTCACAGCCAACCATAACCATCGATTTTTCGCACTATTCCATACGGAAGAAAATAAATCTTCATCGCGAAGACCGACTTTACCGAGGGATTCTTGCTCTGCATCTTCCCTGATGTAATCGACAATGTCGGTAATTGTCATTCTTCCGACCACTCGGTTATGAACATCCACAACCGGCGCAGAGACCAAGTCATAACGCTCGAAAGCATGAGCTGCACTCTCTGCATCACTATCTGGATTAAACGTAACAATATCCGTCGACATGACTTGCGATACCTCTGATTCAGGTGAGGCAACTATGAGGTCGCCAATGGACAAAACTCCCTTTAGTATGTCTCGTCGATCTACAACGAAAAGTTTATCCGTATTTGCCGGTAATCTATCGAGTCGCCTCAAATAACGCAGTACAACATCGAGAGATACATCTTCGCGAACGGTTACCATTTCAAAATCCATCAGCGCACCCACCGTATCATCTGGGTACGACATCGCAGCCCTTAGCTGCGTACGCTCATCAGTAGACAGCGACCGAAATACGTCGGCAATCACCTCATCAGGCAAATCTGGGGCCAGATCAGCAATCTCATCTGCCTCTAGCTGCTCGGTCGCGGCGACCAATTCATCGGCATCCATGTCTGCAATCAGGGTTGCTCTGACCGCATCGGAAACCTCGAGCAAAATCTCCCCATCGAGGTCCGCTTTGACGAGATTCCAAACGACCATCCTCGCGTCAAGAGGCAGTTGCTCTAATATTGCCGCGATATCAGCAGGGTGTAATGAATCGAGCTTATCTTTTAGCTCGATAAAGTTTTGCTTCTGAACAAGATTTTCAACCAAATCTTGCCTCGGCATTTCTTGCCGGTGCACCAATCCCTCGACGATCTCGTGCTTTTGTAATATCGCCCTAACTTCCTCAGCGGCCTGCTGAACACTATCGACCCTACCACGAGCGGCTTGTCGGTCAAAGTTATCCATAAGTTTCCTTTAGCAAACCAAGAAAGTGTTACAAAATATCAAAGTAAATATTCACATTGGTGTCAATACTGCGAACGGCTCTTTCTCACAGCGAACTTTATCGTTCACTAACGTTGCCGCAAACAAAGATAACTGACTTGATTGAGTCCATCTGTAGCCGTAATACGTTATCCCTGTGTCTGATTGCAAATCCTCCGCTTCAATGTAGTCACAATTCGCACCGTCAGCTGTCAAGGATACCTCGTAATAAAAAGGACTCTTTCCGGGAAACGTCGCGGCACCCTCATTCGTAAATATCCACTGCTTGTTATCTGAATCGAGATACTCTCCAGCGATCGCAATCTCATTGATGATAGGCCCTAACTCTCGACCGCCACGCACAAATGTCGCCCACTTACCCTTCATGACCAGGGGCTCTTTAATCTCTAAAGTACGGAATTGTCCGTCCGCATCTTTAGTTCCTTTAAACCAGACGTAAACAATGTCTTCCGCAGATGTCGGTGCGTTTCTCTCACCAAGCACTAGCCTGTACGTGTCTTCTTCCTCACCAGGCTCGACATCAAACACAATCATCAGCGTCGCCTGATTAAGATCAGTCGCGAAATAAGGATAAACTCGTCCCTCTTTCCGAATCGCAATCAACATTGGTTTGGCGTCACTTCCCGCCACATGCGGTGACTTTGTGCTTTTCAAAGTATCCAAGTAATTTTTCTCTAACCAGATACCCTGTAACTCATTAACGAATACACGTTCAGCGGCGACACCTTGAAATCCAACAGCGGCCAGGAACAACACCAGTAACCCTCGGATTACAAATTTCACACGATCAACCAATCCAACATTCACAACAATTTCCTCCGATAAATTACAAATCAGGACGATTTTTCCAAAACTCTGTGGCTTGCTCGTAAGCGTGGCCCAGCTGCATGACACCAAAATCATCCCTATATCTACCAACAATTTGCATACCAACTGGCAACCCTGTAGGCGAAAATCCAGCAGGGACTGATAAAGCCGGATGACCCGTGACACTAATCTGGAAGCAAGATTTCATCCATTCCAAATAATTCTCAAGTTGTATGCCGTTGATCTCTCTTACAAACGGTTGCGTTACGTCAAACGGTAACACTTGCGTCACGGGGCAAATTATAAACTCATACGTTTGCATAAAGCGATTTAGCCGCTCGAACAAAGAGGTTCTCAACCGCTCGGCCTGGCCAAGATCAGGACCGGATAATTTCAAACCTTCCCCAATATTCCAAGCTAAGGTGTCCTTGAAGCTTGATGGATGTCTCTTTAGCAGCTCACCCAAAGTCGTCTCCATGTGCCAAGCACGAAGCGTAAGGAAAATCTCATCAGCACCACTAAGATCTGGGTCTACCTCGTCGACAATACAACCAAGCTCCTCTAAATAACGCCTGGCATTCGCCAAAACGTCCGTGACTTGTTTATCAACCGGCAAGCCGCCTAGGGTCGAGCTCCAGGCGACCCGAACACCTTTGAAGTCCCGGTCAAGTTGCTCGCAAAAAATTGAACCTGGCTCAGATATCGAAATTGGACAACGATCATCAAAACCCGAGATCACCGACATCATCAATGCGATGTCCTGAACCGTCCTCCCCATGGGGCCGAGCACCGAGAGGGGAAACCAAGCTGAGGTCGTTGGCCAGGCCGGGACTCGACCAGTCGACGGCCTCAAACCGACAACATTACAAAATGCGGCTGGGTTTCTAAGTGACCCGCCTAAATCCGAGCCATCAGCTAACGGAATCATCCCGCTCGCTAGGGCTGCCGCCGCGCCACCGCTAGAACCACCACATGTCAGCGAACAGTCATACGGGTTCACCGTCGCACCAAACACGTTATTGAAGGTTTGACTGCCAGCGCCGAACTCAGGTGTATTTGTTTTGCCAATAGTCACGGCGCCCGCATCTTTTAATCGCGTCACAATTAATGCGTCTTGATCCGGCACAAAATTTTCGAAAAGTGTGGAACCGAAAGTAGTCGTCAGGCCCTTGGTCAGTGTGAGGTCTTTGTGCGCAATAGGTAGACCCTCAAGAGGTCTCACAGGCTCGCCTCGCGCAATGCGCGAGTCAATCGATCTGGAACTTTCTCGTGCGCGGTCAACATCTAACGTTACTATCGCATTGATCTTGGAATTCACCTGTTCAATACGAGCAAGGTGGATTTCAAGCAGCTCTGTGGCGGATAATTTGCGAGATGACACCAATTCCACCATCTCGTGAGCAGGTAAAAAATTAAGATCTTCATCAGCCACGGCCACAACCTCGTCTCAAATTATTTAACAGACCTCATAATATCTCTCGAGATCGTAGCGCGATCCTCATCCACCACAATCAAATTACGACCAAAAAATTCCAACCCAAGAGATTCAAAAATTTTTTCAAAATCTGGGAACATCACATCATGTATGTCCGAGCGCACAGCTTTGGAAAAAACATCGGAACGACTGAGACTATCGAATTGTTGAATTAAATCCGGTCCAGCGATTTTGGAATAGAAATTAAAACAGCAGTCATGGTATGCCGAGAGTACGCCAAGTATTCCATCAAGATGGGCTTTAGATTGCCGTAATCGCGCATCAATCCCGAAGAAAAATGCCGCTCCTCCCCAGTAAATTTTTCGATACATACCTCGTTGAGTCATGCGCGACATGGCATCAAAGACAGAGATGTCCCCGCCTGTTCTGCTCCCTTCAATGAACCCCTGACGGAGCCTCCGCCATGCTTCATCCGAAGTAATCAAATCGCCTCTGACCATCGAGAGGTGCTGCAGATACGTCGGCAACCCCTCGATGAGCCAATAATCTCCGGTATCGATATCGGGAAGTAAAAAGTGTGAAAGCTCGTGAGATAAACTCCAATCCCAATCAAGTTGTTCTTTCGTAACAGACCGTTGCACCAAGAGGTGAACACCACCGCCTCCGCCCCTCGTAACGTAAGCCCAAGGAACCGTGTCGGACCCTCTGTCACTTGCGCTAATCACAACCTGAACTCTTGACAGAGGGAAACGACCCATCAACCTCGACACACCTTGAGCTGCCTGCCGCACCCATGAAGACATATCCTCTTGAGATACTTCGGTGAATCCACTCATGAACGTCAACTCTACATTACAGCCACCGACCTTGAATGTCTTGATTGGATAACGTGAAAACGCAACAATCCCTTCGTGATTCGAGAACTCCTTACTGACGATAAATTCGTTATCGGTCACACGCTCCCACGGCGTTGAGATATGTATTCCATCAGAGCTAATAAATTGAACGTTCAGCCGCGCTTTGACGTCAGGACTCGGCCTAACTAACCAGTCCTCGATAGACGTCAAAAGATTCGCTTCATCTATGAGACGCGTTTCGGCGCCTCCCCTTTGCTCTCCCCTTCGTTTAGGTCGAAGGTGAACATCATATAAAAAACAATTACCCGCGTTAGGGTCGGCTATCGTTAGTTTTTGTTGGGCCGCGCCTAACGAATCACCGGACTGGGTGCGAAGATTTGAGACATATAGAAGTGCTGACTCCCCCATTACCAACGAGTCCGGCAGACCTGTTGCGCTGCAAACAATAACGTCCATCTTGAATGCTTCAGTATCAACGGCTACCTGATACTTAAATTCAATGTGATCATCTGCGATTGCAGCAAACGAAAAGAGTAAATAAAACAGTGAGAGTAAATATGCCATCAAGTCATGTTACCCAAACTTTCGTTCGGCGGAAGCAGCCCGACGCTGGATATCACAGAGCTTATTCGGTGAATGATACGAGCCCTTCTAACAAACTTACTTTTCGTATTTTTTGACGGATGCGCTTTGCTGATTATCGCCTAACATGATTTCGTCTCGAATCTTCCGTTTTGATGCGTCAACCCTCAAAACGACCGAATGACCGTCCGTCGTGACCCCCAAATCGCGCAACACTTGACTCAAATCCGGGAACTGCTTCGAATTGATAAACCGCTGCATTAATGGGGTGAATATCGGAGATCCAACCAACTCATCAAACTTTGCAAGAAGTTTTTCTGCCGATGAAGGTTGTAGTCCATTCATGCAACATTCGTTATACGCCTGAACCACACGGTCTAGCGACCAAGACCCATTCGTCGCATGTCGAAGCTCTACGTCAGCCATTAAAAGGATGGCAGCCCCAGTCCAATAGACTCTCATAAAGGGACCGCTTCGATACATTCCAGTAATTGCATCTGACAGCGACTCGTCTCGAGCGGAAGCTTCTCTCTCCCCCCTACGAAATCCATAGAGTAGATTGGTCCACGCCTCCTCTGGAGTCAATAAGCCGGAGCGCGCGCGGACAACGTACTGATAATAACTGGCGAAACCCTCGTAAAGCCATGCATCGTCAGGAGAAATAAATGGAAAGTAAAGATGTGCGAGCTCATGAGTAGCGGTCCAATCAGAATAAAAGTTTTCGATTGGGCGACGTTGATTAATCATCATGTGAAGTGTCGGGCTACCACCTCTCGTCACATACGCGACTGGAACCGGCTCTCTCGCTCGAGCATTTGGAAACACTAAGATTTGAACGTTGGGGTGGGGGAAGGTACCCAAAACCGACTGGACCATATTGGTCTCATTTTCGAGCCACTTGAACAACTCAATCGAATTCACTTTCGGAGTGCCGTCTAATATCGCTAGACGGATTTTTGTGTCTCCAATGTTTAGAGTCTCATCGAAAAATTTTCCGAGCACAATCCAAGAAGGCCACTCGTAAGGTGTTGGTTGGATCTTGTAGGCTGCCTCATGAAGTTGCTCCCAAGGAGTCGCCACAGCGATTCCGGTTGGCAGAGAAAATTCGACGATAAACTGTTCACTTTGAGGCAAAATCTCTGGTCTCCACAACCAAAGCCCGTTAGATACACCTGTCGCCCCTCCTGACTTATACACTTTGGGACCAGTCATATCGTGCCGCTGGACACCTCTTGAAATATCTACGCGATAAGACAAGCAAGAACCCGGAGCAACGTCCCGCATCGATATCACCCCGGAAGGTTTAATGGCCTCTCCCGACTCTGTACGCACATCAATGAGCGCAACCGTAGCGTCTAGCGACTCTGCGACCAAAACTGAAGGAACATAGTCGCCAAAACAAGCCTGAACTGAGAGCTCAGAGAGTTTATTGTCGACGTTAACCTGGTAATGAATCTCCGCGCGTGCGTCAAATGTATTTACAGCAACAGACAGTAAAAGCGCTAGCGAGAAATAAGTCAGCGATAAAGATTCAGGTTGTGCGGGGGACACTGTGAAAATTCGAAATTTCTGGACTTTTGTCTTAATGGTGTCCGAGATCAGTGAGGGAGAAAAGTTCCTACTGTTAACGCCTACCCCCCCGAAGAGGTCCTTCAAACGCTCGACATAAGCCGCCAACTAATAATTCAAATTAGGGGCTAACCATCTCTCTGCGTCAGCAATACTGACCCCTTTTCTTTCCGCATAATCAGCCACCTGATCACGATCAACTTTGGCAACCGCGAAATAATGAGCGTCTGGGTGAGAGAAATAAAATCCGCTGACGGAGGCGGCAGGAAGCATGGCAAACGAATCCGTTAATTTCATACCAAAACGGCTTTCGACCCCAAGTAAATCGAACAATGTGGTCTTTTCAGAGTGGTCCGGACACGCCGGATACCCTGGTGCTGGTCGGATCCCTTGGTAGCCCTCACTAATCAGCTCTTCGATACCCAAATTTTCTTGAGGTGCATATCCCCACCACTCGGTACGTATCTTCAAATGCATCAACTCCGCCATCGCTTCTGCAAGTCGATCGGCAAGGGCCTTTAGCATGATCGAATTGTAATCATCATTCGCGCGTTCATACGCAGCCACACGATCATCAATCCCTAGACCAGCAGTCACAGCAAATGCTCCGATGAAGTCTTGAACGCCAGAACCCTCAGGCGCGATATAGTCCGCCAAACATTGATTAAAACGATCGCTCGGCTTAACCATTTGCTGGCGCAAAAAATGTAATCGATGAGAGGGCGTAGCTTGGTCCGTATCGACAAAAATCTCCACATCATCTCCTACGCGTTGAGCCGGGAATAATCCAACGACAGCCGCTGCCTCAAGCCAATTTTCGTCGATGATCCTCGAGAGCATATTCTGCGCATCGACGAAGAGATCGTTGGCAGCCTTACCCACAACGTTGTCGTTTAGTATCGCTGGATATCGCCCAGCTAGCTCCCAAGTCTGGAAGAAGGGCGTCCAATCAATGTGATCGGCAACTTCTCTCAACGGATAATTCGTGAACTCCTGAATGCCCATTTTCTTTGGTCTAGGTGGAGTGTAACTTTGCCAATCGACTCGAAACCCATGTTCTCGAGCCGTGGAAATCGTATGACGAGCACCTTTTCCTTTTTTACCAAGATGTAACGCTCGCGTTTTCTCGGCGTCTTTCCTCACTTCGCTCACATAGGCCGCCTTCAGTTCATCTGACACAAGCTGTGTACATACCCCGACAGAGCGGGAGGCATCGGGCACCCAAATCGTCACCCCCGAAGGGAATTTCGGCTCGATCTTGACCGCCGTATGCACACGCGAGGTAGTCGCCCCACCGATGAGTAATGGTATGTGCAACCCCTGGCGCTCCATCTCTGAAGCGACATACGCCATCTCTTCCAACGACGGGGTAATTAGCCCAGATAACCCGATCATATCGGCCTCAACTTCGCGGGCTTTATCGAGAATCTTATCAGCAGGAACCATGACGCCCATGTTAACGACCTCAAAGTTATTACACTGTAAAACAACCGCCACGATATTTTTCCCGATATCGTGCACATCTCCCTTGACCGTCGCCAAAACAATCTTTCCTTTAGCACTCCCACCGCTCCCGGTTCTCTTTTTTTCTTCCTCGATAAACGGGATTAAATGAGCTACGGCCTCTTTCATTACCCTGGCAGATTTAACAACTTGTGGCAGGAACATTTTCCCGGACCCAAACAAGTCTCCGACAACATTCATGCCATCCATCAACGGACCCTCAATCACTTGTATCGGACGATCGACCGCAAGTCGAGCCTCCTCGGTGTCCTCGGTGATGTATTTGGTAATGCCTTTCACCAGCGCGTGCGTTAGTCTCTCGTTTACAGTCCCCTGCCGCCAAGACAAGTCTTCCCGAGAAGTTTTCACATCGGCCTGGTACTCCTCAGCAAAACTCACTAAACGCTCGGTGGCATCGGACCGGCGGTTGAAGAGGACGTCCTCAACATGTTCCAACAAATCGGGCTTGATGTCGGAGTAAACGCCCAACTGCCCGGCATTGACGATGCCCATGGACATGCCGGCCTTGACCGCATGGAAGAGAAACACCGTATGGATCGCCTCCCTAATGCCGTTGTTACCCCTAAAGGAGAAGGAAACATTCGACAGCCCACCCGAGATATTAACGTTCGGAAATTTTTCTTTGATACACCGCGCCGCCTCGAAAAAATCGAGTGCATAAGTCGCGTGCTCTTCAATTCCCGTTGCAACGGCAAAAATATTAGGATCGAAAATAATATCTTGGCTAGGAAAACCAACCGTATTCGTAAGCACATCGTATGCGCGCTCACAAATCGTCACTCGCCTCTCAAGAGTATCGGCTTGGCCAGCCTCATCAAAAGCCATCACAACGACTGCCGCACCGTATTTCATCGCAAGTCTAGCTTGACGGATAAATTCTTCCTCACCCTCTTTCAGACTTATCGAATTAATGATCGACTTACCCTGAACGCACTTGAGCCCAGCCTCAATAATTTCCCATTTAGACGAATCCAACATGATCGGGACTCGGCAGATATCCGGCTCCGCTGCAACCAAATTTAGAAAACGAACCATGGCGTGCTTCGAGTCCAACATCGCCTCGTCCATATTGATGTCGATCACCTGAGCGCCGTTATCAACTTGCTGCTTCGCGACCTCCAACGCCTCCTCGTATCTCTCCTCGAGGATTAATTTCGCAAAAGCTCGTGAACCCGTCACGTTGGTGCGCTCACCAACATTCACAAAGAGCAAATCATCATCAACGGTTAGTGGCTCTAATCCAGACAATCTTAACGAGGGCGGAATGTGTGATATCTCCCTCGGCGCAACATCGTTAAGTGCAGTCGCGATTGCCTTTATGTGCTCTGGCGTTGTGCCGCAACAACCACCAGCAATATTGAGAAATTTAGACTCCGCAAACTCTTTTAAAAATGAGGCTGTTTCACTCGGTTCCTCATCATAGCCTCCGAACTCATTCGGTAGACCTGCATTTGGGTGCACACTGGTGTAAACACTTGATATTTTTGATAACTCTTCAATGTAAGGCCTAATCTCTTTTGCGCCTAACGCGCAATTTAAACCCACTGATAGCGGCTTAGCATGGGCAACAGAGTTCCAGAATGCGGCTGTCGTTTGACCACTCAAAGTTCTGCCACTCGCATCAGTGATCGTCGCAGAAATCATGACAGGAAGACGCGTCTTCTCTCGGGTGAAATATTCCTCGACCGCAAAGATTGCTGCTTTCGCGTTTAGCGTATCAAAGATTGTTTCGATCATGAGAATGTCCACGCCGCCCTCAACAAGTCCCCTGATACATTCGTCGTAGCACACAACAAGTTGATCAAACGTGATGCTCCTGCTTCCTGGATCATTCACGTCTGGACTTATAGACGCTGTTGCATTTGTTGGTCCCAACACGCCTGCAACAAATCTTGGCTTGTCAGGAGTCTCAGCAGACCAGTGATCAGCCCTATCTCGCGCGAGTTGCGCGGCAGCTTTATTCAATCGAACAACCTCTCGCTCAAGACCATAATCCGCCATCGAGATAGAGTTTGAATTAAAGGTATTAGTCTCGATAATATCGGAACCAGATCTCAAATATGCGTCGTGGATCGATGCAATCACCGACGGTTGCGTCAGAGTCAAAAGGTCATTGTTACCAGTTTGATCGTGCGAATGCCCGGAAAACTCATCACCATGAAAGTCTTCGGACTTCAGTCCATGTGCTTGGATCATGGTGCCCATCGCACCATCCAAAAGGAGAATTCTTTCGCCGAGTAATCGGCGCAGGGTCAATTCAGAATTATTCAACAACTACTCCATCAAAAAACAAACCCGACTGCGAACGCCGCGGTCGGGCATCACTCCACTGAAGTTTGGACAGCTGGTTTCACCGGTGGCGGCGCTATTTCATGGCGTATGATACACCCGCCACCTAATTAGCTTTTTGATTTTTGAGCTGGATTGTATGGATAAAGGCTCTGAGCTGCATCCAAACGACCCAACTGAGCCCCGCCCAACCAAAGCTGAATAATCTTGCTGTCACGCATATATTTCTCGATGGGAGCCTGAGTGCTGTACCCGTAAGACCCCATCAACTCCATCGCCTTGGCGCAGACCATTTCAGTCACATCACACGCATATACCTTCGCAGCACTCGCCTTTCCAAGAAGATAGTCCTCGTTCACACCACCATAGACTTTACGATTATCGAACATCTTAGCCACGCTCATGTAATACGACCTGGCGCTCTCAATGCCGATCGCCATGTCAGCAATCATTGCGCCTTGTAATGAGTGATTTCGCACTGGCTTACCCCCGTATGAGCGATGTGAGGTGTATTCGATGACTTCCTCCAATACTGCCTGAGCACAACCCAAACTCATAGGTGCACTAGTAAGACGACCCCATGCAATATTTCCTCGAAAAAGCTGCCAGTCAACTCCCGGACCACCCGCTCGATACTCGACTGGAACACGCACGTTATCAAAATAAATTGCGGCGTTAACATCAGTCACTCGCATGCCCATTTTCGGCTCGGGTTTGCCAAAAGTTAATCCAGGCGTGCCATCTGGCACGTAAATCAGAGCAAGACTATCCTCATCATCATCTTCCTCTGTCGTGCACACGACACAATAAAGGTCGGCAACACCAGCTGCACTTGGCCACATTTTTTCACCATTGATCACCCACTCGTCACCCTCACGTCGCGCGCGAGTCCGAATCGTTCTTGCTCGTTCAGCCCCATCCTCAACGTTGCATCCCCCAGCAGGCTCAGTAATTGCCATACAACCAACGCGAGGTTCATCCGTTGCAAACATTGGAATGAATTTGTCCATCAGGTATTCGTTCCTGGCACCCATCGCCGCCGCAAGTGACCATGGTGTGAGCAAACAATGCAACGATAACCCTGCATCACCTCGAGAGATTTCCTCGGTGATCGCGCACACCGTCACGGCGGAGCGAATACCAAGGCCACCGTAGCGCTCAGCAAAACCTCTTCTCTGAATTCCTAAATTGACCAACCCTTGGTTTACTTTTTCAAATACTGAATAGTCCTCGTCCAGCGCACCTCTCACGGGCATGACTTCATTGTCGATGTACTTTCTGACCGCCTCGACGAACATCTTGTCCTCATCAGAGGTTAAAAATTCTCCGTAACGTTTCATTACTGCTTCTCCAACATGAGTGCCCATCTCACAAACTTGAATTCAATCAAGTTTTTTCAAGTGGCATCGGACACGTTTATTGCCACTTTTAAACAATACATTTTCGACTTTCAGGCTATCATGGTGAATTGATTCAGTCACCACTTCACAACTAAAAAATAGATTTTCCATGACATCCTTACTTGACCCCATTCAATTTAAACGCGGACCTGAAATAAAAAACCGGTTTTTTCTTGCTCCTTTGACGAATCAACAGAGCAATAGCGACGGAACACTTGGGGAAGATGAGTTCAAGTGGTTAATCATGAGAGCAAAAGGTGGCTTCGGGATGACCATGACATGCGCGTCTCATGTGCAAGAGGTCGGAAAGATGTTCCCTGGACAGCTTGGGATCTGGTCAGATGCGCACTTGCCGGGGCTCACTCGCGTCGCAGATGCAATCAAGGCTGAGAACAGTCTCGCGATTGTTCAATTACACCATGGTGGGCTTCGAACCTCTGAAGAAGTCATTGGTTGTGCGCCAGTGTCTCCCTCTGGTGACGAAAAAAGCGGTGCGAGAGCACTTTCAACGCAGGAAGTTCAAGAATTAGTTGATGACTTCATCGAGGGAGCTGTTAGAGCGGAGAAAGCTGGGTTCCACGGTGTCGAGCTACATGGCGCGCATGGATACCTCCTTTGCGCTTTTTTAGCAGTTGGGACAAACCAGCGGGAAGACCAGTATGGCGGAAATGTTGAAAACAGAATGCGAATCCTGTTCGAGATCATTGAGGGAATTCGTGAGCGCTGTGGAAATGACTTCATCATCGGTGTCCGACTATCAGCTGAGCGTTATGGACTGCAGACCCAAGACATGATCGTTACCGCTGAAAAACTCTTAAGTGACCCAAGGATAGATTTTTTGGATATGTCACTTTGGGATGTGTCCAAAGAACCAGAAGATGCGACACTGAAGGGTCAAACGCTCATGAAATATTTCACCGATTTAGAGCGACATGGTGTAAAACTAGGAGTGGCAGGCAAAATACGAACGCCGCAAGATGCAGAAACAACCTTAAGTTTGGGAGCCGACTGGGTCATGTTAGGTCGTGCCGCTATGTTGGAATATGACTTCCCAAATAAATACGTCGCCAACCCAAGATTTGTGCCGGTCACGATGCCCGTGACGAGAGACTACCTATTGGGTCAAGGCTTAACAGATCGATTTCAGGATTACGTGAGAACTCTCTGGCCCGAGTTTTTTCCAGATTAACTTGCGAGGTTAGTGAGTAATTTGTACGCCAAGCAGGTGGCCGATTATATAGGTGACAGAGCCCGCAGCTGCGCCTATCAATAACATTCTCAAACCGCCTTTGAGTGCACCACGTCCGACAAAAAGACTCACAGCAGAGCCCACCCCAAACAAAGCAACGCCAGTCACGCCAATCGAGTAGTAAAGCGCGGCATCACTTCTTGCGAGCAGAAATGGAAGGAGCGGAATCAGCGCACCCACAGCAAACGACAAAAATGAGGAAACCGCTGCACCAACCGGCGACCCTAACTCATCAGGGTTTAGCCCAAGTTCCTCTCTAGCCAACGCATCCAACGCTCGCTCTGGATCAGTAATAATCTCATTGGCCATAGCGTGTGCCGTCTCCTTTGGAATCCCGCGAGCCTCGTAAATGAGTGCAAGCTCCCCAGCTTCCTCCTCGGGATATTGCTCTAACTCCTCTGCCTCAAGGCCAATTTGATACTCGTACATTTCGCGTTGCGAGCGAACAGACACGAACTCACCGGCCGCCATCGAGAATGCGCCAGCCAATAAACCCGCAATGCCAGTCAAGACGATCACACCAGAATCCGAAACCGCGCCCGCCACACCAAGGATAAGACTTAGGTTCGAGATCAAACCATCATTCACGCCAAAAACAGCGGCTCGTAAATTGCCCCCGCCAGACAACCCTTTGTGTCTGCCCTCGTGTCCTCTTTGCGACCCAGGGACAAAATGTCTGGCATCTGGCACTGAGTACAATGACATGCCTCGCACCTTCATTGCGGTGAGCAAAATTCGAGTCGATCGAGGGCCTGTTTTTCGGGTCAGAAAACCGACAATACGGCTTCTCAAATCCGGGACATACTCAACCGGAGGCGTGCCCCCCTCCTGCCGTATATTGCCAACCCAAATTTCTGCTTGGTTCTCTGCTTCAACTGCGAGTTGCTTGAATAAACCCTCTCGAGCGGTCCCCGCTTCGCAAGAGGCAACAATGCGATATAAATAAGCAGAGCGTTTTTCTTCTTTCCAGTTGTCGATCAAGCTCATCGCGTCTCCGTGTCACCCTCAGTCAGATATCTGCACGTGATCTAGTCACGGCGTAGATCAGCAACTTGTTTTTCCAGATCTTTTAGTTTGTCTTGGGTTCGGCGCAACACCTGAACCTGTGCATCAAACTCCTCACGAGTCACCAGGTCGTGGCTGGCAAACCAGCTCGATATCATCGCCCGAAGATTTTTCTGGACATCTTGCACGGGACTATTTTTAATGAGCTCGCTAATCTTTTGGCTAAGCTCTTCAATCACTTTTTTGTCAATCATCATTTGCTCCATCAGCTCATGCGGCGTCGTTAATCACGCTGTTCCGCCATTTTATCGCGACCCTCGAGAACTACCCAAACCGCCGCACCGCCCATCAAGTGTGCGCGTGATGAAATGAGTCTGACCTAACGCACCGATATGGTGCAAACCCACCAAAAGTCTCAATTACTCTCTTTTCCAATAAATATTAATTCATTTAAATCAATGGGTTAATTTATTGGCACGAAAAATGCTTATTACTGGATATAACTGATCTCCAAGCAGCTTGCATCACGGACATCAGAGGGATGTGACACAAATACTTTTAAATAAAAACGGAGCAAAACATGAAATTAATAAGCGCAGTAATCAAGCCGTTCAAGCTTGACGAAGTCCGCGAAGCTTTGTCCGCCATCGGTGTTCAAGGAATCACGGTAACTGAAGTGAAGGGGTTTGGTCGGCAAAAAGGCCATACAGAATTGTATCGAGGCGCGGAATATGTCGTCGACTTCTTACCGAAAGTGAAAATCGAAGCCGCAATTACCGACGAAATCTTAGACCAAGCAGTGGAGGCGATAGAAAAGTCTGCCAGCACCGGCAAGATTGGAGACGGCAAGATTTTTGTGCTCGACCTCGAACAGGCGATCCGAATCCGCACCGGTGAAACCGGCGCAGATGCACTCTAAGCCAGAAAGGAAACGCGACATGTTTAAAAAATTACTTCATTTGTTAATGCCATTGAGTCTCATGGCAGCTGCGACACCAGTGTTCGCAGAAGATACTTTGAGTGCTGGAGACACAAGCTGGATGATAGTGGCAACCGTACTCGTCATCATGATGTCAATCCCTGGCCTCGCTCTTTTCTATGGCGGCCTCGTGAGAGCCAAGAACATGCTCTCTGTTTTGATGCAGGTCTTCGCGATCATGGCGGTGATGTCGATTCTGTGGGCAGTCGCTGGTTACAGCCTGGCGTTCACAGAAGGACCTTTCAATAGCATTATTGGTGGGTTCGATAAGGCATTTCTCGCTGGAATCACCGCAGACACTTTGAGCGGAACGATTCCTGAGTATGTTTTCGTGACCTTCCAGCTCACATTTGCGTGTATCACACCAGCGCTCATCATTGGGTCATTTGCTGAGCGAATCAAGTTCTCAGCTGTTCTGTGGTTCACGTCCCTTTGGCTCTTCTTAAGCTACATTCCAATCTGTCACATGGTCTGGGGTGGCGGCTACTTGGGTGGCAAAGGTGCCATGGACTTTGCTGGCGGAACGGTGGTTCACATTAACGCTGCGATCGCTGGTCTTGTCGGATGTATCTTGTTGGGTAAACGACTTGGCTTCAACAAAGAAGCGATGCCTCCACACAACCTTGTCTTCACAATGGTTGGTGCTGCCCTGCTTTGGGTCGGTTGGTTCGGGTTTAACGTCGGTAGTGAACTCGCGGCTGACGGCACCGCCGGATTAGTGTTGATTAATACCCAATTGGCAACAGCAGGTGCCGTACTCGGATGGTTATTCATCGAGTGGATGTCTCGTGGTAAGCCAACGATGCTCGGTGGCGCCTCAGGCGCGGTCGCAGGACTCGTGGCAATCACACCAGCCTGCGCGTTCGTAGGCCCAATGGGTGCGATCATCCTCGGACTAATCGCTGGTGTTCTCTGTTTTTGGGCGTGTACCAAAATCAAGTCAGCCTTTGGTTACGACGACTCACTTGACGTCTTTGGTGTTCACGGCGTTGGCGGTATCGTTGGTGCGATTGGTGCGGGAATTTTCGCGGCACCTGGCCTCGGTGGTGGTGGTTTCGCCGAAGGAGTCACGATGGGCTCTCAGCTATTTGTTCAGATCGAAGGTGTGGTGATCACCATCGTCTGGAGTGGTGTCGTGAGCTTAATCCTCTTCAAGATTATCGATGGCGTGATCGGACTTCGAGTTCCTGAGGACGAAGAGCGTGAGGGACTTGATTCCACACAACACGGCGAATCAGCCTATCACTCATAAATTACTTTCATCTCCATCCCCTCTTGGGCGCCTTCGTGGCGCCCTTTTTTTGACCTCAATTGACTCTCTCATCCCACAGGCGTCTGTTAAAATCTGGTGACTTGGCCACCAAACGAAACCTCAGACAACTGTGAAGCTGATTTTTGTTCTCGACCCGCTCGAGACGCTCAAGATAAACAAAGACACGTCTTACGCGATGATGCGTGAAGCGCAAGCGCGCGGACATGAAGTGTGGGTCACGATGCAACATGGATTAGAGCTCGTTGCAGGCGAAATCAAGATCGATGCGACACAAATCAACATCACGAAAAACGACAAAGAGTGGTTCGAGGTCGTACAAAATCAAAGTCTCAAACCAAGCGATGTGGACGCCATCGTGATGAGAAAAGACCCTCCTTTTGATATGGAGTACGTGTACAGCACCTACATGCTTGAGCTTGCCGAACAAGCAGGCTGCGCTGTGTACAACCGACCGCAAAGCATTCGGGACTTTAACGAGAAACTCTCGATCACAAAACACTCAGAGTGGATTGCGCCCACACTCGTTAGCGCGAACCCTCAGTCAATTAAAGACTTCGTCCAAACGCACCAAGAGGTCGTATTAAAACCACTCGATGGAATGGGTGGCACGTCTATCTTTCGCTCGCGTCCTGACGACCCAAATTTAGGCGTCATCATCGAGTCATTAACTCAGCTCGGAACAAGGACCATCATGGTTCAACGCTTTATTGAGGAAATCTCAGAGGGAGATAAACGCGTGCTATTAATCGATGGACAGCCGGTTCCTTTCTCTCTCGCGCGCATTCCTCAAGGTACAGACCACAGAGGAAATCTGGCCGCTGGCGGACGAGGCGTTGCGATGCCGTTAACTGAACGCGAAGCTGAGATCGCTCAATCCCTAGGACCAGAGCTTGCCCATCGAGGCCTCCTGTTAGTCGGTCTCGATATTATTGGCGGTTACCTCACGGAAATTAATGTCACCAGCCCCACATGCATGCGAGAGATACAAGATCAAACTGGTTTTGATGTGCCTGGGATGTTCATCGACGCGATTGAGCGAAATTCTGGCAACCGCCCCACGTACCATTAAGAGATTAAAAAAATCATGGTAGGCATTTTATTAATCACTCACGGCTCCCTTGGCACCAGCCTCATCGATTGTGCAAGACACGTACTCGGGAACAATCCAGAAAGACTCGCAGCAATGGGCATTGACGCATGCTCAACCATTGAAGACCTGATTGACATCGCGAACCAGAAAACACAGGAGCTCAATAATGGATCTGGCGTCTTAATCCTCACGGATATGTTTGGTGGAAGTCCCAGTAACATCACCCAAGCACTCGTGCAGCACAATGATGTTCAAGGCGTGTCAGGAGTCAATTTACCGATGCTGGTGCGCGCCATTACCTACCGTCATGAGAATTTAGAAACCGTCGTTAAAAAAGCCCTCTCCGGTGGCGGCGAAGGCGTACTTAAATTAGAGGAATCTCAGGAGACGCGCGTATGTTGACCGAGAACGTTGAAATCGTGAATGTGTTGGGACTTCATGCAAGAGCATCTGCAAAACTCACGCAACTTGCCAGCCAATTCGAATCCGAAGTCTGGCTCACGCGAGATCAAAAACGTGTGAACGCGAAAAGCATCATGGGTGTCATGATGCTTGCGGCCTCTAAAGGTACCGTACTGGAACTCGAAGTCAGTGGCTCGGATGAGTCTGATGCCATGAATGCCATCAAAGCGTTGGTCGCAGATAAATTTGGTGAGGGAGAATAAGCGTTGAGCATCCCCTCAAACCAATCGGCACAAAACCTAACGCTTGGGAGTCATCCCCAGTGACCTTCACGATACATGGTGCTGGCATATCCGGTGGGATCGCGATTGGTCGCGCGCAGCTTGCCTCCCACGAACTACTCGAAGTCACGCACTACACCATTGCCAAGAATAAAATTCGAGGAGAAAAGTCTCGTTACGATAAAGCGATCAAAGCCGTCGCGAAAGAGCTGAATCAACTCAAAAAGCATGCGCCACAAGATATGCCTGAGGCTGAATTTGATGCCTTCTTGAACCTACATCGCATGATTCTCGAGGATTCGACGTTATCTGAAGCACCCAAAGAGCTTATCGAATCAATGATGTGTAACGCTGAATGGGCGTTAAAACTTCAGTTGGACAATCTACTGGACCAATTTTCAAAAATTGAAGATAACTACTTGAGGGAACGAAGAACCGATGTGAGACAAGTCGCGGAGCGTGTGCTAAAGGCGTTGCTCGGTCGACCCGGTCAAGCACCCGTAGCACAACCCGAGGAAAACACAATCATCGTCGCTCACGATTTGTCACCAACCGACGTTGTTTTATTCAAGCAACACAAATTTGCGAGTTTCATCACAGATCTCGGTGGCGCGACATCCCACACGGCGATTGTTGCAAGAAGTTTGAATATCCCCTCAGTGGTTGCCCTGCATCAAGCGCGCACACTCATTCAAGAGGACGAGCTGATTATCGTCGATGGGACAGCGGGTGTTGTGATTGTCGACCCAGATGAAATCGTATTGAGTGAGTATGAAGTCAAGCGAGAGCAGTGGCTTTTAGAGCAACAAAAACTCAAACGCATTCGAAAAAATCGAACAGCAACACTCGATGGCACCGACATCGATTTATTCGCCAACATCGAGCTGCCTGATGATGTCAAAGCAGCCAAAGAGAATGGAGCGTCGGGAGTTGGGCTATTTCGAACCGAATTTCTCTTTTTAAATCGAGGCGACCTACCACCAGAGGACGAGCAGTACGAGGCATACCGAAAAGTTGTCAAAGACATGAAAGGGTTCCCCGATCACAATCAGAACGTTTGACCTCGGGGCGGACAAACAAGCCGAAGGCTACACGCGCGTGACCCCGAATCCCGCGCTAGGTCAGCGCGCGATACGTCTGTGTCTTGCCGAACCTCGATTATTTCATCATCAATTGCGCGCCATCCTTCGTGCCTCTGCTCATGGAGATATTCGGATTTTGATCCCGATGCTCTCGAACATCCACGAAGTAGACCAGGCGCTACACCTCATCGAGGAAGCCAAAGAATCGTTAGATAACGACAAACTGAAGTACGACCGTGAGATTCAGATCGGAGGCATGATTGAGGTGCCAGCCGCAGCGTTATCCATCAATAGCTTTCTACAAAAATTAGACTTTATTTCCATCGGCACGAACGATTTGATCCAATACACACTGGCAATCGATCGCACGGACGATGCGGTGGCACATCTATACGATCCCATGCACCCGGCGGTCATCTCGTTACTCTCGACCATCATTAAAGCGGCAAATAAAGCAGGGAAGTCAGTCGCTGTGTGTGGAGAGATTGCCGGAGACCCAAACCTCACTCGCTTATTGTTAGGAATGGGATTACGCACATTCTCGATGCACCCCGCACATCTTCTGAGCGTCAAACAAAAAGTATTGACCTCGAACTTAAGCGAATTATCGAATAAAGCAAAAAAGATTCTTCGTACACAAGTTCCAGATCGGATTGAAACGCTCATTGATGCGTTAAACGAAGCTGCATAAGCTAACGCAATGCGGTTGGATCTCTCAGAATTACGCGCGCACCTCAAACGCGGTCTAGAAAAACTCTACGTCGTGCATGGCGATGAACTGTTATTAACACTTGAAGCGAGTGATCTTATTCGCCGAGCGTGTCGTGCCAATGAATTTGAAGAGCGCACCGTCTTGGTTGCGGAGTCACGATTTGATTGGACCCAATTAAAAGATCAAGCACTTGCGATTTCTTTGTTTTCATCGAAAAAATTAGTCGACTTGCGAATCCCGGGAGGAAAGCCGGGGAAAGCGGGTAGCGACGCCTTACAAAATTACGTCCAAAATCTACCTGAGGATGTTGTCACACTCATCACGCTTCCAGGCTTAGATCGCAACACCAAAAACGCCAAATGGTTTTCCGCTCTTGAAAAGGCCGGGGCTTCGATTGAAGTAAAAAAAGTCTACAAAGAACAGCTCCCAAGCTGGATCAATCAACGCTTAAAGTTACAAAATCAAACAGCGGATCGTGATGCAGTTCAATTACTCGCCGATCGAGTCGAAGGTAACCTTGTCTCCGCCAAACAAGAGATTCTCAAATTAGGGCTTTTATTGCCGCAAGGGCATCTCACGCTGGATGATGTGCGTGATGCAGTTGTCGATATTGCGCGGTTTGAAGCGTTTGATCTGGGTGCTGCGATCCTCAAAGGTGACAAAGCCGTATTCGCCCGAACGCTGAAAGGTCTCGAGCGAGAAGGGGTTGCACCGCCACTCGTCTTGTGGGTGATCACCGAGGAAGCACGGGTCATGCTGCGAGTGAAGTACGCTTTGGACTCCGGCATGGACATGCGGTCAGCACTGAGTGAAGCTGGGGCGTGGGGCCTACGACAAAAACTACTGCCAGGCCGAGTCAATCAAATCTCTGTTGACACACTGCAAGAGGCAATCATCCAAGCTGCAAATGTTGATAAGCAGATCAAAGGGCTCTTACCCGGGAATCCGTGGGAGCAACTCTTAATCGTTGGTCTTTCATTGATCGGATAAATCGCATCGTGAAATAGGGTTTTTGCCTGTAAAATATTGCGTATATCCAGAAGCGCTTGATTGTCTATGAACACTGTTGAATACATGACCAATGTAGGGGAAAACGCTCGCGAAGCCTCTCGTGTGATTGCGTCAGCCGAAACTCGCGTCAAAAATGACGCCCTACTCGCGATGGCGAGAGAAATACGAGCGCGTTGCTCGGAGATATTAAGTGCGAATCAAAAAGATTTAGAAAACGCACGACAAAAAGAATTATCAGCAGCACTCATCGATCGCTTAGCGCTCACCGAAAAATCCATCGATGCGATGGCTGAAGGACTCGAAGAGGTCGCCAAGCTTCCTGATCCAGTGGGAGAAATCGATGGTCTGAAAGCGAGACCTTCTGGTATTAAAGTCGGAAAAATGCGCGTGCCCATTGGAGTCATCGGCATCATTTACGAATCGAGACCCAATGTCACAGCCGATGCAGCAGCGCTTTGTATCAAATCAGGTAACGCCGCGATCTTACGTGGTGGATCTGAGGCAATTCTTTCGAATCAAATCATTGGCGCATGCGTTGCCACCGGGTTAGCGAATGCCGGATTACCAGAGAATGTCGTTCAAGTCATCGAGACCACTGATCGTGACGCAGTCGGGCAACTCATCACGATGGAACAATTCGTCGACGTCGTGGTGCCTCGTGGTGGCAAAGGATTGATTGAACGCATCAGTCGTGATGCGAGAGTCCCCGTGATCAAACACCTTGATGGTGTTTGTCATGTGTACATTGATCGTGATGCGGATACGAAGAAAGCCATCGCGATTGCGATCAATGCAAAGACGCAACGCTACGGCACGTGTAACACGATGGAAACCTTACTCGTTCACGAAGCAATCGCATCCAACGTCCTACCCGAGATTGGACGTCTACTCGACGAACAACATGTCGAGATGCGCGGGGATGCGGCCACCACAAAGATTTTGAAAAACGCAAAACAAGCGGCGGAATCAGATTGGGGTGAGGAGTATCTCGGTCCAATTCTGGCAATCAAGATCGTCGATGATCTTGATGAGGCGATTCATCACATCAGCACTTATGGGTCAAATCACACGGACTCCATCGTGACGGAGAATCACTCAAATGCGATGAGATTTTTGCGTGAGGTTGATTCAAGCTCAGTCATGGTGAATGCATCCACTCGTTTTGCAGATGGTTTTGAATATGGATTAGGGGCAGAAATCGGCATTTCGACGAATAAGCTCCATGCAAGAGGTCCCGTGGGCCTCGAAGGACTCACCACAACCAAGTGGGTCGTCTTAGGTAGTGGGGAAGTGCGCATCTAAACAAGATCAGAACAACCCCTTTGATAAATTCTCACAAAGAAAAATAAAAACGCTATGGCAGTGATCAAAGTAAACGTTCCGGACATTGGGGATTTCACAGAAATTCCAGTCATCGAAATACTCGTGAAACCCGGAGATACCGTCGCTCAAGAGGATTCACTCATCACGCTTGAATCTGACAAGGCCACCATGGATGTCCCCTCCCCGGTCTCAGGCTCAGTCAAAGAGATACACGTCAAATTAAATGACACGGTGTCAGAGGGCACACTCATCGTGAGCGTCGAAGCTGAAGAGAGTGCGACCGCAACAACCAGTGATCAACCCAATCAAGAGACCAACACTGCTAGTGACACGAATAGTCCCGTGACTGAAGCGACGAAGCCATCACCATCAGCGCCTGTCGCAACCGCTGCAACAACCGCATCAGTCAAAGGTGATCTGCACGCGGATGTCGTCGTACTGGGCTCAGGACCTGGTGGTTACACCGCGGCATTCAGGGCAGCGGACTTAGGCAAAAGTGTGGTGCTCATCGAAAAACACAAGACATTGGGTGGGGTGTGCCTGAATGTGGGTTGCATTCCATCAAAGGCCTTGCTTCACGCTGCCAAAGTAATGACTGAAGCACAAGAGATGGGAGAATTCGGGGTCAGCTTTGGTAAACCAAAAGTCGATCTCGATAAATTACGTCACTGGAAAGACGGGATCATCGGGAAACTAACCAAAGGGCTCTCTGGACTATCCAAGCAACGTAAAGTCCAGACACTTGAAGGGACGGGACGTTTTACAAGCACGAACATGTTGGAAGTCGACACCGCGGAGGGCACCAAAACTGTCTCGTTTGATCATGCGATCATCGCGGCTGGCTCTCAAGTCACCAAAATACCGGGGATACCTTACGACGACCCTCGTGTCATGGATTCAACGAGCGCACTTCAACTACACAGTGTGCCGAAGACCATGCTTGTGATTGGCGGTGGGATCATCGGACTTGAGATGGCGACGGTGTATCAGGCACTTGGCTCAAAAATCACCGTCGTGGAACTCGCAGACAGTCTCATTCCAGGCGCAGATAAAGATATTGTTCGACCGCTACACAAACGTCTTCAAAAGCAATATGAAGGCATCCACCTCAACACAAAAGTGGTATCGCTCACGGCAGAGAAAAACGGACTTAAGGCACAGTTTGATGGGGATAGTCCGCCAAGCACCAACTTATTTGAAAAAGTACTCGTCGCCGTGGGTCGAAAGCCCAATGGCCATCTCATCGGTGCAGACGCAATTGGTCTTCAGGTTGATCAAGCAGGTTTTATCTCTGTAGACAAACAGATGAGAACGAATATCCCAAATATTTTTGCGATTGGAGACATCGTGGGTAACCCGATGCTCGCACACAAAGCCACACATGAGGGGAAACTCGCAGCCGAGGTGATTGCGGGTCATAAAGTTGCTTTTGATGCAAAGACGATTCCGTCTGTGGCCTATACCGACCCGGAACTCGCTTGGATGGGGGTCACAGAAACACAAGCAAAACAAGATGGCATCGATATCGAGAAAGCCGTTTTCCCATGGGCTGCGAGTGGCCGATCGCTTGCCATGGGACGTGATGAGGGCATGACTAAATTGCTCTTTGATAAAAACACGAAGCGGCTTATCGGTGCGGGAATGGTGGGTACGAACGCGGGTGAATTGATCGCAGAAACAGTACTCGCGCTGGAGATGGGAGCGGACGCGGAGGACATTGGCCTCACGATTCACCCCCATCCGACCTTATCGGAGAGTGTGTTCTTTGCTGCAGAAATCGCTGAGGGTTCAATCACCGATTTGTATCTGCCAAAAAAGAAGTAAGTCACTCGGGCCGTTACCAAAGTCTGCGGAACATGATCTTCACGACCCCATCGCGCTTCACTGGTGAACCGATTAACCCAAACGCTGAATCAAGTCTTAGCTACTGGTTCTTGTTTCAAGGAAACGAACTACTCGTTCACCCTCAGGATAACGACAGAGTCGAAGTACTTAAGATCGCTGATCCTCAAGAGATTGGAATCACAATCGAAGACAAGCAACCGATCGGCTCCTTTGATGGCATCCCCTGTTTTGCCGCAGTCGTTCCCGAAAATCAGAACGTAGCGCCTCTTACTTTCATTGGGCTGCGTGCGCTTTTCGGAAAACTCGATGAAGCCATATTGTCCATCGCAGGGCGCGCGTTACAAATTATTGATTGGTATCGCTCGCATCAATTTTGCGGGCGATGCGGCTCGAAAACAGAACTAAAGGAAAGTGAGCGCTGTCTCGAGTGTACAAATTGCGGGCAATTACATTACCCTCGAGTTGCTCCCGCGATCATGGTCATGATTCAACGGGGAGAAGAATTTTTGTTGGCTCGATCGCCACACTTTATTCCCGGCATGTACTCCGCCCTCGCAGGGTTTTCAGAGCCCGGTGAAACATTAGAAGAAACACTTCACCGAGAGGTGTACGAAGAGGTCGGCATCAAAGTCAAAAACATCAGGTACTTCGCGAGTCAGCCGTGGCCGTTTCCACACTCCTTAATGATCGCATTTCACGCAGATTACGAATCCGGAGAAATCACCATTGACCCCAATGAAATCGAGGATGCTCAATGGTTTCACGTCAATAAACTCCCCGAACGTTTACCCAGTGAAATCAGTATCTCTCGTAAACTCATTAACGCCACACTCAAACAATTAGAACAGTCCTAAATACGAGTCTCTCAACCATCTTGATCGAGGAACTTGTCAGAACGACTCGTCTCAGACGGTTAGAATATTAGGCTTAACTCATGACGACCAATCGTCGTCAACACAATCCATACGCGCTTGAGGAAAATTGTCATGTTCAAACATGTTGTATCAAAACTACTGCTCATACTATTCCTGACAACAGGAAGCCAATTCGCCTCAGCGGTCTCCATCAAGATTGGATTTAATGACACGGCGTACGACGAAGCGACTGCGGCGCTCTTTAAGATTGTCTTCGAGCGATCTGGTTACAACGTCAATCAGATCAAAGGAGATCCTGGCCCACTGCTGGACATGCTCGAGCAGGGTGAAATCGATGTCTATGTAACGGCTTGGTTACCAAACACACATGCCAGCGAGTTTGTGGATTTCGAAGACACATTAAAGCTCATCACGCCGCTCTATGATGGAGCGCAATCGTATTTCGCTGTACCTCGATACATCCCTAAAAAACATCTCGCGACGATCGATGACCTAGCAAAAGCTGACATCAAAGAAAAAATCGACTCAGCAATAGTCACTGACAAAAGAACGCGCGCCACATCAAAACAAACCGAGGATGTGCTTAGTGCCTATGGCCTCAATGAATCGGGCTACACGGTAGAAGCACTTGAATCAGCCGAATGGCTTGCTGCAATCGAAAGTAAGCTCGAAGAAAAACAATGGTTCGTGATTCCACTCACCAAGCCGCACTTATTCGATACGACTAAAAAATTCAGACGACTCAAAGACACGAAAAACGTCTTTAAAGTCAAGGACACGGCTTGGCTTGTTGGCAACAAAAAAACATCGAAAAAAATTGCTGATCACATTTATCAAATCCTGACAAAGATGGAGCTTTCCACACAGTGGATTGCGGAGATCGAGCGCATGGCTCACGATGAAAACTGGCCCTATTACGTTGCAGCCCGTGTGTGGATGGCGGAGCACCCCTACACCGTGGAGTATTGGATCTCGGGCGAGTAGCGAGTTCTAGAAGGAGTAACCCAGATCTCGCGATGCGGATTGGGTAGCGCGCTTCAACAGTGAAGCGAATGTATCAAACTCCTTCTCAAGGGTCGCTTCGTGAGCAATTAAGGTCACAGCAGCGACAAGCTGAGCACTGCTATCAAATACTGGCGCTGATATTGCAGTAATCCCTGGGACAGGGGATTGGTCAATTGTTGCAAACGCATCACGACGGATTTGCTCAATGTCACTTTTTCGTATCTTCCTCACATTGCCGACACGAGCACTCGTTTTTTTCTCGATCAGTTCTCGATTGACAGCTTGTTTATATGTCTCTTCAGGCAAGAACGCGGCAAAGATGCGCCCACTGGCCGTCCCTGATAACGAGTACACCGTGCCCGGCCTCGTATTCATATTGAGCTGATTAACACCTTCAAAAATTTCGGTCACTGTTGGGCCAAACGATCCCCACACCACCAACGCGACACTCGATGATGTTTCTTCGGATAACGACTGCGCTGCGTGGCGCGCGATTTTCATCGGATCCGTGATGCGCATTCGCATGGCACCAAACTCGATACATGCAGGGCCTAACTGGTACAGCCCATTTGAATCTCGAGAAACAAAATCGAGTGACTGGAAACTTGCCATATATGCATGCACTTGCGCCGAACTCTGCCCTGAGACCACCGAGAGTTCTTTCAACATCATTGGCTCTCCATGCTCCGACAGGATGCGCAGTAATCGCGCACCAAGTTCAATTGACCGAACACCACGCGGCTCTCGCTGCGTATTGGATTGCGTTTTGGCGCTCACGCGACTGCCCCCCAAGAATCAATTTCCTTGTTGACTTGAGCCATAAGCAGTCGATGTTTCTCTCTTGGGCCAACTTTTAACTCCGTGATCGATCCCACTAAGGTACACGCAAAACTCAACGTATCTTGTTTCCCCATAATCGGGATCGAAATCGCATTGACAGCTGGGATGGGACGACCTTCTGTCGCCGCCATTCGATCGTTTTTAACCGCTTCAATGTAGTCCCAAAAACTCTTTTCGTGATGCAACCGATCAGATTGGCGAAACTGGAGATGATCCTTGAGTTCTCGCGTCACAGACTGTTTGATCACCTCTGATCCAAATGCTGCGAATACTGCTCCCGTGGCACTATTAATAGAAGAAAAAGTCGTTCCCTGACGAATATTCAACGCCATTGGCTGCACAGCTTCACTCACGTGCACGATCGTCGGACCTTTGTGTGTCCATATAGACACGAGCGACATAAATCCTGTGTCATTGGCCAAGCGTTTCGCTAAATTGACAGTTTCCTTTGCAAGAGAATCATGTTTTAGCCAAGCCACACCAAGTTCCAAGGCAAATGGGCCCAACGTATACGCCCCTGTGTCCGCGTCCTGAGACACAAGACGACTTTTCTTGAGACTTGTCACATACGAATGACATTGACCTGGCGGCATCCCCGTTTGTCGCGCAAGCTGACTCAATGGCATGCCCCGCTCAGTTTCAGTCAGAGCGCGCAAAATCCGACCCGAAACTTTGATCGATTGGATGCCTTTCGACTTAGTCATCAAGCGTCTTTATGTTGGTTCACGAACCAACGCATCGAACACGCGAACAACTAACCATCGCTAGACTTAACTTCATCAGGATGCGCTTTAACAAATTCGGAAATCTGGGATAGGTGCGCGTTCACGGCGCTGATCTTAGTAAACGGCGATAGATCAATCCCCCATCGCTGGGCATTATAGATTTGCGGCACCAAACATAAATCTGCCAGTGATAACGAGTTGCCAACGCAAAAGGTCGGTCCATCAATGAGTTGCTCAATTTCGTGAAGCCCGTTGGCGATAAATTGATGCATCCACTGCTCCTTGGAGATCTTCCCGCCAGATTCGGTGGTCACGTAATTGACAACGCGTAAATTACACACAGGGTGGATATCTGCGGCAATGATTTGAGCCATTGCGCGCACCTTGGCGGACATGACGGCGTCGTCTGGGAGTAACCCCATATCACGAGTCGTATTAAGGTACTCGAGAATCGCTACAGATTGAGTGAGCCGGACCCCATCGATCTCCAACACGGGAACCAAGCCTTGTGGGTTCATCGATAGGTGCTCGTCGCTGCGTTGTGCTCCGTCCAAGAGATTGACGACGCGTCGCGTGTACGAGATTTTTGCTAGATTCAGTGCAATCCGGACACGATAACTGGCTGTTGACCGCCAATAATCAAATAATACGGTACTCGACACAAATCCCCCCATTAATTAGGCCCCAGAACACATCCTGACTGCCACACTGCCAACGAAAACTTAATTTGATCATTGCGAATACGTTAGCATATAATGATAAAAAGGCATAACAAAAAATACAATATGAACGTCAACTATTTAACAGGCTTCGGAAACGAACTTGAAACGGAGGCTCTGCCCGGCGCGCTGCCCAAAGGGAGAAACAACCCCAGACAGTGTGAGTACGGCCTTTATGCAGAACAGCTGTCTGGATCTGCCTTTACGGCACCCGCGAGCAAAAACAAACGCTCGTGGCTATATCGTTTGCGCCCCTCAGTCAGACATGTGAATCGCGCAACAGATGCAACGAACGCACACTGGCTCACCGCCCCGGGTACCGAGTCAGCCGCACCCCATCACTACCGATGGAATCCCATCGATCTTGATTCCGATGCGTGTAACTGGATCTCTGGCATGAAAACGATGACATTGTCAGGAGACGCGAAACGATTAGACGGAATTGGTGTTCATGCTTACTCGGTAAGCGAGTCAATGCGTGATGAATATTTTTGTTGTGATGACGGAGAGCTGCTGATCATTCCGCAACACGGTACGTTAGAGCTCGTCACGGAATTTGGTGTCTTATTCGTCGAACCTCAAGAAATCGCGCTCATTCCTCGTGGCGTGATTCATCGAGTCATGGTGACTGAACCTAGCCGAGGTTTTGTGTGCGAGAACTATGGGCAGCCCTTCACACTTCCGAATCGAGGTCCAGTCGGTGCAAATGGCATGGCCAACGCAAGGGACTTCAAAGCGCCCACGGCAATATTTGAAGATAACGACACACCCACGTCAATTACACGTAAGTGGGCAGGCCGGTTTTTCAAATCACAACTGAATCACTCGCCATGTGATGTGGTTGCATGGCATGGCAATTACTATCCATATAAGTATGACCTGAGGGACTACTCTCCTGTTGGGTCAATATTGTTTGATCACCCCGATCCGTCGATCTTTACGGTGCTGACATCACCGTCAGACACGGAGGGCACGGCCAACGTTGATTTTGTGGTGTTCAAAGAACGTTGGCTTGTTGGACAAAACACATTTAGGCCGCCTTGGTATCACAGGAACATCATGTCCGAGTTCATGGGCAACATCCACGGAGTCTACGACGCCAAGCCCGGGGGGTTCCCACCAGGAGCGATGTCACTACACAACATGATGATCCCGCATGGGCCAGATAAAAATGCATTTGAACGCGGCTCGAACGAGAAAGATGATCCGATATTTTTAAGCGACACGATGTCGTTTATGTTGGAAACACGATACATTCAAGAACCGACGCACTTCGCGCTTCACGATGCGCCACTGCAAGAGAACTATGCCGATTGTTGGTCAGGCATTGAGAAAAAATTTGACGGAAAACCCGGGAGAAAAGCATGAGTTCGTGTTGGGTAGAAAGTGCCAATGGCGCCACCGATTTCCCAATTGAAAACTTACCCTATGGTGTCTTTGACGCAGGATCTGGCGCTCGGCAAGGAATAGCCATTGGAGACCAGATTCTTGATGTCAGCGCGCTTAAGCTCGATATCGATCCTGCGTTACTTCAGGCGGGCTCGTGGAATGCGTTCATGGCCGCTGGGTAGATGTGTGGCGCAAATTCAGACAAGACGTCACCGAGCTTCTATCCAATGACGCACATCAAGCATCGGTAGAAAAACATCTTCTATCTCAAGCAGCAGTGAAGATGTTGATGCCATTTACCGTCAGCGAATATACAGACTTCTATGCAGGAAAAAATCACGCATTCAATGTAGGCACCATGTTTCGTGGGCCAGAAAATGCGTTGCCACCGAACTGGTTATCGATCCCGATTGGATATAACGGTCGCGCCTCATCGATCGTCGTCTCCGGAACGCCAGTCACCCGACCTTGGGGACAATTGAAATCTCCAGATGAGGACTTACCCCATTTTGGCATTTGCAAACGGTTTGACTTCGAATTAGAGATGGGCGCGATTGTCGGCACACCATCCGAGGGAATGGTCTCAGTCAATGAGGCTGACCAAATGATTTTTGGTTATGTTCTATTGAATGATTGGTCAGCCAGAGATATTCAAGCGTGGGAGTATCAACCACTCGGACCGTTTCAAGCAAAAGCGACCGCAACAACTGTAAGCCCATGGATTGTTTCCCCCGAAGCGCTAGAGCCGTTTCGGGTGTCCACACCACCACGCGAGCGAGAGCTACTGCCGTACCTTGTTGAGGAAAAACCGATGCTCTATGACATTGACCTCGAAGTAGAGCTCACTGATAAAAATAACCAGCGAACCACCATTTCAAAAACGAATTTTAAAGAGCTCTACTACTCCGCGGCACAACAGCTCGCGCACCACACCTCCTCTGGCTGCCCGATGCGAACGGGGGATTTGTTGGGCTCAGGAACGATATCCGGCGAAGATGAAAAGAGCTATGGCTCACTACTTGAATTAGCGTGGGGTGGTAAAAAACCAATCACGTTATCGAGTGGAGAGACTCGAACGTTTATCGAAGATGGCGACACGATTACCCTACGTGGGGGAGCATCAAATAAAGAATACCGAATTGGTTTCGGTGAATGTTCTGGACTCGTGTTACCAGCAAAACCAATCAAAAACTAACGAAACACTCAATAACACAGGGGAAAAAGATGGCAAAAGCATTCGCGTCTCAAGGAGATATGGAAGAGAAAACAATCAGCTTCACGCAAGTTGGAGATGATTTGTATGCATTCACGGCCGAGGGTGATCCGAATACAGGGGTAATTATCGGAGATGAGAGCGTCATGATTGTCGAGGCGCAAGCAACACCACAACTCGCGAGAAAAGTAATGGAGTGCGTTCGATCCGTCACAGACAAGCCAATCTCACACCTCGTGTTGACTCACTATCACGCGGTGCGTGTGCTGGGCGCATCAGCATATGGCGCACGAGAAATCATCATGTCTGATGTGGCAGCGGCCATGGTTGAAGAACGAGGACAAGAAGATTGGGATAGCGAATTTGGTCGATTTCCACGGCTCTTTGAAGGCCATGAAGAAATCCCTGGATTGACTCGACCGACGACGACATATAGCGAAGCAATGACCGTATTTCTAGGCAAGCGTCGCGTCGATATTTTTAAGCCAGGACGGGCACACACAGCAGGAGACTCCGTCATTTGGGTTCCAGATCAAGAAGCACTCTTCTCAGGGGACGTCGTTGAGTATCACTCTGCCTGTTACTGCGGTGATGCACATTTTTCGGATTGGGAACACACGCTCGAAAATCTTCGCGCACTCGAACCAAAGTCCATTGCACCTGGACGTGGTGACGCTTTGGTCGGTGAGAAGCTCGTCAACGAAGCATTGACAAACACCGCAGACTTTCTTCGATCAACATACAAGCCTGTTGAGCGTGTTGTCGCACGCGGCGGTAGCCTAAAGGACGCGTGGGACGCAGTGCGAGAATCATGTGACGCTAAATTTGGTGACTACGCCATCTACGAGCATTGTCTTCCGTTTAATGTCGCCCGTGCTTACGACGAAGCCCGCGGCATTGATACGCCCCGCATTTGGACTGCTGAACGGGATGTAAAAATGTGGGAAGACTTGCAAGGTTAAATTGACGACAGAGATCTAGGGGGCAGTATATGGAGGGGATCAAAGGTACCGTATCTGTCGTGACAGGCGCGGCACAAGGTAACGGGGAGGCCATCGCAAGGGGGCTTGCCAAAGAAGGCAGCCGTGTTCTCGTATGCGACATTCAAGAAGACGCAGCGCGACGAGTCGCTGATGCCATCAAATCTGAAGGCCATGATGCCGTGAGCTTTCCCATCGACGTCAGTGACTTTACTCAATGCGAGAACCTGGCTCGCTTGAGCGAGACGGCATTCAATGCGCCCGCAGATATCCTAGTGAATAACGCGGGCATCATTCGAAGAACAATTCCTGATGCTGACACCTTCATTGAGGACTGGACGGCTGTGATGAATGTGAATGCGACTGGCTCAATCAATATGGTGCGAGCGTTTTTACCTCAACTCAAAAAAACGAAGGGTCGGATTGTGAATCTCGCATCCATCATGTCCGTTGCCGCTGGTCCAGGACTTGTTGCATACACCGCGTCAAAGGGAGCCGTGCTTCAAATGACGAAAAGTCTCGCGCACGATCTCGCGGAATTTGGCATTCGTGTTAACGCCATCGGTCCAGGTGTGATTGAGACACCGATGACAGAGGCAACTCGCGCTAATCCCGAAGCGATTGGTCGTTTCATGGCGCATACACCCATGCGCCGGCCCGGCAAACCCGAGGAGCTCGTTGGACCAGTGTTATTCCTCGCATCAAACTCATCTAGTTATGTGACTGGGACACTACTCCCAGTTGATGGCGGCTACTTAGCTGCTTAATTTGGAGATCGTTATGAAACAAATCGAAGTTGATGTTCTTGTAGTCGGCTCTGGGGCCGGTGGACTCGCCAGTGCCGTCTGTTCGGCGCATCGCGGCCTTAATGTCGTGGTCGCAGAAAAAGAACGTGTCTTTGGAGGAACCACTGCTCGGTCGGGCGGATGGCTTTGGATCCCGAATAATTCCCTCGGAAAAAAAGCGGGCTTCGAAGACAGCTTAGATAAGGCGCGCACCTACCTCAAACACGAAGCGGGTGAGCATTACAACTCGGACAAAATAGAAGCCTTCCTTGAAGCAGGTCCAAAAGCAGTTGAATTTTTTGAAAAAGAAACAACGCTGCAGTTTGACCTTGGACCTACGTTTGCCGACTATCACTGTACAGCACCTGGGGGAATGGACGCCGGCAGATCAATTGTGGCAAGACCATTTGATGGACGAGAGTTAGGTAAAGAAATCAAAAGACTCAGACCACCACTTTGGGAAATCACGATGCTTGGGATGATGATTGGCTCTGGAAAAGAATTGCTGCACTTTTTTAATGTCACTCGCTCACCAATCTCAATGTTTTTTGTAATCGGGCTTGTGGCTAAATTTATACGAGATAAGATTTTTCATGGTCGCGCCATGCGCCTAATGAACGGAAACGCTCTAGTTGCGAGGTTAGCGAAATCTGCGTTTAACAAAGGAGTCCCGATCTGGACCTCTTCTCCCGTTGCCTCCTTGATACGAAATGACAATGGTGACGTGATCGGCGCAATTGTGAATAAACCAGATGGACCGGTTCAAGTGAATACACGCAAAGGTGTGGTCCTTGCAGCAGGTGGATTCCCTCAAGACCCGGTTCGTCGCAAAGAGTTAATGCCGCATGCGCCATCAGGGCATGAGCATGTCTCACCAGCACCTCCGGGTAACACGGGTGACGGACTTCGTATGGCTGAGTCCGTTGGCGGACAGGTTGAGAAAAATTATCCGCATGCCGCAGCGTGGGTACCGATTTCACGCCCTCCTGCTGCCAATGGTTTACAGGGCACATTCCCACACTTCGTTGACCGATCGAAGCCTGGGATTATCGCGATCACTCGCTCTGGCAAACGATTCGTGAATGAAGCGCAAAGTTATCACGACTTCTGTCAAGCAATGGTGAAGAGATGCCAAGAAGAAGGCGGACCACAAGCTGAGAATGCAGCGTGGTTCATCGCAGACCATCGAACGTTCAGAAAATATGGTCTGGGTTATGCAAAACCATCCCCTGTGCCTTACGGCGGACTGATCAAAAAAGGATATTTGATCCGAGGTAACACGCTTCGGGATTTAGCCGAGCAAATTGGTGCAGACGGCGCACAACTAGAGCGAACTGTTTCAGAATTCAATCGTCACGCGGTCAACGGTGAAGATCCCGAATTCGGAAAAGGATTTTCAGCGTATAACCGATCACTTGGAGATCCGAAACATCAACCGAACCCATGTGTTGCTCCAGTTGAAAAAGGTCCTTTTTATGCCGTTCGTCTTTATGTGGGCGATCTTGGCACATTTGCAGGAATCAAGACCAACCACAATGGACAAGTCATCGACGCAACGGGTAACGCCATCAATGGGCTCTACGCCGCGGGAAATGACAATGCATCGATTATGGGCGGGAATTATCCAGGTGGCGGCATCACGCTGGGTCCAGCGTGTACGTTTGGATACATTGCTGCCAGACACATGGCGGGTGATGCGTGATCGCTCGCTTCGGGCTATTGAGGGGCAGAGCGGATATATCTTCGGAACAATTCTCTGCCCACTGGCTTGAGTCCCACGGACCAATCGCCGCTCAATTTCCCGGACTACAAAAGTATTATCAGCACATCGTGACTGATAAAGCACAGTTTGGTATCGATCACCAACGGGGGCCAATGGATTTAGACGGGATGTCTGAATTACACTTCGAAAACGCCGCAGTCATGCATGACGCAATTCAATCCTCGAGTTTTTCCGGGGCACTGAAAGATGAAGATGCGTTTCTTGAAGATGTGAAAATTGTGATTTGTGAGAAGCACGACGTCGTTCCGCTGAATATCGGCGACGGGCCTTTCATTAAACGAATGACTTTATTAAAACGTCTACCCGGGATATCCGCTGAGGATTTCAAACGTGAATGGCTCGAGACTCATGCTGAATGGGTTCGACAATGGCCAAATGTATTGGGGTATACACAAAACTTAGTCGTTGATCGGTATGCCAAGTCTCGAACTGAGAGTGCCACCTACGATGAAGTCCCAGTCGATGGCATCGTGGAGTTTTGGTTTAGAAATGAAGAGCAAGCCACTCAAATCTACCAAAGTGACATCGTTACTCAAACACAACAACACGCGTTAGATTTTTTGGATGAAATCACGCCGTTTTTTGTCACAACGCGAACGATCGTTTGATTTACTGTTGCTCTTACTAGCCAGCTTTTACTCTCCGGTGTAATACTTGGGATGTCGTTTCTTAACGACGATGCTGGTTGGCGCATACGCGTGACAAGAACCAATCAATGCGGGCTTCTCATCTTTGCCAAGATTACGGTCTCTCGCGACACGATCGTGATATGTCGTTTGAAACGCCGTTGTCGCAATGGGTCCAAGTAACTCAACCATATGAGTACAGCCTTCCGTACCACCCAAAAGCTCATTCACTTTTTTACGCCAACCCCGTGCAATAGACAAGCCAATGAGCCGCTTAAAATTCGGAACGACGTCTTTACAAATGTTATAGGGTCCCCAAATATTTCGCGCTTCGACATCTTTCACGTTGAGATCTAAATCGACCGTTAATCTGATCCACATTTCGTGGATAGGCTCGCCAGGCTTCACGAGACCACGATCCATGTTTTCGAAATCCTGGCTCTTCACATCAATGAGTGTGCCCTCAATGTCATACAAATCGTCGTGACGACGATAGCCATTGACCTCAACGCGTCGAGTATGCATTGCATCACGTGGCACGGATGGTGGAATTGATTCGTTCACTTGCTGGCCTCTTTTATTAAAATTATTGATGAGCCAATCATGGTTTTAAGTTGTTCGCTTGAAGAGCGTCCTAGACTTATCTCAAGGGTTCGCTTTGAAGTTGAACGCCGTCTTTATCAAAGTAAAACCATTCACCCACTTCCTCACCATTCTTATAGCTTCCCGTCCTACTTATATTCCCATTCTCGTACCGATAATACCAAGTTCCCTCTTTCTCTCCGTCCTTGTAGTGACCATCCATCCACTTGTTGCCATTCTCATGATAATGAACCCAATAACCCACCACCTGTTCATTCTCAAATTGACCATTGGCATATAACTGTCCATCGCCGTGATACCAAACCCAAGGACCCTCCCTCTTTCCATTGATAACTTTTCCTATCACTTGCCCCTTTACCTCTCCATTAAACGGAGCATCCGCGAATCTTTCATACCACAGCCCATCCCTCTTAAATAAATTACCGAAGCCCGTAACCGTCTGAGACCACGAAAGAGGCGTGACGAGGAATAACAGAAGCAACGGAAAGGAGATGATGGTTTTCATGATAAAAAAAATCGGTTTTTATGAAAATTTGAGTGACGCTTGCAGCGAGTCGGGATATCTGAAATAAAAAAATACTGACGTCACCGTGCTGCAGCCCTGAGTGCTTCAGATAGCACATCAGAATCTCCAACGTGATTTGCGAGAATTAATATGAGTCTCGCGTTGAACGCTTCGCTCTCTTCCTTACTTAAACCATCGTGCGCCATCAGCAACGACGCATAAAAGTCATCTGGCTTATCGATATTTGGTTTGACATTCAAAGATTTCATACATCGTGCCCCAACGCAGTTCTCACTGCCTTTTTAAGAGAAATTTCATCGTACGTCGGCCAGCGGGCGACAACGTGTTGATCTGGACGAATCAAATAAACTGCTTGCTTAGCGTCCCCCAAATACCGCTCTTGCATTAAATCTGAGCATTCAAGTTGTAACGACTCAACGCGAAGCCCTGATATATCGACCTCGTCCGGAATATCTGTATTAACGGATAGCAAAGTAAACGATCCGCCTAGATGATCTAGTAAGAATCCATCCCCAATCGGGAGATCGGGACAAGAAGACCCAGGTCGAGTTCTCTTTGGACCGCCTTCAAGGTGATCAACGCCATTCAATAGTGATCCATCGTATACACATGGGACGGATAATCGCCCTGAATTAACTAATGGGCGTGCAAACTCAAATCGCTCAGAGAGGTCGAGCACAGCGTTTCTGAAAATACGACTTACTTCAGATTTTGGTGTGATGAAGTCAGTAGATCGGCTGGAATTAATAATATTTTCGTCAGCACCATGCACCCGCTCATCGTTGTAACTCTCCAATAGAGCATCAGTCGCATGGCCTTGAATGAATGCCGCGAGTTTCCAAGACAAATTGTCAACATCTTGAACACCAGAGTTCGCACCCCTCGCACCAAAAGGTGACACTTGGTGAGCACTGTCTCCCGCGAAAAATACCCGCCCGTGACGAAATTTCTCCATACGGCGACACTGAAAGGAATACACCGACACCCATTCCAAATCGAAATTCACATCATCACCGAGCATCGCTTTTAGTCGCGGAATGACGTTCTCAGGCTTAGCTTCCTCGTCTTTGTCCACATCTGGACCTAGCTGAAGATCAATTCTCCAAACGCTATCTGGCTGCTTGTGAAGTAACGCTGATTGTCCCCTGTTAAACGGGGGGTCGAACCAAAACCAACGCTCTGTCGGAAAATTCGCATCCATCACTACGTCTGCAATGAGGAAATTATCTTCGAACACTCGCCCAGTAAAACTCAAGCCCATCATCGACCGTGTAGGACTTCCTGCACCATCACACGCAATGACCCAATCAGCGCGTACTCCGTAAGACCCGTCTGGAGTCTCAATCAAAAGCTTTGCTTCCTCATCAGTTTGCTCGATATGTGTCACCTTACTTTTTCCACGAATATCGATCGCTAACTCGCGAGCCCGATCAACTAAATACTCTTCATAGTAGTACTGCTGCAAATTGATAAACGCAGGACGTCGATGGCCACTTTCTGGCAAGAGGTTGAAGTCATAGACTTTGCGCTCATCAAAAAATACTTTGCCATGATTCCAAACAACACCCTTATCCACCAAGCGATCACCAAACCCGTACCTATCCGCTATTTCTAAAGTCCTTTTTGCAAAGCAAATCGCACGACTGCCAAAGCTAACTTTGTCGTTGTCATCGAACACAACACTTTTGATCCCATGCTGCGCCAGGTCAACTGCCATTGATAGTCCAACAGGTCCGGCACCGATAATTGCCACAACATGTCTCGCATCATCTTTTGAATCAAGATCGAGCGGTCGCTCATAAGGGTACAGCGGTGTTTCAAATATCTTCTTCATACTACTGAGTACATCGTTTCTGTTAATACGCTTCCATAGGATAGTACAGCACTCACCGATCGGGGTAAGAGGCAGGCATCAGCTAGGCTCACTACGCTTCGATTCTAAATTGGTGTCGGTAGAAGGCGACATTAACGACTAACCCTGGTAGCAGCCACTGAAAAAGACGCACCACCTCCACGATCTCATCTATCGCACCATCTTGTTCAGCTGCATCTATGAGTATCTCCGAGGTCAGTCGGCCAGGATTGGGCAGGTTTCGCATTTGTTCGACGGCGAAATTGTGAACATTGGTGACGCAAGTCTCATAGGTGTCGCTCGGCATCTTCTCGGACAGATCTCGCCACGCTAAGGCAAAGTAACTGGGCCAGCGAGCGAACGCTCGGTAATCAGTGTTGATGAAGGGAAGACCAAGCGCAGCTTTAATATCTTCATAAACCGCGGCGGTCGTAGCGTCGACGTGATGCGCCTCCATCAGCGTCAGTCGGTTTTCTGTTGAAGGGCCGTGCCGACCCTCAAACGGAGCTATTTGCCTGTGCTCGCTTAACGAATGGCCTTCGAGCAGCAACCGTGCCGCCGTGGCAATCATTAGATAGGGCATGTTGCCGTGCGAGAAGACCTCGTTGAGTACTCGGATTTCTTCGATTTCACTCTCGGCATAGCCTAGCTCCGCTAGGTCACAAATGATAGAACGAGGCTCTAGTTGTAAGGCCGCTTCTTCAGCGCAAACCCGTAGGTCACGACAGGATTCGATGAACGCATGGCTAGCGGCGAGTTGTTTAAGACCACTCCAAAGGGTGTTGAAGAAAATCGGGTAATGCGCAAAGGCCATAGTGACGACACCCATCCAGGGCACCTGTAGCGTCGATTTGGTTTCTTCGTAGACTCGTTTGAGTGCACTGTCTGCCAAGTATTCCGGAATCGGATTAATCGGCGGCAAGGGTGAGGGTTTCAAACGTGGTAGCAGATCAACCATTTTTGACTACACCAGCACGTCAAACTCTCTGTCACGCTACGAAAGTATTGCGCGTCACTGCGTAAGCAGTCTGTTGACCGATGAATCAGTTTCAACAATCACGGTCACAGCATTGCTGGTCGAATCATAAGTTTCGCTCACGACATAGACACCTCGCTGCACGGCATCGATACGCTGAACAGTCCGCGTCACTATCTCTCGCGCCGTATCTGAAAGAACAGACAACTGGCCATTAGAGTCTGTATCTTGTGTTGTCGTGCGAGACTCAATAGTCTCCGTTGACTCAATAAACGTCTCTCTCATTTTTTCGATTTGAACACGCGCCTTCGCTTCTGCAACTTTCGCGGCATCTGTTTTCGAATTAGTGGCATTCCCAACAACTGGGGCAGACGCCGAGCTGGTTATTTTCTGAAGCTGACCGTCTTCAATCAAAATCCGTATGTATCCACCAATAAAATTTCTTTCGTGCATCTCTGGACCAGTAGATACCTCTTTCGACCCTGTCGAGCACCCTATCAAGAGAAGAGCGAAACAAAAAACAGACAGACTTTTTTTAAACATAGTTATCCTCATGAGCAATTTTTAATGACCGACAAGTTAATGAGTTCCGTCTCCTTGAGCTTGGAAACATCTGCGATTTCTATTTCGGTTCTCCACGATAAGACTTGATCACCGAAGTGTAGCTGATTGTAGTAGCCAGATATCAGCAAGAAGCTATCATCCTGGTATGAACGAAGGTCGACGTGTACACAAGCACCCATGACCTGCTCCCGATTTTGATTCTCAAACGAGAAAAACACGCCGACTTGGTGGTCCCGATAATCGCTTTGAAACATAGAGTGCATGGTCTTTATATAAATTTGATCATCGACCCTAAAAGACTCGCCATACCCGCTTGCTATTCTTTCAAAGAACCCTTTGTCGGGATCGGGGTACCCAATAAAGTTGAATTGTCCGCAAGCATCCTCTGAATAGGTCGACCATTCATTTGTTCTTCGCATCGGGCAGTGTTCATCAGAGGTCTCAACCAGGTGCTCGTATAACGCTTTCAAAAATGATTCGGACCAACGTAATTCCCAATCAACATCAACAAATACTTTCCTTTCATCTGTGTATCGAGAATTCTGACCGACTAACGTAACCCTGAACATTTGCTCTGGATACCCATCAAACAAACGCTTGAGAATTGCCAGCCTCGATTCTCTTCGGTTTTCCTCTTGAGAAATTGCATAGTACAACTTACTTCCTTGAATCGTGCCACTGCCGTCAGAGCGCACATCGGAATAAAACCCAAGTAATGCACTTTCCGAAATGAATGCGTTTAAAAGAACGCGGTGCTGACCATCTGACTCCTGCGTCTCTTCCAAAACCTCAAATTGACGAACATAGCCAGCTGAATATTGGATCGTCTCATTAGCGAGCACCTGATCATCTTTGATTTGTAGATAATCTGATAAAAATACGCCAGACGCTCGCCGCGTCGCATCAAGCAATGCATTCTCCATTGCTTGATCTCGCGTGCTGCCAAATCCCTTTCCATGCGAGAAAATCGCACCACCCTCAACAGCTTGGATAGGGTTCTCATCGTCTCTGACTTCAGAGCTACCTGAGCACCCAACGATACACACTGCACATATCGTTAAAAATAAAAATCTAGCAACCCACACAGATTTGACTAGCCGAGCCACAATTTATTCGCACGTCACGGTGACCTCTTGGTACCGATATTTTTCTTTTAATTTAAAGGTCAGACGCGCGACGAAATCCACAGCGTTACCTGAGTCTGCTGCGATCACTGCAGAATTTTCGTCCAGAACCCGACAGCTCACCTTCCCTTGCGGGTCATTATGATGCTGATAGGTCACTAGAAGTTTGGCATAACGCGTCTTGTTCCCCATTCGCTCCACCCCGCCATCGAACCAGACCTTCTCAGTGATCTCACCACTGAAAACCGTATTACAACTGCATAATAGAGTTAATAAAATAAATAATCGACGCACCTTATTTCACCAATTGTCCTGCTGCGTTAAATCAATATAAGAAGACATTGCTAGCTTGCATCCAGATGTTACATAAAGAGTCTGGAGATCATTACCGATAAAAAACATGCAACGACCATCGCAAGTTTCTCAGTGATGTCTTTAACCCTGGAGGGAATAAAGAAGCTGAATGTCTTCCTCGTCACAAATACAGGCAGACTAATAAACATGGCCAAACCCATAATTGCGAAGGCTAGATACTTAAGCGATCCAAGGGCGGGCATCAGGTTCTTGTACAGAAAATGTAAATCAGGAACAACGAGAATTAGCCATCCAAACGAACCAAACACGACCATCGAGATAATCACTGCTTTAATAACCATATTTACCTCAAAGCCAAGGAACATCTTCAAACGACTGAGATAACCTCGGATAGTGAAAAAAATTAATAATTGAGCGTGCGGCGATATTGATAACAATACACGTTACGACCGAAAAGAAACAACGTACCCCCTCGATGTTCGAAAAAATGTCGCCAGGCAACGAACCAGGGAAAGGTTGAATCAGCTGTGTGTGGCGGTAATATCACCTAACCGATATAAAAAAGGCGTCAACTAAGACGCCCTTTCATTTATTCGGCGTTATCTCTCAATCGTTCGATTTGCTAAATATCTTTTTCAAAAGGTAAGGGATAAATCCAGCAATCATACCGGGGGCGACTTCGTACATCACGCCAGTTAACTCAAAGTAACGCCATAGCAACATCGAACCAAGACCGGTCAGCATCATGAGCAATGCGACTCGCTCTGTGGGTCGACCTCCCAGCGCATACGTTATCAATAGGGGGGCAAAGGATGACGCAAGTGCTGACCAGGCGATCAACACCAAGCTGAACACACTTTTATTTCCAGATAACGCGATTCCAAGCGCGGCAACCACAACGAGTACCGTTGCAATTTTCGTCATCAGATAAGACACTTCGCGCCCACCATTGAAATCACGAGTAATGGCTGCCGTACAACTGAGTATTTGAGAGTCCGCTGTCGACATCGTTGACGCAAATAAACCCGCAAGTATCAAACCAACCAAGACCTCTGGTAATAATTCTTGAGCTAATGTTGGGAGCGCTAACTCGGCATCAAAATCACTCACTTCAGGGATCAGGATACGAGCAGCAAGCCCAGCCAAGACAGTCAACGTGTAAAAAGCGACGTACCAACCATAGTAGTACACGCGGACACGATGGATATCCTGAGGTTGATCCATCGTCATGAACCGGACCATCACATGCGGCTGACCGACCACACCAACGCCAGCGAATATCCAACCCAACACAAAAAGTACGGGACCAGCGACCACACCGAACGGTAAGTCAGACGGAAATAAATCTAAGTAAGTTGGCGAAATCCCCGTTAACGTATTTAAAAATGTCGTGAATCCACCGATTTCCGAGAGCGCAACGAAGAACAACAAACCCATCGCACCAATCATCACAAACGATTGTGCTGCGTCAGTCCAGATAGAAGCGCGAATACCGCCAGCGAAGCAGTAGAGCAGCACCATGACAGCACCGACAATCGCACCGACAGAATAATCCCAGCCAAACAATACGTGTAATGCTTTGCTGCCCGCATTGAACTGTGCCGCTGCGTATGTGCCTAAAAATGCAACCGTAATTAATCCGCCAACGAGCCGCAATCTACGATAATTCGTGCCATTCCAACGGCTGAGCACACCCGCGAAGCTCAACACTCGCTCCTTCTCTGTCGCGATCCGCAATCGTTGATGCACAAATGTGGCTGCAAGAAAATCACCAAAAATCCAGCCCACCATGAGCCAAATAGAAGACAGCCCCACCATGTAGGTATAACCGATCATCCCGATGAACATGTACCCGCTGTTATTGGTCGCGACGGCAGATAGCGCAACCAACCAAGGCTTAACTGACTGTCCCGCAAGCAAATAATCAGCGCTCGTGTGTCTATTTTTGAGCGTGGAGAGAATGCCGATAAAGACAAAAATTGAAAGACATACAACAAAGCTTGCGATGATCATGACGCAACTCCTTTTATAGTCATCAATAGTGTTTCAGTCTCATCCCACCCCACACAAGCACTCGGGACAATCGAATTAATTGATCTGCGAACTGAATAAGCTGTTCTCTCATGCTTGCGCATCACTCGTCACTGTCTATGAGTTTCGCAACACGGTGAAATGTTCTCGCGCCGCAATGTAATCAGGCCTCGGAGTCAAACCATATTTTGGTGACTGCAGCGTGTTTTCAATGCTGTTGTAGACAAAAAATAAATTTTGTCTGTCGTAGGGAGAGATATTACTGTTCGACCCATGCATCGTATTGCAGTCAAAAAATACGACAGAACCCGCCTTCGCGTTAATGGTCTTTATCCCACACTTATTCGCAAGAAATCTAAGACTGTCGTCATCAGGCACACCGTACTCTTGTTTTTTAAGTGACTGCTTGTAATGGTTATCAGGTGTCTCGCCTATGCAACTGATGTAGTGTTTGTGCGATCCAGGCATCAACATCAAAGGGCCGTTAGTGGCATCGTTGTCAGTTAGCAATACCGAACAACTGAGCGCTCTCATCTGTGGCATGCCATCTTCGATGTGCCACGTTTCAAAATCAGAGTGCCAGTAGAACTCTTTACCTCGGAAGCCAGGTTTAAGATTCGCTCGAGACTGATGGACGTACACATCTGAACCCACAATGCTGCGCGCGATATCCAACAATCTGGGGTCTTTAATCAGCTTCGATATTTTTTCGCTCAACTCATGAATCCGAAAAATCGAACGAACGCTTCTTGAGCCTGGCTCCAAAAACGTCTCGTCCCGAGATTGAATCTCATCACTGCTCGCAAGCTCTTTGATTTCCGCCCTAAGCGCTTCTACCTCCTCATCCGAGAACAAGTCCTCAATCAGCAGATATCCATCGGATTCGAAAGCTTTGACGCGGGTACGAACCTCGTCGTTATCAAAAGATTCATAGTCTGTATACACGACTGGTTCTTGACGCGCGATGATCGCAGCATCCTTACTCGACCTTGAGCCATAGGGGTCTGATATTGGTGCCATACTTTTTCTTCGTTACTCCTTAATTGCTTAAATTATTCAACGATGGGATACACCCCATCCTTATCGTGAACTTCTCTACCCGTGAGCGGGGGATTGAATACACAAATCATTTTCATTTCAGTTTTAGCGCGAAGATAGTGATTGTCGTGCTCATTGAGCGCGTACAAAACACCAGGCCGTATCGGATATATCTTCCCATCGGGTATGGTTTCCACCTCTCCTTCGCCTTGGATGCAAAATACCGATTCGAGGTGATTTTGGTACCAAATATGGGTTTCCGTACCGGCGTAGATGGTCGTCTCGTGAACCGAATACCCCATGCCGTCCTTTTTTAAAATGATGCGTTTACTGCGCCACGTATCTGTGACCACATCATCCTGTGTACCATCAATATCGTTGATATCCCTAACGATCATGACGCACCTCCTATAGATTTCAATGGGCGCACATTTTTCTTGGGTCTCGTACTGACGCTTAACGCCTTTGCCACGCACGACTCTAAAATTGATAAGCCCTTTCTTAAGAGCTCATCCGAGATGATGAGTGGTGCCAATATTTTGAGCACATCGTCCCGAGAACCTGATGTTTCAATGACCACACCGTTTTCAAATGCCATTTCCGCAATTCGATGAATGAGCTCTGGCTGATCCGAATGAAGGCCTCTCATCATTCCACGACCACGTACTGAGAATTGCCCTTCTGGATAAATTTCAGAGATGTGCTGTAGCCACGATTTGATGATGATGCCTTTTCGCTCGACCTCATCTTGAAAGTGGTCTTGTTTCCAAAACTTTTTCAACGTTTCTGTGGCAGTCACGAATGCAAGATTGTTGCCTCTGAAGGTACCGTTATGCGCACCAACTCGCCATACATCATACTCAGGCTTCATGAGCACGAGCGCCATTGGCAACCCATAACCACTCAACGACTTCGATAACGTGATGATGTCAGGTTCAATCTGCGCACCTTCAAAACTAAAAAACGAACCCGTTCGCCCACAACCAACCTGTATGTCATCGACAATTAGCAACATGTCATGACGTTTACACAATTTCTCGAGTCTCTTGAGCCATTCGAAACTCGCCACGTTAACCCCACCCTCACCTTGGACGGTTTCAACGATCACCGCTGCCGGATGATCCAAGCCACTGCTCGAGTCTTCTAGTAATTGATCGAGATGATCGATGGTATCGACTTGATCTCCAAAATAGCCGCAGTACGGCATGAAGGTGACATCCCCTAGCGAGGTTCCCGCAGCATCTCGAAACTTTGAATTTCCAGTTGTTGCCAAAGATCCCCCACTGACTCCATGAAATCCGTTGGTGAACGAAATGACGTTACTGCGCTTTTTCACTTGCCTCGCGATTTTTAGCGCAGCCTCAACCGCATTCGTCCCCGTGGGCCCAGTGAACTGCATCTTGTAGTTCATTCCACGAGGGCCGAGGATTAACGAATCAAAGGTCTCCATGAATTCCTTTTTGGCCTCAGTGGCCATATCTAATCCGTGAATCACCCCGTCAGACTTGATGTAATCAATGGCAGCATCTTTCAAGCTCGGCTCGTTATGACCATAATTAAGCGTTCCCGCCCCACTAAAAAAATCGATGTAGTCGTTATTTTTTTCATCCCACAACTGCGCGCCTTTCGCACGTGTAAATAGCACCGGGAAAGAACGTATGTAGCCACGAACTTCTGACTCCAACTGATTAAATACTTGCAAACTCATTTAGCTTCCTTTTTTACGTCGTTTTATTGCATTTAATGGATAGAAGATCCTCATCCTCGTGAGCCGTCTCACCAAATAGCTCAGATCGAATAAATTTCGTCTTGTGTAATTTCCCAGCGTTTGCTTCAGAAAATTTTTGAAATAATGCGAGTGATGGCTGATTCGAGGGAGATACCGTTGTATGCATTTCGGTCACGCCACGCAGCGAGACTTTCTCCCAAATATTTTGTAGCATGCGCCCCGCTAAACCGAGTCCCCGATAGTTTTTTCCAACGGCGACTTGCCACACGAAAAGCGTGTCTTGACGACTCGGAATGATGTATCCAGTGATTGCCCCAACGATCTTGCCGTCAACCTCCGCGACGACACTCGTATCGGAAAAGTGCTCGCAAATCACCACGTAACAGTATGTTGAATTCGCATCCAGTGGAGGACATTCTTTAATCAGCTCGGCCACACCGGGGCCATCAGCCAAAATTGGTGACCTGATTAAAGGCGCACTTGTCCACGCTCCGCCAGCTGTGGCACACGAGGACATACTCACACCAACCAAAACTACTGGTTAACCCCGTCTTTATCCGCTGGCTTACTCGCGATTGATCCGATTTCGAGAATTGGAGCTGCATCAACATCTGATGCCTCCATGAACGAGACGACTCGCTCAAGAGAGCTCGCTATCTCCTCTTGCTCCGTGCTTGACAGTTCAGACAGGCGCCGCTGAAGTCGCTCCTGCAAGGGTGATGGTGAACGCTTTCACAATTTTTCGTCCAAGCTCTGTAACCTCAACCGTCACAACGCGTCTATCTACTTGAGAACGCTCACGCTTGATGAGTCCTTTGACTTCGAGACGATCTAGGATGCCCACGATCGTGCTCGGACTCAAGAATACTTCTCGACTGATTGTTGTCGCCGTCATGGATTTGTTTTTGGCAATCGTTAGCAAACAAATCAACTGAGGCGCAGTGATCTCAGAGGTTGACTTTAATTCCCTCGAGTAAAGGTCTACAGAACGTATGATTTTTCTAATTGATCCTAATATTCGCAGATCGACCTCGTTTGGCGCGGTCGGGTCCAACCGACGGACCTTGCCCGACTCCCTCGGTTTTACGACTGGGACTTTTTTTGGTTGTTTGAGAGACAATGCGCTGGACGTTTTTATTTTTTGAGTTGAAATAAGTATATCACAAATAATTCGTGATCAAACTATATGCCGGTAATTTGGGCTCGCTCAGCCCTGGCAAGCAGTCCCCTAGGCAACATTTAACGCATCCCGACCACCTTGGCACCCAGATCCAACCTGAGCCAATACGTAGCAAGGCGTCAACTAAAGAACACAACTCAAAGAAGATGAAGAACCACGCAAAAATAAGACTTCGTTTCGTCGCGCGTTCTTTTGGGGTGAGTTAATCCTCACACGTGCGACACTCAAGCATTCATAGCAAATCGCTTATAAGTCGAAATATCAAAGGTAGAAGAAGCGCGGTGGTGACACCACTCAATCCCATGGCCACAGCTGCAAAAACACCTGCAGTCTGATCACGGCTCATCGCCCTTGCTGTACCGATACCATGACTGGTGAGACCAAATGCAAATCCTCGAGCCGACATATTTTTAATCCGAACAAGGTCGAGTACAAATGTACCAAGTGCCGCTCCAACGACTCCAGTAACGATCGTGATGATTGCGGTCAAAGACGGTATGCCGCCGATGAGCTCCGAGATGCCCATTGCAATCGGAGCAGTCACGTTTCGCGGCAGCATTGACTTCACCGTGACCAAATCCACATCAAGAAAAAGAGAAACACCAAACGTCACGCCAATAGCAAACAAGGATCCCATGACTACTGTAGCCAGAATGGCCAAACGCTCAGCGGAAACGATCCGCCAGTTGAGATAAATCGGAACCGCTAACGCTACCGTCGCCGGGCCCAGTAAAAAATGAATGAACTTCGCACCATTGAAATAGCGTTCGTACTCAACATTGAAAATAATCAAACAAGCGCTGACAAAGGCTATTGATAGAGCGACGGGATTGAGTAACGGAAAAAGACCCGATGACTTGTATAGAAAATCGGCAAAAAGATAGCAACCTATTGTCAGAGTCAACCAAAAAAGGGGCTCAGCCTGCAGATAAACCCACACTTCGTAGAGGCGTGCTGCATCAGTCATCCACGCCTCTCTTGCGTAATACTTGGAAGAGCGCTGCTGTAACAATTATCGTGAGGAGCGTACCGATAATAATGACGCCAAGGACTTTCACCAATTGACTTTCTAAGAGCTGCAAATGCATCACCACTCCCACACCAATCGGCACGAACAAAAGCGAGAGGTACTGGAGCAAATGATTAGAGGTATTTATAACCTTCTGGCCAAAATCCGTATCCGAATCTCGAGAGCCTCTTTGTAGTAGCAGTGCGACAAGCATCAAAAGCAACCCAATCACCGGACCAGGAATAGCCAGTACAAAATATTTTTGTAAAAACTCGCCGACGAGTTGCAATAAAAAAATAAAGAATATGGCGTAGAGCATCAGCGTCTTGAAATCAGGGTGTAGAACGTATTAATGTGTAATCTACTCTATCTATTGAGTTCGTAGAGGAGCGATGTTTCTTCCCCTGTGGTTAGCATGCGACTGGCATTTTTTTATTCTGGGAATAGCTATGCTAACCACCCGTTTTTTCGAATTCGACTTTTTCAGTGCTTGTCTTTGTGCATCATCGTAATCACAAACTCGCCATCGATTGATACCGCCTGAAACATCACATGATCGCCAACGTTCAATCCGTCTAACATTGTCAGATCCTTGACATTGAGCACCATCGTCATCGGCGGCATTTCTAGGTTCACGATTTCACCGTGCTTTAAAGTGATCTTCCCTAGCTCTTGATTGATATTCTTCACCACACCGTGAGTCATTGGGCAGGAGTTATCACTCATACAATCTGACATATTCTTTGAGTGGTCCATATCGTGGCTGCCGTGATGATCATGCCCCCCTTCGTGGTGAGCTGCGTACGAAAAGCTGGAGGACAAGAGCAGTGTAGCGACTAACGGGATGAGTGCGTGAATCAAACTTTTCATATTGTTCTCCTTGTTGATTAACTGTGTTTTCCGTGATTTGGTTTTTTGATACGAACTTCTATCGAGTCAACTTCTTCTTTTGTCGCGTTCATCAACGACCTGCCAGGATCATCAGAGCGTATAAACGCTAGGTCATCCGAATCTACAGGGCTCGCTTGCGTGCCCTCGGGTTGTTGAAACCAACCGGGATTCGAGTAATCACCCGCGCCCTGATCAGACCGAACCTTAAGCACACTAAACATGCCACCCATCTCAACTGAGCCGTAAGGGCCCTGTCCAGTCATCATCGGTGCTGTATTCTCAGGAAGGGGCATCTCCATCTCTGCCATATCTGCCATGCCCCTTTCGCCCATCACCATGTAATCCGGTATCAAGTCGCTGATTTGCTCGGCAATTCCTCGGTGATCGACACCAATTAGCGTCGGAACATCATGCCCCATCGCATTCATGGTGTGATGGCTCTTGTGGCAATGGAAGGCCCAATCCCCCTCTTCATTGGCAACAAATTCAATCTGCCTCATCTGTCCAACGGCGATATCCGTCGTCACCTCTGGCCAACGAGAACCTGGAGGTGTTGGCCCACCATCTGTGCCAGTGACTTCGAATTCATGTCCATGTAAATGGATCGGGTGATTCGTCATCGTGAGATTACCGATACGAATGCGCACACGATCATTGAGCCGAACGTTTAACGAATCGATTCCTGGAAATACGCGGCTATTCCATGTCCAAATATTGAAATCAGTCATTGTCATGATCTTGGGTGTGTAGCTCCCCGGCTCAATATCGTAGGAATTCAGAAGAAAGCAGAAATCTCGGTCAACCTCCCGGATTGAATCACTGGTTCGCTTCGGATGTGTCACCCAGAATCCCATCATTCCCATTGCCATTTGCGTCATCTCGTCGGCATGAGGGTGATACATGAACGTCCCGGGGCGCCTTGCCACAAACTCGTATTGAAACGTCTGTCCCGGCTTGATGGCCTTTTGATTCAGCCCAGTGACACCATCCATTCCGTTGGGAAGCCGCTGTCCATGCCAATGAACGCTCGTATGCTCTGGTAACCGGTTAGTGACAAATAATCGAACTCGATCACCCTCAACTACCTCAATAGTTGGCCCGGGGCTTTGACCGTTATAGCCCCACAGATGTCCCTTGAAACCGGGGGTAAACTCACGCACCACAGGCTCAGCAACGAGATGGAATTCTTTAACGCCATTGTTCATTCGCCACGGTAGCGTCCATCCATTTAACGTCACCACTGGGTTATAAGTCGCGCCTTCGGCCAGATGAGGTCCCTGAGTGTCGGTGTCAGTCTGAGTCACCACCTCTGGCAATCCCGCGAGCGCATGCTTTGATACAACAGTGGCAGCAACAGAAGTGCTTGCGATTGATAAAAATTTTCGTCGTTGATTGTCCATTAGGTCAGTGTCCTTTGCTACTCTCAACGCTCGTCGCGCTGGCAGAAATTGCAGTCACTGATCTTGGATTTCCGACTAAGGCCGCCTGCAATCCGATATCAGCCATCCAAAATTGCTTCTTACTATCAATCGCTCCCATCACTGCAGCAATCTGCTGTCTTGAATCCGCAAGCAATTCAAACACGCCGATAATCATGCCGTTATAACGAAGTAAGTTCTCCTCAGAAATCGCTTTACGAAGCGGCACGATTTCATCACGATAATGCGTTGCAATTGAGTGTGATACCGAATACGCGCTGTACGCTTTTCTCAGGTCAGTCGCTGCCGAACGAAGGATATGTTCGTACCGAAACGCAGCTGCTAAACTCTGTTGGCTCATTGCTTCTCGACGCTGATCACCCCAATCAAAAATCGGTAAAGAAATTGCGAGCTCGTAACCATCTGGGGTGGTTCTCGTGTCCTCACCAAATTGTGTTTTATCAACATATGAGACCTCAACGTCGGTAAAACTTGTGATTAAGTCTAGTCCCTGCGCGTGGCCCGCCGCAATCAATTGTGATTTTGCAAGTTGGATATCAATCCGATCTTGATTCATCGCATCTCGTACCGTGTCAACAGCCACCAAATCAGACGGTAGGTCAGGTAGTTGATTGGGTAAGATCAACATGTGCGCTTGCCCTGCCGTCAATCCCAATAAACGAACGAGATCCTCTCTAGCCATATCCGCCTCGTGCTTCGAGAGCGCATACTTCGTCGCTGCGTCCGCGTAATAAGTCTGCTCTCGGGATCTATCGAGCCGATTGAAATTTCCAACCGCCTCCATTCGCCGAGCCAGTTCAGCTCCCGCCGACGCACTGTCTAACACCTTCTTTGCATATTGCTGGAGTTCAAGTGCTGCAACCGCTCTAACCCATGCAGCTTTGACTTGGATTAACTGATCCATGACCGTGGCAGTCATCCTTAACTGCGCCACCTCCATTTGAGATTCGGCCACTTTTTTGCGCTTCGGTAATGTGATCAGATCGAGCAGCCCGAATGACAATACCCGGGTTAATTCTAGTTCTCCGGGTGATGAAATACGTTCAAAAATAAAATTTGGGTTGGCGATTCGACCGAGCTGAGCCGCATAAGCCATGTCGGACAACGAGCTGTGCACAAGGGACCTTAATTCGAAACTATTAAGTAATTGGATTTGCTGTGCTTCTTGAAGGCCTACAGACGCACCCAATATTTCATCAACTTTAGCGACGTACTCGGCCGAGCTGGGCTGCAATTCCACATCGAAGCTTCCATCGACCAAATTGGATATGTCGCTATTTAGTTGCTCAATACGAGATTCCGTATCAACCGAAGCACAACCAGTGACACCCAAAACTATTGATGAATAGACCAAAGCCCTGGAAACGGTGCGGTAGCCGATCATTGGTTCGGTAGCTCCTTTCGCTTACTGCGCTGGTATCGGTAGACGTCCCTCGCGTAAGTCCTCCACCCACCAATTTCATCTACTGTTTGGTTCGCTTCAGACCAATCGATGCGTTCGACAGGTTTATAGTTTCGATATTCCTCGACGACCGGATGCCCTCGACCAATAGCACCGTTGGTGATGTCTCTAGTCGATTGATGATCGTGGTGCTGGGATAAGTCCTGAGAGGACGCAAAAAGGCACGAAGATGCAATCAACACCCCGATCGTCCTCCCAAAAATGGCTATCGCTTTTGTCCTATTCATTTTGCCCTTATCGGTAATCTTTAACTAATGCTGTCAGACTCACACGATTGTTTAAGGTTTCTCAATCATCGCACGATTACAACCCTTAATGCGTACTCCGTGACAAGAACTGTTCTATTTCCAACGTTTCGACTAACCCTCACGAATACAAAAATTTATCGAGATCAATCTCCGCATTAAGAGATCGCCTCATAACGTCTTCAGTAAACGGAATCGTTGCGATTGGCGGCGCGTTTAGTCGTGTTGTTAACGTCTGGATGGTTTCCAAAAAGTTGGGCTCAACACTCACCTCATTAGCAACCCACCCCGCAAATTTCAAACCTCTCGAAATAATCGCCTCATGTGTCAACAGGGCATGATTAATACATCCCAATTTAATCCCAACCGTCAAGATGATTGGATATCCAAGTTCAACGGCCAAATCAGCAGTCGTCCACTCCTCAGTTAACGGAACACAAAACCCGCCGACACCTTCTACAAAAACGGCTTTTGCCATCAATGCTGACTTGTGTACCGACGCGAGTAGCTCTTCTCGATCAATAGGCCTTTGCTCGAGCCTCGACGCCAACTCCGGCGCACAGGGAGTGCGAAATTGGTAAGCACATACCTGATCCGCGCTTAATCGAGGATTGGAAACCTCCATCAAACGCATAACATCATCATTCACCCATTGACCATCAATCTCTGTCTCACCTGCTGCGACTGGCTTTAAACCAATGGTGTCGATACCTCGGGCGACACATGCAGAAATCAGCGCACATGTTGCGGTTGTTTTACCAATTTCAGTATCGGTGCCCGTAACAAAAAATTTCATGATGATCTCGCTCAGACTGGATGACAGGCGAAAAGCGCGTCGACGAGTGAAATCAAATCAGCCTCGTTATGCTCAGCACTCAACGTCACCCGTAACCGAGACTTTCCCTCTGGAACAGTCGGCGGTCTAATCCCCGGCACTCTAAAACCTAAGTTTTCTAGGCTATTCGATATTTTCATCGTCACAGCGTCATCTCCAATGAGGATTGGTTGAATAGCAGTCGAGGACTTCTGTAAAGACCATCGCACTTCCGGTTTTTTTAGAAGACTGCTCTTGAAATGACTCGAAAATAATCCGATCAACTCTCGCAGCCTTGCACGTCGCCTAGCACCCTCCTCGCCATGAATAATCGCCATCGACTCGATCAACGCCTCTGATATGGCCGGCATCGATGCTGTCGTGAATATGTAACTCCTCCCTGTTTGCAAAATATAGTCAATGACTATTTTATTTGCTGCAACAAATGCACCTGACAATCCTGCAGCCTTACCAAAAGTACCGATCAATATAAATCGATCTGAGCAAATCTGAGCATCTTCCAAAGAACCCAAACCTTTTTTTTCCGAGGACTCCGTAACCGTGCGCATCATCAATCACAACCCATGCATCGAAGCGCTCAGCGAGCTCCAGCAAGGCTTGCAGGTCAGCAATGTCTCCGTCCATACTAAAAACGGCATCTGTCACAACCAACTTAATTGCCGCCTTGCTTTGCTCCAAGAGCGAACTCAACTGAGCATAATCACGGTGCTGAAATTTTGTAACGCTTGCTCTTGCTAGTCGCGTGCCATCAATAAGCGACGCATGATTCAATTGATCCGAAAAGATCTCCGCTCCCTCGGCACCAAGTGCGGTGATAACAGCAATGTTCGCCATATAACCGGAAGAAAATGAAAGGCAGGAATTGTTCGGGATCATGGGTTCGTACATGTCGCTTAACAACCCCTCGAGTTTTTCGTGTGGCGCCATATGACCGCTCACCAAATGTGACGCACCAGAACCTCCACCCCATTTTTTGACACCCGATATTAACGCCTCACGAATGAGGGGGTGATTCGCCAACCCAAGGTAATCGTTCGAGCAAAACATCTTCAATGTTGAAGTTGGAATATCGAAACTTGCTGACACCTCCTGTTCTACTCCGGTGGGAGAGTGACTGATTTTTCTCGTTCGCAAACGCTCAATCGATTCAAGCGTATCGAGTTTTTTCTTAAGTTCGTTAAAAAGCATTTAAGAGAGCGTCTCGTTAAGCGTTTTTGAGAGTGCATCCACAATAAATTCGGAATACTCTCGAGTGATCAAATACGGTGGCATCACGTAAACCGTATTACCGATTGGTCGTGTGAGAATTTCGTGACGTCGCCCTGCGACATGAAATTTCTCAGCGAAATTATCAACCGCTTCACGCACCTCGAAAGCAATCACCATTCCACACTGCCTTAAATCTGCGATACGCTCGTCACTAGCGATATCAATAAACGCGTCTGCCAGATATTGTGTTTGCGTCGATAGTTGATCAGTTAAACCCTCATCGAAATGATCTAGAACAACATTTGCAGCAGCACAGGCTAGCGGATTACCTGTGTACGAATGAGAATGTAGAAAACCTGCTTTAAAGTCCTCACTCAAAAACTGGTTGAACACTTCATCTGAACTCAACACGATGGATAAAGGTAAATTGCCACCCGAGATACCTTTTGATAAAAGCAGAAAGTCTGGCCAATCACTATCACCCACATGCTCCCACGCGAAAAAGGTGCCAGTTCGACCACAACCCACAGCGATTTCATCTGCAATGAGATGAACATCAAATTCCTTCGTCAATGCTCTAACGCCTCGGAGGTAGCTGCTACTGTGCATGACCATACCTCCGCCACACTGAATCAACGGTTCAATAATCAAAGCTGAGATTTCACCATGACGTTCTTGCAGCAACTGTTTCAGCGCATCCAGCGCTTCGCGCTCATTATTGAGCCTCGAATCAGGAGCTTCAACAACGTAACTGGCGTTGAGTAACGATCTGTATGCGTCCTGGAATAACGGCACATCGGTAACGGACAACGCACCTATCGTCTCTCCGTGATAACTGTGTTTCAGACAAAGAAATTTTTCCTTTGTTTTTTCCCCTTTGATCGCTCTTGAATGGAAACTTTGCTTGAGCGCGATTTCAACCGCGCTCGCACCATCTGACGCAAAAAATGCGTGTCCTAGGTGGCCATTGGTTCGCTTGGAGAGTCTTTCAGCCAATCTAACTGCTGGTTCATGGGTGCAACCACCCAACATGACGTGCGGCAACTTGGATGCCTGCTCACCAATGGCAGAGACAATTCTAGGGTTCGCATGTCCGAGAATATTGACCCACCAAGAGCTCACCGTATCGAAGTAACGATTACCCTCCTCATCAAAGAGCCAAGCACCGTCTCCAGACGCAATCGCAATAGGAGGAACTTTGGCAAGGCGCGCCATCTGACTGCACGGATGCCAAACCGCGGAAAGACTACGTTGGGATAATTGCGACACACTCAAGACCAGTAAAAATGATTCAACAAAGCGTTAATGGTACGTCAACGCTCATCTCAACGTAAGTTTTCTTTGGATCTACAACAAGTCTGTGTCACGATTACGTCCGTATATATTGGTGTTTAGATACAATACTGCAAACGAAGAGATTAGTCTTAAATTTTCAAGCTTTACGATCGGGTCCTCACGGGGGCATTTTGCTCACCCATATCCTGTGAGCATGTCGAACAACATAACGGGTAACGAAAATTGGAACACACTACGAGCGAACAAGTAAACAAATCGAAATCAAACGACCAAAGAGGTTGGACAATCCAAACCATCGCTGATTTGTTTGATAAACCGTTTTTGGACTTATTGTCCGAAGCACAAAAAATACACAGAGAAAATTTCAAGCCAAACGAGATTCAACTGTCCACCTTAATTTCAATTAAAACAGGTGGCTGTCCTGAGGATTGTGGTTACTGTCCGCAATCAGTGAGATTCAGCACAGGTGTCACTGATGATGATCTCATGAGCGTAGACGACGTCATCGATGCAGCGAAAATCGCGAAAGCCAACGGTGCAACTAGATTCTGTATGGGGGCGGCATGGCGTGGGCCTAAAGACCGAGACATCGTTAAAGTAGCCGAAATGATTTCAGCGGTGAAATCCCTTGGCATGGAAACATGCGCCACACTTGGGTTATTAAAAGAGGGACAAGCTGATCGACTGCGTGAGGCGGGTCTTGACTACTACAACCACAATATAGACACCTCCTCAGATCACTATCGGGACGTCATCTCGACGAGAAGTCAGCTAGATCGACACGACACGCTTCAGAAGGTTAGAGATTCTGGCCTCTCTGTCTGCTGTGGCGGTATCGTGGGCATGGGTGAGTCAAGGGAAGATCGGGTCGAGATGATCAATCAGCTAGCTAATATGTCGCCGCCGCCTGAAAGTGTTCCAATCAATAATTTGGTGAAAGTCCCTGGCACCCCCTTGGCTGAATCCGAAGATATTGACCCATTCGAGTTCGTTCGAACCATCGCTGTAGCTCGAATAACAATGCCAAAATCGATGGTGAGGCTATCTGCGGGCCGAAAAGAAATGTCTGACGAGTTACAGGCGCTTTGTTTCTTAGCTGGTGCAAACTCTATTTTCTACGGGGAAAAATTACTCACGACCTCAAATGCTCTTGAAGACAGTGACGACCTCCTGTTTCAACGTCTTGGACTGTCAACTGCGTTACCCCAGACAATTTAGGATTTATGGGTCACTAGAGGTTACCGCGAAAAATCATTACTACCCAAACACAAACGATGTCAGAAAAAACCATCAAACACAGTTGTGAGATTGTCATCACTTTCGGCGACTGTGATCCAGCCGGCATCGTGTTCTATCCAAATTTCTATCGATTTATCGATCGCACGTTTCACGACTGGCTACGCCAATGGGGAAGTCACAATAAATTAGCCGAGAGTGTAGACAGTCTCGCGCTAGGACTCATAGACTGTGGCGCGTCATTTCATCACGTGGTGCGAGATGGAGATGTCCTTCAAGTGAACTTATTCATCACTGAGTGGCGACGTAAAACGTTTAAAGTCGAATACGAAGCCTACGTGAATGACGTGCTTTGCTTGACCGCTTATGAAGTTCGCGGTCTATTCCAAATTGTCGAGGATAAAATCAAAGCCGGCGAGGTCTCACCATTGAAAGCTGTCATCGACCCGTAGGGTCAGTGATCAAACGTTTCAGATTTTCGTTTCTGCGCGTTGAGTAAGACGCTTTGTTTTTCGATATCCGTTAATTCAATCCAGCTCGCGATTTCGTCCATCGTTCGAAAGCATCCAAGACACATGCCACTCACGGGATCAAGCTGACAAATTTCGACACATGGAGATTGAACTTCGCTCATACCTTATCAATTGACTCGCTATGACTTAAGCTGCTCGCTGTTGCTTTGATAGGAGTGCGCGTCCAGCTCGAGAATACGTCGGTCGACCCAGATGGCCACAGATATATTCTGCAGCTTCAATCAGCTTCGTCATATCAACGCCAGTCTCAACACCCATACCATCTAGCATGTACAACACATCCTCGGTGGCGACGTTACCAGTCGCACCTGGCGAGTACGGGCATCCACCGAGACCCGCGACTGAACTATCAAAAGTCGACACGCCCAACTCCAATGACGCAAAAATATTTCCAATCGCTTGGCCATATGTGTCGTGAAAATGACCACCGAGTTTTTCAACGGGAATGGTCTTTGCCACGGTTTCAAATAATTTTTTCGTTCGCTGAGGTGTTCCAACACCCACTGTGTCGCCAAGGGAGACCTCGTAACACCCCATATCAAACAATTGCTGCGCTACATCGGCAACAACGTCAGGACTGACATCTCCTTCATAGGGACAACCCAAAACCACCGAGATGTACCCTCTCACACGCAGACCGGCACGAAGCGCTTCGTCACACACATTTTTTTGTCTGACCAGCGATTCTTGTATCGAGCAATTCGTATTCTTCTGTGAGAAAGTCTCACTGGCAGCCGCGAAACCTGCAACCTCTTTCACGCCAGAGGCGATCGCCGCCTCCAAGCCTTTTAGGTTCGGAACCAAAACGGGGTAACACACTTCAGGGCGAATCGCCGCCTTGGCGAATACATCTTTCGTATCAGCCATCTGGGGCACCCACTTAGGCGACACAAAACTTCCCGCTTCAATCACCGATAATCCTGCGTCGGCCAGCTTGCCAATTAATTCGACTTTGACATCAGTTGGCACATGAACCTTCTCGTTTTGTAATCCATCCCGAGGGCCCACTTCTACAAGTTTGACTCGACTTGGTATCGTCATCCCTTTTGTTCCTCAATCGCCAGCAATTCAGCACCCTCCAGCACCTGATCGCCCGCTTTGTAAAACACGTCATCCACCAGACCATCTTTTGGAGAGAGAATGGTGTGCTCCATCTTCATTGCTTCGACAATTATAAGCGGTTGATCTTTTGTCACGACATCGCCCTTAGCAACTAAGACCTGGCGAACATATCCAGGTAGCGGTGCAACCAAGGCGTTCTCCGACTCTTCCTCGACAGAAGAACTATTACTCACCGCCGAGAGCCTCACCGTGTGACCGTTATAAAAAACTGTCGTGATGAGTCCATCTTGATGCACGGTTGCTTGTTGCTTTTGATGATCAAGGGATGCCGTGACATTATTGCCCTGGAGTGACACGGTATCCAATGTGATTTCACCATCTTCGAATGACACCGTGATCTGACCTGATTCATCCGTCGTCACGACACGATATTCGGTTTCATTCACGCTGTATGTATACCGACGACTGGGTGGGGCGTTCAATCGCCATCCGTCTTTCATTGCCCACGGCGAATAAGGGTCCGATTCGGCTCGTTGTGTACTCGCTTCCTGATGATTCAAGTCATACGCCACACTCATGACTATCGCGGCTTTCTCCACGTCAGGAGAACTTGAAGTGAGTTCGTCTTTAAATTGTGCAATGAGTCCTGTGGTCAGCCCGCTCGGGTGACGATCCGCGTCTGTGAAGTTCGTGACGGAAGCAAGTCGACTTAAAAAGTTGGTATTCGTTTGTATGCCAGCAAGGTGATACTGACGCAACGCATCTCGTAGTGCCTGAAGTGCGAGATCTCGCGACTCACCCCAGCACACCACCTTCGCAATCATCGGGTCGTAATAAACGCCAACTTCATCGCCAACGCGAACACCCGTTTCAATTCGGATGCGCTTTCCATCAGGATCAGGCGTCGATAAATAAGTGATTTGACCTGCTGCGGGTAAAAAATCTTTGTGTGGATCTTCGGCGTAAATACGCGCTTCAAACGCATGGCCGTGTGATGTGATCGCCTCTTGCGTTTTTGGTAATGACTCTCCAGAAGCAACTCTAAGCTGCCACTCGACGAGATCTTCCCCAACAATCATTTCCGTGACAGGGTGCTCGACCTGGAGTCTTGTGTTCATCTCCATAAAATAAAAGTTTTGCTGCTCGTCCATGATGAACTCAACTGTCCCCGCACCCTCATAGGAAACGGCTTGAGCCACACTAACGGCAACCTCACCAAGATGACGTCGCACCTCCTCTGATAACCCCGGCGCCGGGGCCTCTTCAATCACTTTTTGGTAGCGTCGTTGTAACGAGCAATCGCGCTCGAACAAATACACACAATCACCCTGACTATCCGCAAAAATTTGAACTTCGACGTGTCGCGGTGCTTGGATGTAGCGTTCAATTAAGACATGATCATTTCCAAAACTATTCGCCGCTTCTCTTCGTGCACCCGCTAAAGCCGAATCGAAGTCTTCAGCTTTCATGACAATTCGCATGCCCTTACCACCACCGCCAGCACTCGCTTTGATGAGCAGTGGATAACCAATGCGAGTTGCCTCTGACACCAACACGCTATCGCTTTGATCGTCGCCATGATATCCAGGGAGTAGCGGAACGCCTGCTTTCTCAACGATCGCTTTGGCCGCACTTTTTAATCCCATGGATTCAATCGTCGATGACGATGGTCCGATGAATTTAATCCCTTCAGATTCACACCGACGAGCAAAAGCCGCGTTCTCTGATAAGAAGCCGTACCCAGGATGAATCGCTTCGCTACCCGTTGCCTTCGCAGCAGCGATGATCCGCTCTACATTCAGGTAAGAATCCGCTGGCGCCGCACCACCAACACACACGCTCTCATCACACATTTCCACATGCAGTGCGTTCGCGTCCACCTCGGAATAAATCGCGACAGTTTGCACACCGAGTTTTTTTGCTGTCTTCGCAACGCGAACAGCGATTTCACCTCGGTTTGCGATTAAGATTTTCTGAAACATGTACCGACTCGTTATGGCTGTGCGTCAACGACAGAGCGATTTACTTTTTTGTATAGCTGCCAGCTAAACACAAGACAAATCGCGAAAAAGATAATGCCAGCGATAGATCCCGTCACGAGTGCGTGTACGACGACACTATTCATACCTTCCGCAGTCGCAACACACTGTGACCAATTTTCGAAAAAACCTCGAGCTATATCAGCGTGTTCCTCTTTTGGCGAGTATCTCACTTGATTGATGAAGCTATCGTAAGTCGGCACAGGTACCGATTTATCACGGATGTGCGACCACACACCAATGCCAGCCAATAAATTTAAAACGAATCCACCCAAGCCCAACGCGCTAAAAAATACGACGAGCTTGCTTTTTTGTCGATCCCAGTTCGTAAACGCCACCATTCTTACTCTCCACTATCTCGCAACCAACCAGGCCGCCGCTTTTCTAAAAACGACCGTATGCCCTCGCGACCCTCATCGGTTGCCCGCACTCGAGCAATCCTCGCTGCGGTGTCATCAATTAATTCTTGATCAAGACCCGATGCTTCAATCCGCTCAATCAGTGATTTCGTTTCGCGATGCGCGTGTGGCCCGCCGGAAAGAAAATTCTCCAAGATGGTCTCGACCAACTCGTCTAACGTCTCGGAGCTCGACACCTCATGAATAAATCCTGAGCGAAGCGCTTCGTTTGAATCGAATCGCTCAGCGCTTAACATATACCGACGAGCAATCCTCGCACCCATAGCAGCCACCACATAAGGTCCGATGGTTGCGGGGATCAATCCGATCTTTACTTCCGACAAACAAAACTTGGTATCGTTCGAGGCTACCGCCACATCACACGCAGCAACGAGTCCCATGCCGCCTGCAAACGCATGTCCATGAACTCGCGCAATGGTTGGCTTCGGAAAAGTGAATAAAGCATGCAACATGGATGCCAACTTCGAAGCGTCTGCTCGATTCTCCTCAAAGGAGTATTCAGACATCTTCTTCATCCAATTTAAGTCTGCACCTGCACAAAAGGATGGGCCTCGACCTGCAAGCACCATGACCCGAACGTCGTCATCCTGACCCAGTTCAGTGAACGCAGCAGTGAGCTCAGCGATCATTTGATCATTAAAGGCATTCCTCACTTCAGGCCGATTGAGCCACACCCAAGCGACACCCGATTGTCGTTCTATCTCAAGCGTTTGATATGTGTTCACGAGATGACCCTCAGAAATAAAGCCGTTTGGCGACTTCCTCGAGCATCACTTCAGTGGCACCACCGCCAATCGCCAAGACGCGCGCGTCACGAACGAGTCGCTCAATCGGGCTCTCCTTCATGTACCCCATGCCACCAAAGAACTGCTGACACGAATACGTTACCTCGTTCACCAGTTCTCCTGTGAGCGCCTTTAACATGGATACTTCTTTCACACACTCTTGGTTATTGGTGGCGAGCCAAGCACAGTGATACAAAAGTGTTCGAGCAGCTTCGGTTTTTGACGCGAGCATCGCGAGCCGTTGACGAATCACTTGTTTGTCATACAACACGCCACCGAATGCTTTTCGCTGCTGTGTCCATTCAGTTGTCAGTCTCAACGCAGTGCGCGCGTGCCCCACCGCCATCGCGCCAAGTGCGATACGCTCAATCTGAAAATTACTCATCACTGCGTAAAATCCGCGATTTTCTTCGCCCAGCAGATTCCTCGCAGGGATTCGACAATTGTCGAACACAAGCTCAGCCGTATCCGAAGAACACCAACCTTGTTTGTCTAACTGTCGACTGACAGAAAAACCTGGAGTGCCTTTCTCGACAATAAACATCGAGATGCCGCGAGACCCTTTTGCATCAGGATCCGTTTTAGCCGCCACGAAATAAAGATCAGCATGAACACCATTGGTAATGAACATCTTGGTGCCATTGAGCACCCAATCATCACCATCTCGTTTTGCTGACGTTCGAATACCTGCGACATCAGACCCTGCATCGGGCTCACTGATACCGACAGCTGTGATCTTCTCACCTGAAATCACCTGGGGTAAATAGGTTTTAATTTGATCTGGACTTCCCGCATGCACCAGATGTGGAGACGCCATATCAGTGTGAACCAAGACCGTCACAATAAACCCGCCGAAGGTCGAGAGTGAAAGTGCCTCTTGGAATACCACTGACGTGAGTAAATCAGCGTCAGCTCCGCCGTACTCGGAGGAATAAGTCATCCCCAACCAGCCCAGCTCACCCATCTTGCGAAGTACTTCTCGAGGAACATAACCTTGCTCCTCCCAAATATGCCCGTGCGGCTCGACTTCCCGTTCAAGAAACCTAGCGACTTGCTCTCTTAGAGCATCATGCTCTGGTGTGGTGTAAATCATTTCATCCTCGTTACATGCGGAACACACCGAAACGCGTGTCCGGTATGGGTTGATTCAACGTTGCGGAAATCGCAAGGCTCAAGACCCTTCTGGTCTGCGCGGGATCAATGATCCCGTCATCCCAAAGTCTTGCTGTGGCGTAGTAGGGATGACCCTGTCGTTCGTACTGATCAAGGAGTGGTTGCTTAAACGAAGTTTCCTCGTCTGAAGACCACGTGCCACCAGAACGTTCAATCGCATCACGTTTCACCGTGGCGAGCACACTGGCAGCCTGCTCACCTCCCATGATCGAGATTCTCGCGTTAGGCCACATCCACAAAAATCTCGGCGAGTACGCTCTCCCACACATGCCGTAGTTCCCTGCACCGAAACTGCCACCAATGATGACCGTAAACTTCGGCACTTTGGTCGTGGCGACCGCCGTCACCATCTTTGCGCCGTCTTTTGCAATCCCTCCCGATTCATATTTTTGCCCGACCATGAAACCAGTGATGTTTTGCAAAAAGACCAATGGAATCTTTCTTTGCGAACACAGCTCGATGAAGTGTGCTCCCTTAAGCGCAGACTCAGAAAATAAAATGCCGTTGTTCGCCACAATCCCAACCGGATAACCATTGATCCTCGCAAATCCAGTGACTAAGGTCGTACCGTACAGTGCTTTATATTCGTCAAATTCGCTGCCATCCACGACTCTCGCAATGATTTCTCTCACGTCATATGGCTTTCGAGGATCAGCAGGAACCACACCGTAAATATCCTCTGGCGCATACAACGGCTCACGCGGCTCCGAAAGATTGAGATCAATTTTTTTATTGCGATTTAAGTTCTTAACGATCGATCTCACAGTCTCAAGCGCGTGTTGATCATTCTGCGCGTAATGATCCACTACCCCGGATACCCTAGCGTGCACGTCAGCACCGCCAAGATCCTCGGCACTCACAATCTCACCTGTCGCTGCTTTAACTAGTGGCGGGCCTCCTAAAAAAATCGTTCCTTGATTTTTAACAATCACGGTTTCATCCGACATCGCTGGCACATAAGCACCGCCAGCGGTACATGAACCCATGACACACGCGATTTGCGGAATACGCTGAGCCGACATATTCGCTTGGTTAAAAAATATGCGGCCGAAGTGCTCGCGGTCAGCAAAAATCTCATCTTGATTCGGCAAATTCCCACCACCTGAGTCGACCAAATAAATGCACGGCAGACCATTTTGCTGAGCAACTTCTTGCGCACGCAAATGTTTCTTCACCGTCATTGGGAAATATGTCCCGCCCTTCACTGTGGCATCGTTTGCGACAATCACGCACTCGGTTCCAGCGACACGACCAATGCCAGTGATGATGCCTGCCGAAGGAACTGCGTTGTCATACATCTCCCAACCAGCCAACTGCGAGAGCTCCAAAAATGGAGTGCCTTCATCCAATAAGGACCGAACGCGCTCTCTTGGCAACAGCTTGCCGCGACTCAGATGCTTTTCTCGTGCCTTCTCTGAGCCACCGACCGAGACCTGCTCACTTTTCTCTCGTAGATCACTCACCAACGAGTGCATGGCATCGCGGTTCACACCGAAGTCTTCTGATCGGGCATTAATTTTTGTTTTTAGTGTCGTCATTGTTCACACTCTATTTGCTTGCCTTCTCACCAACAGGGCCACCGTGTTTCTTCCAAGCACCAAAGCCGCCCTCGATATGCGCCACGTTTTCTAAACCCATCTCCTGAACAACTTTTGTGGTGAGTGCGGATCGCCATGCTGAAGCGCAGTAAAAATAAAACGTCTTACCGGATCCAAAAATTTCTTTGTAATAAGGACTATCGGGATCAATCCAAAATTCAATCATGCCTCGTGGTGCGTGGTAAGCACCTGGAATCATGCCATCTCGCTCGAGTTCGCGAACATCACGAATATCGACAAACACGACATCCGGGTGATTAAGGTGTTCAATGGCGTCAGCTGTGGGAATGGTCTTGATCACCCGCGAGGCCTCCGCGACCAAGTCCTTACATCCTTTTTTTAGCGTCATCGTTGAGCCACTCCTCAAAAGCCGCCGGTTTTTAACCACTCTCGGACATGATCAAAGCGATCTGAACCCCAGAACGGCTCTCCGTCAACAATCATAAGGGGGACCCAAAGACCCCCTTCTCAATCGCCAATTCACACTCGGTTTTGAGTTTCTCTTTCATTTCCGGGTCTTGTGTTGCCGCGACCAACTCGGCTTCATCTCCCGCTAACGTGGCCACAATCTTCGCAGCGACCTCAGGCGACGAGATATCTAAACCTTCCACAAAATACGCCTCATACAATTTGAGGATCGCCGCCTCTTGATGCTCTGGCGCATTCTTTTGCAGCCAATAAATCAGTCGGCACGGTGCTTGAGAAGAAATAGGAAATTTCTCAGGTTGCCGATAGGTGATCCCCCAAAGTCTGGCAACGCGGGCCATATCTCGCGTGTGATACTCCCCTTTGAGCGGCACCATGGGTAGCGGTGTGCCACCTGTCACTTTCAAGACGGCGCCGATCATGAACGGCTTCCAAGATACCGTTCTGCCGAATTCATCCGCAAGCGAGCCAATACGCGTTGCTGTCATGTAGCCGTATGGCGACGAAAAATCAAAATAAAACTCGATCTCTTTTCCTGAATCAGCCATCAAACCTTCCTCCATATCAGTTGGTTATTTATCTAGCCTCACTCCATCTCAAGTGCCAAAGCCGTTGCCTCACCACCACCGATACACAAAGAGCCCACTCCTCGGGTGCCCCCATGTTTTTTAAGCGCACCGATTAATGTCACCAAAATTCTTGCTCCCGAGGCACCAATGGGATGACCCAGCGCACACGCGCCACCGTGAATGTTCACCTTATCGTGGGGCAACTGATGCTCAGCCATCGCCGCCATGGTGACTACAGCAAAGGCCTCATTGACCTCAAATAAGTCCACGTCTGAAGTCGACCACCCCGTTTTCTTAAAAAGTTTCTCAATCGCGCCAACCGGTGCAGTCGTGAACAAACCGGGTTCTTGAGCATGAGTGGTGTGTGCAATGATTCTTGCAATCGGTTTCACTCCGAGCTCGGTGGCCTTTTTCCGAGTCGTCATCACAAGCGCTGCGGCACCATCAGAAATTGAACTCGAGTTAGCAGCGGTCACCGTGCCATCCGATCGAAACGCTGCCCGTAAGGTCGGGATTTTTTCTATATTGGACTTAAACGGCTGCTCGTCTTTCTCAACGCGACGCGTTTCTTTACCGCGCGTGACCTCAACCGGCGTGATCTCCCACGCAAACGTACCATCATCATTGGCAGCCCGTGCACGCTCTAACGACGTAATCGCAAATTCATCTTGCGCTTCACGAGAGAATTCATAACGCCCTGCACAGTCCTCTGCGTAAGTTCCCATCAAACGCCCTTTCTCATAGGCGTCCTCAAGACCATCCAAGAACATATGATCCATCACCTGTTGGTGTCCCATGCGGTAACCCGAGCGAGCCCGAGGAAGTAGATAAGGCGCATTGGTCATGCTCTCCATGCCACCGGCCACAATAACCTCGGCACTGCCTGCTTTGATTAAATCATGCGAGAACATCACGGCCTTCATCCCAGAGCCACACATCTTATTCACCGTGGTACATCCAGCCGATAACGGGAGTCCTGCGCCGAGTGAGGCTTGTCTTGCTGGTGCTTGACCTTGCCCCGCTGGGAGCACACAACCCATCACGACCTCTTCAATTAAATCCGCAGACAAACCGCCCCGCGATATCGCAGCACTGATTGCCGCCGCACCCAACTCAGAGGCTGTCTTATCCTTGAGCTCCCCTTGAAATGATCCCATTGGGGTTCTCGCCACCGAAATAATGACTACGTCTTGATCACTCATTCTTTTTCCTTAGAATTTCATTCTGATGCAATCAATGTGACACCAGGTTAACCCTCTGCGAACAACTCTCGACCAATCAACCAACGTCGAATTTCTGATGTGCCTGCGCCAATTTCATACAGTTTGGCGTCTCGCCAAAAACGACCTGTCGGCGTATCTTGGATGTAGCCCATACCACCCATCGCTTGAATTGCTTCGCCCGCAAGCCATGTCGCTTTTTCAGCTGCATACAAAATCGCTCCAGCTGCATCTTTACGCGTGATTTCACCACGGTCACACGCCGCGCCGACTGCGTACACATACGAGCGCGTCGCACTTAACGTCGTGTACATATCCGCAAGCTTTCCTTGCATGAGCTGAAATTGACCAATGGGCTGACCGAATTGTCGTCGCTCATGCACATAGGGCATCACAACATCCATACACGCTTGCATGATCCCGATTGGACCACCCGCTAACACCGCACGCTCATAATCAAGCCCACTCATTAATACCCGCACCCCGTGATCAATCTCTCCGAGCACGTTCTCTCGCGGCACTTCACAGTTTTGAAAAACCAACTCACAGGTATTCGAGCCTCTCATTCCCAACTTGTCGAGTTTTTGCGCTACAGAAAAACCTTTGAATGATTTTTCAATGAGAAAAGCCGTAATACCTTTGGAGCCCGCATCGGCATCCGTTTTCGCATACACGACCAAAACGTTTGCGTCCGGCCCGTTCGTGATCCACATTTTGTTACCGTTAAGAACAAAATGATCGCCGCGATCTTCCGCTCTCAACGTCATGCTCACCACATCGGACCCTGAACCAGGCTCGCTCATCGCGAGTGCACCGACATGCTCACCGCTGATTAATTTTGGAAGGTATTTTTGTTTTTGCTCTTCCGTCCCATTTCGCCTGATCTGATTGACGCACAAATTCGAATGAGCGCCATACGATAGGCCCACAGAGGCCGAGCATCTCGAAATTTCTTCAACGGCGATGATATGCGCCAAGTACCCGAGGTTAGTCCCGCCGTATTCCTCTTCAACGGTAATACCGAGCAACCCCATGTCGCCAAACTTTTTCCATAAGTCAGCTGGAAACTCGTTAGAACGATCAATATCAGATGCTCTAGGCTCTATCTCACGAACAGAAAAATCGCGAACAGAATCACGAAGCATCTCCAGCTCTTCAGTCAAACCAAAATGCAACATTAGATCTCCTGCAATGAACATGGTGAGTAGACTGAGCTTGATCAGTCACCGTCTCATTTATTTAATTGGAACAAGGCCCGATTCGCCAAAGGAACATCATACTATGTTGTAGACGCACGCCGCCTGTGGGCGTTCCCTGTTAGACGAGCATGCGCCAGATATAATGGTGCCCTTATTCGGCGAAAAAGCCCTCATTTAAGAGACCCACATAAATCCCCAAGACGCATGTCCTCAAAGCTAGTCCACCCGTTCACTGTACCACCGTCGTCGGGCGAAACCATTGAACTTAGAGAAGGTGTTCTTTGGTGCCGACATCAATTACCATTCGCCCTAGATCACATCAACACATGGATTATTGGTGATCCGTCCCAGCGAACGCTGGTCGATTCCGGCATCTCTGATGGGACAACGCGTGCGGGCTGGGACACGATACTCAACACGATAGGTATAGAGAATGTGGAGCGCGTACTCATCACGCACTACCACCCTGATCACATTGGGAATGCAGATTGGCTTTCTCAAAAGACGAATGCGCCCGTGTGGATGAGCTACTCTGAATTCATGATGGCTCACGCTTTAGTGGGTGGCCTTGAAGCGCAGACGACCGGGGCCGTAGGCCGTTTGTTCAATCTCCACGGACTGCCCCCTAACCTCACTGAAGCGGTATGCGCCAAAGGAGGCCACTACCCGAAACTGGTTGAATCACTGCCGCCAACATTCGCGCGACTTCAAAATAACGATCACGTGACGACCGGCGATATATCGTGGCGAGTAATCACCGGCTCAGGACACTCCCCAGAGCATATCTCCCTATACTCGAGTGAGAGAAACACATTGATCTCTGGCGATATGCTGTTACCAAAAATCACCACCAATGTCGCTGTATGGCCAGCCAGTCCAGATGACAATCCATTGAAAGAATTTCTAACGTCAATCGATAAATTCGCGTCACTGCCCGAGGATACGCTCGTACTTCCGTCTCACGGTTTGCCCTTTACCGGTCTTCACGAACGAATCTCCCAACTGCATGCGCACCACACCGATCGACTCGAGCAAGTCCTTGCTGCGTGTAACAGCCCTAAGACGGCTTATGATATTTTGCCGACACTATTTAACCGCGAACTGGATAGCTATCAATTATTCTTCGCGATGGGAGAGGCAGTCGCTCACCTCAATTATCTGTGGCATGAAGGCGCGCTCAGCCGAGATGCAAACGAAAAATCTTCGGGCATCACGCAGTTCGTCTCTTGTTAGATTGATATCAGCACTAGGTCTGCCTAGTGCCACTTGAGAACGCTGTTCTCAAGTATTGATGAACTCAGTGACTGTCTCGAGCAAGCCTTAGGCCGCTGAGTTGCCAACGAGCATGGGTCGGGAAAAAATTTCTATAAGTCACTCTTGAGTGCCCACGCGGCGTGTACGCAGAGCTACCGCGCAGCACCATTTGATTCACCATGAATTTACCGTTGTACTCTCCGGCAACACCTCCCCAAGGTCGATACCCGGGATACGGTGCGTAAGAGCTACTTGTCCATTGCCATACGTGTCCAAAGAGGTCATCTACAGTCGGTTGGTGAGTTTGAGCAAAAGCCTCCCATTCAAACTCTGTAGGAAGACGTGCGTCCTGATATTCCGGGATATTGGAGCTTGCCCAACGAGAGAACGCGTCCGCCTCAAAATAACTGACGTTGGCAACCGGCGCATCATGCTCTAGCGTCTTTAGGCCGTCGATCGTGAATCTGGCAAACCCTCCTTGCTCGAGTCTGTCCCAATAAAGCGGTTGTGTCACCCGCGTTGCCTGCAACCAAGTCCAGCCTTCATCCAGCCACCAGCGAAAGTCTTGATAGCCCCCATCTTCAATGAACTGTAACCACTCACGGTTCGTCACTAGGCGATTTCCCATCATGTGTGGCTGAAGAAAAACAGCGTGATTTGGAGCCTCGTTATCGAAATGAAACCCATCCTCCCTCACACCGACCTCAGATGACCCAGCGTTACCCTCGACCCACTCAAATGTTTTTGCCTCACCGGCACCACCTTTAGTTTCGGTCACGCTCATGCTCAACAACGAATTCTGAGACAGAAGATGGTGCATATCAGTCAACAGCAACTCTTGATGTTGTTGCTCGTGATTGATACCCAGCTGAATCAACCAACTGAGCTGAGGATGACTTTTTTTCTCGTAAAGAGTGACGATGCGTTCATTGATGTTTTTCCTCCAATCGAGGACTTCTGCAAGGGTTGGCCGGGTGATGAGCCCGCGCTTCGCGCGAGGGTGCTTATCGCCGATTCCGTTGTAATAACTATTAAAGAGAACCGCGTATTCATCATTCCACGCGTTAAAACCCTCCTCGAAGGGCTTTAGGATCATCATTTCGTAAAACCAAGTCGTGTGCGCGAGATGCCACTTAGCCGGACTCGCATCCTCCATCGACTGTGCCTGGCAGTCCTCTGGAGTGAAGCCTTGAATCAAATCGACCGTTTGTTGCCGACTGCGTTCGAATTCTCCTCGAACGTCAAATTTGCCCCCCTCTAAAATCGTGTTGTCATTGTGCATAGACGACAGCGAAATATTTCTTGGGGTCCGTCCAGACCTTCTGGACCGCAAAATTTGCCGATTCCAAGAGTTCAAAAATCGACTCTATCGTGTACTTGTGCGAGTTCTCCGTATGAATCAGCTCTCCGCTTCGGAACGTCCTGGTGTTACCTGGCCAAGACACTGTCGTATCCTGAGTCGGCTCTAAATACAACTCGACCCTTTTTCTTTCTTGGTTGACTTTAATCTTGTGTTTGAACTGTGAGATATCAAAGTCAGACTCAATATGCGCGTTCACAGAGTTTAAGATATTGAGGTTAAACGCTGCCGTCACGCCAAGCGGGTCGTCATACGCCGCTTCCAGGACCGACTCATCTTTCATGAGGTCAACGCCCAGTAGTAAACCACCAGATTGAATTTGAGACTTGACTCTCTTCAGAAATAAAATTGATTCGGACTGACTGAAATTGCCAATGCTAGAACCTGGGTAAAAAAATGTGCGGTGCTTTTGATCGACCCAATCAGGAATGACGAGCTCCTCTGTGAAATCCATTCCAAGACAGTGCATATCAATTTGCTGATATTCGCCTTTTAATTTTTCAATCACACCTTCTAAAAATGTGATTGAGAAATCAACCGCAACATACTGGGAGGGTCTGAGCGTTTTGAAAAAACTTTGCGCTTTTTGACAATCACCAGCGCCCAAATCAATCAAAGCACCACCGATACCAATGGTACGAACAATGTCATCGTGATGAGCCGTAAAAATTTCGCGCTCACTGTCGGTCGGGTAATACTCAGGCAACCGAGTAATCGCGGTAAACAAATACGAACCCAATTCGTCATACAAAAACTTTGGAGATATCACTGGATTCGAAGCAAGCAGTCCGATCTCGATTTCTTGAGCCAGGCTATTGGATTGGCGTTGGATGCTACTGGATGACTCTATCTTCATAAAAATTTACTTCTGGGTACTGCCACATCAACTCTTATCGAAAATATTGGCGCCGACGTGAGCGATCCCAACACACATGACGTTAATTTAGTTAGGTAACGTGACGTTAATGTTAAAACATCACCACCGATTTTGCATTTGCCGCTCTTGACTTGAACGTGTTGTCGACTCCTTATTAAGTGCTCGCCAAATGGATCGCGTCTCCGAACACAGTGTTCTCCACCTCCTAATGGGTTTTAACATCTGTCAAAATGACGAGATCAATATAGAAACGCATGACACTAAATGTCTGCTCGTGCCTCATGACCCAAGACCTCGAAAAAAATAAACGATCTGCTATTGATTTTTACCAACTGGCTTTCCAAGGTGATCCGAAAACAGCTGTCGAAAAATACGTGGGTAACGACTACAAACAACATAACCCGAGCGTGAGTGACGGCAAACAAGGCTTTATTGATTACTTCGAACGAATGCAAAAAGAATATGAAAGTAAGAGCATCGAGTTCTTACGTGTTGTTGCAGAAAACGACCTTGTCGCGTTGCACACGCGCCAAAAGTGGCCAGGTGATGAGGAGTACGTGACAATGGATTTTTTCCGCTTTGATGAATTTGGGAAGATCATTGAACACTGGGATTCGATCCAACAAGTTCCGGAAACATCAATGAACCAAAACTCCATGTTCTAAATCACCTCATTCAAAACGCTCCTCAGTGCCGCGGTCGAATAACGCTAAAATATTCTTGTATTCATTACCAGTGATTGAAGCATCAAAGGATTACGCCTCTCCCACCCCCCAACACAGAACAAAATATGCGTGACGCTAGAGCTCGAGAAATCATAAAAACAGCATTGTCAATGAATGACCTCGGCATTAACCGCGGCACCTCGGGAAACGTGAGTGCGCGATTTAAAGATGGGTGTCTGATCACCCCCTCAGGTCTAAAATACGAATCGACAAAACCCGCTGATATTGTCTATCTAAATCGAGATGGGAAACCTTCCGGTCGCTACCAGCCATCATCGGAATGGCGATTCCATTTCGACATTTATCAAGCCAAACCAGATGTCGGCGCGATCGTGCATACCCACTCAAATTTCGCGACCACACTCGCTTGTCTTCGGATGGATATTCCTGCGTTTCATTACATGGTGGCCGTTTGCGGGGGTGACAGTATTCGTTGCGCACCGTACGCGACATTTGGAACACAGAAACTCTCAACACTCGCACTCAAAGCCTTGAAAAACCGAAAAGCCTGTCTGTTGGCCAATCACGGTATGATCAGCACAGGAGAGACTCTGGACAAAGCGCTCAGCTTGGCTGTCGAGGTTGAAGCGCTTTGTGAGCAGTATTGGAGTGCATTACAAATCGGGAAGCCCCACATCTTATCCAAAAGAGAAATGCGGACGATTCTCGAAAAGTTTAAAAGTTATGGAACAGAACAAGCCGCTGATCGTGGCTGATTGATTGAGGTATTTGCGTGATGTCGGAGACTAAAAAAACGCTTACTGAGACACCGGTTGACGTATCAGAACTGACTCGCTTGTGGCAAGAAATTTTCGAAAAAAGTAATGAGCTCGGAGCAGCCTATATCGCGCAGAGTGCAAAACAATCGGGCACCGAAACCTCTGACGAAATTGGAATTGGAAAAGCGTTCACCGCGCTCTCCGAGCAGTTGTTATCCAACCCAGAACAACTCGTTCAGTCAACGACCAAATTTTGGGAACAACAGGTTGCATTGTGGCAACAATGGATCACGAGTGATCCCACATCGACGAATTCAGACATATCAGTACAAAAACCGAAATCCGATGCCCGGTTCAGGAACGAGCTATGGAATACGTGGCTCTTTGACTATATTAAAAATGCTTATCTTCTAACGGCCGAGCACATTGAAAAAACGGTGAATGGAGTCGACTCGCTCGATGAAGCAACGAGTCGGAAGGTCAAGTTCTTCACCAAACAATATGTTGACGCACTCTCCCCCACGAATTTCGCCGCACTGAATCCAGAAGTCATTAAAGAGACGGTCGACAGTGGCGGCAAAAACTTACTTGACGGAGTCAATAATCTGCTTCGTGACCTCAAAAAGGGGGACGGGGGACTCGCGATCAAAATGGTTGATACCAACGCGTTCAAACTCGGCGAGGATGTCGCCGCATCGAAGGGAAAAGTCGTCTATCAAAATGACTTGATGCAACTCATTCAATACGCGCCAACGACATCAGAGTCACACGAAGTTCCACTCCTGATTGTTCCTCCATGGATTAACAAGTATTACATCCTAGACCTCAAGCCAAAGAACTCATTCATTAAATGGGCACTGGATCAAGGGCATACGGTATTTGTCATATCCTGGGTTAATCCAGATAAAGAACACGCTGACAAAACGTTTGACGACTATCTCACCGAAGGTCCATTGAAAGCACTCGAGGAGATTGAAACACGTTGCGGCACAAAGACGACGAACATCATCGGCTATTGCCTCGGCGGCACACTCACAGCAATTCTTCTCGGCTGGCTCGAAGCAAAGGGACAGAGTGACCGGATTAACAGCGCGACATTTTTCACTTCAATGATCGACTTTGAAGAACCAGGTGAACTGGGTGTATTTATTGACGCGGATCAAGTTGAGGCACTTGAAAAACGCATGGCTGAAAAAGGGTATTTAGAGGGGTCGGAAATGGCCTCGACCTTCAACCTCCTGCGTGCCAATGACCTGATTTGGTCGTTCGTGATTAATAATTACCTCTTAGGTAAGGAGCCCATTCCGTTCGACCTTCTGTTTTGGAATTCGGACGCGACGAGAATGCCAGCGAAGATGCATTCGTTTTATCTTCGCAACATGTACATCGATAACAAGCTTCGCGAACCCGGCGGTATCACGGTCGCGAAAAAACGCATCGACCTATCTAAGGTGTCCACTCCGACGTACTTCATTTCAACGCGTGATGACCACATCGCACCATGGAAATCAACATTTTCTGGGGCGAAGCTCTTCGGAGGTGACACGCGGTTTGTCCTCGGTGGCTCTGGGCATATTGCGGGCATTGTGAACCCACCTGCGGCAAATAAATACTGTTACTGGACCAATCCCGAGTTATCACACGATGCTGAGCGATGGTTGGAGCAAGCTGAAAAAACCGATGGCTCTTGGTGGGGAGATTGGTCAAATTGGGTTCACGCATACACTGGGGAAAAGATCCCGGCCAGAGAACTAAAAGGCCGAAAGACGCAGTATGTTGAGGATGCGCCTGGCTCGTACGCCAAATTTCGACTTGATAACCCACAAAGCGCGCCGGTGAAAAAAACCACCAAAAAACGCGCCGCAACCACCAAGAAAAAAGTCGCAACACGCAAAACAAAAGTTTAGTCATTCCGATGCAGCCAGCTATTTAACTCGATCTATTAATCGATTTTATCGATTAATAATATTTATTTTATTCATTGGACCGATTTATGAGTGCGCCCCATAATCTCGCCATAGCTGCAGCATTTGTTTAATTTTGTATGAGGATCAAGGCATGACACTCCAAAATTTTGAAGGAAAAAGTATCCCATCAGTTAATTTCCGCGTTCGCGAAAATAACGAGTGGAAAACAGTCACTACAGACGACGTGTTCAAAAACAAAACCGTGGTTGTCTTCTCACTACCTGGCGCATTCACGCCAACGTGCTCATCGACACACCTTCCTCGATTTAACGAGTTAGCACCGGCATTTCATGCCAACGGGGTTGATGAAATCGTTTGCGTCTCAGTGAACGATACATTTGTCATGAATGAGTGGGCAAAAGATCAAGAATCAAACAATGTTCGACTGCTGCCTGACGGTAATGGTGAATTCACCGAACAACTCGGCATGTTGGTTGACAAAAGTGCACTTGGTTTCGGCAAACGATCATGGAGATACTCGATGCTCGTTAAAAACGGTGTCGTTGAAAAAACATTCATCGAACCGGAAAAAGATGGCGATCCATTTGAAGTATCAGATGCAGACACCATGCTCGAATACATCAACCCCAACGCTAAAAAGCCCGACCAAGTCGCCATTTTGACGCGAGAGGGATGCTCGTTTTGCGCCAAGGCGAAAGAAACGCTCACGAGTGCTGGCTACGAGTTTGTTGAAATCCCGCTACCGCATCAAACACGAAGCAAAATTGTCGGGGCAATTACCGGAGCACAAACCGTTCCACAAATTTTCATTAATGGTGAATATGTGGGTGACGGAGAAGCGCTCGAGAGGCGATTAAAAAACGCTGCTTAAATAAAAAGGGGGCATGCGCCCCCTTTTTATCACTTTTCTGACGCGTCTCTCCAAGCTCGTTCAGCATCATCCCAAGCTGCAAGGGGTTGAAGATCAGGCACCCAAGCAAGTCCCGTTTTCGCATCGGATGACTTCGCCTCTGGGCTCACTCGCACATCGAGCAACGCTGGACGGTTTTTCATCGCGCGCTCAATCGCGCCATCAAGATCATCCACCGACTCTACTTTCTCTGCGTACATGCCAAACGATTCGGCCATTTTTGCGTAATCAGAGACCTGGAGCTTTGTTCCTACCACCTTCCCGTGAGTATCCGTCTGATCGTGCACTTCAATCTGCCATGCACCATTGTTCGCAACCACGATTAAGACAGGCACCTTGTGACGAACAGCGGTATCAATCTCCATCGCGTTAAAGCCAAACGCACCATCACCAGTGGCCACCACCACATTTTTATCTGGACACGCAAGGCTTGCCGCGATACCAAACGCCGTGCCAATCCCAATACACCCGAGCGAACCAGGATCCAAATACGTCGGTGCATTCAAGCCCACTCTGGCGAACGCGAGAAAATCACCACCATCTGCAACAACAATCGCATCCTCACCCATTTGTTTTTGTAGGGCAGACAACACTCGGTTCGGGTGGATTCTTCCCTCTGAATCAGATGCCGCACTCGCCATCGAGTCACTCAATTTTTTCGCGCGCTCTTCATGTTTTGCGCGGTACCCGGCCGCCCAATCTCTATCGACTGAAGACTCACGATCCGTCACACGCTCATTGATCGCGCGTAACGTCGCTGCAGGATTCGCAAATATCTCCACATCCCCTCGTCGGTTGTCTCGGACCTCTGTCGAAGAATCACCGATGCGAATAAATGTGGCTTTTCCAAAAACTGCAGGCGAACCATAAGCCAGCTGAAAATCCAAACGACGGCCAATCGTCACGATGACATCCGCATCCCCCATCACTTTTCCTCGCATAGCCGCGACAACCGAGGGGTGACTGTCTGGAACCAAACCCTTACTTTCTCCGGTATCCAAGTAGAGTGCGCCCGACTTCGTTAAAAACTCAACTAACTCTGGGCCAGCACCTCTAGCACCCCGGCCACTGATTACCAATGGTTTTTTTGCTCGCCACAACACATCAATGGCTTTGACAACATCTTCATCATGAGGCAACAGAGGTCTTACGACTTTCTGTCTGAAGTGTTCCTCGAGTTGAATGGCCTGGGGCACTTCATCACGCAACACATCAGTCGGAAAATCCAAATAAACGGGGCCAGGCTCACCACCGACACCCCGTGCTCGCGACACTGCCTCGTCTAATTCTTGCAATACCAAACTTGCCTGACGCACGGTCCGCGCGTAACGCGTGATCGAACTCAGTAACTCTGTGTGCACGATGTCTTGTAAGGCACCTCGATTTTCCTGAGGTCGAGGGGGTAAACCGGATAAAACCAAAACCGATGCCTTGGCAATATGAGCATTCGCGATACCCGTCATTGCATTGGTGACACCAGGGCCCGCGGTCACGAGCGCAACGCCCAACTTCCCAGTGAGTTCGCTGTACGCGTGCGCCATATACACTGCTGCACGCTCATCACGAACATCAATAATCTCAATCCCTTCGGCATCCACCCGCATCCAAATCGGCATGATGTGGCCACCGCATAGCGCGAACACCCGATCAACGCCTTGCGCTTTTAAAAAACGAGCAATCACGCCCGCGCTCATATTCGCGTGTAGTGCTTTCATGAAGAACTCCTACTAAGTTTTATCAAGACCCAAAAGCATCAAGCGGCTTTTGGTTTTTGCTTTTTACGAGACCTCAAGTCAATCGCACCGTCTTGCTCTCGCGGGTCTGTCCCCTGAGGAAAAATATGTATTTTCTGGACTTTTGCAGAGGTTCCAAGTGGCAAACTGTCCATGAATAAAACCCAGCCCGGCGACTTAAAGTACGCCATACGCTCGTAGCTCCAATCAAATAACTGGTTCGCTAACTGAGTCCTTTTCTCCTCTGAATCAATGTCACTCGCGTTCTTCGCAATCACACAGGCCATGACCTCTTCTTCTCGCACCTCATCGGGTGCCGCGATGACGGCAACTTGCTTCACTTGCTCATGCGCTGTGAGACACGCCTCGACTTCGGCAGCGGCGATGTTTTCTCCCGAACGACGAATGATATTTTTTTGACGATCTAGAAAATAAAAGAAACCTTCCTCGTCTTGAATGACTGCGTCACCCGTGTGAAACCATCCATTCTTCCAAGACTCCTCAGTTGCTTCTTCATTTTTGAGATAACCGGAAAAAAATCCTTGACGCGGTGAGGCTGCACTGCTTCGGATGACCAGTTCACCTTGGGTATTTGGCGGTAGCTCTTTGTCGTTTTCATCAAAGACTCGTGCCTCCACCCAAGCACTCTCTTTACCGAATGAGCGTGTGTGAATTTTACGAGGCTCAAAATTATCCGTGATGATGCGACCAGTCTCAGACATCGCCCACATCTCAACCACGGGAAATCCAAACCGCTTCTCAAAGGCCTCGTGATGGCTCGGTTCAATTCCAGCACACAAAGCAAACCGGACTTGGTGGGATGTTTCCTCAGGGGTCTCAGGCAATTTCAACAAAATGTTCGGAATGATTCCTTGAAACTGAACCGCTGTCGCCTTTGTCGCCACGAGATCACTCCACCACGTGCTCGCGTGAAAACGATCTGGGAAAATCACACACCCACCACTCATCAGCATCGCGGGGACCGAAATCGACAAACAGTTGGCATGATGCAGGGGTAGCGGATTATACAAACGCTCACCGCTATCTCTAAAATCGAGTGTGCCACCTGCGTACAAATAACTCCCACCAAACGTGTGAAAGTATTCGTTGGTCAGAATACAGCCCTTCGGCTTTCCAGTCGTTCCTGAGGTGTACAGCAGCGCCGCCTCGGTGTCTTTATTTGGCTCTCCGTCTTTTGGAGCAGGGGGGACCATCGGTAATTCATCGGGAAAATTATCGAACGAAATGACCTCCATCTTCTTTCCGATCGCATGCGACACAGAGCGCATTTCCGCCATACGGCTTTCCACACAGAGTGCGATATCGGCCTCTGAATGCTCAACGACGTACTTGATTTCCTCTTCACGATAATCTGGATTAATCGGAACAATCCCAGCGCCAAGCGCGTTCAACGCGTAGTAATGAAAGAAAAACTCGGGGCGCTGCTCGAATAAAACTGCGACACGATGTCCATGGCCGATGCCCGCTTCGGCGTATATTCGCTTCTTTTTCTCGACTTCAACCAGTAAGTCGCTCCAAGTGATTTCCCATCCATTTGGGTGGTAACTGCGTTTTGCCATCGGTGGCACACAGTAAGCAGAACGGTCACCAAAAGTGTCTGCCGTGGTTAACAAAGTGTTGTACAGCGTGCTGAAATGTGAAATATCCATCTGAGTGTCTTTGCAAGTATTCGGTTAATTGATCCTCAATCCTTCATCGCTTTTTCTAATGCGATGAGTGCTTGTAGGATGTGGTCCTCGGCCAATCGCTCTGCCTTTTCGGCGTCCCCCGAAATCACTGCCTCGAGAATTTGTTCGTGCTGGTCCCAAATCGCGATCGGTCGCTCGCCCTTTAGAAGAACCTGACCCATGACTCGTCGCAAGAAATTCCAATGCGCCCGGCTGGTATCCGCAATTAAGGGGTTCCCCGATAGACCATAAATAAAAAAGTGAAAATTGACGTCAGCAGTAATCAAACCAGCGATTGAATCGTCCTCCATTGCAGCTCGTCCATCCGCAATGTACTGAGGCCCATCATCTCGCGCTGACTCAGCACCTCGCTCCGCTGCTTTCGATGTGGCCAGTTTGTCAATTGCAGCGCGAACCTCGTAAAGATCTCTCACGAAGTCAAATTCCAATGGAGCAACTGCAAGCCCGCGACCAGCCGCTTCCTTGAGTAACCCGTGGTCACGAAGCAACAGTAATGCTTGTTGAACTGGATGGCGCGACACACCCAGTGCCTCGGCAATATCTTCCTGTTTAATCCGTTTGTGATGATCAAACTTACCCTCAGTGATATCCGAGAGTATCGCTTCGTACACCTGATCAACGAGTGTGGGTTGTGGCAGCAATCTTTTCATATGAGGCTTCCGCGCATGACGCCTGATCCTTCATATTATCACTTTGAATTCAGAATTCAAAGATGCCAAGAGAGTATTTCCTTACGAAATCCGTGACCCAATATCAGTCAAACCAAAAATAAACCAAGACAAGCCCCAGAGTGACACCAACGGCAAATAACACCCATAAATTCGCCACGTTGATGTCCTTGAGCTCATCTTTAGACTTGGTGACACTCAAACGCAAGAGATAAAAGGCCGAATATAGGCCGATACCCAGCAAAAACAGCCCAACAATAAAAATCAAATCGACAAATTGCATCAGCTAAAGTCCACCTCTCTGGTTTTTGTGCGTAATCTCGACGCTTCGACGTGCCCGCGCAATAAATCAGCTACCCCTTCGGGGTCCTTTATCGCACTAAATCGAAACGAAGGTTGGGTCGTATCTGAAGAAACGATATCGAGGCTACCCAACCCAAACAGTCGCTGAATCAGCGGTTTAGTGACTCGGTAATCCCGCACACGATAGAGCTCGGTTTGCTCCACCACTTGGGTCAAAATCCCCGTCTTTGAATGAAGCCTTTGAGTCGTGAGGCGATAATGCGTCGTTCTCGTCTTCAGATACCGAACAATCGGGAAAATCACCGTCCAAAACAGCAAGACATAAAACACAATATTCACAATCTGAGAGGGGCGCCCTTCCCAGACCGTGGTTTCGGATCCGTTATCAATTGACATTAACCTCTACACCCTTTCACTCGTCTAATGCGCTTTCGATTTGTGCGCGTAATAGTCCATCACGGCCAATAGAACTCCAGAAATCACAAATGCCGCATGCGTTAACAAAAGCCACTTCAGGTCCTCTTTATTGACCGCTTCGACATTCATAAATTGTTTCAATAGATGAATCCCGGAAATAGCCACAATTGACCCGATCAATTTGATCTTTAAGCCACTGAAATCAATCGTGCCCATCCAAGTGGGGCGATGCGCATCCTCGGCCACATCAATGTGAGAGACAAAGTTTTCGTAGCCAGCAAAGATCACCATGACCAAGAGATTCCCCGTCAAAGATAAATCGATCAGAGTCAGCACAAAAAGCAACACGTCGCTCTCGGGCGATATAAATACGTGCGGTACAAAATGGATGATCTCTTGCACGAACTTCAACAACAAGACGAGTAGCGCAACCACCAAACCGATATAAAACGGCGCCATCAACCACCGGCTCGCGAACAAACTGCGCTCAATCTGACGATCTAAGCTCATGAATTCCCCCCGTTAAAACGTCTTTCCGTTTGACGCTTTTATTTCTTTATTTTTATCAGTCCCACCCTACCAATTGATCACGGCATCGTCCAGCGGAAAATACGATCGTCACACACCGCCTCTATACTGCGCCAGATATTCAAGCCCTTGAATGGCTCTTGACCCGTACCATGACGTCATCTCCGCATCGATCAACGATATGGTCACAGCACTCTTGCTTCCAAATTGCTGCCGTAATTCGTCAACATCTTTTTGCCTAAACGCATAGGGCTCAGTTGATAACAAAATGCGATCGATGTCGCCAACGATGTCCTCTAAAACCACCTCTGGATAACGCAGACTGGAATCCAGTGGTATGTGATGGTATCCGATCGTTTCTAGGCACCTCGCAATGTAGGTGTCTTGGCAAATCGTCATCCACGGATTTTTCCATATGAGATAGATGACCCGCTCTTGGGGGAATTTGTCACCAATGCGCTCGAGTTCACGCCAGCGGGCTTGAAAACGATCAACCAAACGCGCTGCATTCTCTTCTTGATCAAACACATCACCCAACAATTGAAAAAGCGACACATTGTCCTGTGGCGCCATGGGGTGCGTGACCACCACATGCGGCACGAATTCGCTGGCTGCGTCAACCAGCGCTTTAGGGTTCTCATCAATATTCACAATGAGATGCGTGGGCCTGAGTGCTTTGAGTTTTTCTAGGTCAAAATCTTTCGTGCCACCGATCTTCGGGATTCGCTTCACTTGGCTTTTAGGATAAAAACAAAACCCTGTCCGCCCCACAACGCACTCACCCAACCCAAGATCAAACAACAATTCCGTAATACTCGGGACCACGCTTACAATCCTGGGTTGCGTGGTCACTCTGACGTGCGTGTTTCCGCCAGCATCCTTGATCATGGTTTCGTTAGACATATCACCGTGTTACTTGAATACCTTTTTCTGGCACATACGGTAAGGGTACCGGACTGTCCTTCAAGGTACGCAAGACAAAAGTTGATTTGGTTTGTCGTATGCCGGGTATTTTGTACAGACTTTCTCTCAACAAACGCTCGTAATCTCTCGTGTCCTTCACGGCAATACGGATGTAGTAGTCATAGTCTCCAGAAACTAGCGATGCCTCGAGCACTTCTGGAATCTTTTCTAACTGCCGTCCAAACTCAAATAGCGTCTCGTCAGAATGGTTATCCAAAGTCACCTGCACAATGACCGACTCGCTATAGCCCAAGGCACCCGGATCGACTTGAACGGTGTACCCCTGAATCACTCCCATGCTCTCCATTTTTTTGATGCGGTTCCAACAAGGAGTGCTCGAGAGACCCACTCGAGCACCGATCTCTTGTAGGCTTGCTCGAGAATTATCTTTTAGGACAGAAAGAATACTTAAGTCTTGTTTTGTAAGCTTCATTCTCATATTTTCCATTAATTAGAATATTTTTCTAATTTTAAGCATATTTATAAGAAAATAAGAAGCACTTTTTGGATACTCCTCTGTAAGATTCGTCCATGAAATATGCAACGTCTACCCCCGTAGCAACCACCACTGGCTCCCAATCGGCCCCTCCAAGGTCGGGAGCCAGTGTGTTGGTTGAAACCCTGCTCGAGTTGGGAGTCGACACCGTATTTGGTTATCCTGGCGGCGCCGTGCTGCCAATCTATGACGCACTCTTTGGAGATAATCGAATCCACCACGTGCTCGTAAGACACGAGCAAGCAGCGGTTCACGCCGCTGAAGGATATGCCCGAACCTCCGGTAAACCTGGCGTTGTTCTCGTCACATCAGGGCCCGGTATGAGTAACACCACGACAGGACTCCTTGATGCGATCAGCGATTCAATACCCATCATTTGCATCAGCGGTCAGGTCGCGAAACCATTGATCGGCACCCAAGCTTTTCAAGAGTGTGACGCAATAGGGATCGCGAAAACAGTCACAAAATGGCAAGCACAAATACTTGATAAAAACGAAATCGAATCTCTAACGCGAGAGGCTCACTCTCAGGCCACATCAGGAAGGCCTGGACCGGTGCTCATTGATTTTCCAAAAGATATCCAAGCACAATTGGTAGGAGCGACCGACAAGAACCCATCCTCATCACCTGAGTCGAGCACGACGATCAACAGTAGCCAAATCACCGAGGCAGTTGAGTTAATCCTCAATGCGAAACGTCCGATCATTTACGGAGGTGGCGGACTCATCAACTCGGGTGCGGATGCATGTGAGTCCTTGGCAAAGTTGGTGTATCTGACAAACGCACCGTGCACACTCACCCTTTTGGGGTTGGGCGCATTTCCTGGTTCAGACAAGCACTTTATCGGGATGCCTGGCATGCATGGAACGCTCGAGGCAAACCTCGCGATGCATGATGCTGATCTCATCGTGTGTGTTGGCGCAAGATTCGACGATCGGGTGACGGGTGATGTCGCCACCTTCTCACCAAACTCGAAAAAAATACACATCGATATCGATCCAAAATCCATTAACCGCCTGGTCAAAGTCAATGTGGGATTGACTGGCGATTGTGGTGACGTGCTCAACTCACTTTTAGGGGCACTCGAGTCCGACCCACGATCAACACCTTCGCTAGAGGACTGGTGGACAACGATCAAACAATGGCAAGACGTTAAATGCCTTAATTTTGAAACGAAAGACGCAACCATCGTCCCGCAACAACTCATTCAAGCCGTACAAAACGCGACAAAGGATTTAGACCCCATCATTTCAACCGATGTCGGCCAACACCAAATGTGGGCCGCACAACACCTGAGTTTTGAGAAACCTGGGCGATGGCTCACCTCGGGTGGCGCAGGCACCATGGGATACGGCCTGCCCGCAGCAATCGGGGCGCAGTTGGCACACCCAGAAAAAACCGTGATTTGTATCAGCGGTGATGCTTCCGTATTGATGAACATCCAAGAGCTATCGACCGCGGTTCAACACAACACACCGGTTAAAGTCATCTTGTCGAATAACGGTTACATGGGCATGGTGCGCCAATGGCAGGAATTCAATCACGGCAGTCGCTACAGCCACAGCTACACAGAGGCACTGCCTGATTTCGTCTCGGTCGCTCGCGGATTTGGGTGGGCATCAGAACGCATATCAGATCCAAAAGACTTAACCGATGCGTTAAGACGGTGTCTTGAACATGATGGTCCGTACTTTCTGGAGGTCGCCGTTGAAAAACAAGAAAACTGTTTCCCAATGATGCCCTCAGGTGTGCCGCATAACAAAATCCTCCTCAAGGAAGGACAGTTCTACCAAGAAAATTCATAGGTTTTAAATTACGACTCGGCTGCCCACTCGATTTACCCAATCGATAAGTAAGCCACCACAAACATCCCAAAAGGATACGTCGATGAAATTGGTAACGCTTGAAGACAAATACGTGGCCACCTCTGGTCAAGTCTACCTAACAGGAATTCAAGCACTCGTTCGCTTGATGCTCGTCCAACAACAAAGAGATGCTGCCAACGGGCTAAAAACCGGGGGATTTGTATCCGGATATCGCGGATCACCACTTGGCGGCCTAGACGAAGCGCTGTGGAAAGCCACACCTTACTTGGATGCACATCATGTCAAGTTTGTACCTGGCGTGAATGAGGAGCTTGCTGCAACCGCGGTGTGGGGAACGCAACAACTTCATTTAACTGGCGAGTCAGACTATGACGGTGTCTTTTCGCTGTGGTACGGGAAAGGCCCAGGTGTTGACCGTTGCGGCGATGTGTTCAAACACCTCAACCACAATGGCACATCAAAATATGGTGGGGTTCTTCTGATTGCAGGCGACGATCATGGCGCCTATTCATCGACCTTGCCACATCAAAGTGATCATTTGTTCTCAGCGTCAATGATTCCCGTGTTGTACCCCAGTAATGTTGAGGAATACCTGACACTTGGACTGCACGGGATTGCTATGTCGCGATTTTCCGGTTGTGCGGTTGGGTTTAAAGCGCTTGCGGATACGGTCGAATCATCGGCATCGATCGATGCTGACATCCATCAACCTAACATTGTCATCCCTGACGACTTTGTGATGCCAGAGGGTGGTCTCAATTGCCGCTTATCGACCGACACACTCGGTGTGCAAGCCCGCAAACAAGAAGCGCTGATGCAGGATTACAAAATTTACGCGGCACTTGCTTACTCACGAGCTAACCGACTGAACCACGTCACAATCGACTCGCCACACGCGAAACTCGGCATCGTTGCCTCCGGTAAATCGTATATGGACGTGCTCGAAGCTCTCGACGAACTGGGAATATCGGAGTCAGAAGTCGCGAATGTCGGCATACGCCTATTTAAAGTCTCAATGCCTTGGCCCCTCGAGCCTGATGGCATCCGAGAGTTCTCTCGTGGCCTTGATGAAATCCTCGTTGTCGAAGAAAAACGACAAATGGTCGAATACCAGCTCAAAGAGCAACTCTACAATTGGGATCCGAGCGTTCGACCACGGATTGTTGGTAAGTTTGACGATAAAGGCGAGTGGGTTCATCCGCGGGGAGAGTGGCTGCTTCCAGCCAAATCCGATTTTTCTGTGGCACAAATTGCTCGTGTAATCGCCTCCCGAATCGAGAGATACCACAGCAGCGAAAAACTGCATGCGCGCTTAGATTTTCTCGAATCAAAAAACGCCGTTTTGACAAAAGCCGTCGACACCCCCCATCGACCAGCTTGGTACTGCTCTGGATGTCCCCACAATTCATCAACTAAGGTTCCCGATGGGAGCCTCGCATTAGCAGGTATTGGCTGCCATGTGATGGCGACTGCCATCTATCCCGAACACAACAAGACCATGACTCAGATGGGTGGCGAAGGGGTGACATGGATTGGACAAGCGCCCTTCTCCAAACGCGAACACGTGTTTGCCAACCTCGGGGATGGGACCTACTTTCACTCAGGTCTGCTCGCGATTCGCGCGTCCGTTGCCGCGAAAACGAACATCACATACAAAATTTTGTATAACGATGCCGTGGCGATGACTGGCGGCCAACCCATTGACGGCACGCTCACTGTTCCAATGATTGCGCAACAACTACTCGGTGAAGGCATTAAAGACATTGTTGTCGTGACCGAGGAGCTTGAACGTTACACAAACACATTCAAGCTTCCCAAGTCGGTGCAATTAACTCATCGAGACCAACTGGACCAAGTGCAAGAGACGCTCAGAGAAATTAAAGGGGTTTCCGTACTCATCTACGACCAAACCTGTGCCGCAGAAAAGCGGCGGCGTCGAAAGAAAAACCTTATTCCCACTCCATCGAAACGACTGTTTATCAATCCAGACGTCTGTGAGGGGTGTGGTGATTGTGGGATTCAATCAAATTGCACGTCGTTACTTCCGCTAGATACACCACTTGGGAAAAAAACGCACCATCGATCAATCCTCATGTAATCAAGATTACTCTTGCATCAAAGGTTTCTGCCCAAGTTTTGTCACTGTCGAGGGCGGGACACCCAAAAAACGTGGTCTATCGAAAGAAGAGAAAACTCAAATACCCGATCTTCCGAGCCCAGGTATTCCCTCACTAAGTGCAGAGCCCTATAACATCTTTATCACTGGGATCGGCGGCACCGGCGTGATTACCGTCGGCGCGTTGTTGGGAATGGCCTCTCACTTGGAAGAAAAATCAGTCTCTGTGTTGGACATGACCGGAATGTCCCAAAAAAATGGAGCAGTCACATCGCACATTCGGATCGCAAAATCAGGTCACAAAATACGAGCTCAACGAATTGCCACTGGTGAAGCCGATCTTATTCTAGGGTGCGATATGCTCACCGCTGGAGGCCAAGATGCCATTTCAAAAACAAGAATTGGTAAGACAACAGCCGTAATCAACACTCACGATCAGCCGACGGGCGCATTCGCTCAAGATCGCGATTGGGATTTCCCGATCTCGCAACTGACCGAACTCATCAGTGACGCTGTTGGCGAACATGCTCACTTTCTAAATGCGACCCAAATGGCCACAGCCTTGATGGGGGACTCGATCGCAACGAATCTGTTTATGCTTGGTTACAGTTTCCAAAAAGGTCTGATTCCGCTTCAAGAAACATCCATCCACACAGCGATCGAGCTCAATGGTGTCGCAGTCGATGCAAACAAGAATGCGTTTCGTTGGGGTCGTTTTGCGGCTGTCGACGAAAAAGCCGTTACAAGACGAGCTTCAACTCCAGAAGCTCAGACGATCCAGTTTAAACCCTCGCTCGAGTCAACAATCAAAGACCGGGCTGAACGTTTAACTCAGTACCAGAATGAAGAATATGCGGCGCTCTATCTAGACCGAGTGCACTCGGTCGCAGAATTAATCAGCGCAAAAGGTGGGTCGAAATCTATGACGTTGGACTTCGCCAACAACCTATTCAGACTGATGGCCTACAAGGATGAATATGAAGTCGCGCGACTGTACACCGACCCCAAGTTTATCGATGGCCTCAAGGCGACGTTTGACGGAGAATTTAAAATCCGATTTAACCTCGCACCACCCCTCATTTCAAAAATCAACGATAAGGGTGAATTGGTAAAACGAGAATTCGGCGGCTGGATGCGTGTTGGTTTCAAGCTCCTATCGAAACTGAAATTTCTTCGAGGCACGAGCTTTGACCTTTTCGGCAAAACAGAGGAGCGCCGACAGGAACGACAACTCATCCTTGATTATGTATCAACTGCCGAGGAGAGCATTGCGCAATTGAGTGAATCGAACACCGATACGGTTCATGAGTTAATTCAGCTACCAAGCGAGGTGAAGGGCTTTGGTCATGTAAAATTGAGAGCAATCAAGCAGTTTTACTCACGACGCACGGAACTACGGCAAAAGATTCTTGGTGATCAGTGGAAAAAAGCCGCATAAACTGAACTAATCAGCCAAATTTGATCGATAACGATATCCACGGTCACTTGAATCACGACTCACCCGAAAAGTGTCCACGTATTTACGGAGTCTTCTAAGACATGACTAACTTGAAAGATAACCCAATGGTCAATGTGACCGCCTCAGACAATAAAGTCCGGTTTGTTACGGCGGCCAGTTTGTTCGATGGGCATGATGCCTCGATCAACATCATTCGACGCATGCTACAAGGTAGTGGTACAGAAGTGGTTCACCTCGGTCATAACCGATCTGTCGATGAAATCGTCACTGCAGCCATTCAAGAGGACGCCCAAGGGATCGCTGTCAGTTCATATCAAGGTGGCCACATCGAATACTTCAAATACATGATTGACCTTCTTAGGGAGCGTGGCGCTGGACACATTCGCGTCTTCGGTGGTGGCGGTGGTGTGATCGTCCCGGCAGAAATTAAAGAACTCCACGACTACGGTATTGCAAAAATCTATTCTCCTGACGACGGTGCGACCATGGGGCTCCAGGGAATGATTGATGACATGATCGAGCGTGCGCGTCAGGCAGACAAAGCTGAATCAATCACGCATATCGAGAAACTATCTAAGAACGACCACGTATCATTGGCAAGGGCCATCAGTTCGATTGAAAATCGAACCATGAGCAGCGACTTACTTAAAGCGGTTCAAGATCTCGCTGAGACAAAAAAATCAACAATCCCCGTACTGGGAATCACGGGAACAGGGGGGGCTGGAAAGTCATCTCTCACCGATGAATTAATCAGACGATTCAGACACGATGAAGACGACTCACTGTCAATTGCAATCATCGCCGTTGACCCCTCACGAAGAAAAACAGGTGGCGCCCTTCTAGGCGATCGCATCCGCATGAACGCACTAGATGGCACCAACATTTACATGCGTTCACTAGCAACCCGAAGCGGTGGTAGCGAGATTGCCGACTGTTTGCCTGGTGCGATTGCCGCTTGTAAGTGCGCTGGGTTCGATCTAATCGTGGTCGAAACGTCAGGAATTGGCCAGGGAGATGCTGCGATTGTTCCATTTGTTGATGTCTCTTTATACGTCATGACTCCCGAGTACGGAGCCGCAAGTCAGCTTGAAAAAATCGACATGTTAGATTTTGCCGACGTAGTCGCAATCAATAAGTTTGACCGGCGCGGCGCGCAAGATGCATTACGCGATGTGGCGAAACAATACCAACGCAACCAGCAACGGTTTAACGAGTCGCCCGATAAAATGCCCGTTTTTGGGACAACGGCATCTCGATTTAACGACGACGGGGTCACAGCTTTGTATCAAAACCTAGCGGATCAGCTGGTACCACACGGTCTGAGTCGCCAAGGAAATAAGCTTCCAAAGCCAGACACAAAATTTTCGACTGGCGTCACCAGTATCATTCCGGCAGAGAGGGTCCGCTACCTAGCGGACATTGCGCAGACCGTTCGATCTTACAAGCAAGATGCTGTTGATCAATCGCGCATCGCACGCGAGTGTCAGCAATTGAAATCTGTATCAGCAATGCTCGAGGGTGAGGGCGAAGCTAACGATGCACGATTAAACAAACTATTAACAGCGCGAGAAAATAAACTCCTAGCATCGAGTAAACAACTGTTGGCCGAGTGGCCTGACATACAAAAAGCTTACTCGGGAGACGAGCATATCGTCAAAATCCGAGATAAAGAGATTCGAACGCAGCTCAAGCGCGAATCACTATCCGGTACGCTTTTGCCCCGAGTCTCTCTTCCAAAATACGAAGATAACGGTGAATTACTCAAATGGAGGTTGCTCGAGAATATACCGGGCTATTTCCCATATACGGGTGGTGTATTTCCGTTTAAACGAGAAAATGAAGATCCTACCCGCATGTTCGCCGGCGAGGGCGATCCCTTTAGGACAAATAAACGATTCCACCTGCTTTCGAAAGATATGCCCGCAAAACGTCTATCGACGGCATTTGATTCGGTCACGCTCTACGGGTTCGATCCGGATTTGAGGCCTGACATTTACGGCAAAGTGGGTAACTCCGGAGTATCCATTGCAACCTTGGATGACATGAAGGTGCTCTACTCAGGTTTTGATCTGTGCGCGCCAAATAATAGTGTCTCCATGACAATCAACGGACCAGCACCGTCCATTCTTGCCATGTTCATGAACACCGCAATCGATCAACAGATCGAGCAGTTTGTTGAAAAAGAAGGGCGTGACCCGTCAGAACAAGAGCGAAACGATATTAAGAGCCGAACCCTCGCAAGTGTCCGAGGAACCGTACAAGCCGATATTCTTAAAGAGGACCAAGGACAAAACACCTGCATCTTCTCAACAGAGTTCAGCTTGAAGGTCATGGGTGACATTCAACAATACTTCATTGATCACAACGTAAGAAATTTCTACTCAGTATCCATATCGGGTTATCACATCGCTGAGGCGGGTGCCAATCCCATCTCACAACTTGCGTTCACGCTAAGCAACGGATTCTCTTTTGTGGAAGCCTACCTCGCGAGGGGCATGGACATTGATGATTTTGCGCCTAACCTAAGCTTCTTCTTTAGTAACGGCATGGACCCGGAGTACACGGTCATTGGTCGTGTTGCCCGACGAATTTGGGCTGTCGCGATGCGCGATCGATACGGCGCCAATGAACGATCACAGAAACTAAAGTACCACTGCCAAACCTCAGGGCGTTCGTTACACGCACAAGAGATCGACTTCAACGACATAAGAACGACACTCCAAGCACTCATCGCGACTTACGATAATGCGAACTCGTTGCACACCAATGCATATGATGAGGCGATCACCACCCCAACTGAGGAAAGTGTTCGCCGAGCAATGGCGATCCAGCTCATCATCAACCGGGAATGGGGGCTCGCTAAAAATGAGAATTCCGGTCAGGGTAGCTTCATCATTGAAGAACTGACAGATCTTGTCGAAGAAGCTGTGCTAAAAGAGTTTGAATCCATATCAGAGCGCGGGGGCGTTTTGGGGGCAATGGAGCTCGGTTATCAGCGTGGGAAGATCCAAGAAGAGTCGCTCTACTACGAACATAAAAAACACGACGGCAGCTACCCACTAATCGGTGTGAACACCTTCCGTAATCCCAATGGTGAAACGACGCCGGAAACCATTGAGTTGATTCGCTCTTCAGAAGAGGAAAAACAATCTCAGCTCAAACGCCTCGCCGACTTTCAAGCGACGCACAAAGAGGATTGCGTGGAGATGTTAGAACGGCTAAAAGAGACCGTCATCAATAACGGAAACGTGTTTGAGGTACTCATGGACGCGGTGCGCGTTTGTTCTTTGGGTCAGATTAGCCACGCGTTATTCGAAGTTGGGGGTAAATACAGACGGTCAATGTAGGATCGCTTTAAAACTGTCTGCCATCTGTCGAGCAACCTGATTCGCGACACGTTGCTCTTCCCCATTAAGCGTCTGTCGGGTCGCGCACTCAAATAGTTCGAGCCAACGATCGATATGGTTGGCGCTCATCTCAATGGCTTGGTGCACTTGAAATGGATTCCGACCATATTCAGTGGAGCGATAAAGTGCTCGTTCCCAGAAGTCTGAGAAACCAACCTTGTGAGCCTCAAAATCATCGATATACCGATTAAAAACGTGGCTTAGCTCCCGGTCCTCAAGGACTAACTCGTAAAAAATCTCCACCAATCGCTCCACGACCCGCCGCCTCTCGTCCACGTTTTCACCTTCTCCACAGAAGTTACGCCAAACTATTCTCCTGAACTATAGTCTCTTCACTCATGTGCCGGCTACCAGCAGTTACCGTATTCCGTATACAATAATGATTGTAAATATCCAACAACTGGCGCTCTGACACATGCCAGTAGATTCGCATTAATAAATAAAACAAAATAATGCAAAGTGTGTACTTACTACTTTGCGCAAAAAACATGATGGGAGAATCTTAATGAGCTCACCGATAAGGGTTTTACTCGCAAAAGTCGGTCTCGATGGACATGACCGTGGTGTCAAAGTCGTAGCGCGAACACTGCGAGATGCGGGTATGGACGTGATTTACACTGGCCTACATCGCACACCAGACGAGGTGGTCAACGCGGCCATCCAAGAGGATGTTGACGTTCTGGGCATCAGCCTTTTATCGGGCGCTCATATGACGATCTGCCCAAAAATCATGGCACTTTTGGAAGAAAAAGATGCTTCAGACACCATCGTTGTGGTTGGTGGCGTTGTTCCTGACGAGGATGTCAATGCATTGAAAGAGATGGGCGTCAAAGAACTTCTGCTACAGGACACACCCCCAAACAAGATCGTAGAGACACTTCAAAGGCTCGTCGATGAACGCGGGCCAAGATAAAAATCTCCTCTGAAACAATGCCAATACCTTCAGGAGAGTTAGTCGCTCGGCTCAAAAAAGGTGACCTCAGAGCCGCCAGTCGACTGATGTCACGAGCAGAAGCACACGACGAAGCCACATTGGCTTCAATGGGAGAGATATATAAAAGCGCTGGACGCGCGCATATCGTGGGTTTGACAGGAGTGCCGGGTAGCGGCAAATCCACCCTTGTGAGTAAACTTGTCGAAACCATTAGAAATGATGGCCGCCGGGTCGGTGTCATCGCAATTGACCCCTCAAGTCCTTTTTCAGGCGGCTCAATACTGGGGGATCGCATCCGAATGACAAATCTCGTCATGGACGAGGGTGTGTATATCCGCAGCATGGCAACGCGTGGCTCAACCGGTGGACTCGCGAGATCTGCCCTCACTGCCGTCGACATTCTCGATGTGGCAGGATTCGATATCGTCATCATCGAAACGGTTGGGGTCGGTCAAGATGAAGTCGAGATTGCTCAGGCATCACACTCAACAATTGTGGTCTCTGCACCTGGGCTTGGTGATGATGTTCAAGCAATCAAGGCAGGGATTCTCGAAATTGCAGACATTCATGTGGTGAGCAAATGTGACCGGCCAGACTCCAACCGCACCATTACCGATCTAAAAACCATGCTCGCGATGGGTATCAACATCGCCATCAAAGATCAAGAGGGCCGCCCGCTTTGGCAAGTTCCAGTTGTTGGAACGAGTTCTGAAAAAGGGGAGGGAATTGACACCCTTATTCAAACAATTGATCGACATCGTGACGTCCACCGTTCAACCCAGTTGGGGGTCGAACGAATGCGGCGTATCGCGGAATACCGTACTTTTAAAACAGCAGAGGACCTGCTTCGCAGTCGATTTTTCGATTCAACGAACAATCGGCTCAATGCAACCGTTGATCAAATTGCGAAGCGAGAGTTGGACCCATTCACCGCGTCAACAGAACTACTCAGCAAAGTAGCTTTTTAACGAGGAATACTCATGAGCGTACTAAACAAATTTAGCCCTGGACAATTACAGCAGCAACTCGAATTGTGGGAAGAAAATGAAGTATCAAGCTTTCTCAAAAAACAACCAGAACGAGAAAATGATTTTTTCACACTCGGTGGATTTCCCGTAAAACGAACGTACACAGCGTTGGATACGCAAGACACCCCTTTAGAGGATATCGGCCTTCCAGGGCAATACCCATTTACGAGAGGCCCTTACCCCACAATGTATCGAAGTCGAAATTGGACCATGCGTCAAATTGCAGGCTTTGGAACAGGGGAAGACACAAACAATCGATTTAAATACCTTATATCTCAAGGACAAACTGGCCTATCAACTGATTTTGATATGCCAACGCTGATGGGTTACGACTCAGACCACCCAATGAGTGACGGCGAGGTGGGGCGAGAAGGTGTTGCGATCGACACTTTGGCGGACATGGAAGCGTTATTCGATGAAATTGATCTAGAAAAGATTTCTGTCTCGATGACAATTAACCCAACCGCTTGGATCTTGCTCGCGATGTACGTCGCGCTCGCCAAACGTCGAGGTTACGATCTCAATAAACTCTCCGGAACAATTCAAGCAGACATCTTGAAGGAGTACATGGCGCAGAAAGAATACATCTATCCCATCGCGCCATCGGTCAGAATTGTTCGAGACTGCATTACCTATTGCGCAGAACACATGAAACGATACAACCCGATTAATATCTCGGGATACCACATCAGCGAGGCAGGATCGTCGCCACTTCACGAGGTCGCGTTTACGATGGCCAATGCAATCACGTACGTCGAAGAGGTTCAAAAAACTGGAATGGATGTCGACTCGTATGCACCAAGACTCGCGTTTTTCTTTGTATGCCAAGCTGACTTCTTCGAAGAAGTCGCCAAATTCAGAGCAGTGCGTCGCGTCTGGGCAAAGATCATGAAAGAGCGATTCGGCGCCAAGAAACCAGAATCAATGCGTCTTCGCTTTCACACACAAACTGCAGCAGCATCGCTAACGAAACCGCAATACAAAGTCAATATCATGCGCACCACACTGCAAGCTTTGTCAGCTGTGTTGGGTGGCACTCAAAGTCTTCACACCAATGGTATGGACGAGGCGTTTGCCATTCCCACTGAAGAGGCGATGAAGATCGCTTTGCGCACACAACAAGTCATCGCTGATGAAACCAATGTTGCGAATGTCATCGATCCACTCGGCGGATCGTATTATGTTGAAAATCTCACGAGCCAATATGAACAAAAAATATTCGAACTTCTAGATGAAGTCGAGGAAAAAGGCGGCACGATCAAATTAATCGAAGAGGGTTGGTTCCAAAAACACATTGCCGACTTCGCTTATGAGACAGCGCTTCGCAAGCAAAATGGTCAGAAGCCTGTGATCGGTGTCAACAAATACGTCGAAGAAGACGAAAAATTTGATATCGAAACACACCCCTATGATGTTACAACCGCCGAGCGTCAAATTAATCGTCTTAAAGAGGTGAGAAAAACTCGGGACAATGACAAAGTGGAACAGTTGCTTGACCAATTGTTAGAGGTTGCAAAAGACGAGACGAAAAACATCATGCCCATTACGATTGAGCTCGTAGATGCTGGAGCAACAATGGGTGACATCGTAGAAAAACTACGAACCTTATGGGGCACTTATCGAGAGAATCCAGTCTTCTGACAAAGACAATTTAAATATCAAACTAAATCAAAAAATATGAACGTCATCCCTTACCTCGAATACCAACCCACCATTCCAAAAAATGCCACGCATGATCGATGGGTGTCGATCATTGGCCGGGCCGCAGTCGGTGAGAACTGTCACTTCAGTGACCTCGTTACCATCAGAGCAGATGGGGAATCGATTGATATTGGAAACAGCTGTTGGTTCGGTGACTACGCGACTGTGCATATTGCAGACAGTATGTTCGGGGTCACCCTTGGTGACAATGTCACTGTCGGCCGATTCGGGTTAGTGCATGCATGCAAGATTGAAGAAAACTGTATTCTCGGCGAGCATGCGGTCGTCATGGACAATGCAACCGTTGGAAAAAACTCTGTCATCTGCAGCAATAGTGTTGTTCCTCCAGGGAAAAAACTCGAATCGGGCTGGATTTATCAAGGCGTTCCCGCCAAACCAGTGAGAGAGCTAACCAGCGAACGAACTAGAGCAACTTAGAAGTGCAGTCAAAACCGACAGACTGAATCTATTGGCGAACTGGTTGTGTCTTCATCGCCCGTACCTGACATCGTTCTAGATCCAGGACACGGCGTAACAAAACTTCTATCTGAGCAACGCTACATCGCACCGACGGCTGCAATTGATGGTGAGCTCACAATGGATGACCATTCAAGTATTTGGTTTGGTGTCGAGATCAACGCAGCCGGCGCAGCCGTTCACCTCGGTGAAGCAAGTAACATTCAAGATAATTCACGGGTCACCTTAGAGCCTGGAGAGAAATTAACCATCGGACAACGGGTCACGATTGGACACAATGTTCAAATGCACTCGGGCACCATTGGAAATCATTGCATCATCGGCATGGGCTCAACCCTTGGCAAAGGCACCGTAGTCGAAGATGGAGGCGTTGTTGCTGCTGGTGCCATCACGGAACCAAATACTGTCGTCGCAGCAGGAATGATTTGGTCAGGAAATCCTGCAAGACAATCACGGCCACTCTCAGAGGAAAATGCAAAATTATTTTCAATTGGGGTCGATGTGTATAAACTCTATACGAAAAATTACAACGCTCAGAGCTAATCCTCCATACCGATCCCTGGGCACCTTAGCAGTGGCTCAGTGATGACACAGTTACTCTCAAGCAAGGACATCTTTAAGATCGCCCTGCCGATCATGTTATCCAATGTATCGACCCCGCTCATCGGTGTTGTCGATACGGTCATTATCGGGCAAACACCTGACCCATCACTCATCGGTGCCGTCGCTGTATCAGCATTAATCTTCACCTTCGTATTTTGGGCATTCGGATTTTTACGAATGGGAACCACAGGCCTCACCGCTCAGGCAGTCGGCGCAGAAAACAAAGATGAAATCATCGCATCTTTAGGCCGTTCGTTACTGCTTGCATCTACGATTGGCGTGATACTGATTGTGCTTCAGCAGCCAATTGCGCACGTCGCTTTTTCGCTGCTCGGCGCCAGTGAAAACGTTGAATTATCTGCTTCAGAATACTTCGACATTCGGATTTGGTCTGCCCCAGCAACGTTAATCAATTACGTCATTCTCGGCTGGCTCATCGCACTTGGGAAAAGCAAACAGGCTCTATTACTTCAGTTAACCCTTAACTGCAGCAACATGGTGCTCGATGCATTATTCGTCCTCGCGCTTGATTACGGCGTCCCGGGTGTTGCCTGGGGCACTTTGATCTCCGAGTATTTTGCTGCAGCACTCGGATTCAGTCTCGTTTTTAGAGCGCAACAAACTCTCGGTGGCCGATGGGATTTGTCGATCATTCTTGATGGAAAAAAAATTCGACGAAATCTGACTGTGAATGTCGACATCATGATTCGGTCGCTCGCACTCATATTGATTTTCAGTTGGTTCACGGCAAGTGGTGCGCGCATGGGAGATCTCACATTAGCGGCTAATGCCGTGCTGCTCCATTTCATGAGTGTTTCGGCCTACTTTCTTGATGGCATCGCGGTCGCATCGGAAAAGTTTGTCGGTGAAGCATTTGGACGCAGATCACGAGAATTGTTTATTCGCTCATGCAAACTGACAACAGCGTGGGCAGTCGCCATTGCTGCGACGATTTCTATTTTTCTACTTCTCACAGGAGAAGACATCGTTAACTTCATCACCGTTGATGAAGATGTGCGTGCAATGGCGCACGAGTACGTCATCTTCGCTGCGTTGACCCCAATCATAGGCGTGTGGTGTTTTCAACTCGATGGGATCTTTATCGGCGCCACGGCGGCCGATAAGATGAGAAACAGCATGTTGCTCTCAACGACGTTATTTTTTCTCACCTGGTTTTTACTACAGAGTTGGGGAAACTTAGGTCTTTGGATTGCCTTTGTGTGCCATTTTATTTACCGGGCGCTCACTCTCTCGTTTCAGTTCCCCTCTGTATCTCGCTCGGTTGAGTCAGCAGCCTGAATTACCCCAAATCAATTTGCGTTTTCTCGCCTTGCAATCGGGCAACGATCGTGGCACACACCGCATCACCCCAGATGTTCACGCTGGTGCGACACATATCGAGTACGCGATCAAACACCATCAGCACACCAATCGCCTCAACCGGTAACCCAATCGCACCGAGAATAATGGCAATCGCCACCAACGAAGCAGACGGCACGCCAGCGACCCCGATTGACGTCAATAACGCAACCACTACGATCGTGAACTGGACAGCAAAACTCAATTCCAATCCATAAGCCTGAGCGATAAACAAGGCCGCAGCACATTCATACAGTGCCGTTCCGTTCATATTCACGGTCGCGCCAAGAGGTAGAACAAAACTCGAGATATTGTTTGAGACCCCGACGTTTTTCTCTAAGCTCTTCATCGTGATGGGAAGTGTTGCAGACGATGAAGCGGTCGAGAATGCAGTCAACATCGCCGGGGACATGGCGCGAATCATTTTCATCGGACTGACTTTCGCAATGACTCGAAGCAAAACCGGCAACACAATCAACGCATGAACACACAGAGCCGCGAAAACAGTCATCGCGAACACCGCGAGCGGTTTTGCCGCGACAAAACCAGTCTTGGCAATCACCCCCGCAACTAACGCGAAGACACCGATAGGAGCAAATTTCATAATCCACTCCGTCATCCCCATCATGACCTTGAATGTAGCATCCCAAAAGCGATAAAACGGCTGCCGCAAGTCATCAGAGAGTTTCGTCACAAAAAAACCGAATAAAATCGAGAAAAATATAATGCCGAGCATTTGACCATCAGACGCGGCCTTGATGATATTCGGTGGCACCATTCGTAAGAAAATCTTCGCAACGTCTCCTGGACCACGTTGATCAATGTTGCTTTGGATCGCGGGCGCATCGTCATCATCTAAAGCAAGCAAACCTCCGACCGGCTTTCCCTCAAAGTAGCCTGGGGAGGTCATGTTAATGAGCGCGAGTCCAACTAAAATCGCAATCAACGTAGTGGCTGCGTAAAAGATCAGTGTTCGAGTGCCTATTCGCGTGAAATTTGCGCCAGAACTACCCAAACCACACATGCCCACAATGATTGATGATGCGATCAATGGAACGATAATCATCTTCAATGCATTCAGGAACAATGAACCAACGTATTCAAAGATTGCGTTGACTTCTATCCCGAGCAGGGTCACAACCTCACCGCCATAGGAAAGATCTTTGACGATTGACCCCACAATTGCTGCCAACACAATTGCGATGATGATCTGCCAATGGAGGGCTAGTTTGGTCATGACTGCGCTACCTTCGGGTTTTTAATACATGATGTGGCCGCCATCCACCACAATGGTTTGTCCAGATACAAATGCAGAGAGCTCGGACATCAAATACACCGCAGTACCCGCCAAGTCAGTTGGGCGCTCTTCCCTGGATATCGCTCTCGCTTTTAGGAAACTTTGTTGCCACTCGATTGGCCGATCTTTCGTGGCGTCCGTGATCACGAAACCTGGCGCAATCGTATTCACTCGGACGTTATCCTTACCACACTCTTTCGCGAGACCTTTAGTCATCGACAACACGGCACCCTTCGTTGCAACGTAATGAAGATACCCAGGTTGCCCAGCAACCGCGACCACTGATGAAATATTGATGATGCTGCCACCACCACTCTCTCTCATCGCTGGCATGACGCCTTTACAACACTGCCAAATTCCTTTGACGTTGACATCAAAAATACGATCCCAAATTTCTGAGGAAATCTCCTCGAACGGCGTGAGTTTCACTTCTCTGAAATAAGCCGCATTGTTGATTAGCCCATCAACGCGACCACTCCAATCTTGCGTTGCTTTTGCCATCGCTTTCGCAGACGCTTCATCACTGACATCTGTTTTTACGTATTCAGCCTCACCTCCATTTGATCGTATCAAGTCAAGAGTCTCGTCTGCGGGGTTCATATCCGCGACCATTACCTTTGCTCCATGTGCAGCAGATGTCAGCGCGAATGCCTGGCCAATTCCGGTGGCACCTCCGGTGACGATAATGGTTTTTCCTTCAAGGATTGTCGAGTTCATCATTCTTTCTCCAGCTTATAGCTTATGTATCGTGATGCGTCGCCTTTTGGGCTTCGCAATTAAGAAAGTCACCCTGCGCTCAATACCACTCTGAACGTGACAGGCGACAAATAACCAGGATGATCATAATGGATTAATCAATTTGGTCAAGAAATTGGGAAATGAAGTCGTCTGTCGAGTCAATGACATGTTCTGGTGCTGGAAAGACACCATCGCGCACCTCCTGAATAAAATCTTTAAATCCACCCACTCGCTCTCGATGCATCGCTTCTTTCATCTCATAAAGTTTGCGGTACTGTTTTGAGTGTCTCGGATATGGTGGCCGATTGTTACCCAAAATATCTTCAGCAAAAAGAAACTGGATGTCACCACCCTTACCACCGCCAATCGATGAAGTCAGTAATGAGGTCCGTTTGCTGATCTCGATCATTAATTTTTCTGGGATAACCTCAACCTCAACAGCGTATGCTCCGGCGTCCTCGAAAATCTTAATTTGCTCGTAAACCCAGCATGCCTCTTCAACGGTTTTGCCAACGGCCTTAAGCCCGCCCGTCCACGTGCTTCTCCTCGGCACAAGCCCCGCATGCCCCTGAACGGGCACCCCGGCCTCCGCCGCAACACTTATAAAACGTGGTGACCATTGACACATGATCGCATCAGCCCCCAATTCCATCGCGGTGTAGGCCAACCTCACTGCCTCCGTTTCGCTGGCAGCCGCAACTAAAGGAACTGAAAATGCCATGAAGGTTTTCGGTGCCGCATCACGCACGGCTTTCGCCAAATGTGGCTGAGTCGGATCGAATCGCACCTTCATCGTATCAATACCCGCCTCCTCGGCAGCGGCGGCCTCTTCGGGCGTGAACGGTAACGTCTCACAAAGTACACGCTTTCCCTTCTGGTCTCGAAGGTCTTTGACCGTGTAATTACGAAGACCATACGCACCACCAAGCGTCATGACTCTTGTGAGCCCATCCTTATCTACGCCTCTTGGTGGAATTCCACCATCTCCAGTCGCGTGACTTGCCATCATTCCCTCCCGATCATTTCATTCATGAAAAACTGTCAGTCCAATATCAAAGGTAACTTATTGCGTTTTTCTCTCATCGAGGCGATTGCAGTTCTGACTGCCGCCATTCCGAGAATTTTTTTAATCATTCTTTTCTTTCCAGGTACGGTGGCAAACACCAGCCCCAACAACATTGAGAGTAATCCTGGACCAGGTAAAAATAACATCAACAACCCAGCAAACAAAAGTAACCATCCGATGACATTTTTACCGATCAAAAAAAACACCTGTATCAGTGCATAGCGATTCGATCTTGAATCACGGCGATCTTGCCTCGCGAAATAATCATGAGGCAGATGGATGACAACAAAAGGCATCACAAACAAGCTGCATAGAAAAGCTAACGATGAAAATAATGCAACCCAACCAAGAGCTGACTGATGTTGCATGATCCAATTCACAATCAATTCAAATTGAGGCATCCCGAAAAAATTCTTCTAGCTCACCAAAAAACTTATTTATAGAGTAAGAATGGGGCTCGTTGCTCTTCCCACCGTTGCTCATCTTGCTTGGCAAGAATTTCAAGACCCTCAACCGTTGCTGCAGGATCATCAACCCACTCTCTAAGAGCCGTGCCACCGTTTATCAAATCGATCGCCAAACGATCTTTCTCATATTCGTAATGGAAATCTCGCCACAACAAATATTCTGGATTTAATTGCCTGATCGCCTTAAAAAATAAAGCGATGAGCCTCCAAGGTTTAAACCGCTCATGATCGTAGCGAGCAGATTCATCAACATGAATTTGAATCGCCGCACACAAAGCACCTTGATGCTTGTGAAAAGTGGGCTCGAACCAACATGGCCGAAGTACACACCCACCTAACCATTCAGCGCCAAGAGTGTTCATTTGAGCTAACACTTGATCAGCATCGATGTCTGGCGCGCCGAACATCTCGAGTGGACGTGTTGTTCCCCGCGCCTCAGACACATGCGTTCCTTCGAGCATCACTGTGCCGGGATAACATCGTGCCATGTGTAAATTTGGCGCATTGGGGCTTGGATTTATCCAAGCTCGCTCGGCTGCCGGCCATCCGTAATCAGGGCCAAGAGTCGGACTCCAGCCGCGCATCTCGACAACATTCAGATCGACCGACAACCCAAAATGATGCACAAACCACGCAGCCATTTCCCCCATGGTCAAGCCATGTCGCATTGGCATGGGTGCGGCACCGACAAAACTCTCCCAGCCTTCGACCAAACAAAGTCCCTCTACCGGTCTTCCAATAGGGTTCGGGCGATCAAGAATCCAAACACTTTTGCCTTTCTCAGCACACGCTTCAAGGACGTATAACAACGTTGTGATGAAGGTGTATATCCGACACCCTAAGTCCTGTAAATCAATCAAGATCACATCAAACGAGTCCAACATCTCATCTGTGAGGCGTCGAACAGAACCGTAGAGCGAATACACGGGAATACCAAGACGCGAATCAGTGAAGTCCGTTGACTCAACCATGTTGTCTTGTTTGTCTCCCTTGAGTCCATGCTGTGGGCCAAACGCCGCGCTTAGCTTGATGTCCGAGATCCCAGACAAGACGTCCAAAGCATGAACTAAGTGTCGGTCAACTGAAGCAGGATGCGCGAGAAGAGCGACCCGTCGACCCGCGAGTTGCTGCTGCAATTGTGTCTCATCTCTTAACCGATCAAGCCCAAATTCCATTGCGATTTCCAGAGTAAAGTCAGCAACCAACTAATCGTTGATCACAACAAACGATTCACGACGATGAAAATCCGGCTCGCCATCACCGAACCCCAACGAGAAATAACAGTATCTATCATCCTTCAATCGAATGACAGTCGCCAAATTTAAAAGGCTGGAACTCTCAATCACGCGAGCAGCTGCACTGCCCGACAAGTCCACGCTGGCATTCAACTCAAACATGACCTGTGTTTGCGCACAGAGAATCTTTGGAGCAATTCGCATCATTGATTGCTGCATGCCCTCTCGATAGCCCTTAAATTCATAGACGGCCCACTCACTTGAGGGTGAAAAATTAAATTCGACGTATTGACCATCTGGGCGAAGAAAAAAACACTCGAAACACGTGCTTGTCCATAATCGATCCGCGTGACGTCCTTCTCGCGCCACAGGAAAATCGACTCGATTCAAATCCCCTACAAGGGTGTAGCGATATTCCAATACGCTTGATACGTCACACGTCAAGGTCACGCTCAACCGTCAGCTCACATTCGGGATTGTTAGGATGCGGCTGTAAGGTATATTTTTGTTTTACTTGCATAGACTCTTTCGATAGAGGAAAAAGACTAACCGAAAATGCCGACCAACGAGAAGTCAAAAGTAAAGCGAACGATGCTCGAGAGTGACTCCGTACGCCGAGCAGTAGAACATTCCGGACACGCCGCGATCCTCCGATCTGAAGAGGAGTTATCGCAATCACTAAATGCGATTCAAAAGAGTGCTCCAAAAGACAGTGCGATTTGGGTGTTCGGTTACGGCTCATTGATATGGAACCCAATGCTCGACTATGTTGAAAAACGTAATGCGACCATTCACGGGTATCACAGAGGGTTCTATCTTTGGTCTCAAATTAATCGAGGATCACCCGAATATCCCGGCTTAGTCCTAGCATTGGACAACGGTGGGGCATGCCGAGGCGTCGCGTATCAACTGAATCCCAAATCCGTAACGCACGAGCTGACGATTTTATGGCGACGCGAGATGTTAAGCCGCGCGTATTTTCCGAGATGGATTCGTGCGCGGACTGATCAAGGGGCAATTAATGCCATCACGTTTATCATCGATCGAAAGAGTCAGGCATACACTGGAAAACTCACCGATGAAGAAATCGTCGAGATTGCGTCAAAAGCCAAAGGGCATTATGGAAGCTGTGCCGATTATCTCTTTGAAACAGCAAGTTCGTTTAAAGAGAATAAGATCGTCGATAAAAAAATCGATCAACTCTCACAAAAACTCAGAGCAAAGCTCAGTCAAACCTCAGGACGAACGTAAAGCGCCCTAACGTCGGGGGGACGTCGATCGAAACAATAAAAAAGTTACGACGCCAAGTGTCACCGTATTCCAAACCAAACCATTAATGAAAGCACCGTCGTAGGTGCCAGTGATGTCGACAATGTATCCAGGGATCCATCCACCGACCGCCATACCTGCCAAGGACGCGAGCATCACCATGCCGACCCGTTCTCCGACAATTCGTTGGGGGAAATTCTCCCTCACCGTGAGGGCGTAGGCTGGAACAATCCCGCCTTGAAATAAACCGAACATCGCTGAAACGACAAATAGCCCGCCAACCGTCTCAGCGAACAAGAAAAATGCGAGTCCAATTCCCTGTAAAAAAACACCGACGACCACGGTGCAAAGCCCACCGATTCGATCAGATATCCAGCCAAAACCCAAGCGGCTGACTACCCCAAAAGCTAACAAGACGGCCAACATTTGCGCACCTCTGGCAGGCCCAAATCCCAGGTCACTACAAAACGCAACCAGGTGCACTTGTGGCATCGACATCGCAACACAACAACCGAATGCGGAGAACATCAGTAGTGCAATTAACATTTTTGGGCGAACTGCAACCGGTTGATTTCCAACTGATGCTTGATCAGTGTTGCTAGCCGATGCAGGTGATGCCCTCAAAATCGCAGTGAGCGGTAATGCGACGATAAGAAGAATTAACGCGACGAGCCAATAAGCAATTTGCCATCCATAGTGATCAACCCACCGTTCCAACACGATGGGCCACACCGCGCCCGCAAAATACTGGCCACTCGCAATGATCCCAACTGCCGCACCTTTGCGTCGCTCGAACCAATGAGAGACATGGGCAATCAAAGGGGCAAACGTGGTCGATGTCCCAATTCCAATTAAAATCCCGTGAATCACCGAGAGGGTGCCGATACCCGTTGACATCGGTGCGACCGCATAACCCGCTGTCATCAAAGCAATGCCGATCAGTACAGTTTTGAATATGCCAAATCGGTCCGAGAATCGACCAAAAATCACACCACCCAGGCCATAGCCAACCATGGTGAGAACATAGGGGATCGATGCCCCAGAACGGTCTACACCAAAATCTGTCTGGACAGCAGGCAACACCACCACCACAGACCACATGCCCACACCCACAATAATCGACAGCATCAACACGACAATGAGTCGATACCAAGCTTGGGGCGAATCAACGGTGAAATCAGTTGAGGGCGTCATCACAAAAAATTTGTCTGGGTTACAGCGAGGGATATTGTATGCCTTCCTGAATGGGCCGTTCGATCAGAAACTTTGTGCTCGTTGTGTTTTTGTAATAAAGTTTGCAGATAAACATATATAGAGTCACAAAGACTCACCGGAGGAGAAGTGTCAGAAGTCAGCATCCCGAGAAATCGGGAGGATACGCTGCCCGCGCTGCTATTTAAAAATGCAGAGGTTAGGGGCAAGAAAACAGCAATTCGAGAAAAAGACTTAGGTATTTGGCAAAGCTGGACTTGGTCTCAAGTTTCCACTGAAGTTGCCTATCTCGCATGTGGGCTAGCGGCTAAAGGATTTTCTCGCGGCAGCAATCTTGCCATTATCGGAGACAATCGACCCCGACTTTATTGGTCTTTTGCTGCATCGCAAACGCTCGGTGGCGTTCCCGTCCCACTCTATCAAGACGCCATTGCAGAAGAAATGATTTACGTATTCAACGACGCGGAAATTGAATTCGCCATCGTTGAAGATCAGGAGCAAGTCGATAAGCTTCTCGAAATAATGCCGCGATGCAACAAACTCAAGCATATCGTTTACGACGATACTCGGGGCATGCGTCACTACGATAACCCTGCGCTCATTTCGTACGATGAACTCCGTGAGTTGGGCCGGCAATATCTGACTGAACACGCAGATTTCTTGCCTCGAGAACTCGATCAGTGCCGCCCTGATGACATTTCAGTCATTCTTTATACATCAGGAACAACGAGCAAACCCAAAGGTGTGTGCTTAAGTCACAAGGCGTGTATTGATGTCGCAAGTGGCGATATGTCTTTCGACGGTTATAAGGATGACGGTGAAATTCTGTCCTATCTCCCAATGGCTTGGGTTGGTGACCATCTGTTTTCTTACGCACAGTCAATCGTGGCGGGTTTCACGGTGAATTGCCCAGAATCATCTGAAACAGTGATGATCGACATGAAGGAGATCGCTCCGACATATTACTTCGCACCACCGCGTGTGTTCGAGAACCTCTTAACCACCGTCACCATCAGAATGGAAGACGCGAGCAACCTAAAAAAGTGGCTCTACCGCACATTTATGGCTGTAGCGCGTCGCTCTGGGTCAGAGATCATGGATGGCAAACGAGCACCATTGCTGGATCGGGTTCTCTACGCTATCGGTAATTTATTCGTATTCGCGCCACTCAGAAACAACTTGGGGATGAGTCGCATCCAGTGTGCCTACACAGGCGGTGCGGCGATCGGCCCAGATTTGTATCGTTTTTATCGCTCAATTGGCATTAACCTAAAGCAGCTATACGGACAAACCGAAACATTAGCCTACGTTTGCAAGCAGCCGAATGGCGAGGCGCGACTGGATACAGTGGGATCCCCCATGCCAGGCGTTGACATTAAGGTGGCGGATAAAGGCGAGATTCTGGTGAAAAGCCCAGGGCTTTTGAAGGAATACTATAAAAATCCAGAGGCGACCCAAGAGTCCCTCACAGACGATGGTTACTTCAGAACAGGAGACGCCGGATTTGTCGATCAAGATGGACATCTTAAAATCATAGATCGAGCGAAAGACGTCGGTGCGCTCACAGACGGCACCATGTTCGCTCCCCAATTTTTAGAAAACAAATTGAAGTTCTTTCCGTTTATTAAAGAAGCTGTTTGTTTCGGTGACAAACGCGATAACGTGACAGCATTCATCAACATCGAGATGGAAGCAGTCGGTAACTGGGCTGAACGACAGGGTCTGGGTTATTCAGGTTACGTTGATCTCGCCGGTAAGGCTGAGGTTTACGACCTTTTGGCAGACTGTATTGAACAGGTGAATGCCGATTTAGCTGCGGAGGATAGTCTCTCGGGATCTCAAATTAAACGATTCCTCATTTTGCACAAAGAACTTGATGCCGATGATGACGAACTCACTCGTACAAGAAAAGTTAGGCGAGGATTCGTCGCGGAAAAATATGGTGTACTCATTAACGCGCTTTATGACGGCTCCAAAGACTGCTTTATTGAGACGCAAGTGAAGTTCGAAGATGGTCGGACCGGGAACATTGCAGCCACACTGGCCATTCGAGATCTAAAAACCGTAGCCACACCATCTGCATTGGCGGCGTAATAAATAAAATTTTGAAGTAACCCATGACGATAACTCAACGAACCCTTGGTTCAACACTACTAAAAGTTGACAACATCTCGCTTGCCTTCGGTGGCGTAAAAGCACTGACCGATATCAGTTTCGAAGTCAAAGAACACGAGATACTTGCCATCATTGGTCCAAACGGGGCGGGGAAGAGCTCGATGCTAAACGTGATCAACGGCGTTTATCATCCAAACAATGGCTCGGTGACATACAAAGGTGTGCAGCGCAAACAAATGCGGCCACATGAGGCGGCGAGTCAAGGTATTGCGCGCACATTCCAAAACATCGCTTTGTTTAAAGGTATGTCGGTGCTCGACAACATCATGACCGGCCGAACACTGAAGATGAAAGCAGGCTTTCTCTCTCAGTGTCTCTATTTCGGCCGGGCGCGTGATGAAGAAATTGAACATCGTCTTAAAGTCGAAGAAATTATCGATTTTCTGCAGATTCAGTCGATTCGAAAGACTCCTGTTGGTCGTCTTCCCTACGGGCTTCAAAAGAGAGTCGAGCTCGGACGAGCGCTGGCCGCAGAGCCCGAGTTATTGCTGCTCGATGAGCCCATGGCGGGGATGAACATCGAAGAGAAAGAGGACATGAGTCGATTCGTCTTAGATGTCAATGACGAATTTGGTACCACAATCGTTTTGATCGAGCACGACATGGGTGTTGTCATGGATTTATCAGACCGTGTCGTCGTGCTGGATTACGGTAAGAAAATTGGAGATGGCACTCCAGATGAAATTCGTAACAACCAAGAAGTGATTGATGCTTACTTGGGGGTATCACATTAGATAACGACGGAGGAATACGTCTGACGCATCACGTTGCGTCGCGTTAAGAATCATGGGATTTTTTGTTGAAGTATTAATCAGCGGACTGATGGCGGGAGTGCTCTACTCGCTCGTCGCACTCGGCTTCGTGCTCATTTTTAAAGCATCGGGAGTATTTAACTTCGCGCAAGGCGCGATGGTGTTATTCGCTGCACTCACATTTGTGAGATTGCTAGACATCCTGAAGGATACGTTTGCGCCAATCATGCTCTCGCTGCTTATCACGATCGTCGCGATGGTGTTGCTTGCCATGGCGGTTGAACGAATGGTACTTCGCCCCTTAGTTAATCAGCCAGGAATCTCCTTGTTTATGGCAACTTTGGGGATTGCGTATTTTCTTGACGGGTTCGGACAAACCATATGGGGTAGTGACATTTACACACTCGACATTGGTATTCCAAAAGAATCGATCTTTATTCTCGAGTCAGTATTCGAAGGAGGTGTGCTGGTTGCATCCGAGGATTTGATCGCGACGGTTGTTGCAGGGCTATTGGTTGTCACGCTTGCTATTTTCTTTCAAAAAACTCGAATTGGAAGAGCGCTTCGTGCAGTCGCGGATGATCACCAAGCCGCCCAATCAATTGGGATACCGCTTAACTATATTTGGGTCATTGTATGGACCGTCGCGGGCCTCGTTGCTTTGGTTGCGGGAGTTATCTGGGGCTCTAAACTCGGCGTTCAATTCTCGCTCTCCTTAATTGCGTTAAAGGCGCTGCCGGTTCTGATACTCGGTGGTTTCGAGTCTGTACTAGGTGCGGTGATCGGTGGACTCATCATCGGTGCAGGTGAAAAACTTTCTGAAATTTACCTTGGGCCCTATGTCGGCGGTGGTATTGAGTATTGGTTTGCTTACATGCTCGCATTGGGATTCTTGATGTTTCGACCGCAAGGACTATTCGGAGAAGTACACATTGACCGCGTATAACGTGATGTCTGTTTCAACAAGCTAATGTATTGGTTAGAACATGTTTTATAGAGAAGCTGGACAATTTAAAACGAGCTATCAATCCGACCAAGCGGTCTTCCCGATTTTCCAAGACCGGGTCTTTATTGCTCTTTGGCTCCTGCTCGCATTCGTCGCAGTTCCACTACTTGCGAACGAGTATTTATTCAGAGCGATTTTTATCCCTGTCATTATCATGGCGCTCGCTGCGATCGGGCTGAACCTGCTTGTAGGGTACTGCGGCCAGGTGTCGCTCGGTACTGGAGCGTTCATGGCCGTAGGAGCCTATGCCGCGTATAACTTCATGATTCGAGCGGACCTTAATCCACTCATTTGTTTTCTTTTAGGGGGGCTATCGGCCACTTGCGTTGGCGTATTGTTCGGAATACCAAGTCTACGGATCAAAGGGTTTTATCTCGCGGTAGCTACACTCGCGTTACAGTTTTTTACCGACTGGACTTTCAGTCGAATAGACTGGTTCACGAACTACACACCCTCTGGATCGATTGCGGTACAACCTGTAGAGGTTTTTGGCTTCGCATTTGATTCTCCGCTGAAGAAATATTTTCTCTGTCTGTTCGTATTGGTCATTTTTACAGTCATTGCAAAAAATATTGTCAGAGGCCGTATTGGGCGATCGTGGATGGCGACGCGTGATATGGATGTTGCCGCTGAGATCATTGGTATTCGCCCAATCTACGCAAAATTATCTGCGTTTGCGGTGAGCTCTTTTTACATCGGAGTCGCTGGCGCTCTTTGGGCCTACATTCACCTTGGCTCCTGGGAACCGTTAGCGTTTGACATCAACGTATCTTTTAGCGTGTTGTTCATGGTCATCATCGGCGGACTCGGCTCAATCGTTGGCGGCATGCTTGGCGCAGCATTCATCACACTGCTACCGTTGTTGCTCAATCAACTTCCGGTTTGGCTCGGGTTCAGCATGTCTACTGCTATGGTTTCTCACCTTGAATTTATGATCTTCGGGGCTTTGATTATATTTTTCCTTGCTGTAGAACCATTAGGCTTGGCAAGATTATGGCAACTCGCAAAGGAAAAGTTACGTCTCTGGCCGTTTCCTCATTAACAACAAAAAAACTCATTATCGTCTAACCACACAAACCCACAGATTGCTACGGGAGGATTTATGAAACACAGTTTGCTACTTAAGGCCGGGGTCTTGAGCCTGATGCTCTTTATCTACGGTTGCGGACAGGATTCAAATACAAGCTCAACAGAATCAGCTGGAGAGAGCAACACGGCTGCATCGTCAACGAGTGGAGAGCCCGTTGCGATCGATGAGAACAGTCATTTCGTTCCAGTATTGTCATATCGAACCGGCCCATACGCTCCAAACGGTATCGGTGTGGCGAACGGCTTTGTTGACTATCTTAAGGTCATTAACGCAAGAGACGGTGGGATCAACGGCGTGAAAATCGCGTTCGAAGAATGTGAGACTGGATACTCGACAGCACGGAGTATTGAATGCTATGAGCGCCTCAAAACAAAAGGGCCGACAGGCGCGACTGTTTTTAATCCGATGTCCACTGGAGCCACCTTTGCGATTACCGAGAAAGCGCCTGTCGATAAGGTACCTCTCATCACAATGGGTTATGGGCGCTCAGAATCTCGTAACGGAAGCGTCTTCCCATGGAATTTTCCCATCTACGGCACATATTGGACTGCAGCTGATGTCCTAGTTAACCATGTTGCCGACATCAATGGTGGTTTAGACAAATTGAAGGACAAGAAAATCGTATTGGTGTATCACGACTCGCCGTTTGGCAAGGAGCCTATTCCACTTCTTGAGAAACGAGCAGAAATGCACGGTTTCAATCTAATCAAGATTCCTGTGACCCACCCCGGTGTCGAGCAAAAATCCGCGTGGATAACTGTTCGTAAAGAGCAACCAGACTACGTCTTTCTCTGGGGTTGGGGTGTCATGAATTCAACCGCGATCAAGGAAGCCGCTGGCGTACGATATCCGCGGGAACAAATTTATGGCATTTGGTGGGCCGGCTCAGAGCCTGATGTGCGACCAGCTGGGGATGCCGCCAAAGGTTACCAGGCAGTATCTATGATTTCATCAGGGAAAACTCGCGTACACGACGACATCATGAGTTACCTCTACGACAAAGGTAATGGAACAGGCGAGGTCGAGTACGTAGGACAAGTTTTGTACAACGTTGGGATGCTCAACGCAGCACTCGTCGTTGAAGCGATCCGAACGGCTCAGGGTAAATATGGTGATAAACCCATGACAGGCGAACAAGTTCGTTGGGGAATTGAGAATCTAAACATCACCCAAGAAGATATTGATGCCCTAGGACTCACGGGATACATGTACCCAGTTCAGCTGGCTTGCTCTGACCATGAAGGTAAGCAAGCTGCTCGATTACATCGCTGGAATGGGAACACTTGGGAATACTCAACCGATTGGATTCAAGCGGACAATACATTGCTAGACCCAATGGTTCAGACTCAGGCTGACGCCTACGCCGCCGAAAAAGGGCTACAAACTCAAGCCTGTGAGAGTTGATCTTAATTGAAGGTACCGAGGATGACGATGGAAGAACAGACTGCAAACCTACTATCGATTAAAAATATCGAAGTAATTTACGACCACGTCATTCTCGTTCTTAAGGGCGTATCGCTTGATGTGCCTGAAGGATCCATCGTAGCCCTGCTCGGCGGGAATGGTGCGGGCAAGTCAACGACACTGAAATCTATTTCGAACCTATTGCGTGCTGAGCGAGGTGAAGTGACCAAAGGCTCGATCGTATTCAAAGATCAACGAATCGATCAGCTAAATCCATCCACGGTTGTGAAGCAAGGTATTGTCCAGGTGATGGAGGGCCGGCACTGTTTTGCACACCTCACTGTTGAGGAGAACCTTCTCACGGGTGCATTTACTCGATCGGGCTCTCGAAGTGAAATTGCTGAAAGTCTCGAAAAGGTCTACACCTATTTTCCTCGACTAAAACAACGGCGCTCAAGCCTAGCTGGATTCACATCCGGTGGAGAGCAACAAATGACCGCGGTTGGACGAGCATTGATGGCTAAACCCAAGATGATTCTCTTGGATGAACCCTCAATGGGGCTTGCACCACAGATTGTCGAAGAAATTTTCGAAATCGTTGAAGACCTCAATCAAAAAGAGAAGGTCAGTTTTCTCTTAGCTGAGCAAAATACAACTGTTGCGCTTCGTCACGCGAATTATGGATATATTCTCGAGAATGGCCGGATCGTGATGGACGGACCCGCTAATGAGTTAGCGAATAACGAGGACGTCAAAGAATTTTATCTTGGTATTTCCAAGTCTGGCCGAAAAAGCTTCCGAGACGCGAAACATTATCGACGTCGTAAGCGCTGGCTCGCCTAGACGCCTCATTAGCAGTATTCTTTTTTAGGCCCAGTAATCTGGGCCATATTTTTCTAGATAGGACAGAACATGACCGATTCCGATGTGTATCTCGACAGCTCTGAGACTCGATCACCTGAGGAACGCGAAAGTGACCTGATTGAACAGTTTCGCCAACACCTCTCGCTCGCCAAGGAGCAATCTGCGTACTTCGCACAAACACTTAAGGACATTGATCCAACCACCATCACGAGGCGTGAGGATCTGAGCACCATCCCAGTCACAAGAAAATCCGATCTGAAGACGATTCAAGCGAATACCCCTCCTTTCGGTGGACTGACGACGGAACCAGTCGGAGACCTCGCACGCGTGTTCGCGTCCCCTGGTCCCATTTACGAGCCACAGTCAAGTAGTGGCGACTTCTGGCGGCTGAAACGCGCGATGTACGCGGCCGGCGTTCGTCGCGGAAGCCTCGTGTACAACACGTTTTCATATCACTTTACTCCAGCCGGATTCATGATGGATTCGGGTGCGCGTGCCCTCGGCTGCGCGGTGTTTCCCGCAGGCATTGGTCAAACTGAGCTTCAAGTCCAGACGATCAATGATTTGCAACCTGATGTGTACGTTGGTACTCCTTCTTTTCTGAGAATCCTGCTCGAAAAAGCTGAAGAGATGGGGATGAAGATCAACTCGTTCAAAAAAGCGCTGGTTGGGGGTGAGGCATTACTGCCATCAGCGCGAGCACTCTTTAAGGAGCAGGGCATTGATGTGTTGCAATCCTATGCGACGGCGGACCTCGGGCTCATTGCATATGAGACGGTTGCCGACGAAGGGTCTAATTATCGACGAAGAGACGATTGTGGAGATTGTTCGGCCGGGAACCAACGAGGCGGTTTCAGACGGCGAAGTTGGTGAAGTTGTGGTGAGCCTATTTTCTAAGACCTATCCTTTGATTCGATTCGGGACAGGGGACCTATCGATGTTCATTGACGGGCAAAGCTCGTGTGGTCGAACGAATCGTCGGCTAAAGGGCTGGATGGGTCGAGCTGATCAAACGGCGAAGGTTAAGGGAATGTTTGTTCACCCCGAACAAATAGACAAGGTTGTAAAGAGACACTCCGAGATCACATTCTCTCGCTTAGTCATCGAGCACGATGACGGTCAAAATGACGTGATGACGCTTCATTGTGAAACTCAGCAAGGCAGTGACCAACTTAAAGACTCCGTCATTCAGTCACTTCGTGAAGTGACCAAACTTCGCGGTGCCGTCCACTTTGTTGAGCCAAAGTCACTCGCACGCGATGGCAAAGTGATTGACGATCAGCGCAAGTACGATTAATTCCAGGGCGTATGTGAGTACCCACTTTCAAAGGTTATATTATGAGCAAAAAACGGATCAGCACCTACCCAGTTCCTGAACTTGATCAACTACCAGAGGATATCCGACAAACGATACTCGACGTGCAAGAGAAGGCTGGTTTTATCCCGAACGTCTTCATCACACTCGCACACCGCCCCGATGAATTCCGTGCTTTTTTTGCGTACCACGACGCACTGATGCTGCGTGACGGTGGACTCACTAAGTCCGAGCGCGAGATGATTGTTGTTGCGACGAGCGGGGTCAATCACTGTCAATACTGTGTCGTTGCGCACGGCGCGATTCTCCGTATCTACGAAAAGAACCCCACGGTTTCAGATCAAGTTGCGATTGACTTCCGAAAAGCGGACATCACAGACAAACAAAAAGCGATGCTTTCTTTTGCGGTCAAACTCGCGAGAACACCCGAACTCATCGAAGAATCAGATCATCGCTTACTTGAGCAGGCAGGGTTTTCTGCTGAGGACATATGGGACATCGGAGCGATTACCGCTTTTTTCGCCCTCTCAAACCGTATGGCACACCTGATCAGCATGCGCGCCAATGATGAGTTCTATCTGATGGGCCGAGTCCCAAAAAGCAAAAAATAACGATAAAAAGAAATCATTTCCTATTTATTCCACTATAAAATTCTTATTAATTCCATATAAGACTATATATGCAATTTATCTGTCGCTGACTTGCCGGACAACTGTATAATTTCTCTATACGGAAAGCCAAAAGCTTTTATTACGTGATTTGCGCTGTTCACCACTCTCGACCTTTTAAGGAGCAGTCATGGCATCAGCACCAGAATACGATCAGGATCCACAAGAAACACGCGAGTGGCTCGAAGCGCTCGAGGGGGTTCTGGAAACCGAAGGACCTGAGCGAGCACATTTTTTATTAGAACAACTGATTGAGAAAGCGCGACGCTCCGGCGCGTTCCTTCCATACAGCGCAAATACGGCATACATCAACACCATTCCGCCTTCGAAAGAAGAAAGATCACCGGGCGACCATGAAATTGAGCACCGTATCCGCTCGTATGTTCGGTGGAATGCCGCCGCCATGGTGTTACGGGCAAATAAAAACACGAACGTCGGTGGCCACATTGCAAGTTTTGCTTCAGCGGCAACACTCTATGACGTCGGGTTCAATCACTTTTGGCACACCGCCTCGAATGAACACGGGGGGGACCTCGTCTTTGCTCAAGGACACTCAGCGCCAGGCGTTTACGCCAGGGCCTTTATGCTCGGGCGCCTCAGTGCGGCGCAAATGGATAAATACCGGCAAGAGGTAGACGGTGATGGCCTGTCATCCTATCCGCACCCTTGGTTAATGCCGGACTTTTGGCAATTTCCAACCGTCTCGATGGGATTGGGCCCGATCATGGCAATCTACCAGGCGAGATTTATGAAATACCTCGACGACAGAGGTCTTGCCGATACGAAGGGGCGCAAGGTGTGGTGTTTTCTCGGCGACGGAGAAAGTGACGAACCAGAAGCAATGGGCGCGATTGGCGTCGCCGCCAGAGAAAAACTAGATAACTTAATTTTTGTCGTGAACTGTAACCTCCAACGACTCGATGGTCCTGTGAGAGGTAACGGAAAAATCATTCAAGAACTTGAAGCGGACTATCGAGGTGCTGGATGGAACGTCATCAAACTGGTTTGGGGCTCTTACTGGGATCCACTCATCGCACGCGACACCAACGGCATGTTACTCAAACTCATGGAAGAAACCGTGGACGGAGAGTACCAAACATATAAGTCCAAAGACGGCGCATATGTCAGAGAAAATTTCTTCGGGAAATATCAAGAAACTCGAGATATGGTCTCCAATATGTCTGACGATGATGTATGGCGTCTTAACCGTGGTGGACACGATCCACATAAGATTTATGCCGCGTACGCCGCCGCGTCGAAACACACTGGGCAACCTACCGTGATCTTGGCGAAGACGATCAAAGGTTACGGCATGGGAACGGCTGGAGAAGCACAAAACATCACGCACCAACAAAAGAAAATGGGGACCACCTCGTTAAAAGATTTTCGTGATCGGTTCAAGCTCCCCATAACTGACGACCAAATTGATGAAATCCCTTATCTCACTTTCCCGGAAGATTCTCCCGAGGCGAAATACATGCAAGAGCGAAGGGCTTCGTTGGGCGGTTATCTACCGACTCGTCGCACCAAGGGAGACACCCTAGACATTCCAGCCTTATCGGCCTTCGACGCATTGTTAAAAGATACAGGTGAGCGATCGATATCAACCACCATGGCATTTGTCCGTATTTTAGGAACCCTTGTTAAAGATAAAACAATTGGGAAACGCGTCGTTCCTATCGTGCCAGATGAATCAAGAACCTTTGGTATGGAAGGAATGTTTCGACAACTCGGTATTTGGTCCTCGGTAGGACAGCTCTACACCCCCGAAGACTCAGATCAATTGATGTTTTACAAAGAAGATAAAAGCGGACAAATTCTTCAAGAAGGCATCAACGAGGCTGGAGCCATGTCCTCATGGATTGCTGCGGCAACATCGTATTCGACTCACGGAACCTCGATGATTCCGTTCTATATTTACTATTCGATGTTCGGCTTCCAACGAGTCGGTGACTTAGCCTGGGCGGCTGGTGATCAACGCGCGCGCGGCTTCCTCCTTGGTGGCACCGCTGGAAGAACAACCCTGAATGGTGAAGGACTACAACACGAGGATGGTCACAGTCACTTGATTTCCTCGACAATCCCAAATTGTGTCTCTTATGACCCAACATTTGCATACGAACTCGCGGTGATCGTACAAGATGGTCTTCGACGCATGTACCAAGAACAAGAAGATGTGTTTTATTACATCACCGTGATGAACGAGAATTACGCACACCCCGCGCTACCCGAAGGTGCTGAGGAGGGGATCATTCGAGGCATGTATCAGCTGCCTTCACCGAAAACCAAACTTAAGAATGCGCCGACAGTTCAGTTACTGGGCAGCGGTACGATTCTCCTTGAGGTGATTGAAGCTCAAAAGTTGTTGGAAAAAGATCATGGTGTGATTGCAAACGTCTGGAGCTGTACCAGTTTCAATGAGTTACGTCGTGATGGGATATCAACAGAACGTTGGAACATGCTCCATCCAGATGAGACGCCCAAACAAAGTTATGTGTCCGAGTGCTTAAGCAACACCGATGGGCCGATCATTGCCGCAACAGACTATATGAGAATCTTTGCTGACCAAATACGCCCATACCTCCCAGAAAAGAAATATGTTGTTCTGGGTACAGATGGATTTGGGCGTTCTGACACAAGAGAAAAACTGAGAGAGTTTTTTGAGGTCGATAGAAGGTATGTCGTGGTCGCAGCACTATCTGCACTTGCCGACCAAGGAGTCATTGATAAAAAGACAGTAACGGACGCGATTAAAACGTATGGCGTCAACCCGGACAAACCAGAACCCACCACGGTTTAACATTTTACGATTGACGCACAAATCTAAGGATTGACTATGGCAACAATTAAAGAAGTACTCGTTCCCGACATTGGCGACTTTAAAGATATTCCAGTGATTGAGGTTCTTGTTAAACCTGGAGATCAAGTCAAAGCAGAGGATTCATTAATTACCCTTGAATCGGATAAAGCAACCATGGAGGTGCCAGCACCATTCGATGGGACAGTGAAGGACATGCGTATTAACGTTGGTGACAACGTCTCTGAAGGAACTGTCATTTTAAGTTTGGAAGAATCCGGATCAAATCCAGCTGAAGCGCCCAAGGAACAGGCTCAATCCGACGCCGCTCCCGCGCCGGCAGCGGAAGCAGCCACGCCAACACCCGTCGCAGCTCCCTGCGGCACCCACGCTCGCTCCAACACCTACCTCGACACCTGCGCCCTCGATGCCAGTTATGGACGAAGCAAGTTTCGCGAAAGCACACGCAAGTCCAGGAGTGCGGCGCTTCGCGCGTGAACTGGGCGTTGACCTCGGCCAAATAACTGGCACAGGGCCAAAGAGCCGAATTTTGAAAGAAGACATACAAGCATTCGTGAAACGCTCAATGCAAGGTGGTGGCGTAAGCGCTCAAAGTGGTTCTGGATTAGGCTTTAACTTGCCTGCCTGGCCAAATGTTGATTTTGAAAAATTTGGACCAGTCGAGAAAAAAACATTATCGCGGATCAAAAAAATATCTGGTCCAGCGTTACACAGAAATTGGATCACGATTCCTCACATCACGCAGCATGACGTGGTTGATATCACTGAGCTTGAAGCATTCAGAAAATCTCTTGCTAAAGAGGCTGACAAGGCAGGAGTAAAAATCACGCCACTCGCACTCATCATGAAAGCTGCGGTTGCTGCGCTCAAAAAATTCCCTGAATTCAATTCGTCCCTCGCACCCGAAGGCGATTCATTAATCATCAAGCAATACTTTCACATTGGCGTTGCAGTCGATACTCCCGGTGGGCTCGTTGTGCCAGTAATACGTGATGTGGATAAGAAAGGCGTCTTCGAAATTGCCCAAGAGCTAGGTGTTGTGAGTGCGAAAGCGCGTGATGGAAAGCTCGGACCAGCTGACATGAGTGGCGGCACATTCTCAATCTCTAGCTTAGGCGGTATCGGTGGCGGACAATTCACCCCAATCGTGAATGCTCCTGAGGTCGCGATTCTTGGGGTGTCTCGTGCAACCATGCAACCGGTCTGGAATGGGAACGAATTCACTCCTCGTCTCATGTTGCCGTTATCCCTGTCCTATGACCATCGGGTCATTGATGGCGCGGAAGGCGCTCGATTCATCACTTATCTGAACCAAGTGACAAGTGATATTCGACGAGTGCTTCTCTAAGCCGCACAACGCACGAATTAAGGAGCACGGTTAGGTTGCTGATTAACTCAAGCATCGGTGTCTTGGGGGGTACATTCGACCCGATTCATTTTGCCCACCTGAGGCTAGCCGAAGAGGTCATTGAGGAATTTGCGCTTGAGTCAGTTCGCCTGATACCGTCCGCTGACCCTCCCCACCGAGAAACACCGGGTGCGAGTGCGATTGATCGCATGCGCATGGTGGAGCTTGCGACGTCATCAAATCAGGCCCTTATCCCCGATGACCGAGAATTAAAACGCAGCGGTAAAAGCTACATGGTGGACACACTCAAAAGTTTACGCGCTGAACATCCATCGGCATCAATCAGTCTCATCCTGGGTACAGATGCGTTTGTAGAACTTGAGTCGTGGGATCGTTGGCACCAACTGTTCAGCCTCGCGCACATCATCGTTGCCGCGCGACCAACAGTACCCATAGCAACATTGAGTAATTCGCTCAAAGGTGCGCTAAAGGCCGAATTTCATCACCGACTAAGTCGTAACCATTCGGACATACAATCAAGTTACTCTGGCTGCGTGTTCACGTACGACTTCACATCTTTAGCCGTTTCAGGGACATCGTTGCGAGAGCAAATCCACAGCGATAGGAGTCTCAGGTACCTAATGCCGGATAATGTAATAGACTACATCTCAGACCATCAACTATATAGGAGGAGTGACTCTGAATCAGGTAATTAGCGATATTGCAATTGATGCACTTGAGGCAATCAAGGCTGAGGACATCGTCACCATTGATGTCAAAAAACAAAATTCTCTTTTCGACCAAATGATCATCGCGAGCGTCGATTCAACCCGTCAGGCACGCGCATTCATCAATCACATCAAAGATCAATTAAAAGAAATCGGACATTCCATTTACGGTGTTGAGGGCGAATCTTCTGGCGAGTGGGTACTGATTGACCTCGGAGACCTAATCATCCACGTCATGCAACCCGAGATCCGCTCCTACTATAACTTAGAGGATCTATGGCAAGAGACTCCTGGATCGGGTAGTCACGCGAAACAACAAGCTAGCTCTTCGTAACCAGATACAGTCGACCCTTAATTATCGGTTAACGCACTTAGCGTTTACCAAGACGAGACGGTTACGAAAGGTGAAAGTAACCGTCCAGCATCCATTTCATTTAAGAGAGGCTGTCAAACGATATGAAAATAAACGTCATCTCTGTCAGCCACAAACAACCATCCTGGGCTGAAGAAGCCTGCCAAGAATACTTAAAACGGTTTCAACGAGATTTTTCTGTTTCACTTACGGACATTAAACCAGCATTTCGATCTGGCAGCAAAGAAAAAAATCAACTCGCGCGACAAACAGAAAAAGAACGAATCTACACCCAACTCAGCAAAGGATCTTGCCTAGTCGCCTTAGACGAACACGGAGATCAACTTAACTCGAAAGGGTTGGCAAGCCTTCTCACGAAACTCATGAACGAGGGGACTAATGTCGACTTTGTTATTGGCGGCGCTGATGGCCTAGATTCAGAAATTACAAGGAAAGCTGATAAAACACTGTCACTATCAAAACTGACCTATCCCCATTCGTTAGCGCGAGTGATCCTTGTTGAACAGCTCTATCGAGCACAATGTATTATTCGAGATCATCCGTATCACAGAGAGTAGCAAGCAAAACTCAGATGTACGATTTCTTTTACCTCGCATCACAGAGTCCGCGACGACATCAAATACTGCGTGATATCGGCGCTTCATTTAAACCACTTGATTTAATTGAAGGGGTGAGCCCCGATGCTGATTTTGATGAGAGCATTCTAGCGGGCGAAAAACCACTTGCTTACGTCTCTCGCGTCTCAATGCTAAAAGCTCGTGCGGGACAACAACATCTCAAAAAGAATCTTTTAGTGAATGCGCCAGTACTCAGTGCTGACACGACGGTCGCAATCAATGAAATCATCCTTGGCAAACCAGTCGATAAGGAAGATGCACAACATATGTTGGAGCGACTATCAGGAAAAACCCATGAGGTGATATCCGTTGTATCCATGCACTTCGAGGATAAAATAGAACAAATGACCTCGGTGACGAAGGTAACGATGAAACAACTTTCTACCGATGAAATACAACGGTATATCGAATCAGATGAACCGTTCGGGAAAGCTGGGGGATACGGTATTCAAGGCCTCGCGAGCCTATTTATATCCCGCATCGAAGGTAGCTACTCTGGGGTCATGGGACTACCCATATTTGAAACCGGCAGGCTGCTCGAATCTTTTGGTTTTAAGCTCTCATGAATAATGAAATCTTAATTAACGTCACTCCCCAAGAAAAACGCGTCGCGATTATTCAACGCGGCACAGTGCAAGAATTGCATATCGAGCGAGAAGCCAATCGAGGGCTCGTCGGCAATATCTATAACGGTATCGTGAGGAGAATATTGCCAGGGATGCAATCTGCATTTATTGATATTGGTTTAGATAAAGCGGGCTTTCTTCACGTCGCCGATCTCGGAAACCATCGAGAAGATAAAGACACACTCCCGATCGAAAAAATCTTACATGAAGGCCAAAAACTGCTTGTACAGGTAATGAAAGATCCACTCGGCACAAAAGGCGCTCGGCTATCGACACAGGTTAGCATTGCAGGTCGATTCCTTGTTTCTTTGCCCACGGACAAACACATTGGGGTATCTCAAAAGATCGAATTGGAGGAAACAAGAGAAACTCTCAAAGATAGAATCGCGCAACTCGCTGGAGAAAACTGTCATGACGGATTTATTATTCGCACACTTGCAGAGAGCGCAAACGACGAGGAATTTAGAGCAGATATTGATTATCTCCGACGTGTTTGGAAGGACATAGAAGCGCGCTCATCGGAAAATAAAGCACCGAACCTCATCTACGAGGACCTCGATCTCAGCGTACGTATTCTCCGAGATTATTTAGCCGAAGATTCAGAAAGAATCTTGGTTGATTCTCGTGAGACGTTTCAGAAAATGACTTCGTTCGCACAATCTTTCATTCCTCAGCTGTCATCTAAAGTTCAGTTGTACACAAGTGAGCGTCCCATTTTCGAGCGATACGGTGTCGAAGATGAAATTGAGCGTGCATTGGGCAGACGGGTCAATTTGCAGTCAGGAGGATATTTAGTCATCGATCAAACTGAGGCGCTCATTACGGTTGACGTAAATACGGGTGGATTTGTTGGCGACCGAAATTTTGAAGAAACGGTGTATAAAAATAATTTAGAAGCTGCCCAAGCCATCGCACGACAAATTCGACTGCGTAATCTCGGTGGCATCATCCTTATTGACTTCATCGATATGGATAATGAGAGTCATAAGATTTCTATTTTAGAGGAGCTTGAAAAAGCTGTGAGCTTCGACAGAACGCGCGTCAACATCAATGGGTTCACGCAGCTAGGGCTTGTTGAGATGACCCGAAAAAGAACGCGTGAATCGCTGGCACATATTCTGTGCGAGCCGTGTGATCGATGCAGCGGTCGAGGAGAGATCAAAACAATCCCGACAATTGGCTACCAAATCCTCCGAGAAATCGTTCGCGAAGCAAGGCAATATGACCCTAAAAACCTACGGATCATCGCATCGAAGTCGGTCATCGATTTTTTTCACGACGAAGAGTCTCAGAGCATCGCGATGGTCGAAGAATTCATTGGAAAAACGATACATCTTCAATCCGACCAGCTGTACGGTCAGGAGCAGTACGACATCGTGCTAACCTGAACTACAAACCGGTCACATCAGAAATTGGATGACACTTCGATACAACGACTCGATTGGCCAAGTGAGAATCAATTGGCATACAACCAATAAAACCAGCGGCGATAAATCAACACCACCGATCGGCTGAAGTCGACGTCGAATCACATCTAGAAATGGTGATGACATTGCCGCGAGTAGCGGCATCACGGGGCTATAAGGATTAACCCAAGATAGTATGGCCTGCGCGAACGTCACCACAATCACAATATAGATAAACGTTTTCAGCAACGCGATAGACGATAGGCAAAAAATACCTAAAATCGTCATCAACGAAAACGTCTGTAAATTTGCACCCGTGAGGATTAACACCATTATCAACAACAACATTTCTGTAATTAGTGCCAAAACCAAAGTCGACAGATCATAACCGAACAATCCGGGGATAAACCGTCTCGCGGGCACAACTAAAAAGTCTGTGATGGCGTAAACAAACGCAGAAAGGGGATTTCTCGGTGTTGCGCGCACCAATTGCAAATAAAAACGCAAGACAAAAGCTAATGAGAGAATGCCCAAAACCGTCTTTAACAAGAAAATCGCTGCCTCAGCCATCAGTTCTCTCCTCCAAATTGACTTGCTAACTCAGTTGCTCGATTTTTAGCCTGAGTGACCGCCTGCTTGATGCGGGCTGCAACCTCATCCTGATTGAGAGACGCCAGAGCCGCCGCCGTGGTCCCCCCCTTAGAAGTGACCTTTTCACGCAGTGTAGATGGTGACTCATCAGATCGTGCTGCTAACCTCGATGCGCCTAAAAACGTCTCAATTGCCAACAACCGCGCAGCTTCGGAAGATAATCCTAGCTCGATCCCGCTCGCTTCCAGCGCCTCAATGAAATAAAACACGTAAGCTGGCCCGCTTCCAGAAATCGCGGTCACCACATCGATCATCTGTTCCTCATCGCACCAAATGAAACGACCCACTGAACCAACAACTTTCTCAGCCACCACCCGGTCCGCTTCAGTGACTTGTTCACCATACATACCCGATATACCCGACTGAATGAGCGCTGGTGTATTTGGCATCACACGGATGATTCGAGAGTGGCCACTTAACCAAGTCGAAATCGATCTAATCGACACCCCCGCGACAATACTGATGACGAGAGACTTGGAAAACATTGCGGATAACGGTGACAACGCCTCCTCCAAATGTTGAGGCTTCACCGCCAACACAACCACATCAGGTTCAAAATTAATATCGCCACTCGGATGTATCGCTCGTACACCAATTTTTTTCATGTTGTCTAGCGCAACATCAGACACATCAAGAACGAGGATATCGCCAGCAACGACATCTTGCTTCAAAAGCCCACTGATCAAGGCAGAGGCCATATTTCCACCACCTAAGAATAGGAATTTCATACCTGAAACGCTCCCTTCAAGTTCTTTTTCATTGGCTGTATCCATTGTATCGTCTACCGATCACCAAAAATTCCTCGGCCCACTCTCACAAAAGTCGCACCCTCCTCAATACCGACCTCTAAATCATCCGACATACCCATAGATAACTCTGTAATCTTCAGCCCTTTCTGGTTCATTTGATCGGCAATTTCGCGAAGCTTTCGAAATGCTGATCGCGCAGCATCCAAATCACCCGATGTCTCAGATATCGTCATGAGTCCACGTAAGTTGAGGTTTGGTAATGCCGCAATTTCTTGACCCAACTCCATCACATCAAGCTCCGAGCAACCATGCTTCGACTGCTCCCCAGTCACATTGACTTGGACACACACATTTAGCTTTGGCAATTCAGCGGGCCGAGCGGCTGACAAACGTTCCGCAATTTTCAATCGATCAATAGAATGGACCCAATCAAATTTAGCAGCGATTAATTTAGTTTTATTGCTCTGGATCGGACCGATAAAATGCCATTCGATATCCAAGATCACTTAACGCATCAATTTTATCGATAGCTTCTTGAACATAATTTTCACCGAACCGACGCTGGCCTAGTTTGAAGACGTCACGGATTCTTTGATCACTAAATGTCTTACTCACCGCGATCAACTTAACTGACTCCGACTTGTTCGAACTTCTCAGTGATGCCGCTTCGATACGTTCGCCAATGTGCGTCAGCCTGTTCTTTTCTGATGGCAAGTCGATCATGACAGAATCACTGGAATGATCAGGGCTTGAGAACTACTAAAAAAACAACTGCCACCAAAATAACTACTGGGAATTCGTTAAACCATCGAAACCAAATGTGTGATTTTTTGTTGGCATCATTTTTAAATTGGACCAATATGACACCACACCAGACATGGTAAATGACCAACACGAATACCAATGCTACTTTGATGTGGATCCAAGCTCCCATAAACCCCCAGCCCAACCAAAGCCAGATGCCCGTGATAAGGGTAATGAGGCCGCCGGGGGTCATGATTCCGTAAAAGAGCTTTCTCTCCATCACCTTGAATCGCTCTAAACTGATCGCATCATTCGACATCGCGTGATACACAAACAGTCTTGGCAAATAAAAAAGTCCCGCGAACCAAGTCACCATAAAAATAATATGCGTCGCTTTAAGAACTAACACGTCTCTCCTCTCCGTGACTTAAGCAGTAGGCGTTACCACATGGTCCCGACAATATTGAGTCACCACGCGTTGCAGCTTTATCAAATCACCATGAAAAAAATGGCCCGCTCCGGGAAATACGGTAACCGGCAATTTCTGAGGTCGAGCCCAAGCAAATACCTCTTCTAATTCAACCACATCATCGTGTTCACCATGCACGACCAACGTGTCCTCCGGAACGTCCGCCACGTCAAATTTCCCAGCAGCAGGCGCGATCAAGACTAATTGATCAGCTGAGGTTAATTTCGCTGCATGAGACACAACGTATGTCCCAAAAGAAAATCCTGCGTAAATCCATTTTTGCGGCGCGTATCGATTTTTTGAGTACTCGAGGACCGACATAAAATCCTCGAGCTCTCCCCGACCCTCATCGTACACACCATCACTTTCACCCACACCACGGAAATTAAAGCGCACAGAAATGTATCCCAGTGACACGAATGCTTTGGATAGGGTTTGCACGACTTTGTTATCTAACGTACCTCCGTACAACGGATGCGGATGCGCAATCACGGCGCATCCCTGAACCGCCCCCGCAGGAGAGCTCAGAACTGCTTCAATTTTCCCTGCTGGACCGGCGACAATAACTTGTTCAGCTTTGTTTTGACTCACAACTTAAGGCGCTCAACCACGCGTCCCTCGACTAAATGCTCTTGAATGATTTCATCAACATCCTGCTCATCGATAAAGGTGTACCAGGTTTCCTCGGGATAAATCACCATGACGGGACCCTGTTCACATCGATCAAGACATCCAGCCTGATTGATACGAACGCGTCCGTGGCCAGAGAGCCCTAATTTCTTCACCTGCGCTTTAGCGTAGTCACGAACACCTTGGGCCCCATGGTCGTTACACGAACCACGTCCGTCTGTTCGTTGATTACAACAAAAAAATACGTGATGTTTGTAAAAACTCATAATCCGTACTATAACTTGCGAGCTAAGCGTAAATTATATCGAAGAGCTCCCTAAAAAGAGTTGTTGTTAAAAAGGTAGTTATGGCGTCATTTGATGTGTTTAACGGAGATGCGGACGGTCTGTGCGGCATGGTACAGCTGCGGCTTGCAGCGCCTAAGAAAACCAGGGTGATCACTGGTGTCAAACGAGACATTCGATTACTAAAAAACGTTACTGTAGCTCCTGAGAGTGACATTACCGTCGTCGATATTTCAATGCATGCGAATCGGACCGAACTAGAAGGCGCTCTATCGAAAGGCGCTACTGTTGAGTGGTTCGATCACCACTATCCTGGGGATATTCCTCGACACCCTAAACTTGCCGCACATATTGATACAGATCCGAATATGTGCAGCAGTCTCGTCATTGATCAGTACTTACGCGGACGGTACAGAAACTGGGCAATCACGGCAGCGTTTGGCGATAACTTAACCGAGACCGCAACAGAACTCGCCAAAGAGAAAAAACTGTCCGCACAACAAATGGACGAGCTGCGCGAACTTGGTGTGTATATCAATTACAACGGCTACGGTGAAACTGTCGATGATCTGTGGATCAAGCCATCAACGCTTTTCGAGATGCTTCTATCATTCGATGACCCAATCAATCTGATCGCCGAAACGAACCTTCTGTCGCAATTGCGTAATGGTTACAACGAGGACTTGAAGTATGCGCGTGACGTCCGCTTGGATAGCTCCGACAATCTTGTCACATTATGTGTGTTGCCCGATAAAAAATGGGCTCGTCGAATCGTAGGAGCGTACGCCAACGAGCTTGCAACTCGATCTCCAGAACGCGCACACGCGATTCTCGTAGAACAACCAACTGGATATGTAGTGAGTATTCGTGCGCCACGGGATAACCCGCTAAACGCCCATCGGGTAGCACTAGAGTTTGACACAGGAGGAGGGCGCGAGAGTGCAGCTGGAATCCAATCACTACCAAGCGAATCTGTCCCCAGACTAATTGAAAGTATGAGGCGCCACTTCGGTTGAGGAGACACCACGCAACGAATCATCGGCTTGTTGCCGCACAAAATGTTGACTTGCAAGATTACCGTTCTACATCTCTGTAGTCGGCACGTCTACCGATAGTCTCTAAATGTTCCCGAAGTATTTCTGCTTAAACTTTAGCGCGAGCGATACCAGTGCAATCATAATAGGAACCTCGACAAGAGGGCCGATTACCGCAGCAAAGGCAGCGCCAGACTGGACCCCAAACACCCCAATCGCCACAGCAATCGCAAGTTCGAAATTGTTACTCGCCGCAGTAAACGATAACGTACAACAACGACGGTATCCAAACGAAAATTTTCCAGTGATGGCAAACGTTAGAAGGAACATGACGACAAAGTAGACCGTCAGGGGAAGGGCAATCGTGATGACATCTCCAGGTATCGATAAGATTGTATTTCCCTTTAGGCTAAACATCACCACGATAGTAAAGAGCAGTGCGATTAACGTGAGCTTGCTGATACGAGGTAGAAAAACCGACTCGTACCATTCGAGGCCAACAACACGTAACATGCCGTAACGAGTACCCGCACCGAGAATAAACGGCACGCCCAAGTAAAGGAATACCGTCTTCGATATTTCGAGCATTGATACATTAACTGACGAACTCTCTAAGCCGAACAAAGGTGGCAGCACGGTCAAAAAGAAATAAGCGTACGCGCTGAAAAACAGCACCTGAAAAATCGCATTAAACGCAACAAGACCCGCAGCGTACTCTGAAGCTCCCTTCGCAAGATCATTCCATACAATCACCATCGCGATACAAGGTGCGATTCCAATCAAAATGAGACCGACGAAATATTCTTGTTGATCCGGAACGAAAGCCACAGCAAGTAAAAACATCAGCGAAGGAGCAATGACCCAGTTAAGAAGCATGGCGGTACCAAATACTTTCTTATCTGAAAACACCTTCGGCAACTCTTCAAAACGCACCTTCGCAAAGGGTGGGTACATCATTAAGATCAATCCAATAGCGATGGGTATATTCGTGGTACCAATTTGTAAGGCATTTATCTTTGATTCAACTTCTGGGAAGCCATAACCCAACAAAATACCGAATACAATCGCAATGAAAATCCATAGCGTTAAATAACGATCAAGGAATCCAAGTTGTTTCGTTATGTCACTCATGTATCGGCTACCTTTTTGAACAAATATCTTAATTGCTCTCGGCTTGAATCCATCGTCATTTCAGTCAAAACCGCCATGATTCGACGCTCAATTTCGAGCGAGACAGCTTTAAATCCATCTCGTTTTTGTTCATCCCCTTCCAAATTAGATGGATCAGCAAAACCCCAATGCGCGGTTACTGGAGATCCAGGCCAAATCGGGCACACCTCATTTGCAGCCGCATCGCACACGGTAATCACCACATCCATTTTCGGCGCATTGGGTTTTAAGAACTCGTCCCAAGATTTCGAATATAGATTGCTATCAATGTAACCTCACACGTCAGTTGAGCGTAAAAGCAGCTTGGCAAAACGATTATGTGTCATTTTAAAAAAAACGCCAGCCGTGAGGCTGGCGTTGAGAAGATAACTTGAAAAACTAGGTGTAACGATTTTTAAAAGTCGAGCTGTGAGCGAAGGATAATCGCCTTCTCGCTGCCCTGTGCACCAGCGACCTGTGTGAAATCGTTGTACTTGGTGGTGACTTGGTTCAACATGAATCGAACTTTCTCGTTAGGAATCCACTTGAGTCCGATCGTGTCTGAAGTAACACGAGTTGCACCGACGTACGCACCGGCTCCCGCCACGTCCTGTGCATCCCACTTGGAGTTACGGTAACCAATTTCCCACGCACCCATGCCACCAGATTTAGTCACTGGGTTCTTAGGCTTAATGCCGCCCATGCCCGTCATCTTGTAAGCAGAAGCGTAGTCCTCCCCAGTGATCATCCACGTGATTGAAGTGTAGGTTGCCTTAACACTATCGTTCTGAGCTACGCCAGCGCCGCTCACCGCATCAAACGACACAGTAGTCCGCTCGCTTTGTAACTTATATGGGCCCTTCGCCAATACAAGGCTTACGTTATTGTGATCCTGTGTGAACTCGTTCGCGCCAGCGATGATTCTAACCGAGCCAAATGTGTCTCCACGAGCCTCACCGTCGATGCTGAACACTTCACGAGTGCCACCGGGTGTTGCTCGTGATCCGCTTGATGTCGCGTAGCCGACGTGAGCAACTAGATCTTTCTGTCCACCCAAGACACCTGCAGCGTTATAAGCGACCGCGAACATCTGATCTTTTCCATCAGCTGTATTGCCGCTCTCATCCGCATTTTTTCCTTCGCCGTTGTAGTAACCAAGGGCATAAAAGAAAGTTTTCTTAACTGGCTCACCAAAAATCTGGATACCGATTTGCTTTCCTGGCTGAAGGCCATCTGCAACAGAGCGCTCTAAGAAATCGGTGTAGCGTGAGCTCGTGCCCTCTTCGAAACCAGCATAAAACTTCTGCGCTCCAAGACGAACGTTGGCTGCTTTCGTCGTGCTGTAGTTAACGAAACCATACTCGAGTTCATTGGAATCCAAGTTTGTTGTCGCTTCAAACTTCCAAATGTTATCAATTTGGCCCTTGACTCCAAAATACACACGACGCATGCCGAATGTATCTTCCTCGAGGTCGTGATTGTAGTCGTAGTAGTCAGCTTGGATACGACCAGCAATTTGAAATTTGCTAGAGCCATCAGCGGTTGCCCACTTAAAACCACCCTTGTACTTACCAATCAACTCATTGTCAGCTGGCTTTGCAGCTTCGCTGAGCTCTTTGTATTCTGCGTCGTTAATCTTACCAAGCTCGTACATTTTCTCGACAAGCTCTTTAGTCCCTGCCTGAGCGAGACCAACCGACACGCCGAACGCCACTGCAACTGCACTGGCGACAAGTGACTTATTAAATTTAGCCATCACGTTCTCCTGAAATATATAAAACATCTTTCTATTGAAAACATCGGCTACGTACACGCATGCCAGATGTGATGCGTTGCATCTTAGGAGAGGAATATTACGATTTGATGACACAAAGTATGCCGTTGCGAATACGCAACAACGACTAATGCAGCAATATAAAGAGAAGCGATAAAAGGCCCGTAACGGTTAGCGCGATGAGGCCACGAGTCAACCACCTGACTCTTTGTTTTAATAAATCGATTTCGGCTTTTAATTCATCCTCTTGACCGACAGTACTTTGCGTCAAGAAGGTGTCGATTAATCGGGGTAAGCGCGGCAGCATTGCCGTCCATAATGGCGCTTCTTTTTTGATGTTCTTAACGAGTCCACTAAAACCAATTTGCTCGCTCATCCAGTTTTCTAGATACGGTTTTGCCGTTTTCCAAAGATCAAGGTTCGGATCAAGCTCGCGCCCCAAACCTTCGATATTGAGTAAGGTCTTTTGAAGCATCACAAGCTGAGGCTGAATCTCGACATTGAACCGACGCGCTGCTTGGAATAGATTGAGTAAAAGCCGGCCAAATGAAATTTCTTTAAGCGGCTTATCAAAAATAGGCTCACAGATTGATCGGATTGTCGCCTCAAAATCGTCAATGCGAGTATCTTTAGGCACCCACCCAGCGTCAACGTGCGCTTGCGCCACACCACGATAATCGCGCCGAAAGAACGCCAGAAAATTTTGAGCTAAATAATTTTTATCAACTTCATTGAGAGCACCAACGATCCCAAAATCTAGCGCAACATACCGCCCATCGGTTTGAACCAAGATATTCCCTGGATGCATGTCCGCATGAAAAAATCCATCCCGAAAAACCTGAGTAAAAAATATCTCCACCCCAGAGGCAGCGAGTTGTTCAAGGTCAATATTGTTGGCTTTAAGTTCATCCAACTTGCTGACTGGAATCCCAGACATGCGCTCCATGACCATCACATTGGTGCGACAAAAGTCCCAATACACCTCAGGAACAACGAGCAGTGGTGAATCCTCGAAGTTACGGCGAAGCTGGCTCGCGTTAGCTGCCTCTCGCATCAAATCAAGCTCGTCCTCCAAATGACGCCGAAACTCGCCAACGACCTCTCGAGGTTTCAGTCGTCGACCATCAGGCAGGAGTCGCTGTAAGAAAAAAGCCACTAAATCAAGCAACGCTAAATCTCGCTTGATGGTGTTTCGTATATTCGGGCGAAGAATTTTTATGGCAACTTCTCGACCGTCTGTGAGTTCACCAAAATGGACCTGAGCGACCGAGGCACTGGCCACTGGTGTTAAATCAATTTCCCGAAAGACCTGATCGACGTTTTCATCGAACTCTTGATTCAGTATTTCCTTCACAAGGATCGAATCAAACGGCTCAACACGGTCTTGCAAGTAAGCTAACTCATCTGCGATGTCGAGCGGAATTAAATCTCGCCGAGTCGATAACACTTGTCCAAATTTCACAAAAATTGGCCCAAGTGTTTGGAGTGCAAGTCGCAGTCGCTCCCCCCTTGGTTGATCCAACCTTCTTGAGAAAAAAACCGCCCGAATGATCGCGCGTATCGCGCGCAGGAATGCGTTAGACGAAGCGAATTCGTCTAACCCGAATCGGATCGCGACCCATAAAATAAAAAACGCTCGTGCGAATCTCATTCAGCCGACCGATCGGGGTTACTCTTCAGTTCTTGTCGAAGTGCGCGAATACGGGCTTCAAGCCGCTCAACGGCATCGTTCAGATGATCCACATCCGAATTGAATTCTCCGACCAAATCCTGAGTCGCGAGGAGCTCAGATTCCTCTGTCAAATAATCTCCCACGGATGATTTCATCGACTGGTGTGCGTGACGCAACCAATCCTTGAACGAACGAAATAATTTACCCAGTCGATGTGCAATCACATCACCAAAGATACGAGAAAGGTCTTCTTCGTAATCCCAGTCAACCGCATTCACGATTTTCGATAAATCGGAAGCAAAGTGCGCATCGCCCTCAATCTTCACACCCTTCCATCCGACTTCATTGTCTTTGATCCAGTTAAGAACCACATCAGGACTGAAGTGAATCGATAAACTAGGTTTTGAATCACCAGAATAAAGTTCCAACAATCCGCTCGGGGTGACCTCAACCAATATAGGCCCTAGCGGCGCATGCACACAGATCACCTTGCCGGAGTGTGCAGCTAACTGATCCTTGGCGGCGTGTGAACCGTTCAGCACGTGTTTTAAAAACCGAAGAATAACCACAAGCGGCAGCATCTTTAGTCTTTCGTGCCCCGATGAATGGCGACCACACCTGCTGTGAGATTAAAAAACTCAGCTCTCTCAAAACCCGCAGCTCTCATCATCTGCGCGAGCTCCTCTTGAGCAGGGTGCATGCGAATTGACTCAGCCAGATAGCGGTAACTCGCTTCATCTTTTGCAACGAGGCGCCCCATTAGGGGGAGCAGTTTGAATGAATATAAGTCATACAATTTTTCGAGTGGTTTCCAGACCTTCGAGAATTCCAGCACGATCAATCTTCCTCCCCGCTTTAACACGCGATGCATCTCTTCAAGCGCCTTGTCCTTGTGCGTCATGTTCCTTAAGCCAAACGCCACCGTGACACAGTCGAAGTAGTTATCTGGGTAAGGCAAGCTCTCTGCATCACACTGGCACAACGGAGGCATGAAACCGTCGTCTATCAAACGATCACGACCGACCGTTAACATCTCTCCATTAATGTCTGTTAGCCACAGCTCGCCCCTCTCACCGATTTTTTTTAGGTATCGCTTCGACAGGTCACCAGTCCCTCCAGCAATATCGAGGACTCTTGACCCTTCTCGCACGCCTGATAACGTCACCGCAATATGCTTCCATACCCGATGTAATCCCCCGGACATCAAATCATTCATGATGTCGTACTGACTGGCTACCGAACTAAAGACATCCTTCACGCGACGGTTTTTGTCCGATTCGTTAACTTCTTCAAACCCGAAGTGTGTCTTTTGTGATTGCTGATCTTCCATTGAATCCATAGCTCGTCGTGGCGTCGTTAGCGGCTCGCACCGGCCTTATTCAGACGCCCTAAATAGTCTTCCCAATTCTTATCGAACTCTCGCCCGAGGGACACAAGGTATTCCCAAGAGTAAATACCCGTGTCGTGACCGTCGGAGAACCGTAATTTTAAGGCGTAATGCCCAACCGGTTCGATTTCCGTGATGTTGACGTCTTTTTTCCCAGTTTGAAGCACTTCTTGGCCCGGCCCGTGACCGCGCACCTCGGCTGAAGGAGAGAAAACTCGAAGATACTCGCAAGAGAGGTTAAACCGCTCACCACCTGGAAAAGACAACTCTAACGTCTTACTTTTTTGGTGATGAACAATTTCCTCAGGAATCATGGGATCCATAACTAAATGCCTAAGAGGGTAGCGTAAATATTAAGTAGACCATTGTAACCGGCACCAAGTTTTGTCATTTTTCTGAAATAAAAGATTCATAATATGTCGACGTCTTAACCAAACACACGAAAACAATGGCCGGAACCATCCTGATTGTTGAAGACGAACCTGCAATTGCCGAACTGATTACTCTGACACTGCGCCGCAGCGGTCACCAAACGGTACACGCAGAATCCGTTGAACGTGCGATCACTCTCGTCGACCAAGCAATGCCTGATCTCGCGCTCATCGACTGGATGCTGCCCGGGGCGAGTGGAGTCGAACTCGTGAAGAAATTACGTGGGGATAAGCGCACGAAAACGATCCCGATCATCATGCTGACCGCAAAATCTGAGGAAGCCGACAAATTAATGGGACTCGAGACCGGCGCTGATGACTACGTTACCAAACCATTCTCACCCAAAGAGCTCGTTGCCCGCATCAAGGCTGTACTCCGTCGACGAGCACCCCAACTCACAGAAGATATTGTCGAAACCAATGGTCTACGATTGGACCCCGCGACACATCGAATCACTGTCAACGACACACCCATTCAAATGGGCCCCTCGGAATTCAAGCTGCTTCACTTTTTTATGACGCACACGGAACGCGTTCATACTCGATCACAATTACTCGACCACGTATGGGGGGATCATGTTTTCGTTGAGGAACGAACCGTCGACGTCCACATTCGTCGCCTCCGCCAAGCGCTCGAAGCATCCGGCCATGACGCATACATTCAGACTGTTAGAGGCACTGGATACCGCTTCTCAAAACCGTGAATACGTTGTGAGTCAATTTTGATACCATTCGTGGGTTCTCACCCTTTTTACTTCTCCGTCTTTTGCGATATTGGATTCAATCACTCACAACGCTCGTTCCTCCAGTTGTACTGAGCTGCATTGTCGGACTTATCTGGGGTTTTACTAGCGGAACACTTTTTTTTGCAGCTTGGGTTGCTGCAAGCATGCTCAGAGAGCGTCAAACATTGTCGTTCTTTCATGATTGGATTGCCGACCCGGATACCAGCAAAGTCCCGGACAAAACCGGACTTTGGGACAGAGTGTTCAGAAGTTTTATCCAACTTCAAAAAAAACAAAAAATATCTGAAGCTGCTCTCAATCGAACGTTAGATCGATTTGAAAAAGGCGCTAAGGCACTTCCTGATGCCGTGATTTTTCTGGATAACACCAATCGAATTTTATGGTGCAACCCCAAGGCTGAGGAGTATTTTCAGTTACGCTTATCGCGTGATAAAGGTTTTCAAATTGATTATTTGATCCGACAAACAGCATTTCGCGCCTTTTTAAAAAAAGAAGCTACCAGCGAGCCCTCAACGATCCAGCTTTCGAGTGGACGCATTCAACGTTACGTGTCGTTACAAATCGTTTCTTTTGGCCAAAACCAGAAATTACTCCTCGCGCAAGACGTGACCGATCGAGAAAAATTGGATACCACACGGCGTGATTTCATCGCAAATGTATCCCATGAATTACGCACTCCCTTGACGGTGATTCAGGGCTATCTTGAAACATTTGAGGAGGACCCCACCGAAGACCCAGAACTACTCGCTCGCGGGATTGAACTGATGTCTGACCAAAGCCGCCGAATGAATCGCTTGGTCGAAGATCTACTCACGCTTTCTCGACTTGAAACATCGGATGCATTACAAGAAGAGACAATCAATGTATCTAGTATGTTGTCTGCAATTTCGCATGAAGCCGAGGCATTATCGAAATCTAATCATCGAGTACATTTGGATATTGAGGACGGTCTTGATCTGATTGGTGCGCAAGACGAGATACGCAGTGCATTCACAAATCTCGTGAGTAATGCCATTCGATACTCTCCAAATGGCGGGGATATCAACCTTCGCTGGTACTCAAACTCCGACAAAGCAGTTTTTTCTTGTAAAGATCAAGGTGTGGGCATTGATACACAACACATTGATCGTCTCACAGAGCGCTTCTACAGGGTGGATAAGAGTAGATCTCGAGAGACAGGTGGGACAGGGCTCGGATTGGCGATCGTCAAACACGTGCTCAATCGACATGGTGCCACATTAAATATCTCAAGCGTTCCAGGTGAAGGCAGTACGTTCTCAGCAATATTTCCCAAATCGAGAACAAAAAAATATTAAGCGCTATCCCGCCGTCAGATAGGTCGAAACCGTCAACCGCCTATCAATTGGCTTTTCACAAAAGCGGTAAATTCATCCCAAAATCCAAGAGGGATCTCAACCGAAGTACCTCCCGTTGGCTGCCCCCAAATTGGGTTCGGGTAATGAGGGTCATGATCAAAACGCGGAATCACGTGCCAGTGAAGATGCGGGACCATATTCCCAAAAGATGCCAGATTAATTTTTGTGGGATTCAGCAATTGACGCAACCCCTGTTCAACGACATAAACCACATGCATCAACCGATTTCTGTCTTCCGAACTCAAATCAGAAAATTCTGCGACGTGTGCCTGAGTAATCACTCTCAAAAATACTGGATGATTTTTTTCGTCAACACGAATGACCCGACAAAATTCGTCAGACCAAATGAGGTCTTCACCGCTCGGGGAACACAGTTCGCAATTTTTATTGAAGCCCGACACCAACGACTGCCCTACAACAATACCCGCTCTATGTGTCCTCGATTCACTCGAGAAACATAATTCGACATCCAATCTGGTCCCAAGACATGCTTTGCCATTTCGACAACGATGTAGTCCGCATCAAGATCGGTATCGTCCTTAAATCGAGATAAGCCTTGTAAACACGACGGACATGAGGTCAATATTTTTGTGGGACGCTCACCACCCGCGCTCGTGACTTTGTTAATGCCCTTTTGTAACTCTTCTTCTTTTCGAAACCGAACTTGGGTCGACACATCTGGCCTCGTCACAGCAAGTGTCCCAGACTCGCCACAACATCGCTCATTCAGTGTGACCGACGCACCTGTGACCTCTTTAACAACTGATAACGGATCGTACGCTTTCATGGGTGTGTGACACGGATCATGGTAGAGGTATTGAACACCCGACAAACCCTCGATGCGTATGCCCTTCTCCATGAGATACTCGTGAATATCGATCACACGAGATCCCGGAAAAATCTTGTCGAATTCGTATTGCTCAAGTTGATCCAAACACGTACCGCAAGACACCACCACGGTCTTGATGTCCAAGTAATTTAAGGTGTTGGCCATCCGATGGAGTAATACTCTGTTATCGGTAATCAGCTTTTTTCCTTTTTCCTCGAGACCCGCTGCTCTTTGCGGATAGCCGCAACAGAGATACCCTGGCGGTAGCACCGTCGTCACACCAGCGTGTAACAGCATCGCCTGTGTGGCGAGACCAACTTGACTGAACAATCGCTCACTGCCGCACCCGGGGAAGTAGAAAACGGACTCCTCAACCTCAGGTTTCAGTTGAGGATCTCTGATGACAGGAACAATTTTGGGATCCTCTATATCAAGTAGTCCTCGCGCCGTTTTTTTGGGTAGCTTCCCTGGCATCGGTTTATTCACAAAATGAATCACCTGCGTGGGGATACTCGCCCGACCGGTTGAAGACGGCGGGCTTTTAGTTTGACCTCTAGAAAGCCGCAGCGCCTTGAATGCCTGATACGCAAATCGTTGTAATCGATAACCACCTTGAATAAGAAGCGCTCGCGCGACTTTAATCGTCGCCGGATCGGTTGCGTTCAATAGCAACATCGATAGCCAATGCTTGATGTTTTTCTTACGTCGGCCATGGCTTTCCAGAAAACTTCGCATCGCCATGGAGACATTGCCAAAATCAATATTGACTGGACAGGGGTTGAGGCATTTATGACACACCGTGCAATGCTCAGCGACATCATTAAATTCCTCAAAGTGTTCTACGGCGATTCCTCGGCGCGTTTGCTCCTCGTACAAAAACGCTTCGATGAGGAGTGACGTCGCCAACACTTTGTTTCGGGGGCTGTAAAGTAAGTTAGCTCGAGGAACGTGAGTCGCACAAACGGGCTTACATTTCCCACATCTCAAACAATCTTTGATCGAGTCTGAGATCTGACCAATATCACTGGCTTCAAGAATCAAGCTCTCAAGTTCTAGCAAGTTAAAACTTGGCGTATACGCTTTGTCGAGATTTGCTCCAGGCATGAGCTTACCCGCGTTAAAACGTCCTTCGGGGTCGATCTGTGTTTTGTACGTTCGAAACGACTCAATCTCACTGTCTTCGAGATACTCGAGCTTCGTGATGCCAATGCCGTGTTCACCTGAAATCACTCCACCCAGAGACCGTGCCAACAACATGATTTTGTCAACTGATGCGTTCGCATGTCGGAGCATGTCGTAGTCATCCGAATTCACTGGGATGTTCGTGTGCACATTGCCATCTCCCGCATGCATGTGCAGCGCGATAAACACTCGTTGCTTGAGCGTCTTTTGATGCTCGGCGTCGATCAGCTGCCTGACTGGCTCAAAAGCCGCACCTTCAAATAGCGAGAACAACGATTTTCTGACGTCTTTCTTCCAAGAGATTCGTAAGGCATATTCTTGGATGTATCGCCCAACAGAGTCATCCACAGACAACGATGGATGATCAATACTCGGAACCGCTTCGTGATGCTCCGATAACCATTGAACATACTGACTGAATGGCTGATCCAAGTGATTGAGAATCCATTGCCATCGCTCTCGTGCCGCGTGAACCAGAGCCAGCGACTCTTCACACCGATCTGATAATAGGTCCGCACCGACTGACTCAGCGATATCACGCTTTCCAGGGACAACAACTTGTAACACTTGCGAGACGCGATCGAGCACCATCAATTTGTTTTCAATTGATAACTCAATATTTAAGCGTTCAATTCCGTCTGAATACTCTCCAAGACGATCAAGAGGAATCACCACATCCTCGTTAATTTTGAATGCGTTTGTATGTTTCGCAATCGCAGCCGTTCGCGCCCGATCTTTCCAGAATTGTTTGCGGTCTTCATCACTGGTTGCGATAAACCCTTCACCGCCTCGCCCATTGGCTATCCTGACGATTTCAGACGCACATGTGCCCAGTTCGTGCGCATCATCACTGACAATATCAGCGAGCAACACCATTTTTGGATGACCGCCTCGACGAGCTTTCGCGACATATCCCACAGCCTTCACATAACGCTCGTCCAAATGTTCCAAACCAGCCAGCGATACAGCGCCGTTTGAATCTACTCGCTGTTTGATCTCTACGATTGATGGAACCGCCTCGGACACACTGCCGAAATACTCCAAACACACCGTACGCGTGTGTGTCGGCATTCGATGCAAGATAAATCTCGCCTCGGTGATGATGCCGTCACAACCTTCTTTTTGAATCCCCGGAAGACCCCCGAGAAATTTATCAGTGACATCTTTACCCAAACCAACTTTTCGAAATTGTTGGCCAGGAATCTCTATAAACGTTGGCTCTTTTAATACGCGACCAGTTTGGCGACTGGTGTAAGTCAATTTAAAGCGCGCCACATCTACTTCATGGATTTTTCCAAGATTGTGATTCTCTCGCTCAACGACCAACCAGTTTCCATCAGGTGTCACCATCTTCCAAGAAACAAGATTATCGATTGCCGTACCCCATAAAACGGCTTTCTTACCACCGGCATTCATTGCCACATTGCCGCCGATACATGACGCATCCGCAGAAGTTGGATCGACCGCGAAAACAAGTTGGCTCTCTTCCGCAGCCTCCATCACTCGTCTCGTGACAACACCAGCGCCTGCCGTGATGGTTGACACGGCACCACTCACACCCGGCAGACTTTCATGCTTGACTGCACCAAGTGCATCGAGCTTTTCTGTATTGATCACAGCTGATAGTCGATTAAGAGGAATGGCGCCCCCGGTGTAACCGGTACCACCTCCCCTGGGAATGATGGTTAAACCAAGTTCGACACACGCCATCACAAGATCAGCAACTTCGCCTGCGGTGTCCGGCGTGAGCACAACGAATGGATATTCCACACGCCAGTCCGTTGCATCGGTTGCGTGCGATACCCGAGCTAAACCATCAAAACTAATGTTGTCTCGACGCGTGAATTTGGCAAATCGACGTCGTGCCTTTTTCCTTAACGCCTTCACTTCCTTGAAATGACCACTGAAGGCGTTGATGGCTTCTTGGACTTTCTCCAGTAAATACGCCACACGAGGATCATCTTGCTCGTCTCGTCCTCTGACTTCATGCAATCGATGATGAAGCGCGTGGATCAATAAATCTCTCCGGTCCGCGTTATCAATTAGGTCATCCTGTAAATATGGATTTCGGTCGACAACCCAAATGTCCCCCAAAATTTCATACAACATGCGTGCAGAGCGCCCTGTGACGCGCTCTTCTCTCAGTTGCAGGAGGATATCCCACGCATCTTGTCCAAGAACGCGGATGACAATTTCTCTATCAGAAAACGAGGTGTAGTTATACGGAATTTCTCGTAACCGCTGATTGGTCGAGACGAATTCGGCGTTTGGCTTCATTTGAGGGGTACGCTGTGTTTCAAGATCATCTAATAGTTTAGCTCAGCAGTTACCGATTTGCCGAAATTACGCGAGCGCTAACATGAGTGCCCAATACCGAAGCCCCTTACCAATCAACATAAAAATGAGCGATAAAACGAAATTTATTTTTAACCAGCCCGCAGCACAACAAAACACGTCTCCCACGATCGGGACCCAGGACAACAGGAGGGATGGACTGCCCCAACGTCGGCACCATCGAGCTATCTTTGACTCAGCAATCCGTTTATTGGGAATAAATCGCCCGACAAGGTAAGTGGTGATGCCTCCCAGTGTGTTGCCGCACGTGGCAACAATCAGCGCTGATGTCGGCGTCCCGACATCATTCAAAAGAATGGCGACAAATGCCGCTTCGGAGGTCCCAGGTAGAATCGTTGCCGATAAAAAACTACTCAAAAACAATGCGAATAACGATAAATGCTCCATAAGCTAACATCCCAGCAATCGACGTTCTCCGGACAAACAGAGCCGCCAGCTGGGGTTGGGGCGCACGGATATTTCGACTGATTTCACTTATAATCTCGCTTTGATTTAATGGCCTGACCCGATTGATTGCATCATCGAGATTGGCTCGAACCGACTTAATGTGAGGAACACCCTTTGATCAGCACACCGAAACAACTCATCGTCACTGTCATTTTGGCATTTGCTGTGCCTCTTGTGATCATATTACTCGCCGTCCAGTATATTACGGGCGGCATTAAATCAGACCCGTCTCATCCAGAGATGAGTGAGGCGGCAATTACGGCACGCCTGACAGACAAAGCTAATGCCACACCCACCAATCAAGAAGCACCTCAACCAACCGAACCCGTTGTAACCGTCGGGCCTGGTGAGGGGCTTTATAACTCAGTGTGCCAAGCGTGTCATGTAGCGGGAGTTGCTGGCGCACCCAAAACCGGAGATGCTGCCGCGTGGGCGCCAAGAATCAGTAACGGTAAAGATTATCTCTACAACAGTGTCATCAACGGTAAAAACATGATGCCAGCGCGTGGAGGTGCGACGAATGCCTCTGATGACGACATCAAAGCTGCTGTCGATTTCATGCTATCCAAGGTCCAGTAAAGACCAAGACTGTCAATTCTCCTTGGTAGAGTAAGCACCCCTCCTAAATCGCTTTAGGTATCTCATCCGTGGCTACATTCGCGATCGGAGATATTCAGGGGTGCGCGCTCACGTTTAAAAAACTTCTCGCTGAGATCAGTTTCGACCCTCACGAAGATACATTGTGGTTGGTCGGTGATCTGGTCAATCGTGGTCCTGGCTCACTCGAGGTGCTTCGGTTACTTTATGAGATGCAAGAATCCGTCATCACGGTTCTTGGTAATCATGACTTACACTTAATCTCTGTCGCGTTGGGGGTTTCTAAAGTTAGAGCTGATGACACACTCGAGGATATTCTCGAGTCAGCTGACCGAGATCAACTCATTGATTGGCTACGACATCAATCACTCATCTCACAGCAAGGAAAATATGTCTTAGTGCACGCCGGCATTCTACCCATCTGGAGTGTGGCCAAAGCAATCGAGTTATCTCGAGAAGTTGAAGCGCTGCTCCAGGGCCCTGACTGTGTCGATTTTCTAGAGCACATGCGAGGCAGTGAGCCTCATTGTTGGGATGATGGCTTGGTTGGTTGGGAGCGTGCGCGCGTGATCGTCAATGCCTTCACGCGAATGCGAGTATGCGACTCGGAAGACTCGATGAACTTTCGATTCAAAGGGACGCTAGAGAACATGCCAGCTGGGATGAAACCTTGGTTCGAGTTTGATTCACCGAGACCAGCTGATACCACACTAATTTTTGGACACTGGTCAGCCCTCGGTTTCATTAAAAAACCTGGGCTCATCGCTCTTGACACCGGTTGCGTGTGGGGCCGAACGATGACGGCGTACTGTATTGAGACCCAAGAGGTCACTCATGTGCCGTGCATCGATCCAATCTCGGGGTAAACTCACCAACCGATAGATCGTCCAAATTGCTCCTTAAACTGAACCTCGATTTGATTGCGATCAAACGTGTGATTCTGAGGCCCACGACTTGCTACTTTAATCGCGCCAATGAGTGAGGCCAAACGACCCGTAGTCTCCCAATCTAACCCTGTCTCAATGCCAAACAGCAATCCTGCGCGATAAGAATCTCCGCATCCGGTTGGGTCAGTCACCTCAACTGCTCTTGCTGATGGAATGTCAATCTCCTGACCCTTCGTATAAATCGTGGACCCCTCCGAGCCTTTCGTCACAATCAACGCGTCAACACGTTGCGCAATTTCCCCAACCTTAAGTCCTGTTTTGTCCTGCAACATCTTCGCCTCGTAATCATTCATAGCCGCATAGGACGCAGTATCAACGAAACTCATCAGCTCCTCACCATTGAACATGGGAAGTCCCTGACCAGGGTCAAAAACATAAGGAATACCCTGCTCGGCAAATTCGCGCGCGTGCTGGATCATTCCATCTCGTCCGTCTGGCGCGACAATGCCAAGACTCACGCCATCTACCTCAGAAATATGCGTGATGTGCGATTCGCTCATCGCCCCGGGGTGAAATGCCGTGATTTGATTGTCATCAAGGTCTGTCGTGATAAATGCTTGGGCGGTAAACGCGCCAGGAATCTCTTTAACGTAACTGGTATCCAACCCAAGTTCACCTAGTCTCGCTTGATAGGGTGTGAAGTCCTCACCCACCGTTGCCATAATCTGTGGTGTGCCTCCGAGAAGTTTCAGGCTATACGCAATGTTGCCAGCGCAACCACCAAACTCACGACGCATCTTGGGGACCAGAAAAGCAACATTCAATATGTGAATCTGGTCAGGCAAAATATGATTCTTGAATTTATCTTCAAACACCATGATCGAGTCAAAAGCGAGCGAGCCACAAATAAGAGTTTTCATTAACAAACTTTCTTTAAATTGAGTTTGAATACAGATTAACTGATTAAAAGATCTTCGATTAACTTTGAATCAATCGCCGACTTGAGTGGATGTTCATCAACACACCCAAGCCCAGCATGATGGTCACAGCCGAGGTGCCACCGTAGGACACGAGCGGTAACGGCACACCAACAACCGGTAAAAGCCCGATCACCATGCCAACGTTGACGAAAGCGTATAGAAAAAAGGTCAGTGTGATTGAAATTGCAACAAGCCGGTCAAATGCACTGGTCGCACTCGCAGAGATCATCAATCCTCGAGCAATCAAAAATGCATAGATAGCAAAGATAGTCGCGATTCCTACAAATCCAAACTCCTCACCGATGACCGCAAGAACGAAGTCCGTGCTGCCTTCAGGCAAAAAATTCAATTGTGCCTGCGTCCCTTCCATCCAACCTTTACCCCAAAATCCGCCAGAACCGATTGCAATTGTCGATTGAATGGTGTGGTATCCCGCTCCCAGAGGGTCTGACGTAGGATCCAACATCATTAGAATTCGATTTTGTTGATACTCGTGTAATAAACCCCACCCAAAAGGAAGCGCCACAAGAGTAGTTGCGGCCAAAAATCCCAACACTCGAAGTGAGAGCCCTGCAAAAAATAAGACAAAGAACCCAGATGCACCAATTAGGATGGCAGTACCGAGATCAGGCTGCTTCAATATCAATCCCACTGGAACAATCAAAAGGCATGTCGCGACAATAAAGTTTTGACCTCTCAGCACATGTTCATAACGATCGAAATACCAAGCGAGCGCCAACGGTAAGGCCAGCTTTAATAACTCTGAAGGTTGAATCCGAACAACATGTAAGTTGAGCCACCGTTGAGCACCATTTGATTGCTCTCCGAACAATGCGGTCATCAATAATAGGACGACACCGATAATGTAGAGCGGCATACCGACCTTGACCAAATAATGATGTGGACAATTCGCAACCAGCACCAACAATGTCGCAGCAATCGAAAAATTCTGGACCTGCGACCATACTTTGTCGATGTCCCCTTGGGACGATGTGTACAGTGCGGCAAGGCTAATCAAAATGAGCAGCCCGATCGGAATCAATAACGCGAGATCTAAAGTTCGGATGCCGTTGGCAATTGTTTTGCTGACTCCGTTCATCGGCTTATCTCAAATCGCTCAGCCGTCATCACTGGATTATTAAGAAGGTACTGATCGAATAACCGTCTCGCGACCGGTGCTGCCGCACTACCACCGTGGCCTCCATTCTCCACAATCACAGCAACGGCTAATTGTGGTTTGTCCGCAGGCGCGTAAGCAATAAACAACGCGTGGTCACGCAATCGTTCTGCAATCTCATCCTCGTTGTACTCCTGGCCATCTAATCCAAACACTTGGGCTGTCCCTGTTTTGCCAGCGATTTCGTATGTCGCACCCCGAGCCGCTTGCACAGCGGTCCCACCTGGTTTCATCACAGCTTTTAAGGCGTCGTGAACAATCTGCCGGTTGTTATCAGAAAATCGGACAGTGTGTCCGTGATTAAAGAGCCCATCACCAGTCTCTGTCTGCAGCTGATCTCGCTTCGTTAGTGTGGGTTGGTGCACCGTGCCACCATTCGCTAAGGCAGCTGTCGCTACCGCTAACTGTAATGGTGTCACCAAGTTGTACCCCTGACCAATACCAACCGATATCGTATCTCCACGGTACCAAGATGTTCCAAACCGCTTTTTCTTCCAAGATCGAGAAGGGGCGATACCCGAATATTCCCGCGATAAATCGATTCCTGTTTTTTTACCGAACCCGAAACGGACCAACCACTGGTTCAGATCATCAATCCCCATGTCGTCCGCCAGTTGATAAAAATACGTGTCACAAGATTGTGCGATCGCCTTGTGTAAGTCCACTTGGCCATGACCCTCTTTCTTCCAGTCACGGAAACGGTACTGTCCTCCTGATAATGAGAAAAAACCGGGGTCAGACATTTTCCAACTCGGCGTACGCAACTTATCTTCGAGTGCTGCTAACCCAAGAAACGGCTTCAGGGTGGATCCGGGTGGATAAAGCCCTCGAGTCACTCGATCCAGTAATGGTCGATCGGCTGAACCCTGAATCTCGCGCCATTGCTCTGCATTCATCCCGCCAATAAACAGATCCGGGTCATAGCCCGGCTTCGATACGTACGACAAAATCTCACCATTGTTAGGATCAATGGCGACCACCGCCCCGCGGCGATCACCCAAGGACTCATAAGCCACTTTTTGAAGATCGATATCAATCGTGAGGACAACATTTTCCCCCCTTAATGGCGAGCGTTGATTCACGATTCTTATTTCCTTACCCTTCGAGTTCACCTCAACGTAGTTGTAACCCAAACCACCCCTTAAACGCCTCTCGTAAAACTGCTCAATACCTCGCTTTCCGATCAAATCTTTTCTCACGTAATTTGATCGATGTCCGCTGTCCTCAAGATCGAGCAAGTCGCGCTGGTTCACGCGCCCAAGGTGACCAATCACGTGGGATGTGACAAGGCCGTAGGGGTAGCGACGGTATGGCTGGGCGGTTAACTGTAATTCGGGAAAACGATATGCATGGGATGTAAAAAGTGAGGCCTCATCCTCGGATAGCCTATCTTTAATCACCAAGCTGGAGAATTTACTCGCTTGCTTGAGCTCGGTTTCAACTCGCTCCTGATCATAATCGGAGATAAATAAAATCTCCTTGAGCGACTCGATAACTCGCGAAGAGTCACGGTCGGCACCAACTTTTAACTCGAGTGCGTATGCAGGCTGGTTCTCTGACAGTACGCGGCCATAGCGGTCGAGTATCTGTCCCCTGACGGGAAGAATAGGCAACACATTGATGCGGTTATTCTCTGCGCGTACCTTGTAAAAATCTGCGTTAACTACCTGGAGATATAAGATTTTTGCAATCAAAATAAAGGTCAACGCCACGACCGAAACCACGACGGCTCGTAACCGCAAACGATAATTGTAGATAGACGATAATCGATCTCTATATTGACGGGCGAGCACAGATACCCCGTGTTTTTCGCTGGAAAATACCTACTTTATGACCAATCGTTGTGAACGTAAATCATTCTCGGCTCTGACGATAGTTTACGATCGGCCAGACCAAGGCGCACAACGTGGATACCAGTATAGCGTCGAGATGAAATAAATCTGGACTGAATACCGCTGATAGCCCCCTCGGGATCACCTCGCTGACAGCTAAGAGCAGTGCAACGAGGATGACTTGCTGGCCGATTCCCGCCATCTTGATGATATGAGACATTCTGGAAACAGCAAATGACAAAATCGCATACTTAACGACATGCATTCCAAGCACATCACCAAGAGCGATATCAGCGGCTAACCCAATTGCCACAAAAAGAATTTCACCACGACTACCCCAATTAAAACTGAGCGCCATCAAAATTACTGCCAACGCCACCAAATCGATGAAGATGTTCGACGCAGTCATATGAGTGCCAATCACGCTCAACACAAACGCGAGCAATGTTGTGATGCCAACCACTCGATTGATGGGGCGATTCAACATTAGTGTCCTTTTGTCATAGGATCAATCTGGAGAGTGATCGGAAGATAAAAATAAATCATCACCAACGGGACCAGTCAGCACAACATAAAATTCTCCGCTTCCTAAGGAAGCGATCGGTCTGAGTTCAACACTCAAAAAATCAGGGTATCGAACAACGTCTATCGACGCGACCCGCCCAACAGGGACGCCGTATGGATGACGCCCACCTAATCCAGATGTGACGAATAAATCACCGACCTCAATGGCTGCATCTTTTGAAACAAAACGTAATTCCAAACGATTTTTCTCACCAGACCCAAACGCGACACCCTTGATGTCGTTTTTTACACTCTGAACGTGCACCCTTGAATCCCTGTCAGAGATCAAACGAGTCATCGCCATTTCATTCTCAACGCTCATGATCTGGCCCACGAGCCCCCCTCGATCGACCACATAATCTCCAGCATGCAAGACATGGTCCTCACCCGATTGCACCACGATTGTGTGGTTATTCGGCGTCAAACTCGGAATCGCGAGCTCGACTATTCGTGTTGAGCGAGTGTATTTAGCTCGGATCTCAACCAATGCCTCAAGACTTTCCAAACGATGTTCCAACGCATCGAATTGCTGCAGTCTTGAATAATCAAGAAGCTGGTCTTTTTTAAGCTGTTCGATCTCTTCGATTAACTGCCGTTTCGACAGAAATAAATCTGCGACTTGGTCCAGCCAAACCTTAGGTTGACCCACGATCTGATTCACAACCTCAGTAATGCCGGCTAGACTCGTTCGCACACCTTGGAACGCATTTCTCTGTGCATCAAGAAAGATTAACGCAGCTCCAACCAGCGCACACAAAATTGCAGCTCGATTCCTGCGATATGAGTTCTTTCCGGCAAAGTTTCTGGTCATGGACAACTTGCCTCCAAAATATCCCGAAACTTATGGTTCCACACGCCTACAGATCAACCTGCTCAAAGCAACTCACGCTACTCGCTCGCAAATATCCCTGTGAATTGGTCATCAAGCTTTTCAAGCGCCAAACCGGATCCTCGCACAACACACGTCAAAGGATTGTCACTTACGACTACCGGGAGTCCAGTCTCCTCCATAAGCAAACGGTCTAAATCTCTCAACAGGGCACCACCACCCGTGAGCACCATACCCCGATCAGCGATGTCTCCACCCAGCTCTGGGGGAGTCTGCTCTAACGCATTTTTGACAGCAGACACAATGCTATTTAGCGGATCAGAGAGCGCTTCCAAAATCTCGTTACTGGTAATCTTAAAACTCCGGGGGATTCCCTCTGCAAGGTTGCGTCCCTTCACTTCTTTTTCTCTAATTTCTCCACCAGGGAACGCGAGCCCGATATCTTTTTTGATTTCTTCAGCCGTCGCCTCACCAATCAGCATGCCGTAATTGCGTCGCACAAAATTAATGATAGCCTCGTCGAATTTATCACCACCCGTTCTCACTGAACCAGAATACACAACACCACCCAATGAGATCACGCCAACCTCGGTCGTGCCGCCACCAATATCAACCACCATTGATCCGGCTGCATCCTCAACTGGTAATCCTGCACCAATCGCTGCAGCCATTGGCTCCTCAATCAGCTCAACTTTTCTAGCCCCTGCGCCGTATGCAGATTCTCGGATCGCCCTGCGCTCGACCTGAGTTGATCCACACGGCACACAAATCACGATTCTTGGGCTCGGCGCAAAAAATCTCGTGTCATGTACCTTTTTAATGAAATGGCGCAGCATCTGCTCGGTCACCGTAAAGTCAGCGATCACGCCATCCTTCATCGGACGGATCGCATTGATGTTTCCGGGCGTCCTCCCCAGCATTGACTTGGCTTCATTTCCAACCGCTCGTATCGTTTTCGTTCCTGAACCAGTGGACTCGTGTCTGATCGCGACGACTGATGGCTCGTCTAAAACGATTCCTTTGTTTTTGACATAGATCAAGGTATTCGCGGTACCAAGATCAATCGCGATGTCGTTGGAGAAAAAGCGGGTAATAAATCCAAACATAATTCAGTCCTTACAACTAGTTGGAACCGTGTCGAGCACGGGGGCATTTATGATAACCTAATGGTTCGGTCGAGGCTAAAACTTTCTATCGCCTGTCCTAGGTGACTGAGTCAATACCAATTTGCATACGAAGCAAAGATAAACGACCGTCATGATTTTTTATGATTTTTGATTGATATAACTATGGCGCTTACAAAAAACGACGTTTACAAGGTGGCGACGCTCGCGCGGATTGAGATCAGCGATGAACAAGCAGAGGAAACACTTGGTCAACTCAATAAAGTCTTCGCGTTGATCGAAGAGATGCAAACCGTCGACACAACGGATATTGAGCCAATGGCTCACGCACAAGACATCTCAACGAGGCTGCGAGATGACGTCGTCACGGAAAAAGATGAGCACGAGGCGCTTCAGTCAAACGCGCCCTCCGTTGAGCGCGCATTATTTCTCGTGCCAAAAGTCATCGAGTAACGCAATGATGAATAAAACTCTGAAGGAGCTCGGGCTCGGACTTCGACAAAAAGAATTCTCGAGTGTTGAATTGACACAAGAATACGTGCGGCGAGCGCAAACATTGAACGCAACAATCAATGCGTTTATTACATTCGATGAGGAACAAAGTCTCGGACAAGCTCGAGCTGCTGATGAGTTACTCGCAAAAGGCTCGGGACACGCAGTCACAGGAATTCCGATCGCCCATAAGGATATTTGGTGCGCAAAGGGCTGGCGAACGACATGCGGATCAAAAATGTTAGGCGAGTTCGTCGCGCCCTACAACGCGCATGTCATCCAACGCTTTAACGAGCAGGGTAGCGTCATTCAAGGCAAAACGAATATGGACGAATTCGCGATGGGTTCGTCCAATGAAACATCGTGGTTTGGAAATGTCAAAAACCCATGGGATCTCGAGAGAGTTCCGGGAGGGAGTTCAGGTGGTTCGGCCGCAGCTGTTGCCGCTGGGATGACTCCCGCATCGACTGGCACCGATACTGGAGGCTCGATCAGGCAGCCCGCTGCACTGACCGGAATCACCGGATTGAAACCAACTTATGGTTTGGTCTCAAGATATGGAATGATCGCATTCGCATCGAGTCTCGACCAAGGTGGGCCCATGGCGAGAACAGCTGAGGATTGCGCTATTCTTCTAGAAACGATGGTTGGCTTCGACGATAAAGACAGCACCAGTCTAAGCCGAGATCGGGTGGCATACTCTGATCTAAGTGATAGCAGCGTTGATGGCCTGACTATCGGACTTCCCAAAGAGTACTTCAGTGATGACACTGACGCGGATGTCGCAAAAAGTATCGACGACGCCATCAAATGCTACCAAAGCCTGGGAGCAAAGATCGTGGATGTCTCTCTACCCACAAGCCCTTTATCCATATCGGCGTATTACGTCATAGCTCCGGCGGAAGCATCGAGTAACCTGTCACGATACGACGGCGTGCGATACGGACACCGTGCCAAGACTTACACTGACCTGAATGACATGTATGCCAAAACTCGTGCGGAGGGATTCGGCGATGAGGTCAAGCGACGTATTCTCACGGGCGCCTACGTGCTCTCGCATGGCTATTACGATGCGTATTATTTGAAAGCACAAAAAATCCGGCGTTTAATCTCCACAGACTTTCAAACAGCGTTTAGCTCATGCGACCTGATCATGTCTCCGACAACACCGAGCACTGCTTTTAAAATTGGAGAAAAAGTCTCCGATCCTGTCCAAATGTACTTATCCGATACGTTCACGATAGCCGCAAACCTTGCTGGCTTACCAGCAATGTCGTTGCCATGCGGATTTGACCAAAAAGGGCTTCCAATCGGGTTACAGATCATCGGTAATTATTTTGACGAAGCGCGCATGTTATCCGTCGCTCATGCCTATCAACGGGAAACCGACTGGCACGAGAAGCGCCCCCCAATCACACGAGAGCAATAAGCATGGAATGGGAAACTGTTATTGGGCTTGAAACGCACGTCCAATTATCAACAAATTCAAAGATATTTTCTGGGGCCTCGACTGATGTGGGTGCGATGCCTAACTCACAGGCGTGTGCCGTCGATATCGCGCTCCCTGGAGTGCTGCCTGTGCTTAACAAAGAGGCGGTCGCAAAAGCAATTTGCTTCGGGCTTGCAACCAATGCAACGATCAATAAGAAATCTATTTTTGCAAGAAAAAATTATTTCTATCCTGACCTTCCTAAGGGCTACCAGATCAGTCAGTTTGAGATCCCTGTTGTCGAGGGCGGCTCGCTTACCTTTAAGGCGGGCGAAAACACAAAAACTGTTCGCTTAACACGAGCGCATCTAGAAGAAGATGCGGGCAAATCCCTTCACGAGGATTTCATCGGAATGAGTGGCATCGACCTCAATCGAGCAGGAACACCACTTTTGGAAATCGTCACTGAGCCCGATATGGCGTCATCTCTTGAGGCAGTTGAATACGCAAGGACGCTACACACCTTAGTGCGATGGATCGGCATCTGTGACGGCAATATGCAAGAAGGTAACTTCCGGTGTGACGCCAACGTCTCGGTTCGTCGCAAAGGAGACTCGACACTTGGCACCCGACGAGAAATCAAAAACTTAAATTCGTTCCGGTTTTTGCAACAGGCAATTGATTATGAAATTCAGTGGCAAATTGACGAGCTAGAGGAAGGTCGACCCATCGTACAGGCTACGGTATTGTTTGATCCAGACTCAGGAGAGACTCGGTTAATGAGGACGAAAGAGGATGCTCACGATTATCGATATTTTCCAGACCCCGATTTACTGCCCCTCTCAATCGATGAGGCCTGGATCGATAATATTCGAACATCGTTACCCGAATTACCCGACTCAAAATCATCGCGCTATCAAGAAAGTTATGGTTTAAGTGCCGATGACGCAAATTCATTAGTGTCACACGCAGACACCGCGGCATTTTTTGAAGCCACGCTATCTCACTGTGATGTGAGTGATAAGTCACAAGCAGCGAAATTAGTAGCCAACTGGATGAACGGTGAACTCGCTGCGGGATTAAATCGAGAGCAACTCGAGGTAAATCAATGTCCAGTGACGCCAGAGAGTTTATCAGCCTTGATTCTCCGCATTGTTGACAAGACACTGTCTTCCAAACTGGCCAAACAAGTCTTCGATGAACTGTGGAAAGGGCAGACATCAGTTGACGCGATTATCGAAGCGAAAGGTCTCAAACAAATTTCTGACTCGTCAGAGATAGAAGCCCTCGTTGATCAAGTCATCGCCGCGAATGCACAACAAGCTGAGGATTTCAAAAATGGCAAAGAAAAGGCGCTCAATTCACTGGTGGGTCAAGTAATGAAGCTCAGTAAAGGTAAAGCGAACCCAGGACAAGTCAACGAGATATTGCGTCAAAAATTGGCTTAGGCCAATTTGGATCCGTATTTTTTCCTGTAGTCCTGAATTTGATTTAATTCTTCACGTAAATCACCACGATTACTCAAGAACCCGATCAAATCATCCAGCGTAAAAATGCTGATAACAGGCAAGTCAAATTCTTTTTCTATCTCTTGAATCGCAGATAGCTCGCCAACCCCCTTTTCCTGACGATCCAACGAAACCGCGACGCCGCATGGTTGTGCTCCATAAGCACGAATGATGTCAACAGACTCTCTGATCGAAGTGCCCGCAGAAATGACATCGTCAATAATCAAAACTTTCCCTTGGAGTGGAGCGCCGACGATCGTCCCACCTTCACCATGATCCTTCGCCTCTTTTCGATTAAACGCAAAAGGAACATTTCGACCGACTCGAGACATCGCTATCGCTGTAGAAGCGGCGAGTGTGATGCCTTTATAAGCGGGGCCAAAGAGCATATCGAATTCGACACCCGAACCGAGTATGGCCTCAGAATAAAACGTCCCCAACTGATCGACACTCGCTCCATCGGTAAATAACCCTGCGTTAAAAAAATACGGTGATTGTCGCCCCGCTTTGGTTTTAAACGTACCAAAACGCAACACAGCAGCGTCTAATGCAAATTCGATAAACTTAAGTTTTGATAAATCCCGAGTTGTCATGTTAAGAATCGTATCGTTAAATTTAAATGGGATCCGCTCTGCGTTCAGAAAAGATCTTGACCAGTGGTTAGCACGCTCTCGTGCTGACATTGTCTGCTTACAGGAGTTGAAGGCGCAGGAAAAGGACCTGACAGAGGATTTAAAAAACCCCTCCAAATATCGCGGCTACTTCCATTACGCACAACGACCTGGCTACAGTGGCGTTGGCATCTATTCTAAACGAGAGCCAGACGACGTGATCGAGGGACTTGGGATTGAGGATATTGATCACGAGGGTCGTTACATCGAAGCTCGATACGGAGATTTATCCGTTGTATCTGTTTATGTACCGTCCGGATCAAGCTCCGATGAGCGTCTTTCAATTAAATACAAATTCATGGAGCGGTTCATACAACCCCTTCACGAACTCATCAGCAGTGGCCGTCAAATCATTATCTGTGGCGATTGGAATGTTGCCCACAAACAAATCGATCTAAAAAACTGGAGGTCAAACCAAAAAAACTCTGGTTTTCTCCCAGAGGAGCGGGAGTGGTTCGATGGAATACTAGAGAAATTGGGGTATGTCGATGTGTTTCGTTCAATCAACACACAACCTGATCAATACACATGGTGGTCAAATCGTGGGAGAGCCTGGGACAATAATGTTGGCTGGAGAATCGACTACCAGCTGGCGAATCCCGAACTAGCAAAGCTGGCAAAAAAAGTATCAATCTATAAAGAAAAACGATTCAGCGATCATGCGCCTCTCATCATTGATTATGACAAGAAGCTGTAATCCGTTATTCGGTCTTATCAAAAACGAATAAAGACAATGAGCTGGTACGACTCTTTAAAAATCTATGGTCAAGCCAACGTTCTACGGATGTTAACACTCGGGTTCTCTGCTGGACTTCCTCTTCTTCTCATCTTTGGAACGCTATCGTTTTGGCTTCGAGAAGCGGGGGTCGACCTATCGACGATCGGGTTTTTCTCTTGGGTTGGACTGGTTTACGCATTCAAGTGGGTATGGTCTCCACTGGTTGATCAACTCGAGATTCCTTACCTCACAAAGAAATTAGGCCGAAGGCGATCCTGGCTTCTTATCGCTCAACTCAGTGTCATGGGTGCGTTAATCGGGCTCGCTGTCACCGACCCATCCATTTACTTAAGCGCCATGGTTTTATTGGCGTTGTGGGCAGCTTTTTCTTCAGCAACTCAAGATATCGCTCTTGACGCATTTCGAATCGAATCAGGCAGTAATGATGATCAGGGAGCGATGGCCGCAGCCTATCAACTCGGCTACCGTATTGCGATGATCGTTGCATCAGCAGGGGCATTATTCCTCGCGTCATTTTTTGATCAAACTGAGGATCTGTACGAATCCACACCTTGGTTCTACACGTACCTCGTCATGTCGTCTTTGATGTTGATCGGAATAGTCACCACGCTCTTGTCCCCAGAGCCAATTGTTCAACTTGATCGCGACGAGAGGTCATCGAAAAAATCTATCACTCGAATAGACCGACTATACAGCTGGTCCAAACGAGCAATCGTCATGCCGTTTGTCGAATTCATTACCCGCTACAGAAGCCAAGCGATACTCTTGCTGTTGATGATTGGCCTGTACCGGATTTCAGATGTTGTGATGGGTGTCATGGCCAATCCGTTTTATATCGACATGGGTTACAGCAAAAGTGAAATCGCGACCGTATCGAAATTCTACGGCGTCGTGATGACCATTATTGGCGCTTTGTTGGGTGGGGTTTTGGTGAAACAACTAGGGCTCATCAAAACCCTTTTTCTCGGCGCAGTCTTAAGTAGCCTAACCAATTGTGTCTTTGCCTGGTTATCGACAAGTGGCGCGTCAATTCTTCATTTAGTCGTCACAATAAGCTTGGATAATCTGAGTGCTGGTATCGCCACTGCGGCTTTTGTTGCTTACTTGTCCAGCTTGACGAATATCAACTATTCGGCCACGCAATACGCACTCTTTAGTTCATTGATGTTCCTAGGGCCCAAGTTTCTCGCAGGTTGGTCGGGCATCTTTGTAGAACAATATGGTTATAACTGGTTTTTTCTCGGAACAGCGCTATTAGGTCTGCCGGTTCTCATACTCATCGTACTCGTACGTCGAGCCGCGACTTTCGAGAGATGACCCGGATTTAGAGACCTCGCCGATTGAACCGGTAAATAGCAAGCGCCCCGAATAAATTTGGTCGAACATTAACGCGAGCACCTTGCTCGTTGAGTACGATTTTCTCCAAGATCCGCACGGCATGAGTGTCACAAAATATTTCGAAATCACTGATCGTCAATACGTGAACATTTGGGGTGTCATACCACTGATAAGGCAACTCTTTGGATACAGGTGTTTTCCCAAAAAAGATTTGGACTCGGTGTCGCCAAAAACCAAAATTTGGAAAAGTGACGATGACCTCCTTGCCGACACGCAACATCTCTTGAATGATGGTTTCTGTTTCATGAACGGTCTGCAGCGTCAATGACAACACAACATAATCAAACGCACCATCTGCAAAACCCGAGAGGCCTTGCTCTAAATCGGCTTGAATGACATTGATGCCATTTTTGACACTAGATAAAACTTTTTGATCATCTTTTTCAACACCGTACCCAGACACCCCACACGCCTGCTTTAAATGAGCCAACAAGGCACCATCACCGCACCCTAAGTCGAGAACGGTCGCACCTTCGCGAATCATTGAAGAGATGATTCGATAGTCCTGACGATGACTGCTAGATCGGTTAGTCATCATAAGCAACCTCCGCCGCAATACGATCAAAGTAGGCTCTCACAAGGTTGTGATAAACCGCGTCATCCATTAAAAATGCGTCGTGACCATGCGGCGATTCAATTTCAGCATAAGAGACATCAAGATTATTGTCGACTAGCGCTTCGACAATTTCCCGAGATCGTTCGGGTGAGAATCGCCAATCTGACGTAAACGAGACGACAAGATATTTCGATTTCGAGTTGGCTAATGTCGCAATCAAATCACCGTCGCACACTGCCGCGGGGTCAAAATAATCTAACGCTTTGGTGATCCTGAGGTACGTGTTTGCATCAAATATATCGGCGAATTTATCGCCTTGATAACGCAGGTAAGACTCCACCTGAAATTCTGTATCAAAATTAAATTTGAGCACTTCCTCCCTGAGGTTCCTACCAAATTTTGCATCCATCGCATCATCAGAAAGATAGGTAATGTGGCCGATCATCCGGGCAACTTTGAGCCCTCGCCTCGGGACCACATTATGAGCGTAATAATCACCGCCATAAAAGTCTGGATCAGACGTAATCGCCGTTCGTGCAACTTCATTGAATGCAATGTTTTGCGCTGACAACTTTGGTGCGGCCGCGACGACAATCGCGTGCTTGACTCGGTCAGCTTGATCAATCGTCCACTGAAGCGCCTGCATCCCACCGAGGCTTCCTCCCATCACCGCAGCGAAGGCCTCAATTCCGAGCCGAGTGGCCAAGCGCGCTTGGACTTCGACCCAATCTTCAACTGTCACAACTGGAAAAGTGCTGCCCCATGGCTGCCCCGTTTTAGGATTAATTGACGCGGGACCCGTTGAGCCGTGACAACCACCAAGGTTATTCACACTGACAACGAAAAACCGGTTGGTGTCCACAGGTTTTCCAGGACCGACCATGTTGTCCCACCACCCTCGAGTTTTTTCATCACCATCATAAGTTCCAGCGACATGATGTGACGCATTTAACGCGTGGCAAATAAGAACAGCGTTCGTCTTCTCTCGATTAAGCTCTCCGTACGTCTCATACGTGATCGAGTACTCAGGCAACTCCATGCCACATTTCAAAAGTATTGAAGTATCGAACTGCAAGATTTGTGGGCTAACGTCGCCTAATGAAAGCTCGGCTTTCGGACTCTTCTGGACGTCAACGTTCATTGTGTTTGAGTCACCCTTGATAAGCGCACTAAAATTCGAGTCGCAACTTCACTCGCCATATCTTCAATTAGAGTTCTCTCCTCATCGCTCTTAGCAGTCAACGCCTGGTCTTCGTAAGTCATTTGCCTTTTAAGCGTCAACCTGTCTTGAACAGGAGCTTCAATGTGCCCGTTCTTTGAGGATATACCAAACGTCACGTTGTAAGTGATCTCGTACTCGTCAACACTCCCCGTATTTGACAACACAGCCAGTACTTTTTGACTGTTTTCCTCGGTAATGCTAATCGTAATATCTGCAGCTAATGGATCGGACGCTAAAGCCCCTGAGCGTTTTCTCTCGATCTTTTTCTTTAACGCCCTAGCAACTAAGGAATCGATATTCGATGACACGTAGATGTCCCCATCGGGCAACTGAAATCCGCCTCTTAAGTGAAAACCACAAGACGACAGCAGCCCACAAATTAGTGTGAGAACGGTGAGTGTGAATCCTAATCTCGTCATAGTCTCGTGCAATCCTCTAACAACTAGATCACGATATTGATTAAACGCCCGGGTACGACAATCAGTTTCTTCACAACTTTGTCCTGCACATGATTCTGAACATGCTGATCGTCGAGTGCCACTTTTTCGATTTCCTCTTTTGTCGCTACCGCAGATACTAAGATTTTTGATCTGAGTTTTCCGTTGATTTGAACAACGAGCTCAACTTCGTCTCGTTCGAGTGCTTTTTCATCTACCTGTGGCCATTCCATAAATTGAATATCTGCGGAATAACCAAGCTCTCTCCAAAGAGCGTCGGTAATGTGAGGTACGATTGGGAACAATACGCGGAGCAATATGCCGAACCCCTCGGAAATAAGACCATTCATTTCGCTTGGCTCTATTTGGGATCCATCAACTTGCTCCAACGTATTCAACATCTTCATGGCTGCTGAGGCCACCGTGTTAAATTGCTTGCGGTCATAATCAAAATTCGCCTGTTGCAATAACACATGTATCTCTCGCCTCGAGGTCTTGGCAACTTTTGAGACAAATTCCGTTGGTTCAGTCTGCAACCCTGAAGCGATTTCCTTTTGATGTTCAAAGCCGTATCGCCACAATCGCTTCATAAAACGATAAGCGCCCTCAACACCATCATCATTCCACGCAAGAGTGTCCTCGGGTGGGGCCGTAAACATCATGAAAAAACGTGCTGTATCCGCCCCATATTTTTCGATGAGCGATTGCGGGTCAACACCGTTATTCTTTGATTTTGACATCGTACGAATGCCCCCAGTCTCAACTGGCTGGCCATCTGCAACGAGCGTCTGGCCTACGCGCTTACCATCATCATCCAGCAACAATTCAATGTCCTGTGGATTGAAATACTCGATCCGACCCGATTCATTTTTTCTGAAAAAAATCTCGTTAAGCACCATACCCTGAGTGAGAAGATTGTCAAACGGCTCATCGATCGAAATTAGGCCGACGTCTCGCATCACTTTTGTCCAAAATCTCGAATAGAGTAAGTGGAGTATCGCGTGTTCAATTCCACCGATGTACTGATCCACTGGCAACCAATAGTTGGCACGATCGTCCAACATCGATGACTGCGAATCGGCACACGCATACCTCAAGAAATACCACGACGAATCCACAAAAGTATCCATCGTATCCGTCTCTCGTCGAGCATCCTTGCCGCATTTTGGACAAGCGCAATTCAAAAATGAATCCAATTTATTGAGAGGGTTACCAGATCCGTCTGGAATGCAATCGTCAGGCAGAACCACGGGTAGGTCCTCCTCCGGCACGGGCACATCGCCGCACACATCACAGTGAATGATGGGGATCGGAGTCCCCCAGTAACGCTGCCTCGAAATACCCCAGTCGCGTAATCGCCACTGAGTATGCTTGTTGCCAAGAGACTGAGTGGATAGATCAGACGCAATGGCGTCAACTGCCGCCGTAAAATCGAGACCATCGTATTTTCCGGAGGAAACACACACACCTTTTTCGGCGTACCATTCTTGCCAAGACTCAAGCGAGTATTCTTTGCCGGGCACATCAATCACTTGTTGGATCTCAATCCCATACTTCTTCGCGAACAAGAAGTCTCTCTCGTCATGTCCAGGAACGCCCATAACCGCCCCTTCGCCATACGTCATCAAAACGTAGTTTCCAACCCAAACCTCGATTTCTCGGCCATCAATTGGATGTGTGACATAGATTCCGGTTGGCACCCCTTTTTTCTCGAGTGCCGCTAGGTCGGCCTCCATGGTGCTGCCTCGCTGACACTCATCGACGAAATCGGCGACATCTCGATTGTGCCTCGAGGCGTATTCGGCAATGGGATGTTCGGCTGCGACCGCGCAAAACGTAACACCCATAATCGTGTCGGCCCGAGTCGTAAACACCTTCAACGTGTGATCACTCCCGTCTAAGGCATATGGAAAACTGATGTTTAGACCTTCACTGCGTCCAATCCAATTTGCCTGCATCGTCTTCACTCGATCAGGCCATCCTGGTAACTCATCAAGAGCACTTAGCAATTCTGGAGCATAGTCCGTGATCTTCATGTAATACATCGGAATTTCACGCTTTTCGACCTCTGCACCCGTGCGCCAGCCTTTACCATCAATCACTTGCTCGTTGGCTAACACAGTTTGATCAACAGGGTCCCAGTTCACTGTGCCCGTTTTACGGTAGACCAGTCCCTTTTCTAACATTTTGGTAAATAGCCACTGATTCCACCGATAATACTTCGGGTCACAAGTCGCGAGTTCTCGACTCCAATCCAGCGCAAAGCCAAGCGATTGCAGCTGCTTCTTCATGTATGCAATGTTGTCGTATGTCCATTTGGACGGCGACACACCATTAGCCATAGCAGCGTTTTCTGCGGGAAGGCCAAATGCATCCCAACCCATTGGTTGCATGACGTTGAAACCTTGCATGCGTCGATGACGCGTCAACACATCCCCAATGGTGTAATTTCGAACATGTCCCATGTGTAACTTTCCAGAGGGATATGGGAACATTGATAGGCAGTAATACTTCGGCTTTCCCTCAGCCTCCTTCGCTTGAAATGACTCCTGAGCCTCCCAACGAGACTGGACTTCGGCTTCTGTGAGCGTGGGGTGGTATTGACTTTCCATGAACGGATACTGGTATAAACTAATTTCTAATTCGTAATTATAGCTTTGAGTCACATCATTTACGCTCAAAACTTGATAATTCCGACCAATAGCTAAAGAGTGTCAAGTAAATCGACGAATTCATTCATCTCATGTCAAAGAAACACCCAATCATCGCGGTCACTGGCGCATCAGGTGCGGGAACCACGAGCGTTCAAGAAACCTTTCGGGCGATATGTGCATCCGCAAAAATCAACGCAGCTTTCGTTGAAGGGGACAGTTATCACCGATACGAGCGTGATGAGATGCGTCGACTCATCGACGCTTGGGAAAGAACTGCGGGCAGAACGATTAGTCACTTCGGGCCCGAGGCAAACTTACTACAAGAGCTGGAAGAGTTATTCATTAGCTACGGCGCCAATGGGTCAGGACAAGTCAGGCAGTATCTGCGCGACGAGGACAGTGCGAGATCATTTCGCCGTAAACCTGGCACATTTACTGACTGGTCGGAGCTTGAGGCTGATTCAGACTTGTTGATCTATGAGGGCCTCCATGGCGGCTTCGTAACGGATGAGACCAATATCGCGCAACATGTCGATCTGCTCATCGGGATCACGCCGACGATTAATCTCGAATGGATTCAAAAATTAGACCGCGATCAAAAAGACCGGGGACACAGTGTTGACGACGTCACACAAACCATATTGAGACGCATGCCAGATTATGTCGAGCACATCGTGCCTCAATTCTCGCGAACACACATCAATTTTCAACGTGTCCCAACTGTCGATACATCCAACCCATTTTCAAATTCAGGGATCCCGACGGCATCCCAAAGTCTGATCGTGATTCGCTTTAACGATCCTGACCAAAAGGAAATTGACGATATACTCAGCAAATTGGTTCGCGCTTTTCAAAGTCGGGAGGACTCGATCGTTGTCGCGGGAGAGCTTTACGAAAATGCCCTTAGAGAAATCATAGAGCCACGACTCATTAACCTGTCAAAATCGGCGCGCATCAGTAGAAACAAACCGAACGAGTAATCGCAATTTAAGAGTTTTAATGTCTGACATTTTAAGCGGCCTCAATGAACCCCAGCTAGAGGCAACAACCTTTCCTAACGCCTCCGTTTTGGTGTTAGCTGGAGCGGGCTCCGGAAAAACACGAGTTTTAACCACGCGCATTGCGTGGCTGATACAAACAGGACAAGTCAGCCCTTTTGAGCTCCTTGCCGTGACGTTCACCAACAAGGCGGCAAAAGAGATGTTGTTTCGAATCTCCACAATGTTGCCCATCAACACGCGCGGCATGTGGGTTGGCACATTCCACGGTCTGTGCAATAGGCTACTTCGCGCTCACTATCAAGACGCTAAGCTATCTCAAACCTTTCAAATATTAGATTCCGCTGACCAACTATCGCTTGTCAAACGTGTCATGCGTGGCATGTCTATTGACGAAAATAAATATCCGTTCAAACACGCACAGTACTTCATCAACAGCAACAAAGAGGAAGGTTTAAGGCCGGCAGCGATTGAATCGACTGATGAATTCTCAAGAACATTCCTTGATGTCTACCATCAATATGAGCGAACGTGCGCACATGAAAACGTGGTTGATTTCGCCGAGTTACTTTTAAGATCTTACGAGCTATTGTCCACCAACGAGCGGTTGCTGACGCATTATCAACAGCGGTTCAAACACATTCTTGTAGACGAATTTCAAGACACCAATAAACTGCAGTACGGGTGGCTTAAATTACTATCAGGCTCAACAACTTCTGTAATGGCTGTTGGAGATGACGACCAATCGATCTACGCCTTTCGAGGTGCAAGATCGGGCAACATGCTCGATTTTGAAAAAGACTTCAATGTTGCGAAAGTCGTTAAGTTAGAACAAAACTATCGCTCGCACGGAAATATCCTAGATGGTGCTAACGCGTTAATAGAAAACAATGGTGGTCGATTAGGGAAAAATTTATGGACAGACCAGGGCGAAGGAGAACCGATTCGCGTCTACAGCGCCACCACTGATGGTGAGGAATCAACTTTTATCGTCGAAGAGATTCAATCGTTACGCAACTCCGGTCTGGAACTTAAAAACATCGCGCTTCTTTATCGATCAAACGCTCAGTCTCGCGTCCTAGAACACGCTTTATTTAGCGCAGGCCTTGCTTATCGAGTTTATGGGGGCCTCCGATTCTTCGAGCGCCAGGAGATCAAACACGCCCTTGCTTACTTAAGGCTCATGTCGAACTCAAACGACGATGGGGCCTTCCTAAGGATTATTAATTTTCCCACTCGAGGCATTGGGAATCGCACTGTGGAACAAATACGCGACGCCGCGGAAAAAGGTGGGACTTCGTTGTGGCACGCGGCCTGTTCAACTCCACTGGGTGGTCGTGCAGCAAGTGCTGTCGGCGCGTTTGTGAGTCTCATGGAGAACATAAAAAATCAAACAGCTGGTCTGAGCTTACCTGACGCCATCGAACATTTGATCGAATCATCTGGGCTCATTGCGCACTATCAAAAAGAACGCGAAGGCCAAGACCGCATCGAAAACCTAAATGAACTCGTGACAGCAGCAGCGGCTTTTGTCTCTGAGAACGACATCAGTGAGAACGCGCTCAATGATAACCAAAGCGAATTCGAACCAGAAAGGTCTGACGATCCGCTTACTGAATTTCTAGCCCACGCCTCCCTAGAGGCTGGAGATAACCAGGCAAATGCGGGTGAAGACGCCTTACAACTGATGACAATTCATGCCGCTAAAGGACTTGAATTTCACAGTGTATTTATTAGCGGCCTCGAGGAGGGGCTCTTTCCTCATGAGAACAGCATCAATGAAAGCGGCGGGCTCGAGGAAGAGCGTCGGCTCATGTACGTCGCGATGACCCGCGCGATGAGACGGCTGTATTTATCTCACTCACAAATGCGAATGCTTCATGGACAAACACGGTACAACATCGAATCTCGATTTATTGATGAGATTCCCGACAAATTACTCAAGCGTCTAAACGTGGCGAAACAACAGGCCGCTTATGCTGCTCCTCGAGCTCAGGTAAAAGTCAACTCAACTCAATCGGTCGGAGGGTTCAAAATCGGGCAACAAGTCAGTCACGCCAAATTTGGTCTCGGGGTAATCGTTCAGGCGGAGGGGCGAGGTAACGACGCTCGGCTTCAAGTCAACTTCCGAGACGCGGGCATTAAGTGGCTCGCGCTCGAATATGCCAAATTAACAAACGCTTAATTTACTACGTTGGCAACACAACACTCGGCGTTGTATTTCGGTGATGTATGAGGACTCGCTTCACCACCTCTGGGTCATGTGCGTGAGTCAATTCTCCGGCACGTGGCAAGTGATAATCGTATAAACGAGAAACCCAAAAACGAAGCGCTCCTGCGCGGAGCATCGTCTGCCAGTTTGCCGCCTCTTCTTGGGTAAATAAGCGCACACTCGCGTAACCCCCAATCAATGCTGTAAGCCGCTCATGGTCCATCGATCCATCTGGACACACACACCAGTCATTTGCCGTGATGGCAACGTCATAAACCCAAAAATCAATACAAGCGAAATAAAAATCAATAAATCCACCAACTCTTGATGCATCAAAGAGCACGTTATCTCTGAATAAATCTGCGTGAATGGGGCCTTTGGGCAAATCTTGCATCCCAAACGTGACTTGATATGCAATTTCGTTACGAAGCAAGTCAGAATCTGATTCATTTAGGAAAGGATGAATCTCTGGCGATACCGACGTCCACCAGGCTCTTCCTCTTAAGTTGTCTAAATGCTGCTCATAACTTTTTCCAGCAAGATGTAGATGCGCCAACTGCTCCCCAACTAACAGAATCTGGTTCAAGGAGGGTTCGGTTGTTGGGGCACCGGGAATGCGGCTCACGATCGCAGCCGGCTTTCCATTAAGTTCACCAAGATACTGTCCATCCAACCGTTTGATCGGATTAGGCACCGGAACACCACGAGTGCTCAGGTGCGCCATTAAGTTTAAATAAAACGGTAATTCTTGCGGTAATAATTTTTCGAATAACGTGAGAACAAATACGTCTTGATCCGTATGCAGGAAAAAATTCGTGTTTTCAATCCCTGATGCGATTCCATCGAGCTGAACAACCTTACCCAGAGAATAGTGATGCTTGACCCAAGCCTGGGCCTCCTCGAGACTCACTTTAGTAAAAACTGACATTCAACAAACGACTCTGTCGGAGCACATTATTTAATAAAGTCGATATGTTACCCAATTTGCGATAAGGGCAACTCTGCGATAATGGTTTTAACGTCTGTAAGGCCATACTTGTACCAAACATGAAAAAACTTCTTTTAATCGATGGATCTTCCTACCTCTATCGCGCGTTTCACGCGCTTCCTGATTTTCGTAATCCTGCAGGAGAGCCAACCGGTGCCATCTATGGTGTCGTCAACATGCTTAAAAGGGCGCTGGCGGAGATAAAACCTGATTTCATTGCCTGTATCTTTGATGCGAAAGGAAAGACCTTTCGGGATGAAATTTATTCAGAGTACAAAGCGAACCGTCCTAGTATGCCCATTGACCTCGCTGTACAAATTGACCCGCTATACGAGTGCGTCGAAGCCCTTGGCATCCCGTTAGTTTCTATTTCTGGCGTGGAAGCAGACGATGTGATTGCAACGCTAACGAAGCAAGGGCTTTCAAATCACACCGAAGTGCTCATCTCAACAGGGGACAAAGACATAGCGCAACTGATCGTCCCAGGGGTCTCAATCATTAACACGATGACGAACGAGACTCTTGACGCGGAAGCGGTTAAAGCTAAATTTGGCGTCCCACCAGAGCAGATGATTGATTTTCAGTCGCTGGTTGGAGACTCGGTTGATAACGTCCCTGGCGTTGAAAAAGTCGGCCCTAAAACCGCTTCTAAATGGTTGGCGGAATACGGCAGCCTGGACGAGATCATCGCTCATGCAGATCAAATCAAAGGCAAGGTCGGAGAAAACTTAAGGCGTGCGATTGAATGGTTGCCGCGAACCAAAGCATTAGTCACCTTAAAGGATGATGTTGAGCTCAATCTGTCGATAACCGACTTATCACTCAAGCCTGAGGACCGAACAAAATTAGAAGAATTGTTTCAAAAACTGCATTTTCGTACATGGTTAACCGAGCTGAAAAGTACTGCCTCCTCGGACCTTGACGAACCATCGGCGCCAGCCCCCGTTGACGCAATCGAAGTCGAATACGAACTCGTTTCAAGCGCTGAGCAACTAAACGAATGGATCAAGAAAATTTCTAACGCTGAGCTCACATCCGTTGATACTGAAACAGACAGCCTTGACTACATGGCAGCTCACCTTGTTGGCATTTCTCTTTCAATAGCGCCTGGGCATGCGGCGTATATTCCAGTCGGTCATGAGTACCCTGATTGCCCCAGTCAACTTGAGCTTAACGACGTACTAGAGAAGCTACGACCTTGGCTCGAGAGCGAGGATCATAAAAAAGTTGGCCAACATATCAAGTACGACGCGCACATATTCATGAATTACGGTATCCGCTTGGGTGGCATTGAACACGACACGTTGCTTCAGTCCTACGTGCTTGAAAGCCACAGAAACCACGACATGGATAGTCTGGCTTCGAGGCATCTGGGACTTAAAACCACATCTTATGATGACGTGACCGGGAAGGGCGCAAATCGTATTTCTTTTGCAGCTGTACCACTTGATACCGCAACCCGTTACGCGGCAGAGGACGCAGATATCACGCTGCGCTTACATCGTCATTTATGGCCACAAATTGAAGAGGATGCAGATCTTACCCGGATCTATCGAGATATTGAAATCCCTACGATGAAAGTGCTATTCGATATCGAACGATACGGGGTTTTAATTGATAGCCAAGCGCTCGAGAAACAAACCGGTGAGTTAGCAAAAGAAATTCAAACCATCGAACAAGAGGCCTTTGCTGAAGCTGGGACCAAGTTCAATCTGAGCTCACCGAAGCAGTTACAAGAAATTTTATTTAATCAAAAACAGTTGCCTGTTTTAAAAAAAACGCCTGGCGGCCAACCATCAACGAACGAGGAAGTATTACAACAGCTTGCCCTTGACCATCCCCTGCCCGCACTGATTCTAAAACACAGAACGTTGAGCAAGCTAAAAACAACATACACAGAAAAGTTACCGAGAATGGTATCCGCAAACAGTGGCCGCATACATACAAATTATGCACAAGCTGTTGCCAATACGGGTCGCCTCGCGAGTAACGATCCGAACCTTCAAAATATTCCGATCCGAACACAAGAAGGGCGTCGCGTTCGAGAGGCGTTCATCGCACCAGAAAAAACCAACATTGTCTCGGCCGATTATTCTCAAATTGAACTTCGGATCATGGCTCACTTGTCGAATGATGAAGGCCTCATCAAAGCTTTTCGTAATGGTGATGACATCCACCGGCAAACAGCGAGTGAGCTCTTTAATACGGAGGCGGAGAAAATCACCAGCGAACAACGACGCTATGCAAAAGTGATCAACTTTGGGCTCATTTACGGCATGTCTGCGTTCGGACTATCCAAGCAACTCAACATTGAACGTGCTGCCGCCCAACAATATATTGATCGGTATTTCACTCGATACCCAGGAGTTGCTGACTATATGGAACGAGCTCGACACGCTGCAAAGGAACAAGGATATGTGTCGACGGTATTTGGTCGACGTTTAACCTTGACAGAAATTCACGCGTCAAATCATCAACGCCGACAAGCAGCTGAGCGAGCGGCAATTAATGCTCCGATGCAAGGAACTGCTGCTGATCTCATCAAACTGTCAATGATTGCGGTAAACCGTTGGCTGAATGAGCAAAAAATGCATTCCAAAATCATCATGCAAGTCCATGATGAGCTCGTTCTAGAAACACCCGAAAATGAGCGAGAGGACATCCTTAAAAAAGTACCCGAGCTAATGTCTTCGGTTGCCACGTTGAGCGTTCCATTAGTCGCCGATATTGGATATGGGATAAATTGGGAGCAAGCACACTAAGCGTCTTTAAGCGCAACTAAGGTTTCGCATATCAAAAGGAGAGGTATGGTGGACAAATCACTCTTTTTCAATATCAATGATTTGAACCAAGGGATCGCTCGAGAATTAACGGATGGTGTATCAACGCGCATCTTTCCTGGCGAGAACGCGATGATTTCTGTCGTTCGCATTACGGCGAATCGTCGGGGTCAGATACACAGTCATCCCGAGGAACAATGGGGCTTGTTGCTAGAAGGTGGCGGCATTCGGATTCAAGGTGGCAAGGAACACCGGGTTGGGCCCGGTGATCTATGGTGTACACCTGGAAATACAGAACACGGTTTTATCGCTGGTGAAAATGGCGCGGTCATCCTCGATATCTTTAGCCCCCCAAGAGAAGAATACAAAATTCAAGGTCGCGGTTATGGGGTTGATGGATCGGAATGAACACGTCGACACACCTTTGCCTACCCCCGAATCCGTCTGTCCGTCCGATCAGTTTCACCGTGCCAGCGGGGGCTTGCGATTGTCACGCCCATGTGATTGGGCCTGTGTCGAAATTTCCCCTAACCGAGAACCGCTCGTACACACCCCCCGAAGCATCTCTCGAGTCTTACCAGCAACTCCATCAAGACCTGGGCATTGAACGCGCCGTTATCGTCCAACCGTCCATTCACGGATTAGATAATCGTGTGACGATCGATGCGATAGAGCGATACGGTAGCGGCGCAAGAGGTGTCGTGGTGATTGACGAATCGGTCGATCAAGAAAAGCTGGAGCATTTTGATGGCGTTGGTGTCCGTGGAGTTAGAGTCAATCTCCTGTTCCGTGGTGGTATCGACTTCTCCAATATTGAGAAACTGGTTGAAAAAATACTTCCGTTCAATTGGCACCTTCAACTTTTGATTGATGTCAGCACATTACTTGACTCCCTACATCATCTCGAGAAACTGCCTCTCGATCTTGTGTTTGATCATATGGGACATATGGCAACAGACAAAGGCTTAAATCACGCAGGCTTTCAAGCGTTGATACAACTATTGAGCGAGAGAAAAGCTTGGGTCAAAGTTTCCGGCAACTACCGTATTTCTTCTGAAGGACCACCCTATACCGACGCCATTCCATTCGCACAAGCGCTGATCGCGGCAGCACCCGAACGCGTGGTATGGGGATCTGATTGGCCGCATCCATCGCTCTACTCACACATGCCGAACGATGGCGATCTACTCAATTCCCTAATGGATTTTGCACCTGACTCGGATATCCGAAATCGAATTCTTGTGGACAACCCAGCAACTCTTTATGGTTTCAAACAATAATTTTATGGATCACGCAGGAGAGGATCAAAGAATATTTAACATCGATGATTATCGTATCGATATCATCGTGCACGGTTTCCCGGGCAAAAGTGTATGCCATGGTCCGCTTGGCTTTAGCACTATCGCGTTAATTCGATACCAAAATCGCGCCGCACTTGTCGATGTTGGTGGATTCGGCCAACGCCTCATCCTAAACAGTCGATTGCGAGAGCTTGGCGTGTCTCCCGAAGAGATTACTGATGTGTTACTGACACACTCTCACTTCGACCATGCCATTAATTGGGTTGCATTTCCGAACGCCCGAGTTTTTCTGTCGGTAGCTGAGCTCGACTGGGCCAAAAAGCAAGAACCCGGACGCACGTACGTCCCCGAGCTTTATATTGACGCACTCAGTACATACGAGTCCTTAACGTTAGTGGAAGATGAAGATATCGTCTTCCCGGGCATTAAAGCGTTAATCTGTCCGGGGCACACCCCTGGAAGTACAGTCTTCGTACTCGAAACAAAAAACTATAACGTCGTATTTACCGGGGATGCGTGTAAGAATCGAGCAGAGCTAATGTCTAAAGCTGCGGACATGACTTACGATAAATCAGCCACCAAATCATCGATCAATCGAATCTGGGAAGAGTGGACTCGGCACAGTAATGGCATTTTGATCCCTGGGCACGATTTACCATTACACATTGAGCAAGGGAAAATCCACTATGTTGGTGAGCGCGAAGCATCCATCAAAGCGTGGTACGACGATAGCCTTGAAAAAACGACGGTGATCTCCCTCTTACCAAATAGTTAACTCGGCGTTTCACCTTTCACCGTTGTCCGATACATCTCACGCCGAAAACCGTCGTAGTCGTTAAACGCGTGATGCGCACAGATTCGGTTATCCCACAGGACAAATGTCCCAGGCTCCCAACGAAGACGGCAAGTAAATGCAGGTTGCGCCAAATGCTCTTTCAAAAAGCTCAATAGCCCGAACGCCTCATCATCCGTCAACCCCTCAAAACCACGGGAATAAGTTTGATCAATAAATAACGACTTCTCCCCCGACTTGGGGTGCGTTCTCACAAGTGGATGAAAGCTGCCATCAACCATCTTCTGAGTTTTCATATCAAGTTGCATCACCCCAAAACCTTGGGTCTTTCCGTCATCCACTTCTGCCTTACGCTTTTCCTCAGCCTCCTTTTTAAGTTGATTAACCACATTGTTGGCAGAAAAATGCACGCGGAGTGGCGCAATTAACTCCTTCATTGTGTCGCTAAGACAATTGTAGGCAAGTACCGAGTTGGTCCACATGGTGTCGCCACCGTATGGGGGAATTTCAACGCCGTATAGCATGCTGATGGCTGGGGGTTGTGCCATGAATGGGGAATCAACATGCCACCCGTTTCCGAACACCATCTCAACCCTGGTATCAGCTTCCATGATGACCGGCTGAACATTACGATGGCCCTCTACGCCTGTCGTGTAGGCATCATCAGCAAATTCGCCAAATCTGAGAGTAAACGACTCTTGGTCTCCATGAGAAAACTTCTGATCACGAAAATAGATCATCTTATGCCGATAAAGTGCGTCTTCGACCTCTAGGAATTGAGCATCATTGATCGTGCTGATATCAACACCGCGGATCTCCGCACCCATAGCTGCTGCCAATGGGACCGCCGTAATATGTTCGTAGGTTTTAGCCTTGTTATCAAATTTTCTGGTTGGATGTACTTTCATCTTTTACTCCCCTCCGATTGCAGGAGAAGTATATCTTTTTCTGCGTTGGTTGAGTGAGCGATAAACCCTCACGAGAATCAAAACTGGTTGGTCAATTTTTGAGAATGACCAACTCGAGGTACTCGGCACCGACAACAAGTGTGTCATCCTCGGAACAATTGAATTCCTCAAGGACTGCACACAAACCGTCAATCAAACGTTTTCTTTGCTCGTCACTTAAATTGTTGAGTACTGAAATCAATGGTCCAAAGTAGGTTGAAAACGTATCAATCCAATGTGCCGTGTCATTGAAAACGAAACTTGGCCACCCTGACATTTGTCGACAAAAACTGACCGGATGATCCCATGAGCTCAGCAATCCATTCCTTAGTCCCCCATGAAACAGGGGATGTCTCTGGCTTAGGCCGATCGGAAAACTGCGCAATGAGTTCAAACGTCTTTCCCCAGAATCCATCCGGGGTCCAACTTGCAAGACCGATTCGCCCTCCCGCGCGACAGACACGCACCAGCTCGGCAAATGCCATTCTTGGGTTCGGAGAAAACATCGATCCAAAAATCGAAAATACTCGATCAAATGACTCATCAAGATACGGGATAAAGTCACAATCAGCTTCCTTAAAAGTCGCTGTTAACCCCTCACTTTCTGCTCTAGATCTTGCGCGATCAATCAACGCTGGCACGTAGTCAATGCCATGGGCAATACAGTTTCGTCTTGCAGCGGAAATGGCAAGATTCCCAGTACCGCAAGCGACATCGAGTATTACATGGCCCGAACTGACACCGACACTCTCAATCAATAACTCGCCTGGGAACACGGTATTCCATCCGATAACGGAAAAGTCCCCCAAGGACCAGGCCGTTTTCTGGGTTAACTTAAGTTGGTCGTCTTTAGTCAAAATGCGACGCTAGCTCGTACTTTGGAGCGAGTGAAGTTTGGCGTAAACACCCTCTCGAGAGAGCAATTCTTGATGCTTACCAATTTCAATAATTTCGCCACCATCCATGACCACAATTTTGTCGGCCTGTTCGATGGTGGACAACCGATGAGCAATCGTAATTGTTGTGCGCCCCGCACGTAATGCATCAAACGCCCCTTGTATGGATTTCTCCGATTCAGAGTCCAAGGCAGACGTTGCTTCATCCATGATGACAATTGGCGCATCCTTATAAAGAGCCCGAGCGATCGCGATTCGCTGCCGTTGACCTCCAGATAACTTCATCCCTTTTTCGCCAACGAGAAACGCTTGTTCACCAGGTAATTGATCAACAAAGCCGGTCGCACTGGCATCTCGAAGCGCGGCATCGAGAGCTTCCCCCTGAACCTCGCCTGCGCCATAAGCGACATTGGCCGCAACGCTGTAATTGAAGAGAGCGATCTCCTGGCTCACCAGAGCAATCTGTCCACGCAAGCTCGTTAATGTGAGTGTCGATAAGTCATTACCATCAACTGTCACGGTTCCTGATGATGGGGCAAAGAAGCGAGGTATGAGATTGACTAAGGTCGTTTTACCGCTACCTGATGCGCCAACAATCGCAACACTCTCTCCTGGCTCAATCGTCAGGTTAATATTTTTAAGAACAAACTGATCTGTTTTATCGTATTTAAAACAAACATTATCGAAGACGATCCTGCCTTGAACGGAGCGTAACTCTCGCGTGCCCGAATCACGTTCCGCTGGTTCGTCAATCAAGCCAAATACGCTCTCACAGGCGGCGAGTCCCCGCTGAAGGTGCTCCATCATGCCGGTAATACGTTTAATTGGTGCAGTCAGCATCAACAATGCCGCCAGATAAGACACAAAACCACCTATTGTTGTCGCATCAGCTCGAACTTGGCCAAGGATGTAAAAAATTACGATTGCCGTAGCGACTGATGCAATTAACTGGACGATCGGCACATTCGCGGCTACTGCAATGGTTTGCTTCATCAAGAGCCGTCTCAGTCGGTTGCTCACATCAGCAAACCGGTTTTTTTCCACTGCGACACCCTCGTAAATCTTGACGACTTTGCTGCAATCAATGGACTCTTGGACAACCTCTGTCACAGCCCCCATCGCATCCTGGGTTTCTCTAGTAGCCCAACGAAGTCGGCGGTTGAAGTATTTCACGACGAGAGCGATCGGAGGCAACATCACGAGCGCGATACAAGTCAATCGCCAATCGAGGTAAACGAGGTAGCCAAGGAGTCCGATAACCGTCAGTGTGTCCTTGACTGAAATGATAATGACCTGCGTGGCCGCGTACTGAACCTGAGCCACATCAAACGTGAATTTTGAGATGTGGGACCCAGAACTATTTTCGTGAAAATATCCAAGTGGTAGCTTCAATAATTTCTCAAACATCTGCTCTCGCAAATCGAAAACCATCTTGTTTCCAACCCACGAGCTCATATACTGAGCAACGAAACCCGTGATACCTCGGGCAAGGAAGATACCCACCAAAAATACTGGTGTCCATGTCATCAATACTGGGTCTTTTTCGATAAAAGTCCCATCCAGAAACGGCTTGATCAAGACCGGAAGAGCGACCTCGGACAACGCCGCCAAGACCATTGCAACAATCGATATCGCGAACGCGATCCAATAAGGTTTTAAGTATCCGAGTAACCTGAAATAGAGGTCTGAGCTTTTTCGGTGTGACATTCACCGCACATTATCAGACCTCGAAACAAACGACCAGTCACTTGGGGGGCCGAACAAAGCAAGCGACGCCTTTGATGATCTAAATCTCAGTTCCCAAACGTGTACGACGCCGTTAAAAAAGCGGATCGCTCTGGGAGCGGATAAAAATTGAATGCGTCGTTACCGGCTGCTGTACTGTTTACAGCGAAGGTGAAATATTCCCGATCTAGAGCGTTATTTATCTTAAGCGCCACATTGAAAGCGCCGTATGACTTTGAAAGGTGAAGATCTAGCAAGGTATAGCTCGGTATTTTTCGACCAAACGAATTTGTCTCATCGTTTGTCATAAATTGGTCACTCGTATAATTTAAGTCACCGCCCAAGACGAACCCTGTTCCTGAGGTGAATCGAGCAGACATCCCAACCTTTGTTCGCGGAACAAGCGGAATGTCTTTATCGGCTAACGCGACACCACCTCGTTCGCCTTGCAAAAATTTGGGCTGCGTATAACTATAAGTGCTACTGAGGTCCCAAGTGGCACTCCGCCAACCCACTTGAAGCTCGAGTCCTCTGCGTTGGGTAACAGGAAAATTTGTATTCGCAAAGGCCACTGGATCTAAACGGATCTCGTTTTTCGTATCAATTTGAAATACCGTACCGCTGAATCGACTGCGTTCCCCACTCACAGCAACACCCATTTCATGGGTGTACGTTTTTTGAGGCTCTAAAAACACGAATTGTCGGTCAATTTCAAAAGTTCCTAAATTAAATGCCGACAAAAAAACCTCGTCAGAATTCGCCACTCGAAATGAACGGTTTGTTCTCGCGACCATTTGTATGTTGTCAGCGATTGCGTACTCCAGTCCGACTTCATAAGCGTTGTTTTTAACGGTTTGTGTCCGCGTGGTTGCTGCATTGTTAGTCGTTGCAAAAGGGAAGCTCGCCGCTGGATCGACCACATCGCTTGCCTCACTGTCCTGTTTCTCGTGACGAACGCCAACGGTGCTTGCTAACTTATCGGTTAACCGAACATTTGTTTGTGCATAAAGGGCGACATTCGTTTGGTCTAAATTTGCAGTCGCAAATGGGCGCGTTAAAAAAGTATTAGGGTCTGTGGCCCGCGTATTGACCCGATCCCAGTTCGCCCAGTCCAAACCCAATATGAAATCGCTTCCTGGAAGGGTGGCTGCAGTCTCGTATTTCAAGCGTGGTGAAATTTGCCACATTTCGGTTTCGATCACAGAGAATTCCTGGTTGCCCTCTGCAAATAATCGAGAGTCGCTCACTCGATAGGAAAAATCTTCAACCAACGTCCATGAATTCCAGTCTTGTGAAACACTCAAATTGACGACATCCCCATCCAGAGTTGAAAAATCGTTTATTGAATCGCTGGACTTTCGATCGATTACGGCGATAGGAACTCCTCCGTCGGGGTTTACGCCCAAGTCTCCAGGTGTTCTCAGGCTCTGTCGATCCGACCCCACACTGACGCTAAAGGCATTGACTTCGCCATACCACTGGTAATCGAATTTCGCGACGGAACGTCGCTCCTCGTTATTCTCCCGATAGTTGTCTGAGTTATAACGTTGTGCATAAACAAAAATTCCAGCTTGATCGCCCGCAACGTTACCGGTAAGATTAAGAGATCGTGTCCCATACGAACCCATCTCGGTTTCAATCGACGCGTTTTTTTGTCCTGGCTGTTGGCGTTTTGTGATGATATTGATGTATCCAGCAGTCGCCCCTCCACCATATATGACGCCTCCAGAACCTCGACCAATTTCGATTCGCTCTATACTTGACAGTGGGATCGAAGACCAATTGACCGAGCTCAAGTCATTGTTTTTAATTCGCACACCATTGACCAATACGAGTGTGTTTTCATCCCCCACGGATCCGAAACCGCGCAGGTCGACAGCGGCAGATTGTGTTCCATTGCCAAAAAAATTATTTGTGAGGGATAAACCAGACCTGGAAGCTAAAAACTCGGGTAACGTCTGTTGAGATGCGTTTTCGATGTCCTCGGTTGTTAAAACCTCGATGCCTCGCGCATTTGATGGATTGGTCTCGTCAAATCGGTTGATTGTGATCGTGACAGGTTTGATTTCTAACTCAGTTACTGCTGGTTCCGCGAATGCGGGCGAATACGTGGTTGAGAGTAGACTTAAAACGAGTGAGATTTGCCTCATTCGTGATTGACGTTCAATGGCCATGATGTTCCTTCGTTTGATGCACCCACCGTGCAGCTTAAAATCCTCAATATTGATTTGAGGTCGAATCCTCCCGTTTATGGCCGGTCTCCGGGCTCACAAGTTTTAGTACAACGCCTTCCCATTATTATAAGTGTGCACTTACTTAACAGTGGCTGAATGACATTCCGTCATTCGTGTTGTACTCGCACTTGTCTACCGTTGCGGGGGCAGCACAGGATTGACTCCATTTAGCGAACTCTTGAAGGTCACCTGTTTCCCGTTTAACCCTCCCTCATCACTTCGGAGTTGGGACGGCACCGTAAACTGAACATATTGTACACTGTATACAGTAAGTCTTGGGCGTTTCTTGAGTGCAAGTTGACTTTTAAGTCCACTGTCCTATAGTTCGTCGATGCAAAACGAAATTAACGCTCTAGATAAAAAAATCGAGATTCTCGGATCATTGTGCCGCGAACTCCGCGCACAAAATTTAAGCTTACGTCAAAAATTAGTACTCTCGGAGACCGAGATACGAAGCCTTAACGACAGAATTTCACTCGCCACTAAAAAACTCGAGGATTTGGTAGCGAGCGAGCATGGCGGTTCGGATGGGTGATTTGGTCGAAGTTGAAGTCGAGTTAGTTGGCCGCAAACAACGTCTGGCGAGCAAGGCCGAAGACAAGGACACGTTATTGCGAGCAGTCGAACTCGTAAATTCTCACGCCGATAAAATTCGCGAGTCTGGCCGTATCAGCGGCTCAGAGAAAATCACAATCATGGCTGCACTGAACATTGCACACGAGCTATTGACACTCAAGACACATGGCGTGGATACGGCCAACATTCGAAAACAGATTTCAGACCTTGAACATAAGGTAGACGATATCATCAACGATCAAAAAGATTTATTTGAAAGTTAGCGCTTACTTTGGGAGGGGCGTTCGATTTAATTTTCTGAACCAATGACATTAAATTAGGTTGCCGACTCAAATAATGCTATTGCGCGCGTCCTACGCGGATGTACCTACGGCATTTGGAAGGCGACCGCCTTGAACCGTATGGTTCAGGATGAAACGAGCGGCCCTCCCAAAGTAACTGTTAACGTATAAAAATATGGCAAAAAACACACCCAAAAACTATTGGTTGATGAAGTCCGAGCCAGATGTATTTAGTATCGAGGACCTCAAAAGTCGGCCAAAAAAAACCGAACCCTGGGATGGCATACGAAATTACCAGGCGCGTAATTTCATGCGAGATGACATGTCAATCGGGGATGGCGTTCTGTTTTATCACTCAAACTGCTCACCACCAGGTATCGTCGGGTTCGCTCAAATAGCATCCAACGCATATCCCGACGAAACGCAATTCGATCCCAAAAGCAAATACTTTGATCCGAAATCGAGTCGTGAAAATCCTCGCTGGTTGCTTGTTGACGTGAAATACGTCAAGCAAATCAAACTTATTTCACTCGACCAAATGCGGGAAGAAAAAAAACTTGCGAACATGCGAGTGCTCCAACGCGGATCCCGTCTCTCAATCACCCCTGTTACTGCACCAGAGTGGGAACACATCAATAAACTAGCCAAATGATCGAATGGTGGCTTGTCTACCTGGTAATGGGGCTCTTCGTGGGTCTATTTGCAGGCTTACTGGGAATCGGAGGGGGAACGCTACTCGTTCCTCTCATGGTGTTCGTGTTTACAGCACAAGGTTTTGAGAATGAACGAATCCTACACTTAGCAATCGGGACGTCTCTCGCCTCGATCGTGTTCACCTCTATTTCCAGTATTCGCGCGCATCACGCCAGAGGGGCCGTGCTCTGGCCCGTTTTTAAAAATAGCGCTCTATTTTTAGTCGTCGGGACACTGTTGGGTAGTCTATTCGCAGACTCACTCGATCCGAAAATTCTTGCCAGCCTGTTTATGGTTTTCGCGTTCTACTCAGCAGCACAACTCATCCTTAATATCAAACCAAAATCAACGCGAAATTTGCCTTCTCGCATCGGGCTAGGCGTTGGCGCCAGTCTCGTTGGCGTACTGTCGAGTTTAGTTGGGGTTGGCGGTGGTGTGATCACGATCCCCTTGATGGTGATGTGTAACATCCCCATGCGAAATGCCGTTGGCACATCTGCTGCACTGGGTCTACCCATCGCCGCAGCAGGAACCATTGGCTATGTGTTGACGGGACTCGGTGAAAGTTTGATGCCATCACTCAGCGTGGGCTATGTTTACTTACCGGCCCTCGCTGGTATCGTATTAGGAACTTTCATTACCGTCCCATTTGGTGCTAAGTTAGCTCATAGCCTACCGGTAGGTACGTTAAAAAAAATCTTTGCATTCGTTCTGCTGGGGCTTGCTATCAAAATGTTCACTACGATTTTTGAGGTTTAATCCTCCCAGTCACCGCGCTGGTCGTTGATTAAACCAACCTGAGAGACTAAAGCGCCTCTTTGAACAGGGAAGTACCTGGTGTTCAAATTGTTCACTTAAAAAAAACACGCATGTACCGGCTTCAGGTTCTACATCGATGAATTGACCCCCATCATCATTGAAATAAATCCTCAGCTGTCCGCCATAAGATGGTCGCCAACCTTCATTAAGATACAGGGTCGTCGTCAATCGCCTTAAATCACTACCTTGTGGTCGATCAAAATGACGTTCATAGCCCATCCCGGCGTCATAACATGCCAAGTGGCATTCAAAATCAAACAGGCCTAAAAATAAAGAGCGATTGATCGTTTCCTTAACATCGCTCATTTGCGCAAACACACGCTTAACCGCCGCATCACTATCTAGCGGGTCTAGCCACTTTATTTTGTCGCCTCGAATATCATCTCGAATTCGATAATCTCCACCTGAGCCGATTCCGGCAGACCTAAAATGGCCTTCCACTAACCCTCTCTGTGCATATTCACGAAGGTCAGAAATCAAAGAAGCATCAAATAACCCTTGGGTAACCGACCAACCCTGGCGCTCAATATCACCTACCAGACTGGCCACTAACGTGTCGGTCATTCAAAGCTTATTGACTTGCTCACTCGATTGAAACGTATCTCTCAATAGAGATTTTTGCACTTTCCCCATCGCGTTTCGGGGTAAAGCTGGAACAACGTGAATCTCTTTTGGAACCTTGTAGCTCGCAAGCCGCTCCTTTAAACCGACGATAAACGCGCCTTGGTCGAACACAGCACCGTCAACCAGCACGACAGCTGCCGTCACAGCCTCTCCAAAATCTGGGTCTGCAATACCAAAAACTGCTGATTCAACAACCCGTTCATCCTCGTCAATCACGGCCTCAATTTCTTTCGGATACACGTTATACCCACCCGTAATAATCAAGTCCTTAGAGCGTCCCACGATTGACACATATTGGTCATCGTCTAGTTCACCAATGTCGCCTGTTTTAAACCAGCCATCTTCCGTAAACTCTTGTCGCGTTTTATCCGGCAAGTTGAGATATCCCAAGAACACGTTGGGCCCCTTAATTTGAATGTGCCCCTTCTCTCCAGGCGGACAGGCCTCTCCATCATCACCAACAAGCCTTAGCTCAACATCCGGAAGAGGTTTGCCTACGGTCCCTGGTTTTCGTATACCTTCATACGGGTTACTGGTGATCATGCCAGCCTCTGACATCCCATAACGCTCAAGAATTCTGTGTCCAACACGAGCTTCAAATGATTCATGCGTCTCTGCTAATAATGGCGCAGATCCAGAAATAAATAATCGCATTGAGCGACACACCTCGGCCGTGAATTCACGCGCCGCCAACAGTCGTGTGTAAAAAGTCGGAACACCCATCATCACCGTGCCCGAGCCTAATGCGTCAATAACCTTAGCCTCCTCAAACTTTGATAGCCAAATCATCGTCGCTCCTGTTGTTAACGCACAATGATTCGCAACGAAAAGACCATGAACATGGAAAATTGGTAGCGCATGGATGAGGGTATCAGTATCCGTGAACGCCCATAGTTTTGTGAGAGATCTGACATTCGAGATCAGGTTTCGATGGCTCACCATCGCACCCTTACTCCGCCCAGTCGTCCCCGACGTATAGATAATTGTCGCAACGTCATCCTCGTTAACAGAGGCCACCGGACTAGTATCAGCCATCGTTTGGGCAACGGTGTCCAGCGCACCCGGTTGAGATCCGCTAATAGCGCGCGTATGCGCGTTGCCTGATGCATCAACCAATTCACTCACCATAAGAAGATTTGCCGAATCCACAACAACAAGGGCGGGCTTAGCGTCTTCGATGAAATATTTCAACTCTTCAGATCGATACGCCGTATTAAGCGGAACAAAAACAAAACCTGCCTTAAGACAGGCGAGATATAAGTAGAGGCTCGGTAAGCTTTTCTCCACTTGCGCGATGATCTTTGCCCCTCGCGGCACCTCTAATTCTGTAAGCGCATTCACATAGCGGGAGACCTGTCGAGATAATTCTTCGTAAGTGATCCGCGTGTTATCCGGCAATTTAACCGCGACATTTTTCGGGTACTCACGGACCGTATCCTCAATGAGGGAATAGAAATTCATGCTTGAATCAGATCAAACGCATAGAGACCCAGAATTAAAGATGACACCAGTCTGAAATGATGTCCTTGTAAAGATCAAACGACACATCGACTCGTTCTAACACACAATATTCGTCCGTTTTGTGCGCCATGTCTAACTCCCCTGGTCCCAAAATGACCGTCGGTGGAGATCCATATGCCGGGGTGAGCGCTGCGGCGTCCGTAAAGTAAGTCCCGACTTTTCCCTCGGGCCGATATCCAAGGTATGGTGCTGTGATATCAAGTATTTTTTGTATCCAAGGGTCGTCTGATTCCGTGTACACGCTCTCTAGATCGATAAAAGTCTCAAGACTCACATCTGGGCCAAGGCAACTGCAAAGCTGATCTTTAATATCAGTGTGCTTCGATGATGGAACACTGCGTATGTCGATGGATATAGAGGCCTCATCGGGGACAGAGTTAATGTTTAGCCCACCATGGACCATTCCGACATTCAAACTTGCTTGCCCCATGATGTCGTGAGGCGGATTAGAGAACTTAAATTGTTCTAAAGCAGATATCGCTCTTGCTGCCTTGTAAACGGCATTGTCACCGAGTTCGGGCATAGAACCATGAGCCGTGACTCCTTTTGTTTTTGCCGTGAGCCAGTAAGCGCCCTTATGTCCAATGTAAGGTTGATTTGAGGTCGGCTCACCAACGACAACTGCGCCGGCGCGACCAAGTGCCCCCTGCTGGCGAACGAGATCAAATGCACCTTCACACCCAATTTCCTCACCAGCCGTGATGACCAATTCCAATCCTGGGGATTGTCGTAATTTCGGCGCTAGCGCAATGGAGGCGGCAACAAAGGCAGCGACTCCGGACTTCATATCACTTGTCCCACGACCAAATAATTTGCCACTATCTGTTTCACCGCAAAATGGATCTTTCGTCCATGACGCTGCGCCCAGAGGAACGGTGTCGATGTGGCCTGTGAGACACAGCGGTTTTTTATCATCTGTACCGCCAATCCGAGCGACTAAACTCGCTCGTTTATCACCCAACGGAAAATAGGCGACAGAAAAACCCGCCTCCTCCAACATGTTGCCGAGAAACCGAGCACATGCTTCCTCTTCTCCTGGCGGATTAATGGTGTTCATCCGAACTAATTGTTTCGTGAGCTCTACCACTGTCGACACGATCTTCTCCTTATGTTTCTACCCGTTGTCAGCGCCGAAATATGCAGCTTTTACGGCTGGATCTTCTCTTAGTGACGCGACGTCTCCACTTGCGACAATCTGCCCCTGAGACATCACATAACCTCTGTGTGCAATGCCCAGAGTTTGTTTTACATTTTGCTCGACTAAGAGAACCGTCACTCCCCGTTTATTTATTGATTCAATAATACGGAAATTTTCCTTTACAAAAAGAGGCGACAAACCGAGAGACGGTTCATCGAAAATCATCAATTTGGGCTGACTCATTAAACCCCGACCAATAGAGAGCATGGCTTGCTCTCCCCCCGACATGGTTCCCGCCAACTGTGGAGCACGCTCTTTTAGCCGAGGAAAAAACTCAAAAACCTCATCGATTCGATCTTGAATTTTTTTATCACTTGTTTCTAAGTAAGCTCCTGACCTTAAATTTTCCATTACGGACATTTTTGAAAAAACTCGCCGGCCCTCAGGCACACAAGTAATTCCCTTTCTCGCGATGTGATGGGTCGGAGTTTGCGTGATGTCCTCGGCACCGAAGCGAACAGTTCCAGCACGCGGTGCATTAAGGCCTAATAATGTTCGAATCAATGTCGTCTTACCAGCACCGTTAGCACCCAATAAACAAGTGATTTCACCCTGATTCACTTGCATGCTCACGTGATGTATGACATCGGCCTGATCATACCCAGCCGTTAACTCATTGACCTCTAAGAGTGTTTCCCCCATGAGAGCTCAGTCCTCGCCCAGATAAGCTTCTCGAACCATCCGATCATTCGCTACTTCCTGATAGGTTCCTTCAGCTATTTTCTGTCCATAATTCAGCACCACACAACGATCACAAATCCGATCAATCAAATCCATTTCATGCTCAATCAATATGATGGATAACTCTTTATGTTGATCTCTCCACGCAAGCAATTCGTTCATCAAGGCGCTGGTCTCATCATGCGTCATTCCAGCTGAGGGCTCATCGAGTAACAGTATTTTCGGGTCACTGATTAATGCGCGGCATACCTCGACTCGTCGGCGATCGATCATTGATAACGCAGTGATGGGTTCATACAGCTTCGATACCAGACCTGAGCTGAAACGACCAAGTAGCTCTCGGCTTTGCTCTGTTTGCGACGCGATTTCTCGTCGTAAACGTTTTCGGTTAAAAATATTCCCTATGAATCCCAGATGTAAATTTCTTTGGTTTCCGAGTATCAAGTTATCTAACACCGATAGCGTAGGCGCGAGCCGTAACCGCTGAAACGTGCGCGTAATACCGAATTCATATATCTGGTTGGGCGTCGCTCCGGTGATGTCGGTCTCGCCCAGTGTGACTGTCCCATTAGTCGGTTTATAAATTCCGGTTAACACGTTGAAGAAGGTTGTTTTACCCGATCCGTTAGGTCCAATCAAACCAAGAAATTGTCCCAGCTCTACATTTAGATTCAGTCCGTCTAGCGCCTTAAGGCCACCGAAACTGACAGTCAAGTTTTTAGCGGTAAGGGCGTTAGTGGTCATTTGCTTGATGTATTGATCAATCGGCGCAGAGGTCTTGGCATCAAGCCGCTGGGCTTAAATCTCAAAATCAAAATCACAATCACTGCAAACAGCAGGAGACGATACTCTTGTATCACCTGGAATTTTTCGGGCAAAACCACGACTAAAAACGCAGCAGGGATGACACTCACCGCGTTCCCCATGCCTCCCAGCAACACAATAGATACCAGCAATAACGAATCGGATAAATTAAAGCTGGCTGGCGCAACAAAACCAGACATCGAGGCATAAAGCGCACCGGACATTCCGGCAAAAAAGTTTCCTACGGTAAACGCCATGATTTTCCACCGAGCGACATTGATACCGAATGATGCTGATGCGGTCTCATCTAATCTGACGGAATCCATATTGAGCCCCAACCAAGAACTCTCGATCAGACGTGTCATGGAAAACACACAAATCAACAAAACCAAAGCGAGGAGGGTATAGCCGACATAAAACGAGCCGCCACCCAAAATCGCGGGGAAACTCTGGGCGAAGTCCCAGCCAAGAATATTTAAACCGGAAACCTTAAGTCCTTGTGGCCCACCTAAAATATCATTGACCTCCAGAAAACTGCGAAACAGCAATCCAAAGGCAATCGTAATTAAAGCCGCGTAGTGTCCCTTCGTTCTTAAAACGGGAAGGATCAGCAACGATCCAATTAAAGCGGCCACAACACCACCGATCACAATGATCATTAAATCAGGTAAGCCATTTTGGCTCTGGTTTAAAACCGCCATCGTATAAGCGCCGATACCAAAAAACGCAATCGCCGCGAAATTAACTAAGCCAGCGTAACCAAATTGAATGGTCAAACCCAAGCTGATGGTCGCGTACAACAATACCGTTGCAAGCAACAGTAACGCGAAATGCTCATGACGAAGCGTCACAATTAACGCGAGCGCGCTGAGCAAAAACACCACTTTCGTGAAGACTGGCGCAACACCGACGGCTTGACGACACTTAGCGGACATCCCAGATTTTTTTGCAATGTAAAGCACTAGGGGAACGATACCTAGTAGTAGTGCGATCTCCCACTCTTGCTCAAGATGTAAAAACAAGAAGGTCGACACATAGGCCGCTAAGCCTAAAAGCAGAACGGGCCACCTCTCTCGGAAAATGCTTGGCACTATCACACCCTCTCCGAGGTGCGGTCTGCGAGTAAACCGGTAGGACGCCACGCCATCAACATGATGACAACGGCAAAAGCGAACACGTCTTTGTACGCCGGCACACTAAACCATATCGCACCAATCGTTTGAAGCGCAGCAAATATCAGCCCTCCGACAATCGCGCCATAAACGCTTCCTAGCCCTCCGAGAACCGCTGCACTGAAGCCGATCACACCAAGCATAAGGCCCATGCCAAAGTTAATTTCCTGATAATAAAGTCCCGTACTGACTCCCGACAATGCGGCGAGGCCGGACCCCAACGCGAATGTAATCAGCACGGTTTTTTTGAAATCGATGCCCATTAAGCGCGCCGTTTCCTCATCTTGAGCAACGGCTCTTATCGCAAGCCCCGTTCGAGTTTTGTTGATAATAAAGTGAGTGAGCACAATCGCTACGACGGCAAATAAAATAATCAACACGCTATCGACTCGTAAATTCAAATTACCAAGGTTAATGGCATTGGTCGGCAGCAACTCTGGAAAAGGCTTAGGGTTTGATCCATTGGGAAAGAACAATCGCACGGACTCGCGAATGACCGTTCCGAACATCAAGGTAATCAACAGCGTATTGAGCGGCGGTGCTGACTTTAGCGGCAAAACTAAAAATTTACAGAGCAGTGCGCCGACAAAACCCATCGATAAAATGCTAGCTATCAAAATAATGCAAAGTGTGATCGACGGTGGTAGTGACAGAGGATCCAGGCCCAAGTAGATGGTCAATCCGGTAAACGCACCCAACATCAACACATCGCCATGGGAAAATTTGATGACATCGAGCACACCAAAAAACAGCGTGAATCCAACAGCAACCAAAGAATAGGTGACACCTTGGACTAATCCATTGATGAGGTATTGTCCTAAAAAACCGATATCCACCGATAGCTCCGAGTTGCTCTAATCAAGTACGCGTTGTCCGCTTGCGTAGTCGCTATCCTCCCACACAGTCCAAGCGCCATCCTGAATCACGTATTTCGTAATTAAAGCTATCGTGTTTTGTCCGTGCTCATCAAAAGTCACTGCGCCGACAATTGAATCGTGATCGCGCGTATTGTTCAGCTCCTGCATCACCGCCAATCGGTCTGGACCGACTTTCTCGATTGCATCAATAATTAGATTCGTGGCTGCAAATGAGAATGCGCCGTAAGCCTCAGGAGGTTCATTAAAGTTCGCTGCCTGATAGTTTTCCAAAAACATCTTTCCACCAGGGAGTTTTTCAGTCGGTGCTCCTTCCCGAAACGCCACGACCCCTTCGGCCAAGTCTCCGGTACCTTCAATAAACGCATCTGAAACAATCCCTGATGTTCCCTGAAATACTTGAGTCATACCAAGTTTAGACATCTGCGCGCGAATGCGAACACCGGTTGGAACAAGTCCACCAAAATAAATGACATCGGGGTTAAGCGCCTTGATCTTCGTTAGCTCAGCGGTGAAATCTTGTTGATCTGCATTCACACCAAACGTCCCAAGAATGGATCCTCCGTTCTCAATTAAAGATTTTGAAAAATAAGTGTTGTGTCCTTTCCCGTAGTCGGTCGTGTCATGAATCACCGCCCAAGTTGAGAAACCCTTGGAAACCATGAACGATGCCGCTACTTCATTTTGATTGATCATCGTGCCGTTGACTCTGTGAATCTCCGGATAGTCATTTCCGTAAGTGATGTCAGGCAGAACGGCGCCCCAGACAACCACAGGAAGACCAAACTTATGATAGATGTCGACCGTCCCCATCGCGACGGCAGAGCAATAATGTGTCACGCCACCGATCACGGTGTTATCCGCTGCGGCCTTTGTGGCTACTTGAACACCAACATTCGGCTTACATTCATCATCCAACGCAACCAACTCATACTGGTGCGTTGTAGAGGGTTCAGCGTTACGCATGCGTATCGCAAGCTCAGCCGAATTGCGACCACCCAGGCCACCTGCTGAAGTACCCCCGGTTAAAGGTCCTATAAAAGCGATTTTCACCGTATTGGAAGTATCTGAGCAAGCAGCGATTGTTAACAATGAAAGCAGCCCGACAAAGGCAGCAAAAGATCTCTTCATGATAGACATTAGTGGTGTTGTGTCCGAGTAGCGAATTGTGGATATGACGATCTTAACAGACAAAAAAAAAGCAGCGTAAGCTGCTTTTTCAAAAAGCCTCTTGATACTTGGATCAGTTCTTTCTTAACTTCCTGATTTCTGCTAGCTGAGCACCCAACATAGCCAACTCAGCCTCGACAGTCGCAATTTCTTGTTTGTCAGTAGCGGAGCGGAGCGCTTCTTCAGCTCGTTTTTGAGCCTCTAATGCCCGCGCTTCGTCAAGGTCTTTACTCCGAATCGCCGTATCGGCTAAGACGGTCACAGCTCCTGGTTGTATCTCCAAAATACCACCTGCGACGAATATAGAGGTCTCATTGGACCCCTCAGAACCAAGAATTCTTACTGAGCCAGGCCGAATTCTCGTAATGAGTGGTGTGTGCCTTGGATAGATTCCTAGTTCACCCATCTCACCAGGTACAGCCACGAAAGTCGCCTCTCCAGAAAATACCGACTCCTCCGCGCTAACCACTTCGACTTGAATCGTGCTTGCCATAAATAGTCCTATTTATTCAATCTTTTAGGTTGAGCGCCATTTCGGCGCTCAGTTTTTATGAAAGTGTCTTGGCTTTCTCAAAGGCCTCTTCAATTCCACCGACCATATAGAACGCCTGCTCTGGAAGCTCATCGCACTCACCATTCACGATCATCTTAAAGCCTCTAATCGTGTCTTTCAGTGATACGAATTTACCCGGAGATCCAGTAAAGACCTCAGCGACGTGGAAAGGCTGAGATAGGAATCGCTGGATTTTACGAGCTCTTGAAACCGCCAACTTGTCTTCAGGCGAAAGTTCGTCCATACCGAGAATTGCAATAATGTCCCTCAATTCCTTGTATCTCTGAAGTGTCGCTTGAACAGCACGTGTGGTGCTGTAGTGCTCTTCACCGATCACGTTTGGATCAACCTGCCTTGAAGTTGAATCAAGCGGGTCAACCGCTGGATAAATACCAAGTGAAGCGATATCACGGCTCAAAACGACTGTCGCGTCCAAGTGTCCGAATGTCGTTGCAGGAGATGGGTCGGTCAAGTCATCAGCAGGAACATATACCGCCTGAATCGACGTAATCGAACCAACGTTAGTTGATACGATTCGCTCCTGCAACTTACCCATTTCCTCTGCCAATGTTGGCTGATATCCCACCGCAGACGGCATACGACCAAGTAACGCTGATACCTCAGTTCCGGCGAGTGTGTAACGATAAATATTATCAACGAAGAACAGAATGTCTCTTCCTTCGTCACGGAATTTTTCCGCCATTGTCAGACCAGTAAGTGCCACACGGAGTCTATTTCCAGGAGGCTCGTTCATCTGACCGAACACCATTCCAACCTTGTCAAGAACGTTTGACTCCTTCATCTCATGATAGAAGTCGTTACCTTCACGAGTTCGCTCTCCAACACCAGCAAACACCGAAAGACCAGAGTGCTGTTTCGCAATGTTGTTAATGAGCTCCATCATATTCACGGTCTTACCAACGCCAGCACCACCGAACAATCCGATCTTTCCACCCTTCGCGAATGGGCAGATCAAATCAATCACTTTGATACCAGTCTCCAACAAATCAACCGATGGAGATAGCTCAGCAAACTTGGGAGCTGCAGCGTGAATCGGTCTCAATTCGTCCGCCTGAACAGGGCCAGCCTCATCAATCGGTCTGCCAAGCACGTCCATAATTCGACCCAGTGTTCCGTGTCCAACAGGCACAGAGATCGGGGCGCCTGTTGCATCAACTTTCATTCCTCGGCGTAATCCATCAGTCGAGCCCAAGGCGATACAACGAACAACGCCGTCTCCAAGCTGCTGCTCAACCTCAAACGTTAACCCGTCTTCGGCGAGACCTCCGGCAGCTTCTCCTGATAATTTCAACGCGTCGTACACATTTGGCATCGTCTCTCGAGGGAACTCGATATCAACGACAGCTCCGATACATTGCACAATTGTTCCAGTTGGTTGTGACATGGCTTTCTCTATCCGTATAAATTAAATTCTGTTAAAAATTAAACTGCTGCTGCGCCGCTCACAATTTCAGATAGCTCCTGAGTAATTGCGGCCTGACGCGACTTGTTGTAAACGAGCGTTAACTCGTCAATGAGTGTGGCAGCATTGTCTGACGCGGCTTTCATTGCGACCATCCGTGCTGATTGTTCTGAGGACATGTTCTCAGCCACAGACTGATAAACAACGGCCTCGATATATCGATTCAAAACTTGGTCAAGAACCTCTTTCGCATCGGGCTCGTAAATGTAATCCCAAGCCCCGTCTGGCGCACCAAGTTTCTCGCCTTTAACCGGTAACAGCTGCTCAACTACCGGCTCTTGTTTCATGGTGTTGATGAACTTGTTATAGAACAAAACAACTCGGTCGAAACGATCCTCGTTGTATCCATCTAAGATGACTTTGATCGCTCCCAAAATGGTTTCCATTTTCGGCGCATCGCCAAGTCCACTGACTTCGGCAACGACGTTAGCACCAAGTCGTTGCATGAAGCTGACACTCTTACTACCAATACAGCAAACATCAACTTCCTCACCCTCGTCTTGCCACTGCTTGTATTGCGCGAGTGCCATACGCAACACGTTGGTATTCAACGCGCCACATAGCCCTTTGTCCGTTGTAACAACGATCATCGCCGCTCGCTTCACGGTATCTCGCTCAGTCAGGTAAGGATGTCGATATTCAGGGTTTGCGTGAGAAATATTCGCCGCAACAGCACGAATTTTTTCAGCAAACGGTCGTGCGGCGCGCATGCGCTCTTGTGCTTTACGCATCTTTGACGCAGCAACCATCTCCATCGCCTTGGTAATCTTTCGAGTATTTTGAACACTCTTAATTTTGGTTCTTATCTCTTTAGTACCCGCCATCAGATCGCCTCTCTATCTTTAATCATCCAATTCAGCATCATTAAAGTAGATTAATAAGAACCGTTAGATTTCCAGTCTTGGATCGCCGCCTTCAAAGCATCCTCGTCTTCGGCGCTCAAATTCTTGGCCTGATCAATGCGACCAACCAAGTCTGCGTATTTGCTCTTCAAATAATCCTTCATCGATTTCTCGGCACTTAACGCCTTGTCTACATCGATGTCGTCAAACACATCATTATTCACCGCAAACAACGTGAGGGCCATCTCCCACACTTCCATTGGCTGGTACTGAGGTTGCTTCATGAGTTCAGTAACCTTTTGACCTCTTTCGAGCTGCTTACGTGTTGCTTCGTCCAAATCAGACGCAAACTGAGCAAACGCCGCAAGTTCACGATACTGAGCAAGAGACAATCGAACGCCGCCTCCAGTATCTTTTCTTTTCATGATTTTTGTTTGCGCGGCACCACCCACTCGAGAGACCGACACACCTGCGTTAATCGCTGGTCTAATGCCTGCGTTAAACAAATCAGTTTCCAAGAAGATCTGTCCGTCGGTAATCGAAATCACGTTAGTGGGAACGAAAGCCGATACGTCACCCGCCTGTGTCTCAATAATCGGTAGCGCCGTGAGTGATCCCGTTTTTCCTTTGACTTCACCGTTAGTGTGTCGCTCTACCCACGCTGAAGATACTCGAGCGGCTCGCTCCAACAAACGTGAGTGTAAGTAGAACACATCACCAGGGTAAGCTTCCCGGCCTGGAGGACGACGCAGCAAGAGGGATATTTGTCTGTACGCCCAAGCCTGCTTTGTTAAGTCATCATAAATAATCAGTGCGTCTTCGCCTCGATCGCGGAAGTATTCTCCCATCGTGCATCCAGAGTATGCCGCGATGTACTGCATCGCAGCCGAGTCAGAAGCGGTTGCTGCAACAACAATGGTGTATTCCATTGCGCCATGCTCTTCGAGCTTACGAACCACGTTGGCCACGGTCGACGCTTTTTGACCAATCGCGACGTAAACGCAAATCAGGTCTTTTCCTTTTTGGTTGATGATCGCATCAATCGCCACCGCGGTTTTACCCGTTTGTCTATCACCGATGACAAGCTCTCGCTGGCCGCGACCAACTGGCACCATCGCGTCAATAGATTTCAATCCTGTCTGAACTGGTTCATCAACTGACTGACGCCAAATCACGCCCGGTGCAACTTTCTCGATTGCGTCGGTCTCTTTCGCGTTAATCGGGCCCTTGCCATCTATCGGCTGGCCAAGCGCATCAACGACACGTCCCAAGAGCTCTCGGCCAACTGGAACCTCGAGAATGCGGCCTGTACACTTAACCGTATCGCCCTCGGTGATGTGGGTATAGTCACCCAGCACAACGGCACCAACCGAGTCTCGCTCAAGGTTTAGTGCGAGACCGAACGTGTTTCCAGGAAACTCCAACATCTCTCCCTGCATCACGTCTGACAGCCCATGAACACGACAGATACCATCCGTGACAGAAACGACGGTACCCTGGGTCTTTGCTTCAGTTGCTGATTCAAAATTTTGAATCTTGCCTTTAATCAGCTCGCTGATCTCTGATGGATTTAACTGCATGAGTCAATGCTCCTAAAATTTAATTCGTTAAGGCCACGGTCATTTCTTGTAGACGCCCTCTCACAGAAGCATCCCAGACCTTGTCACCAACTTGGATTTTTATGCCGCCAATTAGACTCGCGTCTACGTTCACGGCTGGATCAATTTTTTTGTTTAACTTCTTCGAAAGACCGTCAACGATGGTTTGGATTTGGTCAGCATTCAATTCAAACGCTGAATCAATCTTCGCCTCAACGAGCCCATCGTCATCTGATTTGAGCTTCTCAAATTGAGACACAACCTCACTCAGAACAGTTAACCGACCATTAGCAACGAGAAGTCTGACGAAATTAACAACTTCTTTCGACACCTTGTCCTGGATGATTGAGACAAACAATTTCTCGACGTCGCTAATTTTTATATCTGGCGCATTCGCGATCGATTTAAACTGGTCATCAGTTGACACTGCGTCAACAAACGCCAATGAATCAGACCACGCATCAAGACTATTATTCTCTTTACCCAGAGTGAAAATTGCCTGGGCATATGGTCTTGCCAAAGTTGCTAACTCAGCCATACCTTACCCCAGCTCCGTCTCAAGTCTTTTCAACATGTCGGCGTGTGCAGACGCATCGATTTCTTTCTTGAGGATTTGCTCCGCACCGACAACCGCTAAGCTTGCAAGCTGCGAGCGAAGTTGCTCCTTAGCACGGTTAAGCTCTTGATCAATTTCTGCTTTAGCTGCAGCAACGATCCTATCGCCTTCTGCCTTTGCTTGGTTTTTAGCTTCCTCGACAAGCTCGCCAGAACGTTTCTCCGCTTGAGAGACAATCTCAGATGCTTGCTCTCGGGCCTTTTGAAGTTCAAGTGTGACTTTTTCTGCAGCCTGAGCGAGCTCTTGTCTACCTTTCTCACCAGCAGCAAGGCCATCAGCGATTTGCTTTTGGCGCTCCTGCATCGCTTTTTGGAGCGGGGGCCAAACGTACTTCATGGTGAGCCATATGAAGAGTCCGAACCAGAGCGCTTGGCCTAATAGTGTTGCGTTTATATTCACGCTTTTCTCCTGCGCTTAATTTGAAGACCCGAACCAGTTAGCCCATCATTGCTGGGAAAGGGTTCGCGAACAACAAGAACAACGCGATACCAACACCAATCATTGTTACGGCATCAAGAAGACCAGCAACAATAAACATTTTCACCTGAAGAGTTGGGATCATCTCTGGCTGACGAGCCGCGCCTTCGAGGAATCGACCACCGAGAATACCAAACCCAATAGCTGTTCCGAGTGCGCCCATGCCAATAAGCAAAGCCACTGCGATTGCTGTCATACCAAGTACGGATGCGAGTTCCATTTTTTTCTCCTAATACAAATTAAAGTTGTAAGAAATTTCAGTTAAAAATTAATGATGTTCTGACGCCATGCTCATATAAACGACCGTAAGCATCATGAATACAAAAGCCTGCAGCGTGATGATCAATATGTGGAAAAGAGCCCAACCAAGACTCAAGACTGCCCCGACAGGCATCCAAACGTAAGAAGCCCCCATCAGAACAGCTAACAGAATAAATACCATTTCACCGGCATACATGTTTCCGAACAAACGAAGAGACAGTGAAATTGGCTTCGCAATGTCTTCAATAATTCTGAAGAGCAAATTGACGGGGAACATGTACTTGCCAAACGGCACCGTTAAGGCTTCTTTAAGAAATCCGCCCGCACCTTTGTACTTAAAGTTGAATGCGATCATCATCACAAACACAGCGAACGCCATGCCAAAAGTCAGATTCAAATCGGTTGTTGGCACGACTTTTAAATAATCAACACCTGCCGCTTTCGCCGTTTCGGGCAAGAAGTCAACGGGGATTAAGTCCATAGCATTCATTAAAAACACCCACACAAAAATCGTAATCGCCAAAGGTGTCACCAAATTACTCTTTGCATGGAAGGTGTCTTTTACTTGGTCATCAACCAAAGTCACTACCATTTCCACGAAGTTCTGAGCGCCAGACGGCGTGGTGCTGGTCGCTTTCTTCGCGAGGTACGCCATCAACCCAAAAGCAAGCAGTCCAAGAAGACCAGAGACAATTAAGGTATCAAGATGCACGCTCCAAAAGCCTTGACCCACGTGAAGGTTTTGAAGGTGGTGTGCGATGTATTCACTCGAAGTTTGTGCTCCAGATGAGGCCATATATTTGTTTCTCTATATTTCGTTTATCTGACTAAGAGCAGCGCGACCCAATACGACAACAACGTTAATATATATGTCGCAAACAAGGGTACCGCCGCTATAGGTCCGAACTGGGTAAATGCCACTCCGAACAAAACTGCTGTTAAACCAAGTTTTCCCGCCTCGGCCTTGTAATTTGCCTTCAGTATTTCCGCCGCCTCGCCCGGATTCAGCAGCCTGGAAGATCTCCAGACATAGTAGGCCGAAGGGATGAACGCAATTAAACCTCCAAGAGCCGATGACTTCGTTACCGCCGAAAAATCACTTAAAACACCAAAACCGATTGTTGCGACCGCCGCAATTATAGCTTGAGTCATTAAGACTCGCTTCGCCCCAAAGCGTGGCGTCATTTGCTTGAGCTCACTTCGCAATCGGCCTCATGCGCAAATCCGAGCGCTAACCAACCCACAAAAAGGGGGGTATTCTAGTTATTCGTCCGAATAGTGTCAACGAATCCGCTCGTCGCCTCAGCTATCGATGCCGCAGTTTCGCCAGAATTGCGTCCAACTCCTCGAGCCCGGAAAACGCAATGGTGAGCTTTCCGGCCCCTTTTTTATTCGCGTTGATCTTAACGCTCGTGCCAAGCGATTCGGAAATGTCAGTCTGTAAATTGACGAGGTCCCGATCTACCCTTTGGGGTGACTTGGATTTAGTCCCGCTAGATTTAGTCGCTAGGGGGTCCTTTCTGGCTAAACTCTCAGCATCTCTTACGCTGAGTCCAAGCGCCACGATGCGTGTTGCCAATTCTTTTTGTCTTCGAGATTCCAAACCCACCAAGGCCCGAGCATGGCCCATTTCGATCTTCCCGCTTTTGAGTAACACCTGAACTTCCTCGGTCAATTGAAGCAAGCGTTGTGCATTGGTAACTGATGCACGCGATTTGCCAAGAACATTAGCTGCGCCCTCATGAGTTAGCCCGAACTCCTCGATTAATCGTTTAATTCCAAGCGCTTCATCAATGACGTTCAAATCCTCTCGCTGAATGTTCTCAATCAGCGCCATTGCCAATGCAGCGTTATCGTCCACCTCCTTGATGATCACGGGCACACTGTCGAGACCAGCTTGTTTTGCAGCCCGCCATCGTCGCTCGCCTGCAATGATCTCGTAACTGTCTCCACCAACTCGACGTACTATCAACGGTTGTATGATGCCTTGCGAACGAATCGATTCCGCTAGCTCCGTTATCGAATCATCATTAACTGCGAGTCGTGGCTGATATTTTCCCGGACTCAACGAATTGACTGGTAGCGATTGATCTTGGGTTAAGCTCTGATTTACCTCTTCCGTCGAGCCCAGCAACGCATCAAGGCCCCGACCCAATCCTTTCATCTTGACCATCTTCAACCTTTTTCAAATCTTAAGAGAAATTCGTCCGTTAGCGCTCGATACGCCTCAGCTCCCTTTGACAGCTTGTCGTATACAGTCACTGGCATGCCGAAACTTGGCGCCTCCGCAACACGAACATTTCTAGGTATTACCGTTTCAAAAACCTTAGCCCCGAAATGATGCAACAGCTGTTCGGAGACCTGATTCGTGAGTGAGTTACGCCCATCGAACATTGTTCGGACCAATCCACCAATTTCTAATTGAGGATTTAACCGCAACTTCACTCGCTTGATTGTGTTGACCAAATCACTTAATCCTTCAAGTGCGTAATATTCACACTGCATCGGGATCATGACAGATCGAGCAGCCGCAAGACCATTGAGTGTCAACAAGCTAAGTGCGGGCGGGCAATCAACCAACACATAATCGTATTCATCGTGAACAGCCGTCAACGCTTGCTTCAACCGTTGGTCTCTATTTTGTACCTCAACAAGCTCAACCTCTGCTCCTGCTAGGTCTTGATTCGCCGGCAGTACGTCGTAATGTCCCGAACCACTTTTCACTCGCACATCAGCGATACCGATACCGTTCGCAAGCACGTCATACACACTTGATGTCACGGTTTTTTTATCGATCCCACTGCCAGTGGTCGCATTCCCCTGAGGATCGAGATCAATCAAGAGAACCCGAGATCCTCGGCCTTGAATCTCCGTCGCAAGATTAATTGTCGTCGTTGTTTTACCAACGCCTCCTTTCTGGTTCGCGATGGCAATAATCCAAGAGGCCACGTTATTTAATCCTCAGTCATCAACTTATTTTTTGTCAGCACCACAAGATGTCGCTCTGCATCGAGTCTTGGCACGTCCAATGCAACAGTTTGCTGTACCCAACCCGATGGTAATGAATCAATTTCGCTTGTCGGATTCTTGCCCTTCATCGCCAACAAAACTCCTGTTGGAGAAAGAAGCCTCTCGACCGATTCGACGAATGGCCGCAAGTCGCTGAACGCACGCGAGACAATAACATCGAAAAGCCGATCCGTCTTGTATGCCTCTATGCGGCTAGTGATTATTTTCACATTACTTAACCCAAGTTCAATTACCGCCTGACGCAAAAAACTTGTTTTCTTTTGGCTGCGATCGAGTAACGCAAACTCTCTTTGCGGCTGAGTGATTGCCAATGGGATGCCGGGAAACCCTCCACCAGTACCTACATCTAGCACGCTCCCTGTTGGGATCATCCTTGATATAGATAGGCTATCGTAGATGTGAGCGCTTACCCACATTTGTTTCGGAGAGATCGATGTCAGGTTATAAACATTGTTCCATTTATCCAGCAGCTTGAGAAAATCAACCAAGAGCTTCGCCGAATTTGGCGTGGCGTCTTGTGCCAGCTCCCGAACAATTTGCTCAGAAAGATCGAACTCTAGGGGGGCCATCAACTCGCCTCTCGGGCGCCGTCCTGAACCGAAAACCTCTTGATATGAACATGTAATAAAGCGACAGCAGCAGGTGTGATCCCCGAAATTCGGCTCGCTTGTCCTAGTGTTTCGGGTGCATTTACTGACAGCTTTTGCCTTGCCTCATTCGATAACCCGGTGACGTCATCGTAATTCATTTCAGCCGGAATCTTGGTGGTTTCTAGTCCGAGCGAGCGCTTTACTTCCTCACTTTGTCGCGCGATATATCCCGAATACTTTGCCTGTATTTCAACCTGTTCTGCGACCGCTTCATCGCCGACGCCCGGACCTAAACCTTGAAGCTCCATAAGCGCCGCGTACGAAACCTCTGGTCGCTTCAGCAGTTGTATCGCGGGATACTCGTGTTCCAAAGTTTTTCCAATCAGGCGTGACATATTATCGACCGAGTCTTGCGCCGGAGTGACCTGCAACTTGGTCAGACGCTGAGTCTCGGTCGTGACAGCGTCTCTCTTACATTCGAATTGTTGCCATCGGCCATCTGTGACGAGCCCCAACTGTCGACCAATCGGCGTCAGCCTTAAATCAGCATTGTCTTCCCGTAGGCTTAGGCGGTACTCAGCTCGGCTCGTAAACATTCGGTACGGCTCACTGACCCCTCGGGTGATTAAGTCATCGACCAAAACCCCGAGGTACGCCTCATCTCGCCTAGGACACCATGTTTCCTGATCTCGAGACTTTCGAGCAGCGTTTAGGCCAGCCAGCAATCCTTGCGCAGCCGCTTCCTCGTAACCGGTTGTACCGTTAATTTGGCCCGCAAAAAACAACTGTTTGATAGATTTTGTTTCTAAGCTTGCGTTAAGCGCCCGAGGGTCAAAGTAATCGTATTCGATGGCGTAGCCGGGCCTCAAGATATAGGCGTCCTCCAAACCATTGATTGACTTAACGATCTCCACCTGGATGTCGAACGGTAAACTCGTGGAAATACCATTTGGATAGTATTCATGGGTTTGTAGTCCTTCGGGCTCGAGAAATATTTGATGTTTGTCGCGGTCCGCGAAACGAACCACCTTATCCTCGATCGATGGACAATACCTTGGCCCAACACCCTCAATAACACCTGTATACATCGGAGAGCGATCGAGTCCCGACCGAATCAGCTCATGAGTACGTTCATTGGTATGTGTGATCCAACAAGCAACCTGGTCGGGGTGCTGTTCCCGCGATCCAAGAAACGAAAATACCGGTCTCGGGCTGTCCCCGACCTGTTTCTCTAATTTTGAAAAATTGATCGTGCGACCGTCGATTCTTGGTGGGGTGCCCGTTTTAAGTCGCCCTACTGGCAGATTAAGCTCCCTTAAACGAGCCGACAGCGCATTGGCCGGAGGGTCTCCTGCCCGTCCTGCCTCATGGTTCTCAAGACCCACGTGGATCTTGCCCGCCAAAAACGTTCCTGCCGTTAAAACAACCGACTTTGCACTTATTTCAAGACCAATGTTCGTCACCACGCCAGCGACCGCGTCCCCACGAACGATGAGATCTGTCGCCGCCCCCTGAAATACGTCTAATCGTTCTTGATTTTCAATCCTTCGCCTGATCGCCTGCCGATAAAGCACGCGATCGGCCTGCGCCCTTGTGGCACGAACAGCCGGACCTTTGCTCGCGTTAAGCCGACGAAAATGAATTCCTGCCTCGTCTGCAGCTTCCGCCATGGCGCCACCAAGAGCATCGATTTCTTTGACAAGGTGCCCTTTACCGATTCCGCCAATCGAGGGGTTACAAGACATCTGCCCAAGGGTTTCGATGCTGTGAGTCAATAGCAGGGTGTTGGCACCCGACCGCGCTGACGCAAGCGCAGCCTCAGTCCCTGCGTGTCCACCCCCGATAACAATGACGTCGTAACTCTTCGAAAAAAGCATCAATATAGCCAAAAGATTGATTTCACTAATTATATCCTGTGATCACCGCACAGAGTGTTTCACGTGAAACATTGTCCGTTTACTTACCAATACAAAAGCTTGAAAAAATTTCTCCGAGCAGGTCATCCGAAACAAATTCCCCGGTTATCTGTGATATCGCATCTTGTGCTTGCCGAAGGTCCTCCGCACAAAATTCGATCGTTTCTAAGTTCGACTGCGCTGATGTCATGCATGAAAGCGCCAATTCTAAAGCTCTAATGTGTCGTTCCCTTGCCATAAACGGGGTTTCTCCCTCAGTTTTGGCTCCTGACAGGCTAAGGATTGTTTGTTTGAGAAGATCAAGGCCGCAGCCAGTCTTTGCAGACAGGCGCACGACGGGACCCGTTTTACCTTGCGAGACTGAGGGCTCCCCTTCAACCAAATCAATCTTGTTAATTACGATAATGCGTCTATCACTTATGCCCTCGAGCATTGGCGTATTTGTATGCTCTTCTTCGCCTGTCGCGCGAACCTCTAAAATCAAATCTGCGGTCTTCGCGTTATTTATCGCCCGCTCGACGCCAATCAATTCAACTGGATCCGCGGTGTCGCGTAATCCCGCGGTATCAACCAAATGAATCGGGAAACCATCGATGGACAGCTCCTTTTGCAATACATCTCTCGTTGTGCCCGGAATATCCGTAACAATCGACACCTCTTCCTCAAATAAACGGTTCATGAGGCTCGACTTACCGACGTTTGGTTGGCCGACAATAACAACCCTGATTCCCTCTCGAAGTAACGCGCCGGTTTTGGCAGAAATTAACACCGTCTCAAGCTGATGCGCCACTCCTGCCAACCGATCTTTGATGGCCTCCATGTCGGCCGCGGTAATGTCCTCATCCGAAAAGTCGATCGTCGCTTCGATAGAAACTCGAATTGTAATCAGCTCGGCTTTGATTAAACCAATCACACTAGAAAAATCACCACTTAACGAGCGTTGTGCGCTAATCACCGCCGTTTCCGTGGTGGCTTCTATCAGATCGGCCACCGCTTCCGCTTGAGCCAAATCTAGCTTGTCATTTAAAAATGCTCGCTTGGAAAACTCTCCCGGCTCTGCGGGTCGGGCGCCCGCCTCAAAGCACGCCCTCAAGACCGTTCTAAGCACCGCGGGGCCTCCATGAGCATGTAGCTCGAGTACATCCTCGCCGGTAAACGAATTGGGGCCTTTAAAAAACAACGCAAGCCCTGAATCTAGCCTGTCTCCAGATTGGTTACGAAAGTTCGCAAACGTTGCGATTCTATCTTCGGGTATTTTTCGAATGACTCGCGAGGCAACGCTGGCAACGCCGGGTCCAGAAACCCTGATTATCCCAACCCCGCCAACTCCTGGTGCTGTGGCGATCGCCGCGATCGTATCAGCGTTTTGCATTCCCGGGCTTTCCGCCCTCAATAGCCCTCGTGATCGTCCATTGTTGTGCTATTGATAACACGTTATTGACCAACCAATAGAGCACCAACCCTGAGGCAAAAAAGAAAAAGAAAATACTAAATACCACCGGCATGATTTTCATCACCTTCGCCTGAACAGGATCTGGTGGTGCGGGGCTTAACCAAGATTGAGCCACCATACTGAGCGCCATCAAGACCGGCAACACATAGTAGGGGTCTTTCGCGGACAAATCTGTGATCCAAAAAATAAACGGTGCATCCCTAAGTTCTACACTCGCGAGCAACACCCAATACAAGGCAATAAAAAACGGGATCTGAACAAGGATCGGCATACACCCGCCTAGCGGATTGATCTTCTCGGTTTTGTACAGCTCCATCATCGCTTGTTGAAACTTTTGTTTGTCATCGCCATAACTTTCTTTCAGTTGCTGGAGGCGAGGTGACAACACGCGCATTTTGGCCATCGATTTGTATCCGGCGGCAGACAGCGGGAAAAAAATCAGCTTGATGATAAGTGTGAGGAGAACTATCGACCAGCCCCAATTTCCAATAAACCCATGAAGAGTTGACAACAACCAAAACAGAGGCGACGCGAGGATGGTCAACCACCCGTAGTCAACAACCAACTCCAAACCTGGTGACAACACCTTGAGTTTGTCTTGTTCCTGCGGTCCGGCATATAAACGAGTCGAGACATTCCGTAGCTCTCCGGGCTGAACCGAGCCCAACTTTTGGACGTAACCCATTGCGTAAAGATTATTGCCTAACGAACGAGTAAAGTACTCTCGCTGAGCAGCGCTTTCGGGTAACCACGCTGCGACAAAATAATGTTGTACAAATGCGACCCATCCATCATTTGCAATCTTGGGATATTTGACTTTTCCGCGGTCCATATCTTTGAAATCGACCTTGGTAAACTTTGACTCTTCCGTGTAAACCGCCCCACCTGTGTAAGTGGGCTGGAATTTCGTGTCGCCGTCAGCAGCCCCACCATCTCGAATGATTTGAAAATAGGCATCAGCATCAAGCGCTTCTTCACTGCGGTTCACCAATCCAAACGCCACATCGATCGCGTAGGAGCCTCGTCGAAAGGTGTACGTTTTGGTGACTTTGGCATTTCCCGTATCCGCGATTAAAGACACTTCTAGCGTGTTTTTACCTCCATCAAGTGAGTACTCGCTTTTAGTGGCAATGAACTTGGTATTGTGGTTGGGCAAATTTAATCCCAATAAGCCAGCTTCGGCTGTATACGTTCTCGACGGGTTGAGTTCAAATAATCTGAGAGATTCGTTTTTATTTCCTTTGACATGGTGCTCTTTGAGGACAAGCTCTTTAAGGCCGCCGCCATTGGTTGCAATTTTTGCGATAAAAAGATCCGTCTCAACCGTGACCAACTCACTTTCTGCGGATGCGCCAGTGACGACCGGGAGCGTTGTGTCTTCGCTTTTCGTGATGGTTTCACCTGAGCTTGCGGTGGGCAACGTTGATGCTGATTCCGAAATGGTCGGCTGCGTTGTTACGTCTGGGCTTGTATCTTGGTTTTGTTTCAGCCAAGCATCGCCAAGCAACACAAGAGATCCAACAAAAACAACGGTAGCGATAATTCGAGGTATATCCATTTATCTAATCTTTCGGTTTTTTAGGTGGGGGCACCGGATCGAATCCACCGCCATGTAACGGGTGGCATTTTACCAATCGTCGAGCACTAAGCAACAACCCTCTGGCCAAACCGTGTTGTTCCAAACAACCCTTGGAATACTCTGAGCATGATGGATAGAATCTACAATGCCGGCCAAGAAATGGTGACAAATAACGTTGGTACAGCCCGATTGTGAACTGGAGGGCTTTATTCATGCTGGCTAAGCTCTGACCACATCCGTGAAAGATCTTTGCTGATCGATGCGACGTCTACTTTGTTTACTGGTCGATGAGGCCGGACCACTATATCCAGTGCGGGCCCCTCAATAGGTTGTGTTCTAAAAATCTCGCGAGCAGTCCGCTTGATCGCGTTTCTAACGACTGCTAGAGCCACATATTTTTTTGATATCGCTAGACCTAGTCTGTGATGCCCAACTCGATTTGGACGAAAGAGTATCAGAATGGCCTTGCCTCTGAGCCGACCAGAAAATCGACCCGTGAAACTCGCGCCATCGTTCAATCGGGAGGCACGAGTGAACCTTCGCGTCATTAAACGCTTAGACGCGCCCTTCCCTTGGCTCTTCGAGCATTGATCACCGCTCGGCCTCCGCGAGTCTTCATTCTTGCCCGAAACCCGTGTGTGCGCTGTCGGCGTGTTTTGGATGGCTGATAAGTACGCTTCATCCCCGTTCTCCGAATAAACTATTAAAAAAGCCGCCCATTACAACGTTTTTTCGTGTTTGTGTCAATGTTTATTCGATTTCGTAGACTGTGGATAAGTCAAAGGCAATGAGGTACACTTGGATAGACAATATCACTTAAGCAAAGTGAAAACGTCTTGGCCCCGTCCATTCCGTCGGATGGGGTTTTCTGTTTTAAAACTTCAGTAACATGTAATGAATACTTTTTGGCCACTCTGTTTAGAGCACTTCAGCTCCACCCTGTCCTCTCAGCAGTTCAAGACATGGGTGCAACCATTAAGTGGCGAAATCAAAGACGGGCAGATTGACATTTCGGCACCGAATCGATTTTTGCTCAAGTGGGCTAGAGATAATTACAGTTCCGTCTTTAAAGATGTTGCTTCAAAATTGGGGCACGACAATGTCAGCATTTCGTTTTCGATATCCCACCGAGATCAAGCACCAAGCTCGGGCGAGCAATCGTTGGACGTTGCAGACCTGCCCACCAACTCGGAAAAAGAGTCAGCTGGAAACACCACGAAAATTTCCGCCACTCGATTAAATTCTAGTTTCAATTTTGACAATTTTGTTACTGGTAAAGGTAATCAACTTGCTCGAGCTGCAGCGCTTCAAGTTTGCGAGCACCCTGCTGACGCCTATAACCCACTTTTTATTTACGGTGGCGTTGGATTAGGTAAAACACACCTGGTGCAAGCCATTGGTAACCAACTTGCCATAAGAAACCCAGAAGCTAAGATTCTATATATTCACGCTGAGAAATATGTTTCCGACGTTGTAAGCGCTTACCAACATAAGTCTTTTGATGCGTTTAAGCAGTTTTATCACTCGCTCGATCTTCTGCTTATAGACGATATTCAGTTCTTCTCCAAAAAGGCGAGAACGCAAGAAGAGTTTTTCTACTTATTTAATGCGTTGATGCAATCGAAAAAGCAGGTGATCATGACCTGCGACACTTTCCCGAAAGAAATTTCTGGGATGGAGGACCGGCTGGTCTCCCGGTTTGGTTCTGGTCTTACCGTGGCAATTGAGCCGCCTGAACTTGAGCTGAGAGTGGCCATCTTGCTCAAGAAAGCTCAGGAACACCAAATAGAACTATCCGAAGAAGTCGCTTTTTTTGTCGCGAATCATGTTCAAAGTAACGTGAGAGAGCTCGAAGGTGCTCTCAAACGGATTATTGCTTACTCTAATTTTTCTGAAGAAAGCATATCCATCAATTTGGCGCGAGAGGCGCTGCGGGACTTGCTTGCAATTAATTCTCGTTTAATCACCGTCGAACACATACAAAAGTGCGTAGCCGAATATTACAAACTCAAAGTGTCCGACATGTTTTCAAAAAAGCGGACTCGATCAATCGCTCGACCACGACAGTTGGCGATGGCTTTAGCAAAAGAGTTAACGAACCATTCGTTACCTGACATCGGTGAGGCGTTTGGTGGTCGAGACCACACCACGGTATTACATGCATGTAGAAAAGTCTCTGAACTTCGTAACGACGACGCTACTGTCTCCAGAGATTTCAATGCGTTATTACAAATCCTCAGAGCGTGAATCGATAATGTGTGTATAAGTTTTGTATTACTTTTTTATAAGTCGCTAATTGCAAAAACTCGCCCATTTAATCCACAAATCATTGTTAACTACACCACGTAAATTTAAGACTTTATTACGACTTAAACATCACAGAAAATCATACCTTTAGAACTGTTATGCTCAGAAGACGAGCACATTATTATTACTATTAGATTTAAATATGAAATTACTCAATATAGATAAAGATTTGTTGCTTAAACCTCTGCAGTTAGTTTCTGGAATTGTAGAGCGACGACACACGTTACCGATACTGTCCAACGTGTTGCTTAAAATTGGTAACCAAAAATTAGAGGTCTTCGCTACAGATTTAGAAATCCAAATATCCACTTCAGTGGCTTTAGAAAACGACAATACCGAAGAAGCCGTTACCATCTCTGCGAGAAAAACTTTAGATATTCTCAGGGCATTACCGGATAAAACAAAAATTTCTCTTGAGGCAAGTGACACAAGAGCAGTGTTGAAGGGCGGTAAGAGTAAATTTAATTTACAAACGTTACCTTCAAGCGATTTTCCTTTGATTGAGGCGCGAGATAAAACGACAGTTGATACTGTCCAAATCCAGGAAAAAGCATTCAAATCGATGCTACAAAAAGTGCAGTTTTCAATGGCTCAGCAGGACATTAGATACTATCTCAATGGATTGCTTGTGGTAATTGATCAAGATGAGCTGACCTTGGTCGCGACCGATGGACATCGTATGTCGCACATTTCGACAAAAATCCCAGATACGAAATGCAAACGCGAAGTGATCCTCCCGAGAAAAACCGTATTGGAATTAGTCAAATTATTGGGTGATGATGATAACCAGGTCACTATCGGGATCACGGACACGCAAGCCAATATAGAATTTTCTGGTGTCACTATCGTCACCAAATTAGTAGATGGAAAATTCCCAGATTACAAACGGGTGATCCCCAATAAGCTGTCAAATTCTTTAGTAATTGAGCGGGAGACACTGCAAGGGGCGTTACAAAGAGCAGCTGTTTTATCGAACGAAAAATTTCGAGGAGTGAGGTGGGTGCTCACGAAGGATATGCTGAAGATAATTTGCTCAAACACGGAGCAAGAGGAAGCAGAGGAAGAGATAGAGGTGTCCTATGATGGAGAGCCGCTCGATATAGGATTTAACGTTACTTATTTACTGGATTGTCTTGGGAATGTAGCGACAAAAGAGGTTAATTGTGCGCTTGGAGACGCCAACAGCAGTATGTTGTTAACAATCAAGGAAGAAGCTTCATTTAAGTATGTTGTGATGCCAATGAGGATCTAAGGGATAGAAAATGGAGCAAAACGAAGATTATTCAGCCGGAAGTATTAAAGTCTTAAAAGGCCTCGAAGCGGTTCGAAAAAGACCAGGGATGTACATCGGTGATACGAGCGATGGCACTGGATTACACCATATGGTTTTTGAGGTCGTGGACAACTCGATCGATGAAGCGTTGGCAGGACACTGCGATGAAATAAAGATCGATATCCACGCTGATGGATCAGTGACAATTTCAGACAATGGGCGAGGGATACCTACGGATGTGCATCCGGACGATGAGCATGGTCGAACCACACCAGAAATCGTGATGACAGTATTGCATGCCGGAGGAAAGTTCGATAACAACTCATACAAGATATCGGGTGGACTGCATGGTGTTGGTGTTTCGGTCGTTAATGCCCTTTCATCGAAATTGAAAGTTAAAATTTGCCGACAAGGATCTCAGCATGAAATGAGTTTCACCGACGGAAATCCAGACGGACCATTGACAAAAACTGGATCGTCGGACAAAACAGGAACAGAGATTTATTTTTTACCAAGTACGGAAGTTTTTGGAAAAGTAGAGTTTCACTACGACGTATTGGCGAAGCGATTACGAGAGCTGTCGTTTTTGAACAATGGAGTAAAAATCACACTCTCCGATGAAAAATTAGGAAAGAGCGAATCGTTCAATTTTGAAGGTGGCGTTAAAGGATTCGTCGAATATATCAACCGGAGTAAAACGGTATTACACAAAAACTTATTTCACACAGTTTTTGAACAAGATGGCATAACAGCTGAAGCCTCCATTCAGTGGAACGATACGTATCAAGAACAAGTTTTGTGTTTCACAAACAACATACCGCAACGAGATGGCGGCACACACCTCACCGCGCTGAGAAGTGCGATGACCAGAACGCTGAATCAATATATCGATTCTAACGACTTAGCGAAAAAAGCTAAGGTGGAAACCTCTGGTGATGATATGCGAGAGGGGTTGACCTGTGTTCTATCGGTCAAGGTGCCTGATCCTAAGTTCTCCTCTCAAACAAAAGACAAGCTGGTTTCTTCAGAGGTCAGACCAGTCGTTGAAGAGGCGATCAATAAAGCGTTATCAGATTGGTTATTAGAAAACCCGACAGACGCTAAAACTGTGGTATCAAAAATAATAGAAGCTGCTCGAGCAAGAGAAGCGGCGAGGAAAGCTCGAGAAATGACTCGTCGTAAAGGCGTGTTGGACGGACTGGGATTACCAGGAAAGCTAGCCGATTGTCAGGAGAAAGACCCAGCACTTTCAGAAATTTATCTTGTTGAGGGAGACTCAGCAGGAGGATCAGCGAAACAAGGTCGAGATAGAAAGTTTCAAGCAATTCTTCCGTTAAAGGGAAAAATTTTGAATGTTGAGAAGGCTCGTTTTGAAAAACTATTGTCCTCTCAGGAAATTACTTCGTTGATTACAGCGCTGGGGACAGGAATTGGCAAAGAGGATTATGATCCAGAGAAATTGAGATATCACAGGATCATCATCATGACGGATGCGGATGTTGATGGTTCTCACATAAGGACGTTGCTCCTCACATTTTTTTACAGACAGATGCCGGAGCTTGTCGAGGGTGGGCATATTTACATTGCTCAACCGCCGCTCTTTAAAGTGAAACATAATCGGGATGAGCGTTATTTAAAGGATGAACAAGAGCTAAAAGACTACGTATTAAGCGTCGCTCTAAAGGACGCCGAGATTACTGCGGCTGATGGAAATCACATCACTATAGATACCATCGAAGAGATATCTCGAGCCTATATTGTCGCGGAAGCGATTATTGAGAGATTAGCAAGGCGGTATGATAGGGCTGTGTTGGAGGCCATACTCGCCGGCGTGGAGATCTCGCTAGAGAATGAAGCGGTAGCACAACAATCAGCGGCGAATCTTGCCGCCGTTCTCGGTGAAGTGAAAGTGGAGGCTTTTGAGCCGGAGATAAATGAACCAGAAACTGAGCGAAGCATAAAGATCACCAGAGCAGTGCATGGAAACGAGTACGTGAGTGTGCTTGGCCATAGCTTTTTCCAAAGTGGTGAGTATCAAAAATTAAACGATGTCGCGCGTATGACCCAAGGGTTATTTTCTGAAGGTACGATCGTTCGTCGCAAAGATCGAGAGGAAACAGTTGATAGCTTTAAAAAAGCGTTTGAATGGCTACTAGATGACGCGAAACGAAATGTGAACGTCCAGCGATACAAGGGTTTGGGAGAGATGAATCCCGATCAACTTTGGGAGACTACGATGGATCCCAAAACTCGCCGTTTGTTGAAGACGCAGGTTGAAGATGCTATTTCGGCTGACGCTATTTTTACGACACTCATGGGCGATTTAGTTGAGCCAAGAAGAGCGTTTATTGAGACAAACGCACTAGGGGTGAGAAATCTGGACGTTTAACTGCTAGATTTTTTAGCGGTAGTTTTTTTCTTAGCGGTAGTTTTTTTCTTAGCGGTAGTTTTTTTCTTCGTTGCAGCGCTACCGCTTTTCGCTAATTTTTCTGCGATTAAGCTAACGGCTTCATCCAGGGTTATTGCTTCAGGATCAATGTCTTTGGGAATCGTTGCGTTCGTAGACCCGTGCTTGATGTAAGGGCCATACCGACCGCTCTTAACCGTCACGGCTTTTTTGTCATCAGGGTGCGGGCCCAAAGCGCGACCGCTCGTTGCGCTTTTTTGAGCAATTAACTCGACCGCTCGTTCAAGTCCGATCTCGTAGACGCTGTCGGTTTTTGGTATGGATTTGAATGCGCCATCGTGTCGAAGGTATGGGCCGAACCGGCCGATGTTAGCGTCGATGGGCTTTTGAGTCTCTGGGTGTAGGCCGACTAACCGAGGTAAGCTTAATGCCTTCAGCGCTGTGGCGAATGCCTCTTCGTCAGCGCTCAGTGGTAATGGGTGATCCTTTGGCCATGCGCCACGTTTTGGTTTCTTTTCTTTCGAGCCAGCTGGAGGGGTTTCTCCAATCTGAACATACGGGCCATAGGGGCCGCTCATTAGAAATATTGGTAGGCCTTGCTCCGGATGATTACCAAGGTTAAGCGGTTCTTTCTGTATCGGGCCAGAGCCAAAGGGCTCGGTGAAGTCACATTTTGGATATCCACTGCAACCAACAAATAGGCCTCTTGAGCTATTTTGTAATAGGACCGTAGAGCTGCATTTCGGGCATTCTTCTAATAGGGGCTGTTTTATCCAACTGTCGTTCGAGAGTTGTCGTGAAAAGTCTTTCCAAGTTCTGACGGTGGTATCCGCTCGAGGAAGGGGAACGCCCCTGTTTGCTTCAGTTTTGTTCTCCAATTGTTTTGAAAAAGACGCCCAGAACTTCCCGATAACTTTGATCCAGTCAAGTGATCCTGCAGAAATTTCATCCAATTCAGCTTCTAATTCAGCCGTGAAGCCAAAATCTAAATATGTCTTGAAATGTGCGGTGAGAAAATTGTTAACAATTCGGCCAACATCCGTGGGAGTGAAGCGTTTTTTATCTAAAAGCGCATAACCGCGATCAACTAACGTGGAGATAATGTTTGCATAAGTAGAGGGCCGACCGATGCCATATTCTTCAAGTGTTTTTACTAAGCTTGCCTCTGAGTATCTCGGTGGTGGCTGCGTAAAATGTTGCTCTCCATATATCTCATTGATTGAAAACTCATCGTTAATGGCCAATTCTGGCAATTTGGCTTCTTTTTCATCGTCTTTGTCGTCTGCGCCCTCAAGATAGACGGACATGAATCCTGGGAAGACTAGAATTTGACCATTCGCTCTAAAGGTCGTGCCAGCCGGATTACAAGACAACTCGACGCTCGTAGTGTCGAATTTTGCGGGAGTCATTTGAGACGCGACCGTGCGCTTCCAAATCATTTCGTATAGGGCGAACTGGTCTGGCCTTAAGTAACTTTTAACGGACTCTGGTGTGCGTGAGATCGAAGTGGGACGGATCGCCTCGTGTGCTTCTTGCGCATTTTTAGATTTTGTTTTGTACGATACAGGCTTCGCAGGCAAATAGCTTTTATCAAAATTTTTACTGATATAACCCCGTATGTCAGCGACCGCCTCTTTCGAAAGCGCAACAGAGTCTGTTCTCATGTAAGTAATCAGACCGACGACGCCTCCGCCTACATCAATGCCCTCATAGAGTTGTTGAGCAGCACTCATCGTTGAGCGGGCAGTGAGCCCGAGTTTACGAACAGCTTCTTGTTGTAGCGTTGATGTAATGAAAGGTGCTGCTGCTGATCGAGATCGAGGCTTTCTGGTAATGTTCGTTACAGTAAAATTATTCGAGACTTTTTTTATAGCCTCAGTGACAGCATTAGAGTCCTTTTCTGAACAATAGGAAAATTGCTCTACTTTATCTCCTTTAAATGCGGTGAGTTTTGCTGAGAAAGTCGATTTGCCTTTGCCCGTATTCGCGTGGATTGACCAGTATTCTTGGCTATCAAAGCGTTCAATTTCTTCCTCTCGCTCAACGATTAGCCTGAGCGCTGGACTTTGAACCCTGCCAGCGGAAAGATTCCGGGCAATCTTTCTCCAAAGAATAGGCGATAAATTGAACCCGACTAAGTGGTCTAGAGCGCGGCGCGCTTGTTGCGCGTTGACGAGAGGCATAGACACATCTCTCGGGTTCTCGATCGCGCTTTTGACGGCTGATTCAGTGATTTCGTAAAAGACAACACGTTTGAGCGCTTTGTCTTTGAGCAGCTTTTTTTCTTTGAGGATCTCGGCTAGATGCCATGCGATGGCCTCACCCTCACGATCCGGGTCGGTAGCGAGCAAAATTGTATCTGCTGCTTTTACTGCTTTCGTAATCGCGTCGACGTGTTTTTTGTTTCGAGCAACCAGCTCGTATTTGAGCGAAAAGCTATTGTCAGGATCAACAGCACCCTCCTTCGCCTGTAAATCTCTGATGTGGCCGTAAGACGCTAGGATGTCATAGCTTTTCCCAAGATATTTTTTTAATGTTCCAGCTTTCGAGGGGGATTCAACGATAAGGAGGTTTTGTGCCATTTTCAAAAATTAGAGCGAGTTATTTCGCGGCGATCATACAAGAGATCGCTCGAGACACCAAATTCTCGTAATTTTTACTGTAAAGCGGTTTCGTCCCTAGCCGCGAGCAGTTCAAGCGTGACGCTGTCGATTGAACCCTGTTGATTCCATAGTGCTAACAGTACGATAAGCTTAATTTCATCGACACCGACCTGGGATTCGGATAACGCGACCACTCGATCGATAATGGTTTCTCTTTGGGGCGCCGTTATCACTTCTGAGTCAGTTAAAAACGTTAGAAAGCCTCGCGCTTTTACCGAAATGCTGTTGATTTCTTCTGGCGAGTAAACCCGAATAGCACTATTCGTTTTTAGCGCGTCACTCGAAACAAGCATTTGGTGATTTGCGTCAAAGCCTCTGAGCCAGGTTAATAATTCAGATATGTCTTCGTCCTCAAATCCGGCATCAGACAGTTTCTGAGAGATGGTTTCGTTATCGGGCAGCCCGCCGTTTTGGAAAAAGTTTTCAACCAAATAAAAAAGTATGTCGAACATAATATTTCCTTTAGTTGATATTCAAACGGGCGCTAAAATCTGTTTCGAGTGCACTTGATCACCTGTCTAAAGGATCTCTTAATCGCACTTGCGAGTCAAGCGATAACGGCTAAACTCTCGCCTGGGACTGATTGGTAGAATAGCAGTTCCCTACATTTATCCATTTTCGAGCACCCGTTATGTCTCTTTTGCCGATTCTCAAATACCCAGACGACCGCCTTCACACCGTTGCAAAACGAGTGGATGAGGTCGATGAAGAATTGAGATCATTCATTGAAGATATGGCGGAGACCATGTATGCCGCATCGGGCATTGGGCTGGCCGCAACACAGGTTAACCGTCACGAACGCGTCATTGTGATCGACGTTTCTGATAGCCATGACGATTTATTAGTACTCATTAATCCAGAAATAACTCATCGAGAAGGTGCCTGCGTCGGGGAGGAGGGATGTCTGAGTGTCCCGGGCATTTTCGAAAAAGTAGAGCGGTCTGAACGAATTTCCATCAAAGCGTTAGATAAATTCGGCGATGAGTACGCCCTTGAGGCGGATGGTTTGTTGTCGGTTTGTATTCAGCATGAGATTGACCACCTTGACGGCAAAGTATTCGTCGAATATTTATCCAGATTAAAGCAGAGCCGAATCGTTAAGCGTTTGGAAAAAAAAAGTCGCGCTCTTAATGGACCTGAAGTTTAAACATGAAAATTATCTTTGCTGGGACCCCTGAGTTTGCGGCCGTCAGCCTCGACCGGTTGATGCAAAGTGGTTTTGAGGTGCCGCTCGTAATCACTCAGCCGGACCGGCGGGCTGGTCGAGGTATGGGTTTATCTCAAAGCGCCGTGAAACAGCTGGCGATAACGCATCGCTTGGATATTTATCAACCAGAGACGCTATCAAGCAATGACGTGGTTCAGAAAATTGTCAGTTGTTCGGCGGACATAATGGTCGTGGTTGCTTATGGCCAACTGGTTCCGAAGAGCCTGCTAAATGCTTTTCCTTTTGGGTGCGTTAACGTTCACGCATCAATTTTGCCGCGCTGGCGAGGAGCAGCTCCCATACATCGAGCGCTTATGGCCGGCGATGACGAGACGGGTGTTTGTATTATGCAGTTGGAAGAGGGGCTTGATACAGGCCCTGTATACCGAATGGAGAAGATCCAAATTGAGAGCACAGATACGACCGGTTTGTTACACGATAAACTGGCCGAGTTGGGAGCCCGCGCACTTGTTGAGACCTTATCCGATAGGACCAATTTGGATAGTCCTCGCAGTCAAAGCACTGAAGGGGCGACGTATGCGAAGAAAATAACTAAAGACGATTCGGTTGTGAACTGGGCACAACATTGTCAGGAAATCGACCGTTTAGTGCGGGCGCTCAACCCCTATCCAGGCGCAATGACTAATCTGCAGAACAACAGCGTGAAAATTTGGGCGGCTCAACCTAAACCACCCTCTGGGGAAATGACAATGCAACCAGGATTGGTGCTAGAGATTAATGAACGAGGTATTTTGGTTGCCTGCGGTGAAGGCTCATTGCTCCTCACGTCGTTGCAAAGGCAAGGGGGCAGGCGCATGAGCGCAGCAGAATTTGCGGCAGGACAACGAACCGAGGTCGGCCACAGTTTTGGGTAGAGTTCTACGGTGATTGAGATTCAGTTGATTGCTCAAGCGTGTTTGGCAGACGTTCGCGCTGGTCACAACTTGACGAAGGTATTGTCGGAGAGGCCCCAGGCGAATACCCCAGAGGGTGACAGAGCTGCGGTAAGAAACTCGGTTTACGGTGCGTGTCGGCATCTAGGGTTTCTGATGTTTGCACTGGACTTCTTGGCAAAAAAAAGACCAACGGGCGTAGAGAACCTTATCCTCGTCGCGATTTATCAGATTGAACATACCCGCGCGGCTAATCATGCTGTCGTCAACGCTGCCGTTGATGTCACAAAACGGTTAGGTCACGAAAAGCTATCGGGTTTGGTTAACGCGATATTGAGAAATTATCTTCGTAAGAGGGACGTGATTAAGGGGGCTGCTGCTCTAGATGAAAGGGCGACGCATCAGCATCCCCTTTGGTGGGTTAAAAAAGTACGGGACCAGTTGGGCCATCATGGTGATGCGTCTTTAGCTAAGTCGTTGTTACATCCTAATTTAACTCTTCGAGTCAATGTCAGAAAGCTAGCGGCAGATGATTTTTTGGAAACTCTCGACCGCGAAGGAATACGATATCGAGCGCGTGCGACTCAAGGGCTCCACAAAGCTGTCATTCTCGATGAGCCAGTTCATGTGAAGAAAATTCCGGGCTTCACCGGTGGGCTGGTTTCAGTCCAGGATTTGGGTGCGCAGACGACAGCGATTCGCCTAGACCTACAGATGGCCACAGAGTTTTAGACGCGTGTGCAGCTCCCGGCGGAAAAACGACGCATATTTTAGAGCTTGCGGACGTTGATCTGATGGCGCTTGATAAAGACAAGGAGAGACTTGGTCGGGTGACAGAGAACTTATCTCGGTTGAATTTATCGTGTAAGTTAAAAGTCGCTGACGCGAGTGACGTGGCCTCTTGGTGGGATGGTCGATTGTTTGACAGAATTTTGGTGGACGCACCCTGCTCGGCCTCAGGGGTTACTCGCCGTCATCCAGATGTGAAGTGGAGTAGAAAAGAGGGCGATATCGAGCAGTTCGCGATACAGCAAAGAAGTTTGTTATCTAGTCTGTGGAAGCTCGTGGACAGGGGTGGTAAATTACTGTACTCAACATGCTCTATCTTTAGAGAAGAGAATCAGGATCAGGTGCGATGGTTTTTGGGCAAATTTACAGATGCGGCATTGTCACCAGGTTACGGAGACGATGGACACTTAATGCTTCCGGGTGAAGATAACGATGGATTTTTTCACGCGTTATTTGAAAAAATTTAGGAGTGTCACGAGCGCTCTTATCGTGTTGGTGTTCGCTGGTTGGTCGAGTCAACTCCTCGCCGAGGGAATTGTTGTTCAATCGGTGAATCTTCAAAATAGAGAAGACACGTATTTTTTAAACGCAGATTTCAATATCGCGCTTAAGCCGCAGGTGCAGGACGCTTTGAATAAGGGAGTGTCGTTACCGTTTGTTCTAGATTTTAATGTGATAAATCGTCGATGGGGTCTCTGGGATCAAATGGTTGTAGAGACTTCTTTGCCCTACAGACTGTCCTACAACGCGCTTACAAGGCAATATCAGGTAAAAGATAAGTTACGCGGCATCGACGCGAACTTTGACACACTCGATGATGCGTTGAAGGGGGTAGGATCAATTCGAGATTGGGCCGTATTTAACGTCGAACAAATCAGTCAAGATGTTGAATACGAAGCACAAGTCAGGCTTCGCCTTGAGGCCAGCGGGCTACCAAGCGCGCTCCAGTTGGAAGCCCTGGAATCTGATAAGTGGGAGGTGTCTTCCCCTTGGTATCGCTGGGTAATGTGACCATGCGCCGTTACTTTTCAAGAACATTGAAACGAAATGCTCTCCGGGCCATTGTTCTTGGGTCTTTTGTTTTCGGCCTTTACTTGCTCTATTTGCTGTCCACTCAAATTTCACCGACGAGCGATATCGCGCAAACATTACCTAAATTACTTGGTGTTGGTGTCGCGCTAATTGTTGTGCTGCTGAGTTTGGTCGGTGCGCAAATACTTGTTACCGTCAGGCGCTTTAGGGCTAATGTCTTTGGGTCAAAACTCACGGTTCGCCTTGTCTTGGTATTTACGCTAGTGGCATTGGTTCCTGGTCTAGTGATGTACACGGTGTCCGTAAAATTTCTGGCTGGTTCTGTGGAGTCCTGGTTTGATGTTCGGGTCGATCGAGCGCTTGAGGGAGGATTGAATCTGGGGCGAGCCAACCTAGAAAATGGACTTAGGGAGCTGCAAAGTAAGGCAGATTCAATGGCTGCGAGTCTTTCTTATCAGGGAAATGTCGCGCAAATGGCGTCCATTCACAGTTTGCGGGATCAAGCGGCCATCAGTGAAGCGACTGTTTTTTCGATAAGCGGCGAGATCGTCGCGTCTTCAGGTGTCGGCACCGACAGCATAATACCTCGCGCGCCCAGCCAAACCATGCTGCGGCAAGCCCAACTTCAGCAACCATACGCGGCATTTGAGGAGGATGGCGACGACAACATATTCTTGAGAGTGATTGTGCCAATAAACCGCCTTGACGAGGAGATGCAAATACTTCAGGCGATCCAGGTTGTGCCGCAACATCTGGCGGAAGATGCGGCGAGGGTACAGGAGGCGTATCAAGATTACCAACAACTTTCTCTGTCGAAGTACGGTTTGAAGCGGTTGTATACCATGGCGCTCACTTTGTCTTTGGTCTTGGCGTTGCTGTCTGTCGTCTTGATGGCCGTCATGTTCAGTAATCGATTATCGGCTCCTCTAGGTTTTTTGGCGGCCGGTACCCGAGCGGTCGCGCAAGGCGACTATCGACAAAGGGCGCCTATCAGTAGGCAAGACGAATTGGGGCTCTTAACGGAATCTTTTAGTGTGATGACGGGGCAGTTGTCAGAAGCGCGGGAGGCGGCCGAACAGCATCAATCGGCACTCACACAAGCAAATGCGTATTTAACAGGTGTTCTTGAGACATTATCCGCTGGGGTACTCACTTTCGATGATCAGTTGAAACTCAGGGCATACAACCCCAGCGCACAAAGAATTCTCGGTGGAAACCTCGGTAATCTCTTGAGTGATCATGAGGAATACGAGAAACAAGAAGGCTTTTTAGCTATAAAAAAATTAATCCTCGATAGAAGTGTTGAGGGCGGATCAACAAGCTGGGAACACCAGACGGAATTGCAGATAAACGGTAGCAAAACGATTTTGCTCGTGCGAGGAGCGGTGCTCCAGGGGGGTAATATTTCTGGTTTTGTGGTTGCTTTTGAGGACGTAACGAATCTACTACAAGCGCAACGTTCTGCCCTCTGGGGTGAGGTGGCGCAACGTTTGGCGCATGAAATTAAAAACCCTCTCACGCCAATACAGCTTTCTGCTGAGAGGTTGACGCATCGTCTGTCCAACAAGCTTGAACCAGCGGACTCTGAAATGTTAGATCGTTCGATAAAAACAATTGTGGATCAAGTCGCCGCGCTTAAAACGATGGTTAATGCGTTTAACGAGTACTCACGGAACCCACAGCGTAAATCGATACAACTCAACATAAACGACTTGGTGAGAGATGTTGCGGATTTGTATCGAGCAAGTGACATTAAACCTTAAACTTGAGCTGGCGCCTGATGTGCCCGATTTTTATGGCGATACAGGTAAGCTCAGGCAAGTGTTGCACAACTTGATTCAGAACTCCGAGCAGGCATTATCGGGTAGACATGATGCTTGCGTGACCATTGAAACCAAAACGCTAGGGGCAGAAGTTGAACTAGTGCTACGAGACAACGGGCCTGGTTTTTCGGAGGAGGTGCTCGAGAGAGCCTTTGACCCTTACTTTACGACAAAGGCAAAGGGAACGGGGCTGGGGTTGGCAATAGTCAAGAAGATCATTGAGGAGCATGATGGTCAAGTCCGATTATCCAATGTGGAGACGGGTGCGGTGATCGAAATAAAATTTCCTATCGCTAATCAGAGCGATTTAAATATCTCGAAAAAGGTAGTGGCTTCCTGATGAGCAAAATATTAGTGGTAGACGACGAGATTGGCATCAGGGAACTGCTCTCTGAAATTTTAAAAGAAGAAGGCCACCAGGTTGTCACAGCAGAGAGTGCGACACAGGCGAGGGAGTCGTTCTCAAAGAATAGGCCTGACCTGGTGCTCTTGGATATATGGATGCCGGACGTTGACGGCGTGACCCTGCTTAAGGAATGGTCGTCAACGGGCCTTATGACGATGCCAGTCATCATGATGTCTGGGCACGGTACTATCGACACGGCAGTTGAGGCCACACGCATTGGCGCATACTCCTTTCTTGAAAAGCCCATCGCGTTACAAAAGCTTCTTTCTACTGTGTCGTCAGCAATCAGGGACGGTTCTCGAGAAAAGTCGCCACAAGAGCCAATTTTTGTCACGCTTGGAAGAACTGAAAAAGCGATTAAACTGAAAAAAGATCTAGATGCACTCAAGACAACAAGAGCTCCAGCGCTATTCGTTGGAGAACCTGGGTGCGGCATTGATCAGATTGGTGCTCTGCTCAGTCTTGGAGATGAACCGATAATAGTCTTGGACGGAAAAGAAGGACTGGAATCCCCGAAGGCGTCGCAAACCAAACAAATCGAAAGAGGAATTACCTTTATCCGGGACATCGATGCGCTACCACGAGACCAACAGCGTAAGTTAGTCGCTGATTGGTCGGAGTATATTTCGGGGGGCAAGAGGATTTTAGCCTCGACCCGAAAATCCTTATCCGTGCTAGTTTCTGAAGATAAGTTCGAGCTAAATCTCTTCGAGAAGATTTCCGAATATGTCGTCAATGTGCCTCCGCTGAGGGATCGTCTAGAAGACATCATCGAAATAGCAAGGGCAATGTTGTCGCATAAATACCCAGAGAAATATTTTTCTGTAGCCGCCCTGAATAAGTTGCGGTCCTACTCATGGCCTGCGAATCTGAGCCAACTTCAGTCATCGGTATCGACGTGTGCGCAATCTTCAACGGGAGATGAAATTGGCGTTAAGGATGTGATCGCTGCAGTGGACCAAACCTCGCGAGGAGAAGATACCAACGCCTTGGGCTTTGATTTCGACCGAGACTATCGCTCGGCCAAAGAGATGTTTGATAAACAATATCTAGAATATCACTTGGCAAAAGAGCAAGGAAATATGTCTAAGGTAGCAAATAAGGCTGGCATCGAGCGAACGCACCTTTACAGGAAACTGAAACAACTAGGCATCAAGGCATCGAAAAAGTCGGACACGGACTAATGTGCCAACTAGCGCGCGTTGACCGAGGGGATTTCCGCTCGATGCGTTAAAATATCGGACTTTCTAAGGGGCGTCTCAAAGCGTCACCTTGGTGATTCCTACTGATTCTGATACCGGAAGACCTGAAGACAATGTTAAACGATGTGAAATTCGCGGATGCGATACGAGCGCTTTCAATGGATGCGGTACAAAAGGCTAACTCGGGGCACCCTGGGATGCCCATGGGAATGGCTGATATTGCTGCAGTCCTTTGGCAAAAACATTTAAGACATAACCCCAGAGATCCTGGCTGGTTCAATCGAGATCGATTCGTTGTGTCCAACGGTCATGGCTCAATGCTCCTCTATTCCTTACTGCATTTGTCAGGATACGATTTGAGCATTGATGAGCTAAAGAACTTTAGACAGCTGCATTCAAAAACACCGGGACACCCAGAGTTGGGTATGACCCCGGGCGTTGAGACGACGACAGGGCCTCTGGGCCAGGGCGTTGCCAATGCCGTTGGCATGGCGATTGCTGAAAAAACTTTGGCGGCTGAATTCAATCGAGACAATATCGAATTGATTGATCATTACACGTACGTTTTTCTTGGCGACGGGTGTTTAATGGAGGGTATATCTCATGAGGTGTGTTCTCTTGCGGGTACCCTTGGCCTTAACAAATTAATCGTGTTCTACGACGACAATGGCATATCCATCGATTCGGAGAAGGGAAACATAAAGAGTTGGTTTTCGGACGATACGCCGGCTCGATTTGAATCGTACGGTTGGAACGTTATCCGCGATATCGACGGACACGACCACAGCCAAATCAATGAGGCAATTAACGCCGCAAAAAATAGTAGCGACAAACCAACGCTCATATGTTGCAAAACAATTATCGGGAAAGGTTCTCCCAACAAACAAAATACGGGGAGTTCACACGGAGCACCGCTTGGTGAGGAGGAAATTGCTAAAACCCGTGAGTCGTTGAAGTGGGAGCATGGCCCCTTTGTCATTCCGGAGGAAGTGTATGAAGTTTGGGATGCGAAGGTGGCTGGAGAAAAAGCGCAGTCTCTTTGGGCTGAAAAAGTAAACGTATACGGTTCAAAATATCCCGACCTCATCGCAGAGCTGAATCGCAGAATGACAGGGCAGTTACCAGAAGGTTGGTCACAAGCATTGCAAACTGAGGTTAAGAAATGGGACTCAGAGGGCGCGAAATTAGCCACGAGAAAATCATCACAAAACTCTCTTGAATGGATGGGGCCGCTATTGCCTGAGTTAATCGGTGGATCGGCGGACCTTGCAGCGTCTAACCTGACGATGTGGTCCGGTTCCAAGCCGGTTAGCGCGAAAGACTCTGGCAACTATTTATTCTACGGTGTCCGGGAATTCGGGATGGCGGCAATCATGAATGGTCTCGCACTTCATGGCGGCTTTATCCCATATGGCGCGACGTTCTTGGTATTTTCAGATTATTGTCGTAACGCGCTACGTGTTGCTGCGTTGATGAAAGTCCGGTCGTTATTTGTTTTCACGCACGACTCGATTGGCTTGGGAGAAGATGGGCCAACGCATCAGCCGGTTGAACACGCATCAAGTTTACGAGCGATTCCCAACCTTGATGTTTGGCGACCGTGTGATTCGATAGAAACACTCGTGTCCTGGGGTGAGATGTTAGAACGCGCTGATGGGCCCGGCTGTTTATTGGCGACTCGGCAGGGCGTTCCACATCAAAAAAGGACAGAAGAGCAGGTAGCGAAGATTAAAAACGGCGGTTACGTTTTATCTGATTCGGCAAATCCCCAGGCGATTATCCTAGCGACTGGTTCAGAAGTATCGCTCGCGATGGAAGCCAAAAAATTTCTCGACAGTGAAGGGATGTCTGTTCGAGTCGTCTCAATGCCGTCAACGACCGTATTTGATCGACAGCCAGATGCTTATAAGGAAGAAGTGTTACCGAGAGGTTTGCCCAGAATCGCGGTGGAGGCTGGCGTGACAGATTTTTGGCGTAAATACGTTGGCCTAGACGGCGCAGTCGTGGGTATTGATTCATTTGGCGAATCAGCACCAGCGGATCAGCTATATGAGTACTTTGGAATCACTATCGAATCAGTCGTCAAAGCAGTGAAGGGTGTCGTTAGCTGATCGATGGCCACGGAGTGGGGAACCTATTTAAAGTTTTGATTTGGAATAAGGAGTAAATGAATGACCTTACGAGTAGCGATTAATGGTTACGGCCGAATTGGTAGGAATATTTTGCGAGCGCACTATGAGGGCGGTAAAAAGCATGACATAGAGATCGTCGCTATCAATGACCTCGGTGACGCTGAGACAAATGCGCACCTGACTCGTTACGACACAGCGCACGGAAGGTTTCCCGGAGATGTGTCGATTGAGGGGCAAGACCTTATCGTTAATGGAGATAGAATTCGAGTGGTTGCAGAGCGAGACCCGAGCGCGTTACCTTGGGGCGATTTAAAGGTTGATGTGGTGCTCGAATGCACAGGCTTATTCACCTCCAAAGAGAAAGCAGGTGCGCATTTAAAAGCTGGCGCGAAAAAGGTGGTGATCTCGGCACCTGGAGGAAAGGATGTTGACGCGACAGTAGTCTTCGGCGTGAACCATGGAGTGCTTACATCGAAGGATGAGGTGATATCAAATGCGTCGTGTACGACTAATTGTTTGGCGCCGGTTGTTAAAGCGTTGAACGATGGTATAGGTGTAGTCAACGGATTAATGACCACCATACATGCTTATACGAATGATCAAGTATTAACCGACGTGTACCATTCTGATCTTCGTCGGGCGCGCTCAGCAACAATGTCGATGATCCCCACGAAAACTGGCGCTGCTGCTGCGGTCGGCTTAGTGCTCCCCGAACTTAACGGAAAATTAGACGGGTTTGCAATGCGAGTGCCGACGATCAATGTGTCCGTTGTTGATCTGTCCTTCGTGGCGAAGCGAGATACCTCTGTTGATGAGGTGAATCAAATTGTCAAAGCGGCGGCTGACGGAAACATGAAGGGAATTCTTGATTACTCAGACGGACCACTTGTTTCTGTCGACTTTAATCACAACCCAGCTTCTTCTATTTTTGACGCCACGTTAACGAAGGTATCTGAGGGAACGTTAGTTAAAATTTGCTCGTGGTACGACAACGAGTGGGGCTTTTCGAATCGGATGCTCGACACGACAGTCGCTTTGATGTCAGCATCCTAATTTGTCTCAATCACTTAGATGGGGCGTGGTGATATCACGCCCTATTTTTATTTATTGAACAGACTGAAAGACGCATGAAATTACTCACACTTAACGATGTTTCTCTCAATGGAGCGCGCGTTCTTATTCGATCAGACTTGAATGTGCCTTTTAATGAGCAGGGACAAATAACGGATGACACGAGAATACGCGCATCGTTACCCGCGATAAAGCTTGCCTTGGAAGCTGGAGCCTCGGTTATGGTTGTCTCACACCTTGGCAGACCGACCGCGGGGGAATTTGATGAAAAATACTCGCTCGCTCCAGTGGCAAGAAGATTAACCGAGCTGCTCGGGCTCGAAGTGACTTTAGCCAAGAATTGGTTATCTGGGGTAGCGATCGAGCCCGGACAAGTTATTCTTCTAGAGAATTGTCGAATGAATGTCGGAGAGACATCAAACGACGAGGCACTCTCTCAAAATATGGCTAAGTTGTGCGATGTGTATGTCAATGATGCATTCGGTACAGCTCATCGCGCGCACGCATCGACCCACGGGATCGCGAAATATGTCAAGACTGCAGTCGCAGGCCCTCTCGTGATGGCCGAGGTGGACGCCTTATCAAAAGCCCTGTCGTCACCAAGGCGGCCGCTCGTAGCGATTGTTGGTGGTGCGAAGGTATCGACAAAGCTCACAATCTTGTCATCACTTGCTAACAAGGTTGATCATTTGATCCTCGGTGGCGGGATCGCGAATACGTTCTTGATGGCGCAGGGTAAGACTGTCGGGGCATCCCTAGCGGAAAAAGACCTAGTTCAAGAAGCCACGAAAGTTACGGCTCTAATAGAACGAAATGGCGGTCAAATTCCCCTCCCGACAGATGTCGTGTGTGCCACGTCTTTTGATGAGAAAGCGCCGGGTGTTCTTAAGTCGGTCGACGACATCGCGGATGGTGAAATGGTTCTTGATTTCGGCCCCGAAACAATGAAAGAGATTGAAAACATCATCCGTTCAGCTGGAACCGTTGTCTGGAATGGGCCCGTAGGAGTTTTTGAATTCCCAAGTTTTGAGGGTGGTACCAGAGCGATGGCGCAGGCTATTGCCGCCTCCACGGCCTTTTCAATCGCTGGTGGTGGCGACACGATCGCCGCAGTTACAAAGTTCGGTGTGGCTGATAAAATTGACTACATTTCTACAGCCGGCGGTGCTTTCTTAGAGTTTTTGGAGGGTAAAACCTTACCCGCCCTAGATATTCTCGAAAAGCGCGCAAGCGAATCCGCGAGCTAACCACAATAACATTCTTAGATAACTACTTAAGGAACAGAAGAACATGGCACTAGTTTCGATGAGGCAACTGCTCGATCACGCAGCAGAACATGGTTATGGCGTCCCAGCGTTTAACGTGAACAACCTCGAACAGGTTCAAGCGATTATGGAGGCGGCGTCAGAAACAGACAGTCCGGTGATTATGCAAGCCTCTGCGGGTGCTAGAAAGTACGCAGGGGAGCCGTTCCTGCGACACTTGATATTAGCCGCAATTGAACAATATCCCGAAATTCCAATTGTGATGCACCAAGACCACGGTGCATCCCCGGCGGTTTGCCAGCGATCGATTCGTTCCGGGTTTTCAAGTGTCATGATGGATGGTTCGTTGGAAGAGGATGCCAAGACGCCCTCGTCATATGAATACAATGTCGCAGTAACGAAACACGTCGTTGATATGGCTCATGCCGTTGGCGTTTCTGTTGAGGGAGAGCTCGGGTGTTTAGGATCATTGGAAACCATGCAGGCCGATAAAGAGGATGGTTCGGGCGCTGAAGGCACTTTGACTCGCGAGATGTTGTTAACTGACCCTGACCAGGCAGCAGATTTTGTTTCGAAAACTGGGGTCGACGCTCTCGCTATTGCAATTGGGACTTCTCACGGTGCTTACAAGTTTACCCGTAAACCAACGGGCGACATTCTTGCTATCGATAGAATTAAAGCGATTAATGCAAAAATCCCCAATACTCATTTGGTCATGCATGGTTCGTCGAGTGTCCCTCAGGAGTGGCTCGAGATCATTCGTCAAAACGGAGGCGCGATGAAGGAGACGTACGGTGTCCCAGTCGAAGAGATTCAAGAGGGGATCAAACACGGTGTCAGAAAAGTCAATATCGACACAGATATTCGATTGGCAATGACTGGTGCGATCAGGAAATCGTTTAACGATGACAAGGCCGAGTTTGATCCAAGAAAGTACTTAAAGCCTGCAAAAGACGCGGCTAAAAGTATTTGTAAAGCCCGGTTTGAGGCATTTGGCACCGCAGGTAATGCGGCAAAGATAAAGCCCATTCCGTTAGATGACATTGCGGCTATCTATGGCAAAAATTAAGACCATCTAGGCCACAAAAAGACATGTCTAACCAAAATCCACTCACCAGATTTGTTCGGATCGCACTCGCGCTGATTGAGAATCTTGGTTTATTCGTGATTGGTATTGCCACAATCATTGCTGGCTACCAAGAGGTGATGTTGATGATCAACAATCAAGCGGTCACGCTTGGAGACTTGTTGCTCTTGTTCCTCTACCTCGAGGTCTTGACCATGGTGAGTCTTTATTACAGCTCGGGGAAATTGCCGGTTCGATTTCCTTTATATATTGCGATGGTCGCTATGGCGCGTTTTATCATCCTAGATATGAAGGAGCTCGATATTTGGCACATGGTTGGTGTGGCTGGGTCGATTTTGTTAATCGCGATTGCTGTACTCGTGATTCGTTATGGACATGTGCGATTCCCGTATTCCGAGGATGACAACCGTCCGCCTTCTCATCTCCCGAATTTTGGGAAGGAATAACCGACGGGTTACGGATTTTTGATATGACAACGAGAAAAACTAAGGACCGCCCAGTTGTTGGCGTCATTATGGGTAGCAACAGCGATTGGGACGTCATGAGCCACGCGACACAAACCCTCGAGCAGTTTGGGGTTTGTCACGAGGCGAAAGTTGTGTCTGCGCACCGAACACCAGATGAGATGTTTGAATATGCGAGGACAGCCGAAGAGCGCGGTATCCAAATAATTATTGCTGGTGCAGGAGGCGCTGCGCATCTACCAGGCATGGTGGCTTCCAAGACGATTCTCCCTGTGCTGGGTGTGCCCGTGACATCGCGAGCGATGAATGGGCTTGACTCACTTCTATCGATCGCACAAATGCCCAAAGGTATTCCTGTTGCGACGTTCGCGGTTGGGGAGGCGGGCGCCATTAATGCTGGTTTATTCGCGGTAGCAATTCTTGCGCGTAACGACGAAAAATTGAATAAAGCCCTTTCATCATTTAGGACGAAGCAGCGAACAAAAGTTCGTGCGATGAAATTACCCACAAAAAAACGTATCACTAAATGATTAATCCCGGTTCTTGGCTTGGCATTCTCGGAGGTGGGCAGCTTGGGAGGATGTTTACTACAGCTGCGCAAACGATGGGCTATAAGGTGGCGGTCTTGGACCCGGACGAAGGCAGTCCGGCAGGGCGAGTGGCGGAAAAACACATCGTTGCTCAATACGATGATCATTCCGCCCTAAGTGAGTTAACGCGGCTCACAAAGGTCATCACGACAGAATTTGAGAATGTCCCCGCAGAAAGCCTTAGTTTGCTTGCGGCGTCGGTCGCGACTCGACCAAATGCAGAGGCTGTGGCGGTTGCGCAAGACCGCATTTTAGAAAAGACTTTTTTATCTGAATGTGGTGTTGCTGTGGCGCCGTTCGAGGCGCTGACAGATCAAAATGATATTCGAGATTCCGAGCTGTCGACTTTATTGCCAGGCATTCTTAAAGCCAGCCGATTTGGTTATGATGGCAAAGGCCAACGCTCTGTTCAGACCGTAGAGGAAGCCCGCGAAGCTTATGCTGAATTAGGTAAGGTGCCGTGTGTTTTAGAGAAGCGACTTCCGTTAAAGACAGAAATTTCTGTTGTTGTTGGTAGGAATGTGCAAGGACTCACGGAGATCTTTCCGATTGCAGAAAATCAACACCGTAACGGAATTCTCGACCTCTCTATTGTGCCCGCACGCATTTCACGAGATTTGGCATCTGAGGCTGAGTCGGTCGCAATACACATCGCGAGAGAACTCAATTATTGTGGTGTACTGTGTGTTGAGTTCTTCGTGCTCGAGAATGACGAATTAGTCGTGAATGAAATCGCCCCGCGACCACACAACAGCGGACATTACACGATTGACGCGTGTTCCCTGTCCCAGTTTGAGCAGCAAGTTCGTATTTTGGCAGAATTGCCACTCGGTCACCCTACCTTGTCGTCGCCAGCAGTGATGTACAACATTCTTGGAGACCTTTGGAAGGCCGGAGAGCCAAACTGGGAAGAGGTGGTGAGACGAAATGATGTCAAATTACACCTATACGGTAAGAACGCGCCAAGACCGGGCCGCAAAATGGGACATATCACCGCGCTTGATCGTGATTGTGATCAGGCGATTAAGACGATTCTCGAAATAAAACAAGTTTTGGAGGCGTAGTTTGCACGAGAGAGCTTCGTTGATGAAAACTGATATCAAGTCACTTGAATTTGTGTACCAGGGAAAAGTCCGTGATATCTATCAGATTGATGACACCAGATTATTGGTTGTCCAAACGGATCGGTTGTCTGCTTTTGACGTGATTCTCCCAGATCCGATTCCTGGAAAAGGGCGCTTATTGACGGAGCTTTCGGTTTTTTGGTTTAAGAAGTTGTCTTCCGTGATTCCAAATCATTGGTTGGACCAGTCTCCGCGCGATTTTTTGACCGACAGTGAATATGCACAAGTCGAGGGTCGGTCGATGGTAGTGCGCAAGCTTGATCCCCTGCCAGTGGAAGCAATTGTAAGGGGCTATTTAGCTGGCTCAGGTTGGAAGGAGTATCTTAATACTGGAGCCGTGTGTGGTATCGAATTACCCGAAGGCTTGGTAGAGGCATCAAAACTTCCGCAAACGATTTTCACACCGTCAACAAAAGCTGCTGTTGGTGATCATGATGAGAATGTCTCATACGAAGAAATTGTTGCCACCATTGGGCCGGAGTACGCGACACAAGTGCGGGAAAAAGCACTTCAGTTGTATGAGACCGCGGCTGAATATGCGCTCGAGCGAGGAATTATCATTGCTGACACGAAGTTTGAGTTCGGTATCGACAAGTCGGGTGAAGTTTATCTGATCGATGAGGCGCTCACTTCAGATTCATCCCGCTTTTGGCCTAAAGACCAATACCGTGAGGGGACGAGCCCACCTTCGTTTGATAAACAGTTTATCCGGGACTGGCTGGAATCGATATCTTGGGATAAGGCGCCACCTGCCCCTCGGGTACCGCTCGAGATTGCTCAAAGTACAGCAGAAAAATATTCAGAGGCATTGAACCTTCTTACTTGCTAAGGGCGAGTGCGGAATATTTATGGATTCGAGAATAAGCGATGATGCTGTACTTGCTGCTGAGAAATTAATAGCGGGACATATCGTTGCTTTTCCGACAGAGACGGTTTACGGATTAGGGGCGGACGCGTCTAATCCAGATGCAGTCAGACGGGTTTATGACGCGAAAAATAGGCCACACGATCATCCGTTGATTGTCCATGTTGGTTCTGTTGATTTGGTCAGTGAACTAGCGATGAATATTCCTGATATTGCCCTTTCATTAGCCGAGAAATTTTGGCCGGGTCCGCTGACACTGGTACTACAAAAAACAGACAAGGTGTCGGATACAGTTACCGGGGGACAAGATACAGTGGCGATTCGCATACCGAATCACCCCGTTGCGCTGTCCCTACTAAACAAAGTAGGCCGAGGAGTGGTGGGCCCATCTGCTAACAAATTTGGTCGTTTATCCCCGACGAGAGTCCAAGATGTCGCAAAAGAATTTAATGAAGAAGTCAGTTTTATTTTGAATGGTGGCCCCTGTCATGTGGGAATAGAGTCAACCATTATCGGGTTTGAGGGAGACGCCCCTGTTGTTTTGAGACCAGGAATGATTACGGCGGACCAAGTGAGTTTGGCTACAGGGAGGCCCGTCAAGCTTGCGGGACTAGATGCCCCTAGAGTGCCGGGAGCGTTGCCCGCGCACTATGCTCCACGAACGAAGTTGATGGTGTTGCCTCGTGATGAGCTTGTGGTGTTTTATCGAGATAATCTCAAACAAAAAAAATTGGGCGTCGTAATGCTTTCACCTGAGCCAAGCGAGCTAATAGATGACAATTTGATCTCGGCTCCAAACGATGCGGCTAGCTATGCCACGTTACTCTATAAAACGTTGAGGTCTTTAGATCTGATGCGTTTAGATTTGATACTCGTTGAAGCCGTTCCAAGTGAAAGTGAGTGGGATGGTATTCGGGATCGATTAACTCGCGCGGCTAGGGGAAGTTAATCGATAGAGCCGGCGAGATATTCTAAGGCGGCGTGGACGCCGCCCGTGTTGAAGGGAATGTTTGACAGTCGGAGGCCCATTTCGACTCCAGATAAAGTCCCTGCCAAAGACAAATCGTTAAAGTCACCCAGGTGTCCAATCCTGAAAGCTTTATCTTCAAATTTCCCGAGCCCCGTTCCAAGAGACATATCGAATTTTTCAGATATAAGTTTCCTTAGGCTATTGGCGCTGACGTTGCCAGGCGTGAGTACGGCGGTCAGTGTGTTGCTAGCACACGCTGTATCTTGGCACAGCATTTCTAGCCCCCAATGAGATATGGCTTGTCGTGTCGCTCGAGCGTGCCGCTCATGACGTTTGAATGTGGGCTCGAGGCCGACTTCATCTAGAAGCATTTTAAGTGCCTCCTGTAACCCAAAAAGAAGATTTGTCGCTGGTGTGTAGGGGAAAAAGCCCTTTTGACAATGCGGTTGCATTTCCTCCCAGCTCCAGTAGCTTCGCGGGAATTTTGATGTTGCATTCATCCTTAAGGCGCGTTCACTCGCGGCGGTAAAACCAAGCCCTGGAGGCAGCATGAGCCCCTTTTGAGACGCACCGATACTGACATCTACGCCTAGCTTATCGTGGTCGTAATCAATAGAACCAAGAGAGGAAATTGTGTCGACCATGAGGAGTGCATCGTGCTCTGCCTCTGTGATTGCTCGTTTTACTCCACTAATATCTGAGACAACCCCTGTTGACGTTTCGTTATGAACCACGCAAACAGCTTTGATGAGATTTTCTGAATCTTTTTTGAGGGTGTGGTGAATACGGGAGCTATCAACAGGCTGACGCCAATCTGATTCGAGTAGCTCAACTTTGATGCCAAGACGTTCAGCGAGGGACTTCCACCGGTTTGAAAAATATCCAGTTTCGTATATCAGTATCGTGTCGCCCGGATTTAAAGTATTCACCAATGCGCTTTCCCAGGCTCCGGTTCCTGAGGATGGATAAACAAATACGGAGGCTTCGCATCGAAACAACCGTTTTAACTTCGCGAAAATGTCTAAACCAAGTTCTTGGAATTCGTCACTTCGGTGATCAATGGTGGGTCGAGAAATCGCCGAAAGAATACGATTTGGCACGTTTGTCGGTCCAGGTATTTGTAAAAAGTGTCGGCCGGCTCGGGATGTTGACATGGTTGTTTAAATTCTCGGAAAGATCAGCAAATGGTGAGATCTATGGGACTCATATCCGACGCTTTGGCCCCAATTGAAATCGCGATGAAAGTTCATGATATTTAAAAATAGTGCGCGAGATACTCAACGATTTTTTTTCCACTCTTCATATTCGGCAATCACAGATTCGCTGGCTGGGTATACACCAACGATCGATTCTCCGTTATCAATGCGCATACGGATATAAGTTTCAAGTTGGTCTTGTTGAAAGGCATCGACGATAACCTCGTCGGCAATATCCTGAGGCACGACGACGACTCCGTCTTCATCTGCGACGATAAGGTCATCGGGGAACACGGCAACACCACCGCAGCCTATGGGGACCTGTGAGTCCACTGCCATCATGCTGGCGTAGCTAGGTGGCGCAGCATTTTGTCTTGCAAAAACCGGTAGAGGCATTCGTTTAATTTCACTCACATCTCTCATCGGCCCGTCGGATACGATCCCCGCCACACCTCGCACTTGTAGTCTTGCGACGAGTATGTCACCGAACGTGCCGCTCACATCAAGCCCATGGGTATCGGCGATGAGGACGTGCCCCGGGGGGACCGTTTCTATCGCCTGACGTTGAGGATTGTCTGGTTTCCCCATGTTAGGCCCTGTGGCCACATCTTCCCGCATCGGTATGTAACGCAAGGTAAATGCTCGTCCGACTAGTCGCTTGGTTGTGGGGTTAACAGATTGAATGTTCGGAATGGAGCGCGTCCGAAAGCCTCGTTTTACGAGTTGAGCGCTTAGACTCGCCGTGGTTACGGAAGCTAGCATGTCTTCGTATGGCGGTGTTTTATCTGTCAAGAGTAGCCTCCGAGGTCTGTTATTGCTAATGAATTTCCGGGTCAGGTGTTGCGTCGTTAGAATTGAGAAAATCGAAATCGCACCCTTCGTCAGCTTGTAAGATGTGACGAGTGAAGAATTTTCCGTAACCGCGAGAAAATTTCTCAGGATTGGGTCGCCATTGTTTCTTTCGCGATGCCAATTCATCATCAGAAATAAGAAGATTAATTTCTCTATTGGCAACATTGAGCTCCATGCGGTCATTCGTTTTGACAAATGCCAGCGGCCCTCCAATCCAGGACTCTGGTGAGACATGCAGGACACAGGTCCCGTAACTTGTGCCGCTCATCCGCGCGTCTGATACACGGACCATGTCACGCACCCCGTTTTTTAGTAATTTTTTTGGGATCGGCAACATCCCCCATTCGGGCATACCCGGCCCCCCCTGGGGACCAGCATTTCGCAACACTAGAATACTATTCTCGTCGACATCAAGATCGGGGTCGTCTAACCTTTTTTCCATATCGTTGTAGTCATCAAAAACAATCGCTTTACCTACATGTTGCAGTAATGATGGGGTGGCTGCACTTGTCTTGATGACGGCACCGTTTGGAGCGAGGTTTCCTCGCAAAACCACCAGACCACCCTCAGGCGACATGGGTTGATCCAGCGGTTTGATGACATCTGAGTTGTGAATTTTGAATGGGGAGATGTTTTCGCCGAGCGTTTTTCCGGTGCAAGTTATCTCGTCTTGATGCAACAGTGAACGCATCTCGTTGAGTAATCCAGCGAGCCCGCCAGCATAATGAAAATCTTCCATTAGATATTTACCGGATGGTCTCATATTGACAAGGTAGGGCGTTGACTGTCCCAATTCCTCAAACTTTTCGAGCGCCAACTCAAAGCCAGCCCTCCTGGCGATGGCAATAAGATGGATGAGTGCGTTGGTCGATCCCCCTAGCGCAATCAGCGTACGAATGGCATTGTCAAACGATCGCTCGGTCAAGATATGACGAGGACGTAAATCTTCCCAAACCATATCAACGATGCGTCTTCCTGAATTCGACGCCATCCTCGGATGGTTTGAATCTGGCGCAGGAATGGTTGAGGAGTTTGGTAAAGCGAAACCAAGTGTCTCGACAATGCTTGTCATCGTCGATGCGGTGCCCATTGTCATGCACGTCCCAACGGATCTGGCAATGCCTTCCTCAATATCATGCCAGTCTTGTTGTGAGATATTTCCAGCGCGCAGCTCATCCCAGTATTTCCACACGTCCGATCCCGATCCAAGTGTTTTGCCATGCCAATTTCCGCGCAACATTGGGCCTGCTGGGACAAAAATGGTTGGTAAACCCATGCTGATCGCACCCATCAATAAACCAGGAGGTGTTTTGTCGCACCCCCCCATCAGGACGCAGCCATCGATCGGATAGGACCTCAGAACCTCCTCAACCTCCATGGCCAGGAGGTTTCGATACATCATGGTGGTCGGCTTTTGATAAACCTCAGCGAGTGATAGGACGGGTATTTCGACAGGAAAGCCGCCTGATTGCCATACCCCTCGTTTGACGTCTTCCGCTCGCTCTCGAAAGTGCGAGTGACAGTGGCTGAGTTCACTCCACGTGTTAAGTATCCCGATAACAGGTTTTCCTTCGTAGTCTTCTCGACTGAATCCCATCTGTAGCGTTCGAGAGCGATGCCCAAAAGCCCTGAGTGTCTGTGGGCCAAACCATTTATGGGACCTCAAGTCGGCACTTTTGAGTTTTTTAGGACTTGGCATGGAATTGCTTTAAGTGTGAACAAGCTGAGATTAGCATGGGAGCCATATTTGGTTGGGGCTAAAGTAGAGGTTCTGAGATAGAATAACTGAAAGACCAGAAGGGGCAAGTTGCCTTTGAAATTTTCTACTTTAGGCTGAAGGGATTGTTGATGATCGGTGATCGTATAGACGTAAACATTGCGGGTGGACTAGACGTCGCACTTCCAAAAATGGTGCATGTCAGGCAAAAATTTCAATTACCAAGAATTGATGATGTGACGGCTACCGTCGTCAGCGAATTCGCGAAACCTGACATCCAGTCAAAAATCACGCCAGGTATGACCGTTGCACTCGGCGTTGGCTCGCGAGGTGTGAATAACATTGCTGAGTGTGTCAAAGCGGTCGTAACGCAACTCAAGGCGCTGGGTGCCGAGCCGTTTGTTTTTCCAGCTATGGGCAGCCATGGCGGTGCAACAGCCGAAGGACAGAAAGAAGTTCTTGACGGTTATGGTGTGACGGAGGCTTATATTGGCTGCCCTGTTAAGTCGAGTATGGAAGTCGTTGAGATTGGAAAGGCTGACGACGGAATGCCGGTTTACCTTGATAAATTTGCGGCCGAGGCGGACGCCATCGCGCTTGTGTGTCGAATTAAGCCGCATACGAATTTTCGAGCGCCGATCGAGTCCGGAATTGTGAAAATGCTCACTATTGGAATGGGTAAAATTATTGGTGCATCGACACTTCATACCTACGGTATGGATATGTTCGGTGAGCTTTTACCCAAGGCGGCAAAAATTATCATGGGTACCAAAAATGTTCTGTTCGGTGTTGCGATGATTGAAAATGCAGCGGATGAGACAGCGATCATTGAGGTTGTGCCGAGCGAGCAGATCTTTGATCGAGAGCCTGAGCTTCAGACCCTAGCAAAGCAATATATGCCGATGCTCCAATTCGATGAAATTGACGTTTTGGTGGTTGAGAAAATCGGGAAAAATATTTCTGGGTCCGGTATGGATCCAAATATCACCGGCCGTAATTGCCGGCAGGTTGAGTGGGATATGAAGCCACACGTCAAGAAAATAGCAGTTTTAGGCCTCACACCAGAGACACACGGTAACGCCACAGGCTTGGGCGCCGCGGATGTTATCACGATGGATGTATACCGAGAGTTAGATATTGCGAAAACCTACGCAAACGTTATTACGTCGACCTATCTGGATGGTGCGGCGATTCCTATCATCATGAATAGTGATCAGGAAGCGATTCAACTTGCCGTAAAAACGGTTGTTAGAGTGAAGCCTCAGGATACGAAGATTGTTCGAATATCGACGACGCTAGAGGTCATGGATATTCACGTGTCAGAAAATCTTTTGCCACACATCAAAAATAACCCCGACAAATTTGAAATTCTGAGCGACGCCCAACCGTTTAAATTTGATACGAAAGGGAAGTTGTACCCAATGATGGCGCCAAAGGAGCATGTGCACGCGTAGTGCCTTGAGTTTGGTATAGCTAAGGCGAGGAGCTGATGACGCGCGCACACCTTGATCTTGTCGGTGGCATCGCCGGAGATATGTTTATTGCCGCGGTCCTAGACGCTCGGCCCGAACTCTATGAGGGCATGTGTTCGGCGATTCGTGCCGCAGGCCTCCCTGATGTTGTGGGCATGGAGCTGAGAGAACATTCCGATAAGATTCTCACTGGGACATACTTCCATGTTGATGAGTCTGCTGTTGAAGACCATCACCACCACACACCCTACCGACAAATAAAAGAAATGCTGGAGCAGTCTCCGCTATCGGAAGAGGTGACGAAGATTGCGATAGCCATTTTTACTCGATTGGCTGAGGCCGAAGCTCAGGTTCATGGGAAAACTGTCGACACGATCAGTTTTCATGAGGTTGGCGAGTGGGATTCAATTGCGGATATCGTTGGGGCGGCGTTTTTAATTCATCAACTTGACGCGCAGTGGACGGTTGGGCTGCTCCCGCTTGGACATGGTCGGGTCAAGACGAGTCATGGCGAGCTTCCAGTGCCGACACCAGCGACTGTGATACTTACTCGAGGGTTTCGAGTTTTATGATGATGGAATTGGGGGTGAGCGGATCACCCCAACTGGTGCGGCAATCCTGAATTATTTGAAACCAACACAACAGGGTGTGATGCCGGCAGGAACTCTGGCCGGGTCAGGCATTGGTTTTGGTACACGGACGTTAACAGGAAAGAGTAACGTTGTCAGATTGCTCGTTTTAACGGGTAAGAGCGATCATGATGGCGATACCGTGATACAAATCGAGTTTGATATCGACGATCAGTCTCCAGAGGATTTAGCGATTGGATTGGATCACATTCGGGCGATCGATACGGTCTTAGATGTCGTTCAAACGTCATTTACTGGTAAAAAAAACCGCATTGGCATCACCGTTCGAGTGCTTGCCCAGGTTGATAGAGTTGATGAAGTATTCAGAGCGTGCTTTTTAGAAACAACTACCATAGGCCTTCGTTATCAGACGCTACGGAGAGTCACACTGAGTCGAGAACAGACGACGGTTAATGTTGACGGTCATATGGTCGACATCAAATTGGTATCGCGAGCTGACGACGATCAATGGGATGGAAAGGTTGAGGTTTCCTCACTCGAGGGAGTTCGAGGGCATCGCGAGCGTGAAGCCATTCGTCGAGAGGCTCTGGTAGAAAGCCCTAACGAGCAGTTGAAATGAGCGTCGATACGAAACTGCACATGAAGCGGTTGACCGAGCAGCTCATGCAAATGAACGCTGTGGCGATCGCAGTCAGTGGTGGAATTGACAGCCTCACGTTAGCGGCGGTAGCGGAAAGCGTGAATGACCTTGACGTCGAATTATTTCATGCGGTATCTCCCGCTGTGCCACCCGAGGCAACAGAACGGACAAAGAAACTCGCGATTGATCGAGGGTGGCGATTAAATGTTATCGATGCGGGTGAGTTTTTAGATGAGGATTACTTGGCCAACCCGGTGAACCGTTGTTTTTTTTGTAAAACGAACCTATACGACAGTATCGCGTCTCGAACGAATCGGCAAATTCTTTCGGGGGCTAATTTAGATGACATCGGTGATTATCGACCTGGATTAAATGCCGCCGAAAAAGCGCAGGTCAGACACCCCTTTGTCGAGTCTCAGATCTCTAAACGCATCGTTCGTGAGATTGCCACGTCGGTCGGACTTGGTCATTTGGCTGATTTGCCCGCGTCTCCTTGTTTATCAAGTCGGGTAGAGACGGGTATTCGAATTGATTCCAGGGTGCTTCCATTAATTAACAACGCTGAGCGTTGCGTCAAGGAATATCTCGGCGGAAACCCCTCTGCAGTCAGGTGTCGAGTTCGCTCGACGGGAATCACGATTGAGTTGGATGCCAACACATTGGACGGGCTCGACGATTTAGCGAAGGGACAACTGATTGATCAAGTTAAACAGATATTTTCCGATAATGAGCTTTCAAACAAGGTGAGTATCGATTATTACTCGGTCGGTAGTGCATTTATCCACGTGAAACCAAGTTCTACCACGGAGGTAGCATGACTCGTTCATCAGATATTAAATTAGATTTTGATCGTGGCCAGCGCATTGGACTTGAAGAGGCGATATTTTGTGAGGGAAAAACGGCAGACCACATAGTAGAAATATTGACGCAGGCAAAATCGAAACAACAGAGTTTTTTGTTAACGCGGTTAAATCGCGAGACGCACGCGGCGATTACGGAGATTCAGAGTTTTGACTTGGATTACGACGAACTATCCCAAACGGCAATATTTGGTCAGGCACATGACTCGCGCGATGAAAACCGCGTCGCAATAATTTCTGCTGGCACCTCGGACGCAGGGGTCGCACGAGAAGCGGCAAGGACATTGAGATACTACGGTCACGCCCCGAGAGAGGTTGCTGATGTGGGTGTGGCCGGTCTATGGAGACTCATGGAACGACTCAGTGATATTCAAAAATCCGATGTGTTGATCGTGGTGGCAGGCATGGATGCTGCTCTTCCAACAGTCCTGGGCGGGTTGGTGAGTCAGCCAATTATTGGAGTGCCGACGTCGGTTGGTTATGGCGTTGCGAAGGGTGGAGAATCTGCGCTGAAGTCGATGCTATCCAGTTGTTCCTCAGGGTTGACCGTCACAAACATCGATAATGGATATGGCGCTGCTTGTGCCGCGCTCAGAATATTGAGCCACGGCACAAAACTTTGATTTTTTACTTGAGGTCTTCTGCTACCGCATCAATTGCCGCTTGAGCGCAGATGCCGTCTTCATGTGCTTTTGCACCGGAGACACCGATTGACCCAATGTGCTCGCCGCTTGCCGTTTTAACGGGTAGACCACCTTCAAAGGTTGCAATGCCTGGAACGTGAGCAATGCCAGGGACTCTTGTTGCCGCGATTTCTTCAAGCACTTTGGTTGAAAATGGAAACCCTGCAGAGGTTTCAGCTTTCAAAATAGCGATGTCGATGCTCTTTAGGAATGCTCGATCCATGCGCTCAAAGTAGACTAAATTTCCGCCGTTATCCATGATGGCTATGTTTAGTTTCCAGCCCTCCTGAATGGCTTTTTCTTCGCAAGCGAGAGCCATTTTTTTTGCGAGATCAAGAGTCATGACAGGTCGCATTTCAACCGCCTGGGCTTGGAGTGCGCTCACTGCAAAAAAACTAAAGATAAGGTTAAGTACTGTTTTTTTCATTGGTCTGTTCCTCATGGGTTATTGATCATAAAACGTATCTGGCAAGGTCTTCGCTCTCTGATAAATCGTTCAGTCGAGTGTTCACGTAATCGACATCAATTTTGATAGTCTCACCCGTTTTTTTGAAGGCGTCAAACGACAGGTCCTCGAGCAGTTTTTCCATGACGGTGTAGAGACGTCGTGCGCCGATATTTTCGGTCTTTTCATTGACGTGCCAGGCGATTTCTGCGATTCGCCGAATACCATCATCTGTAAATTCCAGATGGACATCTTCGGCTTTGAGTAATGCCTCATACTGTTTGCACAGGCACGCATCCGTTGCCGTCAGTATTCGTTCAAAATCTTCGACACTCAGGCTTGTTAGCTCGACGCGTATTGGGAACCGGCCTTGCAACTCTGGAATTAAATCAGATGGCTTGGAGAGATGAAACGCCCCACTTCCAATAAATAAGATGTGGTCCGTTTTAACCATGCCATACTTTGTCGTCACGGTCGTTCCTTCAACAAGAGGCAATAAATCTCTTTGAACCCCTTGTCGCGATACCTCTGCGCCACTACCTTCGTGGCGGCCTGCAATTTTGTCGATCTCGTCTAAAAATACGATGCCGTTTTCTTCCGCATTCGACACGGCATTAAGTTTGATTTCATCATCGTTGATGAGTTTATTGGCTTCCTCATCAATAAGAATCTTGAGAGCGTCTTTAATTTTCATTTTCTTTTTGACGCTTTTTCCTGATCCCATGTTTTGAAACATACCTTGGATTTGCGATGTCAAATCTTCCATCCCAGGGGGGGCGAGTATTTCCATTTGGGCACTGGCCTGGGCGACATCAATTTCTATTTCTTTGTCGTCCAGCTCTCCTTCACGCAAGCGTTTCCTGAATTTTTGACGCGTGGTCGACTCTGTGGCGTTGTTCGATTCGGACTGGTCTGTTGATCGTGCTGTTGGTAAGAGTGTGTCTAACACGCGCTCTTCAGCGAGGTCCTCGGCGTGGTGCCGTAACCTAGCCGTCTCTTTTTCTCTCGTTTGCTTGATCGCTGTTTCAATTAAATCTCTAACGATAGATTCAACATCTTTTCCGACGTAACCTACTTCCGTAAATTTAGTTGCTTCTACTTTGATGAAGGGAGCGTCAGATAACTTTGCTAGTCTCCGTGCGATCTCAGTTTTTCCCACACCGGTTGGGCCAATCATTAAAATATTTTTTGGCGTTATCTCTTGTCGGAGTGGCTCTTCGACTTGTTTGCGTCTCCATCGATTTCGAAGTGCGATGGCTACGGCTCTTTTTGCTGGATGTTGTCCAACGATGTGTTTATCGAGTTCATGGACAATTTCCTGTGGGTTCATTTCTGACATGATTTTTGTTTCTTTTAATCGTTGAGTGTTTCTATCGAATGATTTTGATTCGTGTAGATGCAAATATCTCCAGCAATAGTCAGCGCGGTTTTCACGATCGTCTCTGCATTTTGATCGGAGTGTAGAAGAAGGGCTTTGGCGGCAGCTTGCGCAAATGATCCACCACTTCCAATTGCGATCAAGCCGTCTTCCGGTTCTACGACGTCGCCATTACCCGTAATGATGAGAGATGTTTCAAGATCAGCTACAGCAAGCATCGCTTCGAGGCGGCGAAGCATCCTATCAGTTCTCCAGTCTTTCGCGAGCTCCACGGCTGAGCGCAAAAGGTGACCTTGATATTTTTCAAGTTTTGCCTCGAAGCGTTCAAACAGCGTGAAGGCATCGGCAGTGCCTCCCGCAAAACCGGCGAGGATTTTATTTTGGTATAACTTCCTCACTTTTTTCGCCGTCCCTTTCATGACGCAGTTGCCGAGCGTCACTTGTCCGTCACCGCCGATGGCAACTTGATTTCCCTTACGCACAGAAATAATCGTCGTGCCGTGCATTTCAACTTTCATCGTGTTTTAGTTTCCTAAATTATCGTATTAAATTGGCATCGTCTCAGACGTCATCTAAGTGACTCATCGCCTTCATGTGATCGACATCGTTAAAATTTTCGATCACGACGCCTCCGTTGTTGATCAGTTGGAGCCGATGGATTGATCCATTTGTCACGGTCGGTTTTACAGGATCTGTAGGCGAAATATTGTTTGCGATTCTCCAAACAACGTCAATCACACCGCCATGAGTCACCGCGAGTATATTGCCCCTCTCGTATGTCTCGGAGATTTTACTCAGAAACACGCGAATACGCTTTTCAAATGCTGACATTGATTCGCTATTTTTGGGAGTAACAGTGTAAGATCGAGTTTGAAAGGCACGCAGGTCCTCTGGCATTAGCTCCACGGCTTCCTTGACGCAGAGTCCTTCCAGCATGCCCAGTGATCGCTCTCGCAGATTTGAATCAAGATTAATCGAAAAGCCTAGTTGCTTGAATGGCGCCACTGTCTCCATTGCTCGCGTTAGATCGCTACTAAAGATTGCGTCAATCGGTTCCTTTTTTAGTTTGGAAAAGACGGCGCGCGCTTGCTTGGTACCGTTTTTATTTAGCGGGATGTCAAGTTGCCCTTGAATGCGCTGTTCATGGTTCCAGTCAGTCTCGCCGTGGCGAACGAGTATCAGGTTTAACATCTGATTTGATGCATTTTGCGTTAGTTGTTCTCTTTACGTTTCGCTCTGGGGTGTGCGTTGTCATATGTTTGTGCGAGATGCTGCCAGTCTAGGTGTGTATATACCTGAGTGGTCGATATATTCGCGTGCCCGAGCATTTCCTGTATGGATCGCAAATCGCCGCTTGATTGAAGAATATGTGATGCAAACGAGTGCCGCAGCATGTGTGGGTGGACGTTTTGTGGAAGACCTTGTTTTTTTGACCAATAAGTGAGGCGGTATTGTATTGTCCGGACACTCAGCGGTTCACCTTGGTTATTCGGGAATAGAAATTTGATAATTCCCCGACCCGCAGCCTCTCGGATATGCAGCCAATGATTGATCGCATCGACAGCTTTTCGTCCAATGGGGACTACCCGAGTTTTATTCCCTTTACCAGTGACGCGTACAGTGTGATCCTTTAAATCTAAGTCCAAGAATTTTAATGTTGCCAATTCAGATACTCTCAGCCCTGATGAGTAAAACAGTTCAAACATGGCCCAGTCTCGCGACGATCGTTCATCATCGGTCGCCAATTCTAATAGCTTGGTGATTTCATCTGGCGTCAAGGTGTCGGGTAAACGTTTGGCCGTTTTGGGGGCGCGTATACCGACACATGGATTATTTTTGTATTGGAAGCGTTCGGTTAAAAAACGGAAGAATCCCCTCCATGAAGACAACATTCTGGATAACGTTTTACCACTCAATCCGGATGCGTGAAGGCGAGCAACTAGTCGACGAATATCGTGTGTTTCTACGGCATCCAAGGAGTCATGAAACGCGTTTGATAAAGTTTGAAGATCTCGTTTGTAGCTCCCGATGGTGTTGGGAGACATTCGTCGTTCAGTCTCAAGGTGTGTGAAATACGCGTTTTTTGCGTTTTCCATGTTGTGCGTCATCGGTTTGACAGGTTCTTGATATTAATTGCCAGGAATGAGAAGTTCTGTAACCACAATGCCAATTTTTTCTAGGAATTCTGTGTCGGTCTCAGCCGTATACTTGTTGGGGTTCGAGGACGCGAACGACACGAACCCGTGCCTGCTATTTTTAGCGATCGGAATCATTACAATAGACTCCCAGTGATTGACTTCGAAAAATCCACGTAACTCGTCGGGCACACCAGACAAAAATGTAATTTTTGTCACGGGTTTTAAGGGTTCATCTTGATCGTCATTGAGCTTGTGGGCGGAAGAGAGCTCATCTGTGGGTAAATGGATTTGACAATGCTCGACATTAAGCTGTGATTTAAGTGTTGTTTCAATCAACTCGAGTGATCTTGAATGGGTTGGTACCGCACTGCATTCAAGCGTTGCTTTTAGTAGAGAATTCCATAGAGCTCCGTTATCGCGGCTGTTATCGATAAACGCGACCATTTCACTCTCGAGACGTCGAATACGCTGCTGCAATTTAGGAACCTGTCGATCGGATAGCGAGACGACTTTTTGGTTACTGTCAGTTTCGGCTAACACCCGTTGTGCTTTTGCCAGTAGCTCTGGATATTCTGACCATATACTGGGGTTATTCAGTATGTGGTCTACGGCGTCCGTATCATTCATTTTCGATATACCGAGAGTCAATCGTTCCTTCAAACACTGTTGTTGCAGGTCCTTTGAGAAAAACCGATTGATCATCACCCGTCCAAGAAACGTTAAGCACGCCCCCGGGGAGTGAGACATCACACGCTCTGTCTAGGAGGTCTTCTTTGATTCCGAACACGACAGCGGCGCAGGCTGCAGTGCCACAGGCTAATGTTTCTCCAGCGCCCCTTTCCCAGACGCGCATTTTGAGTTGGTTGCGGGAGGTCACTTGAACGAAGCTGATGTTCGCACGCTCTGGAAACGTGGGGTGACTTTCCAGTAGTGGCCCCCACTCGGAAACAGGGGTCGTCCCTAGGTTTGCCGTAAAAAATATCGCATGTGGATTACCCATTGACACGCTGCCAAACTCCATATCTCGGTCGTTGAGTGTCAGCCGATAGGTGTTTTGTTGTTGATCAACATTTAGTGGAATATCTTTGGGTGAAAATAGAGGCACCCCCATGTCGACACTGACCTCGCCATCATTTTCTAGTTTTGGTTTGATCAGTCCCGATCGTGTCTCAACGACGATCTCTGTCTTGTTCGTGAGTTTTTTTTCATAGACAAATTTTGCGAAGCACCGAGCGCCGTTTCCACATTGGTTCACCTCGCCGCCATCGGAATTGTAAATGCGGTATGCGAAGTCAACGTCTTTTCGCTGGCTCTTTTCTACGACGAGAAGCTGGTCGAAGCCGATTCCAAAATGACGGTCTGACAGTCGTTTGATGAGTGATGGTCGCAGACTAAAGGGGTTTGTCGTCGCGTCAATCACGATGAAGTCGTTACCCGCCCCTTCCATTTTTGTGAATTTAAAGCTCATGTTAACGACCGTTCGACTTTTTTTGACATGATGAAATCGTCCATCACATATCCATTACCGATATCGACCACGATATCCTCCACCTTTGAGTACCCTAAACGCTCGTAGCACTTGATTGATCCCACATTGCCTTTATTGACTTGAAGTGTAATGTGTTCGATGCCACTTTTTGAGAGTTGATGCTCGGCATAGTCCAATAATTTGCGTGCACAGCCTATTCGATGAGCGCGGGGATGGACATATAGTTTGTCAAGCTTGGCCTTATCTAAGGACCTGCTGAATTCAAAGTGGGCGAATCCCTGGATTGCTTGATCTACCAGTACTTTGAGCCACCAGCTATCCGAGTTCTCGCCGGATAATTCGATCGCTGAAGTTGTGTAACGTTGCCCAAGCATGTAATTAATTTGAGCGACTGTAATCACCCCTGGGTAGTGTAAGTACCAAATTTCCTGGGCTAAACGACAGATAGTTTCCTTGTCTTCGAGGGACACTTCCGCGACGCTGATGTCGTAGCGTTCAATCATATGGTGGTTGATTGGCTCATCATGTTACTGCTCATAGAGGGAGGGCTGCCCGTCAGGTCTCGTTTTGAATCGTTTGTGCACCCAGTAATATTGCTCGGGCATCTGAATTACTTGGTCCTCAATAAATGCGTTCATGCGTCGAGTATCCAACGCTGAATCCCCAGTTGGATAATTGTCCCACGCCTCAAAAAATTGAATCCGATAGGGTGACTTGGCTCCCGTTTGACGTATTGTAACGGGAACAATTCGGGCATTAGTCAGCATCGCGAGCCTCGGCACCGCATTGATTGTCGCAGCTGGCACGCCAAAAAAAGGTACAAATGCTGCATCCCTTGGACCAAAGTCCATGTCCGGTAGAAAAAAAAGTGGTAGCCGGGCTTTGAGTGATCGCACGATATTCTTGATACCTTCTTGCCGCGAGAACAGTCGAATGTCGCGGAATCTGGAGCGTTTCGAGATCAAGAATTGGTTTAAAACAGGGTCTTTTTGCTGACTGTACATCGATTGTGCATTTTCCTCGAGGGATAGCCGTATTCCTAAAATTTCAACACCCACAAAGTGTGGTGCGAGCACAATCACAGGCCCCACACTCAGCGCACGGTCTAGATGTTCTTTTCCTTTTACTGAGGCTAGCTTTCGAATGGACTCCTCGCTGCCCCACCAGGCAATCGAACTATCGGTAATCGCCCGGCCCAGCGAGATGAAGTGACGTTTCCTGAGGCGCTTTTGCTCACGAGTTGGTTTTTCTTTAAAACATAGAGCTACATTTTTTTCGACGACGTGACGTCTCTCCGCCGATAAAGCGTAAAACAAGATCCCAAGCGACGCGCCGATCCCTGAGATGATTGGGCGTGGAAGAAAGTGTACGAGCCATAAAATAGCCAGACTAAAACGGGTAATCAATTGGTTAATCCAATTCAGTGGCAGTTATATAGTTGGTTGCGAATTCGATACTGGAATTGGCTCTTGTGTCGGATTTTTGTAGCGATTGTAGGCCCATAAAAATTGGGTTGGATTCTCGGTGATTAATTGTTCAAGACCTCTATTTAGTTGGGAGGCAGCTCCCTCTTGTGGCCTCTTTGTTGGGAGTTTTGTGTAGTACAACCGAAACCCCTTGCCACTCGCTTCCCTCTTTGCGTGAGCAAACAGGATCGTCGCGTTGGTTTTTTCCGCCAAGCGTGACCACAGGTTCATAGTGTACGCTGGCCGACCAAAAAATTCAGCCCATTCTCCGTCACCAGAGGCGGGGACTTGGTCTGGCAAGATGCCGATGGCCTCTCCCCGTTTTAACGCTTTGAAAAGTGAACGCACGCCCGATGTGTTGGTCGGGACGAGATTAATGTTGTGACGCTCTCTCCCAAGCTTCATGAGAGGCGCTAAACACTTAATTTTTGGTGGCCGATAAAGAGCTGTGAACGGCATCATATTAGCGATGTGGTGGGGAATAATTTCAAAGCACCCGAGGTGCGGTGATAATAAGATGAGGCCTCGACCGGCTTGTCGTGCCGCCAAGACAAGATCCAGTCCGTCTACCGACAAGACCAAATCATCACGGTACGTGGACCCCGTAAACCATATCGCGGGTAGTTCTGTGATGGCCCTGCCATTCTCTAATATGTTGTTTTTTATAAGAGTTTTCTTTTCCTCTTGGGTTTTTGGGATACCGCTATTGGCGATATTTTCCGCTAATCGCCTCCTGTATGTAGGCGAGGAAACGGCAATTAGCGCTCCGAGGATACCCCCCAAGGCATGAAGGAGCCGCAGGGGTAACTTCGCAAGTAGCCGGAAAATAATGATTAGCATGAGCTATATATTTGGTTTTTTGATGCAGCTTTGTTAGACTTCGCCACCATTTTCAATGAATTGTGGAAATATTCAATGAGCGAATACTTATTTACCTCTGAGTCCGTTTCTGAGGGTCATCCAGACAAAGTCTCTGATCAAATTTCTGACGCAGTGTTAGATGCGATTTTAGCGCAGGACCCTGTAGCCCGTGTTGCTGCTGAGACCCTTGTGAACACTGGTTTGGTTGTAATGGCTGGGGAAATTACAACGACTGCGAATGTCGATTTTCAGCAAGTGGCTCGAGATACCATCAAGCGTATTGGCTATGACAATACGGATTTTGGCATTGACTATAAGGGTTGTTCGGTTCTTGTTGCATACGACAAACAGAGTCCGGATATCAAACAAGGCGTCGATGCCGCTCATGACGACCCACTGAATCAGGGGGCCGGTGACCAAGGCCTAATGTTTGGCTACGCCTGTGACGAGACAGAGGTGTTTATGCCACTTGCGATCCACTTGTCACATCGATTGGTCGAGCGACAATCTGAACTTCGTCGGGACGGTCGTCTCCCGTGGCTGAGACCGGATGCGAAGTCACAGGTCACGCTTAGATATAAGGATGGCCGACCTGAGGCCATTGATACGGTCGTGCTGTCAACGCAGCACTCGCCAGATATCGAGCTCGATCAAATTCGGGAAGCGGTGATAGAGGAAATTATCAAGCCGGTACTCCCAAATGAGTTCGTCAAGGGAGATATCAATTATTTGGTGAATCCAACGGGGCGATTCGTTGTTGGCGGCCCTCAGGGGGATTGTGGTTTGACCGGTCGAAAAATCATTGTGGACACCTACGGCGGCGCGGCACACCATGGCGGTGGTGCTTTTAGTGGTAAAGATCCCTCGAAAGTGGACCGATCTGCAGCGTACGCGGCGCGATATGTCGCTAAAAACATCGTAGCGGCTGGTTTGGCCTCTCGATGTGAGGTGCAAATATCATACGCAATTGGTGTCGCGAAACCGACGAGTGTCGCTGTCACAACATTTGGGACGGGTAAACTGAGTGATGAAAAAATCGCTGATTTAGTCCAGAAACACTTCGATTTGCGACCAAAAGGGATCGTACAAATGTTGAATCTTCTGCGACCAATATATGAAAAGACAGCGGCTTACGGGCACTTCGGTCGTGACGAGCCGGAGTTTTCATGGGAGGGTTTGGACAAAGTCGAAACTTTACGAGGCGCTCTATAGTCTCAGATTCGCTATAATTGGCAACATTGCTGAGGAGCGTTGCGACCCCGGAAAACAGTCGGGGCTAGGCTCAGCACGGAAAACGGCGCTCATAAACCAAATTATGTTCAGGGTTTATGGGCGTTTTTTTTGCTCTACCTGAATCCATTTTGCTTTAGGAGAGTGTGAATGTCAGCAGTGTTAAAAGAACTATCCAAGGATGATTACGTTGTAGCCGATCTCTCACATGCGGCATTCGGTCGTAAAGAGATTGCGATTGCTGAAACCGAGATGCCAGGGTTGATGTCGATTCGTGCAGAGTTTGTCGACAGCAAACCCTTGAAGGGGGCGCGTATCGCGGGCTCGCTTCACATGACAATTCAAACGGCCGTGTTAATAGAGACCCTCACCGCCCTGGGTGCCGATGTCCGCTGGGCGTCTTGCAACATTTATTCCACACAAGATCACGCAGCGGCAGCGATTGCTGAAGCAGGAGTTCCGGTATTTGCGTTCAAAGGCGAGAGTCTTGATGAGTATTGGGAATTCACGCATCGAATTTTTGACTGGCCAGGTGAGCAAGCGAATATGATCCTCGATGACGGAGGTGATGCCACGTTATTGCTTCATTTAGGCGCTAAGGCCGAAACTGATTTAACCGTTCTTGATAATCCCACGAGTGAAGAGGAGCGCGCGCTTTACAGTGCGATCAAGAAAAAATTGTCGGTAGACCCCAATTGGTACTCCCCACGACTGGCTGCAATCAAGGGCGTGACAGAAGAGACGACGACGGGTGTGAAGCGTCTTTACGAGATGGCCAAAGAGGGCTCGCTTCGTTTTCCAGCAATTAACGTGAACGACTCAGTGACAAAATCCAAATTCGATAATTTGTATGGATGTCGAGAGTCACTTGTTGATGCGATTAAGCGCGCGACAGACGTCATGATTGCTGGCAAAGTCGCCGTTGTTGCGGGATTCGGCGATGTGGGTAAGGGCTCTGCACAGGCGTTGCGAGCACTTTCAGCCCAAGTTTGGGTCACTGAAGTGGACCCGATATGTGCGTTGCAAGCCAGCATGGAAGGTTTTCGGGTGGTCACAATGGAGTACGCCGCGGATAAGGCAGACATTTTTGTGACAGCGACTGGAAACTACAACGTGATCACACATGATCACATGGCAGCGATGAAGGATCAGGCAATTGTGTGCAACATCGGACATTTCGACAATGAAATCGATGTCGCCTCAATCGAAAAATATGAATGGGAAAACATCAAACCCCAAGTCGACCATATTGTGTTTCCAGACGGAAAGAAGATCATCCTCTTGGCAGGGGGTCGACTTGTGAATCTTGGGTGTGCGACTGGACATCCGAGTTATGTCATGAGTTCATCCTTTGCAAACCAAGTGATTGCACAAATTGAACTGTTCAATCACCCAGAGAAATATCCGCTTGGTGTTTATGTCCTACCGAAACATTTAGATGAGAAGGTCGCTCGTTTGCAGTTAGCAACCTTGAATGTTCAGCTCACGGAATTAACCGAAGCTCAAGCGAAATATATTGGGGTAACGCGAGAGGGCCCCTACAAACCTGAACATTATCGCTACTAAAGCAATTGCTAGCCATAACGATAATAAGTGGGCGCTAACTTATGACGCAAGCCCATCTTAGCTTTGAGTTTTTTCCACCCCAAACAGATCTTGGGGTGGAAAAGCTCGCCTCGGTTCGTGATCAACTCACCCGCTATACGCCAGAGTTTTACTCCATCACTTACGGTGCAGGTGGATCGACTCAGCATAAAACGCTTCGGATCGTTGAGGAAATGAAGGCCGCTCAATTTCCTGTGGCACCTCACGTATCGGGTATTGGCGCGACGAAGGCTGAAATGGATGCGCTACTGGAGAAGTATACGGGTTGGCAGATTGATCGTTTTGTCGCGTTGAGGGGAGATTTACCCTCCGGTATGGCGCAGTCGGGGGAATTTAAGTATGCCTCTGAGTTGGTTGGCCACATGCGAAAAAGGCTAGGGGATGAAGTTGAGATCTACGTGGCCGCGTATCCGGAATATCACCCGCAGTCCAAATCGCCAGACGCAGATATTTCCAATTTCAAACACAAAGTCGATGAAGGTGCGACGGCGGCGATCACGCAGTACTTTTTTAATACCGACGCATACGATCACTTTGTCGATCAATGCACATCCCGCGGAGTCACGATCCCGATTATTCCCGGGGTGATGCCTATCGAGAAATTTTTTCAGTTGGCTCGTTTTTCGGACGCGTGTGGCGCTGAGATTCCGAGGTGGATTCGAAAAAAATTAGAACACTTCGCTGACGATATTAAGTCAATTCAACTATTTGGTTTAGAGGTCGTTCAGAAAATGTGTGAGCGCCTACTTTCGTCAGGCGCCCCAGGTTTACACTTTTATACAATGAACCAATCGGACAAGGTGAGCGCGATCTGTGACTCATTGAAGCTCGGTTCAATGCCGCGCTAAGATCGGCTCAACTCTCGATTAATCAGGTTACGCTGCGTTTTTCAGCGACTTCGTGCGAATGGGATGTGCGGCGTAAGCGTGGTAAGCCGCGGCTTCTGCTGCACCGACTTCAATCTTTGCCCCCATGTCAACGAATACGCTTTCTAGCGCACACAAGCAGAGCATGACGTTTTCCATTTTGCAGCTGTAGCCCATGATACCGAAGCGCCAAATTTTTCCGGCAAGCGTGCCTAACCCGGCTCCGATTTCAATATTCATCTCCTCAAGAAGTCGGCGACGGACCTCTTTTTCGTCTATACCGGGCATGACATAAACTGCATTCATCTGCGGTAAACGATAAGCCTCATCCACTAAATATTTTAGCCCTAGCGTTTCTAGTCCAGCTTTCAGCGCCATGTGATTTCGTTGGTGGCGCGCCCAAGACGCTTCCAAGCCTTCGTCTCTGAGCATGACTAACGCTTCATGCAGTGAGTAGAGCGAATTAGTCGGTGCTGTGTGGTGATATGTTCGAGTGGTCTCGCCCCAGTAGCCTAGCAGAAGGTTTAAATCCATAAACCAACTCTCGACCTTATGTTTCCGAGACTTGACGTGCTCCACAACTCTGTCGCTGAACGTTATAGGCGATAAACCTGGTGTGCAAGACAAACATTTTTGACTTCCAGAATAGACGGCATCGAGGCCCCATTCATCAACTAAAACAGGAACTCCGGCGAGGGAAGTCACTGTATCCACGATCGTCAGTGCGTTGTTCTCTTGAGCAATCGCCGCGAGGGTCTTCGCATCCGATCGAACGCCAGTGGATGTTTCGGCGTGAACAAAGGCGAGAACCTTTGCGTCGGGATTACTTTTGAATGCTTCACGGACTTTTTCTGGGTCGACCGGTTGGCCCATCGGGTCGTCGACAACGATGGCGGTTCCTCCACAGCGTTCGACATTCTCGATCATACGGCCACCGAAAACGCCATTTCGACACACGATGACTTTATCTCCTGGGCTCACCATGTTGACAAAACACATTTCCATTCCAACAGACCCTGGACCGGAAACAGGGAACGTGAGCGCATTTTTCGTTTGGAACGCATATCGGAGCAGTTCTTTTAATTCTTCCATCATCTCAACGAATACGGGATCCAAGTAACCGATCGTTGGGCGCCCCATTGCCGAGAACACACGCGGGTGAATCTCTGACGGCCCTGGTCCCATCAGGGTGCGTTGAGGTGGGTAAAATGAACCAATCTTCGATAAAGAATTATCACTCATGTAGATTTGACCTTTGTCGTTTCCGTTGATGTCGTGTCAGGACACTGAATTTTTGAGCCGAGCATTATAAAGGATTTACGCACGAGGTATGCTCGAGTTTTCCTCCGCGCTCTGAATTTGAATGATTTCTCGATCGTGTCCCGAATCGTCAAACCGAATCGGGTCAAACGCGATATCTCCATCGCCTTTCGATACAGTATCGCGGGATAAGTTTTTAAAGTCGTACCAGTTAGGGTCGAGTAAATGTGATGGCGTTATTTTTTTTAACGAGCTAAAAATCGTATCGACGCGCCCAGGGAATTTCTTGTCCCATTCCCGGAGCATTGCTTTTGTCACTTGGCGCTGTAAATTTTCTTGTGAACCACACAGATCGCAGGGAATGATCGGGAAATCTTTCATGTCAGCATAGCCTTCAATATCCTTTTCTTTGCAATACGCGAGCGGACGAATGACGGTGTGACGGCCGTCATCGGATAGAAGTTTTGGAGGCATCGCCTTGAGGCGTCCGCCATGAAACATATTCAGGAAGAACGTTTCGATAATATCTTCACGATGATGTCCCAGCGCAATTTTTGTGGCGCCTAACTCCGAGGCTGTTCGGTAGAGGATCCCTCTCCTTAAACGAGAACAAAGGCCACACATGGTTTTACCCTCTGGGATGACATTTTTTACGATGCTGTAGGTATCCTGTTTAACGATTCGAAAATCGATGCCGATAGAACGTAGGTATTCAGGCAGCACCTCTTCGGGGAATCCTGGATGTTTTTGGTCCAGGTTAACAGCGATCAGTTCGAATGAAATCGGTGCTCTACTTTGAAGCGCTAACAATATGTCCAACATGGTGTAGCTATCCTTACCCCCCGATAAACAAACCATGATTTTGTCGCCGTCGCGGATCATGTCGTAATCTGAGATGGCTTCCCCAGTTAAACGCTGAAGACGTTTTGCGAGCTTATTGTTGTTATACGTGGTTTTTTGGGTTGCAGATGGCATGGTAATTAGCTTTTGGTCTCGAAAATTTCAAAGCCTACAGACTCGCAGTCCGGATAAACGTCTGTTTTTTGGGATGAGACTTTTACCGCATAAACTCCGTCTTGTCGTAAGCACAACGCAAGAATTTTTTCACAAAAGGTTTCTTGGAGGTGGAAATGTTGCGTTGAGGCGAGCTCTATGATCATGTTTCTCAAAAAGTCGTAGTCCACCGTTTCAGAAATTGAGTCGTGACTGACCCGAACATGTGGGTCAAGGTCTAACGTCACGTTAACCAAGACGTTTTGTTTCGCTAATTTTTCAAAATCATGGATTCCAATCGACAATTCGACGGCCATGTTCTTAAGAAAGATTTTTCGGTGTGGTTTTGAGTCGTGCGGCATGTTTGACAGCCTCTTTCTTAATTAGTGTTGACTTCAAACTGGACATCTCGGTGCGTTGGCCATAGATGTTGTCCACCGTCCACAATTAAAGTTGTGCCAGTGATGGATCGGGCGGCAAGCAAGTACTTGGCTGCCTCGACAAGGTCCTCAGTTGAGGAACTGCGTCCAAGAGGCGACAATTTGTGCGCTTTTTCGAAACCTGCGTCAGTTTGTTCTCCGCTTGGCAGCGTGATGCCTGGTGCGAGTCCACACACTCGTATTTTAGGTCCGAGCGTCGAGGCAAGCATTTTTGTTGCGCTCTCTAGCGCGACTTTGCTCAGCGTATACGAGAAAAAATCGGGGTTTAAATTGTGCGTCTTCTGATCTAAAAGGTTTATAACACAGCCCTCACTCTGGTCTGACAGTTGGTCTGCGAAGGCTTGTGTCAGCAAAATCGGTGCGAACAGATTTACTCGCATGTGTGCATCAAGGTCTTGCCAGCTCGCGGACGCTGGGCTGTCATAAGAAAATAGCGATGCGTTGTTGATGAGGTAGCTGATCGGACCGATCTGACGATTCGCCGCGTTAAAGATTTTTTTTGCTGAGTCAGCGTCAGAGAGATTTGCGGAAATCACCGTGGCTGAAACCCCGGTCTCCTCAATGGCTTTTTTGAGCTCATTAGCCTCTGATGTGGACTGGTTGCAATGGATCGCTACGTTAAAGCCTTCTTTGGCGAGCCCAATAGCGATCTCGCTCCCAATGCGTCTGGCAGCACCCGTGATGAGTACATTCCTATCAGATTGTGTGGCGTGGGTTCTCATCGATCAAACACCCTTTGCTGCCGCTTCCAATCCGGCAGAAATTTTTCTCGGCATCGTGGTCAAGATACTAACGATATCTGTGTACTATTTCGTTTATGGATGAAGAGCAAAACCTTGACGATCGTTTCATTGACTTGTTCACGACGTTAATTAACGAAAATGCTGGCTGGTTATCCTTTGCACAGTTCATGCATCACGTGCTCTACGAGCCGAAAATCGGTTATTACTCAGGTAGTCGCCAAAAGTTTGGCCGCGGAGGAGATTTTATCACTGCGCCGGAACTTAGTCCCCTTTTTGGTAGGTGTCTCGCCAGACAAGTCGCGGAGGTGCTCTCGCAAACTCAGGAGGGCGTGCTTGAGTTAGGTGCCGGAAGTGGTCGCCTTGCGCGCGACGTGCTGCGTGAGCTCAAGCGAATCGGAGATCTCCCAAAGAACTATTTCATTCTAGAACCTAGCCCTGAATTGACCTCCAGACAAAAGGAGACCCTGATGGTTTTGGACCCTGACGTGCGCAACCGGGTGAGTTGGATCGGGGAATTGCCAAAGAATTTCACCGGAGTCATGGTTGCGAATGAAGTGTTTGATGCGCTTCCTGTCCATTTAATGGTTAAGTCGGAGACCGGTTGGATGGAGCGAGGCGTGACGATTTCTGGCGGCCAGCTGACTTGGTCGGACCGACTGTTTTCAGACCATCGATTAACCGAGGCCGTTGATCAATTGGATGTGCCAGCGCCTTACTTGACCGAGTTGTGTGTTGCGTCGGATGGTCTAGTTAGAGACTTGGCCGAGAGTTTGTCTCAAGGTTGCATTTTTGTGATCGACTATGGGTATGAGCAGTTAAGTTATTATCACCCTGAGCGCAGCTCGGGCACGCTCGCGTGCCATCATCAACATCAAACAGATGGTAATCCCTTAACGCTTCTGGGCCAGAAGGATATTACTGCTCACGTCAATTTCACCCGGTTGGGTTCAGTTGCTATTGACCATGGGCTTGATGTCAGTGGCTACGCGAGTCAGGCGGATTTTCTTGTTAACTGCGGGATTACGAAATTCTTAGAGGAGTTAGATCCTGAATCAGTCGAGACATATTTACCAGTCGTTTCATCTGTTCAGAAACTCCTATCGCCGGAAATTATGGGTGATATTTTTAAAGTCATGTGTTTGTCTCGGGATATTGAAAACCCCCTAATGGGTTTTCGTCACGGAGACCGGAGGCATCGGTTATGAGTACCAAAAAACCGCCGCACATTCATATTCTGGGGATATGTGGCACGTTCATGGGTGGTCTCGCAGTGATTGCGAGACAAGCTGGTTTTCGCGTTACGGGGTGCGACAGCGGTGTTTATCCTCCGATGAGCACTCAGTTAAATGCGATGGAAATCGATTTGATCGAGGGTTGGGACCCAAGCCAATTGGAGCTCCAGCCCGACGTATTTGTTGTTGGCAATGTCGTTACTCGAGGAAACCCTCTGATGGAGGCAATCCTAGAACAGAATTTACCGTATATTTCTGGCCCACAGTGGCTCTATGAGAATGTCATCAGATCGAAGTGGGTATTGGCGGTCGCTGGTACCCATGGCAAAACGACAACGAGTTCAATGCTCACAAAGATTTTGGATGACGCAGGGCTCAACCCGAGTTTCTTGATCGGCGGTGTGCCAAATGATTTTCCGGAATCGTCTCGATTGACTGATTCGGATTTCTTTGTCATTGAGGCTGACGAGTACGACACCGCATTTTTCGACAAGCGTTCAAAATTCCTTCATTACCACCCTAGAACGTTGGTGCTTGGTAATTTAGAGTTTGATCACGCTGATATTTTTGATGACCTTAAGGCAATAGAGCGGCAGTTTCATCATTTGGTCAGAATGATCCCTAAAACTGGCGCGCTCATTGTCAACCAAGATTCGCCTGCTCTTAAAAATGTGTTGGATATGGGTTGTTGGAGCGAGTCGATCTATTTTGGCCAAGATGCCAATCATTGGTCTTATCGTGTTCACGATGATGGTTCTCGGATTGACATAACGAATGAGGCCCAAATTCAGGGGACATTTTCACCGGATTTTTTTGGGCGGCATAATTTGGATAACGCAATGGCTGCCATATTGGCGGCGCGACACTGCGGGATTCCTATTGAGGTATCTTGCCAGGCGCTTGAGGAATTCTCAGGAGTCAAGCGCCGCATGAGCTCACGCGGTATTGTGAACGATATCGAGGTGTTCGATGATTTTGCGCATCATCCTACCGCAATCAAAGCAACGGTTGATGGGCTGAAGGCACGCTACCCCAATTCGAGAGTGCATGCGGTATTAGAGCCTCGATCTAATACAATGAGGAGGGGTGATCACAAGGGCGAATTGGCATCTAGTCTGGTCTCCGCCGACACAGTTCACCTCTATTCAAATGGTTTGATCTGGGATGCGCGACAACTTTTTTGCGAGAGCCAAGATCAATCGTTTATCAGTGACGATATTGACGCGCTGGTGCGTTCGATTATTAACGAGACGAGTCCCGGAGATAAAATTTTGGTGATGAGTAACGGACATTTCGAGAACGTTCACGATCGAATTCTTGATGCCCTGAAGAAAGAAAAATGAATGAGTCTTATCGTCTACATTCATGGGTTTAATAGTTCCGCATCGTCATATAAGGCGGGCGTGATTCAGTCAGCGATTCAGGATCACGACAAAGAATTACAGTTTTGGTGTCCTGATCTGCCGCACTGGCCTAACGAGGCAGTTGCGTGTCTCGAACGAGAAATATCTCAGCACGATGAGGTGACTTTAATCGGGAGTTCGCTTGGTGGATATTACGCGACATATTTGACTGAGCGACTGGGGCATCGCTGCGTGTTGATTAATCCGGCGATCACCCCTCACGAGGGTTTATCTGCGTATGTAGGGAAACAGACCAATCTGTACACGAAGGAGGAGTATGAGTTTACCGTTGATCACTTGAGCCAATTAAAAGCACTTTACGTTGATAGGTTAAGCCGTTTAGATCGAATATTCCTGATACACACGACAGGCGATGAATTATTAGATTGGAAAGTTGCAGTCAAGCGATACGATGGTGCGCGTCAATTAATTATCCAGGGCAGTGATCATGGATTTGGTGATTTTGGAAAGTATGTCGATCTTGTTATGGCGTATGTCGTCGATCCAAGTCTCTAACGCATACGTGACTGGGAAGAGCACGCTGTGAACGTCTTTTACTTAGAGTCAGGCAGCCTGAAAGCCGGGCGCATCATCAAAGATACGGGCTCGTCCCTTCAGGTACAGAGTCAGTTTGGTAAACAAGTCAAAATAAAATCGAACCATGTCTTTATTGAGTTCGACCATCAAGACATTGATACTTTTGTGCAGAAAGTAGATGACGTCGCATCATCAATTGATGCAGATTTGTTGTGGGAGGCGTTCGATTCAATTGAGCGAAATTTTGAGGACGTCACTCGAATCTATTTTGGTACAACTTCGACTAAGGAAGATACCGCTGGTGTGCTGAAGGTTTTGTTTGATAACCCAACGCATTTTTATAAAAAAGGTAAGGGATTATTTAAACCAGCAACGCCTGATGCTTTGGCCTCGGCCAAAGCCTCTTTAGAAATTAAGAGGCAACGAGAGCTACAGCTGACTGATTACATTGCAAGGCTCGAGAAGAATGAATTTCCAAAAGAGTTAAGTCAATTGATACCAAGATTTCTTTACAAGCGGGAGAAAAACGCAATCGAGGAAAAAGCTCTAGACGAAGTTTGCGCCCGAAAGAAACTTGATCGACGAAGCTTACTCATTAGCTTAGGCGTGATGCCTGATCCATATGATTTTCATATGGGCCGATTTTTATTTGAGCACGCTCAATGTGCACCAGGAGAGCCTCGTGATTTCAGCGTCAAAACAACGGATGGTTTGAGTCCAGCGCATATCGACGCGTACAGCATTGATGATGCGGCGACAACGGAAATCGATGATGCATTGTCTTTGCTTCCATTGTCTGATGGCGGCTGGCAGTTGGGCATACATATTTCAGCGCCATCGCTTTTAATCGAGGCGGAATCAACCTTGGATAAGGAACTGCGCCGAAGAATGTCGACGGTTTACCATCCTGCTGGAAAAATGATGATGTCCCCGCAAAAAGTGGTCGATGAATGCACGCTCAAATCGGGAAAGCAGTCTCCAGTTGTGTCGCTTTATGTCGAATTAGATTCTGAATTTACGGTGATTCGATGCACGACGAAATTAGAGTTATTGACGGTGCGACAAAATCTCAACACAGAGGAACTAGAGGAACATTTCGACAGTGACTCTTGCGTCAAATTAGCGGACTCGGTCGCCGGAGGATTGGATCTTCATACCTTGTATCGAATTGCAAATAAACTCAGGATCGCGAGGGGAGAAAAAGAGTCTCATCATCATCGCCGGGAGTTTTCATTTCGAGTCTTTGGCGATTCCGTCACAATCAAGCAGCGAAAAAGAGGTTCGGCGATTGATGTGATTGTTTCCGAACTGATGATTTTTGCGAATACCCACTGGGCAAAACAATTAAAGTCAGCTTCTTGTGCAGCCCTATATCGGGTGAAGACTAAGACTCAGTCAGGACTATCATTAGAGCCTCTACCGCATAGTGCAATGGGTGTGGAAGTGTATGGCTGGTTTTCTAGCCCTTTACGCCGCTACGTTGATCTACTCAATCAGCGCCAATTAATCGCATTGATTGAAGGAGCAGAGCCGCCTTATTCACAAGGAGATGAGCGGCTGCCTGCAATCTTGCATGAATTCGAAAATAAATACTCGGGATACGCTGAGTTTCAGCGCACTATGGAGAGGTTTTGGTGCCTTAAGTGGTTACAGCAAATGCCGGAGGGTGAATTCGAGGCTCACTGTTTGAGAGATGGCGTCATACAGCTAGATGATATTCCCCTCACATGCAAGTTGATTGGAGCGACGAGCAAAGAAGCGTCCGAACTCGTGCGCGTCAAAATGACGGATATCAATTTATACGACAACGACGCGATATGTGAGTTGGTTTGATGCAACAGATTGAGTATCGAGGCTCATGCGTCAACTAGCTTATTCGCAGCGGCGTGCGCAATACCGGCGGAGACCGAGCAATGCATTTCTTATTTGTTTGGGGTTATCCCTTTGTGCGCATGTGTACATTATTTCCTTATATTTTTCGAATAACCCATCGACGCGAGTGAATCGAGCTGACCTTGAGGTAGTCATTGTTAATGCGCAATCGAGGCGAACGCTTCCAGTGTCTGATTTGCTAGCACAACATAATTTACAAGGTGGTGGAAATACCGACAGAGACGTTGTTGCGACGGTCAATGTGCCAATCAGTCAATTCTCGACAACCCAATCTCAAGTTTCTGCTGCCAGTGAGCGTGTGATTGAGCTTGAAAATACAGTTAAAAAGCTACTTGCAATAGAGATGACAACAAGCGACTTGCGCGACCTAGACCGCATTGACGATCCGATCAAGCAATCCGGGACGAACTCAAAGTACATGGAAGCGGATAGCTTGAGTGAGGAGACGCGTAATCGTCTCGAAGCAAGAATAGAAAAAGAATGGCAACGTTATCAAAAGCGCCCTAATCGCGAATTTATAGGAGCGAATACGAGAGCTGTTGAGTTCGCGGCTTACGTCGACGAGTGGAAACAACGGATCGAGGACATCGGTACCAAGCTTTACTCAAGAAACGTGAGTGTTGATAGTGAAGAGGGTGTCATGGTTGTGACGGTGTCAATTAACTCTGATGGATCAGTGGAACGAGTTCTCATTGATGTGCCGTCTGGCTCTCGTCTACTTGATCGAGTTGCTCGAGAAATTGTGTCTGCAGCAGCTCCCTTCCGACCATTTGATCCCGAACTTCGCAAACGTTACGATATCTTGTCCATCACACGTCGTTGGTCGTTTCAAAAAAATGAATTTGTTGTCACGAGGGCTCAATAAATGAGCGAGCTTGATCATTACGTTGTCTTCGGAAATCCTGTTGAGCACAGTCAATCACCGAGAATACATGCTCTCTTTGCTGAGCAAACAAATGACCCGATTCGATATGAGAAATTATTCGTTCCCCTCGGAGAGTTTAAAAAAAGTGTGATGAAATTTATTGATGCGGGTGGCCTAGGTGCTAACGTTACTGTGCCATTTAAGGTTGATGCGTTTGAGTTTGCCACAACGCACTCACAACGCGCACAGTCCGCACGAGCAGTAAACACATTGACGTTTCGAGACGGACAAATTTTTGCAGATAACACCGATGGCGTAGGGTTAGTAAATGACATCACACGCAATCTTGGTTTTTCTGTGACAGGGAAATCTGTGCTCATTGTCGGCAGCGGTGGTGCAACAAGAGGTGTACTTTTGCCTATTGTTCAAGAGCGACCTCGAGAGATCGTGGTCATTAACAGGACGGCGGCCAAAGCCAACGAGTTGGTTAAAGCTTTGGCTCAACAGGCTAAGAATCATTCGGTCCGGCTAGACTCAGGCGGGCTAGACGCTGTCGGGGAAGCCTCCTTTGACCTTGTCGTTAACGCAACGTCGAGTAGCCTGACGGATCATGCGTTTCCGGTGAGTACAAAAGCTCTCGCTAATGGTGCGTTAGCGTATGACATGATGTACGGAAAGCAAGAGACTTCCTTCACTCGTTGGGCGGAGATGGCGAATGCCGCTCGGGTATCAGACGGTCTGGGTATGCTTGTTGAGCAGGCTGCGGAGTCATTTTACCTTTGGCGAGGCAAGAGGCCAGACGCGAAGGGTGTGATCGAGGTACTTCGAGGAAAGTGATTGTCGGCCTCAAAAGGTGGTTATTGCGAGCATGTTTGCTTGCGCTAATCATTGTGATTAGTTACGAGGCAAGTTTTATGTGGCGAATTTATGCATTGCGTCACTCGCCTCCCGAACGAACAGCCTTCATGCAAGCTTACGTTGATGAACAAAAAGGGCAACCCGTTTATCGATGGGTGAACTATGATCAAATTTCAATACACCTGAAACGTGCGGTTGTTGCATCTGAGGATGCGAGGTTTCTGAGTCATCATGGGTTTGATTGGCAGGCGATCAAGAACGCGGCCACCACAAATTTACGCAAAGGAAAAACAGTATCTGGGGGGTCGACAATTACCCAGCAGCTTGCGAAGAATCTCTACCTATCACCAAAGCGTTCTTTTTTAAGGAAGATTCAAGAGGTCATCGTCGCGCTGATGCTCGAGTCAACTTTATCAAAGCGAAGAATTTTAGAAATTTATTTAAATGTGATTGAATGGGGTACGGGTATCTACGGCGCTTCGTCTGCTGCGCGACATTATTTCGGGCTGACGGCGGCATCACTCACAGAGACGCAGGCTGCTAAGTTAGCTGCGTACATCCCGTCGCCGAGGCTTTATGCACAGCGGGGTGACACCGACTATTCGATGCGCAAGATGGCCATCATTCGTGGCAGAATGTTGCAAGCGCGCATCCCAGAATAGTGAGAATTGAGTCATGTTGTATCACCCAGAATTTGACCCTGTCGCATTACAAATCGGACCGCTTGCTGTTCGTTGGTATGGCTTGATGTACCTCGTGGGTTTTGCCGCGGGAATTCTTCTTGGGCGGCAACGCATTAAATCTGCTTCGACAAGTCCTGTGAGCCTGAGGGAATTCGATGATTTGGTTTTTTACATTGTCCTGGGAGTCATCATTGGAGGACGGGTGGGTTACGTCGTTTTTTACGATTTTGCGTCGGTTCTTACAGACCCATTATCTGTCCTCTACGTTTGGCATGGTGGGATGTCATTTCACGGTGGACTCATTGGTGTGTGTTCTGCAGTATTTGTATACGCTAGAAAACGACAAAAAAACTGGTTATCTCTAACGGACTTCATCGCGCCTTTGGTTCCCTTAGGATTGGCTGCTGGGAGGCTTGGGAATTTTATCAATGGAGAGCTCTGGGGGCGGTCAACTGATGTTCCGTGGGGTATGGTATTTCCTCAGTCGGGTGTTATTGTCCCGCGTCATCCGTCGCAGCTGTATGAATGTTTATTAGAGGGCGTCCTTCTATTTATCGTTCTGTGGTTGTATTCGCAAAAGCAACGACTAATTGGCAAGGTCTCCGGATTATTCTTAGCTGGCTATGCATTATCAAGATTTATTGTTGAATTTTTTCGGGAACCAGATGCGCATATGGGTTTTATTGGTTTAGGGCTTACCATGGGACAATGGTTGTGTGTACCGATGATCCTGTTTGGCGTCATTTTGACGACTGTCAATAAGGGTGACCGCATCAATTGATAAATGGAGGGACGCCGAAGTGAGAGTAATTCGAGGAGTGAGTGATGAGTGAAAAACCTGTCGTAGGAATTATTGGAGGCAGTGGGGTTTACGACATTGATGGATTAGAAAATATGGCATGGACAGATGTGGCCAGTCCATTTGGGGAACCGTCTGATCAATTTTTGGTGGGTGAGTTTAAAGGTCAGAAAATAGTGTTTCTCCCAAGACATGGACGAGGACATAAGATATCTCCGAGCCATGTGAACTTTCGAGCAAACATTGATGGGATGAAGCGTTTGGGGGTGACGGATTTAATTTCTGTAAGTGCAGTTGGATCGTTAAGAGAGGATTTAGAGCCTGGAATGTTCGTGATCGTTGATCAGTTTATTGATCGAACATTTGCGCGGGAGAAATCGTTTTTCGGTGAAGGATTGGTGGCCCACGTGTCGGTAGCTCACCCCGTATGTTCCAGACTGGGAAATTTAGTTGAGCATGCACTTAAGTCGTCAAATATCGCGCATTCAAAAGGGGGGACTTATCTTGTAATGGAAGGACCACAGTTTTCGACGCTTGCAGAATCCAACTTGTACAGGCAGTGGGGTTGCGACGTCATTGGTATGACAAATATGCCTGAAGCGAAGCTGGCTCGAGAAGCGGAAATTTGCTACGCAAGCGTTGCAATGGTGACGGATTTTGATTGTTGGCACCCTGATCATGGTCACGTCACTGTCGAGCAGGTGATTAAAGTACTTGTCGGTAATGCACAAAAAGCAAAAACTTTGGTCAGCGAGCTTGCGCCGGCGATACACCATGATGCGAGCGGAGCGTCCTGTGAGTGCAAAAGTGCTCTTGAGTATGCGCTAATTACGAGTGCAGATGCCCGTGATCCTGAAATGATTAAAAAGCTAGATGCTGTGGCGGGTCGTGTTTTAAATACGTGACCTTGGTGATGAGGAACATAGATAAGAAAGTGGCTTATGAACCTAACTGAACTGATTCGAACGATTCCCGATTATCCGAAGCCGGGAATCATGTTTCGAGACATTACGACGCTTCTCGGTCACCCGGCAGGATTTAAGACGATGATTGATACGTTGACCCAACGATATAAAGAGCTTTCGATTGACTGTGTGGCTGGAATTGAGGCGCGGGGTTTTATAGTCGGAGCACCATTAGCGGCATCTCTGGGCGTGGGATTTTTGCCAGTCAGAAAAAAGGGCAAGTTGCCTGCAAAAACGGTTTCGCAAACGTATGAACTCGAATATGGTGTAGACGAAATTGAAATACACGCTGATGCTGTATCTGAGGGATCAAAGGTACTTTTGGTTGATGATTTAATTGCAACTGGAGGGACTGCTGAGGCAGCAGTTAAATTGATTGAGGGCGTGGGTGGTCAGGTCGTTGAGTGTTGTTTTGTCATTGATCTTCCCGAGCTTGGGGGTAGTCGAAAGTTGGAGGGGTTAGGCAAACGGGTGCACTCAATGGTGCAATTTGAGGGTGAGTAAAAGCGGGATTTATCCTATGAAGGTACAAACGTTGCGGTGGCGAGAGGGTCGGCTAGAGATGATCGACCAAAGGAGGCTGCCATCAGTATTTGAGTACCTGTCGTATGCGGATGCAGCATCGGTGGCTGAGGGTATTAAAACGATGGTCGTCCGCGGTGCGCCCGCAATCGGCGTTGCCGCAGCGTATGGCGTGGCTTTAGAGGCCGCCAAGCTTCGATCCGTACCACGTGACGAATTTACTCGGAAACTTAAAGTGGCTTTAGAGACGTTAGCCGCAAGTCGACCAACGGCCGTAAATTTATTTTGGGCACTCGATAGGATGCGGCGAGCTTTTTCTAACTTGTCGGACTTGGACCAAGTAGAAATTGCAGATGGATTATTGGAGGAAGCGCACGCATTGTACCGTGAAGATATCTCTATCAATCAAGCGTTGGGAGATCATGGCGCCGCGCTGATCTCTGATGGCGACACAGTTTTGACTCACTGTAATGCGGGTGCGCTTGCGACGGCTGGGCATGGAACTGCGCTTGGTGTCATTCGATCGGCGATTGCTCAGGGTAAGGATATTCGCGTTTTTGCTGATGAGACAAGACCATTTCTACAGGGCGCGAGACTCACTGCTTGGGAGCTTAGCGAGGAAGGTATTGATACGACGTTGATCACGGACAATATGGCAGGCCACTTTATGAAAAGCGGTGAGATTGACGCAGTAATTGTTGGGACGGATCGGGTTGCTGCGAATGGTGATGTCGCGAATAAGATCGGTACCTACATGGTCGCTGTGTTGGCGAAAGAGCACGATATACCCTTTTATGTCGCATGTCCGTTATCCACGATTGACATGACTGTGCCATCCGGTGTGGATATACCGATTGAGGAGCGGTCAGCAGATGAAGTCACGGGTTACGGCGATCTTCGATGGGCGCCCAAGGGTATCTCTGTGAGAAACCCTGCTTTTGATGTCACGCCTGCGAAGCTCGTGACCGCGATTATCACCGAGAGAGGTATTATTCGCGACCCAAATGAGAAAAAATTGCAAACACTTTTCATGTAAATAGTCACTCATCAAAAGTGATGTCAAAAAGAAAGGGAAGACATGCGCGGGCGTTTTGAGAATAAGGTTGTTTTGATCACTGGCTCAGGAAGCGGCATCGGACTTGCGAGTGCGAAACGTATTGCGGAGGAAGGTGGCACCGTTGTGTCTGGCATACTCAGTGACGAGCAAGCAGAAGCTGTATCGTCGTTTAGCTCAGTTATCCTGGATGTGAGGGAGGAGACGTCTTGGGATGCCGCGGTCGATTTTGCTAGAAAAAACTTTGGTGGTTTGGATGTGCTGATTAACAGTGCTGGTATTTCGCCCACTGGTACAGCAGAGGAGACCAGTCAAGAGCTGTGGGACGAGGTGATGGCGATCAATTTACGAGGAAGTTTCCTTGGGTGTAAAAAAGCAATTCCCTTGATGAGAGAACGAGGTGCTGGCGCGATCGTGAATATTGCTTCAATCAATGGGATCCGAGGGAATCATCGCTTGGTGGCATATGCAGCGACAAAGGGTGCGATTGTATCCATGACGATGTCCTTAGCACTAGACCATGCTAAAGAAAAAATACGAGTGAACTGTATCTGTCCAGCTACGATTGATACGGATATGGCACGAGGTATGATGGCAGAAGCTCCCGACCCTCGAGTTATTGAGCAGGCGATGATTGAAAAACATCCACTGGGGCGCATTGCTCAGCCCGAGGAAGTTGCCGCGACCATCGCTTTTTTAGCGAGTGAGGATGCTTCTTTTATGACAGGGCTAGCGATCCCTGTTGACGGCGGACGAAGCATTAGATAATTACTTACACTCCGCTGCTGGAGTAAAAAAACTGACTATCCTGCCCCGATCGGAGGGATGAGGTGAACCTCGCTGTCTTCACCTATTTTGGCAAACAGCACGTCTTGATAGATTTCGCTGTCTATCGCGACCGCGAATCCTTCTGACTTGATTAACGGCGCTAACGCTGGACAGGTTGTTTCAAGTTCTTCTATGAGCTGCTTGATGTTTTTTGATTGGATATCGAACTCGCTGATTCCACCCGCGAGTGATTTGAGTGATCCTGTGAGTACGAGTTTAGCCAAGTGATTAGAGCAAATTATCCCTTGGCTATTCGTGACAATACCTTAGGTGGTGACAAAGGCAATTCATTAAATCGAAGATTCGTTGCCCGAGACACTGCATTTGAAATCGCCGCAAGTGGTGGAATGATCGGAGTTTCTCCAACACCTCTGACGCCATATGGGTGGTTCGGGTTCGGGACCTCGATAATGACTGTGTCGATCATAGGAACATCAGAGCAAACGGGTACTCGGTAATCAAGAAAACCCGTATTCTGCATTTCACCGGCCTCGTTAAAAATGTATTCCTCATTCAGCGCCCAACCAATGCCTTGCACAGCCCCCCCTTGCATTTGTCCTTCAACGTAGCTCGGGTGAATTGCTTTACCTGCATCTTGAATCGCGGTGTAACGAACAACCGAGACCTTCCCTGTTTCTTTGTCCACTTCAACGTCAACGATATGAGTTGCGAGACTCGGTCCTGCACCAGTTGCGTTGATCGATGCATTTGCGACAATCGGACCACCAGTTTTTCCAGCTTCTTTCGCAAGTTGTGCAAGACTCAAAGATTTCGGTTCATCTGCGCCAACAAGCCGCGCGTGTCCGTCCGCCCATTCGACTTGTTCAATATCCACATCCCAGAGGAGCGCTGCTCGCTTTTTGAGTTCATCGATTGCCGCGCGAGTTGATTGAACAACCGTCTTGCCAGTTGAAAAAGTAGCTCGGCTGCCACCCGTGACAAAATTAAATCCCAAAGAGTTGGTGTCCCCAATGATCGGTTTGATCACGTTCATAGGTATTCCAAGCTCTTCCGAAGCCATCATCGCCATCGACGCCCGAGACCCACCGATGTCTGGTGTCCCTAAAGTAAGTCCTACTGTTCCGTCCTCGTTAATCGTAATGGATGAGCTTGTTTCACCACCGATGTTGAACCAAAACCCCGAGGCAATTCCTCGTGCTTGATTGGGACCCAATGGAGCGGAATAGTGTGGGTGAGCTTTCGCGGCTTCTAACGTTTCAACCATTCCGATTGGGCCAAGTTTTGGGCCGTAGGGTGCAGTGGTGCCCTCTTTCGCTGCATTTTTTAGGCGTAGATCGATGGGGTCCATATTGAGCTGCAATGCAATTTCATCAAGCACACTCTCAACGCCATACTCAGATATTGGTCCCCCAGGAGCACGATATGCCGCCACCTTCGGTTGATTCACGACAATATCGAACCCAACTGCTCGAACGTTTTTTAGATCATATGGCGCAAATGCACACATTGCTCCTGGACCAACAGGTGCGCCTTGAAAGGCACCCGCTTGGTACTTCAGTACACATTCACCGGCAGTAATTTCACCCGTATTTTTAACGCCAATTTTCACCCAGACGTTAGCTCCCGAGGTAGGGCCGCTTGAGGTCAACACTTCGGCACGGCTCATGACCATTTTGACCGGTCGACATGACTTCTTTGATAGAGCGAGTGCGAGTGGCTCAAGGTACACAACTGTTTTTCCGCCAAATCCACCGCCAATCTCAGAGGCCGTGACACGAAGTTGCGAGCGATTCATCCCAAGTAATTTTGTACAGAAGTTTCTCACGACGAAGGGGCCCTGAGTGGAGCACCATAGCTCTGCTTGACCATCTTCTGACACACTAGCCAAGCACGCGTGTGGTTCGATATACCCCTGGTGGACTGGCTTGGTATTGAATTCACGTTCAATCACGAGATCCGCTTCTTTAAAACCTGCTTCCACATCGCCGAAACCAAATTCCACCCGTTTGGCAATGTTTGATGCGTTCTTTGGCGTGGGATCGACACCGATGGTGAACATGTCTTCATGAAGTAATGGAGCATCGGGTTTTTCCGCTTCGGATATCTCCAATACATGGGGCAAGATTTCATATTGCACATCGATGAGCTGCAGAGCTTTTTCTGCGATTTCCGCGTCGAGAGCAGCAACCGCAGCCACGGTGTGGCCGATATACAAGACTTTTTCACGCGCCATGATGTTTCGCGTGATGTCTTTAAAATTCACAACCATCTCGCCATTTGGCACAAACTCTGACGGTAAATCTTCAAAGTCTTCACGAGTTACAACGGCCTTGACGCCTTTTAAGGCTTCAGCTTTTGATGTATCAATTGATATGATTTTTGCGTGCGCGTGTGGGCTTCGAAGAACGCGACCAACGAGCATGTTGGGTAGAGATTTATCCGCGCCAAACAGCGCCCGCCCTGTCACTTTATCGACACCATCGGGCCGCTCAGGCCGTGTGCCCACGATTTTTAGTTCGCGCTCAAGATGAGTTTGGGTCATATCATTCATAGCAATTTCCCCGTTTCTTTACTGTGTATTTCGGGCTTCGGCAGCAACTTCCATTACAGCCCTAACAATTTTGTCGTACCCCGTGCAGCGGCATAAATTTCCAGCAAGCCAAAATCTTACCTCTTCCTCCGAGGGGTTTGCATTTCTAGCGAGTAACGCTTTTGCCGCCACAAGAACACCAGGAGTGCATATGCCACATTGCAACGCCGCCAGGTCGATGAATTTCTTCTGAAGTGGGTGTAAATCTGATCCACTCGACATTCCTTCGATTGTCTCAACGTTTTTATCCTGGGCCTCAACACCAAGCACTAAGCATGAGCACACAAGCCGTCCATCCAACAACACGCTACAGGCACCACAATCTCCAGTGGCGCAGCCCTCTTTGCTTCCTGTTAGATCGAGTTCGTCTCGCAACACGTCGAGTAACGTTTGTTGTGGGTGACAAAGAAATTCGTGCTCGTCACCATTAATCGTTGTTGAGACATGTTTTTTCGCCATTTTTATATCCTGTTTTGATGGATTGTTTATTAATTTTTAGCTCTATCCAATGCGATTGAAAATGCTCGTTTTGTTAGAACTCCGGCAATTGTTTTGCGATATTCAACCGTGCCTCTCTTGTCATCGATTGGTTTACAGGCATCTTCGGCGATAGCGACAAGCTTTTCAATCAAGTCGTTGTTCGGCTCTTTTCCGACACACAGGTCTTCTAGGCCAGACAAAACTACTTGGGTTGGTGCGACAGCACCAAGGGCGATTCGAATGGCAGCTATTTTCCCAGATGTATCCAGAGACAGTGCGACTCCTGCGCCGACGACAGCAATATCCATCTCTGTTCTCGGTATCAGTCTTAAGTATGCGTCTCCAGATTTGTTCGCGCTTAAGGGCAATCTGAAACCAACAATAAATTCGCCTTGTTTCAAAGAAGTTTTACCTGGGGACTGAACGATCGATTCGACTGGCACTTCCCGCTCACCGCTTTCACCGGAAATGACACAGGTTGTACGCGCTGCGATAAGCGCTGGCACGCTATCAGCTGCAGGTGACGCGTTACATAGATTTCCGCCAAGTGAGGCACGTCCTTGAATTTGAGTTGAGCCGATGAGCGATAGCGCCTCTACAACGCCAGGCCAATCTTTTGCAAAATCCGCGTGCTCTGAGATTTCGGCACAGGGTGTGGCTGCGCCAATCCACCAACTGTCACCCGTTTTTTCAATTGATCGGATGCGAGGAACGTTCTTGATATCAACCACGGTTTGCGGAACACTCATCCGCGTTTTTAGTTTGACAAGTAAGTCTGTTCCACCTGCGAGCGCGAAAGCTCCTTCTTTTGATAGGGCTTGGCTGACTTCTTGAGCCGAATTAGGGGCGACGTAGTCCATTATTAATGATTCCTCTGGTTGAGCGGCCTTTGATGGAAGGCTCTAATTTTGCTGAGTGCTTCGCGCGATTGACACAGACTGTGAGCCGCTCGGCAAAACACCCTTTAGCACGCAACAAATATATAAAGAATAAGTGACTTAGTCTACCTCAACGAGCGTGGAGAAAGCGATTCCCCGCCCTAGCCCGCTTACAGCTCGATTCGGGTACCTAATTCGACGACTCTATTCGCAGGGAGATTAAAAAAGCTGACGGCACTTGAGGAGTTCCGCGACATGAGGGCGAATAATTTTTCTCGCCATAACGCCATGTCTTTTCCTAGTTTTGGTACAAGTGTTTGTCGAGATAGAAAATACGAGGTCTCCATAGGATTCAGATCAATCCCTTTCTCGCGCCCTAGGCGAAGCGCTGCAGGTATATCGGGCTGGTCCTTGAACCCATAACGCACCACGACCTTGTAGAAATCCTCTGTGATCGCCTCTACTTCGAGTCGTTCTTGCGTGGCGACGTGAGGTATTTCTTCGGTTGACACGTTTAGTAGTATGACGCGCTCGTGGAGCACTTTATTGTGGTTGAGATTATGCAGCAGAGCATGTGGCACTGCGTTTGGAGACGTCGTCATGAATACAGCAGTGCCGCTCACTCGCTGAGGAGGATAGCTCGCGAGGCTCTTTAAAAACGGACCGATTTCGAGTGAATCTGGAGCAAGTTCTTTTGCTAAGGCTTGGCGGCCTCGATACCAGGTAGTGAAAAAAATAAATAGCACTAACCCGATGGTGAAAGGGAACCAACCACCATGGATAACTTTCACTGAATTCGCCGAGAATAAAATGAGATCAAAGACGAGGAAAATCAGTGCGATCGGTATGGCATACCACCGACGCCAACCCCACAAGTGGGTGACAACAAAATACGCCATGACGGTATCGATAGTCATCATTCCAGTGACGGCTACACCATACGCGCTGGCTAGATTGCTGGAGGATCCAAAAGAGAGAATGAGCAAAAGGACTGCCGCTAGAAGAGTCCAATTGATCCAGGGCATATAAATCTGACCAATCTCACTTTCCGAGGTATGAAACACATCCAGTCTGGGGCAGTAACCTAGCTGGATTGCTTGACGCGTCAGTGAGTAGGTGCCCGAGATGACCGCTTGAGACGCAACGACCGTTGCCACGGTCGTCATGCAAATGAGTGGATAGAGACCCCATGATGGGACCATATTGAAAAATGGGTGAGAGATGGTCTCGGGTGATGAGATGATCAATGCACCTTGGCCAAAATAATTTAGTAGCAAATTCGGCCATACCCACAGACTCCAAGCGAAGCGTATGGGTTTGCGGCCGAAATGGCCCATGTCAGTGTAGATACCCTCTGTACCCGTCACCGCGAGCGCAATCGCACCAATAGCCAAGAACCCGAAGATTTTATTCTCAACGAAGAAACCCACAGCGTACGCTGGGTTGATAGCCCGAAGCACGGATGGATCCAAAATTAAATTTGTGATTCCAAGCACACCCAGTACACCAAACCATATGACGGTGACAGGGCCAAAGAGCGCACCAACGCCGCCAGTTCCTTTTTGTTGCAACATGAATAATAAGATGACGATCACGATCGTAATCGGTATCACGTAGGGCTCTAGAGCCGGAGTCGCTACGCCAAGCCCTTCCACGGCTGACAGCACGGAAATAGCTGGCGTGATAATCCCATCGCCATAGAACAGCGCTGCTCCAAATAATCCGAGTGTGATTAGCAAGAACCGTTTTCGAGGTTTCTTTTCTGTTGCCTTTAGAACTAGGGCAAGCAGTGCCATCATGCCACCCTCGCCACGATTGTCCGCTTTGAGCATGAAGAAGACGTATTTCGCTGCAACGATGAGTGCTAATGCCCAGAATATGAGTGAAAGGCAACCTAGGATGTTATCCGTTGATGGCTCGATCCCGTAGCGTGGGCTAAATACTTCTCTGACTGTGTAAATTGGACTCGTTCCGATATCCCCAAAGACAACGCCAATGGCTGCAATGGTTAGGGCAGCGATACTTTGTTTTTGAGTCCCTTGCACGTTAGTATTCATCCGAGAGAATAAAGGCTGGCGGAGCTGGATCTTAAAGTTTTATTACCAAAAATAAAATCTCACTCCCAACGGAGTAAGTTGTCATCGATAACCATGCTGTGTTGCAGCATATTATACCCATGGCAGTCAGATTACTGATTAACTGTGTAAAACTTGGGTCAGTTGCCAGAGCCTACAATTGAATTGCCCGAGAGATAAACTCAAGAGTTACGATGTCGCCCGAGATCAAACCTCAATCTAAGCTGACGAAAAATCAGGAAATCGGCACACCAGCGAATCGAGAGAAATTTCGTCAGCTTGGTATTCATCGTTGGGAAGACTTGCTTTTATTTTTTCCGTTGCGGTATGAGGACGAAACGAAAATATGGAGGCTTCGCGACGCGCCAGAGCGAATTTTGATTCAAGTCGATGTCGATGTGATTGACGCAAAAGTTGAATTTAAGCCAAGAAGGCAGCTCGTGATTTTCGCCGAGGATGAGACGGAGGAACTGGTGTTGCGTTTTTTCCATTTTTATCCGAATCAGCAAAGAATGTTGTCCAGTGGCGCACGCCTCAGAGTGGTCGGTGAGATCAAAAGGAATCGTTCAGGCCGACGAGAGATGGTTCATCCGAGATTTAAGCTTCGTTCGGATACCGACCAACTGCCAACAACACTGACCCCCATCTATTCGACAACCAAGGGACTTACTCAACCGGTCATTCGAAAAGCAGTTGATCAAGCGGTTCGACTTGTCGGGACAATAGAGACCATCCCCGAAGACCATTTATCGGATATGGGGTTGTTGCAGCTTAGTGACGTAGTCAGGAATTTGCATTTCCCGCCGGCACACATTGATATCGCCGAATTGTCTGACCCAACGAGTAAAACACTGGAGCGCGTACATTTTGACGAACTGCTCGCACAACAGCTAGTGATGAGGAAAAATTACGAGAAAAGATCAATGCATATTGCTCCTTCGATGGGGCGCAGCAAGGTGCTCATCTCCAAATTTCTCGAATCCCTCGAGTTCGACTTAACGCCATCCCAAAAAAAAGTAATGGGGGAAATAGAGGTTGATTTAGAAAAGCGATCACCAATGCGGCGTTTGCTCCAAGGAGATGTTGGGAGTGGTAAGACGGTGCTCGCCGGTATCGCTGCGCTACAAGCGCTTGAGGCTGGTTTTCAAGTTGCCTTAATGGTCCCGACAGAAATTCTATCCGAGCAACATTTCTCGAAGATCGAGAGTTGGATGACAGGACTTGGGATCGACGTGGTGCGGCTAACAGGTTCAATATCCAAGAGTGAGCGCGAGAAAGCAGTGAGCGACATCAAGGCGGGTTTAGCTCAGTTTGTGATCGGCACGCACGCATTATTTCAAGAGCATGTGCACTTCAAGAAATTGGGGCTCGTGATTATCGATGAGCAGCATCGATTTGGCGTCAAACAGCGGTTGGCGTTGTTGGATAAAGGTGAGGGGGGATTGATGCAAGCACATCAGTTGATGATGAGTGCCACTCCTATTCCACGCTCGTTAGCGATGAGTTTTTTCGGTGATTTGGATGTGTCCTCGATTGAGGAGTTGCCGCCGGGGCGAACCCCGGTCACGACGAAACTTGTCAGCAACTCAAGGCGTGATGAGGTGTTCTCCAGGATCAGGGAGTCATGTCAGAGTGGTCAGCAAGCTTACTGGGTTTGCCCATTGATTGACGAGTCTGAGTCGTTGCAACTAGAGACGGCGCTGAAAACGTTTGAAAGGATGAGTCAGCAGTTTCCTGACCTACGGGTTGGTTTGGTTCATGGTCGACTGAAGGGCGCTGAAAAAGCAACGGTGATGGATTCGTTTTCAAAAGGGGACCTTGATTTATTGGTTGCAACAACTGTGATTGAGGTGGGCGTTGATGTGCCGAATGCGACCGTGATGGTGATTGAGCATGCTGAGCGAATGGGCTTGTCTCAGTTACACCAGCTCAGAGGCCGTGTTGGCAGGGGAACAGCTTCGAGCTCTTGTATATTGCTGTTTGACCCAAAATTGACGGACTTAGCAAAAGAGCGTTTGAAAATTATTTATGAATCTGCTGATGGATTCAAAGTGGCGCAGGAGGATTTACGTTTGCGCGGACCAGGTGAAGTGCTCGGGGCGCGACAATCTGGAGTGCCAATGCTTCGTTATGCCGACATCGAGAGGGATGTGTCACTTTTGAATATGGCAAAAAAATTTGCGCCGATTTTTCTAGAGTGTTATCCGGAGCAGGCAGAGCGTCATATTGATCTTTGGTATGGCTCAAAGGAAAAATACACAGAGGTTTGATTTGGGTATTAAGAAAATAACAATTGCTAAGCTTGGCGCATATTCGAGACTTGTGCGGCTCGATAAACCAATTGGAACGCTCTTACTTCTATGGCCCACGCTTTGGGCGCTTTGGATTTCTTCCAATGGAGCCGTTGACCTGCATGTCTTAATCGTATTTGTGTTGGGTACATTTCTCATGCGTTCTGCAGGTTGCGCAGCGAACGATATTGCTGATCGAGAATTTGACCCCTTTGTATCACGCACAAAGGATCGGCCATTGGCCTCCGGAGAAATTAGTACTCGCGAGGCTCTTCTTGTCGCGCTGATACTCTCGTTGGCGTCATTTGCATTGGTTCTCACGCTAAACGCATTGACTGTAGCCTTGTCGTTCTTAGCGCTATTTCTCGCGATAAGTTATCCGTACACGAAGCGTTTTCTGTCAATTCCCCAAGCTTATTTAGGTGTTGCATTTGGCTTTGGTATTCCGATGGCCTGGGCCGCGACCCGTAACGAAATAACCGGGATTACAGCGCTTGTGTTAATCGCTAACGTCTTTTGGGCTATCGCTTACGATACCGAATACGCGATGGTTGACCGAGACGATGACATGAATATAGGTATCAGAACTTCGGCAATCTTATTCGGATCATGGGACATTGCGGGTGTCTTTATGTTTCATGCTGCATTTCTGTTCATGTTGGCGGGAGTTGGGATACTTCTCGGTTACGGGATGGTCTATTACTTGGGGTTGTTCGGCGCGGCGATATTGATCGCGTTTCAATACCCAATGATTAAAGCCCGCGATCGCGAGGGGTGTTTTCGAGCGTTTTTACACAACAACTGGGTGGGCGGCGTTATATTCCTGGGTATTTTTTTAGAGCTGTTTTAGATGTTGTGTGTAAGGTTTGACTGTATAATCCGTCCTCGCAGGTGCATTGTTGCAAACACGAATGTTGACCGAACGTTTTATAGCGAATGTGGTCGCAAAAGTAGGTGATACAGATAGAGAAGGAAATTACATGAAGAAAGCTGTTTTATCGTTTTTCGTTGCTCTTGGTCTCGGTTTCGTCACGCTTGCGCAGGCGCAAGACGCTGCTGAGTTAGCGAAGGCTAAGAACTGCCTGAGCTGTCATGCCATTGACAAAAAATTAGTCGGCCCAGCTTACAAAAGCATTGCGCAAGCTATTGCTGCTGGTAAAGACCCAAAGGGTAAAGCGATTGACGTAGCTCGCGTTGCTAATTCAATTCTTAAAGGCAGTATGGGTCAGTGGGGACCAATCCCTATGCCACCAAATACCGCTGTGAGTGCTGAGGAAGCCAAGATCCTCGCAGAGTGGATTGCGTCTCTTAAGTAACTCATGACATTTCGAAAAAGCCGGCTTGGGCCGGCTTTTTTTGTACCTGCTGTTTCTGTGCGTTGACCTCAAATTGACAATCCAGGGTGCGCTGCTAAGATTGAATCGCTGAGGCTTCTCGTTCATAGAGAGTAGCTGATTAACGAACTCGGGAGAAAAGATGTTACTTAAACGCGTAGTCACAATGGCGCTTTTTGGATTGATGTTGGTTGGGTGTGGTCAGAGTGAACAGACCGAGGACGGAGCGCGAATTGTACGCATTGGGCACGTTGGGCCGTTGACTGGACCGATATCTCACCTCGGCAAAGATAATGAGCGAGGTGCGTTATTGGCAATCGAGGAGGCCAATCAAGCAAATGTCGTCATCGCCGGCGAGCGTATTCGGTTTGAGTTAATTTCCGAAGATGATGAGGCGAACCCACAAAAAGGAACAGTCGTTGCTCAAAAACTAGTGGATTCTGAGGTGGTTGGTGTCGTGGGCCACCTAAATTCGGGTACGACGATTCCAGCATCAAAGATATATTACGATTCGGGTATCCCTCAGATTTCTCCCTCGGCGACGGCCATTATGTATACCCATCAAGACTACGAGACAGCCTATCGCGTGATGGCTAACGATGAGCAACAGGGCAAAGTGCTTGGAGACTATGCGGTTGACACACTGGGTGCAAAAGGAATTGCGGTCATTGATGATCGTAGTGCGTACGGCAAGGGTTTGGCAGATGAGTTTCAGGCGGCTGCTGAGGCAGCCGGAGCGACAATATTGACACGCGAATTTACGGATATTGCGAAAACGGACTTTACGGCGATATTGACCAAAATTAAAGGCCTCAATCCAGATGTGATTTTCTATGGGGGCATGGACTCTCAGGCTGGTCCGATGATGAAGCAGATCAGCAATTTAGGCATCAAGGCCATCTATTTAAGTGGCGATGGCACTCAGACAAAACAATTTCTTGTTCTCGCTGGCGACGAAGGTAACGGTGTTTACGCGTCGTCCCCCGGTTTGCCGCTTGATCAAATGGCTGGGGGACCAGGATTTCGCGAAAAATTCAAACAAACGTATCACGAAGATATACAAATTTACGCGCCATACGCATATGACGCGACGAATGTCATGATTGATGCGATGGTTCGCGCTGATTCGGTTGACCCAGAAGTCTACTTACCCTCGTTGAAATCAACGGATTATCAGGGTGTGACCGGACGAATTCGTTTTGATGAACGAGGAGATCTTCAAGGCGGTAGCATCAGCCTATACCGTGTGAGTGACGGTGAATGGGAATATATTGAGACGGTTGGGGGCGGCAGTTAATTCCTCGGGGTGCATTCCTTGTCTCAGAGCGTTCGCTTAGCTTGTTAGGCAGCTGACACGATGGATATATTTGCGCAGCAAGTAATCAATGGTTTGGTTCTTGGCAGTGTCTATGCGCTCGTGGCCCTTGGATACACCATGGTGTATGGCATCTTAGGACTCATCAACTTTGCTCACGGTGAGGTTGTCATGATTGGAGCGATGGTCGCTCTTGCTGCTGTCTCAATGCTGATGACAGCGGCGCCAGAAATGAGTCCCTTATTGATGATTGCAGTGGCAGCGATAGTGTCGATCATCACCTGTATGGTTCTCGCTTTTTCAATTGAGCGGCTTGCGTATCGACCCCTTAGAAATGCGCCTCGGCTCGCACCGCTCATCACCGCGATAGGCATCTCGATTTTGTTGCAGAACATCGCCATGATTATTTGGGGACGAAAATATAAAACCGTTCCGGAGTTATTCGAGTTTGATACGCACATTATTTTTGGTGCCAATATTACGGACCTTCAAGTCATTATTATCGGCGTTTCTGCCATCCTCATGACGTTACTTTTGTTGGTTGTTAACTTCACCAAATTGGGCCGAGCGATGCGCGCCACATCGGAGAGTCAAAAGGTTGCGGGGCTGATGGGGATCAATATCAACAAAATTATTTCTGCGACATTTATGATCGGCGCTGGACTTGGCGCGATTGCGGGAATTTTGGTCGCTGGTAATTACAGTGTCGCGCACTACTCGATGGGATTCATGTTGGGGCTCAAAGCGTTTACGGCAGCGGTACTCGGTGGCATTGGAAATTTAGGTGGTGCAGTACTCGGAGGCCTACTACTGGGTTTAATTGAGAGCATTGGAGCTGGCTATATCGGTCAATTGACCGGAGGATTTTTGGGTAGTCACTATCAGGATGTTTTCGCTTTTGTCGTACTCATTGTTGTGTTGGTATTCAGACCTACCGGCATTATGGGTGAGCGGGTCGCAGAGAGGGCGTGATGTTTTTGATCGAGCGTGCCCGTGTCATGATCGCGGATAACAGAAAACTCTTGTGGTTGGGTTATGCATTATTGCTTGCCGCACTCGTGCTTCTGCCTTTTTTGCTCAGCGGTACGGTTGGTCGAACTTGGGTCCGGATTCTCGATTTCGCACTCATTTACGCCATGCTTGCTCTTGGGCTCAATATCGTTGTTGGGTTTGCGGGACTCCTAGACCTTGGCTACATTGCGTTTTACGCGGTGGGTGCCTACGCGTGGGCTTTGTTAGCGTCACCTCAATTTGATCTTCATTTACCTTTTTGGGCGATCCTACCGATTGGAGCAGGTGTCGCTGCCTTATTTGGTGTATTGCTCGGGGCGCCAACTTTGAGGTTGAGAGGGGATTACTTGGCAATCGTGACGCTAGGCTTCGGTGAGATCATCCGTATTTTTCTGAATAATCTTGATCACCCGGTTAATGTCACCAATGGTCCGATTGGTATTAATAAAGTCGACCCTATATCTGTTGGGGGAGCTGACCTCACGAGAACCCATGAATTTTTAGGCATCGATTTTTCTGGGGTCCACATCTACTACTACGTGTTGGTCCTGATCTTGTTGGCGACAATTGTGACTTGTGTGCGCCTCGAGAGGTCAAGAATCGGGAGAGCTTGGGTCGCGATACGAGAGGACGAATTGGCAGCCCAGGCGATGGGGATTAATACGAGAAATGTCAAGTTGCTCGCGTTTGCGTTGGGCGCGACGTTTGGTGGTGTTGCAGGTGGATTATTCGCAAGCTTACAAGGTTTCGTAAGCCCGGAGAGTTTCGTCTTACTTGAATCGATTATGGTGTTGTGCATGGTTGTTCTCGGCGGCATGGGACACGTTTATGGCGTGTTACTCGGAGCACTCTTGCTTACCGTTTTACCGGAGGTGCTTAGGTCAAGTGCGTCGCCAATACAAAAAGCACTTTTTGGTGATGTGTACATTGATCCAGAGGCGCTGCGCATGCTGTTATTCGGGCTTGCGTTAATTCTTGTGATGCTGGTAAGGCCAACTGGCTTATGGCCAGCTTCATCTCGTCGAGTGTCGAGTAGAGTAAAGACCAATAAGTGAGCCAAGCATCGATGAGCCTGTTACGTCTTAATTCGATCAGTAAGGTATTCGGTGGCGTTCAAGCTTTAACTGATGTGAGCTTAGAAATCCGAGAGGGAGAAATATATGGTCTCATTGGGCCGAATGGGGCAGGTAAGACCACACTATTTAACGTATTGACGGGTGTTTACACGCCGACTGGTGGCGACATTACGTTTGACAGTGAATCGTTGATAGGCCAGAAGCCGCATCAGATCGCGGCTACGGGTATCGCTAGAACATTTCAAAATATTCGTCTATTTCAGAGCATGACAGCACTTGAGAATGTCATGGTTGGAATGCACTCAAAAAGCTTAACTGGCCCGCTGGGGGCTATTTTTAAAACGAAGTCTTCACTAGCCGAAGAAAATAATATTCGATCGAAATCTTTTGAATGGTTGAGCTACGTCGGAATAGATAGTGAGGCGGACACGGTATCCAGCAATTTGTCATACGGAGATCAGCGTCGCTTGGAGATAGCACGAGCACTAGCGACTCAACCCAGGTTGCTCGCACTTGACGAACCGGCTGCAGGAATGAACGCGTCGGAAACAGGCGAGCTAAAAGTGCTCATACAAAAAATTCGGGACGATGGTGTCTCTGTTCTGTTGATTGAGCATGATGTTAAATTAATCATGAATCTATGTGATCGAGTGGCCGTTCTGGATTACGGTCAGAAGATTGCTGAGGGGTATCCAGCTGATGTCAGGAGAAACCCGAAAGTCATACAAGCATACCTTGGCGGTGACTTGCCATGAGCTTTTTTAGCATTCAGTCGCTAACGGTTTCCTACGGTGGAATACGAGCCGTCCGTGGACTCAATATCAGCCTCGATAAAGGCGAGACTGTCGCTTTGATTGGCGCAAACGGCGCAGGTAAGACGTCGACGCTAAATGCGTTACTGGGGTTAATTTCTCATGGTGGGACAATTAATTTGGGCGGTGATGAGCTAGGTTCATTAGCTGTTCACGAGCGGGTTTCGTTAGGACTTTCCCTTGTGCCCGAAGGCCGTGGTGTATTTGGTCGCCTCACTGTTGAGGAGAATCTACTCATGGGTTCTTATCTTGGCACTGACAAAAAACAAGAGTTGCAAGACCTAGGTGAGGTATTTGATTTATTTCCGCGATTAAGGGAACGTCGTCATCAAACAGGTGGGACGCTTTCTGGTGGTGAGCAGCAAATGTTGGCGATTGGTCGGGCATTAATGGGTCGCCCCAAGGTTTTGCTGCTTGACGAGCCATCGATGGGACTCGCTCCACTCATGGTTGAAAAGATTTTCGAAGTGATACGAGAGATTTCAAAATCTGGAGTGACAACACTGCTTGTTGAGCAAAATGCACGTTTGGCTCTCGAGTCAAGTCAGCGCGCGTACGTGATGGAAAGTGGTGAAATCACAATGAATGACGAATCGCAAGTTTTGATTCGAAGTCCGAAAATTCGCACGTCCTATTTGGGTGAGGACTGACTCCGTAGCCCGTTAAACATCTTTGAGCTGTCTATCCGGTCAGTTCTTAAGCCCAATCTTTGCCCGTTAAAAACACGTCGTATAAACGAGATTCAGCTGTCCCAGCCTCAGGGCTCCAGTCATAACGCCACGTCACGTTTGGTGGCATCGACATCAGGATAGACTCAGTGCGACCGCCTGATTGAAGTCCAAACAGCGTTCCTCTGTCGAATACTAAATTGAACTCAACATAACGGCCGCGTCGATAGGCTTGAAAGTTTCGCTCACGATCACCGTATTCCGTGTCTTTTCGTTTTTGTGCAATCGGTAAATAAGCATCGATGAAATGATCACCAACACTGCGTGTGATACCGAAGCAGGTATCAAAATTGGGAGACGATAGATCATCGAAAAATATCCCGCCAATTCCTCGGGGTTCATTCCGGTGTTTGAGATAAAAGTATTTGTCACACCATTGTTTAAATTTTGGAAATAACGAGGCGTCAAATCCATCGAGTGCCTGTTTACACGTTTGATGAAAGTGGACGCAATCGTCTTCAAACCCATAATAGGGTGTCAAATCCATGCCGCCACCAAACCACCAAACGGGAGCTTCTCCACTTTTTACTGCACAGAAAAAGCGCACATTCATATGTACAGTTGGAATATAGGGATTACGCGGGTGCAGTACCAATGAAACACCCATCGCTTCGAAGGACCTTCCAGCTAATTCTGGCCTTGTTGCAGTTGCAGACGGTGGTAATTTCTCACCATAAACGTGCGAGAAATTGACCCCACCTCTCTCTAAGACGTTTCCTTCCTCGAGTACTTGACTAATGCCACCGCCCCCAGCTTCTCGTTCCCACGAGTCGGTGATGAACGGTTGTCCGTCGAATTTTTGTACGGTTGATACGATGCGGTCTTGGAGAGAGACAAAGTAATCTTTGACTCGTGGTATCTCAATAGATGATTGAGTCACAATCAGATTGCCTTTGTTCCAATGTCTGTTCGGTATTGTTTACCTTCGAAGGTAATGGCTTCGCAAACCTCGTGTGCGCTGTCCCTTGCTTGTTTGACGTTTTCTCCTAATGCGGTAACGCATAAAACCCGACCACCGCTGGTTACAATCTGTTCATCGGCAAACGCGGTACCCGCATGAAACACATGAACATCATCTCTGGTTGTATTGGGGAAATTGATGGCATCCCCCTTTCTAGGAGAGCTTGGGTATCCCTCTGACGCTAACACAACACCCAAGGCAGTTCGGCGGTCCCATTGGGATTCAACTTGGTCGAGTGTTCCGGAGAGCGCGTGCTCGATTAAGTCACACAGATCACTTTTGAGGCGCATCATTATAGGCTGCGTTTCTGGGTCTCCCAACCGACAATTAAATTCGAGAACTTTAATGGATCCGTCAGGAGCAATCATGAGGCCTGCGTAGAGAAAACCAACAAAGGGCGTCCCTGCTTTTTTCATGCCAGAGACTACAGGCTCGATAACGCTTTTGATTGTCGCCGCATGAATTTCTGGAGAAACGATCGGTGCTGGAGAGTAAGCACCCATGCCACCTGTGTTCGGACCTTCATCATTGTTGAGTAATCTTTTGTGGTCTTGACTGGTTGCTAGAGGCAGGATGTTGGTTCCGTCAATCATGACAATAAAGCTCGCCTCTTCGCCCGTTAGGAATTCCTCAATGACCACTTTGGCTCCAGCGATACCCATCCCATTGTCCACCAACATCATGTCAACCGCGTCGTGCGCGTCTTGTTCGTTTAACGCGACGATCACTCCCTTACCGGCAGCTAAGCCATCCGCTTTTACGACAATTGGCGCACCACATTGCGTGATGTAGTCATGTGCTTTTGATGCATCAGTGAACGTTGCGAATGTCGCGGTGGGAATTCCGTGGTCCACCATAAATTGTTTGGCATAATCTTTTGAGCTCTCAAGTTGCGCTGCCGCCGCGACTGGCCCGAAAATTTTCAAACCTGCATGTTGAAATTGATCGACGATGCCTTCACTAAGCGGTGCCTCTGGACCGACTACAGTGAAACTAACGCCCTCATCTTGTGCGAATCGAATCAAATCCTCAACTTGGGTGAGCGGTACATTTTGTATACCCTCTTCGCACTCGGTACCTGCGTTACCTGGCGCTACAAAAACTCGGGAAACTTTCTCAGATTTCGTGAGGCGCCACGCCATCGCGTGTTCTCGGCCTCCACTGCCAATGACCAGAATCTTCATATCAAATCGCTTTTTCTTTATCGTGCATTAAGTCGTTTATTGAGGGTCAGTGCCTAAAGTGACGAATTCCCGTAAAGACCATCGCCATTTTGTGTTCATCCGCAGCAGCAATGACTTCATCATCTCGCATGCTCCCTCCTGGTTGGATGACTGCACTCGCACCGGCTGTTTTCAACACATCTAGGCCATCTCGGAATGGAAAAAATGCGTCCGATGCGACCACAGAGTTCTCAAGACTTAACCCCGCATTATTCGCTTTTATTGAAGCGATCCTCGCAGAATCTATTCGGCTCATTTGCCCAGCACCCACACCCAGGGTCATACCATTGCCACAAAACACGATTGCGTTTGATTTCACAAATTTAGCGACTTTCCAAGCAAATAAAAGATCCGATAGTTGTTGTTCAGTTGGGGATATCTTGGATACCACCTTTAATTCTGTTTCTGTAACGTTTTTCGCATCTGACGATTGAACCAGTAAGCCCCCGCCAACCCGTTTGTAATCGAATTCATTAAGGTCTTTATCCAAACTTATTTGCAGCAAACGGACATTTTGTTTTTTCGAGAAAATCTCAATTGCTTCGTCTACAAATCCTGGTGCGATAACGACTTCGACAAATTGTTCAGATACTGCCGAAGCTGTCTCGGCGTTGACTGTCTTGTTGAGTGCGATGATGCCACCAAACGCGGAAGTGGGGTCCGTACTAAACGCTTTTCGATAGGCTTCCAAACAATCGGTGCCAACGGCGACGCCACAGGGATTTGCATGTTTAATGATCACGCAAGCGGGATCGTCAAAACTTTTAACGCATTCCCAAGCAGCGTCCGAGTCAGCGATGTTGTTGTAGGAGAGCTCCTTGCCTTGAATTTGTGTGTAGTTGGCTAAAGAACCGGGAATCGAACTGAGGTCTTTGTAGAAAGCAGCTGTTTGGTGTGGATTCTCACCATAACGGAGATCTTGTACTTTTGAAAGGTTTACGTTGATTTGACTTGGATACTCGCTGCGGTCGTTAGCTAAGCTCAATGACGTCAGGTAATTGCTCACGTTCGAGTCATATGCTGCCGTGTGAGAAAATGCTTTTTGGCACAGAGAAAAGCGCGTTTCACGAGACAGCGTCTTTTCTTTTGAATTTCTTAATTCATCGATGATACGCGAGTAGTCCTCTGGATCTGTGACGATGCCAACATGTTCCCAGTTTTTAGCCGCAGCTCTTACCATGGTGGGCCCACCAATATCGATATTTTCGATGGCATCCTCAAGCGAGCAATCAGGCTTGGCAACAGTCTGCGCGAACGGGTAAAGATTGACAACGACCAGGTCAATCGTGGGAATTTCATGCTCTTTAAGTGCCTGTACGTGTGTTGCGATATCGCGGCGAGACAAAATCCCTGCGTGTACTTTTGGATGTAATGTCTTGACTCGTCCATCGAGCATTTCAGGGAACCCAGTGTAATCGCCTATCTCGGTCACTGGGATGCCCGTTTCTGAGATGCTTCTTGCCGTTCCACCAGTTGATAGGATCGAGTAGCCTATTTCAGAGAGTGACTTTGCGAATTCAATGATGCCGGTTTTATCGGAGACGCTGATTAAGGCTTGCTTTTTTAATTGCATTGCTTGTCCATTTTTATTGTTATGACTCGTTTACAAAATCCCAAACTTTTTCATTTTTGCGCGCAGTGTATTGCGATTGATTCCCAGGGCCCGTGCGGCGATGCTCTGGTTACCTTCAGATCGTTTTAAGACATCTTCAATGAGAACTTTTTCAACCGCATTGACGACCATGTGATACATCCCAGAGACTTTTTCGTCGCCCAAGTCGCGATAAAAAGAAGCTACTGATTGTTTGACCGCATTGGTTAAGGGAGACTGCTTGCTCATGCCGCTTCGCGCTCTGGTTTCTGGTCTGTTAGTGGAAAGTGAGTTGAAAAGACTTTCATTATCGCATCAGTTTGCGATTTTGAATCTGGAAGGGTATTGAATCGGCGCCGAACCTCACCCGAGAAGTCATAAGATTTCAGATACCAACCAACATGTTTGCGCGCAATACGAACACCGTGCTCCTCACCATAAAACTCATATAGCGCGAGCAGATGTTTTACGAGGATGTCACAAATTTCGTCAGGTGTGAGCGGTTGTAAAAGAGTGCCGTATTTCAGGTAGTGCGTTATTTCTCGAAAAATCCATGGGCGCCCTTGAGCGGCGCGTCCAATCATTACTGCATCCGCTTTTGTCGCTGCCAATACTTGTTTTGCTTTTTCTGGTGTCTCTATGTCGCCGTTCGCGATCACAGGTATCGAAGTACTCTCTTTGACGTGTCGGATGGTGTCGTACTCCGCCTCACCGTTAAAAAAATCATTACGCGTGCGGCCATGTATCGCGATCGCTTGAATGCCTGACTGTTCAGCGATTGATGCAATGTTGACGGCGTTCTTTGAGTCGTGATCCCAGCCTGTTCTAATTTTTAATGTCACTGGCACACTGACTGAATTGACGGTGGCCTCTAAAATATCAGCAACTAATTTCTCATGTTTCAGCAGCGCAGACCCGGCGGCGACTTTACACACTTTTTTTGCCGGGCAGCCCATGTTGATATCGATGATTTCAGCACCCAGATCTGCGTTAAGTTTCGCTGCTTCAGCCATTTGAACTGGTGATGTGCCCGCGATTTGAACGACGATGGGACCGCTCTGCCCGGAGTGATCCAGTCGATATCTTGTTTTTTTGGAATTCCATAATTTTGTATCGGAGGTGATCATTTCAGACACAGAGTATGAGGCTCCGAGCTGATAGCACAGATTCCTGAACGGTTTATCTGTTACCCCGGCCATTGGCGCTGCTATGACCGGAGTATCAAAATTAAGTGGTCCGATATTCATTGAGCATTCATCGATTATTTGTCGAGGACTCGATCTAACCCCGAGCACCGAAAATGAATTTGCGAAATATCCGCTTTTTTAATGGCGAAATGATATCAAGACCCAGAAGGCCTAGTCCGCGAGGCCCAGATAGTCCGAAGAGCTTATTTGAAAATAGATGATCGAGTGCTGTGCTCAGTGTCGTTGTTGTAAATCGATCAACACGACGTTTTTTGATGAAGTTTTTTGTGAATGATGACGTGGGTAGTAACTCTGGTGAGGTTTCCGCGCAAAATTGTCCCAGTTCCCAGGCATCTCTCAGGCCAAGATTAAGACCTTGGGCTGCAACAGGGTGAAGCGCTTGGGATGCGTTCCCAATCGAGATAATTCCGCCGCCTCTGGGCTGCTCTGCGATACGTGTACTTAGAGGGTAAGACATCCTTGCTTCGACGTGTTGAAATTGTCCGCACCTGCGACCAAAAGTCGTTTGGAATTCTTTTAGAAACGCATCATCACTTAGGCGTAACAATTTATCGCTTGAATTCCGTGGGACGGACCATACAAAGGAATATTTATTTCCGCGGGGCAGGAGTGCGATAGGCCCGGAACTCGTAAAACGCTCATAGGCAATATCAGTGGGTTGGGCACTCGCCGTAACTAGACCCACGATGGCATCGTGATCTCGATCAATGGTTTTTTTGAGACTCAGCCCAGCAATGTCAAGGGAGCGGCCGCCATCAGCCATGATGACCAAACGGACGTGCTGCTGTTGTGATTGTCCGTTACTTTGTAAAGAGATTTTCACGCCATCTGATAATCGTTGAATTGAGGTTGCGGTGCTATCGTAATTGATGCGTACCGAACTGGCGTCGACTTTACTGCGTAATACGTCGAGAAGATCCCTAAATCTGACGGCAAAACCAAGGCTAGGCACTTGAATTTCCTCAGCTCGAACTGAGGCACTCCCGAAATTTCCTTTGTCTGAAATATCAATTTTTTGAATCGGATACGTTTCAAGTTCCTCTGGCCAGCAGTCTAATTGGTTGAGTATGAGGTAACTATTCCAAGATAACGCTAGGGTGCGTCCCTCAGGCGCGAAATCATTTCTGGATTGTGCCTCGATAATGGTCGGATAAAACCCTTCGCGCTCGAGTGCCAGCGCCGCGACACAACCGACAGGGCCGCCACCAATAATGATTATTTCTTTATCCGCGTCCGCCACAATCTTACGCCGCCATTAGTGCCTCAATGTCGTTCACACTCTTTGGTGTGTCTGCTGTAATGATTTCGCAGCCGGTTTCTGTGACGAGTGCATCATCCTCAATGCGAATTCCGATATTCCAAAATTCTTTAGGGATTTCTTCTGACTCTCGTATGTAGCACCCGGGTTCGACTGTGAGGACCATTCCAGGAGCTAATTGACGCCAACCACCGTTAATTTTGTAATTACCGACGTCGTGGACATCTTTACCAAGCCAATGTCCTGTGCGGTGCATATAGAATTTAAAATAGTCACGTGTTTCCAAAACTTGGTCAAGAGAGCCGTGACACAACTTGAGGTCAATAAATCCTTGAGCGAGGACTCGAACTGCGGCTTCGTGCGGTGCATCCCAAGAATTCCCAGGTCGAGTCTGATCAATTGCAGCGAGCTGTGCGTCCAACACAAGGTCATACAATTCTTTTTGCGCGCCTGTGAACTTGCCGTTAATCGGAAATGTTCTCGTGATGTCAGAGGCATACCCGTCAAGCTCACAACCCGCATCAATCAGTAAGAGTTCGCCATCATTGAGGATACTGTTGTTCTCGATATAGTGGAGTACACAAGCATTTTTTCCGCCAGCAACAATTGATGTGTAAGCAGGATATTGCGACCCATTTTTTTTGAAGTGATAAAGAAGCTCAGCTTCTATTTCATACTCAAATTTGCCGGGTTGTGTCATTCTCATTGCTAAGATGTGGGCCTGAGAAGAGATGGAGGCCGCTTCTCGCATGGTGTCTTGTTCGACGCTGTCCTTAATGAGCCGCATCTCATCAAGAATGGACCGGACATCAACCAGTCGGTCCGGCGCGTTGATGCCCTCTCGAGTTCGTTGTCGTGTCGTGTTGAGCCATTTGAATATACGTGTATCCCAGCTACTACCGGTACCGATCGGAGTGAAGATTTGGTCAATATCTCCAAGAAGTTCTGGAAGAATTTGATCGATGGACTCGATTGCATAAGCCTCGTCAAAGCCGAATTCACTTTTTGCAGCTTCTGGCCCGTATCGAAATCCGTCCCAGATTTCTCGTTCTTCATTTTTTTCCCGACAAAATAGGATTGATCTCCCGCCCTCTCGCCCGGAGATGACGACAATCGCTTCGGGTTCATTGAATCCAGTCAGGTAGTGGAAATAACTGTCTGCTCGATACGGATAGTGCGCGTCTTTATTGCGGATTTTTTCTGGTGCAGTTGGAATGATTGCGACTCCAGACTGAATGAGTCGACTTAATCTGTGTCGTCGTTGTTGAAGTATTTCCTTCATGGGGTATTTTTCTCTATATCCGTTTCCATGAGATCAGCCATTTGCGAGGCTGAAGATGTTCCGATGTCACGCAAATGCTTGATAATTAAACGCCGTTCCGTAACGGATTTATTTTGCGATAACTTTAGCTTCGTATTGATACTTCGAATTTTAGCGCGAAACGAGACGATTCCAGTGGATGCGCGTTCGATCAAAGATTGATAGTCCGAGTCGTTTATGTAGCTTGTTGCATTGTCATCTTCAAAGTACTCGGTCATTTTTGATGCCGACGCTAAATTTTGGTCTGGATGCGGTGTGATGGTGGTGATTGTATTTAGAGTGATGATCGCATAGTTCCACGTCGGCAAATGTGGCTTCGTTTCGTACCAAGAGGGTGATATGAATGCTTGTGGCCCATAAAACATAAATGTTGTTTCGGCACCATCGAGCACATTAACAATGGGATTATTTTTTGCGAAATGTCCGTGTAATTCCATGCTGTCTGTCAGCAAATGCACGGGAGCAACTGCTATCTCGGGTCGATTATTGCCTTGGCAAATGACCGTTGATAATGGAAATGCTTCGATTAACCTAAAAGCGGTCTCTTTGTCTTCGCACGAGAAGTGATCCGGGGTATACATGGATTATTGATTGGAGAGAAATTCCTCGGCCCGTCGGTAACGGTCAAGCGTGCCAACGTCGGACCAAAAACCCTTTAATTGTGCACCAGCAGTTCGGCCGGCTGCGATCTCGGTGTGCAGTATCGGTGCTAATGGATATGAATCGCCCCGCTTCAAATTTTCGAATAAGGCGCGGCGATAGACTCCGAGTCCACTGAAGGTTTTTTTGTCAGTACCGGTAAGTGTTACTGCATCACGATCAAGAGCAAAGTCTCCGTTCGGATGATGAGTGGGATTAGGGACGAGGTACAAAAAACTAGATAGAGTTTTTTTGTCGTTTAGTTGCCTAATGACAGCATTGAATAACTCATACTCGAATGTTGTGAAGACGTCAGCGTTAATCACGGGAAAAATATCCGAATCAATTTGGTCTAATGCGAATGCAATGCCGCCTGCTGTTTCTAACGGTTCAGGTTCTTCCGAGAACGAGAGTTCTATTTTCCAGTCTTCGGTAGATGACAAAAACTCCTTGATTTGTTCCGCCAGGTGAGAGACGTTGATGACAATTTTTTCAAACCCAGCGCCCCTTAACTTTTCTATGTGGTGTTGGATCAGCGGTTTACCATCGAGCTCCAATAAAGATTTCGCTTTTTTGCGCCCCAGCGCTCCAAGTCGAGTCCCACGACCGGCGGCAAGGATCATGGCTGTTTTGGGTTGCTCAAGTCGCATCGATCAAAATGTGTGTTGTGTTTTTCGCTCGACTCCCTCAATTAAGTCGAGTACGTGTAACAAAGGGGCCAGTGCGTCGTAACGATTCGCCGTTGCTCTGATGTATCCGAGAAAACGTGATTCATCCTCTAAGTAGTGTGGCTTTTGGTCGCGATATTTCAGTCGAGAAAAGACACCTAATACCTTCAGGTGTCTTTGTAGTCCCATCCATTCCATTTCTTCGAAAAACACGCCAAAATCGTCTCTCACGGGCAGTTTTGCCGATCGTGCTTTTTCCCAATATCGGATTGACCAATCTAGCACCTGTTCTTCTTCCCAGCTGAGGAATGCATCCTTAAACAGAGAGATGATGTCATAAGTGATGGGGCCGCTCTGAGCGTCCTGGAAGTCCAGTATTCCAGGCGTAGGGTCGCATACCATTAGGTTTCTTGGCATGTAATCACGATGTGTGAACACGGTTGGTTGGCTGGCACATCTGTGACAGATTGAATCGAGAGTCGCTTTGAGAGACTTGTTCATCGATTCAGCTAAGTGAAGTTCTAAATGTTGGCTCAAATACCAGTTCTCAAACAATTCGAGTTCGGACCGCATTGATGACTCGCCATAGACCAATAAATTGTCGACAGGGACTTGTCGTTGCATGGTAACTAAAGCTGTGGTTGCTTGATCAAAAAGAACGTTCGCGTTTTGCTGGTTCAGTATCTTGAGATACGTGTCGTCACCGAGGTCATTGAGCAATAGAAACCCTTTTTCAAGATTCTGATGCAATATCCGAGGAACATGAAGTTCGTGTTGATGTAGCAGCTTAGCGATGTCGCAAAATTGTTGTACGTCATTCCATTGAGGTGGTGCGTCCATCACGACGAGAGACGGCTTATCGTTTTGATGGAGTCGTAGGTATCTTCTTGCGCCCGCATCTGCGGCCAGGTCGGTTAGGTTAAAATCTCCACCTAGAACTTGGCCGAGCCATTTGTTAAGTTGGTCGAAACGCTCGTTTAGATACTTATCGCTTTTAGAACTCACACTCATACTAGATCAACACGTTGTGTTTTTTAATTACTCCAACAATTATACGAACTTGTGGGTTCTCGCCTTCGTGGTGTCGGTATTCGCGGTTGGTCCAAGAGTCGCTTTAGGCCAAGTGGCTGACGAAAACTGGCCCATGACAAACGGTTCTGGCCGGGACACATCCGATCAAATGCATGATGTGGGTGTCACGTTTAACCAAGATGTTACGATCGTTGAGGCTGATCAAATGACGGGTGTCAGGGGGCAATATCTCGATGCTTCAGGCAATGTATCAGTTAAGCAAGGAGATCAAACGATACAGTCGGATTATCTGTACTACGACATATCGAATGAAGAGGTAACTGCGAGCGGTCGGGTAAAGATCACTAAGCCCGGAGTGCGTGTCAATGGCGACACATTGCGCTACAGAACCCGATTAGAAACTGGAGAAATTGACCGGGCTGAGTACTTTTTGGGTGAGCGTGCCCACGGTGTCGCTGATAAATTGATCTTTTTGGGCCCTGACCGAAAGCGCGCGCAAAACGCGACGTACACATCATGTGATGTTGACAAAGAGGACGTTTATCTTAAAACCAGTCGACTCGATATTTACGAGGACAAAGAGGTTGCCACAGCGAGAAATGTTGCCGTGTGGTTCAAAGGGGCTCCCGTTCTTTATTCTCCTTATTTATCCGTTCCTTTGAGCGACAAAAGGAAGACTGGATTTTTAACTCCATCGTATGGTCAGAGTGTTCAAAATGGCTTTGAAGTGAGTGTTCCTCTCTACTTGAATCTGGCGCCTAATTTTGATGGTACTGCGACGATGCGAACCATGTCATCTCGTGGAAATCTGTTGAAAACAGACTGGCGATACCTGGGTAAAACTTTTAACGGTAATTTCAAATTTGATCGGATAGAGAGTGACAAGGTATTTCAAGATCAATTTGGCATAGATAGTTCTAGATCGAGCTATATTTTTGATCATTACCAACGGTTAGGCTCTTATGCGGCTGGATATATTAATTTTCGTGGCATTTCGGACGATAGTTATCTGAAGGATCTCAGTAATAATTCTGGGGAAACGGCACTGCTTCATTTACCACGTACGGTTGGTGTTAATAGTGCTGGAAATGACTGGTATATCAACTCGCGTGTTGTGCACTATCAAACGCTTAATTTTGAAAACCCACCTTTTCAACTAGATCCACAAATCGATATCGGGATATCGCCGTCGTTGGGGCTTGGTTTTGAGTCTGACTCGAAAATACAAGTGAGCGATTTTGATCATCAGAATACTCAGGGGATCAAAGATGGTGGGACACGTACGATCATTTATCCCGGAGTCAGATACACATATGAGAATGATTTTCTTAGCTTGAGCCCCAAGGTAGGGTTCCACTACACGAACTACGAGTTAGATCGTGGTCGACCGGAGGGTAGGACCGAGGACCGTTCGTTACCGATTTATTCCGTTCGCGGTTCCATTGCTTTTGAAAGAGAAGGGATGTTGGCCGGAACGGGGTACACTCAAACACTAGAGCCAACTTTCTCATATGTACATGTGCCTTTTGAGCGGCAGAATCATCTGCCGATTTTCGACTCTGGTCTCGCCGACTTCAGCATGTCGCAGATTTTTTCTGAAAATATTTTTAGTGGTGGTGACCGCATTAACGACGCAGATCAATTGACTGTTGGTGTATCGAGCAAGTTTCTCGATCTTAATTCTGGGGCTGAGCGTTTTAAATTGACAGTCGCTCAACGGTTCCACCTCGATGAGGAATTGGTGGTGATCAACTCTACTGACGCTCCGAGGACGGCAAATCGCTCAGACATTCTGCTCGAGGCTGGCGGCAAAATAACCGACAGAGTGAATGCATCATCACTAATGCAGTACAGTGCCATTTTGGATGAAGTTGTTCGTCAGGAGCAGCGATTACAGTATGCGCCCGAGTCTGGGAAAGTATTGAATATGCTTTATCGGTATTCGCGAGATAATCACGAGCAATACGATATCTCTGGACAGTGGCCGATCAAGGGCCGTTGGGGTGTTGCGGGAAGATGGAATTATTCGCGCGACTCCAGCAAGCTACTGGAAGGAGTCGGTGGTTTGGAGTACAAAGTTGGTTGTTGGGCGTTTCGATTTGTGGCCAATCGGTTCCTCAGTGGTCAAGATGCGCTTGGTAAAGATTTATACACGACGGGTTTCTTTGTTCAGCTGGAGCTCCAAGGCGTTACGAACATTGGCAGTAATGCGATTGGAGAGTTACGACGGAGTATTCCTGGCTACAGCTCGAATTAAATTTTTTGCAGGTAGGAGATTAGTTTTTGTGAGATCAATTATCCGATTTGTCTGTGTGCTTTTTTTTGGTGTGAATGTGTCGTTGGCAGCGACGGTGCCAATTGATGGGGTGGTTGCAATTGTTGGGCGGGACGTCATCACTGCTCAGGAGCTTGATCTGGAGATCACGAGGACAGTCAATAATTTTCAGGCGCAAGGTCAACCGGTTCCTGACCGATTGAATATAAGGCAACAAGTGTTGGAGCGTTTAATCACGCTGAAGGCCTTAGGGGCTTTGGCTGATCGGACTGGGATTCGCGTTACGGATGATGAAGTGAGGCGAGGATTTCAGTCTATTGCTCGTCAAAATGGCATGGAAGTAGCTGAATACCTAGACAAACTAAGAGAGTCTGGCGGCAGCGTTTCAGAGTTACGTAACCAAATCATATCTCAGTCGAAAATCCTGAAGTTAAGGCAGCGTGATTTAGAGTCAAATATCGTGGTTAGCGACGCCGAGGTGAAATCTTTTTTAAAAAAACAAAGCCAAACTGAGGGCACCAGTGACGAGTCCTTGCTTGCGCATATTTTGATTCAGATACCGGAGGGTGCTGGCCAAAATGAGGTGGACGCAGCTCGCCAAAGAGCAGAGGATGCGGTTAATCGGGTCGACAGTGGAATGGATTTTAGGCAGGTGGCGGCAGAAATGTCGGATGCGACAGACGCGCTTGACGGAGGGATTGCTGGGCTGGCGAGATGCGACAACTTTACCGGGTTGTTTGTGGATGCGGTGAAGGAGATGCGGGTTGGAGGTAGAAGTGATGTGTTACAAAGTCCCAATGGTTTTCATATTCTTTTTCTGTTCGATAAGCGAGGACTGAATGCGCAAGTCATCGTCCAGGAAACATTGGCTCGTCACATATTGATTCGTGTTGATGAACTTTCCTCCGACGAAGATGCGCTGCGAGAGATCACCAATATTCGTAATCAGATTTTATTTGACGGGGCAGATTTTTCAGAGCTGGCTAAGTCATCGTCGGATGATGGCAGCGCCAGCAATGGCGGATTGCTTAACTGGATGATGCCGGGGGAGACGGTTGAGCCATTTGATCGTGCGATGAATAACCTTAAAATCGGTGAGCTGAGTGAGCCCGTTCGGACTCAATTTGGTTATCACTTGATCGAGGTCATGGAACGCCGAGATGCTGATGTTTCTGAAGAGCGACGGGAGGCGGTAGCGCGACAGTCTATAAGACAGAAAAAACTAGAATTTCGATTTCAAGAGTGGGTTCAAGAGGTCAAAGACACGACATACATCAAGTACGTTAACTAATCATTAAACATTCGTGCCAAAGGCTAAAAAGAAATTTAGTCAAAATTTTCTTCAAGACAGTGGCGTCATAGAGGATATCGTCGCCAGTTGTGATATCACTGACAATAGCCGTGTCGTTGAGGTAGGCCCTGGCTACGGTGCCTTAACTCAGTCACTGCTGCGTACTACAGCCCACGTCACGGCCATAGAGATTGACAAAGATGCGATATCGTACTTGCGTGCGCATTTTTCGGGGACGCAGTTATCGCTGATTGAAGGGGATTTTTTAGATTATGACTTGAAGCTTTTATCAAAGCCTCACAAACTAATCGGAAATCTTCCATATCACATCAGCACGCCCATCCTCTTTCACATTGATCGCTACAGTGACTATATTTTGAACGCAACTTTGATGTTGCAACGAGAGGTGTGCGATCGGCTTACCGCGACGCCAGGAACGTCTGACTACGGCAAGCTGACAGTCACGATGCAGCTTAAATGGGATATTGAAAAGTTATTTGATGTCCCGCCAGAGGCCTTCGACCCTCAGCCAAAGGTTTGGTCCTCAGTCATTCGTCTCGTACCTAGAGTGAATGTCGAGAGTGTTGATCAAGAGGCGTTTAAAAGGCTCGTATTCGCCGCATTTTCAAAGCGACGTAAAACACTTAGAAATGCGTTGAAGGGACTTGTCAGTGAAGCTCAGTTTGAGGAGGCTGCGATAGATCCTATCTCGCGGGCGGAGCGATTATCGGTCAGCGACTTTGTTCGGTTGACCAATACGCTTTCAGGGGCGCATTAATCTCTTTCGATGAGTTCGATTTTATAACCGTCGGGGTCCTCGACAAACGCGATGACTGTTGTGCCATGTTTCATCGGTCCAGCCTCTCTCGTCACCTTTCCCCCGAGCGATGAGACCTTGTCACACGCGGCTTTTGCATCTTTTACACCAAGCGCTACGTGACCGTAACCATTACCTAGGTCATAAGATTGAGTGTCCCAGTTATGAGTGAGCTCTAAAACAGCGGTGTCGGATTCTGGTCCATAACCGACAAAAGCGTTAGTAAATCTTCCGCCGGGATAATCGACCTTACGAAGGAGCTTCATTCCGAGCACTTTCGTGTAGAAATCGATCGATTTATCTAGGTCTCCTACTCTGATCATGGTGTGGAGCATTCTCATATCGTCACCCTCAAATTTCAACTAATTCAAAGTCATCTTTACGCGCATCGCATTCGGGGCATATCCAATTCACCGGGACATCATCCCATCTCGTTCCTGGCTCGATACCCTCATCTGGAAGCCCAGCTTCCTCGTCATAGATGAATCCGCATATTAAGCACATGTATGTTTTGAAAGGGCCTTGATCACTGTCGCTCATGTTTGACTCTTGTCCGTTTTGTAAATTTGTTAAAGTCCCGAGTTGGGATGGTCCCAAATTATACCCAAGCGAGACAAATTCAGATGAAGGCAACCAAACCCGTCGTCATGACGTTTTCTGGCTCAGATCCGACGTCGGGAGCAGGCTTACAAGCCGATGTGTTGGCGATTGCGAATAACGGCTGTCACCCCGTTACGGTCGTTACTTCGATCACGTCTCAAGATACAGTTGGGGTCAACCACATTGATCCTGTCTCCCCAGAGACAATTCGCCGTCAGGCTGAAGTAATCTTGGATGATGTCCGCGTTGCCGTATTCAAGGTGGGCATGATTTTTGATCTGGCGACGGCTCGAGAGGTATCTAGACTTTTTGGTTTATATCCCGAGGTTCCTGTGATTCTCGATCCCGTTCTGGCTTCAGGCCGTGGAGATGAATTTGGCGGGGACGCTGTCCTTCACGAGCTCATCAGTTCATTACTACCAAATGTTTATTTAATGACGCCTAACACGCTAGAGCTCGAGCGTATCGGTCGGGCCCTGGGGGAGAAATTAACTCGAAGGGATATTGTTGATGAACTGCTCTCTCTGGGTGTCAAGAGTGTTTTGGTGACGGGAACGCATTCCGAGAGCAGTGATGTGGAAAATACTTTGTATCGGGATTCTGCTTCCGCAAAAAGTTGGAGCTGGCCGCGATTGAACGAGGATTATCATGGTTCCGGTTGTACGCTTGCTGCTTCTGTTGCGGCCTGCATTGCGCGAGGCTTTGACGTAGAAGAAGCGGTGTTTGTGGCGCAAAGATATACCTACCAATCACTGTTGGGAGGATTTCCAATCGGCTCCGGACAAATGATACCTGATCGCATGATTGAGACATGAAATACATCGGACGAGATTGGTTGGATCCTGGCGTTTACGCGATCACGCCTGATATTGACGATTTAGATGCCTTGTTGAGGTTAATTCGTGCCGCCTTAGATGGCGGTATTAGATTAATCCAGTACCGTAACAAGTGCAGCAGCCCATCCAAAAGAGCGTACATGGCTGAGGCGATTAACGAGTTAGTTGCGGCACATCATGCATACTTGATCATCAACGACGATGTCGCGCTCGCGAAGGTGATTGGTGCGGCTGGAGTGCATGTTGGAAAGGATGATGAGAGTCTAGCGCGAGCTCGAGAGACTCTAGGTCCAGAAAAAATAATTGGGGTGTCCTGTTATGACCAACTCTCGACAGCTCTTGAGATGCAGCGTTGCGGAGCTGATTACGTTGCATTTGGCTCATTCTTTAAGTCGTCGTCAAAGCCCAGCGCAAAAATAGTGCCAGCTGATATTCTGTTGGACGCGAGCTCTTGTGGATTAGATATCCCGGTTGTTGCAATTGGGGGGATTACTCTGGAAAATGCCCCGGACCTATTGGATCGGGGTGTCAATATGCTTGCATTAATAAATGGTATCTTTGGAGCGAGCGATGTGACGAGAGTGTCAAGCGAGTGGGTCGTCTTAATGCAGCGTTACCGCCATAAATCGAAATAATTAATACAGAGATTTTTATGACCGTTGAAAATGAAGCATCATTCGCGCGTGCGAAAGCAGTGATTCCTGGAGGTGTGAATTCGCCTGTGAGGGCCTTTGGATCTGTCGGTGGAATACCCAGAACAATTGTGCGTGGTGCTGGCAGCAAAATTTATGATTTAGACGGAAATGTTTATATCGACTACGTCGGCTCTTGGGGGCCATTAATCGTAGGGCATGCTCACCCCGATGTCGTGAATGCAGTGAAAAATGCCGCAGAACAGGGCCTTAGTTTTGGGGCTCCGACACCTGGTGAGGTGACCCTAGCTGAAAGATTGACGGCATCGCTTCCCTCGATGGAGCAAGTGCGCCTGACGAGTTCTGGTACGGAGGCGACAATGAGCGCCATACGTCTGGCTAGAGGCTTCACTGGAAAATCAAAGGTGATTAAATTTGAGGGGTGTTACCACGGCCACTCAGACTCTTTACTGGTAAAGGCAGGTTCTGGGGCTTTAACGTTTGGGCAACCAAGTTCCTCTGGCGTACCTGCTGATTTAACGTCACAGACGTTAGTACTTGATTTCAATAATTCGGAACAACTACACGATGCCTTTAAAAAGATGGGGGATGAGATCGCCGCAATCATCGTAGAGCCTATTGCCGGCAACATGAACTTAGTCAAAGCTCATGAGAGTTTCCTGCGAGATGCCAGAGACCTATGCGACGCGCATGGTGCATTACTTATCTTCGACGAGGTGATGACAGGGTTCAGAGTCGGGCCAAAGGGCGCGCAAGGAATTTACGGAATCACCCCCGACATTACAACGCTCGGAAAAGTCATCGGAGGCGGTATGCCGATGGGTGCATTTGGCGGTCGACGTGATGTCATGCAACAACTCGCGCCGCTCGGTCCGGTTTATCAGGCAGGGACCTTATCAGGCAACCCCGTCTCCGTTGCTGCCGGCCTTGCTACCCTTGATTTGATCCAGGCGCCAGACTTTTTCAGTCGCCTCGACAAAAAGGCCGAATCGTTGGTACAAGGTCTGCAAGAGCGTGCCAGAGCACGCGGTGTGAGCTTCTCAGCAATGCATGTTGGCGGGATGTTCGGTATGTACTTTGCCGATTCCCCTCCACAAACTTACGAGGCGGTGATGAAGTGTGATCGGGATCGTTTCAACAAATTCTTTCATGAGATGATGAATCGAGGGATTAATCTCGCTCCATCCGCATTTGAAGCAGGATTTATCTCTGATGCTCACAGTGAGGGTGACATCAAGCAAACACTTGATGCCGCCGACGCTGCATTTGAAACTTTGTGAAACCTTAGGTCTTTTTTATCTAAGATTTGAAGTGAAGTCGGCCAACGCTTTCATGTCGCCTTCAGATAATCGTTTTGCGACCGTTCGCATCATCTTGTTTGCATCGTTTTCTCGCTGTCCCGTTTTGAACAGCTTCAGTTGAGAGATGACATAATCGCCGGATTGCCCTGCGATAGAAGGGTATTTACCGATGATGCCCTTGCCATTGTTGGAGTGACATCCAGCGCAAGCAGGGATTCCGCGTTCGCTATCACCCACAAAATACAACAGTTTTCCAGTTTTGATGTCACCCGCGCTCGGATTCTTGAGCGTAGCTTTCTGTGACGCGTAAAAGGCCGAGACGTCCGCCATATCGGTATCACTCAGCATCGTCGCCATCGGTCCCATGACTGCATTTGCGCGTACCCCAGACTTGAATTCACTCAATTGTTTTGTTAGGTAAGCAGCATGCTGTCCAGCAAGAGAAGGATACATGGGAATCATTGAATTTCCGTCAGCACCATGACAGGCTGAGCAGGTCCCCGCGGCGATGGTCTTGCCGTTACTTATGTCAGGAGTATGTGCTACTGACGTGTCTTCCGCGAACAATGTGGTAGAAATTAACATCAGGGAAATTAGGATTGCGAAGTGCTTAGTGAAAATCATGTTGGTCAGTTGTCCTTACCGAGTTTGCGTTAATATTCGGACGTCATTTTATCTCATAAGTTTTACGTGGCCGTGATTATTCAAAACGCAACTTATTGGAAGTCATTCGAGAAATATAATCAGATTCCGCTGGATGAATGTTCCGAAGTCGTGTTTGCAGGCCGCTCGAATGCGGGCAAGTCCAGTGCAATTAATGCGCTTACGAATCAAAAAAAGCTCGCGCACGTCAGCAAACTTCCGGGTCGGACACGGCTGCTCAATTTTTTTAGCGTCGGCGACGATAGATTTATTGTGGACTTGCCGGGCTACGGCTACGCCAAGGTGCCAGAAGAGGTGAGAAATGCGTGGGGTAGAGAGCTAACGAGATACCTTGGCGAACGACATCAAATCAGAGGATTATTTGCGGTGATGGATAGCCGGCATGCGCCAACGATTTTGGACGAACAGCTTGTCGAGTGGTTCGGGACAACAGAGAAACCCATACACGTCTTACTGACGAAGTCAGATAAGCTGACGAGAAACGAGGCGAATAAAAAGCTCAAGATGGTCTCCGATATACTGTGTAGTCAATACTCGAGATTAAGTGTCCAGCTGTTTTCGAGTTCAAACAAAACTGGGGTCGACGAGGCGCGTCAAAAACTGATTGAATGGCTCTCTTGACTGATTCCGGTCGTTAAAATATCCGAAGAGGTTTTTGCTCATGCAAGTATTAGGCTCCTTTCCTAGCCGGAGAATGCGGCGCAACAGACGGGATAAATTTTCGCGGAATTTGACCCGTGAGAGTCAGTTAGGTGTCACTGATTTGATCTACCCCGTTTTTGTCCTGGAGGGGAAGGATACGACCCAACCAGTCCCTTCCATGCCGGGAGTGCATCGTTATTCGTTAGATTTGCTGTTACCGGTTGCTGAACGGTGCGTTAAGCTTGGGATTCCCGCGATAGCCCTTTTCCCCGTGGTGGATGCAGATCTCAAGAGTCAGTTAGCTGAGGAGGCGTATTCTCCCGAGGGTTTAGTTCCTCGAACAGTCGCTGCATTGAAGAGAGAATTTCCAGATCTAGGTGTGATCACAGATGTGGCTTTGGACCCATACACAAGTCATGGTCAGGACGGTTTGATTGACGACAGTGGCTACGTGATGAATGATGAAACAATTGAAGTTCTGGTGAAACAAGCAGTCAGCCATGCCGCTTCAGGTGTCGACGTTGTCGCGCCATCAGATATGATGGACGGAAGAATTGGCGCGATTCGAACTGCGTTGGACGAAGGTGGCTTTCACCATGTCCGAATTCTTGCTTATGCTGCAAAATACGCCTCCAGTTTTTACGGGCCGTTTCGAGATGCAGTAGGGTCGTCATCGAACTTGGGTAAAAGCAGTAAAGAGACGTATCAAATCGATCCAGCAAATTCAAATGAAGCGATGTGGGAGGTCGGGCTGGATTTGGAGGAAGGCGCGGACATGGTTATGGTCAAGCCTGGAATGCCCTACCTGGACATTATTTCTCGCGTCAAGGATGAATTTCGTGTGCCCACCTTTGCTTACCAAGTCAGCGGAGAGTACGCAATGCTTCAGGCAGCTTTTTCTAACGGTTGGCTGGATCGAGAGAAATGTGTGCTCGAGGCTCTTCTATCTTTCAAACGCGCTGGAGCGGATGGCATTCTCACATACTTTGCGATTGAAGCCGCGACAGCGATTCGACAAGGTCGATAATGACGTAGAGGCGTTTTGTCGCTTCAGTCAAAATAGATAGCCTGGCCGTTCGGCCGGCACATTCTCTTCGTAGAAGTACTCGGTCGTGATCCCACGTTGATTTGGGGTGCCGGTATCTGGGTCGATTTTTAAGACACGAATGCCCTCTGGAGGGTCAGGTAGGTCCTCCTCAGGAATACCCCTGAGAGCGACCCTCATGTAATCGATCCATATTGGGAGTGCGGCCTTTGCACCGGTTTCTTTCTCACCGAGAGGGCCGGGTTGGTCTTTCCCAACCCATGTGATGGCGACGGTATGTCTTTGAAAACCGGCAAACCATGCGTCGACATTATCGTTTGTCGTGCCTGTTTTTCCGGCTAGATCATTTCTTCCGAGACTTTTCGCACGCTTGCCAGTGCCTTGGTTTACCACGTCGCGCAACAGAGAATTCATCGTAAATGCGTTTCTAGCATCAATCACCGTATTCGAGGTGATTTTGGAGCGTTGAGGAGACGCTTTAAATATGAGGTTTCCCTCGATATCTTCGACTCGGGAGATGAAGAATGGGTTCACCAGGTGTCCGCCATTTGCAAATACGGCGTAGCCTCTGGCAAGAGAAAGTGGAGTTGTTGATCCTGCCCCTAGTGCCATAGTCAGGTAAGGGGGATGGTTTTTCTTATTGAAGCCAAAACGAGTAATGAAATCTCTTGCATACGTTGGTTCGATTGCTTGAAGGATACGGATCGCCACAAGATTTTTTGACTTTGCAAGTGCGTAACGTAGGCTAATCGGACCAGAAAATTCTCCATCGTAATTCTGTGGTTCCCATAGCTCGTATCCAGTTTGACTTTCATCTATTTCGATCGGGCTGTCGTCAATGATGGTGGCTGGAGTAAACCCGCGCTCCAGCGCCGCAGAGTATATGAACGGCTTAAAGCTAGACCCTGGTTGCCTTAGGGCTTGGGTCACATGATTAAACTTATTTTTATAAAAGTTATAACCGCCGACAAGAGCCTGTATGGCACCTGTATCTGAGTCAATGGCAATCAACGCCCCCTCGGCAATCGGAAGTTGGCTCAGCGACCACTTCTTTGAATCAAGTTGGCGAACGTAAATTAGATCACCGCGGGTAAGTGGGTCGTGTTGGTCGGATGGCGACAGGGCGTTCGACGCGCCGTACTGAAAATCCTCACTTTGGAGCGTGACGAATCCATTTCCCTTCGCATATATTTGGATACTCGCATCAGTAATTTTTGTGATGACGGATGGAACTAAGTTATCGATTGCGTCAAACTCATTTAGTAATTCTTCGATATCTTCTTCTGACTGTCGCGATAAATTGAAATGTGTGACGGCACCTCTAAAACCTTGTCGTTGATCGTGATTTTCGAGACCGGTTTTGACAGCACGAAAAGCTGCTTCCTGATTTTTAAGTGACAACGTTGTGTAGACATTTAACCCTTTTGTATATGTCGCCTCACCATACTGATCGATCAATGCTTGTCGTACCATTTCAACAAAATACTCTGCGTGTCTGCTGGGGTTGGAGCGTATCGATGAGAGTTTTATTTTTTCGGCTTTGGCAGCGTCCAATGCTGAGTCAGAAATAAAGCCGAGTTTGTGCATCCTTCCGAGTACATAAAACTGACGCTGTTGTGCGCGCTTGAAGTTAACGGCGGGGTTATATCGAGATGGTGCTTTTGGCAAGCCTGCCATCATCGACAACTCAGCTAAGGACGCCTGCGCAAGGGGTTTGCCGAAGTATATTTTTGACGCTGCCGCAAAACCAAAAGCCCGTTGACCCAGGTAAATTTGATTCACATATAGCTCTAGAATTTCATTTTTTGTAAGATTTCTCTCAATTTTTATTGCAAGTAGCGCTTCGTTAAACTTTCGGGTGAGCGTTTTTTCGGATGTGAGGAAAAAGTTTCTTGCCACTTGCATGGTGATTGTACTCGCACCCTGACGTGCTCCTCGTGCCGCAAAATTAGCTAGTGCGGCACGACCAATGCCCATGAAATCGATCCCATGGTGTTCCATAAAACGTTCATCTTCGGCAGCAATAATGGCGTTCTTGAGATGGTTTGGTACATTCTCAATGGGTAAGAACTCTCGGTGTTCCCGTCCGAACTCGCCGATCAGAACACCCTCCCGACTGTAGATTCGAAGAGGGAGTTTGGGTTTGTAATCTGTGAGCGCGGCGACTGATGGAAGCTGTGGGTAAGCCACCACAAACGCGAATACTCCGATCAATACTGCTGCTGCGGAGATACTGATCCCTGTGAAAAAGACGGCGTAGAGAAGTCGGCGAAAACTCATTAACATCTAAGTTTTAGTGTTTTGACCGGTTCATTATAATCTTGCTAACCATTCCGAACTAATTGGGCAAACCTCATTGGTAATTTGGTTCGCCACTTGGGGCAGTGCGCGTATCCTTAGCGCCCATTCGGTCCGTATGCGGTTAAAATTCTCACATGAACATGAAACGTCACTCAGCCGAAGCGGCAGGCACTTCAATAAGCTCGCTGAAAGGTAATATTTACCTTGTCGGCATGATGGGAGCTGGTAAAACATCGGTCGGCAAATTACTTGCGAAGCGGGCTAAAAAAGAGTTTTTCGATTCAGACCAAGTGATCGTCGAGCGCACTGGCGTTGAGATTCCCACGATTTTTCATCACGAGGGTGAGGATGGCTTCCGAGAGCGTGAAAAAGCCGTGATCTTTGAGCTCACTCAAATGGAGAATATTGTTTTGGCTACCGGAGGTGGTGCAGTCTTGCGAGAGGAAAATCGTCAACACCTCATATCTTCAGGGTTTGTCATTTATTTGAAGGCGCAAGTAGATGCGCTATATAAAAGAACTCAGCTCGATAAGAGCCGACCGTTGCTTCAGACTGATGATCCGCGCGCCAGGCTTGATTCACTCTTTCAGGAGAGAGATCCGATATATAGCGAGGTTGCTGATTTAATAATTGAAACCGGGGACCTTAGCCTGCAAGGTTTTCTGCGGCGTCTCGAAAGAGCGATTCTGGAAAAAATAAAATGATGAGAAAACTGGAAGTTGGACTGACTGGCCGGACCTATCCGATCGTTATTGGTCGCTCTCCTTTAGAGAGCGCGTTATTTTCTGAATTAATGGTGGGTCGTTATAAGCGAGCTGTTGTGGTCACCAACGATACCGTAGCTCCTCTATACGCGGACAATGTGACTGCTCGTTTGGCCGAGATTGGGATTACTTCAGACGAAATTATTTTGCCTGATGGTGAGAAACATAAGACCCAAGCGACATTGGCATCGATTTATGACCAGTTGATTGAGCTCAAGGCCGACAGAAATACGATGATCATTGCGCTTGGTGGCGGCGTCGTGGGAGATGTCGCTGGATTCGCCGCTGCAACATATCAAAGGGGACTTCCATTGGTGCAGATGCCCACCACCTTATTGTCACAAGTTGACTCCTCAGTCGGGGGTAAAACAGCGGTCAATCATCCGGCGGGAAAGAACATGATCGGAGCGTTCTATCAACCCAAGGCGGTATTTATTGACCTAAATACGATCTCGACGTTGCCGGAGCGAGAGTTTCGAGCAGGGATGGCCGAAGTGGTGAAATACGGCGCGATCATGGACGCAGATTTCTTTTCTTGGCTCGAGCTGAACGCGGAGCAACTAATGGCTCACGATTTCGATTCTCTTGGATATGCAGTCGAGGTGTGTTGTGCCAGTAAGGCAAAGATTGTCGAGCAAGATGAGACAGAGATGAGCAGTCGCGCGCTACTGAATTTTGGACATACATTCGGCCATGCGATTGAGGCAGGGTTGGGATATGGTGAATGGCTTCACGGAGAAGCGGTTGCCGCTGGCATGGTCTTGGCGGGTCAGCTATCAGTTTTGAGCGGGGAGCTCAACACCCAAGAGTTGAATCGGTTACGCGAATTACTTGATGGAATTGGTTTGCCGACATCTGCACCTAAATTGGGTGTTTCAAAATATCGTGATCTCATGGGTTTTGACAAAAAAGTGTTGGATGGTCGTTTGCGATTAATTTTGTTGCGGCGGCTTGGAGAGGCTTATGTTACGAGTGAATTCTCGGATAAGTTGCTTAACGAGGTCCTTCAATCGAACGAGGTGTCATAAATCGCATGTCGGATAAATTCGCGGTGTATGCTGTTTCCTCAGATGGTTCTCGTGGACGTAAACTCAGTGAACCGCAGCCGGAGGGTCGCACAGAATTTCAGCGTGATCGGGATCGCATCATTCACTCTACGGCTTTTCGGCGACTCGAGTACAAAACCCAAGTGTTCGTGAACCATGAGGGGGACCATTTCCGAACTCGGCTGACACATAGCATTGAGGTGGCTCAAATCGCTAGGTCAATTGCCCGGCGGCTTGATCTGAATGTGGACTTGGTTGAGGCGATATCTCTCGCGCATGATTTAGGCCATACGCCTTTTGGCCACAGTGGACAAGACGCGCTAAATGAGAGCATGCGGACACACGGTGGGTTTGAGCATAACCTTCAGTCATTGCGAGTGGTTGACTGTTTAGAGCGGCGATATGCGGCGTTCGACGGACTTAATTTGTGTTTTGAAACGCGGGAGGGCATTTTAAAACACTGCTCTTTGAAGAATGCGGAGTCACTTGGTGACGTTGGGCGGCGATTTTTGGAAAAAAAACGACCATCACTCGAGGCGCAACTTGCGAATATCGCGGATGGAATTGCCTACAACAATCATGACATCGACGATGGACTGAGATCCGGGTTGCTGCAGCTTGCAGAAATGAGGGGCCTTCCAGTTTTTGGAGATCATTTGGCTATGGTTTCCGGTCAGTATCCCAAAATTGAAGAACGTATTATGGTTAGCGAGGCGATTCGTCGGACGATCAATAGTTTTGTGACGGACTTGGTGGAAGAAAGCGGCCGTCGCCTTTTGGAAGCTGCTCCGGCCTCGGTTGAGGAAGTTCGAGAATTGCCACCGTTGATTTCGTTTAGCCCAGAGATGGAGGAAAAACACCGGACGCTGCAACGATTTTTGTATCAGAATCTTTACCGTCACTACAAGGTACAGCGGATGGCTGATAAGGCTAAAAGGGTGGTTCAGAGCCTTTTTGGGGCATTTTCAGACGACATAGGACTGCTTCCACCTAGATATCAAGTCCAGGCTCGAGATGATCGCCCCCGGGCAATTGCTGATTATATTGCCGGCATGACAGATCGTTTCGCGATGAAAGAGTACCGACAAATCTTCATGGTTGACGGGGTCTAGCTACCCGCTAGACCGCCAATATTGATCATTTCCTATGTAACGCGGTACTATTACGAGTTCTGTCAAAATCCGGTTAACAGCCGGATTTGGTGTCTGTGGGCTGCCCAGTTGGCAATAACGTCCCTCGCCGACGCCGAGTTTTAAAAGATTTAGAGAGGCAATAGCTGTGACAAAGTTTGTAAAACCTGCTGCCCAGGGCCTTTATGACCCAGCGAATGAGCATGATGCGTGTGGTGTTGGATTTGTGGCGCATATTAAGGGCGAGAAAAGCCACTCAATAGTGCAGCAAGGCCTTGAGGTGCTTGACAATCTGACGCACAGGGGCGCGACAGGGTTTGATCCCATGCTCGGCGATGGTGCTGGGATTTTGTTACAGATCCCAGACGATTTTTTCCGAATTCACGCAGATTTGGGATTTGAGCTTCCCAAACTGGGTAGTTATGGCGTGGGAATGGTTTTTCTCCCACAAGATCAAGGTCGCCGGGAAAAGATAGAAAAAATTCTCGAAGAGCTGGCTGTTGCTGAAGGGCAAGAGGTTTTGGGATGGCGTGACGTTCCTGTGGATAATTCGGGCATCAGTCAGACAGCTCGAGACGTGGAGCCTGTTTCACGTCAACTATTCATCGAAAAAGGCTCAAATTGCGCTGATACTCAGGCGTTTGAGCGTAAGTTGTTTGTGATTCGCAAGCAAGCAGAGCATCGGGTCGCTGCCGAAATTAATGGGCAATCAGGAGAGTTCTACCTCCCTTCAATGTCAGCGCGAACGATCGTTTACAAAGGCATGTTGTTAGCGAGTCAGGTCGGGGAGTACTTCGACGATCTGGCGCATCCAGATTTTAAGTCTTGTCTTGCGTTGGTACATCAGCGGTTTTCGACGAACACGTTTCCCAGTTGGGAGCTCGCTCATCCATTCAGAATGATTGGCCATAACGGTGAAATAAATACGTTACGGGGCAATCTGAATTGGATGAAGGCGCGTCAACAGGCGTTATCTTCACCTATCTTGGGTGATGATCTTGACAAGTTATGGCCGTTGATCGATGAAGGTCAGTCCGATTCAGCGTGTTTTGATAACGCGCTCGAGCTCTTAGTTCTGGGCGGTTACTCCCCTGCGCAAGCAATGATGCTTTTGATTCCCGAGGCATGGTCGGGTAACGCACTAATGAGCGAAGCTCGACGAGATTTCTTTGAATTTCACGCTCCAATGATGGAGCCCTGGGACGGCCCAGCGGCAGTTGCGTTCACTGATGGCGTTCAAATCGGAGCAACACTGGATCGGAATGGTTTGCGGCCCGCGCGATATGTCGTGACTAAAGACGATCGAGTGATCATGGCATCTGAGGTGGGCGTTTTGCCGGTTGATGAAAAAGATATTGCCCACAAGTGGCGCTTGGAACCAGGCAAGATGTTGCTCATTGATACCACACAGGGCAGGATCATTGGTGACGAGGAAATCAAAGAATCGTTGATCGCGAAGCGAGATTACGGGGCAATGCTCGCCGATTCGAAGCTTGTTCTTGCAGATTTGAAGCCGGCGGAGTCAGAGGAAGGCAAGACCAACCCACGCGAGCTACTGGATGTGCAGCAGGCATTTGGTTTCACGCAAGAGGATATGAAATTCATCCTTCAACCGATGGCGTCTCTTGGGCAAGAGGGCACAGGATCGATGGGTAACGACTCCCCGTTGGCTGTGCTTTCCGACAAAAATAAATCGCTCTACAACTACTTCAAGCAGTTGTTCGCCCAGGTCACTAATCCCCCGGTTGATCCAATTCGTGAAGAGTTGGTGATGTCGTTGATTTCTTATGTTGGTCCGAAACCCAATTTATTGGGCGTTGATTATTCGACGATTACGAAGAGATTAGAGATTCCTCAACCGGTTCTCGACGTCGAGGATTACGACCGAATACGTAATATCGTTGAGGTCTCAGGCGGAGTTTTTGATAGTGAAATCATAGACACCACGTTTGTCGTTGCCGAGGGTGTCGAAGGTCTTCGTCGAGCGATGAGCGATATTCAGGCCCGGGCGGAACAAGCGGTTTCCGAGGGAAAGACCATACTGATTTTGTCTGACGAAGGTGTGAACGCTGAGCGAGCAGCAATACCCGCGTTACTCGCGACAGGTGGCGTTCATCATCATTTAGTACGTCAAGGGTTGCGCACAAAGACGGGACTAGTGGTCTGCACTGGGTCAGCGAGAGAAGTACATCATTTTGCCCTACTAGCCGGATATGGAGCCGAAGCGATTCACCCGTGGCTGACGTTTATGACCTTAGATACGATGGTCGATAAAGAGCTCGGTATGGACCGCGTTGATGCCCATAAAAACTATGTCAAGGCAGTTGGCAAAGGGCTGAATAAAATCATGTCCAAGATGGGTATATCGACATACCAATCTTATTGTGGTGCTCAGATATTTGAGGCGATCGGGCTTAACACGAAGTTTATAGATGCATATTTCACGGGCACTGCGTCAAATGTTGAAGGCATTGGGTTAGAGGAAGTCGCGCTTGAAGCGATTAACGAGCACGCGAGGGCCTACAGCGAAAAAGACCCAACACTGGTGAGCTCACTAGACGCTGGCGGAGAGTATGCGTTTCGTGTTCGCGGGGAGGCGCATATGTGGACTCCTGACTCTATCGCAAAGCTTCAGCGTGCAACTCGTACGAACCGTTATGAAACGTACAAGGAGTACGCTGATCTGATCAACGAACAAAGTCGCCGTCATATGACTTTGAGAGGACTCTTTAAAATCAAATCTGCTGGTCCAGCAGTTCCGTTGGACGAGGTTGAGCCGTGGACGGACATTGTTAAACGGTTCGCTACCGGAGCTATGTCGCTTGGTTCGATTTCAACAGAGGCTCATTCGACTCTAGCGATTGCGATGAACCGAATCGGTGGGAAATCGAATACGGGTGAGGGCGGTGAGGACCCTGGTCGATTCGTCCCAGTCAAGACCGCATCCAGTATTAAAAATGTGTTGGGTTCAGTGGTCGTCACTGACGTCGATCTTCAGGCTGGAGATACGTTGAGGTCGCGAATCAAACAAGTCGCGTCAGGTAGATTTGGTGTGACCGCGGAGTATTTGGCCAATGCGGATCAAATACAAATCAAGGTGGCCCAGGGTGCGAAGCCTGGAGAGGGCGGGCAGCTCCCGGGACATAAGGTGTCGCAATATATCGCAAAGCTACGTTTCTCAGTTCCTGGGGTGGGACTTATCTCTCCACCGCCGCATCATGATATTTATTCAATTGAGGATTTGGCGCAGCTGATTCATGATCTCAAGAATGCCAACCCCGATGCCTCGATCAGTGTGAAACTGGTATCTGAAATTGGTGTTGGTACGGTTGCTGCTGGCGTTTCGAAAGCAAAATCTGATCATGTCGTGATTGCTGGATACGACGGTGGGACAGGAGCGTCTCCTTTATCCTCAATCAAACATGCTGGGGCTCCATGGGAGCTCGGTTTGTCGGAGACACAACAGACGCTTGTTCTGAACCAGCTTCGTGGTCGTATCGTGGTTCAGGTGGACGGACAAATGAAAACCGGTCGAGACGTCGTGATTGGTGCCCTACTCGGGGCCGATGAGTTCGGTTTCGCAACTGCGCCACTCGTGGTTGAGGGTTGCATCATGATGAGAAAGTGCCACTTGAACACGTGTCCCGTTGGGATTGCGACTCAGGACCCAGCGCTTAGGAAGAAATTCTCTGGAAAACCCGAACACGTCATCAATTACTTTCATTTTGTTGCTCAAGAAATTCGTGAATTGATGGCGGAGATGGGGGTCAGGAAGCTCGATGAAATTATCGGTCGATCAGATCTTTTGGATATGCGAGCTGGGGTTGATCACTGGAAAGCTAAGGGTCTAGACTTTACGAAGATTTTCCATCGCCCTGACATGCCTGACGATGTTGCTCGACGTCATTCAGAGGTGCAGGATCACGGACTTGAGAAGGCTCTGGATAACGCGCTTATTAAAGAGGCGATGCCTGCGCTTGAGAAGCAGCAGCCTGTCGTGATTGAATCGAAAGTCATCAACGTCAATAGGAGCGTTGGAGGAATGCTATCCAACCAAGTGGCGCGTCGATATGGGCACCAAGGATTACCCGATGAGACCATTACCGTGAACCTTGAGGGAACTGGCGGACAGAGCTTCGGCGTGTTTCTGGCCAGAGGCATCACTTTCGATTTGCGTGGCGATGCGAATGATTATGTGGGTAAGGGCTTGTCAGGAGGTCGCATTATTATCAGACCGTCATCAACCTTTACTGGAGAGGCAAGACGCAACATCATCGTCGGTAATACTGTCCTCTATGGGGCGGTCGAGGGTGAGGCTTTCTTTTCCGGTGTTGCAGGAGAGCGATTTGCTGTGAGAAACAGTGGTGCGACCGCGGTTGTCGAGGGAGTCGGAGACCACTGTTGTGAATACATGACAGGCGGCACGGTCGTCGTGCTTGGTGATACAGGCCGTAACTTTGCAGCTGGAATGAGTGGGGGTGTTGCTTACGTTTACGCTCCAAAGGGTGATTTTGATCGACGATGTAATCATTCGATGGTCGCTCTTGAGACAGTGTTGCCTGAAAGTGAACAAACTGGTGCGCCAATGCACAAGGGTATGACAGATGAGAGTCTACTTAAAGGTCTTGTGACCCAACACTTCAGGCGAACAAATAGCCGGTTGCAGAAGAAATTCTACAAAACTGGGAGGATGCGAGATCCAAGTTTGTCAAAGTCTTCCCGCATGAGTATCGACGTGCGTTGAATGAGATGGCTGAGCAGAATCAACAGGAGGCAGCATAATGGGAAAGCCAACGGGTTTTTTAGAAGAAACACGGGTGAACGAGTCGACGTTACCGGTTGAGAGTCGAGTTAAAAATTACGAAGAATTCGTTGTCACTCACTCCGATGAGGAGGCTTCTCGACAGGGCTCTCGCTGTATGGACTGTGGTATTCCATTTTGTCAAAACGGTTGCCCGGTTAATAACATCATTCCTGACTGGAATGATCTCGTGTATCGAAAAAATTGGCAGTTGGCGTTGCAAACACTTCACTCAACGAATAATTTTCCAGAGTTTACCGGTCGTATCTGCCCAGCGCCCTGTGAAGCATCCTGCACGTTAAATATTAACGACTCCGCCGTTGCGATTAAGTCGATCGAGCATGCGATTGTTGACAAGGGATGGTCTGAAGGATGGATCGCGCCACAACCGGCTCAGCACAAATCGGGCAAGCGCGTCGCAGTGGTTGGCTCTGGCCCAGCAGGCCTTGCTTGCGCGCAGCAGTTAGCGAGAGCCGGCCATGACGTGGTTGTTTTTGAAAAAAATGATCGTATCGGAGGGTTACTAAGATACGGGATTCCCGACTTCAAGATGGAGAGAGCCATATTGATCGACGGATCACACAAATGGAATCAGAGGGTGTTGAGTTTCGAACCAGCACGTGTGTTGGATCTCTTGGTAAGCAAATCCCAGGAGTAAACAATTTGTCACAGAAGGTGGTGACGCACAGTGAGCTTCTTTCGGAGTTCGACGCGATTGCGCTCACGGGAGGGTCTGAGGTGCCAAGAGATCTTCCGGTCCCAGGCAGAGACTTAAACGGGGTTCATTACGCCATGGAATTCCTCCCCCAACAGAATCGAGTTGTTGCAGGTGACTTGTTAGATAATCAAATAATGGCGACGGGAAAGCACGTCGTCGTCATTGGTGGTGGGGATACAGGGTCAGATTGCGTTGGGACTTCCAACCGACATGGAGCGGCCTCCGTCACTCAGTTTGAGTTAATGCCAATGCCTCCTGAGGAGGAAGATCGACCGCTGACCTGGCCAGATTGGCCAATCAAGTTACGAACGTCCTCTTCACATGATGAGGGTTGTGAACGTGATTGGTCTGTTACGACCAAACGGTTCGAGGGCTCTAACGGAAAAGTTGAAAAATTGATTGCGGCGCGAGTTGAATGGGCACGCAATTCTGATGGACGGATGGAAATGAAGGAGATTCCTGACAGCGAATTTGAGATCAAAGCGGATCTTGTATTGCTCGCGATGGGATTTATTAATCCTGTTCATGAGGGGGTAGTCACAGAAATGGGAGTCGCGCTTGACGGTCGAGGCAATGTTCAGGCCAATACCGATGAATATAAAACCTCAAAAGATAAAGTGTTTGTCGCTGGTGACATGAGGCGTGGTCAATCTCTCGTCGTGTGGGCGATCAGGGAGGGTAGACAATGTGCCCGATCAATTGACGAATTTTTAATGGGTGCTTCTGAATTACCTCGGTAGTGGCACGAGACGTGTTTTGGTTGTAACAAGATTAAAAGAGGTTCAGATTTGAGCGCGCTTCAAAATGATGTATTTATTAAGGCGCTTCTCAGGCAGCCCACACCCTATACTCCCACGTGGATTATGCGACAGGCTGGTCGTTACTTGCCTGAGTATCGGCAGTCTCGTTCGCGGGCAGGGTCGTTCTTGGATTTGTGTAAAAACACAGATTTGGCGACAGAGGTGACCTTACAGCCACTTGCACGTTTTCGTCTCGATGCAGCGATTCTTTTCTCGGATATCCTAACGATTCCCGATGCCATGGGCCTTGGGTTGTACTTTGAGGAGGGTGAGGGCCCCAAATTCGAGCGACCACTCAGGGATGAGGCGCAAATCAATCAACTGTCAGAGGTTGATACTGGCGAGAAGCTCGGTTACGTCGTGAATGCTGTGAGTAGCATCAAGCGTGCACTCAATGGCTCAGTGCCGCTTATAGGCTTTTCTGGCAGCCCATTCACGCTCGCCTGTTACATGATAGAAGGTCGAGGCGGTACTGAATTTCATCGGGTCAAAAAAATGGCTTACGAGCGGCCTGATTTGTTTCAAACAATTTTAGATGTCACAACGGTCTCAGTAATAGGCTATCTGAATGCTCAAATTGAAGCCGGTGCGGATGCTGTCATGGTCTTTGACACCTGGGGCGGGTCTCTGTCAAACGGAGCTTTCAAACGGTTTTCACTTGAAAATTTAAATCGTATTTGTGCGGGTCTTACGAGAGAGGTGAATGGTCAGAAAATCCCACGAATTGTATTCACCAAAGGGGGTGGCCAATGGTTGGAGGATTTAGCTGAAATCGATACCGATGGTTTGGGCCTAGACTGGACAACAGACATTGGTCGTGCGCGCGCGCGAGTCGGTCATAAGGTGGCATTACAAGGGAACATGGATCCAGCAATTCTCATGACTAACCCAGACGTCATTCGCCAGGAAGTTGCGAATATTTTGTCAACGTTTGGAAACGGTAGTGGTCACGTATTTAATTTGGGGCATGGTGTATCTCAACATACACCCCCAGAGAATGTTGAGGCTTTAGTCGAAGCCGTACGCGAGATAAGCCCTCAATATCATCAGTCAATTTAAAGCTTCTGCCGTATTCCTAGGCCACTGATCTTTGTTTAGTGAGTCGATAGCTTGTTCAGACAAGCCACACTTGTGCGACTAACACAGGTATATGAGATCCTCGCATAATGAGTTACGCGAAAATCCACCTCGATGTCCCACTGAATGGCCCGTTTGATTATCGGACGAACGGTTTGTCTGTCGTTAAGGGCTCGCTAGTCGAAGTTCCGTTTCGTAATAAAAAACAAGTGGGCATCGTTATTGATGTTTCTGAGACCACAAACGTGGAAACGCAAAGGATCAAGGGGATCAGCTCTATCATCGATGTGGCGCCTCTTTCGTCTGACTACATTACATTGTGTCGCTTTGTTTCTGAGTATTACTGCTTTGAATTAGGGCGTTGTTTGTTTGTGGGCCTTCCACGTTCGATTCGTATGAATCGGCTTGGGAAAGAGTACTTGGAGAATGTGTATTCGCTCACCGTGTCGGGTCGTTTGGAAATTGCTGGTACGTTGGATGCGAGGTCGCGTGGAAAGCAGCGCCTGTATGAACACCTTCTATCTAACGAGCAAACAGTCTTGGCTGATGCTCGCCGTATCTATTCGAATGCGTCGAAACAGTTAACCAATTGGATTCAATCTGGCTGGGTCAAGACAGAGCAGCGCAACCTTCATGAATTCATGAAGGTTGATCGCGCAATATCTGTCACCCCGAAAAAACTGGGACTTACGGAGTCTCAGATTCGTTCGGTGGACTCCATTAGTCTCGATTCAAGTGGCGCACACGTCTGGGTGTTACAAGGAGTGACGGGTAGCGGTAAGACCGAAGTGTATTTTGAGTTGATGGAAAGAGCATTACAGTCAAAGAAGCAGGTTTTAATGTTAGTTCCCGAGATTAATTTGACACCACAGCTTAAGGATCGATTGCAGCGCCGATTTCCCTCTGAGAGGATCGTGACGCTCAATAGTGGTTTGGGGGACTCGAATCGGCTTATCGCTTGGGAGCAAGCACGTCACGGCGTGGCATCAATTATCCTTGGAACCCGATTGGCAGTATTCACGCCATTAAAACAATTAGGGCTGATCATCGTCGATGAAGAGCACGACACCTCTTATAAACAAATTGAGGGCGTACGTTATCATGCTCGCGATTTGGCGGTTTATCTGAGTCAACTAAAAAATATCCCTGTTGTTCTTGGCTCGGCAACACCGTCTTTGGAGACGTATCACAATGTCCTTCGAGAGCGTTATAAAAGAACGGTGCTTTCCGATCGCCCTTTAGGCTCCTTGCCGACTGTTGAGTTAATTCGAGTTTCTCGATCGGAGAGTCATACCCTGTCACCTCAGGTGATTCACGCGATGCAATCGAAAATTGATGATGGTGAGCAAGTACTGGTATTCATCAATCGACGTGGATACGCTCCAGCCTTATTTTGTTCGTCATGTCAGTGGAGCGTATCTTGCCACCGCTGTAGCGCGGCTTTGACGCTCCACAAAAGACCAGACCATGTGCGATGTCACCATTGCGGATATCAAGGCCGCGTACCCAGTCGATGCAGTGACTGTGGTAATCAGGATTTACTCGATCTTGGACATGGTACGCAGCGATTAGAGGAGGAGGTCGCTGCTCGGTTCGGTCACGCGCGTGTTATTCGAGTGGACAGTGACAGCACGCGTCGGAAGGGCTCTTTCGAGGCAATGAGGCAGTCAATTGATCAGACTCAAGTTGATATCATCATCGGCACGCAAATGCTCTCAAAAGGCCACGATTTTTCCAACATCAATTTAGTCGTTATTTTGGGTGCTGATCAAGCGCTCTATAGCGGAGATTTCAGAGCGACCGAACGGCAATTTCAACAGATGCTGCAGGTGTCGGGTCGCGCTGGACGCGGTTCGTCAAGGGGACAGGTTCTTTTGCAAACAGAGTTTCCAGACCATCCGATTTACCAACATCTCATTGGGCACTCATACGATGATTTTGCAATCGATGCGCTCAAAGAGCGCGAGTTGTCGGACTTCCCCCCGTATTCGTATCAAGCCATACTGCGAGCCTCCAGTCCCAGTTCTAATTCAGTGGAGAATTTCTTAAATCGTGCACGTTTGTGCGCACTCGACCTGAAATCAGAGGCAATAGATGTGTATGATGCGGTTCCTGCGCCGATTCATAAAATGGCAGGGCTTATTCGGGGTCAATTATTGGTACAAAGTACACTAAGGAAACCTTTAAGAATATTTTTGAAGCGGTGGATGAAAGAGATCAGTAACTTGAACGAATCAGGAGTTAGATTCGTGCTCGATGTTGATCCGATTGATGTTTAGTGAGAGCTTCTCATCAAGCCGTTCAATAACGATGAAAATTAACGAAGTGGTGGCATGAATTACACGATACAGACCATCGATGCGATCAAGCAGAGCATACACGCCGCTCTGACACGGTCATCAATCGATATTCCTTTAGACAGAATTCTACTTGAGCGCCCCAGGTCAGCTGATCATGGCGACTACTCGTGTAACATCGCGATGCAAATCGCCAAAGAGTTAAAACGACCTCCCCGAGATATTGCGGGCGAAATTGTTAGCGCGATCAAAGACGATCAGTTTCTAGCTAAAGCTGAAGTCGCTGGTCCTGGCTTCATTAATCTTTATCTCACGGCCTCATGTCGCCAGGCGATCATCCCGGAGGTGTTGCAGTCCGGCGAGCGATACGGTGAGAGTGACATTGGACGTGATCGCTCGGTTCAGGTGGAATTTGTTTCTGCCAACCCGACGGGCCCATTACATGTTGGTCATGGCCGCGGGGCTGCGTATGGAGACAGCATCGCAAACCTACTTGCTGCGACTGGTCATAAAGTGACTCGAGAGTATTACGTCAATGATGCCGGGCGACAGATGGACATTTTGTCAATCTCGTCTTGGTTAAGATATTTAGAACTCTTCGGGCATACGTTTGTTTTTCCTGAAAAGGGGTATCAAGGTGCTTACGTTCGCGACATGGCGGCAGCACTCAAAGAACAGCACGGAGATCGGTTCAATTTAGAGATTGAACAACTGAAGATGCGTTGGCCGTCAGTGGATGAACCTGAATTATTGATTGATCAACTCATCGCGTTAGGTAAAGACGTGTTGGGAGAAGGTTACTCAGTCATTCATCGATCTGTTCTGGCCGAGCAACTCGCTGGGTGCAGGGAGGAATTGGAGAATTTCGGTGTTAATTTTGACAATTGGTTTTCGGAGCAAACGTTATTTGATTCGAAAAAGATTGAGCGCGTGATTTCTGAGTTGGATGCGAAGGGTTACTTATACACTGAGGCCGGCGCACGTTGGTTTCGGTCGACTCAGTTTGGTGACGAAAAAGACCGTGTCGTACAAAGAGAGAATGGAATTTTTACCTATTTTGCGTCTGATATTGCATATCATGTTGACAAGTTCGACAGGGGCTTCGATACGCTGATTAATATCTGGGGCGCAGATCATCATGGGTACATACCTCGAGTAAGGGCAGCGTTAGCCGCCATGGAGGTCATGGATCTAAATTCTGATCGATTAAAAGTCCCGCTCGTCCAGTTTGCTGTTCTCTATCGAGGTAAAGAGAAGCTGGCGATGTCGACACGGTCTGGAGAGTTCGTGACACTCGCGCAGCTTAGGGAAGATGTTGGCCGTGATGCCGCAAGGTTTTTTTATGTCTACCGCAAGAATGATCAACATCTCGATTTCGATCTTGATTTGGCGAAATCACAGAATAACGACAATCCGGTTTATTACATCCAGTATGCTCATGCGCGTTGCGCGAGTATTCTGGCCAAGTCAGAGATCGATGCCAAGACGCTCGTTGACGTGCAGCTTGACGGACTAACATCAGAGGAAGAGACCCTCTTGATGAGAGCCGTCGCAGATTTCCCGGGCACAGTTGCTTCCGCGGCGAGTGAGTTGGCGCCCCATATGATCGCTTTTTATCTCAAAGATCTCTCTGGGATTTTCCACACTTATTACAATGCCACACAAATATTGAAAGGTGATTCTGAATTGATTCACGCGAGACTTGCGTTGGTACGATCGGTGAAACACGTCATACGTAATGGATTAGCGTTAATTGGTGTCGATGCGCCAGAACGTATGTAAAATCTATCGTTATGGCAAAGAGGGGAACACGATCCGCCGCAGGCAAGACAAAACGACGTTTGGGGTCGGGTATTCTGGTTGGAATACTCATCGGTGTCGCTGTCTCGATTGCAGTCGCGATCTACGTTAATCGAGCGGCCTTACAAATACAAGATAACAACGGTATTAGTGCACCGGAGAGATCAGGTGTCATTCAGGAGCAAGATGACGTTGAGTTCGATTTTTATAAATTGCTGCCGAGTGCCGATAGAAAAGATAACGCCCCACCCGAGGGTGACGACTCTGAACAATCAATTTCTGTTGAGGTTCTTTTCTTACAAGTCGCAGCGTTGTCTAACGCGCAAGAAGCGGATAATTTAAAAGCGCGACTTGCATTGAATGGATTTGAGTCACGCATACAGGCGACCGCGTTATCAGACGGGACGTTATTGCATCGTGTGCGATTGGGTCCCTACAGCACCCAACGTGAAATGGAGTCGGTACGACAGAGGTTGCAGGAATTTAATTTCGAAACGACGGTCGTAAGAGTCAGTAATTAATAATCATATGTTGTCACGGAGTATGTCAATGAAACAACTGTTGAAAGTCCTGATGGTTTTGGTGTTCAGTTGGACATCTACCACGTTTGCCGAAAACCTGGTTGAGGGTAAAGACTACAAGGTCATTCGTTCAGATGGTGATCGTGGAGATGTCGTCCAAGTTTATGAGTTTTTTAACTATGCGTGCGGACACTGCTATGAGTTCCAGCCTTTGATTGAATCATGGGCACAAAATCCGCCGAAAGGCGTTCAGTTTAATTATATGCCTGCGGTATTCAACGAACGAATGATTCCTCTCGCTAAGCTTTATTTCACGTTAGAGGAGATGCAATTACTCAAGACCGTTCATCAAGAAGTCTATGATGCGATACACCGAAAGGGTGTTAATCTGATGACGGATAAAAAAATATTGAAATGGATCGACAGTAACGATCGCGTCGATAACGAGAGTTTCAATAAACTGTATAAATCATTTGGCATCGATGCAAAAGTCAAAAAGGCGGTACAGCTGACGCGCTCTTATCGAGTTCCTGGGACCCCGTACGTGACAGTGAAGGGTAAATACATCACTGGTCCTTCGATGGCGCTTCGCTCTGACGGGTCGGGTGTTGATGCTGTGCGATTCATCGCAATTTTAAACACACTCGTTGCGAAGGATTAAAAAAGAGACTTATTGGCAACGTTGTCCGCGAAAGTTTTTTTGTGGACTGTTCCTTTTGTTCGCGCTGCAAAGCTCGGGGTATGCCGAACCCGTTTTAGGGAGAGATTTTTTAGAGCTTGAAACGACGGTCGAACCTAGCCCCGTTGCTCCTGTCGAGGTTATCGAATTTTTTTCGTATGAATGCCGAGGTTGCTACTTGTTGGGGCCCGATCTCGATCAGTGGTTTCAAAGTAACCTAAATCGTGTCGACCTGGTTCTCGTTCCGTACATTTCGAACCGTCGTTCCCTAGAGTTGGCTCGACTGTATTACACGTTACTGTTGATGGGTGAGTTGACGAAGCTTCATTATCACGTGTTTCGAGCGATTCATGACGATGGATGGGCGCTATGGGATACCTCAGAGCAATATAAATGGGTCGAAACTCAAGGCGTGAATCTTGATCGATTTCGTGAGACCTTGTCCTCCGATCTACTCGATCAGAGGGTGTCGGAATCGCTGCGTTTATCCGAGGTATATCCTGTGTCCGTGACACCAACGATCATGGTGGGCCGACGTTTTTGGACGACTGCATCGATGATTCAATCGAGGGATCGTCTCTCTCCAATCCTTGATTATCTCGTTGATCGAATGAGAAGAAAGTAATCGTTTGTGATGCAAAGTGTGTTTATTACGGGAGCATCAAGTGGAATAGGAACGTCTTTAGCGAGACAGTTTTATCGTGAAGGATTTGTGGTCGGATTAGTTGCGAGGCGTGATCACGAATTACGGAGTATCAAAGAGAGTCTGGGTGAACGGTGTTATTTCTACCAAGCCGATGTGGCGGATTATAAAACTGTGAGACTTGCAGCGGAGCAGTTCATGCAGCATGTAGGTATTCCGAATGTGGTCATCGCGAATGCTGGCATTTCTGGCGGAACTCTTTCAGAAGAATTCGGTGATGTTGAAGCGTTTGAACAGATTCTGCGTACTAATGTGCTTGGAGTCGTAAATACATTCCAGCCATTCATGAAAGGCATGTTAAGAGAAAACCGAGGAACCTTTGTTGGCGTATCGAGCATTGCAGGAATAAGAGGCTTGCCGGGATCTGGTGCGTATTCGGCTTCCAAGGCGGCGCTAACCACGTATCTTGAAAGCCTAAGGGTTGAATTACACGACTCCGGTGTGAATGTGTTGACGGTTTGCCCAGGCTACATTAAGACGCCAATGACGGACGTCAATCAATTTCGTATGCCGTTTCTCATGAATAGTGACGATGCTGCAGATTCGATCATTCAGGCGATCAAAAGAAAAAAGGTGATACACATCATGCCCTGGCAAATGAGGCTCGTCGCGTCATGCATGAAATGGTTGCCCCGGGTTATTTACGATCGGCTCGCATCGACCGCACCGAGAAAACCGAAATTTACACGTTAATTTGGGGTGGCGTGTAACGCTACCGCCTCGCGAAGATCATCGATCGCTTGTCTCGATGATGTGACCTTTATTGTCGTCATGCCCATTTCTCGAGCTGGTTTTAAATTGGACCCGATGTCATCCAGAAAAATGACTTCATCTGGTTCTACTTGAGTAATGCGACAGGCTTCACTGAAAAATTGTGTCTCAGGTTTTCTCACTCCAAGTTTGGCTGACTCGATGACGTATTCGAACAGTTTGAGCGCGCTTTGCCATTCCTCATATCTATGGTTTCCCATCAGCTCTATTAATGAGTCAGTGATTGGAAAGTTATTTGTCAGACACGCCAGTTTAAATTTCGCAGCATACTGCTGTATTAATTCGACCATGTCGCCTCTGATTGGGGTGAAGACGCGTTGTAAAACTGCTTTGCCGCTGATCTGATGGCCCCTGGAGGAAGCCTCATTTGCGAACATGACGTCGAATTGTTCCGGGGAGATCTCGCCTCTCTCGAGTTGTGCCCATGCGTTCTCGTGTGGGTTTGTACTATTGATCTCTCTAATGAAGTTTACGGGTAATCCTCGTTCTTTCTCAAGAGATGAAAACGCCTCAAATGGGCTCTCGGTAACGACGCCGCCAAAATCGAAAAAAATTGCTTTGAGCACAGCGCTACCTTGATGCGTTCTCAAGCGCTTGTTCTAGTTCACGAAGTTCTTCACAAGGGATTGGACTGCAGAGTCGTTTGAGCTTCTGTAACTGAACCATTGCGTTGGCTAAATCGCCGTTGGCGATGTACGCTTCTCCTAGATATTCTATTGCTGCTTTATGATCGGGATTGATTTCGAGTGCTTTATCGTAGTGGAGAAAGGCTTTATCAAGATCACCAGATTTTCGGTACGCGTAGCCTAAAAAATTATGTAAATCTGCGCTGTTTGGCGTTGTATCTAGCGCCGACTCAAAACGGGTGATGGCGGCTGTCCAGTCCTCGTTTTGTAATAACTCTTTCCCCTCTACAATGAGTGGATTATCTAGGTCATCTTCGTCAATATCGCCGAGGTTTGCTTGAGCGAGCGTGATTAGGCACGAGCATACAAGACCAAGACAGAAAGTCTTTATGGAAATCATTTTGCGTATCCATTTGCACTATGAGGCTTACAATTTTAGAACAAGAACGATCGCGCTGAACGGAACTTATTGAGGACACATATGTGCCAGGTACTGGACGACGCTTCTCAGCCAAGGCATGTCGTGCCCCTTCTCGCTGACAAAGTTATCTTGAAGTTGATAAGCTTGAACTTCTCGTTTTATCCAACTTTTGCAGTTCTCGTTATTACCCCAATTATGGAACTGGGCTACGTGAACTAATTCGTGGTAGAGAATGCTCTCCCCTTCGACGGTCCTGATGTCTAGTCCATCGACTAAGAAAACCGTTGTATTTTTTGTGGCGGCCTGAGCATTACAGTTTCGTTTCTTGCAAACTAACCCGTTGATGAAGTTTTGATCGACGAAGACTACATTCGGATATCCCGGATCTGAGCGTCCCGGAACAGCCATCCCAGTTGTCTCGTGTATGTGCCGAAGCATCTCGCTCAAGTGTCTCTCGTCGACTTTTTCAACCGCTTGGGCAACATTGAAGTAGCCGCATAACATAAACAAGCACACTAAAGCGGTGTTGGGTATAAAAACTTGGCGTGGAGTTTTCGTTTCATAACTTTTGTGTGATGGCGTAAGATGTCAAAAGTTCGGAGAAAGGTACGCGGTTCGGCTTTTTGTCTGGGTCACATCAACTCGTTGTAATAAAGAGAAAACTAGTGAAATTTAGTCAGTTACTATCAAAATGTTTATCAAAAAAATTGAGGGCTAGACTAGGCTATGGCGTCGAAATCAGGGACTTTGAATTCGATCTATCAAAAGACGTCGCAGCCGATATCACGACTAAATATGGATTCGAAGATGATTTGCTAGACTTGTTTGTGAATAATAAAGAGCGCCCAGTTCACAAATGGCATCATTACATACCCATATACGATCGATATTTCTCTAGATTTCGAGGAACCAATGTTAGGTTCCTTGAAATCGGTGTTTTCCGAGGTGGCAGCTTACAAATGTGGCGAAATTACTTCGGTGACAAGGCCACTATTTTTGGGATTGACAGTGATCCGAATTGTGCGTCGCTCGATGGTGACTCTGGTTCAGTGAGAATTGGTTCCCAAGATGATGCTGAATTTCTTAACCGCGTAATAGAGGAAATGGGAGGCGTTGATATTGTATTGGATGATGGCAGCCATCAAATGAAACATCTGATCAAAACGTTTAGAACACTTTCCTTTATTGCATCAAAGTGGGGTTTATATGGCCGAGGATCTATGACCTCATTTGGCGGTCATACGGAGGCGTAATTTTTTGCTTCCTATCGATTGATGAATGATATGCATCATTGGTGGCACGTCCACCCGATCAATTATCCTGACTTAACCGACATGATTTCGGGTATCCATATGCATGATTCAATCGCGGTGTTCGAGAAAGGAAAGGCCTTCAGGCCAACCCATAGCGAGATCCCTAGATCATCTATCCAATAGGGATGTTTAGGTAGCTATTGAATTATCAATATGGGAGTTTTCTAAATTTCCTAATCAGGCTGAATAGGAAAGATGTGTGTTTTTGATCTTCTGTTCGAGCCCGTTTGTTAATGACGTCATCGCTTCCCCAAAGTAGCCCATTCTTGAAGTCATTTCGGTTGTGGATCATGCGGTTAGGGTGGTTGCTAACAAATGCCTCGTCCTTGAGGAAGACACACACATAATCATTCCAAATATCTTTTACTTGTCGCGTCGTAAATGATTCCAAAAGCGTTGCATTGATGCCATTGTTATTGGCCCATTTACAGAGCGCTCTTCCACTGTCTGGATAAAATCTCCAGCAGTCGACAGGGTAACGATGGAATTCGCCATTAGACGGTACGTTTAAATAGAATAGTCCATCTGGTTTGAGTATTCTGATGCATTCCATAAACGTCATCCAAAAAAACTCTGAATGCTCAAAACATGAGCTTGATATCACCACATCGTGGCTCTCGTCATCAAACGGAAGCTTGTACGGATCTTCGAGCACTACATCAACACCAGGCGCTTTGACAAAATCGACCCCTAAATATTCGAATGTATTAGGAATTTTTTCACGCAGTCCACCATTGACATTTTGAGCGCCAATTTCGACCACGGTCTTTGGGCCTATCTCATCAGTAGAGGGGAAATAGGTCTCAAAAAAATTTTGGCAGTTATACAGAGCTGTCGGGTGCATAATATTTTTATTGGGCTTATCTCGTGAGTGATGTAAAGTGTGGTAGCGTTAATTTTGGAGCATTTTTTGTTAACGCCGATGATTGTTGAGCGGACGTCAGTTTGGGGAAAATAGTGATCAATAGGGACATCCCGTGAGAATTCTACTATTAACGACGGCGGGTGTTTTAATTGGCTGGTTAGTCATCCAGGTGCTGAGAGGAAAGAAAGAACCGATGACCCGGTCAGCATCAATTGGGGCGTCAGTTATTCGCCTAGTGAGTTACGCTTTGATCGGGTCAGCTGTCGTGTTTATTTCTACGCTTGCTGTACAGGAGTTATTGAGACACTGAATCACAGGCATATCGCGTGACCTCGTAACCGATTGATCCTCGAGTTGATTGTTCCCAGCGATCAGATGCTTTTGGTGAGCCAGATACGCCCTGTCCCATGGGATCCCCGAACGTGTTAGCTGATAACAGTTTGTATTTAAGTGCGGTACAGTCAATTTGGTACAACACTTTAGCGGAGTGATAACCCTCAGTTTGTCGTTGGTTGAAGTCATACAGCGCCCAGATATAGAAATACTCGTTTTGTTTATTGAGAGAGTCTTTTTCGACAAAAATCTTGAAGATGTTGTTCTCATCGATTAAAGACCACTCGGCCTGTGCCTGCGATATTAGGAGGACCGAAAGTACGAGTCCTGTGATTACATTTCTCAATTTTGCGCTGTGTCTTTGCATAAAAGTTATTCAACGGTAACCGATTTTGCTAAATTTCTGGGCTTGTCTACATCAGTACCCTTTGCAAGCGCGACATGGTAGGCAAGTAGCTGTAATGGGATCGTGTGAAGTATTGGACTCAGATAGCCAAGGTGTTCAGTCATCTTGATGATGTGGGTGCCTTCTGATTCCTCAATATGCGAGTCTGTATCCGCAAACACGTACAGTTCTCCTCCGCGCGCACGGACTTCCGAGAGATTCGACTTGAGCTTCTCAAGCAGCGTGTCGTTAGGCGCGACTGCAACCACTGGGGTGTCTTTATCGACTAAGGCTAAAGGTCCGTGCTTGAGTTCACCTGCTGGATATCCCTCAGCATGTATGTAGGATATTTCTTTGAGTTTGAGCGCACCTTCTAGAGCAATTGGGTAGTGGATGCCTCTTCCTAAAAATAAGGCATTGTGACTGAGACAAATGCGTTTGGCCCACGATTCTACTTTTGCTTCCAATTCTAAGATTTCATTTATTGCTTTCGGTAGATGCCGTAAACGTTCTATGTGTTGTATTTGCTCTTCCTCAGAAAGCCCACCTCGAGTATTTGCTATGACAATGGTCAATAAGTAGAGGGCCGCGAGCTGAGTCGTAAATGCTTTGGTTGACGCTACTCCAATCTCGGGGCCAGCACGTGTGAGAAATTTTAATTTTGTCGATCGAATGATGGTTGATTCGGGGACGTTACAGATTCCCAAGGTATCGTTTTGTCCGAGCCGTTTTGCATGTTCGAGTGCGGCGATCGTGTCCGCTGTTTCTCCGGACTGAGATATGACCACCACAAGACTTTTCGCGTCAACGACCGATTTTCGATACCGAAATTCAGATGCGATTTCAACGGAAGTTCGTATTCCCGCTATTTCTTCTAACCAATATTTTGCTGTGAGCCCCGCGTGATAACTTGTGCCGCAGGCGATAATGCTGACTGAGTCGATGTGTTGGAGAATCTGTTTGGCATCAGTTCCAAAAAGCTCTGGAGCAATGGCACTTGAGCCCGTGACCATCTCAAGTGTTGCTGCGAGCGCACCCGGTTGCTCAAAGATTTCTTTTTGCATGTAGTGCTGGAAGCGCCCCAGTTCAACTTGATCCGAGGACAGCTCACTGACATGGATGGGACGCTCGACAACAGCTCCGCTAGCGTCGTAAATGGTGGCCCCATCAAGTTTGAGCTCGGCGATATCACCATCCTCCATGTAGATCATCCGTTTGGTGATCTCTAGAAGTGCAGACGAGTCGCTCGCACAGTAAACGCCCTCGTCTCCCAATCCAATCAAAAGTGGGGCACCTTGTCTTGCCAGAATGATTTGGTCTTCGTTTTGTTCTCGAATCACAGCGAGTGCGAAAGCGCCGCTAAGTTGTTTGACACTGAGCTTGACAGCATCGATGAGACTTTCTGTGTCAGAGTATTTGTGAATCAAATGAGCGATGACTTCTGTGTCTGTATCCGATTGGAATGTATAACCCTCAGCAATGAGCAACTCTCTTAGCGCTTGATGGTTTTCGATAATTCCGTTGTGAACAATGGCTATACCATCTTCGCTGATGTGGGGGTGCGCATTTCTCTCACTGGGCTCTCCGTGAGTTGCCCATCGGGTGTGAGCGATTCCGATCGTTGAGACTAAATTTGCTTTTGCGACTTTCTCTTTTAGCTCGACTACGCGTCCGTCACTGCGGTATCTTTTTAACCCATTATCGATAACCGCCAGTCCTGCGGAGTCGTAACCTCGGTACTCAAGCTTCGATAATCCGTTGATGAGGAAAGAGGTTATATCGTGCTTGGATAATGCACCAACGATGCCACACATGCTCTGCTATTACTCCATATTCTCTATTCGTCAGATTTGATTTTCTCTGGACGTTTCCAGTCGCTAATGCATGTTTGTTTTGTTCTCGAAAGCGCGAGATTATTAGGCGGAACATTTTTAGTGACTGTGCTCCCGGCCGCGATCGTGCTGCCCTCGCCAATGGTCACGGGGGCCACAAGCTCTGTATTTGAGCCGATAAACACATCATCCTCTAAAACGGTTTGGTGTTTGTTGGCACCGTCATAGTTACACGTAATCGTTCCCGCGCCCACGTTCACGCCAGTACCAATTTTGGCGTCGCCAATGTACGACAAGTGATTGACTTTCGAGCCCTGACCAATTTCGGAAGCTTTCACTTCAACGAAGTTACCTAACCGTACATTATCGCTCGACTTGGCACCCGGCCTTAACCGAGCGTAAGGGCCAATCTGATTGCGCTTTCCGATATTCGCGCCCTCAATACATGAGTGCGTTTTAATCGTTGTGCCCTCACCGACATACGAATCTTTTATCACCGAATATGCTTCTATGGTCACATTATCCTCGAGCTGGACATCTCCCTCAAAAATACAACCGACGTCGATCACGACATCGAACCCACACGTTAGGTTACCTCTGATATCAAGACGATTCGGATCTAAAACGGAGGTGCCATTGGCCATCAGTTCTTGAGCTTTTTGGCGTTGCAAATGACGCTCCAAGTCGGCGAGTTGGCTCTTACTGTTTATGCCCGAACATTCCACGTCATCCTTGCTATTAACCGCATCTACTGACAAGTTATTTTTGTTGGCGAATTCAACAATGTCAGTTAAATAGAATTCGGCGCTCGCATTTTTGTTTTCCATCTGAGACAGAAAATTTTTCAATACGTTGTTATCGATACACATGATGCCCGTGTTAATTTCATTGATCTTTTTTTCCTCAATTGAGGCATCTTTTTCTTCGACAATTTTTGTGATGTGTTCCTGTTCGTCGCGAACAATACGGCCGTACCCTGTTGGAGCACTCACGGTTTGGGTCAATAGTGTAATCGCTGCCGACTGGGTAGCTATCCGTTCTAAAGTGACCTCAGAAATCAACGGCACATCTCCGAGGAGTATGAGTGTTTTGGACGATTTGAGTTGATCAAGCGCTTGTTGCACAGCGTGCCCCGTTCCGAGCTGTTGCGACTGATGTACGAAGGTCAGTCCGTCTGTTTGAACGGTTGCCCTCACTTTTTCCTCCGCGTAACCCGTCACGATGATCAAGGTCGCGGGGTTAACGGATTTTGCAGCTTTAATAACGTGGTCGAGTAGTGTTGCTCCCGCCAACCTGTGTAGCACTTTTGGCAAGTTTGATTTCATTCGTTGCCCTTTTCCGGCAGCGAGTATGACGACGTCTAAGTTTTTCATCAATTACGAGTTTTAGTTTTGGTGAATTATCGCACAGCGATGCTTTGTGAGACATGTATCGGTTTGTCTAGTGCGACCAATCTGTGTTTGCGATTAGCTGCAGTATCTTATCCGCAAGATTACGGTCCTTTGTCAGTGTCTCGCCGTTCACGATGATGACAACTGATAGAACCTCGCCGCTATCGTGGTATACGTAACCCGCAACTGCCCGCACATTTTTTAGAAACCCTGTTTTTAAGTGCGACCGGCTAGCAAGAGGAGTTAATCCGAATTTATTTTCCAAAGTGCCATCCACGCCAGGGATAGAAAGCGATGATAGGAATTCTGGCATTGATGGATCCATCCAGGCCTTCCTTAATACAGCCGCTATGAATTTGGTGGTGACCCGGCCATACCGGGACAGCCCGGATCCGTTATCAACAAATAAACTTGACGTATCAAGGCCATTTTCTGCTGCCCATTTATTGATTGTGTCCCGTGCATGGTGAAGACGATTTCCTTGGCTGGGTTGCTGGCCAAGTTCCAGAAATAGGTGTCTCGCCATCACGTTACTGCTTTCTTTGTTGATTTTTCTTATAGCTGCAGATATTGGCTCTGAGATATAGGTGCCCAGCAAGACAGCCTCACGGGGCGTCTCGCTTTCTAAAATATGCCCTTCGTGTTTGCCGTCAAGCTCGCTCCAAATCGAAGAGAACGCGTTTGCGAAATATTCTTGGTGGTTTAAGAAGCGATACTCCCATTTTTTTTGTCCGCAAGATTCATTGAAGTCACCCGAGAAAATAACTTGTCTTTCGGTCGTTACAGGATGTTTTGGCCAGTCAATACAAGTTCCTGAACCCAAATTGAGTTCGTTGACAAGCTTTTCAAGGGTGGGGTCGATGTGATTGATACTGATTGGTCCGATGGGCGGGGGGTGAATGTTAACGTGAATTTATTTTCGTTGATGAGAAGCGCGTCAGGTCCTGCGTTATACGGTCGCGTCGGTGCTTCATCGAATATTTTTGGGTTGTGATAGGGCACGCTGAAGCGCGAGCGGTCAACATAGATGTTGCCCTTTATGTGTGTGATGCCATGCGCCCTAACGTCCTCCAATATTCGTCTGAAGCGTTCGATATCTAAGGTGGGATCCCCGCCGCCCACAAAATAAAGATCGCCGATGAGACTTTGATTAATAATTTCTCCCGTTCTCTGAACTTGGGTTGACCAACGAAAATCGAGCCCCAAGACATCGATCGCAACCTTGGTGGTGACTAACTTCATTACGGACGCGGGATTAAGCGGCCTTGTTTCATTTATGGATACGATGGGACCGTTGGAGCTAAGCCGTTCCACCCTTACGGAGACGTTATCCTTGTCAGCCGCAATCAATGTTGAAATTTTGTTTCGAAGTTTTTCTGGCGTTAACTCTGATCGAGCCGTACCAACATTATGTGACAAATAGCCGAGAAGACTCGCAAGGAGACATATTTTTAAAATTTGAGTGTTTTTTCGATTAGTCATTTAAAAATCTTAATTATATTATAAGTATGTACTCACTATTATACTTTTAGTGTTCATCTCAGGCAGAAAAATACCGTCATATACCTTGAAAAACCTTGTACTCGCCACTATTATTAGCACTCATGAATGTTGAGTGCTAGCAAAGCTTTCGACAAACAAACTGTAAGTAACGGGCGATAACCATTTCGACCAGTAATTTCAACACTTTAGTATTTTAGGAGACTTTCAAGATGAAAATTCGTCCCCTTCACGATCGAGTCATCGTAAAGAGATTAGAAGAAGAGCGCACCACGGCCTCGGGAATCGTTATCCCTGATTCAGCGACTGAAAAGCCTGATACAGGTGAGGTCCTTGCCGTAGGTACAGGAAAGTTACTCGAGGACGGTAAGGTCAGAGCCGTTGATGTCAAAGTCGGCGATAAAGTCCTGTTTGGTAAGTACTCAGGCCAGACAGTGAAAATCGAGGGCGAGGAAATGCTCGTCATGCGAGAAGAAGACATCATGGGCGTGTTGGAGTAACCCCTTTGGGTCAACATTTACGAATCTAGACAGACTTTTTTAGGAGTAAAAACATGGCAGCAAAAGAAGTTAAATTCCGCGACTCAGCAAGAGCGAAGATCGTCGCAGGTGTCAACGTTTTGGCGGACGCAGTTAAGGTGACCCTGGGCCATAAGGTGAGAAACGTTTTCTTAGAGCGTTCGTTCGGCGCACCGACAATCACCAAAGACGGCGTGTCAGTTGCAAAAGAGGTCGAGCTCAAAGATAAGTTTGAAAATATGGGCGCTCAGATGGTCAAAGAGGTTGCTTCTAAGACATCTGATGTTGCAGGTGACGGAACAACCACAGCGACCGTTCTCGCGCAAGCCATCGTACAAGAAGGCATGAAGTACGTTGCCGCTGGCATGAATCCAATGGATTTAAAGCGTGGTATCGACAAAGCAGTAGCGGCAGTCGTCGAAGAGCTCAAGAAAAATTCCAAGCCTTGTACGACGAGTAAAGAGATCGCTCAGGTGGGTTCGATCTCTGCCAACTCTGATGAGGAAATCGGAAAAATCATCGCAGACGCGATGGACAAAGTTGGAAAAGAGGGTGTGATCACTGTTGAGGATGGCTCAGGACTTCAAAGTGAGCTCGAGGTCGTTGAGGGGATGCAATTCGACCGAGGCTACTTATCTCCTTACTTCATCAACAATGCCGACAAGCAAATGGCAAATCTTGAGAATCCTTATATCTTGTTGCACGACAAAAAAATCTCGAATATCCGAGACTTGTTGCCGGTGCTCGAGCAGGTATCAAAAGCGGGCAAACCTCTTTTGATCATTGCTGAAGACATCGAGGGCGAGGCGCTCGCTACGCTGGTAGTGAACAATATTCGCGGAATCTTAAAGGTTGCGGCTGTTAAAGCCCCTGGTTTTGGTGATCGTAGAAAAGCTATGCTCGAAGACATCGCCATCTTGACGGGTGGAACGGTGATCGCTGAGGAAGTGGGTTTGAACCTTGAGAAGGCGACTCTTGATGATCTAGGACAAGCCAAAAAGGTAGAAATTGGTAAGGAAGAAACAACAATTATCGATGGTGCTGGTGAGCAGTCAGGCATCGAGGGTCGAGTCAAGGCGATTCGCCAGCAGATTGAAGAATCTACCAGTGATTATGATCGTGAAAAGCTCCAAGAGCGAGTCGCAAAGCTTGCTGGTGGGGTTGCGCTTGTCAAGGTTGGCGCAGCGACTGAAGTTGAAATGAAAGAGAAAAAGGCTCGTGTTGAAGACGCATTACACGCGACACGCGCTGCAGTTGAAGAGGGCATTGTCGCTGGTGGTGGAACCGCTCTTGTTAGAGCGAGAAGCGCAATCGACAAGGTCAAGGGTGCGAATGCAGATCAAGATGCAGGTATTCGGATCATTGCTCGTGCACTTGAAGAGCCACTTCGCACAATCGCCAAGAATGCTGGTGATGAGGCGTCTGTCGTGCTGAACAAGGTCGCTGAGTCTAAGGGCAACATTGGTTACAACGCGGCGACAGGCGAGTATGCGGACTTAGTCGAGATGGGTGTTCTTGATCCCACTAAGGTTACGCGATCTGCGCTTCAAAATGCTGCATCGGTCGCTGCCTTAATTCTCACGACTGACGCGATGGTTGCTGAGGCTCCGAAAGAGGAAGGTGCTGCTGGTGGTGGTATGCCAGACATGGGCGGCATGGGCGGTATGGGTGGTATGGGCGGAATGATGTAAATTCCACCTCGTACTCGAAAAAAACCCGGCAGATGTCGGGTTTTTTTTTGCTCGCGAATCGCACTATGTGTGACGCACGTCGAGTGTTATCATTAGCTTGCAAAAATATAAAACAACAACGAATACGGGGGGGGTATGAGCAGCTCTCAAAATTACTGGAAAGCAAATGTCAGCATTCTGATCAAATGTCTCATTGTTTGGTTTGTTTGCTCTTACTTATTCGGCATTATTCTCGTCGACCAGTTGAATCAGGTAACGATTGGTGGATATAAACTGGGCTTTTGGTTTGCACAACAAGGTTCAATTTATGTCTTTTTGGCGCTGATCTTTTATTACGTCAAGCGGATGAATCGCCTCGATCGCGAATTTGACGTCGACGAACAATAAAGGAGAGCCAAAATGGATCTGACAACAATCACCTATATCATTGTTGGCATTACCTTCGCGTTGTATATCGGTATTGCCATTGCTGCTCGAGCCGGAAGCACGAGTGAATTTTACGTTGCAGGAAAAGGTGTTAACCCGGTATTAAACGGGATGGCAACCGCGGCGGATTGGATGTCCGCTGCGTCATTTATCTCGATGGCGGGGTTAATTGCCTTCAAGGGCTATGATGCATCGGTCTACTTAATGGGGTGGACTGGCGGATACGTGCTACTTGCGTTACTCCTAGCCCCTTACCTCAGAAAATTCGGAAAATTCACGGTTCCCGAGTTTATTGGTGATCGTTTCTATTCAAAGACTGCGAGGATTATTGCCGTCATTTGTTTGATCGTTGCGTCGATCACGTACGTGATTGGCCAGATGAAGGGTGTTGGCGTCGCGTTCTCGAGATTCTTAGACGTTAGCTACGATACGGGTCTAGTCGTTGGCATGCTGATTGTTTTCTTTTACGCCGTTTTGGGCGGTATGAAAGGGATTACCTACACCCAAATCGCGCAGTATTGTGTGCTCATTTTTGCCTACACTGTACCGGCTGTATTTATTTCATTGCAGATTACGGGTAATCCGCTACCTCAATTAGGACTCGGCGGATCAGTGGCGGACGGTACTTCCCTCTTAGGAAAACTTGACAGTGTATTGGTGGACTTGGGATTTGCTGAGTACACCGTTCAAAAGGGAACGTCTTTAAACATGGTGGCGCTCACGTTATCCCTCATGATCGGTACTGCGGGTCTTCCACACGTGATCGTTCGCTTTTTTACGGTGCCTAAAGTCAAAGATGCGCGTTCTTCTGCTGGCTGGGCATTGGTCTTCATCGCAATTCTTTATACGACTGCACCTGCGGTCGGAGCAATGTCATTCTTCAATTTGATTAACACCATTCAGCCTGGCGAGATCGGAAAGCCTGATACGAACCTGGTTTACGAGGAGCGGCCGGAGTGGTTTAAAAAGTGGGAAACGACTGGACTCCTGCAGTTTGAAGATAAGAATGGTGATGGTCGGATTCAGTATTACAACGATAAGAATGAGTCATTCGCTGACCAAGGCCGAGGAGTATGGCTGGAAGGGTAACGAGATGACGAAAATTGACCGTGACATTATGGTGTTAGCCAATCCTGAAATAGCTCAACTGCCGAACTGGGTCGTAGCGTTGGTAGTGGCCGGTGGCTTGGCCGCGGCGCTTTCAACTGCGGCGGGTTTGTTGATGGCAATATCATCAGCGGTATCTCATGATCTGATGAAGGGTGTTTTTACGCCAAACATATCTGAGAAAAAAGAGTTGTTGGCGGCGCGTGTTTCCATGGCAGTCGCTATTGGCGTAGCGGGTTATTTGGGCATGAATCCGCCGGGGTTTGCGGCTCAGGTAGTCGCCCTGGCGTTCGGCCTTGCCGCGTCCTCTATTTTCCCAGCGTTAATGATGGGGATTTTTAACAAGCGAATGAATAGCCAAGGTGCAATTGTTGGCATGGTCGTTGGATTAACGTCTACGATTGTGTATATCTTTGTTTTCAAAGGCTGGTTCTTTATTCCGGGCACAAACAATCTGCCTAACACGCCAGATAACTGGTTTATGGGGATTCAACCTGAGGCGTTTGGAGCTGTTGGAGCATTTTTGTTGATAGTATCGTTCCATTTTTGATATTCCCCGAGCATTATTGGGGAAAGTCGTAGCTTTTTGGAATTTTGCTTACATATTTTGTGGACCCGTCACGCTTACCGTGTTTGCCGCGATGATGCTTGGTCTGGTGCTATTCAATCGTTTGAGCGTGTCGTGGAGGGACCTTGCGCTTCGTCGATCGCGACATCTAGCCACTTTATTATTATTTCAGGCTCCAGAAGTGCGTTGGCGTTGATGGTGCTGGCAGTAACTTTAGTGTTTTATATTTCTAAAAGATCCTTAATGATCTCGTGGTAGGGCTAATATCTGTTGTTCTTGTATTTGTTGGCGTATAATCTTTTTTATTTGACGATTACGCAGGAGCGATCGGTGACTGTTTGAGTTCTTTTTATCTGCCTAAGTTTACTAACTGCCGGGATTTAGTGATTACGCCGATCTCGAGAGAATATTACCTCAAAGAGATAAAACGGCATCGGTTCTTATCTTCATAATCGATTTTATGAATTGATAAAACAATCTCTATTTTTTGGTTTCGAAGATGGTACTTTACGACCTTGAGAAATACTTAAAAAAGATAGACTTTCTTAGTCCTTGGTGGCAATATACGAAATCAAAAATCTATCTGGATCTCATTCGGAGTTTTCTGCATTGCTTGTAAGGCGTGGTTTGTTTTTTGGGGCCTTGTCGATATGGAGATTTTTGTCTATCCATTGTATGTGGCCATTAAGCTCGTGAGGTCCTCTAACGATGAGTTTCGCTCACTCTTAAGTGGGGGCGATCGGTGCGATTACCCCGATTATCTCTTCCGCTGCTTTTATCCAGGTCTTTAATCTTAAGATGACGGCATTCGTTTATATGTTCTTTTGTTCGATTTTATCGGCGCCTTGCCCTCAAACAAAAGATCTTGGATCACAGCATTTAAGCGTGAATCCGATGTAAATAAATAGCTCATGTATGGCGTTGATGATTTGAATGGTTTTTTGAAGTTTGATGGGTTTTGGTGTAAAAAAACGCGTTCGGTTTGCAACCGAAATGAGTCAAATTTTGATGGCCAAGTAGCTCAGTTGGTAGAGCAGAGGACTGAAAATCCTTGTGTCGGTTGGCCTGCTGATGTTTTCCTTTTGATTGAACTTGTCGTAAGAAAATACTGCTCCAGCAGTGACGTTCGCGGCTTTGCATGCTTTATCAAATGAGGACGATCCAGTTTTAGTGATTTCTCCATCAGATCACCATGTAGATAACCCGGATGCATTTTCCAATGCAATATCAGGCTATAAGCATTGCTTCAGGTGGAAAGTGGTCGCTCTAGGCATACCACCTGAGAGGCCGGAAACTGGTTTTTGGATACATGTCATGCGGAAAGATGGTCTCGGACGATTTCGAACATGTCATTATTGATCGCTTTGTGGAGAAGCCAAATAGAACTAAATCATGAGAGTACCTTGCGACGGGATCATATTTTTGGAATTCCGGATGCTTTATCTTATTGGCGTAGACTTGGATTTCGATTGTTCATGAGAATGCACCTGAGGTGCTCAGAGCACACGAAAGCGGCATGGAGTTGCGCGAGCAAGCTGATTGCTACACGAGGTTAGATGAGAAAATGATTATTCCCTTAATCCGAGTGTTTCTGTCGATGTGGCCGTTCTTGAAAAGTGCGCGCACTCGGGAGACGGAGTTGCCATGGTGCCTCTTCGCGCGGGGTGGGATGATTTAGGAACCTGGGATGCCGTTTGGAGGCATAACGAGAAGGATGTATTTGGTAACGTTACCCAGGAGACGTTCATATATCAAACTGAAAACTCATTCGTAATCGCTAACAACCGTTTGGTGTCATTAGCGGCGTACGAGATGTGGTGTAGTAGAGACCGATGATGCTGTTCTGGTATCCGCTAGGGATGCTTCGTGGTATCTCAAAAGTCGTTCAAGATTGTCGGACGATTCGAGAGAGGAAACAATCGCTCATCTTAGAGTTCGTCGCCCATGGGGGTCATACCACGTACTCGATCAGAGGGATGGAACGAAAGTTAAGCGAATAGAGGTTAGCCCTGGAGGCAGGTTGAGTCTTCAAAAGCATTTACACCGATCTGAGCATTGGTTGGTGGTTAGGGGTTCGGCGGAGGTTATTTGTGGAGAAACCACCTTGTCTTTAGGTGTGGGACAATCCGTTACCATCCCCGTTGGTGAATTACACCGGTTGATCAATCCAACTCGTGAACCACTTGAAATTATCGAGGTTCAGTCTGGAGATTACCTCGGCGAGGACGATATCATTCGATATGATGATCAGTACGGTCGAGTTACACGCTAGTATTTACAAGCATTGGGTGGCCGTGCATTCTTCGTTACACCTTGAAAAAATATATCGGTTACCGGAGAGATAAAAATGGCACATGAAAAGGTCGCGTTAATAACGGGCGTTACGGGGCAAGATGGGTCCTATCTTGCGGAGTTTCTCAATAAAGGTTACAAAGTCCACGGGAATCAAGAGACGGACCTCTTTATTCAACACGGCTCGTATAGATCATTTGTACCAGGATCCGCACGAGAATGACCAGAGATTTGTTCTCCATCATGGCGACTTGACTGATTCGAGCTCGTTGCAGCGAGTGATAAAAGTGTTCAACCCGATGAGATTTATAACCTGGCGGCGCAAAGTCATGTCGCGGTCTCATTCGAGGAGCCAGAGTATACTGCCAACTCGGATGCTCTTGGGGCTTTAAGGATACTGAGGCAATCAAAACCCTTGATTTGATCCACAAGACGCGTTTTTATCAAGCATCCACGTCCGAGCTATATGGACAGGTAAAGGAGATACCTCAAAATGAATGTACTCCGTTCTATCCTCGAAGTCCTTATGCTGTAGCAAAATTATACGCGTATTGGATTACGGTGAACTATCGCGAGGCTTACGGAGTATTTGCCTGTAACGGTATTTTACTTAATCACGAATCCCCTAGACGAGGTGAGACGTTCGTAACGAGAAAAATCACCAGAGCGCTGTCAAGGATCAGTTGGGCTTACAAGAAACTTTGTTCTTGGGGAATTTAGATGCTAAGCGGGACTGGGGGCATGCCAAAGACTATGTTGAAATGCAGTGGCTGATGTTACAGCAGGATTTCCCAAAAGATTACGTTATCGCAACTGGTCATCAGTATTCAGTCAGAGAATTTGTTGAGATCGCGGCGAAGAAGCTAGACATGAATATAGGATGGCGGGGCGAGTGTGTTGCAGAGATAGGGTCGGTAGGGGCCAAGACATAGTAAAAGTTGATGAGAGATACTTTAGACCAACAGAGGTGAGTACTTACTCGGTGACGCAAGTCGTGCAGAAAGCTGAATTGGAGTGGGTTCCAAAGATATCGTTTGAAGAGATGGTAAGTGAGATGGTGGAGGAAGATTTCCGGTTAGCGCAAGACGAGCTAGGTGCTTCCGTTGGCAAATACCCGCTCATTTTTTAAGGTTTTAAATCACACATGGCAATGAGAAAATTTATGTAGCAGGACACCGAGGTATGGTGGGTTCCGCGATTGAAAGAGAGCTAAGATCTCTAGGCTACCAAAACATCATAACCCGTAGTCGCTCAGAGTTGGACTTGACAAACTAATTGGTAGTCAGCGATTTTTGCTAAAGAAAAATCGAACAGGTTTATCTTGCTGCTGCGCGTGTAGGCGGAATAAATGCGAATCAGCGTTATCCGGCTGACTTTATATACGAAAATTTAATGATCCAGTTAAATATAATTCACGCGGCATTCGTTGCTGGAGTTCGGAAAATTTTGTTTCTAGGTTCCAGCTGCATATATCCAAAATACGCAAATCAGCCAATGAGCGAAGAGGCTTTGTTGAGTGGGAAACTAGAGCAGAGTAATGAACCTTACGCCGTTGCGAAAATCGCGGGGATAAAATTGTGTGAGAGTTATAACAGGCAGTACGCTAGGGATACAAACGGACCTGACTTTAGGAGCGTAATGCCGACGAACCTGTACGGAGTTGGCGATAACTATCACCCGAACGATAGTCACGTCATCCCCGGACTAATTGACGTTTTCATGAGGCGAAACTCAACGGCATTCCAACTGTAAAAATATGGGGCACAGGAACTCCTCTAAGGGAATTTTTGTGTCGATGATTTGGCGGTTGCTTGTGTTATGTTGATGAATGTAGACAAGGGTGACTTCTACAGGCATAGCGCTACGAGTACTAGCCACGTCAATGTCGGATCGGGAGAGGAGATTAGTATTCGCGATCTGGCACAATTGATAAAAAGTGACTGAATACCCGGGGGGAAATTGAATTCGATCGTAGGAAGCCAGATGGAACCCCCAGAAAACTGATGGACAGCTCGAGGGTCCGGGAACTTGGTTGGGGGCCGACGGTGAGCTTAAGGGATGGGTTGGTCAGAACATACGCTGAATACGTAAGATCTGCGACTTAGGGCTGATTTCATGGGAACTTTGAGAAAGTTAGTATTCATGTTGTTCCCGAATTAAAAAGTCGAGGGATGAGTTTGTGCTCTGACTATGACTGCGATAGCGATTCTGGATTCTCTGGGGTAGCTTTCCATCATGCCTCTAATTGCTGTTCTATCTGACCCCAGCATAATCGAGAGTAATGCTTTTCTAGCAAATCTTCGACAAATCCTAGGCCTTCACAGTGCAGAAAAAATGGTCTTACTATTAGGGGCGGCGGTTTTTTTCTTGTTAGTTTTCTCGATATCTCTCAAAGCAATCAATTCATATACTCAGATGAATTTTGCGCTTACTGCCGAAATGGTCATTAGTAAGAAATTATTCATCGAGTATTTAGGTCTTTCATACTCTAAAAGACTGTATCGACACTCTTCCGACTTGTCGAAATCTATGTTGTCGGAGGTCGGTCATATCACCCAACAAGCAGTTATTCCTTTGTTGAGTTTAATTTCACAAACTATTGCTGTGAGTTTCCTTCTCGTACTGCTTTTCGTCGTGAATCCGTTAGCTACTATCGTCGTAACCGTAACTCTCGCTTCAGTGTTTTGGTTTTTACGTGTTTTCGGGAGAGGTCATTGGTGGCTAGGGCACGATAGGGTCACCGCGAACGAGCAACGCTTTCTAATCGCAGGCGAGGCTTTAGCCCCTAACAAATCGCTCGCATTATCTGGGCTAGAGAAGGTGTATTTAGATCGATTTACACACCCAGCAAAGGTTTATGCGCGAGCTCAGGCATTCGCACATGTATTTGGACAAGTCCCTAGATTTGTTCTGGAGGGCCTCGTTTTCGGTGGAGGAGTGATAGTCATTCTCGTTATCTATTTTTCTGCTGCTGATAACTTTGCGAGTTTCTTGCCGCTAGCTGGAATTTTTACCTTTGCCGGTTACAAGATTCTACCAGCGCTTCAGCAGATTTATCGATCATCAATACAGCTAAAATTTTCCGGGTCAACGGTTGAAAAGGTTTATGTAGATTTGACGGAAAACGTAGGGAAACATACCGTAGCTACCTCAGGCTTTCTGTGCTTGAATAAATGTATCGAATTGAACAATGTGGCTTTCGCTTATCCGAACGCCGCTGCCTCGACGATTAACAATCTGAATCTAATCGTTCACGTTAATACGGCTGTTGGTTTAATCGAGCAACCGGATCAGGAAGACGACCGTGTTGGATCTTATTGCTGGGTTAATCGATCCGTGTGAGGGCGAGTTGAGAGGCGACGATGAAGTTATCGATGACAATAACAGGCGATCTTGGCACGCCTTGATTGGATACGTGCCACAACAAATCTATCTTTGTGACGATACGATCGCCGCAAATATTGCGCTCGGAATGGATGATCGACTGATCGATATCGACAGGTTAGAGATGGTTGCAAAAGTCGCCGGTTTACATGATTTTGTGATCGAGAAGTTCCCGAGTAAATATGACACCGTCGTTGGTGAGAATGGTGCTGTCCTTTCAGGTGGTCAAAGGCAAAGAATCGGTATTGCGCGCGCTTTATACCATGAGCCAAAACTATTAATACTCGACGAAGCTACTAACGCGCTCGATACTCAGATGGAGGCGGAGGTCGTACGTAGGATTATCGATCATTGTGACGGGGTGACGGTGATCATGGTGTCGCACAGTCTTAACTCGCTCGCCTGCTGCGATCGCGTAGTTGTCATCAAGGACGGTGCGGTCGCCCTAGAGGGTACATACGCAGAGGTATGCAATAAAGGTTAGTAGTTAGCTAATGTATATTTTGCGAAATCGGCGCCAGAGAAGTTTTGAGAAAAAGTCATAAAGGAACAGGGGGACATGTATAAGGACCAGCTACTTGAAAAGCTCAGGGACAAGAGCGCTCTGATAGGAATATTTGGCCTCGGTTACGTTGGTCTACCGTTGGCGCTTAGATTTTCTCATGAGAAATTCCGCGTTGTTGGATTCGACGTTGATGCAAATAAGGTAAGAATATTAAATGCTGGTCAAAGCTACATAGGCCATATTTCGCACTCAGAGATCTCCAATGCCCAAGCAAATGGATTTTCGGCGACTACGGAATTTTCTATTGTTGAGAGATTAGACGCCTTGATTCTATGTGTACCCACGCCGCTTACTAAAACTAGAGAGCCAGATTTAAGTTTCGTAGTAAAAACTTTCGAAATGTTACAGCCACATTTAAAGGCTGGACAGGTTATTTCGTTGGAGAGTACGACTTACCCCGGGACTACTGAGGAGGAGTTGCTAACTAGGCTAACTGAGTCCGGCATGAATATTGGCGAAAAATTTTTCTTGTTTACTCTCCTGAGAGAGAGATCCAGGTAACAATAAATTCAACACAAAGACTACTCCTAAAATAGTTGGTGGCCACACGAAAGATTGTTTAGATGTTGGACGCTCTTTGTATGGATCAATTGTCGATGAGGTTGTATCAGTCTCTTCATTGAAGGTTGCAGAGATGACAAAATTGCTAGAGAACATACACCGCTCGATAAACATCGGACTTGTCAATGAGATGAAAATCGTGTGTGACCGCATGGGAATCAACATCCACGAAGTTATTAAGGCCGCAGCTACAAAACCGTTTGGGTTTACTCCTTATTACCCTGGTCCGGGATTTGGCGGACATTGTATCCCCTATTGATCCCTTTACCTGACTTGGAAAGCGAAAGAGTTTGGAGTTGACACCAAATTTATAGAGTTAGCTGGGGAAATTAACACGAACATGCCGAAGTGGGTCGTTTCAAAGCTGGTGGCTGCGCTGAATGCGGTGGGTAAATCAGTTAAGGGGTCCAAAGTTCTAATCTTGGGGGTCGCTTATAAAAAAAATGTTGATGATGTACGTGAATCGCCCGCGATAAAGATTATGGAGATATTGCAAGAGCAGGAGGCATTGTTGAGTTATGTCGACCCGTACGTTCGGGCGCTACCAAAGATGCGAGACCATCACTTTACTCTCAAGAGTGAAATTTTGTCCGCTGAATTAGCAAGAGAGTGTGACGCAATTCTCATAGCAACAGATCACGACTCAATAGACTACACAATGTTGCAAAAAGAGTCGTCTCTCATCATCGATACGCGCGGTGTTTACGAGAGCGATTTCTCCAATGTTGTTAGAGCTTAGGGTCAAGATACAGCGCCTTTAATTCAATGTGTAGGAAGCCGTGACTAATTAATTATGCCGCAATCATACAAGCGCGGATGACATCAAAACGTCTTCCTGGTAAAAGTTTACGTGTAATGGTCGATAAGCCAATGATTCGTTGGGTTTACGATCGTGTTAGTCGTGCGTCATCAATACGTCAATGTGTGGTGGCAACTTCTACCGACCAATCTGATGACATAATTTATGAATATTGCGAGTCGGAGGAGATTGCGTGTTTTAGGGGCTCTCTAGACAATGTGCTCGGAGCGGTACTTGAGGTGTGCGGAGGTTACGGAGCAGGCATGTGTGAGGATTAATGGCGATAGTCCATTAATCGATCCTGCGTTAATCGATCGGGGAGTAAGAATTTTTCTCGATAAGCCTTGCGACTTAGTCACCAATATTCTTACCAGAACGTTCCCGAAGGGTCAGTCCGTTGAGGTCATCAAATTGTCTGCGCTTCACTTAGCCAACTCGCTTGCCAAGACTGCCCACGAAGTAGAGCATGTGACCCAGTTCTTTATTCAAATCACAGTGGGTTTTCAATCAGGTCTTTCACAAACGGAACTTCTTTTAAAGAGGTTCAGTTATCAGTTGATTCGGAGGAGGATTTTCGGTCAGTTGAGCACATACTGCGCAGGTATGGCGAATCTGTGACCTGGGAGCAAGCTACCGCGTTCATTTTGGACAGAATTCCGAGGAAATGAAGTCGAGAAAAGATAAAAAATTGAACACAGCCGTAATAGGGCTTGGTGTTGGAGAGAGGCACGCAGTTGGCTACGAGACTAACCCGAAGTGCAATCTCGTTGCACTTTTGTGATTCTGATGTAATGAAATTAAATGAAGTAGGTCGTCATTTCCCGGGAGTAAAACTTGTTTCCAATGCCACGGATATTCTCAATGATCCGAATATTGATCTTGTTTCAATAGCGTCGTACGACCAGTTTCATGGTGATCAGATTTTGGCAGCGTTACGTTCGGAGAAGCATGTTTTCGTGGAGAAGCCACTGTGTTTAACTCGGAAAGAATTTATAAATATAAAACAAGCCCTTGGCGCTAATCCGCACTTAAAATTATCGTCCAATTTTGTTTTAAGAGAGGTCGAGCGGTTCAAGCAACTGAAGTCCAGAATAGAAAGTAATGAATTTGGCGACCTTTATTATTTCGAGGGCGATTATGACTACGGTCGGTTGCACAAGATTACTCAAGGATGGAGGGCGGATACCGAAGGTTATTCAGTCGTGCATGGTGGGCGATACATATGATCGATTGTTGACTTGGTTAACAAAACAGCCGTGTGACTGAAGTTTTCGCTTATGGGGTAAAGATCGCTACCTCAGGTACGAGATTTAAAAAACCAGATACCGTCGTTTCCGTGATGACAATGGACACTGGGGCGGTCTTAAAAGTGACGGCAAATTTTGCGAGTGTCACTCCGCATTTTCATAAGGTTGCGCTCTACGGCACTACCGGTACTTTTACTCAAAGCCATCCGGGCGCTTTCTACCAATGGTCCCGGTCTGGAGATGTGGCCAACGAACAAGCTTGCGCTGCGTATCCAGGTTCAAGCTCGAGCAAAATTAAGGTATTGAGCTCGTTCGTAGCGAGTATACTTGACGGCGATCCTCCTGCTGTTACCGCATCGGAAGTGCTGGATGTGATGAATATTTCGTTAACCATTGAAGATTCAATTCGAGAAAAGTTACCAATGAAAGTTAGTTATTGAAATGCGTATACCATTTGGAAAACCATTGATTGACAGCGAGGAAGTCTCTGCAGTTCTTGAGGTTCTAGGTGGGCCCATACTCGTACAAGCACCAAAGGCCAATACTTTTGAATCGCTATTCGCTGAATTCGCAAATAGTTCCCATGCGGTCAGTGTGTCATCTTGTACAGCAGGGATGCATCTTTTGTATTTTTCTATGGGTTTGAAAGAGGGCGATGAGGTGATTGTTCCTGCGCAGACCCATGTTGCCACAGCCCATGCTGTTGAGTTATGTGGCGCGACTCAGTGTTCGTCGATGCGGAATCGATATCGGGAAACATTGACATATCCAAGATTGAGAGTGCTATCAACGATAATACGAAAGCGATTGCTGTTGTGCATTACCTTGGTATTCCGGTCGACATGACACAGGTCGTCAAGATCGCCGATAAACACAATTTGTTCGTTGTGGAGGATTGTGCGTTAGCTCCTGGTGCGACACTCGATGGCGTGCGTGGGTTTACACGGAGACGCTGGCGTTTTCGTTTTATCCAGTCAAGCATATGACGACTGCAGAGGGAGGAATGAAGTTATTTGCAGGGATTCTGAGCTTGCGGAACGGTTACGACATCTTAGGGCTTTCGGTGTTGATCGCAGTCATGGGGAGAGAAGCTTGCCCGGTATGTATGATGTTCCGGAGCTTGGGTTTAATTATCGAATGAGTGAGATTCATGCCGCGATAGGAATTGAGCAGGTTAAGAAACTGCCAAACTTTATTCAACACCGTAAAAACAACTATGACCATTTGTCCGGATTAATTGAAGATCTCCCAGGGGTGTCCCTTCTGAAGCAAAAATCTGATGCTAGATTTAATAGCGTTTATTACTGCGCAGGCATGATGTTGGATGACGGTATACGCTCAGTCAGACCGCAGATTATGAACGCCTTAAAGGAGATGGGCGTTGGATCGAGTATTTACTATCCGAAGCCAGTGCCTCAAATGATGTATTACCAAAAAAAATATCAGGTTGATCCCTCGATGTACAAAGTTGCGCAACAAATATCTGATCGATCAATCTCGCTTCCCGTTGGTCCTCATATTTCTTTTGATGACGTAGAATATATGGCTGATTGTTTATCGAAAATACTTAGGAAGTTTTGTGCTTGACAAACTTGATCTAAAAAATAAGAAGATTGCTATTTTTGGAGGCGCAGGCTTTATCGGTCATCATTTAGCCTTGAAGTTAGCATCAATGGGCGCTGAGCCTCATGTTATCGATGGTTTACAAGTTAATAGTATTGGATACTATACGAGCGGTTACAGTGAAAACCCGAACGCAGGGCGTTATATTGAATTTATCAACGAGCGCCTTAGGTTGCTAAGGGAGGCTAGGGTAAATTTGCACGTTATAGACGCGCGAGACTATCGTAGTCAGTCATACGCTCTCGAGCATTAAGCCCGATTGTATAGTTCATTTGGCTGCAATCGCGCATGCGAATAGGTCTAATAAAGATCCATTTTCCACCTTTGATCACAGTCTTAGAACGCTTGAAAATGTTATGGATGCATGTAAGTCGTCAAAGCCACATGTAATTTATTTTTCTTCGTCTATGGTGTACGGCAATTTTGATGGGGAGGCAGTTGACGAGGACAGGGTTTGTAATCCCCTTGGAATTTACGGCGCATTGAAATTCGGTGCGGAAAAACTTGTTATTGGTTACAACCAGGTGTTCGATGTTCCTTACACGATCATCCGGCCATCAGCCTTGTACGGGGAACGGTGCGTTAGCCGAAGAGTAGGGCAAGCATTTATTGAGAATGCGATAACTGGTTCTAATCTGACTATTAACGGTGATGGGGAAGAGGCCCTGGATTTTACCTACATCGATGACCTTGTTTCAGGTGTTTGCTTAGCTATCGGTAAACCTCAGTCGATCAACCAGACGTTTAACATGACTTTCGGTGAAGCACGAAAGCTTAACGAGCTTGCACACCTTGTAGCGCAATTTTTCCCGGGGATAAGAATTGACTATAAGCCGAGAGACAACCTGATGCCAGAGAGGGGGACCCTGAGTATTGCGAAAGCTCGGGACATGCTCGGTTATGAGCCCTCATTCACAATTGAGCGAGGGCAGAAGAATACGTTAATTGGTACATGGCCTTTCGAGAGGCAAATCCAACTTTATTCTGAGGCATTGGACGGTAGTACTTAAGTCTACTTGATTGGACGCCGCTATCTCGAGCGCTTTACAGGAAATATTTGCTTATTTTTGGAACCTATGATCATCGAAAATTTGAATACCTCCAGAAGCGAACTATGATAGTAGCCGAGATCGGTAACAATCACGAGGGCGATATCGCGTTAGCGCGTCACTTGATAGAGTTGGCGTCGGAAGCGGGGTAGATGCAGTCAAGTTTCAAACATTTGAACCAAAGTTGTATGTTTCGAAAAATGATTTAGAGAGGCTTGAAAAACTTGAAAAATTCAGACTTACCAGAAACAATTCGTCTCATTGAGGATGCTGCGAAATCCCGAGGCCTGATCTTTTTCTCGACACCGTTTGATATCCCAAGCGCTAGGTTTTAAATTCAATTCAGACGGTTTTCAAGATCTCCTTCCGGAGATAATAATTACGTGCAATTAATCGATGAGGTCGCCAGTTACCAAAAACCGACCATTATCTCTACTGGTCTTGCCGACTTAGAATTGTTAAGGAGTCTGGTGGCTAGATGGGAACAAATTAGTTCGATAAAAAATCTGTGTTTTCTCCACTGTGTATCGAGTTATCCTGTTCCAGAACATCAAGTAAATCTGCGAGCTATACATGATTTGAAAGCTGTATTTCCTGACTTGACAATTGGTTATTCAGATCATTCGCTGGGTATTGACGCAGCAAGACTAGCAGTCATGGCTGGCGCTCAGATCATTGAAAAACACTTCACTCTTGATAAAAATTACTCTGATTCTCGAGACCATCAACTTTCCGCGGATTGTGCGGAGATGAGTGAGTTGGTGAGGGATGTAAGACATATGGATGCCATGCTCGGCGAAGGTTTATCTAAGCGACCGGAGTGTGAGTCAGTCGCAGCACTTGCAATCAGGCGGTCGATTGTCGCAGCTAGAAATATTAAACGTGGAGATCTAATACGTGAGGAAGATTTAGTGTGCCTTCGACCTGGAGGCTACAGTCCAGATGAAATTAACCAGTTGCTTGGGAAAAAGGCTTTAGAAAATATTATCGAGGGCGGATCAATAAAAGTTGACGTTGATTCCTAAGCATGAAGCTTGCAATTCTAACAACCGAAACACCTCATCATATCTACTTCACTGAGCAAATGGCGGATTTGTTTGGGAATCTGCAAATTATTCTCGAGACAGGATCGGTAGGCAGCCAGAGGTATGAGACCTACCATCCGTATGAAAATATTCGTGATGAATTTGAGAGGGGGCGATGGTTCTCTGGGAGGGATCCAAGTTTTGTGGTTCTTTGCCAGTGATTGAGTTCGAGTCTGTAAATGATAAGAATTGCATTAATCTTATTCGGTCAGCAAATTTCGACGTTATCGTAGTGTTTGGAACTCGCCGGCTAGGAGGCCTTTATTTCGGCTGCCCCAAGCAACCTTTTCAATCTGCATGGGGAAACCCTGAAATGTACCGTGGATTAGATTCCCATTTGTGGGCAATTTATCATGGTGACTTAAATAATCTTGTCACTACACTCCATTACGTAGATTCGGGCTTGGATACGGGTGACATAGTTGTCCAAAATAATATAACTATCACCCAGGATTTGCGGCTTCACGAGATAAGGGCAAAAAACACCGAGATATGCGTTCAGCTTACTAGGTTAGCCGTAGCTGAATGTCAAAACGACCTTACTCCTCCATCTCGGAAACAGCAAAAGATTGGTAGATATTATTCGGCAATGCCATCCTGCCTCAAAGAGGTTTGCTTAGAGAAATTTGACAATCGAGAGATTCACTCCTCATAAATCAACTATGGTTTTATCATTTCAAAAAGAAAAATATTCCTCTCGGCTAGCTGATGACTGTCACGTTATGTTTCTATTCCATGGAGTCATTGAGGAGCATCAACATGACGTTAGGAACTACATAAGAAAACATATTCTCGTGAAAGATTTTGAAATACTGTTGAAGGATATATCTCGTGAAGGTACCGCTTTAAGTATAGATGAAGTTTTATTTTTTTGTAGAAAATAAAATGGAGTTTCCCTGAAAGTCATTCTCTGTAACTTTTGATGATGGTTTTGAAAATAACATTAACATTGCCGCACCAATACTTGAAAAATTTCGTATACCAGCCACTTTCTATGTAACGACTGACTTTATCGATTCAAATCGTATGTCTTGGATTGACGTCATTGAGCACGCGGTTGAAGACGCTGAAGTACAAGACATTGCCGGTGGATGGTCAGACCGTATCTACCGATTAGGTCGAGTCAAAAGTCGGATAGAGTTCTTGGATGCTGTGAGGCGATACGTTAAGAATGACAAGTCCTGCGATCCCGATGAGTTGGCTATCACGATCTGCGAAACATTAAACGTTTCTCACAAAACTTCCTCTGACGATCCATTGGACAAAAATGAGTTGGGCACAAGTCAGATCTCTAAATATGAGTGATTTGTTCACTGTCGGCGGACACAGCCATACGCATCGGATTTTGAGTTTTTGAGCCCAGAGGAATTGGTGTACGAGTTAGACACAAGCCTAAATTTATTAAAAGAAAAGGCTGGAGTTGGTCCCAAGCATTATTCTTACCCAGAAGGTCAAGAAAATTGTTTTTCGGAAGAAGTGATCAACGTTCTAAAATCTAGAGGAGTTCGTTGTTCGCCCACTGCAATAGATGGTGTGAATACGACTGGCGTAGATCCGTTCAGATTGATGCGGGTCTCGGTCAGCTGAGTTTCCATATACACTTTCGTTCTTGCTGACAATTTTTCTTGTAGCTGCAGGTCGCTGATATTCCGTTTGCGGTATTTATGGGATCGGAGGCGCGTATTGAATGATTTTGAGTCTACGATGCGTTTACAAGATTGATTTTTATAATATTGGTGTTGGCTCGGTGTAAGGCCTTAGCGAACTATGAACGAAGATAAATTTTTAACTCAGATTACGGGGTGGCGGTGTGGGTACGCTGACTTAAGATCTTCGGACTCTTTGGTTGGGCTGGAAGAATTCGAGTTCGCCCACATTAAGACGGATTTGTCTACAGACTCGTCGCTTATGGCTTCTCGTAATAATTTTTATTTGGCAGATGTCTCCATTCAGTTGTCAATGGATCACGCGGACATGGATAATTCGATGGAGCCATGTCCAAATATCGAAATCGCTACGGCAGGAATGCGAGATCAGGTCGCTCTTTTGGCGGGAACCAGTTTTTTGAACGACCGATTTAGGCGCGATCCAAATATTCCGAACAAAATCGCAGCAAAGATAAAGAGCGAGTGGGCTTCTAATTATTTTGAAGGTCGAAGAGGTGACGCGTGTTTTGTTTTTATGGGTCTCCAGAATTTCGTACAGGGTTTTTTACTAACAGTAATTAAGGATGATGTAATCACGATTGATCTTATTGCCGTTGATCGTCATTGTAGAAGGAAAGGAATAGCACGAAATCTAATAATGGCTATGCTTAAACATTACGGAACGACAGGCATCAATTTTGCAGCTGGCACTCAGCTTATAAATTCGGCATCTCTTCCCTTGTATCATCAGTTGGGGTTTAAAGTGACAACCTATTCTGGTGTTTGGCATTTCTTTAATCGAAGGTCATTAGTAGGTTGAATCTGTTGACCCAGATTAAAAAATTTAGGCTCTTTGTGACTCAACGTTAACAGGATGATATTCAACGATGTGCGGTTTTTCTGTTTATGTTGGACCTGATGAAATTTCTCTTGATCTATTGAGGGCGTCTTCTGAGTCGCTCGCGCATAGAGGTCCCGACGCGGCGGCTCGTTACGTTCACAAGGGAGACCGGCATTCAATAGCGCTAGTGCATCGACGACTAGCTATCCTTGATCTCGATAAAAAGTCGACTCAGCCCTTCAGAATTGGAACGAAGATTCTCGCGTTTAATGGTGAGATTTATAACTTTATTGAGTTAAAAAAAGAATTAGAACTCGAGGGGCATAGTTTTACTACTCCGGGGAGATACGGGAGGTCTTGGCTGCGGCTCTAACTTTTGGGGCGAGGCAGCATTTGAGCGTCTCGAGGGCATGTGGGCGCTAGCTTGGTACGACGAAATATCCGGAGAATGTTTACTAGCGCGGGACAGGTTCGGAGAGACACCTCTTTATATATGGGAATTTAATCGAGGCATCTATTTTGCTTCAGAAATTAAAGGATTCATGACGCTCTCTGATCAACGGCCAACGATAAATATGAATCAAGTTCGAAGGTACCTCGTAAACGGCTATAAATCGTTATTTAAGGGCGATGAGACGTTTCACGGAGGGGTAAAAAAATTGCCTCGAGCTACAACTTTGCGTATCAAGCCCGGGGGGGCGCTAGAGCAAAGAAGGTATTGGAAGCCGACATTAAAAATCGATAATAGAATCACATTCGACAGCGCCGTTTCCTCCGTAAAAGAGAAATTAATTGATGCTGTTGAGATACGAATGCGCTCTGATGTGCCAATTGGTTTTTGCCTTAGCGGCGGCATTGACTCAAATGCTTTGGTCGGGATTGCATCATCATGCGTTTTAGGCCGCGAAGTTACGGGTTATACGATAATGAATACGGATTCAAGATATGAGGAATCGAAATGGTTGATTTAGCTGCTAACCAATTGGGAATAAAGCACATAAAAATTCCTCTTCAAGGCGCGCATTTTTTAACAGATCTTAGAGCCTTGGTTCACCATCATGACGGGCCAATCAGTACAATTTCGTATTTCGCGCATAACCAACTGGTAAAAGCGATGAGTGGGGACGGATTCAAAGTATCAGTAAGTGGTACCGGCGCTGATGAATTATTTACTGGCTATTACGATCACCACAACTTACATCTGCATGATATTGCATCTAATTCCGAGCTTTAAGAGAGAGAGCCCACAAATCAGGCATTACAAGCAAGGAACCCTTCTTGCGTGACCCAGCCTTACTTAAAAGATCCCTCTTGTAGAAGCCATATATTTGGACAACGAGAAGTTTAAGGGATTTTTGCGAAGAGGGAATGAATTTTTTCGAGAAGCACTTATGTTACAAATGTTACGTATAGGATGCTGAACGAAATTTTTCACGAGGCGGTTCCACCGATACTACGAGGACGATTTAAACTCCATGCAAATACCTGTTGAGAACCGCTCTCCTTTCTAGACCCTCAAAATTATTTGAATACGCATTTATACTTCCAACACCCCACCTCATCAGAGGTGGGATGGGTGATGGTTTTGGGGAGGCAATGCCGAGAGGGATTGTTCCAGATGCTATCTTAGACAACCGCCGTAAAGTGGGATTTAATGTACCGATACTTGGCCTCTTAGATACTAAGAGTAAAAAAATTCGCGAAGAGATTTTGGACAATAGTCCGGTTTTCGATGTTGTGCGAAAGGATAAAATCGAGGCACTTCTCGGCGAAGAAAATCTTGAGAATAGCGAAAAAGTTTAATTTTATCAACTGTAAATTTATGCTCGAGCGAGGGTTCTAGAAGTGTTGGCGCTAATACAGATATGAATTACTGTCAAACATGCGTACTACCAGACACTCGACCAGGTATCAAGTTTGATGCGTCTGGCCGATGCAATTGCACGACAGGTCAAGAACGAAATCGATTAGGCGTTGAGGGACCGTCAATTCATGTCTCTCGTGACACAGACTCGAGATAAGCGCGCGAAATATGACTGCGTTGTCCCAGTTAGTGGGGGAAAAGACAGTACGTGGCAAACGGTCAAGGCGCTCGAGGTCGGGTTACGTCCATTGTGTGTAACGTGGAGGACGCCGGCTCGTAGTGCGGTAGGTGAAAATAATCTAAGAAATTTGATCAGTCTGGCGTGGACCATATTGATTTCCAGTATCAATCCAAGGTTGAGCATTTCTCACGCTTAAAGCATTTAAGAAAGGTGGGTAGTCCGGTTATACCCCATAGCTGGCTGGCGCTACACGCAATCCCTCTGCAGATTGCTGTGAACCGGGATTCCATTGATCTTGTGGGGGGAGAATTCTGCATTTGAATACGGTAGCGATGATGAAGATTTAAAGGGAACGCAACTTACGGAGGAATGGTTGCGTAAATACGGCGTTACGAACGGCACGGTTGCCGAGGATTGGATAGACGCCGACCTTTCTGCTGAGGATTTGAATCCATACAAGTGGCCTCTTTCACAGCCAGCAAGGAAGATTTGCGGTTAGGGCTGTTTTTCTTTCGGTACTTAATCGCTGGGATCCGAGAGCAGCTTTTGATGTTGCTCGAACTCATGGTTTTGTCGCTCAAGAAAAAGCTAAAACCGGCCTGTACGCATTTGCAGATATTGACGATGAATTTTTAATCACGATTCATCACTGGATGAAGTGGTATAAATTTGGTTTTACGAGACTTTGGGACAATCTGTCATTGGAAATACGGAATGGTCGCATAAGTCGCAGTGAGGCGATAGAAGGATAACGAAGCGGGTAATGAGCGACCAGAGGGATTTAAATTGACAAGCTTTAGGATCACGTCAAGATTTCTCAACTTGATTTTCAAAAGATCGCTGAAAGTTTTCGCAATTCGAAGATTTGGTCCAGGGATAAAAACGGTGTCTGGCGCATCAATGATTTTTTGATTAAGGATTGGGGCTGGTCATTCATGAAGCTAAATATAAGAGATGCACCGCGCTTGTTTGATGTGGGTATTGAGAAAAATATTACCATCTCAGACTGTGGGGATATTTTTTGATGACGACGAACAAGTGACGTTCGTGCGAGATAATAGCCAAAAGATTTGATTTTGTTGCAGAGTTTGGGGGTATTACGTGACGCCTCAATAAACGGCAGATTAAAGTCGGAGGGGTTCAAGGTAGCTTTAGTTCGCAAATGCACAGGGCCGATTATATGTACGGCCGTGGATGCCTGAAGATGAGTTTGTTCGAGGCGTATTGCAAGGAAGAGCAGCAAGACGTCGTTGAATGGCTAGATCTCATGACAGGGATAAATCGAATACAACGCTGCGCTTGCTAGCTTATTTTTTGAGATGCAGTTTTTCGGCCACTTAGTTTTGTAGTGGTTTTTTTTGTCTGGCCGTGGAGTTCGAATTGGTAAAGGCTTCCTCACCAAGGTATTCCAATTATTAAAATTCGGGGTAGTGCAGAGAATATAGTGATTGGTCAAACGTACGCTTCGGTCGAAATGTGGATTTACGTAACAGGTCAAGTGCACGGATTGTTAGAGGACGACGTTTTCCCTGATGACGACGTTAGGGTTTCGTGGCAGCTAATGATGCAGATCAGGGTCTAAGAAACGGGCAGAAATTAGTATTTAATAGTGGTCAATGCAGGGTAGATATTTCTCAATAGGCGGCATGATGATTGCAGGCCACAAAGATAATCAGAGTTCAAATCATGGACTAAAAGACCAAATAATAAAGGAGTAATCTCACACTTACGGCCAGATTATTATTGGATGATGTGGGCTTGGCGGGCATGTGTCCATCCTACCAGGAGTAACTCTTAGGTGACGGATGCGTTGTTGGCAAAGGGGCTGTAGTGATTCAGAATGTTAGCCCGTATAAGATTGTTGCTGGAGTACCCTGCTGTCCTGATGGGTAGCAGAACATAGTATGTTCCAGTTATTTACGAGATCCAATGAATTTCAACCTTCATTCAGGATTTAACGTGTTAAGCAAAAGTTTTTTGAGAATATCAGAATCACTCTCTAGTCTTTTATTTTGCGCCAGTTTAAAAACATCGCAATTATTTATGAGAACAATCAAGGTTGTTGATCTGTCGTTTGATTCGAAAAATAAAGGATTTGTTAAAGAAATCACTTGTTACGGTCTTTGGTGCTGAAGACATACATCTGGATTTTGTCGATGTCCTCGGTGCCAACTTTTGAAGTCAGGCGTTTTCGGTTTTTCTGTGAGAGAAACGATGGCCATATTCTTTAGTATTGCATCGGATTTCATTCACGCTATTTGGTCTTCATGGTCCTTGATCCCTCAATATTTGCTTGGCCGAAATGCATTTCTTCGGCGCGTGCTCATGATGAAATATAAGAATCTGGTTATCGGAGACTGTTTGTTAAGTGCATTTTTCCGAGCGCGAGACACATCTCTTCTGCCTCGACCTTCTGTTCATTTGTTTGTATTTTTGATATTTGGATATCTTCAAGTCGGTTATCAAATAAGGTATCTCCGGAAACTTCGCCAAAAGCCCGGTCGATATGACGTGGTTCAGTTCAATTTTCGAGACTACTGGTTTTCCAGAGGTGTGGGAGGAGGGCATCTGATCAAAATCAATATTGATGAATTGAGATACAGTATTTACCATCAGGGATTCAGGGCGGTTTAAAGGGTTTACCGGTATCGATATTCGCAAGGGGATTGAATTTCGCCGTACACATTATGCAATGTTTGCCGAGAGAGAAATACAGGAAGGAAAGCATAAAATACAAAATCTGGTTCGGAGAGACGAAAATACGCTTATCCAAGGATAACGATATCGATTCGACGCTAAATTAGACTCAGCTATCTTTCCCTATAAAAGTACAGTAATTATTTTTTTGGCTACTATTAGCGACGCCCAACATTCTATGGGGTTTCAGAGTTCGGCGACTTGCATGGTTTTCAAAAAGCATTCGTTGATTACGCCATAGAGCTTGGTTTAAATGTCGTCGTGAAGCCGCATCCCGCTATGTTTAAAAATAACGAGTACGCGAGGAAGGACCGAGATTATTTTGAACTACTTCTCAACATGTACCCGTGCCACCTGTCGAGCCAAATACAGTCACTGAATCCTCTTCATCGGGGTGTGTTTTTCGTTGATTCACGTTCGTCTGTGGTGGAATTAGCGAGAGTATTTCCTGGTTTTATGTGCGTTACACAGCACGGGTCGGTAGCTGCTGAATGTGGTGCAATGAATTTAATGAGTGTCGTCGGCGAAAATTCACAATACTTTGATGGAGATGCTTTCGTGAAAAAAAGTAGGAGATCGAGAGGCTATGGCCACTGCATTTGACGAGTGGCGAAGTTTTAATGGTTTAACGGAGTCTCAGCGAGAGTCTTTGTACAAATATTCATATCTCAATAACTATCTTTGGTCACCATTTATATGAGTCTAGATTTTTGAGGCTTGATTCCCGCTTCAGTAGAGTTTTCTTTTTACTAATATTTGGGTGGATCAATTCCTCGAAGATAATCCGAAAGATGGAGAGTCCAAGTTGCTTAGGCGCGTGTACCAATTTTGTGATGTCACAGTCTAATGATTTAAGTAACATTCTCGATGGACAATACTCAAAAAAATTCATCGGATACGACCGGCGACATTAACCAAAACATGATGTCGACCTATCCCATATCGTTTATTCGCGTACTGAGATCGAGTTCAACGTTGTCACTACCCGAGACATAGGTGCTTTTTGTTCTCTTGTTCAGTCCCTCAAATCTAATAGGGTCGTTCAGAGTATTCGGGAATACGACTAACGTGCTCTTTTTAGATTGTGTGACTTATTCGGATATTATCTTCACAAATTTTTCTCTCTCGAGTCAGATTTGATGGACAAAAAGTTACAGTAGAGGCCGGTCGAGATGTGGCGGCATTCTGCCGAGATTTAGCGATGCGAAAAATTGTCTGGAGAGCAATACGTAACTGAACGGAAGTGGCCACTTGAGC